>NZ_LMDP01000001.1 GCF_001425835.1 Afipia sp. Root123D2
TGTTTCCCGTCAGCACCCCTGAGACAAATTGAGGGACTTCACGAAGGGAGGATTTCTGGTTCATCGTAGCCGCAAGGAGCGAAGATGAAACAGAAATCTGGGCCGGATAAAGCGCCGGCAGAACAAGTGCTGAAAGACATTCGGCGTCAGACGCGCCGGCAGTACTCGGCAGAAGAGAAGATCCGCATCGTGCTGGAGGGACTGCGCGGTGAAGAGAATATCTCCGAGCTGTGTCGCCGAGAGGGTATCGCCGCCTCGATGTATTACGGCTGGTCCAAGGAGTTCCTGGAGGCCGGCAAGCGCCGATTGGCCGGTGACACTGCGCGAGCCGCAACACCTGGCGAGGTGAAGGATCTTCGCCGTGAGGCCACTGCTTTGAAAGAGGTTGTTGCCGACCTCACCCTGGAGAACCGTCTGCTTAAAAAAAGTATGAACGGGGATGGGGAGGACCAGGCATGAGATATCCCGCATCCGAGAAGGCCGAGATCATCGAGCTGGTCGAGCAGTCACACCTGCCGGCTAAGCGCACGCTCGACAAGCTCGGCATCCCGCGAGCCACATTCTATCGCTGGTACGATCGTTATCGTGAGGGCGGGCCCGAAGCGCTGGCCGACCATCGCTCCCGACCGGACCGCGTCTGGAATCGCATCCCGGACGACGTCCGCGGCCAGATCATCGACCTGGCGCTGGAACTCCCAGAGCTGTCACCACGGGAGCTGGCCGTTCGGTTCACCGACGAGAGAAAGTACTTTGTCTCGGAGGCTTCGGTCTATCGGCTACTGAAGGCGCATGACCTGATCACCAGCCCGGCCTATGTGGTGATCAAGGCAGCGAACGAGTTCAAGGACAAGACCACCGCCATCAACCAACTCTGGCAGACGGATTTTACCTACCTGAAGATCACTGGCTGTCGCGCTACATCGTGGCCTGGCGGCTCGGCCCCACGATGTGCGCTTCCGACGTCACGGCCACGCTGGACCAGGCCCTGGCGGCATCGGGCCTCGACAGCACCACCGCCGTGCAGCGGCCGAGACTGCTCAGCGACAATGGTGCATCGTATGTTGCAGGCGACCTGGCCGGCTGGCTTGAAGATAAGGGTATGCGCCATGTGCGAGGAGCACCGTATCACCCGCAAACCCAGGGCAAGATCGAGCGCTGGCACCAGACCTTGAAGAATCGTATTCTACTGGAAAACTAGTATTTACCCGGGGATCTCGACCGACAGATCGGAGCCTTTGTCGAGCACTACAATCACGTTCGCTATCATGAGAGTATCGAAAACGTCACACCTGCCGACGTTTACTTCGGCAGAGCGGAGACGATCCTCGCAGAACGCAGACGCATCAAACTTGCCACCATCGCTAACCGTCGCTTGCAGCACCGACTGCAGGCCGCTTAAACTCTAACCCCTGATGAGCCAGAGCCTCCCTTCTCGAAATACCTGATCAGTCTCAAATTATCTGACGACGGACAGNCAGCACCGACTGCAGGCCGCTTAAACTCTAACCCCTGATGAGCCAGAGCCTCCCTTCTCGAAATACCTGATCAGTCTCAAATTATCTGACGACGGACAGTGCCTGTTGTCCGGATTGCCATAGTCAGATGATGCTTACCAACATCAAACCTTCGGTGTTAGGTTTCGATCTGCGTACGTTCAAATGCGACGCTTGCAATCATACCGAAAAATTTGCCGTGACGACGAACGCAAAAAGGTGGCGTTCCAGTGGATTGAAGGCCTCAGATTTTACGAGGCACGTCATGCCTATGAACGATCCCATAGGCTGTCGTGATATGGAACTATTGTGCCGCCAACGTGCGACACTTGATATCCGACACAGTTGGAAGTGGCTCGGCGAAGCGGAACGTTGGAAAGACCTTGCGCACAGCGAAACTGCGCCCCGCTTTCGCGCGGAGCATGCCGGTCCGATGACCATGGGTCCGAATACGAGTGAAAGTGACCGCCGTACAATGCGGAAGGCCTCTCAACTTGAAGGCGAGAAGTCGCCTCTAGAATGACGACCGTCTGTGAGAAACGTGTAGCCTAAGGCGAACTTCTAGGTTGCCGCGCTTTCAACGAGCACCTCGGTCATTTTCGTGGAAATTTGCGCGAGCGTGAACGGCTTCGCGATGAAATTTAGCCCAGAATCCAGCTTTCCGCTGTGAACGGTTGCATCGCGCGCGAAACCGCTTGTGTACAGAATCTTGATGTCCGGTCGCAGCCGCAATGTCTCGACGCCCAGATGCAAACCGCCGATGCCAGGCATGACGATATCCGTAAACAGCATTGCGATGTCAGGATGTGCGTCGAGTTTTTTCAGAGCGCTACTGGCACCATCTGCGTGGACGACCGTGTATCCTAACTCTCGCAGTAATGCGACGGTCATCTCGTTCACCCGCACATCATCTTTCACGACAAGGATGGTATGGAGGGAGTTGCTGGTTCGCAGCTCCCGCGAAGATGTTTCGTTTGCAACGATGATCTTTGGTTTGGCGCCCGTTTCCAGCAGCCGCGGCAAGTACATTTTGATCGTTGTGCCGTGTCCTAGCTCTGAGTAGATTTTGATATGCCCGCCGGATTGTTTGATAAATCCGTATACCTGCGACAGCCCGAGACCGGTACCTTTGCCTACATCTTTGGTGGTGAAAAAGGGATCAAACGCCTTATTGGCGACCTCTTCGGTCATTCCTGAACCCGTATCGGTAACCGCGATGAGGATGTACTGACCTTTGAGCAGGTCGTGTTGAAGAGAGTAGGCCTCGTCGAGGTGGGAGTTCGCTGTCTCGATGGTCAGCTTACCGCCATCCGGCTTCGCATCCTTCGCATTGATGCAAAGGTTTAAAATGGCATTTTTCGAGCTGCCCGGCGTCTGCGTTGGCGTGTAGGAATGTACGGACTTGCGAGACATCCTTTAATCTGAGCCTCAAGGGCAGGAAGGATGATTTCGATGCACAAATTCAGGCGAGCTGCGGACCACAAGCTGCGGGTGCTTCAACACGCTGACAAGATCGGTGATGTTGGCAAGGCATGTCGGTATTTTGGCGTCGGTCGGGCCAGCTTCTATCGTTGGCGGACCGCCTATCGGCAGCACGGTTTCGCCGGCCTCGAAAATCGCAAGACAGCTCCGAAAAATCCCGCCAATCGCACGGCTCCGGAGGTCATTGAGAAAGTGCTGCACCTGCGCACGACCTACCGCCTGGGGCCCGTACGCATCGTTTGGTACCTGGCGCGTTATCACGCCATCACCATCTCCGATGCCGGCGTGTATCGCATTCTCAGGCGCAACGGCCTCAGCCGGTTGTCCGGCGGCACGCGTGTTCGCAAGATCCACACCCAGCGATACCAGAAGCAGGTGCCGGGTCATCAGATCCAGGTCGACGTCAAGTTCTTGAAATTCGAAGGCAAAGGCGCCAAGCCCGTCAAGCGCTACCAGTACACCGCGATCGAGATGCCACGCGCATTCGCGCCCTGAAAATATACGACCGCCACAATCAATCGAACGCGATCGACTTCATCAACACCATCATTGACAAATTCCCGTTCCGCATCCGCGAGGTGCGAACGGACAACGGCAATGAGTTCCAAGCCCAATTCCACTGGCATGTTGAAGACCGGGGCATTCGCCACGCCTATATCAAACCCGCGTCGCCTCAGCTCAACGGCAAGGTCGAACGATCACATCGAACGGATGAGCAGGAGTTCTATCAGGCTCCTCACCTACACCGACGATGTCGACCTCCGCGCAAGGCTGTCCGAGGGGGAGCAGTTCTACAACCTCCCCCGGCCTCACGGTGCACAACGGAAAAGCGCCTTACGAGATCCTCCGCGAACGGCTATAATCGACGCGCGGATGTCTCATAAGTGCGTTTACATTACATTTCCTAGATAACGCGCTGTCGAGTGGCGCCATCCGAGAATTACAGGGCTACTTTTTCTCGATAGAAATTCCGCTCTTGCCGACATTGATCTCGACGCCAGTGGTCTTCTGACGTTCCTGATAGAGCATGTAACCAAAGACCCCGGCAGCGACGACGAGCGCGCCGATAACGAGATAGAGCACATTGCGATTCATGTCTTCGTCATCTCGTCCCAATTGCAGTTCGCTGTGATCATTGACGACTACCAGCGATCACGCCACCGCCAGAATCGGCCGTGCCGCCCCCGGTCAGAATTGAGCTGAGCTTTCTGCTCGTCGCTGAGCGTGGCGTAGAACGCTTCGAGCGCCGGCCGCACCGTCTTGATCGCCTGCGACGTGGCGTCGAGCCGTTTTTCCATCGTTTCCATCCGGTCCACGATTGTCGCGGGAACGTCAGTAGGACAGGCCGCGCGTACTGTTTCGGCGGCCTTGTTGGAGGCCGCCCTGAATTCATCGAACTTGGCGCGTTGCACCTCAGTTAGTTTAACTGTTCGTTCTAGTCGATCGAGCCGCCATTCAGTGAATCCGGCTGCGCGCGGGCCGCACATGCGCCCGAGCTGCTGGCGGTCCATCATGCCCGGGCCCATCATGTAGCCGCCGCCGTCACGGCCGCCGCGACCCCGATCGGTCGGCTGTGCCTGGGCAACGGCTGTGAGACTCAACGTTGCGAGTGCGCATACTGCGAACAACCGCGATGCGGAGTTATGCTTCAACGACATGATAAACCTCCAGGGTTTGTAGCAATCAGGAGAACAACACCGTAAATCGTGCACCTTTGTTGTTATCGCTTCGGCCAATCCGCAATTCTCCGCCGATGCGCTCGACAAAGGAGCGAACAATCTTCATCCCCAATCTCTTGCTGGCAGTTGGATCAAATCCTTCCGGTAAAGCCGCTCCATCGTTGGAAACCGACAGAGCGTAACCTTTTTCAAGATTCTTTTCTAAACGAACCGTAGTCCGTCCTTTGCCATACTTGGCTGCATTCGTGATCAGTTCACTGGCGATGAAGCCGAGCGGACGGCAGGCCGCAGTCGGCAGATCGATCTCCATACCCTCAACGGCGATGTCCCGCTCATCGCGCTGTCCGGATGACATCAGGGAGGAGAAATTACTGCAAAGGTCCTGAAGGAATTTCTTGAACGCGACAGTCCTTGCGCCATCGAAAGAATGAAGCCGCCGGTGGATGCGTCCGATCATGGCGATGCGATCGGCTGCGGCAGCCAATTGCGAGGCCGCCTCCACGTTCGCCGTCGCCCGGCTTTGCAACGATAGTAGGCTTACGATCATTTGCTGATCGTTCAAGAGTCTATGATCGGATTCGCTGCTCAAGAGCGCTTGATTTTGGATCGTCTGATCCTTTTGGCGAAGCAGGCTCTCATCAGCAGCGATGATCTCTCGGAGCTGGAGTTCAGCGCGCCGATATCTTTCCAATTCGCGTTCATAGCTTGCTGCCCTGCGGTGCTCAGAGCATCTATCTGGAGCAGCCAGAGCCATGTCTGCGCTGTGAAAAACATGCTGCATGGCCAGCCCCTCCCGGCTGTCTGGTTATCCGCAGTGCGAATATGACAAAGTTAGCATTGCAAGAATGTAGCGACGCCGTCTTGACCCAGATCAATTAGATCTGATGCCAGACAATGAGAGCATGGCGCTTGGGCCGTCCGGAGTCTGTATAGAATTGACCACTGCTGTTGACCGCAGGGTTCCTATGCTGTGGTGGCAGTTCGACCCGACGAACAGCCCGAGCAACTGCCGCGGCTTAGCGCAGAAGCGCGGCAGCAAATGGAGAAATCAACTCCTTGGACCAGCCATAATACATCGAGGCGGCGATGCCTTCCCGGCGTCCTGGAGGCCGGCAAACGCCGGCTGGCGGGCGACACTGCGCGAGCCGCAACGCCTGGCGAGGTGAAGGATCTTCGCCGTGAGGCCACCGCTTTGAAAGAGGTCGTTGCCGATCTCACCCTGGAGAACCGTCTGCTTAAAAAAAAGCATGAACGGAAAACGTTCCATCTTCGATCTTTCGACGCAGAATTGTACTGTGCGATAGTGATGGCCGTCTGTGCGAAATTGAACATCTTCAGGTTCGTGTAGCGAAGCTCGCGGTAGCGAAAGCTATTCGTTGGCACCCGAGCGATTCCAGATGGGGAAGACCAGGCATGAGATATCCCGCATCCGAGAAGGCCGAGATCATCGAGCTGGGTCGAGCAGTCACACCTGCCGGCCAAGCGCACGCTGGACAAACTCGGCATCCCGCGAGCCACATTCTATCGCTGGTACGATCGTTATCGTGAGGGCGGGCCTGAAGCGCTGGCCGATCATCGCTCTCGACCGGGCCGCGTCTAAAATCGCATCCCGGACGACGTCCGCGGCCAGATCATCGACCTGGCGCTGGAGCTTCCCGAACTGTCGCCGCGAGAGTTGGCCGTACGGCTCACCGACGCGAAAAAGTACTTTGTCTCCGAGGCTTCGGTCTATCGGCTACTGAAGGCGCATGACCTCATCACCAGCCCGGCCTACGTGGTGATCAAGGCTGCGAACGAGTTCAAGGACAAGACCACCGCCATCAACCAGCTCTGGCAGACGGACTTCACCTACCTCAAGATCACTGGCTGGGGCTGGTACTACCTGTCGACGGTGCTGGACGACTTCTCGCGCTACATCGTGGCCTGGAGGCTCGGTCCTACGATGTGCGCTTCCGATGTCACCGCCACGCTCGATCAGGCGCTGGCGGCATCGGGCCTTGTTCACATCACCGTTGCGCACCGGCCGAGGCTGCTCAGCGACAATGGCGCGTCTTATGTTGCAGGCGATCTGGCCGACTGGCTCAAAGACAACGGCATGCAGCACGTGCGGGGCGCACCGTATCATCCGCAAACCCAGGGCAAGATCGAGCGCTGGCACCAGACCCTGAAGAACCGCATTCTGCTCGAAAACTATTATCTACCAGGCGATCTCGAAGGACAGATCGGCGCCTTCGTCGAGCACTACAATCAAGTTCGCTATCATGAGAGCATCGACAACGTCACACCAGCCGACGTCTACTTCGGCCGAGCGGAGACCATCCTTGCAGAACGCAGACGCATCAAGCTTGCTACCATCGCAACCCGTCGCTTGCAGCATCGGCTGCAGGCAGCTTAAACTCTAACCCCTGATGAGCCAGAGCCTCTCTTCTCGAAACGCCTGATCAGTCTCAAATTACCTGACGACGGACACTCGGTTGCTCGGCAGAAAATATTCTATCGGGCACGCGACGCTTGAGGTTGAGATAAGTGTCGGCAATGATTGCGCGCTGGCCCGGACAACGTCGTATAATTCGATCCGTTATAGACTGACGCCGAACTTCGCCAAACCCCATGCCATGGCGAAATACAGAAGCATCGTGAGCAAACAGTTAGCGCCTAGGCTGCTCCAAAAACCGACGCCAGCACGAAGCATGGCCGGAAGAATCAGGAACATTGGCAGAGACGGCAGTACGTACCAGAACGTCGACTGCGCGTGATCTGCAATTCGTCCGATGTCGCCGGTGTCACGCCAGAGCCAGAGAATGCCGAGGAGTGACACCAAGGGCAACGAAACGATCAGGGCGCCAAAGCTCGGGCTGCGGCGTGCAACTTCGGAGACAATGGCAATGATCAGGCCGGATAAGAGGCATTTGACGACGAAATAGACCACTCTTGCGACCTCACCTCTGGTCCAGACCATAGATCAATCGTAGATAGCGGGACTATCGCGATTGACCTCTATCTGCAGGGTAGCATACCAAGCCGCAATCACGCGCTCCCCCAGAACTTCCTTGCGTCCCTTTGTCCGCCGGTCAAGCGCGACGCTTCGCGCTTCTGCAGACACAGGTCCGTTCCGGCTCAACTGTCGGCTCACTGGGAACGGCCGCTTTTGGCGGCAGAGCGGCCGTCGCCAAAGGCCGTCGTTCAAAAGATTTCACGTGGCGGAGCCTGACATCTGCCATTTATTGATCCATCGCAACAACGCGTGCCCATGGCGTTGCTATTCAGTACAGACTGCGCAAAGCGCTTCAGGTTGCGGAAATGCCGGCGAAAGCGCTCACGTGCCGCGCGGAAGCTTGGTCGGCTCAATTCACAGTAGAAATGAGGAGGTGAGCCATGGCGCGTGGTCTCCGCATCGGCGTTGAGATGATATAGATGCGTCGCTTTCGGCCGCTGAACGCTCCGACACCTTTTCTGTTCTTCACCGGCAAGGGCGGTGTTGGTAAAACCTCTCTGGCATGTGCCACAGCCATCGGCCTGGCTGACCGCGGATTGCGTGTCCTGCTCGTCAGCACTGATCCCGCGTCGAACCTCGACGAGATGCTCGGGATTGCCCTGACTGATAGCCCGACCTCGGTTCCGAAGGTCGCCGGACTTTCGGCAATGAACATTGATCCGGAGGCGGCTGCCGAGAGTTATCGAACTCGCGTGCTCGAACAACTTGGTCCCGGGACCACCGCTGGCGAGCGATCGACCGTACGCGAGCAACTCTCCGGCGCTTGCACCACCGAAATTGCCGCCTTCGACGAGTTCGTGGGGCTTCTCGACGGCGATGAAGCGGGGTTCAACCACATCATTTTCGATACCGCCCCGACGGGCCACACGCTGCGACTGCTTAGCCTACCAAAAGCATGGACCGGCTTTCTGGCGGGCAATGATCGGGGCGCGTCCTGCCTCGGGCCGCATTCAGGTTTGAAGATGCAGGAGGACCGCTTCCGCCAGGCGCTTCAGGCGCTGGGCGATTCCAGGCGGACCACCATCATCCTGGTCACCCGCGCCGACCGGGGCGCGATCCGCGAGGCGGCCAGAACATCGGGCGAACTTGACGCGCTCAATCTCTCGAACCAGATACTCGTCGTGAACGGACGCTTCCACGCCACGGACCCGACCGATATCGTTGCAGTTGCACTTCAGCGGGATCAGGACGAGGCTTTGGCCGCGATGCCGGCGTTGCTGACGAAACTGCCGCGGGACGAAATCCCGCTGCTTGGTTTCGACATGGTCGGCCTTGCGGCGCTCAGGGCATTGTTGTCGTCCTCCAATCCGCCGCCGCCGCCGTTTGCAACCGGCGATCAGGATGCCGAGCCGGTGGACCTGCCGGGCCTCGACCGGCTGGTCGACGACATCGCGCAGGGCACCCGCGGCCTCATCATGGTCATGGGCAAGGGCGGCGTCGGAAAGACGACAATTGCCGCCGCCATTGCCGTAGGACTGGCCAAGCGGGGTCATGCCGTCCACCTCAGCACGACCGATCCGGCGGCTCACGTCGCTTTCGTCGTTGATGGTGCAATGCCGGGCCTGACGGTCGACCGGATCGACCCCCGGATTGAGACAAAGCGGTATGTCGCAAAGATCATGGCGAGTCGTGGCCGTGACCTCGACGCGCAGGGCAGGGCGTTGCTGCTCGAAGATCTTGCTTCGCCATGCACCGAGGAAGTTGCCGTGTTCCATGCCTTCTCGCATGTTGTCGCGGAAGCGCGGAGCGCCTTCGTGGTGCTCGATACGGCTCCAACCGGCCACACGCTGCTCCTGCTGGATGCGACCGGCGCCTATCATCGGCAGATGACCAGCCAACTCGAACCGAGCGGAGCGGGGCGTATCGTTACCCCGCTGATGCGGCTACAGGATCCCACCCACACAAAGGTGATCCTGGTGACCCTGCCGGAGACAACTCCGGTTTCAGAGGCCGCTGCCCTTCAGGAGGGCTTGCGGCGCGCTGGCATCGAGCCGTTCGGCTGGGTCATCAACAAATGTCTTGCCGCCTCGGGGACTCACGACCCCTTGCTGCGATTGCGGCTCGCTAGAGAGCTGGCGCAGATAGCTCGCGTTCAGAACGGGCTGGCCAAACGGGCGTTCATAATCGGCTGGCGAAACAAGCCTCCGATAGGTATTGGCGAACTTCAGACTCTGTCTTGAGACCGTTTGAACCGCTCCGGGTTGATCGGAGGCTCCAACTCCTGAGAGGATGGAGCCATGACAAGCAAGACGACGAACAAGTTTTCACCCGAGGTCCGGAATCGAGTGTGAATACTGATCGAATTTTGACCCCTTGCTCGTCGCGCGCACGAATCTAATGTCTTGATTTCATTGGTTTGACAACAGTGACCCCGGTGCCGATCGGCGTCCAATCAGGTCCTCCACCAACGCGGGTTCGCTTTCCGCTATCAGTCTTAGCTACCGTTTCATGACCCGATCAGTTTGCTTTGGCTATTTGAGGCAAGTCAATCCGGGAGGGTCCCGATCCTCCTACCGAGCCTGGTTGACCTACATCAATTGTGGAGGTGTCCATCTTGAATAGCATTTGGCTTGAAAAAGTTGGTCTGACCCGCAAAGTTGTCACCGTGAAAGCCAATGTACCCATTTTGGATGCCGCAAATCTCAATGCTGCAAAACCACATAAGCTGATTGGAATGAAACCGGAGCGTGCAAAGCTTGCACCTTAATTTTTGGTGGCGTGACCGCAATGATTAAACAATCAAGGTCATCCGAACGATCAGTTGCCGTTCCGGTCGCCAACAAACGCACCAAGCGAGCAAAAGTATCCCAACGCCAAGGCTGCGGGGGCATATGAGTCGCCTTCGGACGCACCCCGAGAACCATCTCGTCAATCGGATCGGATGGCTCCGAGCTGCCGTTCTGGGCGCAAATGACGGCATCATCTCGACCGCGAGCCTGATCGTCGGCGTTGCGGCGGCAGCCGCGACGCAAAATGACGTCCTGATCGCCGGCATCGCAGGGTTAGTTGCTGGAGCGATGTCGATGGCGGCTGGCGAGTATGTTTCAGTCAGTTCGCAGTCGGACACCGAGCAGGCTGATCTCGCGCGGGAACGGAAGGAGTTGGCCGACAACCCCGTGTTCGAACTCGACGAACTTGCCGAAATCTACATCAAGCGCGGCGTCGACCAAACGTTGGCGCGAAAGGTGGCGCAGCAGCTGATGGCGAAGGACACGTTGACTGCGCACGCGCGCGACGAACTGGGAATCTCGGAAATCACCACGGCGCGTCCGGTGCAGGCTGCGTTGGCCTCGGCTGCGATGTTTTCGGTCGGCGCCGCCATGCCGTTGCTGATGGTTATCGTATCGCCGGGCAATGCGCTGGTGCCGATCGTGTCCGCGGCATCGCTGGCTTTTCTCGCAGTGCTGGGGGCCGTCGGGGCAAAGGCGGGCGGCGCGAACATTCTGCGTGCCACCATCCGTGTGACGTTCTGGGGGGCGTTTGCCTTGGCGCTCACCGCCGGCATCGGCAAGCTGTTCGGGACGGTGGTCTGAGATCTCCGTTCTGTCGGTCATGCACGGGCATCTGGTAGTACGTCGGTCGGGCAGCCGCCGGTTTTGTAAGGTCGTTTGAGATGCTTGCTGGTTTCGTGGTGCGAACTGTGTTGGTGCTGCTGCCGGCCTTCGGCCTCGGCCTTGGTCTTGTCATGCCGCTGCTTGGGCAGCCAGCGTGGCAGGATTGTGTCTGGGCGGCATTCACGATTCCGGTTCTGGCCGTCCTTGTCTACGACATTGTTGCAAGCCTGCGACGCGGCGAAGTCGGCCTCGATATCGTTGCGGTGCTTTCGATGGCGGCCGCACTCATCGTCGGGGAAGAACTGGCCGCAGTCGTCGTCGCACTGATGTACGCCGGCGGCCAATTCCTCGAAGCATTTGCCGAACGCCACGCTCGCCGGGAGATGACGGCGCTGTTGGCGCGGGTCCCTCGAACCGCCATCCGACATCGCACGGGTGGCCTGGAAGAAGTCGAGCTGGACCTCATCATGCCGGGCGACCGCTTACTGATCCGGCAGGGCGATGTGGTCCCGGCCGACGGCAAGGTGGCAAGCGGGCTGGCGGTGCTTGATCAATCTGCGCTCACGGGAGAATCCATTCCGGTTCAGCAGCCCGTCGGCGATGACGTCATGAGCGGAGCCACCAACGTCGGCGAAGCGTTTGATCTCAACGTGTCGCACCGCGCCGCCGAAAGCACTTATGCCGGCATCGTGCGTCTGGTCGACGGAGCGCAGCGCTCCAAGGCGCCGATGTCGCGACTGGCCGATCGCTTCGCGATCGTCTTTCTCATCATCACGGTGCTGATCGCCGCTGTCGCGTGGTTCTTCACCGGCGATCCAGTACGCGCGGTCGCCGTTCTCGTCATCGCTACGCCGTGCCCGCTTATTCTTGCGGTGCCGGTCGCCATCGTTTCCGGCCTTTCCCGGGCGGCGCGACATGGCATTCTCATCAAGGGTGGCAAGGCCATCGAAGCGCTCGCGCACATTAATTCACTGATCCTCGACAAGACCGGCACGCTCACCGATGGCAGGGCGAAGGTCGTCGCCGTCAACGTCGCGGCCGACGCCGATCCTGCCGATGTGTTCCGCCTGGCCGCTTCGCTCGATCAGGCGTCCAAGCACATCATCGCCCAGACCATTGTTGCCGAAGCACAGAACCGCCAGCTTAAGCTGACGATACCGTCGGACGTCGTCGAAACGCCCGGCGAAGGCGTCCGGGGCATTGTTGAAGGACGATCCGTCGCGGTCGGCGGCATCCAGTTCGTGATGTCCAGCTTGCCGCGAGAGACAAAAAATCCCTTCCAATCGGTCAGAGTAGCTGGCGCAGTCATCGTCGCCATCGCCATCGACGGCCACATGGCGGGCGAGATCAGGCTGGCTGACGAACTGCGTGTGGGAACGCAGTCGCTGCTTCAGCGCTTGCGAGCGCTGGGCGTGCAACGGATCGTTCTCGCAACGGGGGACCGCAGCGAGGTCGCGGAAGCCATTGCGGCAGGCTTGGGGATCGACGCGGTCCGCTCAGAACTGACGCCGGATCAAAAAGTTCTGCTTGTGCTCTCCGAGCGGAAAAATGGATCGGTCATGATGGTGGGTGACGGCATCAACGATGCGCCGGCGCTGGCCGCAGCCGATGTCGGCGTCGCCATGGGCGCAAGGGGCGCGGCGGCATCTGCCGAGGCCGCCGACGTTGTCATTCTGGTCGATCACCTGGATCGCATCGTGCCCGCCATGGAGATCGCGCGACGTTCCCGTTTCATTGCGCTGGAAGGTGTCTTTGCCGGAATGGGGCTGTCGCTGATTGGAATGGTGGCCGCAGCGTTCGGCTACCTGACGCCGGTGCAGGGAGCCCTGATACAGGAAGCGATCGACGTTGCTGTGATCGTGAATGCCCTAAGAGCTTTAGGTGGCAAGGAATCTTAATCAGCCATAGCTGCCCTGGCACAATCGCGGTAGGTGTTCCAACAAGTTCTCCGCTCCGCGGGTGCCCGTTCGGGGGGCAACCGGTTGGTCTTTCCACAATTTGCGCAGACGACCCGCCGACCATCGTTCATGTGCCTGTCTTGGCCTCCTTGATTTTCGCGACTTCCGCCATGTTCGTCACCGCTGCGTTTACCGGTGCAGTTGCACCAACTCATTTGTGCCTACTGCGAGTACCTATCTTGACTGTATATTCAATATTACGTATATACGCAAGTATGAAAATTGATAGCAAGATAATGGAAGCGGCAGCCGATCAGGCCAGCGATCTCTTGAAGGCACTTTCCAACAGGCATCGCCTGTTGATCATTTGCCAGTTGATCGATGGCGAGCGCTCGGTTGGCGATCTCGCCCAGTTCCTGGACCTTCGTGACTCGACTGTGTCCCAGCATCTGGCGCTCCTTCGCAAAGACGGACTCGTATCTGCGCGTCGTGACGCCCAGACGATCTACTACTCAATCGCCAGCGATCCCGCGCGCGAAGTCTTGAAGACGCTCTATCAAGTCTATTGTGTGCCCGCGAAGCCGGGAAAATCCAAGCGAAAATTATAGTGCCGACGTGCCGGCAACTTGAGGCAGGTCAATGTGGCTGCGACAATGTCAGCGAGAAGTCGCTGCGCTCAGTGCAGCTATGCAGCGCGTACCGTCAGGTGGATGGAAAATGTTTAGATTGGTGATGCTCGGGATGCTTGCCGCGAGCGCGTTCGCCGCGCCTGTAGCCGTGGCCGAAACTCTCACGGTTACGTCACGCGCGGTGTCCGACGAAAAGGCGGTGTTCGCCACCGTTGAGAGCATCAGCGTTGTGCCGGCGCGTGGACGCATTGGTGGCGTCGTCATTCAGCTCAATGTACGTGAAGGCGATTCTGTCACGAGCGGCCAGGCCATCGCGGCGATTGGAGACGAAAAGCTCGCATTGCAGATGAAAGCGCTCGACGCGCAGATCGACGCGTTGCAGGCGCAATCGAACCAGGCGCAAGTCGATTTTAGCCGCATCGAGGGTTTGGTGGAGCGTGGCACGCTGCCCCGCGTCAAGCTCGACGAGGCCAGGACCGCACTCAACGTTGCCGAAAACGGTCTACGGGCGCGGACCGCCGAGCGTGCCGTCATCCAGCAGCAACTCAATGAGGGACAGGTGCTTGCCCCGGCCGGCGGGCGCGTCCTGAAAAAGTTGGTAGCAGTCGGTTCAGTCGTGCTGCCCGGCGATCCGGTTGCGATGATCGCGCAGCAGAATTTCAAACTCCGGCTGCGGGTGCCGGAGCGCCATGCCCGTTTTCTCAAAGCCGGCGACAAGGTTCGCGTCGATGGTGCCGAGTTCGGCGAGCAGATCTCAAAGACCGGCGTGATCGACTTGGTCTATCCGCAGATCGAAGATGGCCGCGTCATCGCCGATGCCACGGTGGAGAACCTCGGCGAATATTTTGTCGGCGACCGGCTCCGAGTCTGGATCCCGGGTGGCACGCGAACGGCGTTCGTGATCCCGTCAGACTATGTGACGACTCGTTTTGGCGTTGATTACGTCCACCTGACTCAGGGGGGCCGGACTCTCGACGTACCGGTGCAACGTGGGCGTAACCTGCCCAGTGTCGAGTTTCCCAAGGGCCTCGAAATACTGTCCGGCATTCGTGTTGGCGACAAGCTGGTGCACCCGTGAATCTCGGCCTCTCCGGACGATTGACGCAGGCGACCATCAGATCGCCGCTGACGCCGCTGTTCCTGCTGGCATCGCTGATGCTTGGACTGATCGCCGTCATGGTCATTCCGCGCGAGGAAGAACCGCAGATCAGTGTTCCCATGGTCGACATCCGCGTCAATGCCGACGGCCTGCGTGGGCCGGATGCGGTCGAACTCGTCACCAAGCCGCTCGAAGCCATTGTCAAAGGCATCGACGGCGTGGAGCACGTCTACAGCCAGACTGAAGACGATCGGGTGATGGTGACAGCGCGCTTCCTGGTCGGAACCAGATCCGACGAAGCGATCCTGCGCGTCCATGAAAAACTTCGCGCCAATCTCGATAGAATTCCAATCGGCATTCCAGAGCCGCTGGTTATCGGACGCGGGATCAACGACGTGGCGGTGACCGTCCTCACTTTGTCTCCGAAGCCGGAAGCGGCGGGGCGCTGGACCGACACGAGCCTGTATGAACTGGCTGACAAGCTGCGGACCGAACTGACCAAGGTCGATAATGTCGGATTGAGCTATATTTCCGGAGGCGCCGCCCCCCAGATCCGCGTCGAGCCCGATCCGGAGAAGCTGTCGCTGTTCGGCGTTACGCTTCAACAGCTGGTCGCCAAGGTCAAGGATGCCAATCGTTCATTCCTGGCGGGCGACGTTCGCGACGGCGGCATCGTTCGCAACGTCGCGGCTGGACAGACCCTGTCGGGAATTCCCGATGTCGGGCTGCTCCTGATTACGACGCGGGACGGGCGGCCCGTTTACGTGAAGGATGTCGCGTCGGTCGTCATCGGGCCGAGCGCGGCTGAGCACCGCGTCTGGAACGACGCGCGCGACGGCAAGGGCAACTGGGAGCGCGTGCCTGCGGTCAGCCTTGCCCTGGCCAAGCGCGCGGGCGCCAACGCAGTGCTCGTCGCAGAGGACATTTCGCATCGGCTCGATGGGCTGAAACAGCGACTGATTCCCGACGATGTTCAGGTCACGGTCACCCGCGACTATGGCGAGACTGCCAACGAAAAGGCCAACGAACTGCTGTTTCACCTTGGTCTCGCGACGATTTCGATCGTGGCGCTGATCGCCATTGCGATCGGCTGGCGTGAGGCACTGGTGACGCTGGTCGTCATCCCCACCACGATCTTGCTGACGCTGTTCGCAGCCAATCTGATGGGCTACACGATCAATCGTGTCAGCCTGTTCGCACTGATCTTCTCGATCGGCATCCTTGTCGACGACGCGATCGTCGTGGTCGAGAACATTGCCCGCCACTGGGGGATGAAAGACGGCAGGCCGCGCCTGCAGGCTACGATCGAGGCCGTCGCCGAGGTCGGAAATCCGACCGTCGTTGCGACGTTGACGGTGGTTGCGGCGCTGTTGCCGATGCTGTTTGTATCCGGCTTGATGGGCCCCTACATGGCGCCGATCCCGGCCAATGCCTCAGCGGCCATGCTGTTTTCGTTCGTCGTTGCCATGGTGGTGGCACCTTGGCTGATGTTGCGGCTGGCGCCTCGCGAAGGCGCCGCCGGTTCGGATCATGCCGCTCACCAAGAAGGCCCACTCGGGCGCATCTACCGGCGCTTCGCCACTCCGATCGTGCGCAGCAAGCGCTCATCCTGGGTGTTCCTGATTGCCGTCGGCGTCGCAACGCTGTTGTCGATGATGCTGTTTGTGACCAAGTCAGTGACGGTCAAACTTCTGCCGTTCGACAATAAGTCCGAAATCGCCGTCATGGTCGATGCGTCCGAAGGCGCAAGCCTTGAGGACACCGAACGGGTGCTGTTTCAGGCTGCCGATATCGCGCGCGGATTGCCTGAGATCATGTCGGTGCAGTCCTATGCCGGCACGCCGGCGCCGTTCAATTTCAACGGTCTCGTGCGTCACTATTACCTGCGCGAACGGCCTGAACTGGGTGAACTGCAGGTCAACCTCGTCGCGCGCGGGGAGCGCAAGCGGGCCAGCCACGATATCGCACTCGACCTGCGGCAGCGTCTCAAGGCGGTCCGCATCCCCGCCGGCACCAGCATCAAGGTTGTCGAGGTGCCGCCTGGTCCGCCGGTGCTGGCGACATTGCTGGCTGAAATCTATGGACCCGATGCGGCGACCCGCAGGGCGGTCACCGGTGAGTTGAAGAAAATCTTCTCGGAAGTGCCGTTCATCGTCGACATCGACGATTCGATCGGCGAGAAGCGGCCGCGATTGCGCCTGTCGATCGATCAGGATCGGCTCGAGTTCTTCGGCGTTGAACAGCGCGACGTCTACGACACCATTCAGACGCTGTTCCGTGGCGTGCCGATCGGCTATTCGCACCGTGGCGAAGACCGCAATCCGATCGAAATCGCGGTCAGGCTGCCGAAGCGCGATCTCGCCTGGACGGAGGCGCTGGCTTCGACACCAGTGCCGGCCAATACGCTGCCGGGCAGCAAGACAGTTGTCGAACTCGGACAGGTCGTCAAGGCGACCGTCGAGCAGGGCTCGCCGGCGATATTTCGGCGTGACGGAAGGTTTGCCGACATGGTGATGGCCGAGCTCGCGGGCCGCTTCGAGGCACCGCTCTATGGCACGCTGGAGGTCGCCAAGCGCGTCGATGCCCACGACTGGGGCGCGCTACCCAAGCCCGTTATCAGCATGCATGGGCAGCCAACCGACGAATCGCACCCCACGCTGTTGTGGGACGGCGAATGGGAAATCACCTATGTGACGTTCCGTGACATGGGCGCGGCGTTCGCCGCCGCTATCCTCGGCATCTACGTGTTGGTGGTGGCCCAGTTCCGCAGCTTCAAACTTCCGTTGGTCATTCTCACGCCGATACCGCTGACGCTGATCGGAATCCTGATTGGCCATTGGCTGTTGGGCGCACCATTCACCGCGACGTCGATGATCGGGTTCATTGCGCTGGCGGGCATCATCGTCCGCAATTCGATCTTGCTGGTTGACTTCATCCGGCACAGCGGCGGACAGGGCAAGACCCTGCGCGATGTGGTGCTGGAAGCCGGCGCCGTGCGCTTCAAGCCGATCCTGCTTACCGCGCTGGCCGCCATGATCGGTGCCGCCACTATCCTGCTCGATCCGATTTTCCAGGGTCTGGCGATTTCGCTGCTGTTCGGCCTCGCGTCCTCAACGCTGCTTACGGTCCTCGTCATCCCCGCAATTTATATTGCGCTACGCCAGCCCCCGCCGCAGAAATCACCCACCAAGTAAGGAGCCCTGTCATGGAAAAGAACTATTCCGACATCACCAAGCGCATTTCTGGCGATCTGCGGAAATTGCGCCAGGACATTCCCGACACCATGAAAGCCTTCTCCGCCTTGGCGCAGGCGGCGACCCGCGAAGGCGCGCTTGACAAGAAGACCAAGGAACTGATTGCGCTGGCGATCGGCATCGCCACGCGTTGCGATGGATGTATCGGCTTCCATACCGAGGCGCTAGTCAAGCTCGGCGCCACGCGTCAGGAAGTGGAGGAGATGCTAGGCATGGCCGTCTACATGGGCGGAGGTCCATCGTTGATGTATGCCGCCGATGCGATATCCGCCTACGAACAATTTGAGAAGCAGCTGAATGTTGCCGCCTAGATTCAGCTGATTTCGCGCGCACCGGATTCGGTACGGCGCATCGCGCTGGATTATTTGCCTTCGGATTCCCGTGCCGTCTTTAGGTTTTGGTCAGCCCGTTGCCACTGAAAGCCTTCACCAGCGATCCGATTAGCTCTTGCCACACATGATAGACGTTCGCGACATGATAATTATCATGTTACGTTCAATCGAACCATATTTTGTGAATGCTGGTCGAATTTTGACCCCTCAATCGTCCCACGCGCAATTCTAAAGTCTTGATTCTGTTGGTGCGGCAACATTGACCTCGGCGCCGATCGGCGTCCAAACCCCGTGCCGCAACACATTCCGACCGACTTTGACAGAAGAAATACTTTGTGACCGCAACGAGCAATCGACCCACCGCTATTTTTTGGCCCATCGTTAACGCGCGGTCGCTTTTGCATTGAGGCGTGCCTATGGTGTCGGCTGGTTTGGTGAATAAAAGGAACGTCGATGCCGCGACAGTTGCTCTGGATCGGTTACTGCACTTTAGTGAGCTCACTCTTGGCAACCGCATGCTTCGCCATTCCAGACCAGGGTCCGACCCGGGATGCCGATCATGGCCGGACGCTAGTCAAACGTTGGTGCATTAGCTGCCATCTTGTGGGAACCGACCAAAAACAGGCAACGACTGACGCGCCGCCGTTTGCAACCATTGCAAAGAAGCCCGACTTTAACGCCGCGAAGCTCGCGTTTTTCTTGCTCTATCCACATCCGAAAATGCCGGACATGCGACTAAGTCGAGATGAAACCTCGGATATCGCGGCATATATTGCGACGCTTAAATAGCACTGTCCGTCGTCAGATAGTTTGAGACTGATCAGGCATTTCGAGAAGCGACGCTCTGGCTCATCAGGGATAGAGTTTAAGCGGCCTGCAGTCGATGCTGCAAGCGACGGTTTGCGGTGGTGGCGCGCTTAATGCATCTGACGTTCTGCGAGGATCATCTCAGCCCTGCCGAAATAGAAGTCGGCGGGAGTGCATCGACCCGCTGACACCCGCCCGGGCGGCGTCACCATCGAGCGGGTCGACGGACTCAGTCGACGCAGCTGCTGCCCCGCGCAAAGGCTGGCATTGCTTTGCTTCCCTATCACGCGGCGTGGCTGCACATTTGCGTGCCCGCAATCAGGATTGTTTGCTGCGACCGTGACGTTCGCCATGGGGATCGATAAGCCGGACATGCGGTTCGTGGCGCATCTTGAACCAGTGAGGCTAGCTGTTTCGCCATCGAGCTCCTGGCGCGGCAACGCCGCGTGAAGACATTGTGCGGGTTACCCCCGATTGGAATGGATTGTGTTAATGGCAGACGACCTCGATATCTGCCGCGAAACTGGCTGCCGCTCGGCTCTTCGTCCAGCTGCATTCGGAAAACCTCGCCGTCGTCTTCTGCAAGGACAGCCAACTTTTTGTATGCGGACTGTGGAAGGGAGTTCCCGCGTCTCGCTCTTCGCAAAGGTGAGCTGTGTGATATTAGAAAACCCGTTCAGGGAGCGATCTCGGATTTTGATGATGTGACCACAGACGATTGGTTGCGATTTCCCCTGCGCTCCTGTGAACTGCAGGCAAAGACCTTGTGGCAGGCTAATGGCTAGTCGATCACGCTATTGCGTGCCAGGGAGCCGACGACAGCGATGGCCCGGTTTCGATGAGACCTTCGAACGGTTCACGCGAACATTGGCATCGCCGTCCTTCTCGGAAATCCGTAAGCGTCCAATCCTGACACGTGGTGTCAGTTGAGAGCGGTGGGCGGGCGCCAGTTCCAGGGCAGAAGCTCATCGAGTCGGCTCATCGGATGCCCGGCGGACATGCGCTCGAGGACGTCCTTGAGATAGGCGAAGGGCTCGACATTGTTGAGCTTGGCGGTGGTGATGAGCGAGCAAACGGTCGGCCCAGCGTTCGCCGCCGCCGTCGGATCCGGCGAACAGGTGGTTCTTGCGGCCGAGCGTGACGTGACGGATTGCTCGCTCGACGGTGTTATTATTAAGTTCGATGCGGCCATCATCGAGGAAGCAGCAGAGGACGTCCCAGCGGCTTAAGGTGTAGCGGATAGCGTCGGCGAGGCGCCGCGGGGCGGGATTTGAGCGAACTGCATCTCAAGCCAAGCCTTCATCGCCGTGACCAGAGGCAACGATCTGAATTGGCGCACGCGCTGCCTCGCGTCGGCGGCATGGCCGCGGATGGCGGTTTCGATCGCGTAGAACTCGGCGATGCGCCGCAGCGCTTCTGCCGCGACAGGCGAGCCGGTGGCCTGCTGCACCTGATAGAACTTGCGTCTGGCGTGCGCCCAACAGCCTGCAAGCTGGATTCTGCCGCCGTCGCTGAGCCGGTCGAAGCCGGGATACCCGTCGACTTGCACGGTGCCGCTGAACCTGGCCAGGTGAGAAGCGGGGCGCTCGGCTTTGCGATCAGGGCTGTAAAGATAGACCGCGGCGGGCGGATCGGGCCCATTCCAGGGCCGGTCGTCGCGGGCGTACACCCACAGTCGACCGGTCTTGGTGCGGCCGCGGCCGGGATCGAGCACCGGGATCGGAGTGTCGTCAGCAAATAGTTTCCCGGAAGCGAAGACGCGCTCGGCGAGCTTGGCTTGAAGAGGCTCCAGCCACCAGCAGGCACCACCGACCCAGTTCGCCAAGGTTGAACGGTCCAGCTCGACGCCGTGCCGGCTGAAGATTTGACTTTGCCGATAAAGCGGCAGGTGATCGCAATACTTGGAAACAAGGACGTGGGCGAGGAGGGCTGGAGTGGCAAGGCCCTTGGCGATCGGCCGTTCCGGCGCGGGCGCCTGATGAATCGTCCCGCAAGCCCGACAGTCATAGCGCGGTCGACAGATGCGGATGACCCGAAGCCGTGCCGGGACATGGTCGAGGATCTCGCTTGTCGTCTCGCCGATCAGGTGCAGCGCGCCGCCGCAGCAGGGGCAGGCCTCGTGCTCGACATCGAGCCGCATCTCTTCGCGCGGCAGGTGCGCCGGCAAGCTTGGCCGCTGGCCTTGAGTCTTCGGCGTCTCGGCCTTGGTGGGCGAAATCGGAAGCCTGGCTTCGACGCGCGCTAGATCGGTGTTGAGATCTTCGAGGCCGAGCTGCAGCTGGTCGCTATCGAGCTGTTCTGCCCGCCGGCCGAACTGGCTGCGCTGCAGCTTCTTGATGATGAGGTTAAGTCGTTCGATCTCGGCATTCGCCTCGCGCAAACTGGTACGCTCGGTTGCGAGCGAGCGTACCAGCTGCTGCAGCGTCTCCACATCGTCCGGTAGTGCGGCGAGATCGATGTCCATGACAGGGGAGAGTAACTGACTCGCGTCGCTCTCGCCGCTTTGCTTGTATGATCGAGTCAATTGGTCGCAGCGTCAGCCCGCGATTGTCGGACGCCACCGCTGTTCCGGCGCGCGCCAGTCCACGCCTTCGATCAGTAGCGACAGTTGTGCCGAGGTCAGAGACAGCGTCTCCTCCGGTTTGACGCTCGGCGGCCATAAGAAGACGCCGTGTTCGAGCCGTTTGGTGAACAGGCAGAATCCACTGCCATCCCAAAATATGAGCTTGATCAGGTTGGTCCTGGTGCGGCCCCGGAATACGAACAGGTGGCCGGTGAACGGATCCTGATGCAGGACGCCTTGCACCAGCATCGCGAGGCCATCGATACCTTTGCGCATGTCGATGTAGCCCAGGGCCAGATGCACCTTGACGTTCGGAGGGAGCAGGGTCGTCATGACGCTGGCCTCTCGACGCTCAGGGCCACATCACTGATCTCGACGGCGACAAATGGCGGCGGACTCAGCTCCTGCTTCCATCGACACAGAATCCGGCGATCGATGCCATAGCGGCGCGCCACCTCTGAGACGCTGGCGTCGGGTTGCGCTGCCTCATCTAGAATGCGGCGTTTGTCGGCTTCACCGAACCGCCACCGATGCCCCTCACGCGGCCGAGGAACAATGGGACCTTCCGGCCGCGAGGAGGGATAAATCACATGACTTAGGTTGTGACTAAGGGGGTGACTAAGACTGTGACTTAGGGTGTGACTTAGGCCACGGCGCCGGTAGAGCAATTTGCGTTCGGCAGCTGCGGCTCGGCTTTGAACTTCGCCCGCCAGTTGCCGAAAGCCTTCAGCGGGATGTCTTCTGCTTCGCAATATTGACGCTGATTCAAATCGCTGCGCTTCCACGCCTCGTGATGTGCCCGCCAGAATGCCTCATCCCGACGCGTCCACGCTCCGTTCTCATTCGCCATCTCACTCTCCTCATTTGCAAATCGAGAGCGAGAACAGATCGTGTTTACGGGTTACACAAAGTGTGTGAGAAATGGACGGTTACTACGCTGCAAATAATTTCCCTGTTCGGCAGAAAATATTCCCTGTTAGGGTCCGAAGAATTCCCTGTTCGGCAAAGCAGGGAATTCGACTGTATCTCCCTGACTTCTAGGGGGAATAACCCGTCCAACTGGCCGCTCGAGCCACGATTTTGAAGAATTCCCTGTTATTTTCCCTGATAGCAGGGAATTTGCACTGGAGACCGGTTCGCATTCGACTGCCTCCGCCACCACCCCTTCTTCCCCCGATCGCCAATATTGAAATCGATATAAGCAAGGCCGTCTCTGCGCGATTTTTCTGGTATCGGCAGTTGGGGCGAGGCGTCGTGGCTATTTTGGTCCGCCGGGTTTCTGCGAATACGAGAGCTCGCTGAAATCGAGATCCAGGTTACGTCCGCCAATGAAGCGCAGCGAATTCATTTATTCTGGCTTGCCCGTCTCACTCGATCCCGGTCGCGCAGGAATTCCGCAATTTCAGAGCCCGTTCCAGCGACATGACGTTCGATCAGTCGCGTTGCCCCTCTGACGTCACCTAACAGCGTCGCTTCGAGCAGAGCGCGATGCTCGTAGCGGTCCTCGTCCACGGTTCCGACAAGTGTAGCTTCGACGCGGAGGTATCTTGCCGCCGCATCGATGTATTGACCGATCAGCTTTTGCAGCCGGTCGCCGGCCGCAGCCGACAACGAGAGATGGAACGCACGATGCGCGCTTGACGCCTGCTCGGGTGCGGCCTGCTCGAGGGCTTGCAGGGCGGCGGTGGCATCCGCTTTCTGCCGCTCGTCCATACGAGGGACAGAGCGGCGCAGTGCCAGGGATTCCAGCGCCGCGCGAATATCGAAAATCTCCAGCGCGTCGTCCGGATCCAGCGGGGCGACCACGACCCCCCTGTTGGGACGATTGATGACGAGACCTTCCGCTTCGAGCGAGCGTAACGCTTCGCGCACCGGCATCCTGCTGACACCGTAAACCGCCGCAAGCTCTTCCTGCCGGATAAGGCTGTGCGCCGGCCGAGTGCCGTCCAGGATCGAGTTGCGAAGGCTTTCCAGAAGCCAGGCGGCGGTCGAAACCGGTCGCTGTACGTTGATTGTGTCGGTCATACGTGGATACTGGATCCGTTTGTGGTCAATTTGCAAGCAATTGCCGCTCTCTGGGCGACAGATTCGGTTGAAGCCGAAACAGAAATCGAATCTCCAGGCGCTGCATTTGATTTCACGACGTTATCACAGATTGGTGGAGAAAAGCCGGTCTTTCCCTCGATTTGTGTTCTGTGAGCGGGGTTTTCTCTACACCTCGGCTCGTTTCGGCGAGAGTGGTCCGGAAATTGCTTTTCATCTTGGATCCAGAATTGCCGCCCGGTGTGGCGTCTGACTCGATCAAGAGCGAAAAGGAAGAGCACAAATGAGTATTGGTTTTATTGCGTTTCTCGATTTTAGTCGTCGATCGCGGCGAATACCGCTTGCAAATGAAAAATCTTGGATCCAGTATCCCAAACCACGCAAGGATGCTTTCTCGCTGATCGAAGTCATAAACAGGACCGGTCAGCAGGGTGAATGTGTGCGGCAATCGCCGCTCATCGACACCAAGACATCAGAATCAGATCCCGCGATACGGAGGAAACCAATGACTTGTTTTCGATCATTTTTGGGATGCCTGTCGGCCCTGCTGTTCTCCTCGTTGCTGACCGTGCAGGGCGCGCACGCAGCCGACAAGCTGACATTCGTAACGGACTTCGGATATTTAGGCCGCCACGCCTATTACTTTGTTGCGCTCGAGAAGGGCTACTACAAGAAAGCCGGTCTGGACGTCGACATCGTCCGCGGACAGGGCTCGGCGGATGCGGTGAAACAAGTCGCCGCCGGCACGGCGCAAATCGGCTTTGCCGATGCCGCTTCGGTGATTCTCGGGCGCGCGAATGACGGCGTTCCCGTGAAGATCGTGGCCGAGGTTTACGCCAAGCCGCCGCACGCGGTTTTCACCCTCGAAGGCTCCGGGATTACCAAGCCAAAGGATCTGGAGGGCAAGAGCATTGCCGACTCCGCATCGAGTTCGCTTCCCAAGATGTTTCCCGCCTATGCCAAGGCTGCCGGCATCGACGAGAAGAAGGTGAAGTGGGTTTTCGTCACGAGTGATGCAATCGCGGCCACTCTGGCCCTCGGGCGCGCCGACGCGGTGACGTATTATACCATCAGCGAAGCCCTGATGCAGAAGGCGGTCGCGCCGAAAAAGCTCGTCATCATGAAGTTCTCCGATGTCGGAATGGATTTCTACAGCAACGGCATCATCGCAAGCGACGAGGTCATCAAGTCCAAGCCGGAGATGGTCCGGCGGTTCGTGCAGGCGACACTGCACGGCTTGAAGGACGCGATTGCCGATCCCGAAGCCGCAGCCAAGATCCTGAACAAGTATCAGCGTCAGATCGATGTCGAGATCGGTACCGCGGAAATGAAAGTCATCTCGACTCTGGTGCAGACGCCGCCGGAGCCATTGGGCGCCGTGGACAAGGCTCGGATGCAGCGAACCATCGATCTCGTCGCGGGCTCGTTCGATCTGAAAAAGCCTGTGTCGATTGACGACGTGTTCGCGGACGGCTTCGTCGCCAAGTAATCCGACCGCGTAGACTCGTCTGATCCTTGAAGCTCTGATGCGGCGACGCATCAGAGCCGGGGTTGAACTCAACGAGATAATTAAAAGGCTGCCGGCAGATGGGTAAGAGCCAGACTATCTCTCTTTTTTCCCGGAAATCGTCCATGGAAGTGTCCGACATGCGCATTCAGGTCGCAAGGTCGTCGGATCGGCCTGCTGACAAGGTCGTGATAGAGAAACTGCACAAGACGTATTTGACTTCAAGCGGCAGAACGGTCGCCCTTCAGGACGTCAATCTGACGATCGGGAAAGACGAGTTCATCGCTCTCGTCGGTCCATCGGGTTGCGGAAAATCGACGCTGCTGCGCGCGATCAGTGCTCTCATCAAACCGTCGAAGGGGCGGATTCTGATTGACGGCACGCCGCTGACGAGCCCGAGCAATCAGGTCGGTATCGTGTTTCAGCAGGCGGTCTTGCTGCCCTGGCGAACGGTGCTGGACAACGTGCTTCTGCCGGCCGAAGTGCTCCGTCTCGATCTCACCAAGGCGCGGGTACGTGCGCGCGAACTTCTGAATATGGTGGGATTATCGGGTTTCGAGGCGAGATATCCCGGCGAGTTGTCGGGGGGTATGCAGCAACGCGCTGCGATCTGCCGCGCGCTTATCCATAATCCATCGATGTTGCTGATGGACGAGCCGTTCGCGGCGCTGGACGCCTTGACGCGTGAAGAGCTTGGACTCGAACTGCTGCGGATCTGGGACGTCGAAAAGAAAACGATCGTTTTCGTGACCCACAATATATCGGAGGCGATTTTGCTGGCCGACAGGGTGGTCGCCATGTCGCCCCGTCCCGGACGGATCTCGGAAATTATTTCGGTGGAGCTGCCGCGTCCGCGAACGCTCGACATGGAATTCTTACCGGAATTCAAATCCTACTCGGATCGCATTCGCGCGGTCATTGGTCACGGCTAGGGAGTGAGACGATGACTGAACATGCAATCACGCAATCCGATGCCGACGACATTGAAGACGAAGTCATCAACGAAGGTCGCTGGTCGATCAAGGACAGCATTGCGCCGCTGGCAACATTTGCCGTGCTCGTCCTGATCTGGGAAGGGTGCGCCATTTACTTCAAGGTCCCCACCTGGCTTCTTCCGGCTCCGTCGGAGATTGCCAAGGCCTTTGTCGAGTGGCGTGGTGAGTTGTGGCAGCATACGCTTGTCACGCTCTATGAAACCCTTGTCGGATTCGCGCTGTCGATCGTGCTGGCGATTCCGCTCGCGGTCCTGGTGGTTTACTCGCCGTTCCTTCGCAAGAGCATCTATCCGCTCCTTCTTGGATTGCAATCCGTTCCCAAGGTCGCGATCGCGCCCTTGCTGGCGTTGTGGATCGGGTTCGGTGTCTTGCCGAAGATTCTGGTCGTGTTTCTGGTCTGCTTCTTTCCGATCGTCGTTGCGACCGCTACCGGCCTGACATCGGTGCAGCCGTCCGTGATGGATCTGATCCGTTCGTTGTCGGCCAATCAGTTTCAGACGTTCGTGAAGATTCGCTTTCCCACGGCGATGCCTCATATTTTCGTCGGCCTGAAGATCGCAATCACCTTTGCCGTGATCGGCGCGGTGATCGGCGAATTTGTCGGCGCGGAATCGGGCTTGGGATATCTCATCCTTGCATCGTCGTCACAGGCGCGCACGCCAGTCGCCTTTGCCGCGCTCGTCGTACTGACAATCATGAGCATCGTTCTTTATTACGCGATGGAGTTCATCGAGAAGCTCGCTGTTCCGTGGGCTGTGAATGAATAACGAACGACGGGTGCAAGCGGAGACTTTCCTACCGAACTGAGGCCGACAGGTTTCAATTCGCAGTCATAAATGAAAGCACTGTGGCGGCGAGCCCCGGCATCATTGACCGGAAACGGTCGTGCGAGTGGTCGTGAAGGAGTAGTGACATGAAGCAGCAACTTCAGGCCGGCAACGCCGGTTGGGATCGCAACAATCCGCGCGAGGTTCGGCATGCGTCCCGCAGCATGGGTTACACCGGCTATACGGCCGGGCTGGCGCCGGGCCATGTGCAGGCGAACATCTGCATTCTTCCCAAGGCGTGGGCGGAAGACTTCCTGCTGTTCTGCCAGCGTAACCCGAAGCCCTGCCCGTTGCTGAGCAGGTCCGATGTCGGCAATCCGCATTTGCCGATGCTTGCCGACGATCTCGACATCCGCACCGACGTTCCCCGCTATCACATTTTCAGGGATGGCAAGTTCGTCGAGGAGGTCACCGACATCTCGGCGTATTGGCAGGACGATCTTGTCACCTTCGCTCTGGGCTGTTCGTTTTCCTTTGAGGAGGCGCTTCAGGAAGCCGGAATTCCGTTGCGTTTCCTGTCCAATAATAACGTCGCAGGTGTCTACGTCTCGAATATGCCAACCGAGTCTGCAGGGCCGTTCGAGGCGCCGCTGGTCGTCACCATGCGGGCGTTTCGTCCCGCCGATGCCATTCGTGCGATTCAGATCACCTCGCGATTTCCGAATGTTCACGGCGCGCCCGTTCATATCGGCGACCCTGCCATGATCGGCGTCGATCTTGATAACCGGTATCAGAACGTGGGCGACGGCACGGTTGCCGATGGTGAAATTCCGCTGTTCTGGGCTTGCGGTTTGACTCCGCAGTTCGCCGTGATGAGCGCAAAACCATCGCTGTGCATCACGCATGCGCCATCCTCGATGCTGGTAACGGACTTGCGAAACGCAAGTCTCGCCGTGCTCTGAAATCCACTGCCGGGATATGGACGTAGTACGATGACCGTTTATCGCGATTTCGAGCAGCCGGGGAGATCAGAGGCCGTTGGTGCAAACGGAATGGTCGCAACCTCTCATCCGAGGGCGACGCTTGCCGCGCTTGACGCTTTGCGGGCTGGCGGGAACGCCATCGACGCAGCCGTCTGTGCCGCCGCGGTTCAGGCGGTGGTCGAGCCGACGCAGACCGGCATCGGCGGAGATTGTTTTGCCTTGTTGATGCGTGAAGGCGATACGGCGCCGACAGCGCTGAACGGCTCGGGCTGGACGCCCGAGGCGGCCGGCCTCCATTGGTATCGCAACAATGGAATCAGCGAGATCGAGGTTGAAACCCCGCATTCCGTAACCGTGCCCGGCGCCATCGCAGCATGGGAGAAGCTCGTCCTCGATCACGGCCGTTTGCCGTGGGATCGCGTTCTCGCGCCTGCCATTGAAGCGGCTGAGGACGGAAGCTGCGTGCCGGAACGGCTTGCGCGCGATTGGGGCAAGCAGGTCGGCAAGCTGACACGAAATCCAGAGGCGGCACGGCTGTTCCTGTTCGATGGTGACGGCCCGCGTGCCGGCGTGATCCATCGGCAGCCCGCTCTGGCCAAAACTCTTCGTGCGATCGCGAAGGGCGGAGCCAGGGCATTTTACACCGGGGACATCGCCGACAAGCTGGTGAAGACCCTGCGCGGTCACGGCGGCCTGCATCGTCCTGAAGATTTCGCGGAGTTCTCACCCGAATACGTGACAGCCATTTCAACGAATTATCGCGGCTTTGACTTGTGGGAATGCCCGCCGAATGGGCAAGGGATTGTCCCCATGCTCATGGCGAAAGCGCTGGAGGGGTTCGACCTGTCGAGCTGGCGTTCCGTGAGCGTGGAGCGGTTTCACGTTCAGGCGGAAGTTGCCCGACAGGCTTATGCCGAGCGTGATCTTTTCGTTGCGGATCCCCGGACCGGAAAAATCCCTGTCGATTGGCTGCTATCGGATGAGCACATCCGAGGCCTGCGGCAGAACATATCGTTGACCGGCCGTATCGCGAACATCGAAACGGTTCTTCAACGTCCGCATCGCGATACTGTTTTCATCTCGGTTGTCGATCGCGACCGTATGGCCGTCTCGCTGATCAATTCTGTTTTTGAGGATTTCGGCTCGGGAATCGCCTGCGAGAAAACGGGCGTCCTGTTTCACAATCGCGCGTCGTCATTCGTGCTGGAGGATGGACATCCCAACTGCATCGCCGGCCGAAAGCGGCCGATGCATACGATCATCCCCGCGATGCTGGCGAAGGATGGCCAGGCGGTTATGCCGTTTGGCGTGACGGGTGCGCACTTTCAGCCGTTCGGACAGGTCCAGATTCTGACGAACGTCGTCGACTATGGGATGTCGGTGCAGGCAGCGATCGACCACCCGCGCATGTTCGCGCGCGGCGACACTCTGGAGATCGAGCGCAGTGTGCCGGAAGAAATCGCCGTCGGGCTGACGAAACTCGGTCATCGGGTCACACGGCCGGAAAACCCATTAGGCACGGCGCAAGCCATCTGGATCGATCGTGAGCTTGGCGTACTGCGCGGCGGAGCCGACGGTCGCCGTGACGGAATCGCCCTCGGTTATTGATCGGGCATCAACATCATCACCAATGAAGGAAATGGCGGACGATATGAGCGTCATCAAGTCTAATACGGTTCAGTTGCTGAACAACCCGCGAAGCGATCGTTCCGTTGCGTATGACGCCGGCGGACGAGCAGACATTCTGAGCGACAGCGCTTTTCAGGTTGCGCGGCGGGAGATCATGTCCTGGCCCGGCTACAGCGAGACGCCGATCAGAATCCTGCCCAAACTCGCTCATGCCATCGGTGTGAAGCAGATCATCTATAAGGATGAAGGCGAAAGGTTCGGGCTCGGCAGCTTCAAGGCACTCGGAGGAGCTTATGCGGTCCTTCGTCTTCTGCAACAGGCAGTCAAGGAACGGAAAGGCGTCGAGGCCGGCAGCAAGGATTTCGTCTCAAGATCGTTCTCGGACTTGACGTCGGAAATCACCGTGACGTGCGCCACGGATGGAAATCACGGCAAGTCGGTCGCGTGGGGTGCGCAGAAATTCGGTTGCCGCTGTGTCATCTACGTCCACGCTGGCGTCAGTGAAGCGCGGTGCCTTGCGATCGCGAATTATGGCGCGGAAGTCAGGCGCGTTGCGGGGAACTATGACGATGCCGTAAGGCAGGCCGCGAGCGACGCTGCCAAACACGGGTGGCACGTGGTCTCGGATACGTCGTACGAAGGGTACGTCAGTGTTCCTCGCGATGTGATGCAGGGCTACAGCGTCATGGTCGAGGAGGCGCTGGGCCAGTCGCCAGCAAAGCCGACTCACGTATTCGTTCAGGGTGGCGTGGGAGGTTTGGCCGCGGCGGTCTGCTCGCACCTTTGGCAGCGCTATGGCGCGGAGCGTCCGAAGTACATCGTTGTCGAGCCCGACAAGGCGGATTGCCTCTATCGCAGTGCAGTGGCAGGCAAGCCGACGGTTGTCCACGGCGCTCTTGATACGATCATGGCCGGACTTGCTTGTGGCGAGGTTTCCCTGCTTGCGTGGAAAATCCTGGAGCCGGGCACAGATGCGTTCATGACGATCACGGACGAAGCTGCGGCAGAGGCAATGCGGATTCTGGCTGATGCCAGGTTCGGCGATGAACCGGTGGTGGCCGGCGAATCGGCGGTCGCAGGTCTTGCGGGATTGGTGCTTGCAGCAAGCGATGCCACTAGCCGGGCCAGTCTTGCCCTCGGCCCGGACAGCGTCGTGCTGTTGTTCGGCACCGAAGGCGCAACCGATCCCGAAGTCTATCAACGGATCGTCGGACGCTCCGCGGATGTCGTCAAAGCTGCGGCTGCGTAAACGAGGTCGATCAATGTCGAATCTGGATCAGTTCCTTCAGGCGATCGATGCTGAGGTTCAGGCCGAACACGAGACTCTGATCGATCTCTGCCGCCAATTCGTCGAAGCACCAAGTGCCAGTCCCCCCGGCCGCACGGTCGAGGTGGCTCAGATCGTGGAAAAATTTCTCAATGCCGGCGCGATCGAAACCGAGATCGTGGCTGGGGATCCGGAGGCACCTAACGTCGTCGGGCATGTTTGCAAAGGGCAGGGCCGTCACGTCGTGTTCAACGCGCATATGGACACCATGCAGCCGGGCGACGAAAGCAAATGGTCGGTGCCGGTTCTCAAGCTGACGAGGAAAGACGGCCGTCTTTACGGTCTCGGCATGGGCAACATGAAGGGCGCGCTCGCGGCGATGTGCGTTGCTTCGGTGGTTTTGGCGCGTCACAGAAAATCCCTTCCGGGCAGCCTCAGCATGACGGCTGTCTGCGATGAGGTGATGTTCGGCGAGAGAGGAGCCGTCCATCTTCTGAAAGCGCGCCCGGATGTTCACGGCGATTACCTGATCAGTGGCGAGGGTCCGGGATTCATGCATCTTGCTCCCGCCGAAAAAGGCTTGCTGTGGCTCGACATCGAGACGACAGGCGACGGGGGGCATTCCTCCGGCGCGCTTCGCGGGAAAACAGCAGCGGCCAAGCTCGCCGGCCTTCTGACGCGTATCGATGGAATCAATGACTTGTATGCCGATCTCCCGCAGGAGATTGCCGGCATCTCGGGAGGAGACGGAAATCTGGGCCTGCGTGTTTCCCTCAATGCGGGGACGGTGGAGGCTGGTGGTGTGCGTAGTCTCATTCCGACGAAGGCGCGCGCCCAGATCGATATTCGCCTGCCGCCCGGGATCACCGGAGCGGAGATCGAGCAAAAGGTTCGGCTCGCCGCCGAGAATAACCCCGATATTGAAATCAAAGCGGTCAAGGCATGGGATGCGAACTGGACGGCACTTGCCAACCCGGTTGTCGCAGAACTCTCGGCGGCCGCTGCGACGGTTCGCGGTGAAGCGCCGCAGCTTGTTGTCCGTCTGCCTGGCAGCGATGCCCGGCGATGGCGAGACCTCGGCGTTCCGGCCGCCTGCTACGGTCCGCAACCGACTTTATCTGCCGGCGTCGATGACTTCGCCGGCGAGCAGGATGTTCTCGATTGCGCACGGGTTTATGCACGCACCGCCGTCCGCCTCATGCAAAACTAGACGAAGACGCTACCGTCAATTGCGGAGCAATTGGTGTTTCCGGCGGAATCCATTTACAATCGGTTCTGGTGTAGCATCAGCTCTGCCAGAACCGGTATTCAATTGAGCCCAACAGCGGTGACTAAACGTCCAGCCGGAAAAAAGCGCAAGGCCAACTCCGGCCCGGTCCGGCATTCGATCTTCGAGCTGGCCGCGCCGGACAGAAAACCCGGAGAAGTGCTGGGAGACTACGCTTATCGGGTTCTCCGTGAAGCTATTCGGGCAGGGGTGTTCGAGTCCGGAGATCATCTCCGTGAGGCTGACGTTGCGAGCTGGCTGGAAATCAGCAGGACGCCTGTGCGGGAGGCATTTCACCGGATTGTCTCCGAGGGTCTGCTGGTCATCGGCTCCTGGAATGGTGCGATGGTCGCGCAACTGGATGCCCAGCAGCTTGTGGATCTTTACGCAGTCCGAGCCTTGCTAGAAGGCGCTGCGGCGAGTCTCGCCGCAGAACATGCGTCGCGGGTCGAGATCAAGAATCTGTTCGCGATTGCCGACAAGGAGAAGGCAGCCAGGAACGATCCGGCAGCTCTTGTCATCATCAATGCGGAACTGCATCAGGCGATTTATAGCGCTGCGCATAATCGCTATCTGCTTCAATCCCTGAACACCATTGTCGATACCTTGGGCCTTCTGCGTCACTCCACATTCGTCCTGCCGGGCAGCATCGAACTGGCGCATAAGGAACATCTGGGAATTCTGCGCGCGATCCGGGACGGCGACTCGAAAAAAGCCGAAGAGCTGGCCTCCGCCCATATTAACAACGCGCTCGAATTGCGTTTGCAGCTCCTTCAGGAAAAGAAAAAATAGCTCTTCAGGACCGGTCCGCTTCCCGAGGCGTCAGGATGTCAGCACGCCATCGGGATCGAGTTCCCGGAGAATACGAAGCTCGGCCGGCGTCGGTAACTCTGAGACCGGCAGATCTTGATCGAACAAGAGATCGAAGCCGGTATTATCCTGAACCTGAGACGCCGAAATCCCCGGGTTCAGGGCGATCACTTTCATTTCCCGGGAACGCTCGTCAAAGCCGAAGATCGCAAGCTCGGTCACGACCCGGAAAGCCCCGCCGCTCTGCAGTCCACTTTCCTCGCGGGTGGACTGTCCACGAAGCCAGCCGGGACTCGTGACAAAGTCGACGCGTTCAACGAAGCGACGTTTCTCATGCTTCATTGCGACAATGAGGTTCGTGAGGCTGGCAATATCGTTGCCGCCGCCGCTTCCCGGCAAACGGATCGCTGGCTTGCTGTCCGTTGCGTGTATCACCGAGCTGTTCAAATTTCCGTATTTGTCGATCTGTGCGCCGCCCATAAAGCCGACATCGACATATCCGCGCTGCAGCAACAGCAGAACTTCCGAGCTGCCGAGGACCATGTTCGAGCGTTTCGCTCCGCGCTGATCATTTGTCGATGGCGGAAGCTTTCCTGGCTCAACCAGAGCGCCAATCGTTCCGCCCTCAAAGAGAATGGTAAGATTCGGGCAGTGCGCGCGCTGGGCGAGCGCTGCAGCCAGAAGAGGAATTCCGATACCGGCAAAAACAACCTGGCCGTTCTTGAGCTCGCGTGCGCTCAAGATCGCGAGGTGCTCATTGATGGTGAATTCGGCGAGCTTAGTCATTGTGAAGGCTTCTCCCGCGTTGCGCAGCGCTCAGAACCTCTTCGAGGCCGATCAGGTTCAGATAATCATTCCAGGAGCGGGGAGCGTGGATGTATTCGTCGAGGTAGCTTTTCATTCCGCTTATCGGATCAGAATTCACTTTCCGCGCGTAAGCGTCCAGATGATTCATCATGGGCTCGTAGACGCCGTAGCATTCATGCGGTGCCGCCCCGAACGGAACCTCGACGACTGCATCCACGCAAAAAAACGGAATTTTGGTCTGGTCGGGCGCACGCCGGATCTGATCGTTGGATATGATGCGCTCGGTGGTCAGAATGACCTTGTCGGCAGCCATCGCAAGATCGATGTCCATGAACTGCAAACCTTCGATGCGGGCATTTCCGTAAGCATCGCAGCTGTGGACATGAATAATCGCGACATCGGGATTGAGCGCGGGGACGAGAAGTATCTTTTCTCCCGTGAAGGGGCAGTCGATCACCTGCGCCTCAGGCCGCGAACCAAGAACATCGGATCCCAGCATCGGCCGCATGGGCATGAAGGGCACACCCATCGCGCCGGCACGGAAGCGCATTCCGATGGCCAGATGACTCCATTCATCGTAACGGGCTCGGCCGCTCTCGATGTGTTCTCTCATGACCTTCGAGATGCCCCACATGATTCCCTGGCTGAACCAGCTGGTGATGATGTGGTTGCTCAATCCGGAGCCGAGCAGCAGGTCACCCTCGCTGGTGGTGATGGAGCGTGAGCAGACAAGATCGCTGCGTCCGCTTCTGATCAGTTGCCAGATCATCGCCATCGGCGTGCGCGACATCATGCTTCCGCCAATGCCGACGGACTGGCCATCTGTGATCAGGTCCGCTGCATCCTCGAGCGACATCACCTTTTCGCGCAGGCTGCGATCTCGTCGGGACAGGCTTTGTCGCAGGTCCGAATACGATCGTGCTTTGTCCAGATGCATATTGCGGCTCCAGGTTTTTTCCATTGCAGCACTGTTGACCGGATTTGTCCGTTTGAAATTGCCGGCGTGGCTGGTATTTACTTTGGTATAAATTAGTATACAAAATTTACGAGGGCGCGCAACTCGCCCTTTTGAGCAACGGAAGCGGAACCGAGAGAGGAGCGGGCGGATGATCCCCAAGATGATGAAGGCGGCGGTTTACGATCAATACGGCGGGCCGGAAGTGCTCAAATACACTGAGGTGCCTACACCCCAGCTTGAGCGGGAAGAGGCGCTTGTCCGGGTCCATGCGGTTGGCCTCAATGGCTACGACCTGATGGCGCGGTCCGGTCGCTACAAGCCGAACAAGGGAAAGTTTCCCCACATTCTGGGTGGCGATTTCGGCGGCGAACTCGTGGCTTTGGGACCGGAGACGTCATCCGACATTCCGTTGGGAACCCGCGTTACGAGCTGGTGGGTCGTCCCCTGCGGCAAATGCGAGCAATGCATGGGCGGTTTCCCAAACCGGTGCTCGCGAAATTATCGCTATCTCGGCGCGCATCTGCCGGGCGCTTATGCTCAGTACATCAAGCTGCCGGCTCATCACCTGATTCCGCTGCCTGATACTGTCACTTATGAGCAGGCGGCGGCCTTTCCGAACGCCTTCGGGACGGCCTGGCACATGATCGTGACGCGCGGAAATGTGCGGCCTGGCGAAACCGTGCTGGTAAATTCAGCGAGCTCCGGCGTCAGCATGGCGGCGATCCAGATCTGCAAGAATCTCGGCGCATATGTTTACGCGTCGTCAAGCGCCGACTGGAAGCTGGAGAAGGCGAAGGAACTGGGTGCGGACGAAGTCATCAATTACAACGAGACGGACTTTGTCGAAGAAATCATGAAGCGCACGAAAAAGCGCGGTGTCGATGTCGTCATCGAACATGTCGGCGGAGATTTTCTGGGAAAATCGGTTCGGTGTCTGACACGAGGAGGCCGTGTTGTGACGGTCGGCGGCACCAAGTCCTACCAGTGCGATATCGAGGTGCATTATATCTTCCACAAGGAGCTTCAGATCATCGGCTCGAACAGCGCAACCAAGCTCGACCTTGAGGCGATGATGCCGATGCTTGGCGCAGGAAAGCTCAAGACGATAATCGACAAGGTCTTTCCTCTCGAACAAGCCGCCGAAGCTCACACCTATCTCGAATCTGCAAAGCAGTTTGGGAAGATATTGTTACGCGTGGAGCACTGACCATCTTCCCGGCGAGACATGACTGGACGGCGGCGGCGCATGATGTGTTCCGCCGCCGGGAGGGCGTGAATGCGCGCCATTGACCTACCGACGACAGCTATCTGTTGCAGAACGAACCCCGGAGAAAATCCATGCGAGACATTCAGCCGCTCGTGGCGCCGCGCTCCATTGCCGTCATCGGCGCTTCGACCAATCCCAATAAGTCCGGTGGCGTGTTGTTCAGTAACTTGCTGGGAGGCAACTTCCAGGGCGCGCTGTATCCGATCAATCCCGGCGCTCCGGAAGTCATGGGCAAGAAGGCATATGCCAATCTTTCGGAGGTCCCGGAAGCCGTCGATCTGGTTTACATCGTGCTGCCGAGTCAGCACATGGAGGCCGCCATTCAACAGTGCGTCGATGCAAAGGCGCGTGCGGCCTGCATCATTACCGCGGGATTTTCCGAAGCGGGGCCGGCCGGACGGATCGCACAGGACAAGCTGCGGGAGACCGCGCGCCAGGCCGGTATATTGCTGGCGGGCCCCAACACGATCGGGATGATCAATACCGATTGCGGCATGATGGGCAGTTTCGTGAATTTTCCCCGATGGGAAAAAGGCGGCATTTCTCTTTTTACCCAGACGGGAATTTTCACCGGCGCGGTGATGCGTCAAATCATGGATTCGAATGTTCAACGGCCGCCGATTTCAAAGAGCATCGATGTCGGCAACAAGATTGACGTGGATGAGGTCGACTTTCTTGATTTCGCCGCAGGTGACGCAGGCACCAAGGTGATTGGGCTCTATATCGAGAGCATCAGAAATCCCGACGCCTTCCTGGAGAAGGCGAGAGCGCTTCGCGGAATCAAGCCGATCGTACTCCTGAAGCCCGGAAGAACGGCGGAAGGGCGAAAAGCATCGGCCTGCCACACCGGGTCGCTTCCGTCGGATAATTCGCCGATCGACGATCAGATTCCGGAATGCGGAATCCTGCGAACGGAAGACGAGGATGATTTCGTAAACACGCTGCGTGCTCTCGCCATGCTTCCGAAAGCCAAGGGAAAACGGGTCGGGGTTGCGACGACGAGCGGCGCTTTGGGGGTGATCGCGGCCGATCTGATCGCAGACCACAATCTCGAACTGGCGACCTATGACGAGCTGACGATTGGCCGGATGGCGACCATCTATCCCGAATGGCTGGCTCCGTCCAACCCGTTCGACTTCTGGATCGGCATCGATGTGAAAGGATCGAAGGAGGCTCACCACACAGGCCTTCGCGCGGTGTTCGCCGATCCCAACGTGGATCTCGTCCTTTGCACCTTGCTGGCTCCTCCGAATGCCGATTTCCCCGAAATGGGGGATTTGCTCAGAACGCTCCGGCGTCAATACAATAAGCCGTTTGCATTGGTGCCTTATGGAAGCGCGGCGGCGCGCTGGACGGAAGAGGTCGAGGGCGCGGACATTCCTGTCTATCCGACCGTGCGAGCAGGTGTTCGAGCGCTGGCGATGGTGGCCCAGAGCAGCGTCTAAGGCCGCATCGCTGGAACGCGAGTTATCTGACCGGCGAACTCTCTCGATCGCGCAGGCTGATCGCCCCTTGCTCAGCCTTGCAACAGCATCGCCCGCTCTCGCGCCTTGACGATGCCGACCACGGTGTCGTTGACCGGCGTCGGCACCCCGAGTGGCTTGCCGAGGCGCGGGATCGAACCGTTGATGGCGTCGATTTCGCAGCGGCGCTTCGCGTTCCAGTCGAGCAGCATCGATGGCCGGGCGTCCGGAATCTTGCCGCCGAGCTTGCGGATGTGTTCGATGGGATCGCCGACATCGAGCGTGATGCCGCTGGCCATCGCCACCGCGATCGCTTCCTCGGCACAGCCTCTGGCGACGCGCCACGCATCCGGGTCCGCCATCACTTCGCCGATGGTCAGGCCGGTGGTGCAGCACGAGCCCGAGAACGTCACGTTCATGATCAGCTTTTCCCACACCATCTGCTTGACGTCGGTGAACAGCGCGACCTTGAAGCCGGCCGACTCCCAGATCTTCGCCGAGGCCTGAAGCGCCTGCGTCGGCAATCCGGCGAAGGCGCCGAAACGGATCATCTCCATGCCGTTGTGATGGACGTGGCCGGGGCCGCGCATCGACGCGCCGAAGCCGCCGACCACGCCGATCGCGATGCGGTCGGGATCGATGACGGTGGCGGCGATTTCCGGCGAACCGAGACCGTTCTGGATTGTCTGCACCACGGTGTGTTGGCCGATCAGCAGCGCGCAGGATTTTGCGGCGGCTTCGACGTCGAATGCTTTCGTGGCGACGATGACAAGATCGCAGATGCCGATGCCGTCGGTCGTGGTGGTGCCGTGGATCGGCACGGTGCGGTCGCCGCTCTTGCCTTCGCAGCGCAAACCGTTCTTGTCCATCGCCGCCGCGTGGTCCGGCCACAGCGTCACCGCATGAACCTCATGGCCGGCATCCACCATCAGCGCGGCGTAAACCGAACCCATCGCTCCGCATCCGACGATTGCGACCTTGGCCATGTGAGTCTCCTTGTTGGTTTTATATACGCGGCGCTTTTGCGCTCACCTGAACCTGAGTTTCAAGAGTAAAGCGGCTGCAAATGTCAGGAAAGCGACGCCGATCGACATGACCAACGCGCCGATTTCTCCGAAGCGTCCGATCACGAATGCATAAATCAATGGAGCCGCGGCGGAGAGGATGAAACTCGGCGCGATCAGGCGGCCGACAAATGTCCCATAGGTGCGATGGTCGAACAGGACGAGCGGCAATGTTCCGCGCGTGATGGTCACGATGCCGTTTCCCGCACCGTAAACGAACGCGAATGCGACCGCGGCAATCGCCGCCTGGCCGCTGAACAGGCCGGCGATGAAGCAAAGCGGCAACAGCGAGGTCGCAACAAGATTCAGCGTCAGCGGATCGATCCGCCGGCCGAACAGCACTTCCGCCAGCCGCGCCGAGGATTGGCCGATCCCCCGCAGCGTGGCGATCCACACCGCGACCGATGCCACGAGCCCCAGGCCGGTCAGGATTCCGATCATGTGTGATGACATGCCGGCATTCAGGAAATTGGCGAGCGTCGCGATCATCGCATAGAGACTGCCGGCGAAGACGACCTCCCGTTGGTTCACGGCGAGCGGCGGATGGACGGCGGCTGCCGCCTCGGTCGGGATAACGTCGTCATGGCGGTCGTTGGGAATTGCCAGATGCAACGGCACGGTCAGCAGCGCGAAGCCGGCATAGACGAACAGCGCGCCGCGCCAGCCGAGATAGGTCGCGAACAGATGGCCGAGCGGCCAGAAAGTGGTCGACGCCAACCCGCCGAGCAGCGTGATTTGCGCGATCGGCCGGCGTGCGGCTGGTCCGCCGATGCGCGCGAGCGCTGCAAACGCGGCATCGTAAAGCGTTAGCCGCATTGCGACGCCAAGACAGACCCATGCGGCATAATAGACCGGAATGCTGTGGGCGAGTGCGATGCCGGTGCAGCCGGCAGCGTTGAGCAGCGACCCGGTCACCATGACGCGCCGGCCGCCATACCGGTCGATCATGCGCCCCGCCAGCGGCGAGATCAGACCCATCACGAGCAGCGCTATTGAGAAGCCGCCATAAACGATGTCGCTGCTCCAGCGGAGATCTGCTTCGATCATCCCGCCGAAGCCGCCGATCAAATAGTAGGAGGTGCCCCACGAAATCAGTTGCGACAGCCCGAGGCAGAGAACGGTCTTGCGGGAGATCAAGATGGCGACCCGGCGTTGTCGCTATCGCCGGTCGCGGCCGGCATCTGCCGCCAGACCTGGATCGCGCGTCGAGCAATGAGTATTCCAGGCAGCACCGTTCCAACACCTCGTTCATCAGGACCGCTGACAACATATATCGAGTCGCGGATTGTAGGCCGCCATCCGGATATGGCCCATCATCGGTCGCTGACTATCGCCCGTAAGCCGGTTGTCGATGTCGACGGCCGCCTGACTAGAGCCCCGCGAGATAGTGCGCCAGCGCGGTGATCTCTTCCTCGCTGAGTGGGTAGGCGACATCGGCCATTGCCGCCATGCCGCCGCCGGAACGTGCGCCGGATTTATAATCGTGCAGCGCCTTGAGCAGATAGTCTTCGCGTTGTCCGGCGATCCGCGCGGTCGCCTTGGTGCCGGCGTAGTTGTCGGTGTGACAGGAGGCGCAACGCCGTCCGGCGGCGGCTTGTTTGCCCTTGGCGGCGAGATCGCCGTTGTCGCCCGCCTTGGCCGGGGGCGGCGGCAGCGAGGCGTAATAGGCGCCCAGATTGCGGACGTCTTCGTTGGTGAGCGTTTCGGCGATCGGCCCCATGATCTCGTTCTTGCGCGCGCCGCTGCGGAAGAACACCAACTGCCATTGAAGGAACAGGTCGGGTTGCCCCGCCAGCGACGGCGTGTTCGCCATCTCGGACAGGCCGTTCTCGCCGTGACAGCCGGCGCAAAGCTGGAGCTTGTCCTTGAGCTTTTCCTTCAGTGCGGCCGTGTCGGCGGCATGTGCGGCAATCGAGAGTGAAACGGCGGCAATCCCGGCGATCAACGCGCCGGACAACAAGTTGCGTTTCGGCATCGTCAGCTTTCCCGTTTATCGGCGCGAGACACCGCGCCGTCTGATCGCAAGATCAGACGGCGGCGGCCTCAAGCCTTGCTACTTCTTCTTGTTCTTGGCGCTGGCGTTGGCCTTGTCGTAGCTGATGCGATAGATCGCGCCGGCCCAGTCGTCGGCGACGAGGATCGATCCGTCCTTGGCCATGATGATGTCGTCAGGACGGCCGAGGTAACTCTGGTCGCCGTTGATCCAGCCGGACGCGAACACTTCTTTCTTTGCGTTCTTGCCGTCGGGACCGACGATCACGCGTGTGATCCGGCCGCCCTGATACTTGTGCCGATTCCACGAGCCGTGTTCGGCGATCAGGATGTTGTTCTTGTACTCGGCGGGAAATTGATTGCCGGTATAGAACTTCATGCCGAGCGGCGCGACGTGGTCGCCCAGCTTCACCACCGGCGGCGTGAACTCCGAACACTTGTGGCCCATGGCGAATTTCGGATCGGGAATGTCGCCCTGATGACAGTGCGGATAGCCGAAGTGTTCGCCGAGACGCGAGATCATGTTGAGCTTGTCGCTCGGGCTGTTGTCGCCGAGCCAGTCACGCGCGTTTTCGGTGAACCAGTATTTGCCCGAGCGCGGATCAATGTCGCCGCCGACACTGTTACGCACGCCGAGCGCGACGATTTCCGCGTTCCCGGTCTTCGGATCGACACGGCGAATTTGCGACAGGCTGGTCGGCGGAATGCCGATGTTGAACGGAGGTCCGAAGGGGACGTAGAACCAGCCGTCCTTGTCGGCGACGAGATATTTCCAGCCATGCGCCGCGTAGGACGGCATGTCGTCATAGACGATCTTCGGCTCGGGCATCTTGTCGAGGTTGGCTTCGGCGTTCTCGTACTTCATCAGCTTGTCGATATCGATGACGTAGAGCGCACCGTCGCGGAACGCGACGCCGGTCGGCATCTTCAAGCCCTTGAGGATGGTCTTGACGGTTTTCTTCCCGTTATCGTCGGTGATCGCATAGACGTTCCCGAGACCGAACGAGCCGACGAACAATGTGCCCTTGTCGCCCCACGCCATCTGCCGCGCGGCCAGCACGCCGCTGGCATAGACGTCGATCTTGAAGCCGGGCGGTAACTTGATCTTCTTTATCAAGTCGGCGAGTTCGGCGTCGGAAGCGCCGGTCGGCGGGCCCGCGGGCGGGGCGAGGCCCTTCTGTGCCTCGGTCTCGTCGCCGAGGAACCAGTCATCCGGCGGATGTGTCCAGAATTGCTTGTTGCCGGAATCGTAGCTCTTGAGCTTCTGCTGTGCGCTGGCCTGGCTGGCGCTGGCGATAATAACGATGGCTGCGAGCGCAAGAATAGATCGATTGAAAGCCGATTTCATCGCGTCACTCCCTGATGCAGCCGGTCTGGCGGCTGCTGTTGTTGTTGCTTGTGATCGTCGCCGAGAAAAATGCCTCCTCACTGGGTTAGACTAAAGAATGATATCACACCTTTGGCGAGACGGTAGCCGGGAGAAATCGCCCCGGAAAACCCGCCGAATTAGGAATATAATTTCACATAGCGTGGGTTCAGGGGACGATTTCGAATCCGAGGGTGGATACCGGCCGCGTCATGGTTGTTCATGGCAGGGATGCACGGCGAGCCTGGCCAAAAGGCAGAGGTGCAGCGCGGCAACAGTTTCAGAAACAATTGAACCGCAGGCTTCTTTTGAATTGCGGCAGTCATATCAAAGGCGATACCCATGCGGGCAAGAAGAATTGGAGATTCAACTATGATTCGCGCGAGAAGCATTTTGTTCGGCACAGTGGCTGGACTTTTCGCCATTTCAGCAGGCCATGCCGCTGACCTGCCGCTCAAGGCCAAGGCCGTCGAATACGTCAAGGTATGTTCGCTTTACGGCGCGGGCTTCTTCTACGTGCCCGGCACCGACACCTGCATCAAGCTCGGCGGCTACCTGCGCGCTGACTTGACGATCCACGGCAACAATCAGAACGGCCCGTTCTGGAACGGCGTCGGTGGCGCCGGAGAGCGCACCGCCAACGGCTTCGTGGCACGTTCGCGTATGGCTGTGACGATCGATACCCGCACCGCGACCGAATACGGCGTGGTCCGCACCTTCGGCCAGGGTGACTGGCAGTGGACCGGCGGGACCGACGTCGTCGGCGGCGGCACCTTCGCACTCGAGAATGCTTTCGTGCAGTTCGCCGGCTTCACCTTCGGTAAATCGGCATCGGCCTATTCGACGCCGTGGAACGGCACGCCGGGCAACAACTCGACCTCGCTGATCGGCGGTAACGATACCTCGACCGGCGTCAACAACATCCAGTACACATGGCAGTTCGGCAACGGCCTGACGGCGAGCTTCGGCGTCGATGAGGCGATCGCTTACGACCGCACGGCGCTTGGCAACCTCAATACGGCACTCGGCGGTTCAGCGATCGCTGCAACCGGCATTCCGCCGAACGCTTATGGCGGACAGGATACGCCGGACTTCGTCGGCCGCCTTCGGCTGGATCAGGTCTGGGGCCTGATGCAGATTTCCGCTGCCGCGCATAACGTCAACTCGACCTACTACGGCGCCACCGAAGCGTCCGGCCATCCGGACGACAAGTGGGGCTTCGCCGTTCAGGGCGCGCTCCAGCTCAAAAACCTGCCGACCGGCCCCGGCGACGATCTGAAGATCGATGCCACCTACGCCAACGGTGCGACGCGCTACGTGATCGCCACCAGCGGCGTGACGCCGAACTTCCTGATGTTCGGCGACGGCCTCGGCGGTGCGTATCGCAGCGTCGGCTTCGGCTACAGCTCGGACGGCGTCTACGGCACCGGCAGCCAGATCGAGCTGACGACGGCCTGGGGTATCCGCGGTGCTTTCGCTCACAACTGGAATCCCAACTGGCAGACCACGCTGTTCGGCAGCTACTCGTCGGTCGACTACAACGGCCAGGCGACCGGACTGTATTGCGCTCAGTACAAGGTGACGGTGCCGGGCGCCTACAAGTGCGATCCGGACTTCAAGGTCTATCAGGTCGGCACCCGTACGACGTGGACCCCGGTCAAGAACCTCGCGCTGTCGGCTGAAGTGCTCTACGCCCACCTCGACCAGAGCTTCGAAGGTTCGGCAGCCTATGCCGGCTTCGGCGCATCGCTGGCGAAGCCAGCCGCCGTCTATTCGTACGGCGATCAGGGCACGGTGAGCGTCAACTTCCGCGCTCAGCGTAACTTCTGATCGGACTGTCCGGCGCGCGTTGCGCCGGATTGAAAAGAACAAGCCGTGCCACGGGCCCGCCCATGGCACGGCTTTTTTAATCAGGGATGACTGGCGTCAGGCCGCAGCCGGCGTATCGGGTGAAGGCGTGCGGTTGCGCAGCCATTCACTGAGTGCCTCGACGTCCATCGGCCGGCCGGGGAAATAGCCCTGCGCCACGTGGCACCCGAGCTTCTTCAGGATCGCGTGCTGGGCCGCAGTCTCGACGCCTTCAGCGACCACGATCATGCCGAGGCTTTGCCCAATGCGGATAACCGCGGTGACGATCGCAAGCGTCCCGGCGTCGGTCTCGATCCGGTTGATGAAGGCGCGGTCGATCTTCAATTCGGAGAACGGCATCGTCGCAAGGCCGCTCAGGCTCGAATAGCCGGTGCCGAAATCGTCCATCGACAGTCCGACGCCGAGTGCGTGGATCGCCTTCAGCATGTTCGTTGCCGTCGGACCGTCATCCATCATGACGCCTTCGGTGATCTCCAGGGTCAGCATGTGGGGCGCGAGGTGGTGCTTGCGCAGCACCTCGGCAATCGTGTCGGCGAGGCCCTCGTTACGAAAATGCAGCGGCGAGAGATTGACCGACACCGCCGGAATGATGATGCCCTGAGCGCGCCATTCCGCCATCTGCCGGCACGCTTCATCGAGCGCCCATGCGCCGAGGGTCTCGATCAGTCCGCATTCCTCGGCGATCGGGATAAAGCGATCCGGCGGAACGTTGCCGAGCAATGGATGATTCCATCGCGCCAGTGCCTCGACGCCAAGAATCTGGCCGTCCTCGATCCGGACTTGTGGCTGGTAATGCAGATGCAGGCCGCCCTGCGCCAGCGAGTCCTGCAGCGCGGCGCCGAGCACCACGCGCTCCTCGCCGCGCTTGTTCATTTCGGGCATGAACACCTTGTAGATGCCGCGGCCCGCATGTTTGGCTTCGGAGAGCGCTACGTCCGCGTTCTTCAAAAGCTCATTGGTGTCCGCGCCATGCCAGGGATGGATGCTGATGCCGACGCTCGCGGATGCCGGCAGCGTCGTGCCGGAAATGGTGATGGGCTGGACCAGCGAATGAAGGATGCGCTCGGCCATGTCCACCGCGCCGTCGACGTCGCGGCCCGGCAACACCATCACGAATTCATCGCCGCCGATGCGGCCGAGAATATCTTCCGGGCCGGCGTGGTGCGACAGCCGTTTTGCGATCTCGCTAAGCAACTGGTCGCCAGTCGGATGGCCAAGCGTATCGTTGACGTATTTGAAGTGATCGACGTTGATGCAAAGCAGCGCAATGCTGCCGGATGATGCATCCGGCCGGGCGAGACAGCGGTCGATCTCCTCGAACAGCCGCGTGCGGTTCGGCAAGCCGGTCACGTCGTCGAAGTAAGCGAGCCGATGGATATGCAGTTCGGCTTCCTGCCGTTCGATCGCCAGCGCGCAAAGATTGACGCAGGCATCGACGATCTTCCGGTGCAACTCGCTCGGTCCGCGGCCGTCCCTGAAGTAGAAGGCGAACGTTCCGGCGACACGGCCGTTGTTCAGCTTGAACGGGCTCGACCAGCAGGCACGCAGGCTGGGCGGCAGCGGGACGCCACGGTAGGGCGCCCACAGCGGATCGGTGGCGATGTCGGCGACGAACACCGGTTCGCCCCGGAAGGCTGCAGTGCCGCATGAGCCGACGCAGGGGCCGATCGCGAGGCCGTCGATGGAGTTGGCGTAAACGGCCGGCAGGCTGGGCGCGGCGAGCGGATGGAGCAGGCCCTGTTCGTCGACCCGCAGGATGGTCGCGACGGTGTCGGGCGCAAGCGCCTCGGCACGCTGGCAGATGAACTCGGTCAACGTCTCGAGCGAGCTGCCGGAGATCATCTTCTCCAGAACGACGCGCTGCATCGCATGGATTCCGCTGTCCGTGACGTCGCGGAGCATCCCGGCGGTGCAGCGGACCGTACCATCGGCGTTGAACACGCGGCGGAAGGCAGCAGCGATCCAGATCTGGTTGCCATCCGGTGTCCGGGTAAAGAATTTTTCCCGGAAGGTGACCTGGTGAGGAACGTCGGCGCCCAGACGCTGACCCGGCTGCAGATCGGCGCCGGTCAGCAGTCGTCTGAGGTTCTTGCCGCGCGCGTCCGCGTGTTCGTAACCGAGCATCTTGGTGAAACCGGCATTGCTGTAGATGACGCGGTCGCGCTCATCCAGCATCACAAGGCACAGGTCGGCCTCGTCTGCCAGCCGTGACAGGAATCCGATGGTTTCGTCGGTCTGTGACGGTGGTTTTGCCCCCAAGCCGGCAGTCGATTTGTACGCCCGTGTCGCCATCTGTCCGGATGCTCAGTGCTTGTGCAGCGACAATAAAGACAGAGAAAATTACCAAATAGGGGGTCACATTCGAGAAAATCGTCTGGAACAGGGTTACCAGCGCGACAACGCCGAGGACAATTCCTCGGGCCCGGCTACCATGCCGGGAGCCATCGGGTGGGAGACGATCGATGAAAGTAGCGCTTGGCGTGGTGATCGGGGTCGTGGTCGGCTTTGTCGCGATGTATTATTTCAAAAGCGGTCATCTGCCGTTCTGAAGGGACCGGCGAGTTGCAGGAACCCGCCGGCTTTATCGTTGCCGTTCTCAGCTCTTGATGAAGGCAAGCAGGTCAGCGTTGATCGTGTCGGCATGCGTTGTCGGCATGCCGTGGGGAAATCCCTTGTAGGTTTTCAAGGTGCCGTTCTTCACCAGCTTGGCGGACAGTGGTGCTGAATCGGCATAGGGCACGATCTGGTCGTCGTCGCCGTGCATCACCAGCACCGGCACCGTGATCGATTTCAGATCCTCGGTGAAATCGGTTTGCGAGAACGCGACGATGCCGTCGTAGTGCGCCTTGGCGCCGCCCATCATGCCCTGCCGCCACCAGTTCTGGATGATCGCTTCCGAGGGTTTCGCGTCGGGCCGGTTGAAGCCGTAGAACGGCCCCGCCGGAAGATCGCGATAGAATTGTGAGCGGCTGGCGGCAAGCTGGGCCTGCAACCCGTCGAATACCTCTTTCGGCAGGCCGCCGGGATTGTTCGCGGTCTTCACCATGATCGGTGGCACCGCGCTGATCAGCACCGCCTTGGCGACCCGGCTCTCGCCGTGGCGTCCGATGTAGTGCGCGACTTCGCCGCCGCCGGTCGAGTGGCCGACATGGATCGCGCTTTTCAGATCGAGATGCGCGGTGAGCGCCGCGAGATCGTCCGCATAGTGATCCATATCGTGACCGTCGCCGGTCTGGCTCGAGCGGCCATGGCCGCGTCGGTCATGGGCGATGACGCGAAAGCCCTTGCCGAGAAAGAAAAGCATCTGGGTGTCCCAGTCGTCCGCCGACAGCGGCCAGCCGTGGCTGAACACGATCGGCTGTCCGGTTCCCCAATCCTTGTAATAAATCTCGGTGCCGTCCTTGACCGTGATGGTGGGCATTGCCGTTACTCCTGTTTTTCCACAAAACTAAATCCGGCATATGAAGCTTAGCGGATTTCGATGATCTCCGCGCGAACGTTTCGGCGACTGCGTTGCATTTGTCATCGCGTTCATATCGTGATTACACTCGAGATTGCGCCATGGTTCGGTCTTGAAGTCGACTCCAAACCGGCACGATAGCGCGCTGCGTGCGCGGAATTGTCGTCATCGCCTTGAACCCGCACAAAGAGAGTCTAGGTGACCTGTGTGGGATGACCGATGACGCTCGACCACTTCAGGTGGGAGGTTCCCGCGTGGCGCACTGTCGCGATCGATCATGCGAACGGTGCAAAGGCAACCATCGAAAATATCCATCGAAAGGAATGAGGCATGAAACTTAACTCAGCCCAGGTGAAGCAGGCTCTCACTCAATTCGAAGCGCAGGCCATTCCTGATAATCATCCAGCCGTTCCCCAGCTGAACAATTTGTTTGGGGATCACACGTTCTTCCTCAACGGCAGTGGTCTCAGCGTTGTGGAGTCGGACGAGGGCACGGGCGCAAAAGGCGCGGTTGTGAACCTGGCCCATTGGAGCAGTGACGACCGGACCAGTCTGACGCCCCACGATCCCGAGCCCACGGGTGAGGTCGTGATTCTTGAACCCACACACTGATAATGGAAACAATAGAGAGTGCGCGGGGTGAAGCCCGCGCACTCTTCTTTTTAGCCACGTTAGTCGTGCAGCTTAGCCGTGCAACTTCTTCGCGGTTTCCGCGATGGTCTTGCCCTGATAGCGCGCGCCGGCGAGTTCGTTGGCGCTCGGCAGGCGGCTGCCGTCGCCGTCAGTGATCGTGGTCGCGCCGTAAGGTGCGCCGCCGGTCACTTCCTTGACTCCCATCTGTCCAGCGAAACCGTAATTGAGGCCGACGATCACCATGCCGAAATGCAGCAGGTTGGTGATGATGGAGAACAGCGTGGTTTCCTGCCCGCCATGCTGGGTGGCGCTCGACGAGAACGCGCCGCCGACCTTGCCGTGCAGCGCGCCCTTGGCCCACAGGCCGCCGGCCTGATCGAGGAAGTTCGCCATTTGCGAAGACATGCGGCCGAAGCGCGTGCCAGTGCCGACGACGATCGCATCGTAATTTGCAAGATCCTCGATCTTTGCAACCGGCGCGGCTTGATCGACCTTGTAATGCGCGGCCTTGGCGACTTCGGCAGGCACCAGTTCCGGTACGCGCTTGATGTCGACGGTGGCGCCGGCTTCGCGCGCGCCCTCGGCGACGGCGTTCGCCATCGCTTCGATGTGTCCGTAGGCGGAATAGTAAAGAACAAGAACCTTGGCCATTGATGGTCTCCATTTGTGGGTGGGAATGAGAAAGCGGATAGGAATTCGATGTGTCATGGCCGGAACCAGCGCGGGCATGACGATTTGGGGCGTGAGGCTTACGCCGCGTCGACCAGCACCAGTTCGGAGTCTTCCAGCGCCGTGATGGTGACGCGGCTTTCGTTGGCAATTGCGGCGCCGTCGCGGGCATTGACGCGGATGCCGTTGATGTCAACTGCGCCCACTGCGGGCACGAGATAGCCCTTGCGGTTGCCATCGAATTCATAGGCGGCGCTTTCTCCCGCCTTCAGCGTGGTCGCGAGCACCCGCGCGTCGGCGCGGATCGGCAATGCATCGGCATCCTCAGCGAAGCCGCTGGCGAGCGTCACCAGCTTGCCGGTGCGGTCGGCCTTCGGGAACGGCTTCGCGCCCCAGGTCGGCTGTCCGCCGTCCTGCGTCGGCTCGATCCAGATCTGGAACAGGGTCGTTTTCACCGGCTCCAGATTGTATTCGGCGTGACGGATGCCGGAGCCCGCGCTCATCACCTGCACGTCGCCGGCTTCGGTGCGGCCCTTGTTGCCGAGCGAATCCTGATGGGTGATCGCGCCTTCGCGAACATAAGTGATGATCTCCATGTTGGCGTGCGGGTGTGCCGGAAAACCGGTGTTGGGTGCGATCTCGTCATCGTTCCAGACGCGCAACGCGCCATGGCCCATGTTGTCCGGATCGTAGTGGCTGCCGAACGAGAAATGATGCCTGGCTTTCAGCCAGCCGTGGTCGGCGCTGCCGAGCTTGTTGAAAGGGCGAAGGTCGATCATGATCAAAATCCTTTCCAGCGAAAGAGAGCGAAGTGCGTCGGGCGCTCGTTTGCGCCGGACGCTTCGTGGATGGGTGTGCGAGGTTCAGGCGCCGAAGCCGCCATCGACATTGAGGACGGTGCCGGTGACGAACGAGGCGCCGGGGCTGGCGAGGAACACGACGCCGGCGGCGATCTCTTCCGGTTTGCCGTAACGCTGCAGCGCATGCAGCGAACGCTGCGCTTCCGCGCCCGGTCCGTCTTTCGGGTTCATGTCGGTGTCGATCGATCCGGGCTGCAGCACGTTGACGGTGATGCCGCGCGGGCCGAGGTCGCGCGCAGCGCCCTTGGTGTAGCCGACGATCGCGGCCTTGGTGGCGGCGTAATCGGCCATGCCGGGGAAGGAGGCGCGAGTCGCGATGTCCGAACCAATGGTGACAATGCGGCCGCCGTCGCCCATCAGCTTCGAGGCGGAACGGATCGCGGCGATCACGCCACCGACGTTGATCGCGTATTGCCGGTCGAAAGCGGCGATGTCGCTGTTGGGGTCGTCGACCGCACCGGTAATCGCGACGCCGGCATTGTTGACCAGGATGTCGAGGTGCCCGAAATGCTTCGCGACGTCCTTGACGAGTTGATCGACTGCCGCCGGGTCTGCCTGATCAGCCTTGAACGCCTGCGCCTGAACGCCCTTGCCGCGCAGGTCGCGCACCAGCGCCTCGGCCTTGTCGGGGGAGGCGACATAGCTGATCGCGACGTCGGCGCCCTCATCGGCGAGCGCCCGGGCGGACGCCGCGCCGATGCCGCGCGAACCGCCGGTGACGAGAGCAACCTTGCCTTTGAGTGTCTGGGTCATGGGAATTCCCTGTGGGTTTGAATTCGATGACCCCTATCTATCGCTGGTCGATTAGCGTATAAATAGAAACTATCGAAACTCATTGTTTCCAAATCTGATGGCAAAACTCCCTGACTTCGAAGGTCTGGCGATTTTCGCGAAAGTCGTGGAAATGCGCTCATTCGTGGGCGCTGCGACCGAACTGGCGCTGTCGAAAGCCACCGTGTCGAAGGCGGTCAGCCGCCTCGAGGAGCGGGTCGGGACACGGCTGTTCAACCGTACGTCACGCAGACTGGCGTTGACCGACGCCGGACGGACGTTGGCCGAACGCGCGACGCGGTTGCTGGCGGATGGCGAAGCCGCCGAAAACGAGGCGCTGGCCCAATCGGTGGCGCCGCGCGGGCTGGTGCGGCTGTCGATTCCGATGACGTTTGGTATTCGCGTGATCGCGCCGCTGCTGCCGGAATTTCTCGCGATGTATCCAGAGGTATCGCTGGACCTTCATCTCAGCGATGCGATGGTCGATCTGATCGGCGAGGGCTTCGACGCCGGCGTGCGCATCGCGCGGCTGCCGGATTCGTCGCTGGTGGCGCGCCGCCTGTGCGGCGTGGAGCTTCGCACGGTGGCGGCTCCGGCATACCTCAAAAAACACGGCCGCCCGACGCATCCGATGCATCTCGCCCAGCACAAGTGCCTCGGTTACACCTACTCCACCACGCCGGGCGTGTGGCACTACACCGGCAAGAATGGTGAAGAGGCGAGCGTGCGGCCGTCCGGGCAACTCGGCGTCAACAACGGCGAGGCGCTGGTGCCGGCGCTGCTCGCGGGCCTCGGCATCGCCTGCCTGCCGGATTTCATCATCGGCGACGCACTGCGGCAGGGCAAGATCGAAGAGATTTTGTCGGGGTGGGATCTGCCGCAAAGCGCGGCGCATTTCATTACCCCGCCGGGCGGCCCTCGTCCGGCGCGTGTCGAGTTGCTGGCGGATTTCCTGGTGAAGCGTTTGTCGCAGCCCGCTGCGTACAAGGCGCGCTAACGGCGCGTGGCCGCTATCGGTTTTGCGCGCATGATCCATTCAGAAAACCGGTTTCCACTTTGCGCGATCATGTCCTAGTGTGCCGCGCGTTCATTTCGGAAGGCTCTCTCTTATGCGCAATTTCATCGCTCCATCCCGATCCATCGCCGTCGGCGAACGCGGCATGGCCGCAACGTCTCATCCGCAGGCGACGCTGGCCGCGATCGAGATTCTGAAAGCCGGCGGCAATGCCATGGATGCCGCGATTGCTGCTGTTGCACTGCAAGGCGTCGTCGAGCCGCAGATGACCGGCATCGGCGGTGACTGTTTCGTGATTGTTTCGCCGAAGGCGGGCAAGCCGGTGGCCCTGAACGGCTCGGGCCGCACGCCCGCCAACACCGATCTCGCGAAGGTTCTCGCCAGCGGCACGAAGGAGATCGCACCCAACTCGACCGACGCAGTGACGATCCCCGGCGCGATCGATGCATGGTGCCGGCTCAATGCCACGCACGGCAGCATGTCGCTGGAACAGATTTTCAAGCCTGCTATCGACGCCGCCGAAAACGGCTTTCGCATCACTCCGCGTGTCGCGCTCGACTGGAGCAAATTCCGCGCGCGGCTGGAAAGCAATGCCGCGGCGAAGGCGCAGTTTCTTCCCGGTGGAGTCGCCCCCGGAATTGGCGACCGGCGTGATCAGCCGGCGCTGGCGAAAACGCTGCGGAAGATCGCGCGCGACGGCCGCAAGGCGTTCTACGAAGGCGAGATTGCCGAAGAGATGGCGAGCGAACTGCAGAAGCTCGGCGGCTCGCACAGCGTGTCGGACTTTGCCGCGCACACCTCGGAAGACGTGACGCCCATCTCGACATCCTATGGCGGACACGACGTCTACGAATGTCCGCCGAACGGGCAGGGGCTGGCGGCGCTGATGATCCTGCGCACGCTAGCAGGCTACGACATCAAGGCGCTGTCCCAGGTCGATCGTATTCATTTGCTGGCGGAAGCGACCAAGGCAGCCTATCGCACCCGCGATGCGTTCTTCGCCGATCCGGCGCACGTTAAAATCAATGTCGCGCATTTCACGTCCGACGCCACGATCAATGCGATCCGCAGCAAGATCGATATGAAGAAGGCCTCGGCGCCGGTGGACTGGGACGACATCGAACACACCGACACGGTGTATGTGACGGTGGTGGATCGCGATCTCAATGCGGTATCGTTCATCAATTCACTGTTCAATCCGTTCGGCAGCGGCATCTACGCGCCGAAATCCGGCGTGCTGCTGCAAAATCGCGGCTGGGGCTTCCGGCTCGACGCCCAACATCCGAACGCACTGGCGCCGAACAAGCGGCCGATGCACACCATCATTCCCGGCATGTTGATGAAGGGAGAACGCAGCGTGATGCCGTTCGGCGTGATGGGCGGACATTATCAGTCCACCGGCCATGCCAATTTTCTCTCCAACATTTTCGATCTCGGCATGGACATTCAGTCCGCGTCCGAAGCGCCGCGCTCCTTTGCGTTCGACGGCGTTCTCTCGCTGGAATCGACCTTGCCGAAAAGCGTCGGCGACGAACTCGCTGCGCGCGGCCATGACGTACGCTGGCCGGACATGCCGCTCGGCGGCTGTCAGGCGATCTGGATCGACCACGAACGCGGGGCGCTGCTCGGTGCAACCGATCACCGCAAGGACGGCGTCGCGCTGGGATACTGAGCGGGCGCCCGACAATAAGCCGAACAACAAAAGCCCGGGAGGCCTCATGATCGACCTGATGCAGTTGCCGTTTGACACCGATGCGATGCTGGCGGGCCTCAAGCCTTGGGTCGAATGCGAGAGCCCGACCTATGATGCGCAAGCGGTCGGCCGGATGATGGACCTCGCGGCGCGCGATCTCGCCGCCAGCGGTGCGTCGATCGAGCGTATTCCCGGCCGCATGGGATTCGGCGACTGCATCCGCGCCAGCTTTCCGCACACGGTGAAAGCACCGGGCATTCTGGTGATGGGCCATCTCGACACCGTGCATCCGGTCGGGACACTGAAGGCGCTGCCGTGGCGGCGCAACGGCGATAAATGCTATGGTCCCGGCATCATGGACATGAAGGGCGGCAACTTCGCAGCGCTCGAAGCCCTGCGGCAGTTGCAGAAGGCGAATATCGAGACACCGCTGCCGGTGACGTTCCTGTTCACCAGCGACGAGGAAATCGGCAGCGCCTCGACCCGCGAGATGATCGAGGCTGAGGCGGTCAGGCACAAATACATTCTGGTGCCGGAGCCGTCGCGCAACGACGGTGGCGTGGTGACGGGGCGCTATGCCATCGCGCGATTCGATCTCGAAGCGATCGGCCGGCCGAGCCACGCCGGGGCGCTGCTCGCCGACGGGCGTTCCGCGATCCGCATCATGGCCGACATGATCCCGGTGATCGATTCAATGACGACACCGGATTGCACATTCAGCGTCGGCGTCATTCATGGCGGCCAGTGGGTGAACTGCGTTGCAAGCTCCTGCACTGGGCAGGCGCTGTCGATGGCCAAGAAACAATCCGACCTCGATCAGGGCGTGGCGAAAATGCTCGCGCTGACCAAGGGCGACGACGAGAATGGCCGTTTCATCGTCAAGCGCGGCGTGACGCGCCCGGTGTGGGAGCCGAACGCCAAGACCATGGCGCTTTACGAGACCGCGAAGCGGATCGCCGGCACGCTCGGTCTCGGTCTGCCCCATTCCAGCGTCGGCGGCGGATCGGACGCCAATTTCACCGGCCCGATGGATCTGGCCTCGCTCGATGGACTGGGCGTGCGCGGCGCCGCGCTGCATACGCTGAACGAGCACATTTTCGTCGACAGCCTTGCCGAACGCGGGCGATTGATGGCCGGGCTGTTCACGGAACTGACGTAGTCAGCGGTCGCTTTCGGCAATCTGCTGCGTGTTGAACTCCCGTGCCAACAACGGTAAACGCTGCACAACCACGTGATGACAAGAGAGAATCCGATGAGCGACGAACTGCCAGACCGCCTCTCCACCGATCCGCGCAGCCCGTACTATAACGCCGAGGTTCTGCAACGCGATGTCGGCATCCGCTTCAAGGGCGTCGAGAAGACCAATATCGAGGAATACTGTGTCAGCGAGGGCTGGGTCCGCATGGCGGTCGGCTCGGCGCGCGACCGCTACGGCAATCCGGTGACGATGAAATTCTCCGGCCCGGTCGAGCCGTATTTCAAGGATCAGGCGTAAATCGCGGCACGATGTGACGCCCTCCTTTTCCTCTCCCACAAGGGAAGAGGGGAAAGGATCGCATCCTCCGGCGAAATCGGAGGTGAGAGCTACGCCCCGATCAGCTTCGGCAGGTCCGACAACGACGCGATGCGGTGGTCCGGCGCAAAGCCGAGTTGATCCATCTGCATCCGGATCGCCTTGAACATCGACACCGGCTGGATTAGCCGGCTGTCCTTGAACTCCGCCGCCATCGCCTGCGGTGTGACGCGCTCGATCCACGCCACGTTGAGGCCGAAGGATTTCGCGCCGCTGACGTCGAACGGATTTGACGATACGAACAGCACGTCACTCGGCTTCACCCCGAGTTTCGCTTCGATCAGGGTGTAGGCCCTCGGGTGCGGCTTGAACGCACGCTGGGAGTCGATGCTGATGGTGGCGTCGAGAATTTTGTCGAGCCCCGTGTTGCGCACCAGATCGTTGAGCATGCCGCTGCTGCCATTGGACAGGATGGCGAGCTTGATCCCTTTCATCCTGCCCAGCGTGTCTTTCGCATCGGGATAGAGATCGAGATGGACATATTTGTCCATGATCCGTGCGAACGCGGCATCGTCATGCTTCAACCCGAGCAGGTTCAGCGTGTAGATCAGCGAGTCACGGGTGACGACCGAGAAATCCTCGTAGCGGTCCATCAGCGTACGCAGCCAGCTGTATTCAAGCTGCTTCAGCCGCCAGATTTGGGTGACGATGTCACCGTATCCGGGATAGGTTTCCTCGGTGATCGCGGCGACGGATTGAGTATCGTAGAGCGTGCCATAGGCGTCGAACACGGCGGCTTTGTAAGCCATCTTGATTCTCCCGATTAGTTGGCGTTCAGCGGTTCAGTGATGGATGTCCTGCTCTCGCGCGGCGGTTCGCAGACATCGACCCATTCGGCGTTGGTCAGGTCGGCCATGCGTTGCGGCGAAATCCGCACCGCGCTGTTGATCGAGCCGGCGGCGGGGACCACCTCGGTGAACTGCTTCATCGATACGTCGCAGTAGACCGGCAGAGGGTCCTTCAGGCCGAACGGGCAAATGCCGCCGACCGGATGGCCGGTGGCCTCAAGCGCTTCCTCGGCATTGAGCATGCGCGGCTTGCCGCCGAACACGGCGCGGGCCTTCTTATTGTCGAGCCGTGCGGTGCCGCAGGTCACCACCAGCAGGACACGATCTGCGACGCGCAGCGACAGCGTCTTGGCGATCTCGGCTGGCGTGACGCCGAAAGCCTCCGCGGCGAGCGTGACCGTGGCGGAACTCTGGTCGGATTCGAGGACTTCGACGTCCGGTGCTTTTTCCGCGAAGAAGGCGCGAACCGATTCCACACTCATGACGTTGTCCTGATGGAGGTCGCCCGCACGGCGCGGGCGCATAACAATGGCGGGAAGCCGCACCATGCCCAAAACCCACGGAACTCACAAGCACGCACGCCGCAAGACAGCATCCCGGAAAGCGCGCGTAACAAAACGCGGCGCGGCGCGAAAGTGGTCAGCCCGGGTTACCCGGGAAAGCGATGCGCTCGATCTCAGGCATAACGTGTTCAAGCTCGACAGCCCGAAGGCGATCGCGCGCTCATTGAAGCGTTCGGCGGAGCATAGCGACCGCCGCAAGAGCGATCCGTATCGTTCGGCGATGTCGATGCTGGTGTTCTACATCAACCGGGCCGGCAAGAATTTACCGGCGACACGCAAGAAAAAACTGGAAGCAGCCAAGGGCGAATTGCGCAAGGCATTCGGCAAGACCGGCTAGCAGAGCGATACGGCGACGTCAGGCGTGACCGTGGCTGCGCTTGACGCGCCAGAGCAGGATCGCCAGCGCGATCACCACGAACGGAATGCTGACACCGGTGGCGACCGTGGCGTCGATCGGCCAGTAATGCGCCATCGACTCGAACACATAGTGCAGCAGGCTCGCGACGTAGTAGCTGATCGCCGCAACCGACAGGCCTTCGACCGTCTGCTGCAGGCGTAGCTGCATCCGCGCCCGTTCGCTCATCGCCGAGAGCAGGTCGCGATTCTGCTGTTCGATCTCGACGTCGATGCGGGTGCGCAGCAGGTTGGCGGCGCGGGTCAGCTTCTTGTTGAGATCGTGCATGCGCGTGTTGAGCGTCTGGCAGGTGCGCATCGCCGGGTTCAGCCGCCGCCCGAGAAATTCGGCCAGTGTCGGCCAGCCGCCGAACGCCTTCTCGCCGATCACCTCGAGCCGCTGGCGCACGATGTCATCATAGGCGGCGCTGGCGGCGAAACGATAGCCGGCGATCGCAGCGTCCGCCTCGATCCGCGCGGCGAGCGAAGTGATTTCGTCGAGCAGTTCGCGATTGGTTTCCAGCCCGCTGCCGCCGTTCGTCATCACGGTCATGATGTGGGTGAGGCGATCTTCCGCATTGCGGATCACCGGCGTGATGCGATGCGCCTGCGGCAGACCGAGCAACGCGAAACAGCGATAGGTTTCGATTTCCAGAATCCGCAGCACGAGGCCGCCGGTCTCGACCGGCGTCAGCCCGTGATTGTGCACCAGGAACCGGACGAAGCCGCCGGCATTGACCTGAAAGTCAGTGGCGACGGTAGCGTGGCCGTCGAGCACCTCCGATGCCGCAAGCGATGACGGGTCGAACAATTGCGCCAGATCGGGCGCGCTGCCGCTGCTGACCTGCAGATCGATCGACACCAGATGTGCGCCGGGCTGGCCGATCTCGGTCATGGTCGAGGCGACAATGGTGGGCAGGGCGGTGCCGTTGCCGGCAGCGCCGTTTTCCAGCAGCCAGGTGTAGGTGGTGAATTCGCTGTGCTGCTCCCAGCGCAGGATAGCGTCGGGAAAGGCAATGCGACGATGCTTCGCCGTGGCTGACAGGCCGGTGAGTTGATGGCTGGCGCAGAACCGGGTCAACGCCTCGGCGTTGGCGCTCATCTGCGCGGCGTCAGTGAGGAAAGCGAAGCGGATGGCGCGGCACGGCGAGGTCACGGCCTCGAACGGGCGGGCGTGAAGTTCGCTCAGCACGGCAACGCGCTCGGTGTGCGGCACCGGAGAAAATACGGCGCTATCAGTTCGCGCCCCAGCGCCGCCGCCGCTCTCCGTGCCGGATGTCGTCGCCATGATCTTGATCCCCGCGTCGTTCAGGCGCGATCATGCAGGGGCGGGCGGCGTGTTTGCAACCAGACTTATGAGGGACGATGCGAAAACGGCGGCTTCAATAGGCTGCCGGATTCATGTCTCACATGTTGAGCAGCTTGCGCGCGTTAGCCTTCAACACTTTCGGCCGCACATCATCGCGGATTTCGAGCTTGGCGAAGTCGGCCATCCAGCGGTCCGGTGTAATCACCGGCCAGTCCGAACCGAACAGCATCTTGTCCTGCAGGATGGTGTTGATGTAGCGCACGAGAATCGGCGGGAAATATTTCGGCGACCAGCCGGAGAGATCGATGTAGACGTTCGGTTTGTGGGTTGCGACCGACAGCGCCTCCTCCTGCCATGGGAAGGAAGGATGCGCGAGGATGATCTTGAGGTCGGGGAAATCCGCCGCGACATCGTCCATGTACATCGGGTTGGAATATTTCAGCCGCATCCCCATGCCGCCGGGCATGCCGGAGCCGACGCCGGTTTGCCCGGTGTGAAACAGCGCGATGGCGCCGCCGTCATTGATCGCTTCGTAGAGCGGGTAGGCCATGCGGTCGTTGGGGTAGAATCCCTGCATGGTCGGATGGAATTTGAAGCCTTTGACGCCGTAATCCTCGATCAGCTTGCGCGCTTCGCGAACGCCGAGCTTGCCCTTGTGCGGATCGATGCTGACGAACGGAATCAGCACGTCGCTGTTTTCCGAGGCGACCTCGAGCATTTCGTAATTGTTGTAGCGGCGGAAGCCGGTCTCGCGCTCGGCATCGACCGGGAAGATCACCGCGGCGATGTTCTTGGCGCGGTAATAGGCCGCGGTCTCCTGCACGGTCGGCGGATGCTTGTTCGGCGACTTGAAGTAGTCCGCCATCTGGGCCTGGAAATCGTCGTAGCCGTCGTCGGCGTGCAGCCCGCAGGGCTCCTCGGCATGAGTGTGGATGTCGATGGCGAGGACGTCGTCGAGATTGAGCATCGGCGGGTTCCGGCTTCGGGGTTTCGGCGAATTGATTATATCCTATAACAAATTTCGCCGGGGATGAAAGCGCTCTGCCTGCCGCCCTTGCCGATCCGGAACGGCTATTGCTTGATTTTTCCCTGCGATTTCAGCGTTCAAGCTGAAGCGTGCCGATTCCGGCCGGATCGCCGCCACGGTCTGCCGGTGCGAGAAAACACCTTGATTGGATTGACATTCCGGCCCGGTCTGGCATAGAAACCGCCTGTCTCGCAGGGGCCTCGCGTCCGCGGGATATTGCCAAACCGGTCACAAACGCAAACTCGGCCTGTCGCTGCACGGCCTTTCAGAGAGCATTGTCCCATGAAGGTCCGTAATTCGCTGAAATCCCTGCGCGGCCGTCACCGCAACAACCGTCTGGTCCGCCGCAAGGGCCGGGTTTACGTGATCAACAAGGTCCAGCGCCGCTTCAAGGCCCGCCAGGGCTGAAGTGTTACGGCTGGGCGCGTCGCGGCACCGTCGCGGCTGTTGTTCCGGCTGACATCATCACACGTCTTTGACGCCGCCGCGCTTTGCAGGCGGCGTTTCCATGTCTAGACTTCGTCCATGGCACCTCGCTCCATGGTTTTGACGATTCTGGCTGCGGCTATCGCAGCCACGGCGCTCGCCGTGCCGCCGGCGTCGGCGCAGGATCCGAAGATCGAGCGGCAGGATCGTCCGAAAGCGATGCCGGAACCGCCGGCCAAGACGCCGCCCCAGCGCGGTCCACGAACCCGGAATCTCGATTTTCTCTTCGGCGCGCTCAAGGCCGCGCCGGATGAAGAGAGCGCCAAGGCGGTCGAGGCCCGGATCTGGGCGCTATGGACGGCGACGCCGAGCGACACGGCCACCCTGCTGATGACGCGCGCCCGCACCGCCATGGAAAACAAGGATTACGACGTCGCGCTGAAACTGCTCGATGCCATCGTCAAGGTGCGGCCGGATTACATCGAAGGCTGGAACCGGCGCGCGACGCTTTATTACCTGCAGAACGACTACGAACACTCGATGGAGGACATCCGTCAGGTGCTGATCCGCGAACCGCGCCATTTCGGTGCGCTGGCGGGGCTGGGCATGATCCTGCAGGAAACCGGCGACGACCGCCGCGCGCTGGATGCGTTCCGCAAGGCGCTCGCCATCAATCCTCACCTCGACAAGATTCCCGAGATGGTGAAAAGCCTGTCCGAGAAGGTCGAGGGCCGGGATATTTAGCCTGGTCGTTTTTCTGAAACCGCTGATGCGCCCACGCGTACCTGCGGAGTGCGTAAGTTTCTCCGGATTCCCCTCATGACATTGACCGGCCTTGCCACCGCGTTGCTCTTGCTCGCGGTGGTGACGCAGATTGGCGTATTTGTACTCGAACGCCTCTATCCGCCGCGCGGGCAATTCATCGATGTGCCTGGCGCCCGGCTGCATGTTCTGGATATTGGCCCACGCGACGCGCCCGGGCTGCCGGTGGTGCTGATCCACGGCGCGACATCGTCGCTCGAAACCATGCACCATCCGCTCGGAGAGATGCTGGCGAAAAGCCATCGCGTTATCCTGATCGACCGGCCCGGCGTCGGCCGGTCGACGCGCGACCGCGCAACCGATTCAGGTCTTGCCGACCACAGCGCGGCGATCAACGCGGCTCTCGTCAAGCTTGGGATCGAACGGGCGATCTTCGTCGGCCATTCCTGGGCCGGAGCGCTGATGCCTGATCTGGCGCTGGGTTATCCGAGACGCGTCGCCGGCGTCGTGATGCTATCGCCTGTTGCCTATCCGTGGTCCGGCGGCGTCGGCGCCTTCAACAAGCTCGCGACGGTTCCGATCCTCGGCCCGGTCCTGGCCTATACCTTGCCGCTGCCGCTCGGTTTGTTTCTGATCCAGTCAGGGATCAATTATGTTTTCAGTCCGCAAACATCGCCTGCGAATTTCTGGCGCGAAACCCAGGTTCCGCTGGTGTTGCGGCCGCGAACCTATCTCAACAACGCGTGGGATCTGGTGACTCTGAAAGCCGAGGTCATCAAACAGGCCCCTCATTATCGGGATATCACGGTGCCGGCCGTGGTCATTGCCGGCGATGCCGACAGAACGGTGTCGACCGCTATTCATTCACGGCCATTTGCCGAAGCCGTGCCCGGCGCGAAGTTGATCGTGTTGCCGAATGTCGGCCACATGCCGCAATATGCGGCACCGGACCTGATCGTGCGTGAGATCGAAACGATGATTACGAAAGTTTCATCGAACGCCGCCGCTGCTGCCAGGTGATTGAGTCATCGGTGATCAGGTCAGAGACGCTGACTTGTTGACTCGCTTTCGCTGCAAGCTAACGTTTTGAAAACAGCGGGTGAGGTGTTGTCTCGAAAAATTTTCTGCAAGGTGCATCGCACTTCATCGAACTGCCATCAACAAATGATCGACTGGCGATTCCTCGGACGTCTTTTCTGGCTCACGCGTCCTTTTCTGGCTCACACAATGAAGGTCGGAAGCAATGACAGGCACAACGACAAACGATAACAGGGCAAACGGCAATCGCGCGCCGGCGAATGTTGGTTCGCAGTTCGATTTCTCACGACTGAACGAAATGAACGGCACCATGCTGTCGGAAGGGGCGAAACTCAACGCGCGGTTGAGCGAGACCGTGCAGACCATCGGAAAGGAATGGGCGGAATTCATCGGTACCCGGCTGGGTGAGAACAACCGCTTCTTCCAGACGCTTCATGCCTGCAAGTCAGTGCCCGACATGCAGCAGGCCTATGCCCGGTTCTGGCTCGACGCTTTCACCCAGTACGGCGAGGAAGCGCAGCGGCTGATGCGGATTTCACAGAGCTCGGTCGAGGAGACCGTCCGGACTGTGCAGCAAGCGGTTCCGACCGACCCCCCACGGCCTGACCTTGATCAGGCGGCTTGAGATCATCGCCGGCTGTTTGAATCCTTAAAAGCCCCGCAAAGTTGGCGTGCGCCCCGGTGGGTGCGCTTTGCTAACTACGGAATCCGGCAATGAGCAGGGAGCGCTCCAGCGGGTGAACAATATCCACATTGTTCCCGCATCCGGCTCATGATTAGGTCCGGCGTTTATCAGGACTCCATCGGATCCGCCGGAGATTTTATCATGAAAGCATCATCCCTGAGTTTTTTGATCGCCATCGCCATGGCCATCGTCGGCATGGCGTGGGGCATCGATATGGCCATATCGCAGGATCATTCCGCGATGCCCGCCCACGCCCATCTCAATCTGCTGGGCTGGGTGTCGCTGTTCCTGTTCGGAATCTTCTATCGCCTGCATCCGGCGCTGGACGTGGCACGGATCGCCCGCCTGCAGGTCTTCATCTGGGTTGCCGGCGTCGCGATCCTCACCGTCGGCGTGGCGATGATCCACAGCGGCCGTCCCAGCGGCGAACCGTTCGCGGGAGTTGGCTCGATCATCGTGCTGGCCGCTATGCTGCTGTTCGGCTGGCTGGTGCTGCGATACGAGCGCGTGGCAAACGCAGCGTAACGCTTGCTGAAGGATGGTGCCCCGGGCGCGATGCAGCGTGACAAAAGCGCGTCCAGGCGCGCCTTCAACGGCATCAGGATTTCGCTGCAGATTCCAGGCGCGTCACATATCCGCGTCGCTGTCGGGGCCGACATAGGCGATGCGCACCATGTTGGTGGTGCCGGGCGTGCCGAGCGGGACGCCCGCGACGATGATGACGCGCTGACCGGCCTTGGCGAAGCCGTCGCGGAACGCGATACGGCCGGCGCGGCTGACCATGTCGTCCTGATCGTGGGCGTCTTCCGCGATCACGCAATGCACGCCCCAGACCAGTGAGAGTCTGCGCCCGGTTGCGAGATTGGGAGTGATCGCCACTGTCGGCGGCCGAGGCCGCTCGCGGGCGACGCGGATCGCGGTCGAGCCCGAACTGGTCCAGCAGATGATCGCGGACAGATCGAGCGTTTCGGCGATCTGCCTTGCGGCGTCGGCGATGGCGTCGCCGGCAGTCGCTTCCGGTGCGGGACGCTGTGAGGCGATCACGCCGGCATAGGTCGGGTCGCGTTCGACCTCCTCGCCGATGCGATCCATGGTCATCACCGCCTCGACCGGAAACTTGCCGGCTGCCGATTCCGCCGACAACATGATGGCGTCGGCGCCCTCGAACACGGCGGTTGCGACGTCGGAGACCTCGGCGCGGGTCGGCACCGGCGACAGGATCATCGATTCCAGCATTTGCGTTGCGACCACGACGGGCTTCCCCGCGCGCCGCGCCATGCGCGTCATCTGTTTCTGCAGGCCCGGCACGCGCTCGACCGGCAATTCGACGCCGAGATCGCCGCGCGCCACCATCAGTGCATCGGATGCTTCCATGATGTCGGCGAGGCGGTCGATCGCCTGCGGCTTTTCGATCTTCGACATCACCGCGGCGCGGCCGCGCACCAGCTTTTTGGCCTCCAGCACGTCATCGGCGCGCTGCACGAACGACAGTGCGATCCAGTCGATGCCGGCTTCGAGCGCTGCCTCGAGGTCGGCGCGGTCCTTCGTCGTCATCGCCGACATCGGCAGGTCGGTGTCCGGCAGGCTCACGCCTTTACGATCCGACATCCGGCCGCCGACCACCGCGCGGACCACGGCATGATCGGGTGAAGTTTCCTCGGCAATCAGCCTCAGCTTGCCGTCGTCGATCAGCAGCGCGTGGCCGGGCCGCAGGGCTTTGAGGATTTCCGGATGCGGCAACTGCACGCGGGTCTTGTCACCGGGCGTGGGATCGAGATCCAGCGTGATGGTCTCGCCATTGTTGATCTGGATCGCGCCCTCGGCGAAGGCGCCGAGCCGCAGCTTCGGTCCCTGCAGATCGACCAGAATCCCGATCGGGCGGCCATAGCTGCCCTCGACGTTGCGAATGGTAGTGATGAGCTCGCGCATCTTGTCGTGCGGCGTGTGGCTCATGTTGATGCGGAACACGTCGGCGCCAGCTTCGAAAAGCTTGCGGATGGTCGCGCTGTCGGAGGATGCCGGGCCGAGGGTGGCGAGAATCTTGATACGGCGCAGACGTCTCATTTCGCCTGCCCCGGCACCGGAAGCGTCACACTGGGCGGCTGGCCCGGCGTCGCGGGTGCATTGGGCATTCCCGGCAAGCCTGGCGTGCGCGGTACGGTCTGTTCGCCGGTTTCAGTCAATTGCACAGTCCACGCCCGCTGCTCGCCGGTGTCGACCTCGAAATACCCGGTGCGGTCGAACCCGCGCGCAAGGCAGTTGTCGGTCCCCCGGATGGTGAATTCCTTGTCACGCGAACACATGAAAGCCTGCCCCGACCACTCGCCGCCGCGGTCGTAGTCGATGGCGTAGATGTAATAGTAACGCGCAATCAGCGTGCCCTTGAGCAGGGTTTCGCAGCCACGCGACGACACGTTCCACCAGCCTTCGGTGACCCAGCCCTCATTGTCCTTGTAGCCCAGCGCGATGCCGACCCGGCTCGATGTGTTGTTGCAGAGCCGGAAATCCGCCGCCGCCGGTTCGGTGAACGCGCACAGCGTGGTGACCATGATCACACACGCCAGCAGCGCGGGGGCGATGCAGCGGAGGGAGAGGCGGGAGGGGCGGGAATCGCTTGTTTTCATTTAATCAAGGTATATCAATCGATTGGTGATTTCACGCAACCCTGTCCGGCCTGTCAACGGCGTGGAGGGTGAAATTGGCCTCCAAGGCTCTGTTTGCCACGTGATATGGCAAAATATGTGACAACGGCGCCATGCCGCCCCATGTATAGGGCACTAAACACCGCAATGTTGGACAGCAGCGAGAGAACGCCATGGCCATTGACGACAAGACCCGGACCGAACTGGAAGCGGCGGTGTTTCGCCGCCTGGTGTCACATCTGCGCGAGCGCACCGATGTGCAGAACATCGACATGATGAATCTCGCGGGCTTTTGCCGCAATTGCCTGTCGAATTGGATGAAGGACGCCGCTGACGAAAAGGGCCTCGCCATGACCAAGGACGAAAGCCGCGAGGCCGTCTATGGCATGCCTTATGAGACCTGGAAGGCGAAATATCAGGCCGAGGCGAGCCCGGCGCAGCTCGACGCGATGAAGAAAAACGCCCCCTCGCATTGATTGGCGGAGGTTGCGCGTCCGCGCTCGGTCCTCTCCGTTGTCATGGCCGGACCTGTTCCGGCCATCCCGACTAGGGACGCACGGTACCCGCCTTATCGGGATCACCGGGACATAGGCGAGCGAAGCGACGCCGTTCTTCGAACGGCAATGCCCGGCGGTGACAGTAATGGCCAACCTCGCCACCACGCAAACCGCACAGGCAAGCCAATTCGGGGGGCGCCGTTGCATCAAAATTTTTCCCCTGTGGGTCGCTGTGGATGAGTGCGGGCGCGTCTTGACGGCAAGCCCGCCACTCCCGAGTGTGAATTTCAGACGACACGTTGCCGACAGGCCGCCGGAGTTTCGCTCCGGCCCGGCGCGTGCTCGCCTCTAACCCGCGCTCACCTCTAAAATATAGTTGATCAGGAGTACCCGATGGCCACTGCTGCCGCCGCCGTCCAGGAAGAGACCGCGCACCGTTTCGCGAAGGACCAGCTCAAGGCCATCATCGAGCGCATCGAACGGCTGGAAGAGGAGAAGAAGACGATCTCCGACGACATCCGTGACGTTTATGCCGAAGCCAAGGGCAACGGCTTCGACGTCAAGGCGCTGCGCACCATCGTGCGGATGCGCAAGCAGGACGCCAACGAGCGCGAGGAGCAGGAAACCATCCTCGAAACCTATATGCAGGCGCTCGGGATGCTGTGAGCGCGCTACAGCGTTTTCGAGCGAAGCATGCCCTCGGCTAGACCCGAGGGTGGATACCGGTCGCCTGAAGAAAACGCGTCAAATAAAAGCCTGGAGCTTCGCTTCTGATTTATCAGAAGCGAGAACCGCTAGCCGCGCCCGTTTTCAACGATCGCCCGGTAGGTTGTCGTAATCAACTCGTCGGCGAGCGGTGGCGGTGGCTCGCGCCGCTCAAGATGAGACTTGATGGCGGCGATCGGTACTTCCGCGAGCACGAATGTCGCTCGCCGCAATTGCGCGGCACCCGCCCGGCCGAAGGTGGCGCGTGCAAAGGTTGCGAGGCATCCCTCGAACCGTTCGGCTTGTTCCCGCACACCGCGTTTGAGTTCCGCCGGCCACTCGCCGCGTACGAAGTCGTGCCGGCTGTACAGCAACAGCAGTCGCGCATCGTCGAGGTGACGGCGTGCCCATGACGGCGTGTGCAGCGCCGCCGCCAGTCCGTCGCCCGACTCGATCGCTGCGACAAATCCTGTCTGATAGGCGAGCACAGTCTCAAGCCAGAGTTCGCCAAGCAGTGCGTCTCGGGACGCGAAGCGATGATAAAACGAGCCTTTGGGCGCTTTCAGCCGCTGAATGATCAGATCGACCGTCACCGCGCCCGGGCCGAACTTGCACGCAAGTTCCCGAGCAGCGGTGAAAAAGTCGTTGTTATCGAAAGACGGTCGGCCCATTGTTTTAAACTATATAGTCTAGACTAATCGGTCTGCAAGTGTTATGACCCCGGATACCGGAAATCTGTTGATAGGTTTGCGTGATGACTGCGGTAAAATATGACGGTGACGATGAAGGCGTTGCTCGGCTCCTTGCCGGCGCCGCTGCGCTGGTCGGAAGTGTCCGGAATTGCTGGCTGATCACACGACCGGACCGGACTGTGACCGCGCGGCCGATGGGGGTCGTTGCTTTGGAGAACAGCGATCACGACTGGAAGCTGGTTTTTCTCACCGATGGTCGTTCGCGCAAATCATCGGAGATCGACCGCGCCGGAAACGTGATCGTCATTGTCCAGCGCGAGCCCGGCGAGGCCTATGCGACGTTTTCCAGCAGGGCAGCGAAGATCACCGATCCTGCCGTTGTCGCGTCGCGGTGGAAGGAGGCCTATGGCCGCTATTTCCCGAACGAAGCCGACCGCTTGAACGCCATCTTTATCGAGATCACCATCGAGCGCATGGAACTGTGGATTCGGGGCGTGACGCCTGAACCCTTCGGATTTGTGCCGACAGTGGTCGAGCGTGTTGGCGGCGTCTGGCGGCTGGACAGCCCGGCCCATTGAGCGGGTTGCGTCTACGCAGCTGACCACCGCACCAAGGGAGTTGGTGTCATGACACATCGTGTCCTTCTGACGATTGCCGGTGGCGTCGCCGATGTCCGGTTGAATCGCGCCGACAAGATGAACGCGCTCGACCCGGCGATGTTCGAAGCGATCGCCGACACTGTCGCCGCGATCGGAAAAGATCCATCAGTGCGCGCGGTCGCGCTTTCCGGGGAAGGCGGAGCCTTTTGCGCCGGCCTTGATGTCGAGAGGATGGCGGCGTCGGCCGGCGGTGAAGACATCCTGCCGTTCGCCGGTCTGATCAGGCGCACGCATGGCATTGCCAATTTCGTGCAGCATATCGTCTGGGCGTGGCGTGAGCTGCCGGTGCCGGTGATCGCGGCGGTTCACGGCGTTGCCCTGGGCGGAGGCTTTCAACTCGCTCTCGGTGCTGACCTGCGTTACGTCGCGCCCGGCACGCGTCTCGGGATCATCGAAACCAAATGGGGGCTTGTTCCCGATATGGCGGGCACCCAGTTGATGCGCGGGCTTGTTCGTGACGATGTGATCCGCGAGCTGACCTATACCGCCAGGATATTCTCCGCCGAAGAGGCGATGACCTTCGGCTTTGCCACGCGGCTGGTCGCGGATCCCCGCACGGCGGCGTTGGCGACTGCGCGCGAGATCGCGGGACGAAGCCCGGACGCCATCCGTGCTGCGAAACGGCTGCTCAATCAGGCCGCGTCGGTCGGCGCCGAGGCGATCCTCGCTGCCGAAACCGAGGAACAGAGCAGGCTTCTCCGCAGCCCCAATCATGCGGAAGCAGTCAGGGCCGGTTTCGAAAAGCGCGCACCGGTTTTTGCCGATGCCCTGCCTGTTTCGATCGGTGCGTGAGAGGGAAGTCGCCATGACCGCGCGCGGATTGACCATGCAGCAACTCGCCGATGCAAACGCGTCCGCCGCTCTGAACAGGCTGGCGGGATTCGAGGTGACCGCTGCAGGCGGTGGCAGCGCGGAAATCGTGATGATGTGGCACGATGGCCTGACCCAATACGCGGGTCATCTTCATGCCGGAATGATCGCGGCTCTTCTGGACACGGCCTGCGGGTTTGCCGCGGCAACCGTTGTCGGCGGCGTGACAGCATCTCATTTCTCGATGAATTGTCTCAAGCCGGCCGTCGGCGATCGCTTCGTTGCGAAGGGGACGACGATACAAGCCGGGCGTAAGCAGATATTTGCCAGAGCGGAGCTCTTTGCCGTCAACGGCGACGGCGAAGAGGCTCTTGTTGCAACCGGCGAGACGCTGCTGGTTCCCTTGAACAACTAGAGCGCCGGGCGCCTCTATCGCATTACTTGCCTGTGAAGGCCGGCGCGCGTTTCTCGACAAAGTGCTTCACGCCCTCCTTGAAATCGTCGCTTGCCAGACTGAGCGCCATCTCGCGATCGGCGACATCCATCGCCTCGTTCAGCGTCTGCATCGGGGTTTCCCACAACTGCCGCTTGATGACGCGCAGCGAGCGCGGCGACGACAGCTCGGAGAGGTCCTTGGCATAGGCCATCACAGCAGGCATCAGCTCGGCTGCGGGATAGACGCGATCGGCGAGCCCAAGCCGCAGCGCTTCGTCCGCCGCCACCCTGCGTCCCGACATCAGAAGATCGGTCGCCGCCGACAGGCCGATCAGGCGCGGCAGCGTCCAGCTCATGCCGTGCTCGGCGATCAGGCCGCGCCGTGCGAAGGCGGTGGTGAACACGGCGCCCTCGGCGACAAAGCGCATGTCGCAGAACAGCGCGAAGCACATGCCGAGTCCGGCGCATGGGCCGTTGACCGCAGCGATCACCGGTTTCGGGATCGCCGGAAAATAAGTGTTCTTGCGCTGGAAATCCGGCCGCGAATTCGCGTCGAACGGCGGATCGGCCTCTTCCGTGAGACCGCCCGCGGCGCTGATGCCGGACAGACGCTTCATGTCGGCACCGGCGCAGAAGCCGCGGCCTGCGCCGGTCAGCACGATCACCCGCACATTGTCGTCCGCTGCGGCCCGCTCCATCGCCTTGCGGACCTCCTTGCCCATTACCGCGGTCCAGGCATTGAGCTGGTCGGGGCGGTTGAGGGTGACGACGGCGACGCGGTCGGTGACGTCGTACTTGATCTCGGTGAAGGACACGGTGCGCTTCTCCTGTTCGTGGCTTGCGGACAGGTTGCGTCAGCACGGCGGCGCGCGCAATCGTGCTGCAGTTTCAAACGGACGATTGTGGAAGGGGCGGACGGATCAGCGCAGCGACGCGGTGCGCTGCAGGAACGTTGTCGTTGACAGCGTGGCCATCGCCGAGCCGGTGAATTGTCCGCAGACGATGCCCATTTGCGGATCGCCGTTGAACGTCATCGCCACCGCGCGATCCGGCTTGATGAAGTGGACGGCCAACTCCGTCATGTCGCGATCGCCCCAGATCGTGGACGACAGCGATGTGGTGACGTTCGGGGTCATCATCATCGCCCGCATCCACGTGTGGTTCATCTGCGAGGCGGCGGTGACCTGCGCCATGGTGGCGATGGCGCTCGGCTGTCCGGACCGGCTCTTTGCGACGACGGTTTCGACGGCAGCGTGGGTGGCGGCGAGGCGCTGGCGCGGAGTCATCGGCATCGGCGCGCGGGCGGCAACGACCTGAGCGCGCTGCTCATGAGGAGGGGCGTAAGCCAGCGCCTGTGCGACCTCGCGCGGCAGGCTGGCGGTCGATTGCGGATCGGCCTCGGTCACCGCGGTGCGGGCGCGCAGGGCGGCGATCTGCTCGGGCGAGGCCTGCTTGGGCATCGCGATGGAATCATCCCAGAAGGCGCGGGTGTTGATGATATCGGCGGGCGTCAGCGGCTGTTTGGCGCTGGTAGCCTGCCGCTTCGCCGATGGCGGCGGCGTCACGTCCTGCGGCAGGGCGGAGGCGACCTGATAGCTGGCGGTCTGGTAGGTCGCGGTTGCCTTTGCTTCGAGCGATCTGGGCTTGGCGCGCGGCAGCGGCACAGCTTCGGCGATCCGCTCCCGGATCGTCTCGGCCTTGTCCTTGATGGTCTCGGCGGCCCTGGCGATCACGCCCGGCTTCGCCGTGTTGGCGGCAGGCGCATTGCCCTCATCGTCATCCTCGACGGCGGCCGGTTGCTGCTTGCGGCTGAACAGCGAGGCCAGGAAGGTCGGCTTGCCGGAGCCGGCAGTAGTTTCGCCGCTCTTGCGCCGCTCGATTTCGGCCATGGCGATCTCATAGCCCGGCAGCGGCTTGCCGTCGGACGGCACATGCACGGTGCGGCCGTTGGGGAAGACGCGCGCGAGCTGGTCGTGGGTCATGCGCGGCCAGTGGCGCACGCGGCCGGTGTCGAGATGGACGAACGGCGATCCCGATGTCGGGTAGAAGCCGACGCCGCCGCGCTGCAGGCGCAGGCCGGCGAAACGAATCCGCTCCAGCGGCACGCCGGGAATGAAGAAGTCCATCGCATGGCCGAGCATATGCTGGCTGGATCGCGCGACGCCGGACGATCGTCGGCGTAGCATGGCGTTGGTTGAGGGGGAGCGGTAGGCGGAAATGATCTGGATCGGCTGCTTGGCGTCGACGTCGCGATAGACTTCCCAGAGGATGTCGAACAGATGCGGGTCCATCGTGGTGGAGTCCTGGCTGCGCCAGTCCCGCAGGAAGTGATTGAGCTTTTTCAAGCTATCGGAGTCGTAGCGGCCGCTCTGCTTGAAGGTGACGGTGAGGTTTTCGCCGGAATGGGTGTGGTGGAAGGACAGGGTGCGGGTGTCGCCGACAGCGGAGGCGTCATGCACGGTCCCGGCGCCTGCCAGAAGCAGCGCCGTCGCAAGGCCCGCGCGCAACGAGTCGCGCCGCGGCACAAAACCAAAGCTGCGTGGAAAGCGGCCCGCCACTTAAAATCCCGTTTGGACGTCTGTCTGTCGAGGTCTCTTCCGCAACCCCACGCAACGGAAGAGGATGAATACGGTCTTAACGCCGGACGGTTAACGGATTTCTACGGCCCCGCACCGCTCGCACTGTGAGCTAACGCGCCGAGTATGGCAAAAAAGCGCCTTGATGACAGCCTCTTGGCCGGTTCCGGCGGTCGATGGTGGACGACAGGTTAACAAACGGCGCCCTGATACTCGTTGAAGCCTGTTTTGGCGCTAAATCCCCATATATTTCAAAATGTTAAAGGCCCCGTCGGTTGGCGGGGCCTTTTGGTCCGGTATTCACCGGAAATTTCGTCCGGCCGATCCGGCCGGATCGCGGGTCAGCGATAGACCCGGCGGCGGGTCTGGGGTTCCTCACGCTGCGGCCGCCCGCCACCGAACAGCATTTCGAACAGGTTCGGCCCCGAACTGTCGGCGAAGCTCTCGCCGGGGACGCGGACATTGGTCGGCCGGGTGTAGGTCGGCTGCGAATGGGCGATGACCGTCTCGAGGTTCTTGCCGGATCCGTTGAGCAGCGAGATCATCTTGGCGTCGCGGCCGTAGATGTCGTTGCGGAATTCCAGTTTGCCCGCGTCATCGACGAAAGCGGTCTGGTAGACGATGTTGACCGGAATCGGGGTCGGCAAGTTGATGTTGACCTCGCCGCGGCCGTACATGCTGCGGATCTTCTCGGGCGTATAGTTTTCCTTCGGCAGTGCGATGCCGAGCAGGGTCGCGGCGTACTGGTCCGGATTCTGCACGCGCATGCAGCCATGGCTGTAGGCGCGTGTTTCCTTCGCGAACAGGTTCTTGTCCGGCGTGTCGTGCTGATAGACCAGGAACTTGTTCGGGAAGTTGAAGCGGATGCGGCCGAGCGCGTTCGCTTCGCCAGGCGGCTGCGAAATCCGGATGCTGCCGTCGGAGTTGCGGCTCATCTTGAGGCCCATGCGGTCGAGCACTGTCGGATCCTGTTGCAGGGCCGGCAGATACTCGTTGTAGATGATCGACGGCGGCACGTTCCAGGTCGGATTGACCGTGATGTACTTCATCGTCTCGGTCAGCAGCGGGGTCGCATGTTTGCCGACCTTGCCGACCACGACGCGGGTCTTCCAGGCCTGCTTGCCGTTGTGCATGACCTTCAGCGAGTAGTCCGGAATGTTGAGGATGACATAGGCATCGCCGAGCGACTTGGCGCCGAGATGACGCGGCAGCCAGCGCAGGCGCTCCATGTTGACGCGCACGATGTCGACCTTGCGATCTTTCCGCTCGCCGTTCAGCGCGCGGATCGTGTTCTGCGCGACGATGCCATCCGCCTTCAGGCCATTCTGGGCCTGAAATTTGCGGACCGCGGCGTCAACGGTGGCGTCGTAGTGCGTATCGTTCGGATTCTCGGTGATGCCGAGCCGGGCGCGCAGCGCCGGCACGCGTGGATCGTCCATCGGCTCTGCGTCCGAGCCCTTGCGCGGCTTGACGTAGCGCAACGTCGCACCGTCTTCGAACTTGTGCTGGGGCGTTTCGGTGACGCCGCGCAATTCGGCGAGCTTCGCCTTCAGCGCCTGATAGTCGCGGCTCGGAGGGTTGTAGGAATCGAGCGCGGCGGAGGCATCTTTCGCGGTCGAAACATTGACCAGAACTTCGGCCGGCTCGGGATTGTGTTCGGGATACAGGATGTCGCCGCTGACCTGCGACCAGTGCATCCGGCCGGCCTGGGCATGGCGCGCGTAGTCGAGGATGCTGGCGGTGATCTTGAGTTCAGCTTCGGCCTGGGCCTCCGGCGTGTTGGCTGCGGCGAAATTCGGCACCGGATAATCGGCGGGATCAAGACCGTCAGAAGCGGCGTCCTTCAGCCGGCTGATAGCGCCGTTGGCCTGTGCCGAGGGTGCGCTGCCTGCGGTCCACAGCGGTGCGTAATTGCGATCCTTGTAGAACGCCTCGACGGCAACGCGCTCGGCCTTGCGATCGAAATATTTGGCACTCTTGGTGGTGACCAGATCGCGCAGCTTGTCGGCGAATGGCTGATCGGCGGCGGCAATCGATGACGTTGCCTCGGCGGGAGACGCCGCAGCGGACGGGGTCGCTGCCGGTGCAGCTGCGGGCGCGGTGGCGGTTTCGTTCGCAGGGGGAGCAGAAGAGGGGGCGGTGGCGGTCGCCGCCGGAGCCTTCGATGTATCGGCGGCAGGCGTCTCAGCAGTCTTGGGTGCCTCAGTGGTCTTGGGCGCCTCAGTGGTCTTGGGTGCTTCGGATGCGACGGGCGCAACGGGGTTGAAATCGGCGGCGGTTGGAGGCGGAACGTTGGCCGGTTCGGGCATCGGCACTGCGGCGTCGATGGCGAGGTCGGCCGAGGTCTTGGCCGGGTCGGCGTGGGCCAGCGACGCTGCGCCGATCGACAGGAAGGTCGCGGCAATCGCCGCCAGCGTCCGATCGAAGCCGGAACGGCGATTCAGGTAGTTCCGCATTCTCACACCCCTTCTGCGAAACTGCTCCCTGATGGAACAGTTCGTGTTGCTTCCGTCAGAACTTGTTGCAAAAGCGCCGGCAAACGCACCGCAAAATCGGTTTGCCGCGGATTCCGCATCCGGACGATTCAGCGAAAAGATAACACGCGACGCGAAGAATCGGCTAGCGCAGCGCTGCCAAAGTCACGGGAAACTGACTTCAATTGGCGACCCTCGCAACGCGTTGCGCACATTGCCGCATGTTTTCTTTGGGTCTGTCACCGCGCCGCAACGGTTCAACCGCCGCGAAATTCCTAAACCGATTCCAGATCAGGTTTTCCGGGAGGAAGTTCCCGCCGACTGCGCGTTCTCTGTCATGTCGTCGAGCTTGCGATAGAGCGTCGAGCGGCCGATCTTCAGCCGCCGGGCGACCTCGGACATCTGGCCGCGATAATGGGTGATCGCGAACTGGATGATTTCGATTTCCAGTTCATCCAGCGACCGCATTTCGCCGTCGTTGGCCAGCATCGGCAACACACCATGGGGGACGGTTGCGCTGACGGGCGCGGCGGTTGGCGCTATAGGTATTTCAATACCTGAAAGCGAGGCCGGCTCCGGCCCGACGGTGGATGGCGAGGCGATCACCAGCGGGTCGTTTGTTCCCACTGCGGATGCCGGCGCATGGAGGGCGGCGTGCGGGAAATCGTTGACGCCGAGTTGGTCGCCCTCGCTCATGACGACGGCGCGATAAACGGCGTTTTCCAGCTGGCGGACGTTGCCCGGCCAGTCGGCGCGGGTGAGATGAGCCATCGCATCGCCGCTGATGCTGGTGATCGGGCGATTTTCCTCGGCGCAGAATCGCGCCAGAAAATGCCGCAGCAGATGCGGAATGTCCTCGCGGCGGGCGCGCAGCGGCGGAATGGTCAGCGGCAGCACGTGCAGGCGGTAGAACAGATCCTCGCGGAAATGCCTTTCCTTGACGCGGTCGAGCAGCTTGCGATTGGTCGCGGAAATGATCCGGACATCGACTTTCACCGGCTTGCGGCCGCCGACGGCTTCGACTTCACCTTCCTGCAACGCGCGCAGCAGTTTGACTTGCGCGGCCAGCGGCAACTCGCTGACCTCGTCGAGAAACAGCGTGCCGCCTGAGGCTTCGACGAACTTGCCGGCGTGGCGTTCGGTGGCGCCCGTGAACGCGCCCTTCTCGTGACCGAACAGGATGGATTCAACCAGATTGTCGGGGATCGCGCCGCAATTCACGGTGATGAACGGCTTGCTGCTGCGGTCGCTCGAACCATGGATGGCGCGGGCGATCAATTCCTTGCCGACGCCGGATTCGCCTTCGATCAGAACCGGAATCGCGGAGCCCGCGGCCTTGCGGCCCATCGTCAGCACCGAGTCCATTGTTTCGGACCGGGTGACGATGTCCCTGAATGTGAGTTTGCCCTCGCGGCTGTGGCGGATGCGCTGCAATTCGCCCTTCAGCGCGCTGGCGTTGAGCGCGTTGCGCAACGACACCTGCAAACGCTCGATGCCGACCGGCTTCACCACGAAGTCGTGCGCTCCGGCGCGCATCGCCGACACCACGTTGTCGATGCCGCCATGGGCTGTCTGCACGATCACCGGGGTCGAGATTCCGGCGTCGCGCATCTTTTCCAGCACGCCCATGCCGTCGAGGCCGGGCATCACGAGGTCGAGCACGACGGCGTCGATTTGTTTCGCATCGGGGTCGATCAGCGCCGCCAGCGCGGCATCGCCGCTGTCGACGACCACGGCATCGTACCCGCAGCGATGCACCATGTTCTCCACCAGACGCCGCTGGACGGCATCATCATCGGCGATCAGAACAGTGGCAGGCATGGCATTCCCCGGAAAACACAACTATCTGTGTCGAATCGGGGCACTCTCGCCGATGCCGATTAACGAGCTCTTAAGGGTTGGCGTCTGGCTGCGGTCACGTTATCGCTGCATGGTGGCTGAAGCGCACAAACACAGGTTGGAACAGTAATGGCTGCTCGCTCGTCTTCCGCTCTTCGTAAATCGTCCACAGCTAAATCTTCAGCTAAGTCGAAACCGGCTGCCAAACCGAAGGCCAAGGCAGCACCGAAGGCGATGAAGCTGCCCGAGTGGAATCTGGCCGATCTTTATCCCTCGATCGACGCGCCGGAGATCGCGCGCGATCTCGACAAGCTCGATGCCGACTGCGTCGCGTTCGAAACCTCCTACAAGGGCCGGATTGCGGAAGAAGTGGCGAAGCCGAGCGGCGGCGAATGGCTTGCCGGCGCGGTGAAAAGCTATGAGGCGATCGACGATCTCGCCGGGCGGCTTGTGTCCTATGCCGGCCTGATCCACGCGGGCGACACCGTCGATCCGGCGATCTCGAAATTCTACGGTGACGTGTCGGAGCGCATTACCGCGGCATCGCTCCACCTTTTGTTCTTCACTCTCGAACTCAACCGGGTCGACGATGCGGTGATCGAGCGGGCGATGCAGACGCCGTCGCTGGGCCATTACCGGCCGTGGCTCGAGGACATCCGCAAGGACAAGCCCTACCAGCTCGAGGATCGCGTCGAGCAGCTTTTCCATGAAAAATCGATCAGCGGCTATGCCGCCTGGAACCGGCAGTTCGACCAGACCATTTCGGGGCTGCGCTTCAAGGTCGGCGGCAAGGAGCTGGCGATCGAGCCGACGCTGAACCTGCTGCAGGACCGTTCGCCCGACAAGCGCAAGGCGGCGGCGCAGGCGCTGGCGAAAACCTTCAAGGCCAACGAGCGCACCTTCGCGCTGGTCACCAATACGCTCGCCAAGGACAAGGAAATCTCCGACCGCTGGCGCGGCTTCGAGGATGTCGCGGATTCGCGCCATCTTGCGAACCGGGTCGAGCGTGAAGTCGTCGATGCGCTGGTCGCCTCGGTGCGCGCTGCCTATCCGCGGATCTCGCATCGCTATTACGCGCTGAAGGCGAGCTGGTTCAAAAAGAAGAAGCTCGCGCACTGGGACCGCAACGCGCCGCTGCCGTTCGCGGCCACAGGCAGCATCGCGTGGGGCGATGCCAAGAGCACGATCCTGAAAGCCTATGGCGACTTCTCGCCGGAGATGGCGACCATCGCCAGGCGCTTCTTTGACGACCGCTGGATCGATGCGCCGGTGCGGCCGGGCAAGGCGCCGGGTGCGTTCTCGCATCCGACCACGCCGTCGGCGCATCCCTATGTGCTGATGAATTATCAGGGCAAGCCGCGCGACGTGATGACGCTCGCCCATGAACTCGGCCACGGCGTCCATCAGGTTCTCGCCGCGAAGCAGGGCGCGCTGATGGCGCCGACGCCGCTGACGCTGGCGGAGACCGCCAGCGTGTTCGGCGAGATGCTGACCTTCAAGCGCCTCCTGGCCGAGACCAAGAACGTCAAGCAGCGTCAGGCGCTGCTCGCCGGCAAGGTCGAGGACATGATCAATACGGTGGTGCGCCAGATCGCGTTCTATTCGTTCGAGCGCGCGATCCACACCGAGCGCCGCAATGGCGAACTCACCGCGCAGCGCATCGGCGAGATCTGGCTCAGCGTGCAGGGTGAAAGCCTCGGACCGGCAATCGAGATCAAGCCGGGCTACGAGACGTTCTGGATGTACATCCCGCACTTCATCCATTCGCCGTTCTACGTCTATGCCTATGCGTTCGGCGATTGCCTCGTGAACTCGCTGTACGCGGTGTACGAGAACGCATCCGCCGGTTTCGCGGAGCGTTATCTGGAGATGCTCGCCGCCGGCGGCACCAAGCATTATTCCGAGTTGTTGCTTCAGCCGTTCGGACTCGACGCCAAGGACCCGACATTCTGGGACGGGGGCCTGTCGGTGATCGAGAGCCTGATCGCCGAACTGGAGGCGATGGGATAAGCCGCCGCCCGCGAGGGCGGGCAAGGGATCGCAGAAAAGAAAAGACCGGCCTTGCGGCCGGTCTTTTTGTTTTAAAGCTGTGTGCCGCCCGCTAGCGCGCGTACAGCAACCCCGGCAGCCAGAGAATGATCTGCGGGAAGATGATGCAAACCGCCAGACCCAAGGCCTGCAGCACCATGAACTGCACCGCGCCGCGGAAGATCGTGGCCATGCTGACCTCGGGGGGCGCGACGCTCTTCAGATAGAACAGCGAGTAGCCGAATGGCGGACTGAGGAACGCCATCTGCATGTTGATCATGAAGATCACGCCGTACCACAGCGCGACGTCGCTCGACTTGACGCCGGGCAGGCCGAATACGCCGTTCCATTCCAAGCCCTGCATGATCGGAAGGAAGATCGGCACGGTCAGCAGCAGGATGCCGACCCAGTCGATGAACATTCCGAGCACGAACAGGATGAACATCATCAGGAACAGGATGCCGTAGGGCGGCAGGCCCGTCCCCAAGATCGATTCCGACACGAATTGCTGGCCGCCCTTGATGATGAAGAAGCCGACAAACATCGTCGCGCCGAAGAAGATCCACATCACCATCGCGGTGGCCTTCAAGGTCGCCAGTGCGGCTTCCTGAATCGCCGGCCAGGTCAGCCTGCGATGCAGCGCCGATACGAACAAGGCGCCGAAGGTGCCGATGCCGGCCGCCTCCACCGGCGTTGCGATGCCGAGGAAGATGACGCCGAGCACGAGGGTGATGAGCAGCAGCGGCGCGATCGTATTCTTGAGCAACCGCAGTTTTTCGCGTCCATCCACCCGGTCCTTGAGCGGCAATGCCGGGCCGAGGCTTGGGTCGATGTAGCAGCGGATCGTGATGTAGGCGATATACATGCCCGACAGCAGGAAGCCGGGGAAGATCGAGCCGACCAGCAGTTCGCCGAGCGACTGCTGGGCGACCACCGCATAGACGATCGCCATGACCGAGGGCGGAATCAGGATGCCGAGCGTGCCGCCCGCCAATAGCGCGCCGCAAGCGAGCTTCTGGTCATATCCGCGCTTGAGCATTGCCGGCAGGGCGATCATGCCCATCGTCACTTCGGTCGCGCCGACGACACCGACCATGGCGGCGAGCGCCGTGCAGGCGATCACGGTCGCCGAGGCAAGTCCGCCCTTGAGCGATCCCAGCCACTTATAAACCGCGTCGAACAACTCCTCGATGATGCCGGCTTTCTCCAGCATCGCCGCCATGAAGATGAACAATGGCACCGCCGACAGCTGATAGTCGGTCATGAACGGGAAGATGCGCGACGGCATCATGTTCAGGATGGCGGAATTGCCGAACAGGAACAGGAAGATGGTTGCGAGGCTTCCTGTGCAGAACGCCATCGGCAAGCCGAGCGCCAGCAGGACGGCCAACGATCCGAACATCAGGACGGTCAGCCATGCGATATCGATTTCCCAGCCCATGGCTCAGGCTCTCCCGCGCGTCAGAAATACAATGTCTTTGATAAGCTTCGCGACACCTTGCAGAAGCAGCAGCCCGGCGCCGATCGGCATCATCAGCTTGATCGGCCAGTACTGCACTTGCCACTCGGTGAAAGAGCGCTCGCCGTTGGCGACCGAATCGGCCGCGAACCGCCAGCTCGTCCAGAACATCACGCCGATGAAGATGAAGAAGAAGATGGATGTGAAGATATCGGCCATCGCTTTGCCGCGTGGCGAGAACTTCGTGTAGAACACATCGACCCTGACATGCTGGTCTTCGCGGTAGGCGTAGGCGCCCGCAAGCATGTACTGCATGCCGTACATCAGGAACATGCTCTCGTGCACCCAGTTGGTCGGGGAGTTGAAGGCATAGCGTGCGATGACTTCGTAGTAGTAGACGAACACCGAAATCACCGCCCAGTAGGCGACGAATTCGCCGGTGCGGACGTTCACCCATTCGATCTTGTCAGTCAGCCAGGTATGGACCTCCTTGGCGGGGTCCTCGCCGGTGCCTTGCGCTGGGATGTCCGGAATTTCCGCCAACTCTATCTGGCTTTCGCTCGCTTCCCGGGCTGCCGTGCGCCGCACGAGCCCCGGCAGCAGGATCGCGTCCACGACCATCATCGCGGCCATCAGAATCGCGAGCCAGCGCGAATAACCGTAGGTGTCGTCGAGCCGCTGTTCCTCGACCTTGAACTGTGCTTCCGCGTCCTTGCCGGCAGCGGTGGCCTTGGCAAGGCGCTCGGTTGCTTCCGGCGTCGCCGTCTCGTTCGGAGAAATTCTGGCACGCGATATTTCGATGTGCGAGGTCTCGACCGCGGCGCGGGTGCGCGAGACATCCTCGCGCCGGTCGCCGATCAGGCCGTTGACGTAAAGGAGCGCCAGGAAGACCGGCACGAACGCGAAGCCCCACCGGCTTTTCAGATAGAAGCGGTGCAAGCCCATAAATCCGGCGAAGAGCCAGAACATGTAGGCGATGAACACCGACGGACCCCGCGGAACGCCCCGCTGGAGCTGACGGTTCACCAGATAGATGGCGATCAGCGGAAACACGATTAACGTGCCCCAGTAAAGCCAATGGGGCAGCACAAAATATAAGTTCGGCATTGACGCCTCGAACGGGAGAGTCGGTGGGTGCCTGCGGACAATGGAGGGAGATGCCGCGTGGCATCTCCCTCATCGATTCCGGCCGGAGCGGCTCAGAGATCCAGTTTCTGGCCTTTGTACATATCCGGCGTGACGTAGCCGATGCTCGGAGATTCCATGATATCGAGCTGCGCCTTGAACACGCGGGCGGCGTCCTTGTCCTTGTTGGCCCACTTGAACCAGATCGGCACGGCCACCTTCTGGAATTTTTCAAGATCCTCCGTAGGCAACCGGTTGATCGTGGTGCCGGCCTTGAGGAACTTCGGCCATGCTTCCATGTCGGCCTTCTGGATCGCGCCGTGATGAACAGCGGAATAGGACTGAACTTCGTTCTCCACCCACAGCTTCATCTTGGGGTTCAGCTTGTTCCAGTGGTTTATGCCGACGCAGAAGTCCATCAAGTCGACCGGCTGATACACTGACATAAGGCCGGGAGGGCCCATCCAGATGAATTTCGAGACCTGCTGGAAGCCGAGATCCCAGTTCACCGCCGGACCGGTGTAGTCGGCGGCTTCGATCGTTCCCTTTTCGAGCGCAGAGAACACTTCGCCGCCCGGAAGCAGCGTCGTCTTGGCGCCGATCGCCGCGAAGCCTTCGGCAATCATGCCGCCGGGGACGCGCAGCTTCAGACCCTTGAAATCCTCGATCGAGCGAATTGGCTTCTTGGAGTGGATGATGTTGGCGCCGTGATGGATGCGGCCGACATACATCAGGCCCTGCTTGGCGAAGATCTCCCGCGCCATTTTCAGGCCGCCGCCGCTGTAGAAAAACACGTCCCATTCGTGCGGATAACGCAGGCCCATCAGATATGACGACAGGAACGCGGTCGCCGGGATCTTGCCGACCCAGTACACCGTGAACGAGTTCATCGCTTCGAGCACGCCGTTCTTCACGCCGTCGAGAAGCTCGAAGTCGCCGACGACCTCCTTCGCGGCGAATGGCTTGAACTCAAGTTCGCCGCCGGTCTTTTCCTTGATGCTGTTGCACCATTCCTTGAAAGTGTTGAGGCCTACACCGGCGGGCCAGGACGTCTGCACTTTCCATGTCGTGGTTTCGGCCGCCTCCGCGTTGCGGATGTAGGGCGAACTGACGATCGCGGCTCCAGCGACTGCGGCTCCTCCCAGAAGGGCGCGGCGGGTCGTCGGTGTTTTGGTGTCGGTTTTCATTTTTGACCTCCCAAGCTTTTTTGCTGTTTGTAATTTTCTTGTTGTTGCGCTGAGTGTGAGGCCGCTTCACAAAAGCCACAATCAGAAAGGCGGGGGTGCGCCAAATCAGCGCACCCACCGGGAGCCCTTACATTTCGGGAGAAATTCCCGCATTCTCATTATCTTAGACTAAAGGCTAATAGGCGATAATGCAGCCTGCGCGTGTTTTTTGAAGGTTTGCAATCGGCGCATTTTCCGGCAGTCGGGCCGTCGATTTCCTTGGCCCAACGCCGGTGACCGGCGATTTCGTGCCGTTGCCCTGACCGGCCAATTAAGGTAATTCCGCGTCCAATCGGGACTCTGGAGGCATGAATGGCTGAGCATAAAGAAGTCGCTTACACCACAGCGGATGGCATGGATTACCCCGCGCACGAGCAGACTTATGAGGGATTCCTTGCGCTGATTAAATACAGCTCGCTGGCGGTGATCGCGGTCGTCGCCCTGATGGCGCTTTTTCTTCTCTGAACAATGAATCGTTGTTCGCCGGCGACGCTGCCGGTGCTTTAGTCATGCGCGGCTGACGGGTCGCGGGAGGACTTATGAAAATTGCTATCGCGAAAGAAGTCGACGCCGGCGAGCCGCGCGTCGCGGCGACGCCCGATACCGTGAAGAAATTCAAGGCGCTCGGAATCGATGTCGCCATTGAACCGGGAGCCGGCATCAAGTCCGGCCTCCTCGATGCGGATTTCACCGCCGCCGGTGCTGTTGTCAGCGCCGATGCGGTCAAGGACGCGGACATCGTGATCAAGGTGAAGCGGCCCGAGGCCGCCGAGCTTGCCAAATACAAGAAGGGCGCGCTCGTCATCGCGATCATGGACCCGTATGGCAACGACGCCGCGCTTAAAGTGATGGCCGACGCCGGCGTCTCCGCGTTCGCGATGGAGCTGATGCCGCGCATCACCCGCGCGCAGGTGATGGACGTGCTGTCGTCGCAGGCCAACCTCGCCGGCTATCGCGCGGTGATCGAGGCCGCGGAAGAATTCGGCCGTGCTTTCCCGATGATGATGACCGCGGCCGGTACCGTGCCCGCCGCCAAGGTGTTCGTGATGGGCGTCGGCGTTGCCGGCCTGCAGGCGATCGCAACCGCCCGCCGCCTCGGCGCCGTGGTCACCGCGACCGACGTTCGCCCCGCCGTGAAAGAGCAGGTCGAATCGCTCGGCGCTAAATTCCTCGCTGTCGAGGACGAGGAGTTCAAGCAGGCGGAGACCGCCGGCGGCTACGCCAAGGAAATGTCGAAAGAGTATCAGGCCAAGCAAGCCGCCCTGACGGCAGAGCACATCAAGAAGCAGGACATCATCATCACCACGGCTTTGATTCCGGGCCGGCCCGCGCCGAAGCTGGTCAGCGCCGAGATGGTGAAATCCATGAAGCCCGGCTCCGTGCTGGTCGATCTCGCGGTCGAACGCGGCGGCAACGTCGAGGGCGTCAAGTCCGGCGAAGTCACCAGCGTCGATGGCGTCAAGATCGTCGGCTTCCCGAACCTCGCGGGCCGGGTCGCGACGTCGGCCTCGAGCCTTTATGCGCGCAACCTGCTGTCGTTCATCGAAACGATGTTCGACAAGGAGAGCAAGTCGCTCGCGGTGAAATGGGACGACGAACTCGTGAAAGCCACGGCGCTGACCAGGGATGGCGCCGTCATTCATCCGAACTTCCTGCCGAAAGCATAGGAGAGCGCCATGCACGGGATTGAGGCTGTCGATCCGTTTGTCTTTCGGTTGTCGATTTTCGTACTCGCCGTTTTCGTCGGCTATTTCGTGGTGTGGTCGGTGACGCCCGCGCTGCACACACCGCTGATGTCGGTGACCAACGCGATTTCGTCGGTCATCGTGGTCGGCGCGCTGCTGGCCGTCGGTGTCGCCCTCGTCGGCAGCGACGAAGGTCCGCTATGGGCCCGCGCGTTCGGTTTTGTCGCGCTGATCTTCGCGTGCGTAAATATCTTTGGCGGTTTCCTTGTCACCCAGCGCATGCTGGCGATGTACAAGAAGAAGCAGAAGTGACGGGGCAGGGCACATGAACGCGAATATCTCGGCGCTGCTCTATCTGGTCGCAGGCGTCCTTTTCATTATGTCTCTGCGCGGGCTGTCGAGCCCGGCTTCCAGCCGTCAGGGCAATTTCTTCGGCATGATCGGCATGGCGATCGCGGTGGGCACCACGCTCGCCGCGCATCCGCCGGCCAGTGCGACGGGCTGGATCCTCGTGATCCTCGGCATTGCGATCGGCGGCGGCATCGGCGCGGTGATCGCCCGCCGGGTGCCGATGACCTCGATGCCCGAACTGGTCGCCGCCTTCCACTCGCTGGTCGGCATGGCGGCGGTGCTGGTCGCGGCCGGTGCGTTCTACGCACCCGCGGCATTCGACATCGGCACGCGCGGCAACATCCACGCCTCCAGCCTCGTTGAAATGTCGCTCGGCGTCGCCATCGGCGCTCTGACCTTCACCGGTTCGGTGATCGCGTTCCTCAAGCTGTCGGGCCGGATGAGCGGCGCACCGATCATCCTGCCGGCGCGTCACATCATCAACATCGTGCTGGCGCTGGCGCTGGTGTTCTTCATCTACGGGCTGGTGTCGTCGCAGAGCCAGGTCGACTTCTGGTTGATCACCGTTATCGCGCTGGTGCTCGGCGGCCTGCTGATTATCCCGATCGGCGGCGCCGACATGCCGGTCGTGATCTCGATGCTCAACTCGTATTCGGGCTGGGCGGCGGCCGGTATCGGCTTCACGTTGGGCAACTCGGCGCTGATCATTACCGGCGCGCTGGTCGGCTCGTCGGGCGCGATCCTGTCCTATATCATGTGCCACGCGATGAACCGCTCCTTCATCTCGGTGATCCTCGGCGGCTTCGGCGGCGAGAGCGGCGGCCCTGCCGCGGCCGCCGGCGGCGAAGCGAGGCCGGTCAAGCTCGGCTCGGCGGACGACGCGGCCTTCATCATGAAGAACGCGCAGAAGGTTATCATCGTGCCGGGATACGGCATGGCGGTGGCGCAGGCCCAGCATGCCCTTCGTGAAATGGCCGACACGCTGAAGAAGGAAGGCGTCGAGGTGAAGTACGCGATTCATCCGGTCGCGGGCCGTATGCCCGGACACATGAACGTGCTGCTCGCCGAAGCCAACGTGCCTTACGACGAGGTGTTCGAACTCGAGGATATCAACTCGGAGTTTGCCCAGGCCGACGTCGCCTTCGTCATCGGCGCCAACGACGTCACCAACCCGGCGGCGGAAGAAGATCCGAAGTCGCCGATCTACGGCATGCCGGTTCTTCAGGTCTGGAAGGCCGGCACAGTGATGTTCATCAAGCGCTCGCTGGCGTCCGGCTATGCCGGCGTCGATAACCCGCTGTTCTATCGTGACAACACGATGATGCTGCTGGGCGATGCCAAGAAGATGGCCGAGAACATCGTCAAGGGAATGTAAACTAACCCCGCCTTTTACTCGCGGAAGTAAAAGAGGCCGTGCACAGCGCACGGCCTCTTTTTGTTACGCCTTTGGTACCCGGTACAGTGCGCAAATCTTGTTGCCGTCCAGGTCGCGCAGATAGGCAAGATGCATCTTGACGCCGTTCATCTCGCGGATGCCGGGCGGATCCTCGCATGTTGTGGCACCATTCGCGATCCCCGTTGCATGCCAGGCATTGGCGTCTTCCGGCGAGTTCGCAAGAAAGCCGATGGTGCCGCCATTGGCAGGAGTGGCAGGTTTGCCGTCGATCGGCTTCGATACGGAAAACGTGCCGGTTTTGGTGCGATAAAAGACACGATGGCGATCGACAGCCCCCGGTGGCACCCCAAGCGTGCCCAGCAGTTTGTCGTAAAATGCTTTGGCTTTGTCGAGATCGTTCGTCCCGATCATGACGTGTGAGAACATTTTTGCGCTTCCTTCCAAAAATAGTTCTTTTGGTTAAGGCATCCCGCTCCCGGGTGCAAATTTCCTCTGCGCTAGCCAGGCCCCTATGCCTTTTGCGATCGTGCCATTAGTGTTGAGCGTATGAGCGCACAAACACATGTCCCGCGGTCAGCATGGATATTTCCCATGCTGGCCGTTTTGCTTGTGACGGCGACCCTGATCCCGTCGCTCGGCATTGGCTTCACGAATTCGCCTGCCGGGCTCGTGTTCGCGGCCGTGCTGCTGGTGATCCTGTTCGGCACGGTGTTCGCCGCAGTCTATCATGCCGAGGTGATCGCGCACCGCATCGGCGAGCCCTATGGCACGCTGCTGCTGACGATGGCCGTGACGATCATCGAAGTGGCGATGATTGCCACCATCATGCTCGGCGAGAAGGACGTCCCGACGCTGGCGCGCGACACGGTGTTCGCAGTGGTGATGATCGTGTGCAACGGCCTCGTCGGCCTTTGCATCCTGTCGGGCGGCCTGCGGTTTCGCGAGCAGACGTTTCAGGTCACCGGCGTCAACGTCTTTCTCTGCGTTCTCATCGTGTTCGCGACCATCACGCTGATCCTGCCGAACTACACCCTGACCACGCCAGGTCCGGTCTATTCCCAGCTTCAGCTGGCTTTCGTCAGCGTGGTGACGATCATTCTCTACGGCGTGTTTCTCTATACCCAGACGATTCTCCATCGCGATTTCTTCATCGTCGAGAGCGATGACGATGATGCTCACGCCCCGGCGAATTCGCGAATGATGGTGGTAAGCCTGGTGCTGCTGCTGGTCTCGCTGGGTGCCGTGGTGATGATGGCCAAGAAATTCTCGCTGGTGGTCGATGCCGGAGCGGCGCTGATCGGCGCGCCGCCGGCGTTCGCGGGTATCGTCGTTGCGCTGCTGGTGCTGTTGCCGGAGAGCGTGGCGGCGGTGGCCGCGGCCCGGAAAAACCAACTGCAAAAGAGCATCAATCTCGCGCTCGGCTCGTCGCTTGCGACCATCGGCCTGACCGTGCCCGCCGTTGCGGTGATGGCTTATGTGCTCGACAAAAATCTGGTACTCGGGCTTGGCCCTCAGGAAATGGTGCTGCTCATCATGACGATCCTGCTGAGCACCCTCACGCTCGGAACCGGCCGCAGCAACATCCTGTTCGGGATGGTCCATGTTCTGGTTTTTGCTGTTTTCATTTTTCTGGTGTTCGCTCCGTGATGGAGGATGAGACATGACCCCTGCAAAATCGAACGTTCAGCACGATACGGCCGAGGTCCGCGTCACCGAATGGCGTCTCGCGCCGGGCAGCGCCACCGGCCGTCATATCCATGAGATGGACTACGTGATCGTTCCGATCACCACGGGCGAGATGACGATCGTCGGGCCTGACGGTGCGCGGTCGAAGGCGCCGATCACCACTGGGCAATCCTATGTCCGGAAAGCCGGTGTCGAACACGACGTTCTCAACGAGACCGGCAGTGAAATCGTGTTCCTCGAAATCGAGCTGAAGCCCTGATTGTGATGACAGGCTCAGGCCGGGTCTGGCCGTTGGTCGGCACATGACGGTGCCGTCGGCTTCCACTTCAAGGCCACTCAAGCTGCTGTGATGGAAAACCGCGATGGATCGGTCGGTTTGCCACCGATCCGTCGCGATTGATCCCTCAATCGGCCCTAAAGTTCCAGCATCTGATCGCTGGACCGGGGGAGTGCGGTTGGCAATGATCAAGAAGTTTCTATCGAAGTACATTTTGGAAGTGATACCGTCGATCGTGGCGACGGTGGTCGGCGCGTACATCGTCACGCACTACATCAACAACAAGCCGGACGCCGATAAGCCGCCGGCGACGGTCTCGGCCCCGGCAAAAGCCGTACCCGAGCTGGCCAAGAACACGGACGTGAAGGCGGCTGACGTCAAAAAAACTGACATTGCCAAAGCCGAACCTAAATCCGAGCCGGCAAAGCCGGCGGTAAAATCTGCGAGCCGCTCCTCCGACAAGCTTTCTGACAAAGCAGAGAAGTCAGAGGAGAAGTCCGGGGACGCCGCGAGCCTGCGTCATCGTCAGCCTGTCCGCGAGGTGAAGGACGAGGCCCGGGAGAAGGCAGCCGTCAGGGCACCGGCCGAGCCCGCCCGCGAGGCCGAGGGCCGCGATGCCAATGACCTCGCCCGCGATGCGCTGGCGCGGCTGCGCGGCAGCACCGAGCCGCCCAAGCCCGCCGGCGTTGCACGCACACCGGAGGCTCCGCGTGTCGAGGAGGCTGCGCGTTCGCAGCCCGAGCGGTCGCCGGTGAAAGTGGTCTACGCACCGGCCGGCAATGCGACACAGGCTCCGGCATTGCCGGCGGTACCGACCGCGCGGCAGGAAGCGGCCGTCCCGCCGATGGCGCCGCCGGTGACCATCGCACCGCCGCCACAGCAGATCCCGTCATACGCCAGCGATCCGGTTGCGAGGCTGGACGATTCACCCCGATTGGTGCCGCCGGCGGATGTCCCGATCCGGACGGGTGAGCGCTCCACGTCAGTCGCGGAGGATGTGATGTCGGCCGCGGAGTCGGTGTTCCAGGCGATGGTGCCGCACTAGCTGCCCACACCGGTCGCTTGCCGCTTTCACCGAGAACTCAGGTCCGGCGCGGCGCGGCCTTCTCGGGGATGGTGTTGGTCTCGACGTCGACGGTGTCGAGAAATTCCCGCACCGTGAATACCTGGCCGATATTGACAGGCACATAGCCCGGCAGATCGGCGACGGCGTTGTGGAATTCGTCGCCCTTCATGACATCGAGCACGCGCTGCATCGCCTCGGTCTCGAGGAACGAGCGGCGACAGACGAAAAAATAATCCTCGGTCAGCAGACGAACGAAATCGAGCCCGAACAGTCGTGCCGCGGCCTCGACGCCGAAGGCGACATCGGCCATGTCGCTTGCGACATAGGCCGCGACGGCGGCATGGGTAAACTCGATCCGCTGCGCACCGTTGATTTTGCCCTCCTCGATGTTGCTGGCACCGAGTAATTGATTGAACAACTGGCGCGTGCCTGAATCGGGATCGCGGTTGACGAAGCGCGCCTTGCACTCGACCAGCTCCTTCAGCGACGTGATGCCGAGCGGATTGCCGGGCTTCACCATCAGTCCCATCTCGCGGGTCACGAAGCTGATCACGCGATGCTCGCGCAGGTCGAGCCATTCCTTGCAGTCGGTCACGGCCTCATGGCGCAGCTTGCCGCGCGGCAGATGAACGCCGGACAGGTCGCAGGCGTCCTGCGCCAGCGAGATCAGGGAATTCTGGTTGGAGACATAGCGCAGATCGACGCCGATGCCGGGTGTGCGGTCGAGCAATTCGCGCAGCTTGGGCACCGCGAAACCGTGGCTGGCGTGAACGCGGATCACGGATGGATGCTGATGCAGGAACGGTTTGATCTCGGTGACGAGTTCCTGTGACAGGTTCTGGAGCTGCGGGCCGAGACGCGCTTCGAGGCGCTGGCCGGCCCAGACCAGTTTTTCACCAAAGGCGGTGAGCGTTGTGCCCTTGCCGCGATGACGCTCGACCAGCGGCACGCCAAAAAAGTCCGACCACTGCTCGATCAGATTCCACACGTGCCGATAGGACAGGTGGGCGTGATCGGCCGCGCTGGTGAGTTTTCCGGTTTTCCGGATCTCATTGAGAATGCCGAGCATGACGATGGCGGTCTGCGGACTGCCATCCTTATGGAAACGCCAGATGGTCTCGATTTCAATATGCATCGGGCACCATATTATGAAATTGATTTCATATTAGAGGCGGTTTATCTCACATCTTTTCATATTTACTCTGGCATATTCAATACCCATTTTAGGATGAGATGCGGAGGAAATATGATGTCAATTGCATATGACGATGACCAAACCACATCCGTCCCGGCCGTTGTCGAGCACAAGCTGCTGCTGATCGACGGACGCCACGTCGAGCCTGCGTCCGGGCGCTTCTTCAAGACCCTGAACCCGGCGACCGGCGAGGTGATCGCCACCGTCGCGGAAGGCGACGAGGTCGACGTTGATCGCGCCGTCGCCGCGGCACGCCGCGCCTTCGAGGGACCGTGGCGGACGATGCGCGCCGCCGAGCGCGGCCACATCCTGTTCAGGCTTGCCGAATTGATGAAGCAGCACGCCGATGAAATCGCCGACCTGGAGAGCCGCGACGCCGGCAAGCCGATCGCCGGTGTGCTGCGGCAGGATCTTCCCGCCGCTATCGACACGCTGACCTATTACGCCGGATGGGCCGACAAGATTCACGGCGAGGTGGTGTCCACCCGCAGCGACGCGCTGACCTATACGATGCGCGAGCCGGTCGGTGTCGTGGGTGCCATCGTGCCGTGGAATTTCCCGCTGATGATCGGGATGTGGAAACTCGCGCCGGCGCTCGCCTGCGGCTGTACCATTGTCATGAAGCCTGCCGAACTCACGTCGCTGTCGGCGCTGCTGATCGGCGAACTGGCGCTCGAGGCCGGATTGCCACCGGGCGTGCTCAACATCGTCACCGGTCCGGGTCGCGTCGTCGGCGACGCGATGGTCAATCACCCGGACATCGACAAGATCACCTTCACCGGCTCGCCCGGGGTGGGGCGCGGAATCATGCGCGGCGCCGCCGGCAACTTCAAACGCGTGTCGCTGGAGCTTGGCGGCAAGTCGGCCAACGTGATTTTCGACGATGCCGATCTCGATGCCGCGACCAAGGCCGCGGCTTCCGGCATCTTTTTCAACGCCGGCCAGGTCTGTTCGGCGGGGTCGCGCGTGCTCGCGCACGAGAAGGTCTATGACGAAGTGGTCGAACGGCTGACCGCGCGCGCGAAGTCGATTCGCATGGGCGATCCGGCAGATCGCGCCACCGCGCTCGGTCCGGTGATTTCCGAGAAGCAGATGAAGAGCATTCTCGACTATGTCGATATCGGCCGGAACGAAGGCGCGACGCTGACTACTGGTGGCAAGCGCATCGGCGAGCGCGGCTACTTCATCAGCCCCGCGGTGTTCGCCAACGTCAAACACGAGATGCGGATTTCGCAGGAGGAGATCTTCGGCCCCGTCGTTAGCGTCATCAAGTTCAAGGATGAAGCGGACGCGCTGCGGATCGCCAACGGCACGGCGTACAGCCTCGCCGCCGGCGTCTGGAGCCGCGACATCGGCCGTGTCCAGCGTTTCGCCAGGAAGGTTCGTGCCGGCACGGTTTGGATCAACACTTACGGCTACACCGATGTGCGGTTGCCGTGGGGCGGTGAGCGCGATTCAGGTCTGGGCCGTGAACACGGCACCGCCGCGATCGAGAATTTCACCGAGCCGAAAGCGGTGTGGATGAATCTGAACGTCTGAGCCAGAACGTCTGAGCCAGAACGTCTGAGCCAGAACGTCTGAGCATTGTCTCCTCCCGGAGATGCTCAAAACTAAAACGCGGACCGTGAGGCCCGCGTTTTCTTTATCTGAATTCGTTTGATTGCTTAGCGCGGTCCGCGCGGACCAGCACCCGGGGCGCCAGCGCCGGCGCCACGCGCGCCGCGGTCGGCGCCGAACACGGGCTTCGGCTTCATCGGTAGCAGGCCTTCGCGCTGCAGCTTCTTGCGCGCCAGCTTGCGGGCGCGGCGAACGGCTTCCGCCTTCTCGCGGGCCTTCTTTTCGGACGGCTTTTCGTAATGGCCGCGGAGCTTCATCTCGCGGAAAATGCCCTCGCGCTGCATCTTCTTCTTCAGCGCCTTGAGAGCCTGGTCGACATTGTTATCGCGGACGAGAACCTGCACGCGGCATCCTCTTTTCTATCGGTTTGGAATTCTGTCGTCGCCAAGGGGCCGGCAAGGCCATACCCCCGGACGTTCAAGGGCGCGGATGTACCAGATCAAACCGGGAATGTCCACCAGCGGGGCGGGATTTCAGGCCGCGCGAATAGCTATTTCCCGGCTTATTTCGCTGCCGGACCGGCCGGTTTGACCTCGGTCACATGGCCCATTTTGCGGCCCGGGCGCGGTGCCCCTTTACCGTATAAATGGACCGTGGCGCCGGGAACCGTCAGCCATTTGCCGTGATCGAGGATCTCGTCCCCGATCAAATTGGTCATAGTGACTGTCCCGTGGCGCACCGGATGGGCCAGCGGCCAGCCGGCGATCGCCCGGATATGCTGCTCGAACTGCGACACCGAGGCGCCGTCCAGCGTCCAGTGGCCCGAATTGTGCACCCGGGGGGCGATCTCGTTGACCAGCAAAGTAGGGCCGTCAGCGCCGGGGACCACGAACATCTCCACCGCCAGCACCCCGACATAGCCGAGGGCGGTGGCGATGGTCTTGGTGATGGTCCGCGCCTGTTCGGCCAGCGTCTCGGGAATCCGGGCCGGGGCGTAGGAGAATTTCAGGATGTGGTCCTGATGTTCGTTCTCGGTGACGTCGTAGCAGACGACCTCGCCGCCGGAGCCGCGCGCGGCGATCACCGAAATCTCGCGCTCGAACGGCACGAAGGCCTCGAGGATCGCGGCCTTGGTTTCGAGGTCGGCCCAGATCGCGTCGGGATCGTCGCCCTCGCGGATGATCGCCTGGCCCTTGCCGTCATAGCCGAAGCGTCGCGTCTTGATCACGGCGGGAAGGCCGATCTTGCCGATCGCGGCACGCAGTGTGGCGGCGGAATTGACGTCGGCGTAACGAGCTGTCGGGATTCCGAGCTTGCTGACGAAGTCCTTCTCGGCGAGGCGGTCCTGCGTGGTTTCCAGCACCTTCGGGTCCGGCAGCACCGGGCGGCGCGCGGCGAGGATCATCGCGGTCGCGGACGGCACGTTTTCGAATTCATAGGTGATGACGCTGACGTCGGAGGCGAACAGCTCCAGCGCCTCGACATCGGCGTATTCGGCGCAGGTCGCGTTCTGCACCACATCGAACGCCGGCGAATCCGGGTCAGGCGAAAACACCTGCGCCCTCAGGCCGAGGCGCGCCGCTGCCAGCGCCAGCATCCGGCCCAGCTGTCCGCCGCCGAGAATTCCGATGGTGTCGCCCGGCTTGAGCGGCACCCACTGCGATGATGTCACGCCGTTCCCTCCGGCCGCTCGCTGACGGCCTCGGTCTGTTGCTTGCGCCATGCGGCAAGCCTTGTCGCAAGACCGGCATCGTTGAGCGCCAGCACGCTGGCGGCCAGCAATGCCGCGTTGATGGCGCCGGGCTTGCCGATCGCCAATGTGCCGACCGGAATGCCCGCGGGCATCTGGACGATCGAATAGAGCGAATCGACGCCGGCCAGCGCCTTCGATTCCACAGGCACGCCGAACACCGGAAGTTCCGTCAACGAGGCGGTCATGCCCGGAAGATGGGCGGCCCCGCCGGCGCCCGCGATCACCACCTTAAAGCCGGCGGCCTTGGCGCCCTTGGCGAATTTGAACAGCCGTTCCGGCGTACGGTGGGCCGATACGATCAGCTTCTCGTGGGTCACGCCCAGCGCGGTCAGCGTCTCGGCGGCGTGGCGCATGGTCTCCCAGTCAGACTGGCTTCCCATGATAATGGCGACGGGGGGACTCATGACGATGCTTCAAACCATGCGCAAAGAGGCCGGATTATAAGGGTGGCCTTTTGGCTGGCAACCGGCCGGGAACGGCTCACCTTTCATGATCAAAGCGGCCGAGTGCAAGCGAATTTGTTCGAAAAAGGCAGCCGGGGACGGATTGTTTTGAACGGGACATATGCAGCGGGGCAACAGGCGTTGGTGATGCAATTACGGTCAAGGCGGGTTCCAAGGATGTCATCGACCGGCCGGCATACGTCTTTCGTTGGCGGTCGAATGCCGCAGGTCGATCGCCGATCAGGGTCTCCTCAGGCGATGATGTCGGGCGTGATCTGATCTTCGAGGAAGGAAATGCGGTCACGCAATTGCAGCTTGCGCTTTTTCAACCGTTGCAATCGCAGAAGATCCGGCGCCGGAGAATGATGCAGCGCGTCGATTGCTGCATCGAGGTCACGGTGCTCCTGTTGCAACTTTGCAAGCTCCAGAGCGAACTCGTTGTTGTCCTGTTCCGTCATGACCGCCGAGATTTACTTCGAGACGCGAGACCTGCCGATCAGGCCGATCCGTTCACAGCCTCATTCTCTTCGCAGAAAATAGCGGACAGTTCCAGCGGCGGTATCGGGACCGACGTATCGTTAATCGGATATTCGCTCCATCACAATTCGTTTCACCTAACACCAAAATTTCAACGGGCCGTCTGCGAACGACATCGACAGATGATGCCTGTCGTGTAAACTCAACTGTCCAGATCCAAGTCTGAGGTCCACTGAAAGAGGAGACTTCATTATGGCGATTGAGGCGCATCTCGTTGAACTGGAACGGAAACACCGCACCCTGGAAAACGAATTGCACGAGGCTCTGCTCCATCTCTCCATTGACGATCTGCAGATCATCGAACTGAAACGCCGCAAACTCTTTCTCAAAGACGAAATCGAACGCATCAAACAATCGTCGAGCGCGACAGTTCACTGACGCAATCCTTCACCTGACATCTCGTCGGCGCAACGGTTTTCACCGACTGCGAGGCTATGCGTCCTGCAACCGGGATTGGTGCGGTGATGCACCATGTCTCGCGGGTTGCGATGCCATCCTGTGATGTTTTGTCTCAGGCCGCGAACTCGCCGACATAGTCGGCGATGGCGAGCGACGAGGTCAGGCCGGGGGATTCGATCCCGAACAGGTTGATCAGTCCGGTGACGCCGTGGTCCTGCGGCCCCTGGATCATGAAGTCCTGCACGGCGACGGCGGGCGGCACGATCTTGGGCCGGATTCCCGAATAGCTCGGCAGCAGCGCGTTGTCCGGCAGCGTCGGCCAGTAACGCCGGATCGCTGGATAGAACCGCTCCGCGCGTGACGGATCGACGGCATAATCGATCGCCTCGATCCATTCGACGTCGGGGCCGAAGCGAGCCTGCCCCGCCATGTCGAGAGTGAGATGGACGCCGAGGCCGCCCGGCTCGGGCACCGGATAGATCAGGTGCGAGAACGGCGCACGCGCGCTGCAACTGAAGTAATTGCCTTTGGCAAGATAGTTCGCGGGAATGCGATCCGCTGGCATGCCGTCGATCGCACGGGCGAGCGCGGGTGCGTAGAGACCGGCGGCGTTGACGAGAAGCCCGCATGCCATGGTCATCGGCGCTTCGCCACCAACCTCGGCGACAATGCCGTCGGCCGTCACTGTCGCGCGCAGCAGCGGTGCATGGAAGGCGAGAGCCGCACCGGCGCTTTCGGCATCGCCGCGCAGTGCCAGCATGTAGGCGTGGCTGTCGATGATTCCGGTCGACGGCGACAGCAGCGCGCCGACGCAGTTCAGCGCCGGTTCCAGCGCGCATGCCTCGGCGCCGCTCAGCGGCTGCAGATCGAACACCCCGTTGGCGGCGGCGCGGACCTTGATCGAAGCGAGCTTCTCGCTCTCGGCCTCGGTGGTGGCGACGATCAGCTTGCCGCAGCGTTTGTGCGGCACGCCGTGATCGGCGCAATAGTCGTACAGTGCCTTTTTGCCATCGACGCACATCCGCGCCATCAGGCTGCCGGCCGCATAGTAGATGCCGGCATGGATAACTTCGCTGTTGCGCGATGAGGTACCGGTGCCGATGTCCTCGGCGCTTTCCAGCACGATCACCTCGCGTCCCGCCTGCGCAAGCTTGCGCGCGATCGCCAGACCGACCACGCCGGCGCCGACAACAATACAGTCAATGCGATCCATGGGCAGTCCGGAACGGGAAGCGATCGGGGCGGGTGATTATTTGGAAGGCAGACGGGCGCCGCGCGCGCGAGCTTGTTAGGGCTTCATTAAGCATGACCGACCAATTGCCCGAATTTAAGTCATAATCCTGAGGGGGCCGGGTAGGCGTTTACCCGATTCAAACGGCTGCAGCCAGACAGTATCTGCGAAGAATTCCGTAGGTAATGATGACAGGCTGGCAGAAGCAGGCTGGGAAGAAGACCGCGACGTGCGTGATGGCCGTGGCGTGCCTTGTCGTCATTGCTGCCACGTGCGGGCAGGCTGTCGCTCAAGCTGCTGGCGCGACAGATGGCACTCCAGTCACTGCTCAATACGCTATCGAAAAGAAGGCGATGATATGGCAGATGCTGGTTAGCGGCTTTATCGTCGTGGCATTCCTGACATCGATCATTCTCTGGATCGTCGCGGCGTTGCGCCGGACGCGCCGCGCAAACATGCGCCGCGAGACGTTCGTCACATCGGCGCTGAACAATCTGTCCCAGGGCATTCTCATGGTGAACGCCCAGCGGCGCGTCACCTATTGCAACAATCGTTATCTTGAACTTTACGGGCTGACGCGCGCCGATATTCGCAGGGGCATAACTGGCCGCGAACTCGCTGAATTGCGTCATGCGCGCGGGACGCTCGGCTGCGACATCGAGGCCTATTACAGGAATGCCGCGGCGGCGAACGGTTACATTGCCGAACTCGAGGATGGGCGCGCGATCCACATCAAGCACACCTATCTGCCGAATGGCGGTGTGGTCGCGACCCATGAAGATTGCACCGAGCAGCGCAAGATGTCGAAGGAACTGGCGCGCGCCAAGACCTTCCTCGAATCCGTCATCGACAACATCCCGGTGTGCGTCGCCGCCAAGAACATCGAGGACGGCCGTTACATCCTCGCCAACCGCGCTTTCGAGCAGTTCTCCAACATTCCGCGCGAGCGTATCGTCGGACATCGGGCCGAGGAAATCTTCACGGCCAGGACGGCGAAGACCATCGCCGAAAACGACCGCGCCGTGATGGAATCCCCGAACGGTGAGGTCCGCACCGAGTTCATCATCGAACTCGGCAGGGGCGACCGCATTCTCGCCAGCAATCGCGTGATCGCGCGCGGCGAGAACGGCAGGCCGGAGTATCTGGTCGCGTTGTTCGAGGACGTCACCGGCCATCGCGAGATGTCGCTTGAGCTTCAGAGAACCAAAAAATTCCTCGAATTGATCGTCGACAACATTCCGGCGGCGCTGGTGGTCAAGCGGGTCGACGACGGCAGGTACGTTCTGGCCAATCGTGCCGCGGAAACGATCCTGAATCGCCGCCGCGAAGACGTGATCGGCTATACCGTCGAGGACGTTCATCCGGAGGCCGCTGCACGTTTCGTGGGAATGCGCGACAATGCCGCGATCCTCAAGGGCGGTCTTGTCACCGAGGAGCATCCGGTTCCGACCGATGTCGGGCTGCGGCTGTTCACGACGCGGCGGGTGACGGTCACCGACGATTCAGGCAAGCCGCAATATCTCATCAAGACCAGCGAAGACATCACCGATCGGCGCGAAACGGAATCGCGCATGGCCCACATGGCCTATCACGATATCCTGACCGGCCTTCCGAACCGGGCCGCATTCCTGCAGGCGCTGACCCAGTTGATCGATGCCTGCGGCGGGACCGATGAGGAATTCGCGGTGGTTTCGGTCGACCTCGACCGGCTGAAGGAAATCAACGACGTGTTCGGGCACGCCGTCGGCGACAAGCTGCTGATCGAGGTCGCCAAGCGGATCGAGAAAGCCGCGCATGGCGGCGTGGTGGCGCGGCTCAGCGGCGACGAATACGGCCTGATCATCGATGGCATTCAGCCGGAGGCCGCGCGGATCGTGGCGCAGCGCCTGATCGAGTCGATGCGTGAGGAGTTCCTGATCGACGGCAAGGCCGTTCACGTCGGCGCCACCGTCGGTGTCGCTATTTTCCCGCACAACGGCAAGGACGGGGCGTCGCTGCTCGCCAACGCGGACGCCGCGCTGTTTCGCGCCAAGGACAAGTCGCGCGGTTCGGTCAACTTCTTCGATGCCGCGACCGACCAGCAGATCCGCGATCGCCGGGCACTGCATCAGGATCTGTCCAACGCGATCCGCAACGGCGAATTGTCGCTGCACTATCAGCCGCAGACCCATGCGAGACACACCGTCACCGGCGATGATGTTATCGGCTTCGAGGCGCTGGCGCGGTGGATTCATCCGACCCGCGGCTTCATTCCGCCCGGCGACTTCATTCCGCTGGCAGAGGAAAGCGGCCTGATCGTCGAGATGGGCGAGTGGATCCTGCGCATGGCCTGCCGCGAGGCGTCGTCGTGGCCAAAGCATCTGCAGATCGCCGTCAACCTGTCGCCGGCGCAGTTCATGCACGGCGATCTCGTCGGCCTCGTCCATTCGATCCTGCTGGAAACCGGCCTGACGCCGGGGCGGCTGGAGCTTGAAATCACCGAAGGCGTGCTGATCGAGGATTTCGACCGCGGCCTGTCATTGCTGCGGCGGCTGAAGGCGCTCGGCGTACGCATCGCGATGGACGATTTCGGCAGTGGCTACTCGTCGCTGACCTATCTGCAGGCGTTCCCGTTCGACAAGATCAAGATCGACCGGGCGTTCGTGATGAATCTCGGCCGCAATCCGCAGTCCGCGGCGATCATTCGCGCGATGATCGGGCTCGGCCACGGCCTAGATATTTCCATCGTCGCTGAAGGCGTCGAGACCCAGGAACAACTGAGCTTCCTTGCCGTCGAAGCTTGCGACCAGGTGCAGGGCTATTTCCTCGGCAAGCCTGCGCCGATCGCGCAATACGACGCCTGGGTCGGCCGCGACGCGCGGGTCGACGCCGTGCAGGTCCGTAAGCGCGGCTGAAGCCGCGCGGCGCAAGGTCGCTGCCTGCGCCCTTGCATTTCGCCCCAAATCCGGGTTCATCACCGCGCCCGTTCGGCCACAGGCCGCACGGAGCCGTGCCGGCGCGTTCATGACGCCGGCGAAAGCGCTGCTATACTGAGTAGCGAATTCGGGCGGGAGGCAATGACGGACAATCTGGGGAACTCGCGCGGCGCATCGTCGCCGTTGCTGCGCGTCGCAAACGTGACCAAACGCTTCGGCGGCTTCACGGCGGTCGATGATCTGTCGCTCGACATCGTGCCCGGCGAGTTTTTCGCGTTGCTCGGCCCGAGCGGCTGCGGAAAGACGACGCTGTTGCGGATGCTGGCGGGTTTCGAGACGCCGGATGCCGGCGATATCCTGCTCGACGGCAGCAGCATCGCACAAGTCGCGCCGCATCAGCGGCCCGTCAACATGATGTTCCAGAACTATGCGCTGTTTCCGCATCTCACTGTCGCGGACAACATCGCGTTCGGGCTGAAGCGCGCGGGATTGCCGAAGCCGGACATCGACGCGCGGGTCGAAGAGATGGTCGCGCTGGCCCGGCTGCAAGGCATGGAGGCGCGACGTCCCGATCAGCTGTCCGGCGGACAACGGCAGCGCGTTGCGCTGGCGCGTTCTCTGGCCCCGCGGCCGCGGATGTTGCTGCTCGACGAGCCGCTTGCCGCGCTCGACAAGAAACTGCGCGAGACGACCCAGGCGGAATTGCTCGAAGTGCAGCGTAGGCTCGGCATGACCTTCATCATCGTCACCCACGATCAGGAGGAGGCGATGACCGTCGCCGATCGGATCGGCGTGATGAATCAGGGACGACTGGTGCAGGTGGCGACGCCGCGCGCGCTGTACGAGGCGCCGAACTCGCGCTGGGTTGCGGGCTTTGTCGGCAACATCAACATGATCGAAGGCCAAGTGACGTCGAGCGACGGCGGCTGCATCACGGTTGCGGCAGCCGATGCCGGCAAGATCGTCGTGGCAGGCTCGGCATCGGCGCCGTCGGTCTGTATTGCGATCCGGCCGGAGAAGATCGCGCTGTCCCGCGCCGACGAGGACGCGGCGGGTGGCGTCAATGCGTTGAGGGGAACGCTGCTCGACATCAGTTATCTCGGTGGCACGTCGACGATCAGGGTCCAGCTCGACGGCGGTGCGGTGTTGCGTGTTGCCGTCGCCAACGCGACCCGGACCGATGTCGAGACTTTTGCATCCGGCCAGCGCATCACGGCGTCGTTCGCGCCAGCCGATTGTGTGGTGCTCGAATCATGAGCGCGCGCGGGCTGTTCACGCGTCCGGCGCGCCTTGCGGCACTGGCACCCTATCTGTGGATGGTGCTGTTCTTTCTGGTGCCGTTCGGCTTCGTGCTGAAGATCGCGTTGTCGCAGACGGCGATTGCGCAGCCGCCTTACGTGCCGGTGTTCGACATCGCTGCCGGGTGGGAGGCGATCAAGGTTGCCGCCGCGCAATTGTCGCTCGACAATTTCCGGCTGCTGGCGTCGGACGATCTCTATTTCATGTCCTACGTGCGCAGCGTCACCGTGGCGCTGGCCTCGACCGCGATGCTGCTCGTCATCGGCTATCCGATCGCTTACGGCATGGCGCGGCTGCCGCAGCGCTGGCAGCCCATCGCGATGATGTTGGTCATCATCCCATTCTGGACTTCGTTCCTGATCCGCATCTACGCCTGGATCAATATTCTGCAGCATGACGGGCTGCTCAACACCGTGCTGCTGGCGCTCGGTATCGTCGACAAGCCGGTGGTGTGGCTCGCGACCGATGCGGCGATGTATCTCGGCATCGTCTATTCGTATCTGCCGTTCATGATCCTCCCGCTGTACGCGACGCTGGCGAAATCGGATGCGTCCTTGCTCGAAGCGGCCGCCGATCTCGGCTGTTCGCGGCTCAAGGCATTCTGGCTGGTGACGTTTCCGCTGTCGTTGCCGGGCATCGGCGCGGGCGCGTTGCTGTGTTTCATCCCGATCGTCGGCGAATTCGTGATTCCCGATTTGCTCGCAGGCTCGGACCGGATGATGATCGGCCAGACGCTGTGGCTCGAATTCTTCACCAACCGCGACTGGCCGGTGGCGTCCGCCACCGCCGCCGTGCTGCTGGTACTGCTGCTGGTGCCGCTTCTGATCTACGAGAAGCTGCAACGCCGTCAGCTCGACGGAGAGCGCGCATGAGCACACGCGCTGTCACCAAGGTCTCGCCGTTCAACGCCGTGTCGCTGGCGCTCGGCGTTGCGTTTCTCTACCTGCCGATCCTCATTCTGGTGATCTATTCGTTCAACGCCTCGCAACTCGTGACGGTGTGGGGCGGCTGGTCGCTGCGGTGGTACACGGAGTTTTTCAACGACAGCGCGATGTTGTCGGCGGCGTGGATCAGCCTGCGGGTCGCGGCGGTGTCGGCGACGGCAGCGGCGGTTCTCGGCACGCTCGCCGCGGTGGCGTTGTCGCGCGGCCGGAATTTCGCCGGACGCACGCTGTTTTCCGGGATGCTCTACGCGCCGCTGGTGATGCCGGAAGTCATCACCGGGCTGTCGCTGCTGCTGCTGTTCGTCGCCATCGAGGCGGAGCGCGGCTTCTGGACCGTCACTATCGCCCATACCACGCTGACGATGTGCTTCGTCGCGGTGGTGGTGCAGTCGCGGCTGGGCGGGCTCGATCGCAGCATAGAGGAGGCGGCGATGGATCTCGGCTGCGGCCCGGTGCGCGCTTTCGCCTCGGTAACACTGCCGCTGATCTGGCCGTCGATCGCAGCGGGCTGGCTGCTGGCGTTCACGCTGTCGCTGGACGATCTGGTGATCGCGAGTTTCACCACCGGCCCGGGCTCCGCCACGCTGCCGATCCGGATTTATTCGGAAGTGCGTCTCGGCGTGAAGCCGGAGATTAACGCGATCTGCACGCTGGTGGTGGCTGCGGTGGCGATGGTGATTGTCGCGGCGTCACTGGCTTCGAAGCTGTCGCGCGCGCAGGGCGAAAGCGCCGCGCCACTCTAGTTCGACGTCTTCGTTCTCTGGCCCTGCGTGGCCGCGGTGGGCGGAGATGCCGCAGGCGGGGTCGCCGCCGATGGCTTGGCCGCCGGCGTGTCGGTGGGCGTTTCCACGGCGGCTTCCGATCCGTTGCCGGCCGGAGCGGCGGGCTTCTTCGCCCCGGTGAGACGGTCGATCACCGACTGCACCTTGTCGCGGGTCTTCTGGTCCTTCAGCGAATTGAGCAGCGGCGCGGTGAAGGTCGAGCGCCGGATCAGGATGTCGGAATCCGGGAAGATCAGCGGATCGTCCCACGGGCCTTGCACGACGAACGGCAGCTGGAACGACGGCGGCGTGCCTGGCGCTGACACCAGGCTGGCGATGCCCTTCAGATCGTATTCGCGGGCGGGAACGGACGCGGTGCCGGTCATCGTCAGGCGCGTGGCCGGGCTGTTGATCTCGATTTTCTCGGCGGTGGCGATGCCATCGTTGATGCGCAGCGCGACGTCCATCCGGTCGAACGGTGTCGAGCCGCTGCGCAGGCTCCCGGCGCCGGACAGAGGGCGGCGTTCCAGCCGCTTCAATAGCCGCTCCACGTTGAAGCCGGCCAGCGTGCCGTCATGGGCGCGCAGCGTCGCGGTGCCGTCGACCGATTGCGCCAGCGCGAATGCGCTGCCGCCATTGGCTTCCAGCGCGACGTTGACGTTGCCGCGCCCGGTCAGCTTGCGATAGCCGAACAGTTCGGACGCCGCCGCTTCGAGATCGACATCGGTGAACTGGAACTGAGCGCGGATATCGGCGACCGCATTGGCAGTCGCCACGTTGAACGTGCCCTTGACGATGCCGCCGTAAATCTGCGCCTCGCCGACGCTGAGCGCCAGCGTGCCGTCGCGCAGATTGGCGCCGAGCGCGGTGCGCCCGAGCCGGGACTGGCCGAGCGTCGCCTTGGCGGCGGACAGCCGGATGTCGAGATCGGTGGTGGAGAGACTGCGCAGGTCGAACAACTGCCGGTTCCAGTCGCGCGCGCCGGTCGCGAGCAGGCGGACCGTGCTGACGTAAGGCGTGAGATCGAGCTGGTCGGCGGCAAGCGTGCCCTGCAGCGTCTGCCGGCCGTTGTTGTCGTAGGTCAGCACACCTTCGGCGATATTGCCGTCAAGTTCGACATTGACGTTGGTGAGCGCGACCGACTGTCCGACCACGTTGGCGCGCGCCTTGAGCGCGAAGCGTCCGAAGCCGCTGCTGCCCGGCGGTTTCTGCCCGGCCCATCGCAAAGCGTTGCGCAGCGCCGGACTGTCCGCTGTCACCGTGCCTTCCAGCATCAGGCTGGTGCGGTTGGCGATCGCGCCGTCGAAGGCGAATTTCAGCGGCGCGCTGGAAATGCGCGTCTTGAAGCCGGAGCGCTCGCCGGAAATCGCCGAGACGAAATCCGCGACGCTGACGCTGCCGTCGACGCGTTCGCCGCGCCAGCCGAATTGCCCGGTGGCCGCGAATGAGCGCGAGATCGACGGCCAGGCCAGCGACAGATCGATGCTGTCGATGGTTTCGTCGATGTGATGTCCGCTATCCTTGTAGGTGAGCAGGCCGTCCTTGATGCGGATTTCGGAGAACGATACCGGGCTGTCGGCTCCGGGCTTCAGGGTCCGCGCCAGCGTTTCGATGATCGGTGCCCAGTTGCTGTTTCCTTCGGCATCGCGCGTCACATTGATCCGGGGACTGGTCAGGGTGATGTCGGCGATCTGGAAACGCTGCGCCAGAAGCGGCAGCAGGCGCAAATTCGCGGTCAGGTCGTCGACCGTCAGCGCACTGTCGGTGGCGCCGCCCTTGAGCGACACCTGATGCAGCCGGACGTAGCTTGCCGGAAAAACCGAAATCTCGGTGGCGCCGTGGACCGCCAGATCGAGCCCGGTAGCGGCACGAATCTGCGCTTCCACAGCCTGCCGGACGGCGTCGCGGTCGACCAGCCAGGACACCGCGAACAGCCCGATCAACAATATTCCAAGAAATGCCGCAATGGGCATCCCCAGGCGCTTTATCCCTTGGGCTATCGTCAACTGGTTATCCGGTCGCAACGGGGCTGGAGGGGCAGGCGGGTATCCCGCTGCTGCCGTCTGGCCGCAACTTGATCAATTTTCTTGACGCTTTCAAGGCCGTTGCCGTTCCACAAGGGGTATCAAAGGTTTGGCGGCAGGGTACGGCTGCCGTTGTGGGTCCGATTGACGGCTCTTTGCGATTTCGCCTAATACTCCGTCGATCCTCCGCGAACGGTCGCGTTCGCCCCTCCTCCCTCACCAGGTTTGTCACGCTATGAACAAGGTCTATCCCGACGCGAAATCGGCGCTCGCCGGTGTCCTCAAGGACGGCATGATGGTGATGTCGGGCGGCTTCGGCCTGTGCGGCATCGCCGAAACGTTGTCGGATGCGTTGCGCGAATCCGGCGTGAAGAACCTGACCGTGGTGTCGAATAATGCGGGCGTCGACGGCATCGGCCTCAGCCGCCTGCTCGAAACCCGGCAGATCAAGAAAATGATCTCGTCCTATGTCGGCGAGAACAAGCTGTTCGCCCAGCAGTTCCTCGCCGGCGAACTGGAACTCGAATTCAATCCGCAAGGCACGCTGGCCGAGCGCATCCGCGCCGGCGGCGCGGGCATCCCGGCATTCTTCACCAAGACCGGCGTCGGCACGCTGATCGCCGAAGGCAAGGAAATCCGCGAGTTCAACGGCGAGAAGTACGTGATGGAAACCGGCCTCGTCGGCGACCTCGCGATCGTTCACGCCTGGAAGGGCGACACCGCCGGCAACCTCGTCTACCGCAAGACCGCGCGCAACTTTAACCCGATGATGGCGACCGCCGCGAAGGTCACCATCGCCGAGGTTGAGCACCTGGTACCGGCCGGCGAGATCGATCCCGATCACATCCATACCCCTGGCATTTTCGTAAAGCGCATCATCCAGGTCGATCCGAAGCTGAAGCGGATCGAGCAGCGCACCCTGCGCAAGCGCGCCTAACCGATAATCACAGGAGAGCCACATGGCCTGGACCCGCGAACAGATGGCCGCCCGCGCCGCCAAGGAATTGCGCGACGGCTTCTACGTCAATCTCGGCATCGGAATTCCGACGCTGGTGTCGAATTTCATTCCGGACGGCGTCGACGTCGTCCTGCAGAGCGAGAACGGCATGCTCGGCATGGGACCGTTCCCCTATGAGGGCGAGGAAGATCCCGACCTCATCAACGCCGGCAAGCAGACCGTCACCGAACTGCCGACCACAGCCTATTTCTCCAGCGCGGATTCGTTCGCGATGGTGCGTGGCGGGCACATTGATCTGTCGATCCTCGGCGCGATGCAGGTGGCGGAAAACGGCGATCTCGCCAACTGGATGATCCCCGGCAAGATGGTGAAGGGCATGGGCGGCGCGATGGATCTCGTCGCCGGCGTCAAGCGCGTCGTCGTGGTGATGGAGCACACCGCCAAGGACGGCGCCAAGCTCTTGCATCGCTGCAATCTGCCGCTGACCGGCGAGAAGGTCGTCGACATGGTCGTCACCGATCTTGCGGTATTCACCATCGACAAGCACGGCAAGGACGGCATGGCGCTGATCGAACTCGCCGACGGTGTCACCCTCGACGAGGTCAAGGCCAAGACCGAGGCGACCTTCCGCGTCGCGCTGAAGAACGCCTGAGCTTCATCCCTGTCGTTTCAATGTGAAATGCCCGGCCTTGTGCCGGGCATTTCAGTTCATTGGCACGGTGCGTCCCCAAGCGGGATGGCCGGAATGAATCCGGCCATGATGGTTCCTGGCTCACCATGAGGCTGGGTATATGTGCCCCGGACGCTGCGCAGCAGCGCTTGCGCGCGACATGGCGGTCTGGGTTGTTTCAACCGGCATACGTTGTCGGGAAACTACTGCCTTCCGCTGGCGTTCTCGCTTTGCCCACATTGAGGCTCTTGCGTTTTTATCCCGGACGGGTCGGTATCGGATCGAACAAGGACAGCCACATGCGCGATCGTATTGAAGACAAGGCCTTCTTGATACTGATCGTCGTGGTGTCACTGGCCTTTGGCTGGATTCTCAGGTCGTTCTACGGGGCGATCCTCTGGGGCGTCGTCATCGCCATCCTGTTCGCGCCGTTGTACCGGCAGCTGCTGCGGAAGATTCCGCAGCGGCCGACCCTGGCGGCGCTGGCCATGGTCGTGCTTGTGATCATGATCGTTATCCTGCCGCTGACGCTGATCGCCGCGTCGTTGACGCAGCAGGCGGCCGCCGTATTCGGAAAGGTGCAGTCCGGCGAGCTCGATTTCGTCAAACTGTTTCAGCAGATTCTCGATGCGCTGCCGCAATGGATGAGCGGCATGCTCGATCACTTCGGCGTCGCCAGCCTTGGCGGAATGCAGGAGAAGATTTCCGCCGGGCTGCTCAAGGGCAGCCAGCAGATCGCCGCCCAGGCGCTGAACATCGGCCAGAGCACGTTCGAATTCATCGTCAGCGTCACGATCATGCTGTATCTGCTGTTCTTCCTGTTCCGCGACGGCAACGCGCTGTCGCGGCGCATCAAGGACAGCATTCCGCTGCGCGCCGAGTTGCGCGATGCGCTGCTGGAGAAATTCACCGTCGTGATCCGCGCCACGGTGAAGGGCAGTCTTCTGGTTGCCCTGGCGCAGGGCGCGCTCGGCGGACTGATCTTCTGGTTGCTTGGCATCAACGCGGCGTTGCTGTGGGCGGTGCTGATGGCATTTCTGTCGCTGTTGCCGGCGATCGGCGCGGGGCTGGTCTGGATGCCAGTCGCGCTTTACTTGCTGGCCACGGGGTCGTTCCTTTATGGCGTGATCCTGATTGCCTACGGCTTTCTGGTCATCGGGCTGGTCGACAATCTGCTTCGCCCGATGCTGGTGGGCAAGGACACCAAGCTGCCGGATTATGTGGTGCTGATCTCGACGCTGGGCGGTATCGAAGTTTTCGGACTCAACGGCTTCGTCATCGGCCCGGTCATCGCTGCGATGTTCATCACGGTGTGGGACATTTTTTCGGTATCGCGGAAGAACGATCAACCCGGAACGGCCTGATCGCCGCAGAGGTGTTCTGCCGACGCCTAGGCCGGCCCCTGCGGCATGTCCGAAAATCGCGTCAGCCAGATCACCGGCCCGATGCTGACGGCGACGATTAGCAACGCTGCGAGTGCGCCGTCCTCGAAACTGCCGCGGCTGGCGTGCTGGTAGATCGACGTCGCCAGCGTCTCGACATTGAGCGGCCGCAGCAGCAGCGTCGCCGGCAGCTCCTTCAGGCAATCGACGAAGACCACGATGACTGCGCCGAGCAGCGCCGGGCGGAGCAATGGCAGATAGATGCGCCGCATCGACGTCATTTGGCTCGCGCCCGCCGCACGGGCGCTGTCGTCGTAGTCGCGTGGAATACGCTCGAAGCCGGCCCTGATGAATCCGGTCGGGATCGCGAGAAACCGGATGACATAGGCGATCACCAGCGCCGCACCTGAGCCCATCACCACGAGGCCGGGCAGTGGGGCGCCAAGCCCTCCGGCGACGGCGTTCAATGCGTTGTCGAACGCGAGCACCGGCGTCAGCAGCCCGAGCGCAAGCACCAGTCCGGGCAGGGCGTAGCCGGTCTGCGCGACATGCGACGCGAACGACGTCAACGGTGTGGGCCGCCACCGGACGGCGAGCGTGGTGGCGAAGCCCAGTCCGAGCGCGATCAGCGTGGCGAGAACAGCGAAGGTGACGGAATGCAGCGTATTGTGCCACAGCGCATTGTCGAAGTGCGCGAACAGCCCGCGTTGCAGGCTTTGCCGGGTCAGAAACAGCAGCGGCACGAGAAAGCCGAGCAGCACCGGCACAAGACAGGCGGCCGTCGCCGCCCAGCCTTTGAGGCCATGAAACGTGGTGCGCGGCATCAGCCGCGGGCTTTCGGCGGAAAATTCGGTGATGGCATTGCGGCGGCCGTAACGTTCGATTGCGATCAGCCCGGCCGCGATGACGAGCAGGAGGCAGGACAGTTGCGCCGCGCCGGCGAGACTGCCGCGATTGAGCCAAGTGGTGAAGATCGACAGCGTCAGGGTGCGGACGCCGAGATATTCGCTGGCGCCGATGTCGTTCAGCGTTTCCAGCGACACCAGCGCAAGCCCGACCGCAAGCGCCGGGCGCGCCATCGGCAGCGAGATACGCCACAGCCGATCCCAGAGATTGGCGCCGAGGGTTTTCGCGGCTTCCGTGAACTCCGCGCTTTGCAACTGGAACATCGCCCGCGCCGACAGATAGACATAAGGGTAGAGCACGATGCCGAACACGAACACCGCGCCGGGCAGCGAGCGCAATCGCGGCAGTGCCGCCATGGCCTCGGTGGGCGAAAGCCACGACGTCAATGCGCGGTGGGCGAGGCCGAGCGGCTCGAACAGATCGGCATAGACGTAGGCCGCGATGTAGGTCGGAATCGCCAGCGGCAGCGGCATCAGCCACACCAGCATGGCGCGGCCGGGAAAGTCGTGCAACGAGATCAGCCATGCGGTGCCGGCGCCGAGCAGCAACGTGATCACACCGACTCCTGCCAGCAGCAGTGCAGTATCGACAATCGCCTGCGGCAATACATAGGCGACGAGATGCGGCCACAGATCCGCTACCGGTTGCAGCGCGAGAATGACGATCGCAATGACCGGCAACGCAACGGCGGCCGCAGTGAGAAGTGCGATGGCAGCGACAAGCGGCTCCGCGCCGCGCGCGCGGGTCATACTGGATCGCTCCCACGCCCCGTTTGCGGGGAGTGAGACAGGATGATGGACAATCTTCCTGTCATGACCGGGCGTAGCCGCTCGAAGAACGGCGTCGCTTCGCTCGCCCATGTCCCGGCCATCCATGTTTTCTTCGCGTTGGATACGGAAAGACGTGGATGCCCGGCACAAGGCCGGGCATGACGAACTTCTATCTGTGGCTCACTGATCGAACCCGACCTTGTCGACCAGCGTAGACGCTGTTTTGCGGCTTGTGGCAATCTTGCTGACCGGCAGCGCGTCGGCATTCAGTTTGCCGTACCCGGCGATCACGGGATTGACCGCGACGCCGGCGCGGACCGGATATTCATAATTGGCGTCGGCATAAAGTTGCTGGGCGTGTTCGCCGGCGAGCCATTCGATCAGCTTGATGCCGTTGGCCTTGTTCGGCGCGTTCTTCGCCAGCAGCACGCCGGACAGGTTCACGTGGGTGCCGCCGCCGGCGAAGGTCGGCAGGATGACCTTGGTCGCTTCGGCCCATGCCTTCTTGTCCGGGTCCTTCATCATCAGCGCCCAGTAATAGGTGTTGCCGATGCCGAGATCGCATTTGCCCGCCGCGACATCGCGCGCGGTTTCACGGTCGCCGCCCGACGGCTTCTGCGCGAGATTGGCCTTGACGCCGCGTAGCCACTCCTCGGCTTTCGCTTCACCGTGATGGGCGACGTAAGCCGCGAACAACGCGTTGTTGTAGATGTGCTGTCCGGAGCGGATGCAGATCTTGCCCTTCCATTTCGGATCGGCGAGTTCTTCGTAGGTGATCGCGTCCTGCTTGACGCGATCCTTCGAGGCGTAGATCACGCGTGCGCGCATCGAGATGCCGGCCCAATGGCCGTTGGGATCGCGATACTGCGCGGGTACGGTGCTGTCGATGACACCGGAGGTGATCGGCTGGGTTACGCCGGCCTGCACCGCTTCGTCGATGCGGCCGATGTCGACCGTCAGCAGCACGTCGGCCGGGCTGTTGGTGCCCTCGGCCTTGATGCGCTGTTCAAGACCCGAACTTGCCGACACGACATTGACCTTGATGCCGGTGTCCTTGGTGAAGGCGTCGAACAGCGGCTGCACCAGCCTGGTCTCACGATAGGTGTAGACGTTGACCTCGCCGGCTTGGGCCAGCGCTTCGTGAGCGGATAACGGCGTTGCGAGCGCAATGAGGGCAGCAACGGTGCGGAATCGGGACATATGATGTGCTCCGGCAAAGACGATGGCGCGAAGCTCAGTCGTAGCGCAGCGCATACGGTGCGCTTGCGCGGCGCGTTGTCGCGATGCGTGTGATTTAGAGTTATTCCAATGTCAGGACGACGAAGCGCCGATCATGCGATCGCTGCCGCGCGCGAGAACACGATCTCGATCAGCGTGCCCGAGTTCGGCGCGCTCTTGATGTGGAATTGGGCGCGATTGGCTTCGACCAGCGCCTTGGTCAGCGACAGGTTCGATCCTGAATTGTCGTCGATCAGGTCGGCCGCCGCCGGGGTGCGGAACGGCGCCATCGCCGCCGCGATCTCGTTGTCGTTCATGCCATGGCCGGTGTCGCGCACCCGCAGCACCACGTCGCCGTGATCGGTGACGGCGGTGGAGACGATCACCTGTCCGCCGGCATTGGCGAGATGGATCGAATTGCCGATAAGGTTGAGCGCGATCTGGCGCAGCGCGCGGGCATCGGCGTTGATGCTGGGCAGTGCGTGCGCCAGCGAGGTGCGAATGATGATGCGCTCGCGGTTGGCGTGGGCCTGCATCGCGGCAACACACTGCTCAAGCATGCCGTTGAGATCCTGGCTCGCGAACGAAAGGTCGAGCTTGCCGGATTCGATCCGCGACAGGTTGAGCAGGTCGTCGATGATCGCGATCACGCGCTCGCCGGATGCGCGAATGTCTTTCATGTAGTCGACATAGCGTTCGTTGCCGAGCGTGCCGAAACGCTCCTCGATCATCACCTCGGCGAAGCCGATGATGGCGTTGAGCGGAGTGCGGACCTCGTGGCTTATCCGCGCCAGCACGTCGGCCTTGGCGGTCGCGATGCGTTCGCGCGATCGCCGGGTTTGCAGAACGTCGCTTTCGTTCGGCCGTAGCGGAGCCCGATCGCGGAAGATCGCGAAGTAGCGCGCGCCGTCAGCGCGCGTCCGCCCTATCGTCACCGAGAGGGGAATGGCGCCACCGTCGCGGGCATGGGCCAGCACGTCGCGGCCATGATCGAGCAGGCTCGCAACGCTGGCATCCCGGACAGCGTGCAGATAGTCGAGAATGGCGGGCTGGCTTTCCGGCGCGAACAGATCGGCGAGAGGACGCCTGTTGATCTCGCTGTCGCTGAGGCCGAACAGCGCTTCGGCGCTGCGGTTGCAGGAATGGATTTTTCCTTCGCCGTCGAAAATCAGGATGCCTTCGGCGGCGGTGTCGAGGATTGCCGACAGTTCGTCGGCACCGACCTGATCTGCGGGCGGGTCTTGCATCAGGGCGGCAGCTTCGACGTCCGGCGGCGTGTCGGGCTGTGGCGCGGCCGGGGCTTCGTCGGTGTTGATCTCCATTGCCGCATCGAGGTCGTCGGCGGCGATATCCGGCGCGGCGGGCGCCGCGTTGGTGTTGTCGCCCTCGAGGCGCGCCGACAATTGCCGCGCGATCTCGGCGAAGGCGTTGTTTTCGACCGGCGTCAGGGTGGGCGATTTCGCGTCGCCCGCGGGGCGGAACGGCACGACATTGATCGGTGGTTCCACGGCGCGGTCCGGCTCGTCTGGTGGTGATGTGGGTTCGGTCACGGTGTCAGTTTCCCGTTCCGGTTGGACCGTCGCATGGTTGTCCGCCGCTGTCTCGTGGGCCGGGGCCGGCCCTGTGGATTGCTGTGTACCGTACAAAAGATCGTCACGCCGCTGCGCGGCGAGCTGCGCCAGGCCGTCGACATCGCGGCAGACGCCGAATCCGCGATAGCCCCGGAACTGCTGGTTGCGATCGTTGATCGGCAGGCCGGACAGTTCGACCGGCAATCGCGCGCCCGTTCCGTCGACCGGCCAATCGAGCGTGATGCCACTCCAGGTATCGCGGGTCGCGATGGCCGCCGCCACCTTGCCTTCGGGATCGAGGCCCAGCACATCGTTGATCTCGCTCCACAGCCGTCCGAACGCCGCTGCGGTGTGGATGCCGATCAGGCGGGTGAATTCGTCGGAGCCGAACGAGAAGCGGCCATGCTCGTCCATCTGCCACATGAAGCGCAGCGGATGGCGTCGCGGCGACAGCGGCGGCTCGTTGGCGAGAAGATGTTCGGGGGATTGATGCGCGTCGGGGGCGGGCTCCGGCGCGTCAGGCGTTACAGAGGGCTCGATCGCGGTGGGCGCCGCCGGAATGTCATCCGCAGGCGTTTCCGCTGCGGCGGAATCTGATGGCGACTCGACGTCTGCATCCGCGCTGTCGTCCGTCTGCCCGGCGTGCACCGGCTGCGCCACGTCCGTTGAGAACTGCGCAACGACTGGAACGTCATCGCCGATACCCTCGACATCGGCGGCGCTGATGTCCGGCAACGCATCGCCCTCCGGTGCGTCGGCGAGCAGCGCGATGGTCTGGTCCGGTTCGGGCGGATCGAGTGTCGCGGCGGGCAGGTCGTCGGGTGGCGCGCTTGCTTCGGCAGGCGCCCTCGCCGCCACGACCGGCGCGATCTCCGGCGGCAGTTCGGGCTGCTCGACCAGCGTCTCCGGCGCGGGCTCGATCACCAGCGGCGGTACAACGATCACCGGCGAAATCAGTGCGACGATGCCGGTATCGGCGCCGATGCCGACGCGATGCAGGGCGATCCGTCCGAGGTCGCTGCGCATGTCGGCGCGGCCTTCGGTCATCACCTCGCGGCGGACGCTGTCGGTGACAAGATCGGCGGTCGCGTTGAAAACATTCGGCAGGGCTTTTGAGCTGTCGCTCGCGCCGGCGAATGCACCATCGCCGGAAAATGCCACGGCTGGAGTCTCGAACGCCTCGACCAGACGCGTGAGGCGTTCCGCCAGCGGCATCGTCCGTCCGGCGAATTCGGTGGCCACGACCAAAACGGCCGCGTCTCCGTCAAAGGTAAGCCGGGCACAAGCGCAAGTGACGAGGCGGCCAAGCGTCGCGCCGAATCCGCTCAGGCGCTCCAGCCGTGTCGCGCCCGAGGGCGACAGCCGTCCGGCCAGCCGCATCACCTGACGGCGGTGCGGATCGGCCGGCCCGACCGGTTTCGCGGCAAGGACGCTGGTATTGGGCGCGCCGAACAGGCGGGCCGCGACGGGATTGGCCCACAGGATGCGCGCGCCGTCCGTCGACCACAGCCATGCCGGCAGGGCGCTCGCCGCATGAACCGCCAGTCGCGGGTCGCGGATCGCCAGCAGTTGAAAGTCGAGGTCGGTCATGCCGTTTTACTTCCCGCGCTGTCGCTTTCATTGGCACCGGATACCGGCGGCCATAAGGGGCGACAGCCTTAACAAATGATTATTATGGGGCGGCTGCCAGCGGGTCCACGGGGTTACGCCAGCCATGCCGCTGAAACCCCAGATAACCTTAATTCGGCGCGGTGCTGTGAACCTTAACGCGCGCTGCGGCGTTGGCCGTGTTGCAAAAGAAATTCAAAAGGTCACGATAGGCATCATGGGAACTGTCATCGCGACAGGCCATGCTGACGCAGGCAGGGCGGATTCGGCGGAATGCCGCGGCGACCTCACCGGACATCAACAGGAGTGCTCAAATGGCTGAAGGCAACGACCGCTTCGAAATCCCCAAGGAAATGCGCTCCATGGCTGAGGCCAGCTTCGACCAGGCCCGCAAGGCATTTGAGAGCTTCATCGGCAGCGCCCAGCAGACCGCGAGTTCGTTCGGCGGTACCGGCGAGGCGGCCCGCGCCAGTGCACGGGACATCAGTACCAAGGCGATTTCGTTCGCCGAGAAGAATGTGCAGGCCTCGCTGGCCTACGCCCAGCAGCTGATCCACGCCAAGGACCTGACCGAGGTAATGCGTCTCCACACCGAATATGTGCAGGCTCAGATGCGGGCCCTGGCCGAGCAGGCCAGCGAAATGGGGCAGGCCGTCACCAAGGCGGCGCTGGATTCGACCAAGCTGAAATAGCCCGGGTTGGCCGCCAGCCGCCCTTGGTGGTCATCTGGAAAAGTTCCAACGGTATCTGCGTATTAGCCATGCGCTATTGGGCCGCAGATTATGTTGCGTCGCACAAGTCCGGACCTATAATCCGGTCTTCCGTGCGGTACCCGAGGTGCCGTGATCGATTCCGGGCGGTGATCCGCCGGCCCGGATCAGCCCATCTGAACCCTTCAGAGGAAGCCAATCATGAGCACCGATCCGTTTTCCACCGTCGTCCCGCTCCAGGTTCCCGAGCAGGTTCGGGCATTCGCGGAGCAGGGCGTGACGCAGGCGCGCGACGGCTACCAGAAACTCAAATTTGCCGCTGAAGCCAACAATGAGGCCATCGAGGCCGCCTGTTCCTCCGCCACCAGGGGCGCGGCCGATCTGACCGCCAAGCTGGTCGAGATCGCCCGGGTCAACACCACCTCGGCGTTCGATTTCGCGCAGTCCCTGTTCGGCGTGACGTCGCTGCCGGAGGCTTTCGAGCTGGTGAACAGCCACGCCCGCAAGCAATTCGAGGTCCTGACGGCGCAATCGACCGACCTCGCCGAATTCGGCCAGAAGGTCGCGGCCGAAGCGGTCGAGCCGATCAAGGCCAGCGCGTCGAAGATGTTCACGACCGTCGCCTGACGGCGGTTCGCAGATACTGAAATCCGGGCCGGGTGGCCCGGATTTTTTATTGGCCGGATATCCGAAATGACGGTGGAAGCACCGGGCTGAAACCGGCTTAGCGGTCTTGCCAAAGCGCGGCGTTGCACCTAGTTTCCCGCGAATTCGGGCAGCCCCTCAGCGGGCGCCAGAACATGCAGTTGTAGCTCAGTTGGTTAGAGCGCCGGATTGTGGATCCGGAGGTCGGTGGTTCGAGCCCACCCAACTGTACCACCCTTGATCGCCTTTGATCACTCGTGGCCAAAACCGGCTGTCCTCACGCGATTTTCATCTCGATCACGGTGTCATCGACATCGAGCGCCGACCAGTCGCCGTCATGGGTCAGGTCGCGGAATTTCTCGATCGCCGCCGGACGCCCGATCAGATAGCCCTGAATCTCGTCGCAGTCCTGCTCGCGCAGGAACTGCATTTCGCCGGGTGTCTCGACGCCCTCGGCGAGCACCGGAAGACCGAGTCCGCGTCCGAGGCCGAGCACCGTGCGTACGATCGCCGCTGCCTGCTCGTTGCTGTCCACCGACTTGATGAACGAGCCGTCGATCTTGATCTTGTCGAACGGGAAGGCGCGCAGGTTGGACAGCGACGAATAGCCGGTGCCGAAATCATCCATCGCGATACGGACGCCGAGCGCCTTGATCTGGCGCAGGGTCGCAAGGGCGCGATTGAGATCGCGCACCAGTGCGGTTTCGGTGATCTCGAGTTCGAGGCGGCTCGGCGGAAGGCCGGTCTCGAGCAGAATACCGTGAACCGTCTGCGCGAAACTGGCATCGTAGATCTGCAGCGTCGAGACGTTGACCGCGATGGTCAGCGGCTGCGGCCACGTTGCGGCTTCCTGGCAAGCGGTTCGCAGCACCCACTCGCCGATGTTGAGGATCGCGCCGGCTTCCTCGGCGATCGGAATGAAGATCGTCGGCGAGATGTCGCCGCGGGTGGCGTGCTTCCAGCGCAGCAGGGCCTCGAACCCGCTGACGTCGCCGGTCTTGAGATCCTTCTGGGGCTGATAGACCAGCCGCATTTCGCCGCGCGCGATCGCGTGGCGCAGATCGTGCTCGATCAGCCGCCGCTCGCGGACCGCCGCGCCCATTTTGGCTTCGAACACGCGATAGGTGTTCCGTCCGTCGGTCTTGGCGCGGTAGAGCGCGGTGTCGGCATGGGTCAGGAGGGTTTCGCGGTCGTCGGCGTCATCGGGATACATCGCGATGCCGACGCTGCATGAGATGCTGTCGGTTTCCGGCGTGTCGCCCTGGACGCGCAGCGCGCCGAGAACGCGATCGGCGAAGCGCCGCGCCGCGTTCACGTCCGGCACGCCGGGCAACAGGATGGCGAATTCGTCGCCGCCGAGACGCGCCATGATCTGGCCCTCGTCAAGCAGGGCGCTGATCCGGGTCGCAACCGTCTGCAGCACCTTGTCGCCTGCGGCATGGCCGAACAGGTCGTTGATTTCCTTGAAGCGGTCGAGGTCGAGACAGAGCACGGCGAGCTTGCTGTTACCGGCAAGTGCCTCGATCTCGCGGGCAATCGCGGAGTTGAAACGATTGCGGTTCGGCAGCGACGTCAGTGCGTCGTGGTGCGCAAGATAGCGGATGTGCTGCTCGCTCTTCCTGCGCGCGCGCAGGTCGCGAACGGCGATCACGTGATGCGGCTGGCCGGCATAGTCGATCGGCCGCCGGATCATTTCGACCGGGATCGTCGATCCGTCGCGATGATGCAGGGCAAGTTCGATCGGCTGGTTCGACGATGTCAGCAGCCTGGTGCGTGACGCGTTGTCCGGAAGGCAGCTTTCCAGCGCGGCGCCGGTCAGTTCAGCGGGCTGCGCGCCGGCCAGATGTGCGAAGCTGTCATTGACCGTAACGACCGTATCGCCATTGCAAACCACGAGCCCTTCGATCGCGGCGTTGGCGAGGCCGTGCATCCGGTCGGTTTCGAGCTCGGTGCGCCGCTTCTCGCGAATGTCGAGCGCAATCGCCGTGAGTGCGAGCAGGATAATGGCAAGGCTGACCACGCCGACCACGATCGCGAGCAGGGTGGTCGGCAGCGCCGCCAGCGACACGTGTATGGTGGAATCGGGGATGATCGACACCGCCGCCATTGCCGTGAAGTGATGGCTGCAGATCGCCAGTGTCAGCAGGACGGCGCCGATGGCTTTCCATTTTTCCGTTTCGCCGTGAAGGCCGGCCGGCAGAGCGGCGGCGCCGACCACCGCGCCGACAATGATTGAAGCTGCGACCAGCGTCGGATCCCACAGGATCACGCCGGCGATCTCGAAAGCGGCCATGCCGATGTAGTGCATGGCGGCGATGCCGCCGGCGACGACGGCGCCGCCGATCCACGGTCCGGCACGCCAGCCGGGGATCATCGAGATTGCAAACCCGGCGGCGGTGAGCAGGATCGCGGCGATCAGCGACAGGAACGTCAGCCCGATATTGTAGCCCGAGGGAATTCCCGGCGAAAAAGCCAGCATTGCGATGAAGTGCGTCGCCCAGATGCCGAATCCGATCGCAACGGCGGCGACCACGAGCCAGATGTGGCGCATCTGCCCCCGCGCGGCGCGCGCGTGGCGCAACAGCCGGATGGCGGCGAATGATGACAGCGAGCAAACGATCGCGGCGAGGGCGACCAGCTTCAGATCATGAGCGGTCGCGATGCAATTATAAATTTTCAGCATGGCATTCTGCACGGGCGGGAATACGCTATTACCCGGCAATCTACCCGAACGAGGTGTAAGGGCATTTAAAAACCCGGCCCGGCATGCGAGCAGTGCCTGTTAAGGCTACGAAATCGTTGCTTCGCGGAATTCAGCAAACATCGGGGGTTTGGCGTGCATCGTTCGACATTGCGTGCATTTACGCGTCAGGCGCGTAACCCGCCATCAACCATTTCGCGAACGTCCCGCGTTACAATCGAGCGATCGATCATTTGCGCGGCGGAAGATTCACCTGTCGGCGCGGCTGACGACGTCCATCAGTTCGGCGATCTTGCGGCGCTGGTCGGCCTTGTCCCCTGACGAGATCGCGTGCTCGACGCAGTGCGCGACGTGATCGCGCAGGATTTCTTCCTCGACCCGGCGCAAGGCGGCACGGGCCGCCGCGATCTGGGTGACCACGTCGATGCAATAGCGGTCGGCTTCAATCATGTCGGCGAGGCCGCGCACCTGGCCTTCGATCCGCTTCAGCCGTTTCCGGCACGATGTCTTGATCTCGTCTCGCATGATTGATATATACCCCCCTAGGGTATCAATGGCAAGAGCATCGGTGAAACGAAAATGAGTTGCTGTCAGACGGGTGACGATCACGAAAAGCATCAGCACCATCATCATGGCGCTGCCGCGCCGGATGACGGGCGGGTGACCGATCCGGTGTGCGGTATGAGGGTCGATCCGCAGACCGCCAAGGGCGGTCACTTCACCTACAAGGACAACGACTATTCGTTCTGCTCGCAGCGTTGCCACGACCGCTTCGAAGCCGAGCCGGAAAAATTTCTCGCACCGAAACAGCCGGAGCCGGAAGCCGCGCCGGGCACCATCTACACCTGTCCGATGCATCCGGAGGTGCGGCAGGAGGGGCCGGGCAGTTGTCCCAAATGCGGAATGGCGCTCGAGCCGGAAACGGTGTCGCTCGACGACAAGCCCGATCCCGAACTGATCGACATGACGCGCCGGTTCTGGATCGGTCTAGCGCTGGCGCTGCCGATATTCGTCATCGAAATGACGCCGCATGTGTTCGGCATCCATCTGCTGTCGCCGACGGTGTCGAACTGGCTTTCGCTGGTGCTGGCGACGCCGGCGGTGCTGTGGGCCGGTGCGCCGTTCTTTGAGCGCGGCTGGCGCTCGGTGGTGACGCGCAATCTCAACATGTTCACCCTGATCGCGATGGGGACCGGGGTCGCTTACGTCTATAGCGTGGTGGCGACGGTCGCGCCGGATCTGTTCCCGGATGCGTTTCGCGACATGCACGGCGCGGTGGCAGTGTATTTCGAATCCGCTGCGGTCATCACGGTACTTGTGTTGCTCGGGCAAGTGCTCGAACTGCGGGCGCGCGCCCGCACCTCTGGCGCAATCCGCTCGCTGCTCGGCCTGGCGCCGAAGACGGCGCGGCGGATCGGCAAGGATGGCGACGAGGACGTCGCGATCGAGGCGATTGCGGTCGGTAACTTGCTGCGGGTGCGGCCGGGCGAGAGCGTTCCGGTCGATGGCGTCGTCACCGAGGGGAAATCGTCGGTCGATGAATCGATGGTGACCGGTGAATCGATGCCGGTGTCCAAGGCGAAGGATGCCCGCGTCATCGGCGGCACGCTGAACCAGAGCGGCGCGCTGATCATTCGTGCCGACAAGGTCGGCCGCGATACCATGCTGGCGCGCATCGTCGATCTGGTGGCCAAGGCGCAACGCTCACGTGCGCCGGTGCAGCGGCTGGCCGATCAGGTCGCGGGCTGGTTCGTGCCGGCGGTGATCGCCGCCGCCGTGCTGGCGTTTGCCGCCTGGGCGACGTTCGGCCCCGAACCGCGCTTCACCTTCGCCATGGTCGCGGCGGTGACAGTGCTGATCATTGCCTGTCCGTGTGCGCTCGGTCTTGCGACGCCGATGTCGATCATGGTCGGCGTCGGCCGTGGCGCGCGCTCCGGCATCCTGATCCGCGACGCCGAGGCGCTGGAGCGAATGGAGCGCATCGACACACTGGTGATCGACAAGACCGGGACGCTAACCGAAGGCAAGCCGAAGGTCGTCGCGGTCATTCCGGCGAAAGGCTTCGAGGAAAAAGAAGTGTTGCGTCTGGCTGCCAGTGTCGAGCGCGCCAGCGAGCATCCGCTGGCGTTCGCCATCGTCAATGCCGCGAAGGCGCGCGATCTCGCGTCTGCCGATGCCGCCGATTTCGACTCGCCCTCGGGCAAGGGCGCGGTCGCAACTGTTGAGGGTCGCGCCGTGGCACTTGGCAATGCCAAGCTGATGGCCGACCTGAAGGTGGATACGCGCGAACTGGATGCCATCGCGGACCAGCAGCGGGCGCAGGGCGCGACCGCGATCTATGTCGTGGTCGATCGCACGCCGGCAGGCGTGATCGCGATTGCCGATCCGGTGAAGCCCAGTGCCCGGGCCGCGCTCGACGCCTTGCGCACCTCCGGTTTGCGCATCGTGATGCTGACGGGCGACAATGCGACCACCGCGCAGGCGGTGGCGAAGACGCTGGGCATCGCTGACGTGAAGGCCGACGTGCTGCCCGAACACAAGAACGAGGTCGTCCAGCAGTTGCAGAAGGAAGGCCGCCGCGTCGCGATGGCCGGTGACGGCGTCAATGATGCGCCGGCGCTTGCTGCGGCCGATGTCGGCATCGCCATGGGCGGCGGCACCGACGCCGCGATCGAAAGCGCGGGCATTACATTGTTGCGCGGCGACCTGATGGGGCTGGTGCAGGCCCGCGATCTGTCGGTCGCGACCATGCGCAACATCCGTCAGAACCTCGTTTTCGCATTTGTGTATAACGCGGCGGGCATCCCGCTTGCCGCCGGTGTGCTCTATCCGGTCTTTGGATGGCTGTTGTCGCCGATGGTGGGGGCCGCGGCGATGGCGCTGTCGTCGGTCAGCGTGATCGGCAACGCATTGCGCCTGTCGCGGATCAAGCTGCGGTAGTCGTCACCAGAAACTCCGAAATCCGAACGAAAAAAAGCCGGGCTCAAAGAGCCCGGCTTGTTAGTCTGTGGCCTGGTGAGGCCGACACAATCACCTTCCAAGAGGGATAACTGAGCGCCCGTAGTCGCTGGAGGAGGGGGACAATGCGCAACCGCGAACTCTCAGTGTACAAACAGTATGGGCCCCGTTCTCGGTGTGCAGCAACCACACCTTTGTCATGTCTGACATGCGGGAAGCGAAGGCTGACCAGACATGCAGCAGCGGAGGACTGATTGTGGCTTTTTAAAGCAAGCCTATGATGGCCAGCGTTGCGCCTTGCTCACGATGAAGTCGCGAAACACCTGCACGCGGGCGACCGTCTTCAACTCTTCCGGATAAACAAAATAAGTATCGAGTTGAATCGAATCGGATTCGCCGAAGAGTTGTACGAGCCGGTTGTTTTCCTCGATCAGGTAATCCGGCAGCGCCGCGATGCCGAGACCCTGCCGGCACGCCTGTACGAGGCCGAGGATATTGTTGACCTTGAAGAACGGCTCGCGCGGGCCGGAGCCGTTGCGTCCGGCTTCGATCAGCCACATCCGGTTCTGCAGGTGCGGCGGCACATTGGCGTCGCTCAGCACGATCAGCCGGTGGCCGTCGAGTTCTTCGAGCGTGCGCGGCGTACCGAAGCGCTTGACGTATTCCGGCGAGCAGTAGGCGTGAAAGCCCATCGAAAACAGCTTGCGCTGGATCAGGTCCGGCTGCGTCGGCTTGCGCGTGCGGATCGCGACATCCGCCTCGCGCATCGACAGGTCGAGCTCCTCGTCGGTGACCACCAGCGAGATGCGGATCTCGGGATAGAGCGAGGTGAATTCGCCGAGCCGCGGGATCAGCCAGTTGATGCCGACGCCCGGCGTGGTGGTGACCTTGAGATCGCCGCTCGGCCGCTCGCGGCTATCGGTGAGCTTGGCGCGCGCCGCCTGAAGCTGCATGAACACGTCATGCGCGGTGCGGAACAGCAGGTCGCCCTGCTCGGTGAGGATCAGGCCCCGGGCATGGCGATGAAACAGCGAGACCGAAAGCTCCTGCTCCAGCGCGCTGACCTGGCGCGAGACTGCCGATTGCGACAGTCCGAGCTGCTCGCCGGCATGCGTGAAGCTTCCGGCTTCCGCTGCCGCGTGAAACACCTTGAGCTTGTCCCAGTCCATGTCGCTCAATCCATCGCGTGTTCGAGCCATATTTACTCCGCTGCCGCGCGTTCGTTGGCGCTGGCGGCGAGGAAGCGTTCGGCTTCCAGTGCGGCCATGCAGCCAAGGCCGGCGGCGGTGACCGCCTGGCGATAGGTTTCATCGGCGACGTCGCCGGCGGCGAACACGCCGGGCACCGAGGTCGCGGTGGAGTGCGACGCCACCTGCACGTAGCCCGATGGCTTCAGCGTCAGCTGCCCGGCAACGAGTTCGGTCGCCGGCGCATGACCGATCGCGACGAACACACCGTCGGTGGCGTGCTCGCTCACCGCGCCGGTCTTGAGATTCTTCAGCCGCGCATGGGTGACCTTGAGCGGATTGTCCTCGCCGCGAATCTCGTCGATCTCGCTGTCCCAGATCACCTTGATCTTGGGATGCTTGAACAGGCGGTCCTGCAGGATGCGTTCCGCGCGCAGGCTGTCGCGCCGATGCACCAGAGTGACCTGCGAGGCGAAGTTGGTCAGGAACAGCGCTTCCTCGACGGCGGTATTGCCGCCGCCGACCACGATGACGTTCTTGTTGCGATAGAAGAAGCCGTCGCAGGTGGCGCAGGCCGAGACGCCGAAGCCCTTGAATTTTTCTTCCGTCGGAAGGCCGAGCCAGCGCGCCTGGGCGCCGGTGGCGAGGATCACGGTTTCAGCGAGATAGGTGTCGCCGGAATCGCAGGTCAGACGAAACGGACGCTGGCCGAGTTCGAGCTTGTTGACGTGGTCGGTGACGATCTTGGTGCCGACATCGGTCGCCTGCTTTTCCATCTGCTCCATCAGCCAGGGACCCTGGATGACGTCGGCAAAGCCGGGATAATTTTCCACATCCGTGGTGATGGTGAGCTGGCCACCGGGCTGGATGCCCTGAATCAGGACGGGTTCCAGCATCGCCCGCGCAGCATAGATGGCGGCGGTGTAACCGGCTGGGCCGGACCCGATGATGACGACTTTGGCATGGATAGGCGCGGCCATAACTTGACCCTTGGCTTCTATGACGTGGAGTGATCAGCGAAAAGGCGGAAAGTGCCCGCAAAGGCATCGCTGGAGCATCTAATCTGACCCCATTAACTTTAGGTCATCTGTGGAGCTATGCAAGATATGCAACCCATATCTCGAGATTTTCCCCAGCAGGCGTAAAAAGAGAACACTCGCGCAATAAAATTGCGCAATCGCTCGCCGGTGGCTACAACCGTGTCGAAATTTCTCGCCACCATCGTGAGTGTAGGATTCGAGCGGCCGTGTTGAAGAACCTCGATGAAATCGACCTGAAAATTCTGAGTGAAATCCAGGCTGACGGCCGAATCACCAATGTCGAACTGGCGAAACGGGTCGGCATTTCGCCGCCGCCCTGCCTGCGCCGCGTCCGGACCCTGGAGGAGGGCGGCTACATCCAGGGCTACCGCGGGTTGCTCGATCCGGGACTGCTCGGATTCGACGTCACGGTGTTTGCCTCCGTTCACCTGTCGAGCCAGGCCGACGCCGACCTGCGCGCCTTCGAGGACTTCGTGCGCAAGGAGCCGCTGGTGCGCGAATGCTGGATGCTGTCGGGAGAAGTGGACTTCATCCTCAAATGCGTCGCGCCCGACATGGCGACGTTCCAGGATTTCGTCTCCGATCTCACGGCCGCGCCCCATGTCCGCAACGTCCGCACCTCGCTGGTGCTGCACAATTCCAAATACGAGCCGGCGGTGCCGCTCGAACTGAAATCGCCGCGCGGCTGAGCCCGGCCGGTCCCGGATACCTCACGCGCTATCGCATGAGGGCGCTGCGCTGACGCGCTTTCCCTCGCGGCTGGCGATGTTCTAGAACCGCCGGGCCGGGCGCTTCCCTCGCGCCCTTTTGCTTTTCCGCGTGAAGGATTGTCGTGACCCTGCTTGATATCATCGTGCTCGCGGTGGCGGGATTCGCCGCCGGCACGATCAACGCCATTGCCGGTGGCGGGACGTTCATTTCATTCGCGGCACTGGTGTTCACCGGGCTGAATACCCTCGAGGCCAATGCCACGAGCGCCGTGGCGCTGACGCCTGCGAACCTCGCCAGCGTCGCCGCCTATCGCTCGGAAGTCCGCACCCATTTCCGCGAGATGATTCCGTTCATGGTCATCGGCCTGTTCGGCGGCGGCATCGGCGCGCTGCTGCTGATCTGGCTCGGCGATGGCGGTTTCCGTCCACTGGTGCCGTGGCTGCTGCTGGTCGCGACGCTGCTGTTTGCGTTCAGCACGAACATCCGGCGCTTCACCGAACCATGGTCCAAGGGCGATCGTCCCGGCGCGCGCATCGCCGCCTATGTGTTGATGAGCGTGGTTGCGATCTATGGCGGCTTCTTCGGCGCCGGCATCGGCATCATGATGCTGGCCGCGCTCTCGATCATCGAAGGCGGCGATTATCACAAGGCGAATTCGGTCAAGATCCTGGTCGCGTTCCTGATCCAGGTGGTGTCAGCCGCGCTGCTGATCGCCGGTGGGCTGGTGCACTGGCCGCACGCGGTCATCACCATGCTGGCGTCGGCGGCAGGCGGTTATCTCGGTGTCGGCGTTGCGCGACGGGTGCCGGAAAAAGCAATCCGCGCCACGGTGGTAACCGTTGGCGCGGTGCTGACTGTTATCTTCTTCCTGAAGTAGGCGATCAGGTCTTGTTGCGCATCGACGCGTCGAGGCTCCACGGGCCCGGTCCGGCGCTCGCCAGATAAAGACAGGCGAAGCAAAACAGGATCGCAGCGGTGCCCCCATTGTTGAGCGGATGCCAGACCGGCGCTCCGGTCTTGAACATGTGGCCGATGAAATAGGCGAACGCCATTTCGCCGGACAGAACGAACGCACTGAGGCGGCTGAACAAGCCGATCATCAGGAGACCGCCGAGGATCAACTCGATCGTGCCGGCGGTGAAGGTCAGCGGTGGAATGTTTGCGAAGTAAGGCAGCACCGGAATTTTGAACAGCTTCGCGACGCCGTACTGGAACAGCAACAAGCCGGTGATGAAGCGGAAAACGCTGAGAATCCGCGGACGCCAGGCCGCAAGAAAGTTCTCGTTCATTGGATAGACCCCCCTTTGATTGGTAGCAGCGAGCTTCATAACGTGCCGGTTGCGCGACGGAAAGCAAGCGATCCGCAGGATCAGATGACGTTTTCGCGAGGCGACTGGATCAATTCCGAACAAGGAATGTTGCGTCCATGCGGCGTCTTGGCGCAGCGCAAGGATGCTACTTGCCCGGCGCGGCCTGCGGAATGTCGTCGCCGAGGCAGCGGTTCTCGCGCGGCTGGCAGGCGATGCCGATGTTCGAGCACATAGGCATCGCGCCCGGCGTCTCGCGGGTGCATGTGATGCATTCGTCGGTCCAGCGGCTGCAGTTCGGCAGGTCGGTGCGAACCGGAGCATTCTCCGACGGTGCGTGCGGCGGCGTGAGGTCGAGATCGGCTGCTGCCGATGTCCGCGGCATGGCGAGAACGATGGCCGCGGCAAGTGCAGCGCTTCGTGCCGTTCTTGTGATGCGCTTTCGTGCCATTGCCTGATTGTACCGGGTTTGTGCGGGCATGTGAGAGCGCGTATTTGAATTTTCTGCCTGTCATGCCCGGGCTTGTCCCGGGCATCCCGATCAGGGACGAACAGTGCCGGCACATCACAAACGAAAACGACCGGGAATACCCGGCCGTTGTCGTCGAATGAATCGTCAGGTCGTACGACTTACTTCCAGTCGACCTTGGTGATCTCGTAGGCCTTGGCGCCGCCGGGGGCGACGACCTCGACGGAGGCGCCTTTCTTCTTGCCGATCAGCGCGCGCGCAAGCGGCGAGGTGATCGAGATGCGGCCTTTCTTGGCGTCGGCTTCCGGCTCGCCGACGATCTGCCACACCGCCTTCTTCTCGGTGTCCTCGTCGATCAGCGTGACCGTGGCGCCGAACTTGATGGTGTCGCCGGAGAGCTTCGACACATCGATGATGTCGGCGCGCGCGAGCTTGTCCTCGATCTCGGCGATGCGGCCCTCGTTGTGCGACTGTGCTTCCTTGGCTGCGTGATATTCCGCATTTTCGGACAGGTCGCCATGCGAGCGCGCCTCTGCGATCGCCTCGATGATTCGAGGGCGCTCCACAGACTGGCGCTGCTTCAATTCGTCTTCCAGGGCGGTGTGTCCAGCCTGGGTCATGGGCACCTTGTCGACCATTCTTTCTCGTCCTTTAAAATCTCATCGTGCGCCGTCAGACTTGCGAACACACGAAATACTTCGGAGGTTCGCGGCCGGTTTGTCGGCGGCCGCGCGGCAACGAAAGAGAACAAGATTGCGACCGGACGGTTCCCGCCGCAGTTCCCACATTACAAAGCCGGACGCGAAGGCCGGCTCACACTTTAGAGATCGGAAAAATAACCTTGCAAGGTTCGCACCTCGAGATCCCCGCCCAGATAGGCCCGGATTCCCTGCGTGGCGGCTACTGCCCCTGAGAGAGTGGTGTAGTAGGGCACTTTATGCAAGAGGGCAGCGCGTCGCAACGAACGGCTGTCCGCCAGCGCCTGCGGCCCCTCGGTGGTGTTGAAAACCAACTGCACGTCGCCATTGGTGATGGCGTCGACGATATGCGGACGGCCTTCCAGCACCTTGTTGATCTTTTCGGCCGGCACCCCGTTGTCGGACAGGAAGCGCTGGGTGCCGGACGTGGCGATGATCTTGAAGCCGAGATGCGACAGCGTTCGCGCCGTCTCCAGTATCCGTTCCTTGTCGATCTCGCGCACCGACACGAACACCGTGCCCTTGCGCGGCACGCGGGTGCCGCCGCCGAGCTGGCTCTTGGCGAACGCCACCGCGAACGACCGGTCGATGCCCATGACCTCGCCGGTCGATTTCATTTCCGGGCCGAGCACGGTATCGACGCCGGGGAAACGTGCGAACGGGAAGACCGATTCCTTGACGCCGACATGGTCGAGTTTGCGCGGGCGCAACTTGAAATCGGCGAGCTTCTCGCCGGCCATGATGCGGGCGGCGATCTTGGCGACCGGAATCCCGACCACCTTGGCGACGAACGGCACCGTGCGCGAAGCGCGCGGATTGACTTCGAGCACGTAGATCTCGCCGTCCTTGATCGCGTACTGCACGTTCATCAGGCCGACGACATCGAGGCCGAGCGCGAGTTCGCGGGTCTGGCGTTCGAGTTCGGCAAGGGTCGCGGCGTCCAGCGAGTGGGGCGGTAGCGAACAGGCCGAGTCGCCCGAATGGATACCGGCCTCCTCGATGTGCTCCATGATGCCGACGATGAACGTGTCCTTGCCGTCGCACAGGCAATCGACGTCGACTTCGGTGGCGTCCGACAGATAGCGGTCGAACAGCAGCGGATTCTTGCCGAGCACGGTGTTGATCTGGCCGGTCTTGTCGTTCGGATAGCGCGCCTTGACGTCGGCGGGCACCAGTTCGGGCAGGGTGCCGAGCAGGTAGTCACCGAGCTGGCTTTCCTCGCGGATGATCTGCATCGCGCGGCCGCCGAGCACGTAGGACGGGCGCACCACCAGCGGCAGGCCGAGGTCGGATGCCACGAGCCGCGCCTGTTCGACCGAATAGGCGATGCCGTTCTTCGGCTGCTTGAGGCGCAGCTTGTCGAGCACGCGCTTGAAGCGGTCGCGGTCTTCGGAGAGGTCGATGGCGTCGGGCGAGGTGCCGAGGATCGTCACGCCGGCATCTTCCAGCGCATGGGCGAGCTTGAGCGGGGTCTGGCCGCCGAACTGCACGATGGCGCCGTGCACGGTGCCGTTCGAGCGTTCGGTGTCGATGATCTCCAGCACGTCCTCGGCGGTCAGCGGCTCGAAGTACAGACGATCCGCGGTGTCGTAGTCGGTCGACACGGTTTCCGGATTGCAGTTGATCATGATCGTTTCGTAGCCGGCGTCATGCAGCGCGAAGCAGGCATGGCAGCAGCAATAGTCGAACTCGATGCCCTGGCCGATGCGGTTCGGTCCGCCGCCGAGGATGATTACCTTTTTCTTGTCGGACGGCGCGCTCTCGTCGGCAGCCTCGCCCGCGAACGGCGCCTCGTAGGTCGAGTACATGTAGGCGGTCGGCGAGGCGAACTCCGCGGCGCAGGTGTCGATGCGCTTGAACACCGGCCGGACGTTGAGCGCGCGGCGTGCCGCCTTGATCTCCGCTTCGGTGGTATTGGCAAGCACGGCGAGCCGGGCGTCGGAGAAGCCCATCGCCTTCAGCGACCGCATCCCAAAGGCGTTCTGCGGCAGACCGTGAGCCTTGACCTTGTTCTCGGCGTCGATGATGCCGCGCATCTCCGCGAGGAACCACGGGTCGATCTTGCAGGAGTTGAAAATCTCATCATTGGTCCAGCCGAGCCGCATCGCCTGCGCAACTTGCAGGATGCGGTTCGGCGTCGGCGTGCCGAGCGCGGCGCGGATCGCATTCTTGTCGTCGCTCTGTCCGAGGCCCTCGATCTCGATTTCGTCGAGGCCGGTGAGGCCGGTCTCAAGCCCTCGCAGCGCCTTCTGCAAACTCTCCTGGAAGGTGCGGCCGATTGCCATCACTTCGCCGACCGACTTCATCGACGTCGTCAGCGTGGTCGAGGCGCCGGGGAATTTCTCGAACGCGAACCTTGGAATCTTGGTGACGACGTAGTCGATGGTCGGCTCGAACGACGCCGGGGTTGCGCCGCCGGTGATGTCGTTGGCGATCTCGTCCAGCGTGTAGCCGACCGCGAGCTTGGCCGCGACCTTGGCGATCGGAAAGCCGGTGGCTTTCGAAGCCAGCGCCGAGGAGCGCGACACGCGCGGGTTCATTTCGATCACGACCATGCGGCCGTCGGCCGGATTGACGCCGAACTGCACGTTCGAGCCGCCGGTTTCGACTCCGATCTCGCGCAGCACCGCCAGCGAGGCGTCGCGCATGATCTGGTATTCCTTGTCGGTGAGCGTCAGCGCCGGTGCGACCGTGATCGAGTCGCCGGTATGGACGCCCATCGGATCGAGGTTCTCGATCGAGCAGACGATGATGCAGTTGTCCTTCTTGTCGCGGACAACCTCCATCTCGAACTCTTTCCAGCCGAGCACCGACTCTTCGATCAGCACTTCGTTGGTCGGCGAGGCGTCGAGGCCGCGCTCGATGATGTCGAGGAACTCCTCGCGGGTGTAGGCGATGCCGCCGCCGGTGCCGCCCATGGTGAATGACGGGCGGATAATCGCCGGCAGGCCGATTTCGGACAGCGCCATCAGCGCCTCGGCCATCGCCTGCTGCTGGTAGCGTTTGCGGCGATCGTTCTCGCCGAGCACCCACTGCCGCTCGTATTCGGCGAGCGCGTCGCCGGACAGCTTGCCGCGTTCGGCGAGGTGCTGCTCGCGGTCGGCCTTTTTCATGGCGGAGGCGTTGGCGAGCCGCGACGCCGGCGTCTCGAGCCCGATCTTGGTCATCGCCTCGCGGAACAGCTGGCGGTCTTCCGCCTTGTCGATGGCGTCGGCGGTAGCGCCGATCATCTCGACGTCGAATTTCTCAAGCGTGCCTTGACGGCGCAGCGACAGCGCGCAGTTCAGCGCGGTCTGTCCGCCCATGGTCGGCAGCAGCGCGAAGCCGCCGGGAACGGCATACCGTTCCTTCTCGATGATCTTGGCGACGATCTCGGGAGTGATCGGCTCGATGTAGGTCGCGTCAGCCAGGTCCGGGTCGGTCATGATGGTCGCCGGATTGGAATTGACCAGGACGACCCGGTAACCTTCCTCTTTCAGCGCCTTCACCGCCTGGGTGCCGGAATAATCGAATTCGCAGGCCTGGCCGATCACGATGGGGCCAGCGCCGATGATGAGGATCGTCGAGATGTCTGTACGTTTGGGCATTCAGTCTCACGGGCAGGAATTCGGCATAAAAAAAGGGCGCGCATCCGCGCGTCCCTCGAGCCAAGAGCGCTAGGTATCCCTCGCGCGCGAGGTGTCTTTAGACCAGATTCCGACGTGGTGAAAGGCCTTTAAGGCCGTGATCAACCGTCAATTTTGCCCAGTTTCGGGCTTTCTGGCGGGTACGCCTGAGGGCGAGAGCCACCGCGATCCTGAAGCCGCCGAGCGCAACCCTCGTGGCGCGGTTTCCCGGTCGCCGGGTTCAACCGCTGCGGGACATGCGTCCCGGATGGCCGGAACCCAAATTCGTACCGCCCGCCGCCGAGGGGCGATGCGGCGTTGTCGCCATCGATCCGAAGAAGGGAAGTTGGAGGCCCGGCCTGGATTTGAACCAGGATAAAAAGCTTTGCACAGCTCCCGCGTCGACGATTCCGCCACCGGGCCGAGGTCAACATACCATCGCCGGAACCGCTGGCTACTTCCTGCCGCTTTTAAGGTTAAGATATCGCGATACGATATATTCGAATTGTCGCGAAATTATCGATAAATCTTGAACGATCAGGCGTTGCGGATCGCGACGAACGTCATCCGCGCCGGATTGTAGCCGACATTGCTTGTCGCGCGCGTTGCGGAAAAACCGGCGGCGGCGAGCTTTGCGATCATGTCGCGCTCGCTGAAGCGCTGCAGCCCGATCTGCTTGCGCAACTGCCAGTAGTCCGACAGCGCGGTGCGGGCGAGACCCCACAGCGCGTCCTTGAAAAATCCGTTCTTGAGGCCGAACAGCAGCAGCGCCTTCACGTCGGTGAGGGCGCCGACATCGGGACGCAGGATGTCGCCGAGGACGAACGTGCCGCCGGGCTTCAGCAGGCGGCGCATCGACGCGAAGGTGGAATCCAGTTCGTCCGGCGTCATGTATTGCGCCACCGAGATCATCACCGCGAGATCGAGCGAGGCAGCGGGGAGGGCCGCGAGATCGTCCGGCGCCGCTACCCTGATTTTCGGGTTGGGCGCGAACCGGGCCGCGAGCCGGCCACGAACACCGGGCGCGGGCTCCACAAGGATGAGCTGGCCGCAGACGGCGGCGACCTGGGCCGCGAACAGCGCCTCACCGCAGGAATAGTCGAGAACCACGGCGTTCGGGGACGGGACATAGGCCGCGATATCGGCCGCGATCACGCGAAAATGCGCATCCCGGTGGTCTTTGCTGACATAAATTGTGTGGGTGGAATCATAATAATCGATCCAGTCGTCCATCGGCCTGTCCGGACTCAAGTGGTTCCCCCGCGCGGAACCGGCGGGGGCCATGATGCGTTAGTTGGTCCGGCAATCCATGTCCACCGCCGTGACCATCGTCTCCTAACAGGAAGGTTCACCGTGAGCAAAAACAAGACATCTGTTTCCCCCGAACTCGATACCCCCACCGATCTGCCGCAGGACGGTGTCGACAAGATTTCGGCGGCGCTCAATACGGTGCTGGCCGATACTTTCGCGCTGTACCTGAAGACCAAGAATTTCCACTGGCACGTCAGTGGGCGTCATTTCCGCGACTACCATCTCCTGCTCGACGAGCAGTCGGAACAGATTTTCGGCTCCACCGACGAGATCGCCGAGCGGGTCCGCAAGATTGGCGGCACCACGCTGCGCTCGATCGGACAGATCGCCAAGCTGCAGACGCTCAAGGACAATGACGAGGCTTATGTGCCGCCGCGCGAGATGCTGCGTGAGCTGATGAACGACAACAAGAAGGTGACGGCCGGGATGCGCAAGGCGCACGAGGTCGCCGACAAGTATGAGGATGTCGCGACTGCCAGCATCCTCGAAAACTTCATCGATGCCGCCGAGCGCCGGACCTGGTTCCTGTTCGAGGCCAGCCGCCAGGAAGGCGGCAACGAGGCGTAAGGAACGGGGTAACTCACCGACCAGTCGATGGTTACGGCCGGGCTTGTCCCGGCCATCCCGATTCATAGGCACGGTGCGTCCCTGAGCGGGATCACGGGGACATAGGCGAGTGGAAGCGACGCCGTTCTTCGAACGGCTATGCCCGGTGATGACATCGAATGCGTTGCTGGGTGTGGGCTTCCGCGCCTACGTCTTCGCCGCCGGAATCTCGAACACGAGACACGTGGTCGTCGCGTGGGCCAGCAGGCGGCCGGAGCTGTCGATGATCCGCGCTTCCGCGGTCCCTGCGCGGCGGCCGACATGGAAGACGCGGCCCTCGGTGCGGATCTGTCCGGTGTCCTTGGTGATCGCCTTGACGAAGCTGATCTTGAATTCCAGCGTGGTGTAGCCCGATCCCGCCGGCAGCATGGTCTGCACGGCGAGGCCCATCGCCGAATCCAGCAGGATCGCCGCGTAGCCGCCATGGACCGAGCCGATCGGGTTGTAGTGCTGAATCCCCGGGATGCTGTTGATGACCACCGCGCCCGGCTCGGCGGTGCAGTCGAACGGGCCGACGGTCTGCATGATCGGCGGTTCCGGCAATTCGCCGGAGAAGATCGCGCGCACGAAATCGAGCCCGCTCATCGACGCCATGACGTCGAGCGGAATGACTCCGAACTGGGTTGGGGTTGCTGCGGGCAAGTCGAAACCCGTTCGAGTTCGATGAATGTCGTGAGGCATCGTTTCCCTCCCCCACATAACAGCGTTTACGCTCGTCTTCGACAAGCTATGGGGGAGAGGGGAAGAAAAAGAAGGTCTACGCGCTCTTCTTCTCGCGCATCAGGTCGGCGAAACGGGTGAACAGATAGTGCGAGTCGCGCGGACCGGGGGATGCTTCCGGGTGATACTGAACCGAGAACACCGGTCTGTCCTGCAACGCGATACCGCAATTGCTCTCGTCGAACAGCGAGATGTGGGTCTGCGTCACGTTCTTCGGCAGCGTCGTCTTGTCCACCGCGAAGCCGTGGTTCATCGAGGTGATCTCGACCTTTCCGGTGGTGAGGTCTTTCACCGGATGATTGGCGCCGTGATGGCCCTGATGCATCTTCACGGTCTTGCCGCCGAGGGCGAGGCCGAGCATCTGGTGACCCAGACAAATCCCGAAGGTCGGCGTACCGGAGTCGATCAGCTTCTTGATGACGGGCACAGCGTATTTGCCGGTTTCCGCCGGATCGCCGGGGCCGTTGGACAGGAACACGCCGTCCGGCTTCATCGCGAGGATGTCTTCCGCCGATGTGGTCGCGGTGACGACGGTGACCTTGCAGCCTTCGCCGGCGAGCAGCCGCAGGATGTTGCGCTTGATGCCGTAGTCGATGGCGACGACGTTGAATTCCGGCTTGTCGAGCTTTCCGAAGCCCTTGTCCCATTCCCACGGCGTCTCGTCCCAGGTGTAGCGCTGGGCGCTGGTCACCATCGGCACGAGGTCCATGCCCTCGAGGCCGGGCCACTCGCGGGCTTCTTCCTTCAACGCATGAAGATCGAATTTGCCGTCGCGGGCGTGGGCGATGACAGCGTTGGGCATGCCCTTGCTGCGAATGAGCGCGGTGAGGGCGCGGGTGTCGATGCCCGACAGGCCGATGATGCCGCGTGCCTTCAGCCACTGGTCGAGATGTCGGGCGGAACGGTAATTCGACGGGTCGGTGATGCCTGCGCGCAGGATCACCCCGCGCGCGCCCGGCGTCGCCGCCATGTTGACCGTTTCGATGTCCTCGTCGTTGGTGCCGACGTTGCCGATATGCGGGAAGGTGAAGGTAATCAGCTGCCCGGCATAGGACGGATCGGTGAGGATTTCCTCATAACCGGTCATTGCGGTGTTGAAACAGACTTCACCGACGGCGTGGCCTTCCGCGCCAAGGCCGAAGCCCTCCAGCACGGTGCCGTCGGCAAGCACGAGCAGCGCGGTCGGCTTGAGGTCCGGCCAGGCTGAGGAATTGTCGGTTGTTGTCATAAGCGCATGACATAACCCCTGCGCTGCGGCGCGTCAAAGGAAGAGAGTCCCGATTTCCACGCGGTTTGCACATATTTCATGGCTGGTTTGACAGCCCCCGCCAGCCCCCTAATCTGACCGCAGCGGCCACCTCAAGAGCCGCATCGGGCAGGAGACACCATCCATGAGTTCAATCCACGGCGTGCCGGATACCCGCGCGCTCCATTCCGGCGGAACGATCGGCAGTCTCGTCGTCAACGCGATCGCGCGGTTCGGGGAGCAGCCCGCCATCGCCGATGGCAAGGTGCAATGGAGCTATCGGGAATTCGGCGACACGGTGGGGCGGTTCATCACCCTGTTTCGCTCGCTGGGCCTGAAGATAGGCAGCGCGCTGTCGATTCTGGCCAGCAACCGCGCCGAAGCGTGGGCCGCGATCTGCGCCGCGCTGGTGATGGGCGTGCGCTACACGCCGCTGCATCCGATGGCGGCGGAGGACGATCATGCTTTCATCATCGAGGATGCCGAGATCGATCTGCTGATCGTCGAGGGCGCGAAATTCGGCCCGCGCGGGCTCGCCATCAAGGGGCGGGTGCCGTCGCTCAAGAATCTCTACTCGATCGGGCCGATGGACGGGGTCCGCGATGTGATGCCCGATCTCGCCGGGGCCGCGCCTGCGCCGCTCGTCGACGAGAGCGAAGCGCACGAGATCGCGTTCCTTGCCTATACCGGCGGCACCACCGGCCGCTCCAAGGGCGTGATGTTGTCGCACCGCGCGCTTGTCACCATGACGCTGATCCTGTTCTCCGACTGGGACTGGCCGCAGGACATCCGCTTCCTCGCCGCGACGCCGATCAGCCACGCCGCCGGCGTCACGCTGTTTCCGGTGATGATGCGCGGCGGCTTGATGCAACTGGTGCAGGGCTTCGATCCGGAGGTCTACGCGCGCACCGTCGCCGAACAGAAGATCAATGCGACGTTCCTGGTGCCGACGCTGATCTACGCGCTGATCGACAATGTCGACCTGCGCAAGCGCCACGACCTGTCGTCGCTGCAGATGATCGTCTACGGCGCGGCGCCGATGTCGCCGGATCGCTTGCTCGAAGGCATGAAGATCTTCGGCAAGGTGTTCGTGCAGCTTTACGGCCAGACCGAAGCGCCGCAATGCATCACGTCGATGCGCAAGATCGACCATGACGAGAACCGGCCGGAGCGGCTGGGCTCCTGCGGGCGAGCGAGCCCGATGGTCGATGTGAAGCTGTTCGACATGGACATGAAGGAAGTCGGCATCGGCGAGCCGGGGGAGATCTGCGTGCGCGGCCCGCTGGTGATGGACGGTTACTGGAAGCGGCCGGACGCCAACGCCGAAACGCTGAAAGGCGGCTGGCTGCACACCGGCGACGTCGCGGTGAAGGACGCCGAGGGATTTTTCTATATCGTCGATCGCACCAAGGACATGATCATCTCCGGCGGCTTCAATATCTATCCGCGCGAGGTCGAGGATGCGCTGATGTCGCATCCCTCGGTGGCGTCGGCGGCGGTGATCGGGATTCCCGACGACAAATGGGGCGAGGCGGTGAAGGGATTCGTGGTGCTGAAGCCCGGCGCGAACACCGGTGCCGCCGAGTTGCAGGCCCATGTGAAGGACAAGCGCGGCGCGCCGTGGTCGCCCAAGACCATCGATTTCCTCGACGCCATTCCGGTGACCGGTCTCGGCAAGCTCGACCGCAAGGCGCTGCGCGCGCCCTATTGGGAAGGCCGCAAGCGCGGCGTGGCGTGAACTCATAAGTTGTCATGGCCGGGCTTGTCCCGGCCATCCCGCTTAGGCGGGCTCTGTGCGTCCCTAAGCGAGATGCCCGGCACAAGGCCGGGCATGACATCGAATTCAGGAGTCCGAATGTCCTCATCTCTTCCCATCATCCTCGTGCCCGGCCTCGCCTGTTCGCCGCGCATCTACGCGCCGCAGATTCCGGCGCTGTGGCGCAGCGGCGAGGTGATCCTCGCTAACCACATTCGCGACGCCACGATGTCCGGCGTCGCCAAACGGATTCTCGACGAGGCGCCGCCGCGCTTCGCTGTCGCCGGTCATTCGATGGGTGGCTACGTCGCGCTCGAAATCTACCGGCAGGCGCCGGAACGGGTGGCGCGGCTCGGGTTGCTGTCGACCTCGTCGCGACCGGAAACGCCGGAGCAGAGCGAGCGTCGGCGCGGCTGGATCGCCGAAGTGAAAGCGGGCGGCTACCGCGCGGTGATGGAGCGGTTGTTCGCAAATTTCGTGCATCCGAAGCGGACCGGCGACGCCGCGCTGAAACAGATCGTCATGGACATGGCCGACGATGTCGGCCCGGATCGGTTTGTCGACCAGCTCGAAGCGATCATGAGCCGGGCGGATTTCCGGCCGCTGCTGCCGACGATCACATGCCCGACGCTGGTGCTGACCAGCGACACCGACAACATGGTGCCGAACAAGTTCTCCGACGAACTGGCGGAGGGGATCCCGGGTGCGAAGCTGGTGGTGATCCCGGATTGCGGGCATCTGCCGCAACTCGAAAAGCCCGAGGCGATGACGGCCGCGCTGCGCGACTGGCTGATGATGTAGCTAGGCACGAATCCGGATGTCCGACGATTATCCTGTTGTGCTCATTCCCGGTCTCGCCTGTTCGCCACGCATTTATGCACCGCAGGTTCCGGTGCTGTGGCGTCATGGTCCGGTGGTTCTTGCCAATCCCGCGCGTGACGCCACGATGGCGGCGATAGCGCGGCGGATTCTTGCGGAAACGCCGCTGCGCTTCGCGCTCGCCGGTCATTCGATGGGCGGCGCCGTGGCGTTGGAGATTTATCGGCAGGCACCGGAGCGCATTACGCGGCTGGCGTTGCTGAATACCTATGCGCGGCCGTCGACGCCGGAATTCAACGCGCTGTGCCGCGGCTGGATTGCTGAGGTAAAACAGGGCGGCTATCGCGCGGTAGTCGAGCGGATGTTTCCAAGTGCGGTGCATCCGTCGCGAGCAAGAGACGTGGCGCTGAAGTCAATTGTGCTTGCCATGGCCGACGATGTCGGCCCGGATGCGTTCGTCCGGCAGGTCGAAGCGATCATGTCGCGGCCGGATGCGAGGCCGACACTCGCTGCGATCAAGTGCCCGACGTTGGTCTTGACCGGTGATAATGACAACAGCGTTCCAAACTTGCTGTCGGCCGAGATCGCGAGCGGTATCGCGGGTGCGACGCTTGTGACCGTGCCTGAGTGCGGACACCTCTCCCTGCTTGAGAAAACAGGTGCGACGACCACAGCGCTACTGGACTGGCTCGCGATGTAGCCGCACAATTTGTTGTATGGACGGGCAAAACGCCCTACATCACGGGCTAACATTCGAGATGTGGCGCGCCCGCGCCGTGAAGGAGACACCGATGCTGCGCGACGATATCAACAACGCCGTCAAGGACGCGATGAAGGCGAAGGCGGAGCGCAAGCTCTCGACGCTGCGCATGGTCAATTCGTCGATCAAGAATGCCGACATCGAGGCGCGCGGGCAGGGCAAGCCGCCGCTGTCGGACGACGATATTCTCGGCCTGCTGCAGAAGATGATCAAGCAGCGCCAGGAATCGGTCGAACTGTATGACAAGGGCGGCCGCGCCGAACTCGCCGCGCAGGAGCGCGAGGAGATCGCGGTCATCACCGCTTACCTGCCGAAGCAGATGTCCGACGACGAGATCAAGGCTGCCATCGCCGCGACCATCACCGACACCGGCGCCGCCGGAATGAAGGACATGGGCAAGGTGATCGGCGCGCTCAAGGCGAAGTACGCCGGCCAGATGGATTTCGGCAAAGCCAGCGGTCTGGTGAAGGCCGCGCTGACGGGCTGAGGTGCTTTTCGTCGTCCCGGCGAAGGCCGGGACTCAGAGTCTTCGACCTCATGTCTGGCGCAATAGAGTGAGCTTGTTCGCATAGCCGGTCGTAGTGAATATGGGTCCCCGCCTTCGCGGGGACGACATCGAGTGCTTGGCGGCGACGCGGATTAATTCGAGGCACGAACATGCTCACTGAAACCGACAATTACGACGACCTCTATCGCAATTTCCGATGGGACGTTCCGGCGCGGTTCAACATCGCCGAGGACTGCTGCGACCGCCACGCCGACGGTTCGGGCAAGCTGGCGCTGATCGATGTCGACGAGAGCGGCCAGGCGAAGCAATTGTCGTTCGACGACATGCGCGACTGGTCGAGCCGTTTCGCCAACGTGCTGAAATCGGACGGCCTGCAGCGCGGCGATCGCGTCGCGGTGTTCCTGTCGCAGTCGATCGAACTGCCGGTGGCGCATCTTGCCGCGTTCCGCTCAGGGCTGGTGTCGGTGCCGCTGTTCACGCTGTTCGGCGAGGACGCGCTTGAGTTTCGGCTCTCGAACAGCAACGCCAAGGCGGTGATCACCGATGAGGGCGGCTGGCACAAGCTGTCGAAGATCCGCGATCGCCTGCCTCATCTGCAGGACATCTACGTCACCAACGGCGCGATCCACGCCGGAGCGAAATCGTTCTGGGAGGCCATTGAAGACGCTTCCGACCGCTTCACCAATGTCGACACCGCGGCCGACGATCCTGCGATCATCATCTACACCTCGGGCACGACGGGAAATCCGAAAGGCGCGCTGCACGCCCACCGTGTCTTGCTCGGCCATTTGCCGAACATCGAGATGGCGCACGATTTCTTCCCCAAGCCCGGCGACGTATTCTGGACCCCGGCGGACTGGGCGTGGATCGGCGGCCTGTTCGATGCGCTGTTCCCGGCGTGGTATCACGGCGTTCCGATTGTCGGCTATCGGGCCAAGAAGTTCGATCCGCAGGCCGCGATGCAACTGATGGCCGATCAGAAAATCCGCAACGTGTTCCTGCCGCCGACGGCGCTGAAGCTGATGCGGCAGGCCAATGTGAAGCATGACGGCGTCAGGCTGCGCAGCATCTTCACCGGCGGCGAGTCGCTCGGCCCCGAACTGCTGGATTGGGTGCGCGCCACCTTCGGCGTCAGCGCCCACGAAATTTACGGTCAGACCGAATGCAATCTCTCGGTCGGCAACAACTCGAACCTGTTTCCGATCCGTCCCGGTTCGATGGGCAAGGCGACGCCGGGCTTCGACGTCCGCATCGTCAGCGAGCAGGGCGAGGAACTGCCGCGCGGCCAGACCGGCATCGTCGGCGTCCGCGCGCCCAACCCATGCATGATGCTCGAATACTGGAAGAACCCGGACGCGACGGCGAAGAAATACGCGAATGGCTTCCTGCTGACCGGCGATCTCGGGATGCAGGATGAGGACGGCTATTTCTGGTACGTCAGCCGCGAGGATGACGTGATCACCAGCGCCGGTTATCGTATCGGCCCGTCGGAGATCGAGCACACGCTGCTGAAGCATCCCGCGGTGGCGATGGCCGCGGTGGTCGGCATCCCCGACCCGATCCGCACCGAAGCCGTAAAGGCGTGGATCGTGCTGCGGCCGGGCTTCACCGGAAGCGACGCGCTGGCGAAGGAAATTCAGGATTACGTCAAGGTGCAACTCGCCGCGCACGAATATCCGCGCCACGTCCAGTTCACCGAGACGTTGCCGATGACCGCGACCGGCAAGGTGCTGCGGCGGGAATTGCGCACGCTGGGGTAGGCGGCATACTGAAAATTGTCATGGCCGGGCTCGTCGACCCGGCCATCCACGTTTTGAAGAGATGGATACGCGGGTCAAGCCCGCGTATGACCATTCAGAGTGCGAGCATGCTTGACCTTCTCCCCTTAAGGACGGGGAGAAGGAGTCGTCCTGCGCTTGTCGCAGCTAACCGCCCGGAATCTTGATTCCCATCTTTTTCAGCGCTTCCAGCATCTTCATCGGCGGCTCCATCTTGATGGTCAGCGCGGTGCCGGTTTCGAGCAGGCTCTTGAGGCCGGAGAGGATCGCCGGCCAGCCGCTGCGGCCGCCGGACAAGATGTCGTCGCTCAGGTCGCGATCGTTGGCCTGCGTGAGCGTGAGCCGCACCGCGTCGCCGGCCTGTTCGATGTCGTAAGTCACGAGCGTCGAGCCGAGCGCCTCGATCAGGCCGGGCCAGTTGACGTCCCACGTCACGGTGAGTTTGCGCGGCGGATCCCACGCCATCACCTCGCCGGTGATGTGCTCGGAGTTATCCGGCGCGCGCACCACGAAACGGCCGCCGATCTTGGGTTCGATCTCGACGCCGAAGCCCGAGAAATACTGTTTGCTGAATTCCGCCGAGGTCAGCGCCTGCCACACCTTCTCAGGTGTCGATGCGATGTAGGTGACGTAGACGATCGTCGGTTTGAATTGGCTGATGTCCATGATGACCTCTATTCTTTGGCCATTTCGAAATCCAGCGGCTGGCCGGTTTCGAGAATGCTCTTGAGACTGGACAGGACCAGCGGCCATCCGCCGGAAATGCTGGGCAGGACCTTGCTGCCTTCGGCGAAATCTTCGTGCGTGACGGTAAGCTTGACGGCGCTGCCGTTCGGTTCGAGCACGAATGTCACGCGCGAGGGGCGCTCCTTCTTCATCTCGTCGTCGAAGATGGAGTGCCAGCTATAGGACAATCTGCGCGGCGGATCGGATTCGAGGACGACGCACTCGTTGACCACCTTGCCGTCCCTGTCCATGTGCATGCGGGAGCCGACCTTCCAGTCCGACGACAGGCTGCAACCGAACCAGTAGGAGCGCGTGAATTCGGTGTCTGTCAGGGCATGCCAGAGTTTCTCCGGCGTGGTCTTGATGAAGGTGGTGTAGACGAATTCGGGTTTACTCATCACGCGTCTCCAGTCGCCGTTTCAACTCGCCGAGCTTGCCGCGCTCGAATTTTTTGATCCACCGTTCGCCGATTTCGTGGATCGGCACCGGGTTGAGATAGTGCAGCTTCTCGCGGCCGTGCCTGATCGACGTCACCAGATTGGCCGCTTCAAGGATAGCGAGGTGCTTGGTCACGGCCTGCCGCGTCATGGCGAGGCCGTCGCAGAGTTCGTTCAGGCTCTGGCCGTTGCGGGCGCGAAGCCGGTCCAGCAGCGCGCGTCGCGACCCATCGGCCAGCGCCTTGAAGACCTCATCCATGGTCGAGATAATAGGCAACCAAAAGGTTGCATGTCAAGCGGTACTGAAATCACGCATCAGCGATGCGCGGGATCGCTTGCGCGAGCGCGGCGCGTCTGCATTTGATGGCGCTTCGCTATCGAGGTCTTGCCAATGTCGCTCCAGGTCTATCTTGCCTACGTCGCCGCCTGCGTCGCGCTGGCGATCCTGCCCGGTCCGATCGTGACGCTGGTGATCGCCAACGGCCTGCGTCACGGCACGCGCGCGGCCTTCACCAACATTCTCGGCGCGCAGGTCGGCCTTGCGATCGTGATCGGTGTTGTCGCGGTGGGCCTCACCTCGCTGATGGCGACCATGGGCTACTGGTTCGACTGGGTGCGCTTTGCCGGTGCAGCCTATCTGATCTGGCTCGGTATCAAGCTGGTGCGCGAGCCCGCGATGATCGGAGCGTCCGACGCGCCGCCGAAGCCGCCGCGCGGCGGCTTCTTCCTGCAAGGGGTGATCGTGCTGTTGAGCAATCCGAAAGTGCTGATCTTCTTTGGCGCGTTCATTCCGCAGTTCGTCGACATGAACCGCGATCACGGCTGGCAGATCGTGCTGCTCGGCGCGACCTTCATGGTGATCGTGGCGGTGACCGACGGCGTCTATGCGGTGCTGTCGGGCCGCGCCCGCGCCATGCTGTCGGCACGGCGCGCGCGCCTGCTGTCGCGGGTGTCGGGCGGCTTCATGATCGGCGGCGGTGTCTGGCTGGCGCTGATCCGCGCGAAGTAATCGCAGGTCACGCGGTCAGCAGCCTGGACGCGTGCAGCCGTTCCTCGATGGTGCGGAAGATGCGCGCGAGGCGAGCCGCCCATTGCCGCTGGCCGGATTCATCCGCGATCAGATCCTGACGGATTTCGATACCGGAGTTGATGAGGCCGCGCCGCTCGGCATGAACCGGGATGGTGTAGTCGGTGGTATCGCTCACCGCATAGGGTTCGTTGTCGCCGACCACCAGATCGCCTTCGGCGCGCAGGCTTTCGAGCAGCAGCGGCGGCAGGCGATTGTCATGCTGATAGAGCGTGCCGATGTGCCACGGCCGCGCCACCCCGGCGTAGACCGGCGTGAACGAATGCAGGGAGACAAGAATGGTCGGCTGGCGACGCGCCTTGCGGGCGTCGAGTACCTGCGCGATGCGGGCATGATAGGGCGCGAAGATCGCGCGCTGCCGGGCCTCGACGTCGTTCGCGTTCAAGCCACCATTGCCGGGAATTTCGGTCGCCTCGCTGATCTGCGGGATCGAGGAGGCTGCTGCGAACGGCCGGTTGCAGTCGATGACGAGGCGCGAATAGCGTTGCGCGATCAGGTGCACATCCATGTCCGCCGCTAGCCGTTCCGCGACACCGGCGATGCCGATGTCCCAGGCGATGTGCCGCGTCAGATCCTGCGCCGCGACGCCGAGATCGCCGAGCGCGCGCGGGATCGCACGGCCGTAATGATCGCAGGTGAACAGGAACGGCGACGTGCTGTCGGTGTTCGCTTCGATCACCGGCGGCGGTTCATCAGGCGCGAGCAGAGGCGGGGCGAGGTCGTCTTGCAGGGTCATGATGAGGTGGGTCTGTGCAGGGAATCGCTGGAGCAGTCTTTCATGCTCAGGCGAAACGACGAAAGTGTGGCTGTTTCTCCCTCTCCCCGCTTGCGGGGAGAGGTTCAATCACAGCCTCACGCCGTCGCCTTGGCCGGGATCAGCGCCGCGGTGTCCTTCACCACGATGGCGAAGCGGTCGGCGAGCTCGGTCAAAGCCACGCGATGAACGACGCTGGCCGGAATGGTGCCGCCGAGCGGATCGGGCAAATCGCGGGTCGCGGTGGCATTGGTAACGACAGTGGCGCGATATTTGAGATCGAGCGCGGCGCGCGCGGTGGCGCTGACGCACATGTGGGTCATGAAACCGGCGAGGATGACCTCGGTGCGGCCGGTGCTCTTGATCAGCGCGTCGAGATCGGTGCCGGCGAACGCGTTCGGCAGGTTCTTGCGCACGACGACTTCGGCGCCCTGCGGGTTGAGTTGCGGCACGATCGCGGCGTTCGGTGAGTCCTCGGCGAACAGCGGCCGGCCGGCCGGCGCGTACTGGACGATGTGAAACACCGGAACGCCGGCGTGGCGGGCGAGCGTCAGCAGCTTGGCGGTTTCGTTGATCGCGGCATCGACGCCGGCCAGCGGCAGGTTGCCCTTGGTGTATTCGACCTGTGCGTCGATGATGACGAGGGCGGATTTCTCGAGCGCGCTCGGATGGAGCGGCGCGCCGGCGATCTGAAGCAGTGACTTCGGGACAGCGGACATTTTGGTGCTTTCGTTGAATAAGCCAGTCGATGGGGCAACCTTACCGCACTGGATGGCTGTCCGAAATTGTATATAATTACACCATGGCTGTTCAAAAACGTGCAGAGGTGCCCGATTGGGAAGACCTGCGCTACTTCCTCGCGCTGGTGCGGCACGGCAGCCTGTCGGCGGCGGCGCGGACACTCAAGGTCAGTCACGCGACCGTTGCGCGCCGGGTCACGAGCCTCGAGGCCGCGCTGCGCGCGTCGCTGTTCGACCGCCGCGTTGATGGCTATGTCTTGACGGCCAGAGGTCGGCAGATCGCGGAGACCGCACGTGCCATGGAGGATGCCGCGATCGCGGTTGCCGATCAGGCCGAAGCGGCCGGCGGGCTGGCCGGGCTGGTGCGGCTGACCATGGGGCGCTCGCTCGCCGATGCATTCGTGATCGATCGCCTCGGCGATCTGCGGGAGCAGCATCCATCGATCGATCTGGAAATCGTCACCGACTCGCGGGTCATGAGTCTGTCGCGGCGGGAGGCCGATATCGCGCTGCGGTTCGGCCAACCCAAGGACAGCGATCTGCTCACCCAGAGACTTGCGACCGTGGCATTCGATTTCTACGCCTCGCGGCAGGTCGCGAAGACAATCGCGAAGGATGCGCAGCCTGTGATGATCGGCTTCGATGCCGAGAGTCATTTCATTGCCGACGCGGCATGGCTGGAGCGGGAATTTTCCGACAGCCGTTTCGCGGTTCGCAGCAACAGCCAGACATCCCAGGCCGCGGCGGCTCGCGCCGGATTGGGAGTGGCGCAATTGCCGCTCTATGTCGCGGCGTCCAATCCGGATCTCGTTCCGGTCAGATTGGGGAAAAAACCGCCGGACCGCGAATTGTGGCTGCTGCTGCGGCGGGATATCGCGCGCGTCCCGCGTGTTCGCGTCGTGGCGGACTATCTTGTCGCGCTGTTCCGGCGGGAGCGCCGGATTTTGACGGGGCGGCCGCATTAGCCCTGTGAATTGCAGGGACAACTTCTCGACATTGGGGGATACGGCTCGCAACCCTATATGGATGGTCGGTTGCAAAGGCACCCTGATTCCATGCGTTTCACGCCCCAGTTTCTCGAAGAGCTACGTGCCCGGCTACCGGTTTCGGAAGTCGTGGGCCGCCGCGTGAAACTGAGGCGTGCCGGCAAGGAGTGGAAGGGCCTGTCGCCGTTCAAGCAGGAAAAGACCCCGTCGTTCACGGTGAACGATCAGAAAGGGTTCTATCACTGCTTCGCCAGCGGCAAGCACGGCAATATTTTCGACTTCATCATGGAAACCGAGGGCCTTGGCTTCGTCGAAGCGGTGGAGGCCGCCGCGTCGCAGGCCGGCATGCCGGTGCCGGCGGCAACCCTCGACGCGGCGCGCCACGAGCAGCGCCGCAAGACGCTCTACGACGTGATGGACCTCGCCGCGAAATTCTTCACCGATACACTGGCGTCGCGTCTCGGCGCCAAGGCGCGGGGCTATCTCGCCGACCGCACTATCCAACCGGCGACGCAATTGCAGTTTCGCATCGGTTATGCGCCCGGCGAGCGCTTCGCGCTGAAAGAACATCTCGGCAAGCTCGGCATCCCGGTCGAGGACATGGTCGAGGCCGGGCTGCTGATCGCGGGCGACGATATTCCGGTGCCCTACGATCGCTTCCGCGATCGCGTGATGTTTCCCATCACCGACGCACGCAACCGCGTTATCGCGTTCGGCGGCCGCGCGCTGGAGAAGGACGTTCCGGCGAAGTATCTCAACTCGCCGGAAACCCCGCTGTTTCACAAGGGAAACAATCTCTACAACATCGCCGCCGCGCGGCAGGCGACCCATGACGGCGCATCGCTGATCGTCGCCGAAGGCTATGTCGATGTCATCGCGTTGGTGACGTCGGGCTTTTCCGGCGCGGTGGCGCCGCTCGGCACCGCGCTGACCGAGAACCAGCTCGAACTGCTGTGGAAGATGGCGGACGAGCCGATCCTGTGTTTCGACGGCGACAGCGCCGGACAGCGCGCCGCCTTCCGCGCTGCAGACCTCGCGATGCCGCATCTCAAGCCGGGCAAGAGCCTGCGCTTTGCTTTGATGCCGGAAGGGCAGGACCCTGACGATCTCGCGCGCACCGGCGGGCGTGGCGCGATCGAGGAAGTGATCGGCGCCGCCAAGCCGCTCGCGGAGATGATCTGGTCGCGCGAGGTCGAGGGCGGCAGCTTCGCCACGCCCGAACGCCGCGCCGCGCTCGAAGCGCGGGTCGGCGAACTGACCAACGGCATCCGCGACGAAACCGTGCGGCGTTATTATCGGCAGGATTTCGTGGAGCGGCTGCGCCGTGCCTTCGCGCCCGAAGGCGGCGGTCAGGGCTATCGGTCCGGCGGTTTTCGCGGGGGCGGTACACCCGGCTTCGGCGGCGAATCAGCGCGCCGCTTTCCCGCGCGCGGCTCGTTTCAGCCCGGTTCCGCCGGGCGGGCCGACCCGCGCGGCGGGCTATCCACAGGCAGCCGCACCATCAACCGGCAGCCCTATCAGGTCGCCAGTCCTCACCTCGCCAGTTCGCCGATCATGCGCGGTCAGCGCACCGCGCTGTCGCGGCGGGAGGCGCTGATCCTGCAATCGCTGATCAACCACCCCTGGCTGCTCGACGACCATCTGGAGGAAGTGGCGGCGCTGGAACTGGCGCATCCCGAGGCCCACAAGTTGCGGGCCGCGATCATCGCCGCTTTCGCCAACGATCATCACCATGCCGCCGATCGCGATGAGCAAAGCGAGAAGATGCGGTCCGACCTCGAGAAAGCTGGATTTTCCGATATTTTACAAAGGGTTGAGCGGTCGATCACAACCAAGGATGTGCTCGGCGCCGAACCCGGCGCGGCGCAGGAAGATGTTCTTTACACCTGGCACCAGCTCGTTGCCTTGCATCGGCAATGGCACTCCTTACTTAGGGAATTGAAAGATGCGGAGCTGGCTCTGGGACAGGACGCCGGCGAGGCAAATTACGCATGGCTCAGGGATGTCAAAGCCCGGTTGGCTGAAGTCGACGGGCTGGAGGCGCTGATCGAGGGATTCGGTGAATCCTCAGGCCGGTCCCGAGGTGCCGACTAGTGAAAATGGCGCGGGCCAGCCGCGCAACGCGTTAAAAAGACTCGCCAAAACGAGGATTTAGCCGCAAAAACAGGGTTAATCGTCGCTTAACGGCCCGCAGGTCAAGGTAAGCGCCAGAGTAGCAAACAGATTCGGGGTGGCGTCGTCGAGCGCCGCCCTTTCCGCATCACAGCGGATCCGGACAATTGAAGGCGAGGAGGCGGCGGCGCCTCCGGCGTGAGCGCGTTTCAGGAGCGATGAATGGTCAGCAAGGTGAAGACGGCAGTACAGTTGAAGGACAAGGATTCGAAGGCCGTCGAGACTCCCGAGAAGGATGGACCGGACGCACCTTCGCCGTTGCTCGACCTGTCGGATGCCGCCGTCAAGAAGATGATCAAGCAGGCCAAGAAGCGCGGCTTCGTGACCTTCGATCAGCTCAACGAAGTTCTGCCGTCCGACACCACGTCGCCGGAGCAGATCGAGGACATCATGGCGATGCTCTCGGACATGGGCATCAACGTGTCCGAATCCGACGACACCGACAATGAAGAGGAAGAAAACAAGGAAGAGGCCGACGACGAGACCGATAACGAACTCGTCGAGGTCACCTCGAAGGCCGTCACCGAAACCAAGAAGTCCGAGCCGGGCGAGCGCACCGACGATCCGGTGCGCATGTATCTGCGCGAGATGGGCACCGTCGAGCTGCTGTCGCGCGAGGGCGAAATCGCCATCGCCAAGCGTATCGAGGCCGGCCGCGAGGCGATGATCGCAGGGCTGTGCGAAAGCCCGCTGACTTTCCAGGCCATCATCATCTGGCGTGACGAACTCAACGAAGGAAAGATCTTCCTTCGCGACATCATCGATCTCGAAGCGACCTACGCCGGCCCCGACGCCAAGAACAACATGAATCCGGCAATGATCGCTGGCCCCACCGGGCCGGACGGTCAGCAGGCCAACGCCATCGTCAACGGCGACGGCACCGTGCAGGTGATCCCGGTGCAGTCCGGGGCGCCGTCGCATGTCGCGCCGCCCGCCGCACCGCCGTCGCCGACGCCGTTCCGTCCGGCGCCCGCCGCAGGCGATACCAAGGACGCCGACACCGCGTCCGAGAGCGAGTCGGACGATGACGACGAGTTCGAGAACCAGATGTCGCTCGCGGCCATCGAGGCCGAGCTGAAGCCGAAGGTGGTCGAAACCTTCGACAAGATCGCCGACAACTACAAGAAGCTGCGCCGCCTGCAGGAGCAGGACATCGCCAACCAGCTGCAGAGCGAGTCGCTGTCGCCGTCGCAGGAGCGCAAGTACAAGAAGCTCAAGGACGAAATCATCGTCGAGGTGAAGTCGCTGCGTCTCAATCAGGCGCGTATCGATTCACTGGTCGAGCAGCTTTACGACATCAACAAGAAGCTCGTGTCCTACGAAGGCCGCCTGTTCCGCCTCGGCGACAGCCACGGCGTCGGCCGCGAAGACTTCCTGCGCAACTATCAGGGCTCGGAGCTTGATCCGCGCTGGCTCAACCGCGTCTCGAAACTGGCCGCCAAGGGCTGGAAGAATTTCGTCGCGGTGGAGAAGGACCGCATCAAGGAACTGCGCCACGACATCCAGCAGCTCGCCGCGCTGACCGGGCTCGAGATCGGCGAATTCCGCAAGATCGTCCACGGCGTGCAGAAGGGCGAGCGCGAAGCGCGTCAGGCCAAGAAGGAAATGGTCGAGGCCAACCTCCGCCTCGTGATTTCGATCGCCAAGAAGTACACCAACCGCGGCCTGCAGTTCCTCGATCTCATTCAGGAAGGCAACATCGGCTTGATGAAGGCGGTCGACAAGTTCGAATACCGCCGCGGCTACAAGTTCTCGACCTACGCGACGTGGTGGATCCGGCAGGCGATCACCCGCTCGATCGCCGACCAGGCGCGCACCATCCGTATTCCGGTGCACATGATCGAGACCATCAACAAGATCGTGCGCACCTCGCGCCAGATGCTCAACGAGATCGGCCGCGAGCCGACCCCGGAAGAACTGGCCGAAAAGCTCGGCATGCCGCTGGAGAAGGTGCGCAAGGTTCTCAAGATCGCCAAGGAGCCGCTGTCGCTCGAAACCCCGGTGGGCGACGAGGAAGACTCGCATCTCGGCGATTTCATCGAGGACAAGAACGCGATCCTGCCGATCGACGCGGCGATCCAGTCGAACCTGCGCGAGACCACCACGCGCGTGCTCGCCTCGCTCACCCCGCGCGAGGAGCGCGTGCTGCGCATGCGCTTCGGCATCGGCATGAACACCGACCACACGCTGGAAGAAGTCGGCCAGCAGTTCTCGGTGACCCGCGAACGTATCCGCCAGATCGAGGCGAAGGCGCTGCGCAAGCTGAAGCATCCGTCAAGGAGCAGGAAGCTGCGGAGCTTCTTGGATAACTAAGCGCATCTCACGATGTCGTCCCCGCGAAGGCGGGGACCCAGTAAACCAAAACGGCGGGCCGAAAGGTCCGCCGTTTTCATTTGTCTGCCCGCGCGGCGCGGTCGTGAGGGCATGAGAATGACCCAAGACTTGTCCGCGCGAGTGCTTGACCTTGAAACGCGAGTGAGGGCCTTGGAAGGACTTCTGCAGTCCTCATCGCCTTCTGCTGTGAAAATAAAGAAGCAATCGGCTCGCGAGTTTCTGACAACTAAGAAGGCAACGTCAGAGCCGCTCAAGGTCCTGGTGTTTGGCTACTTTCTTGAACAGCACGAGGGTTCTCAGGCGTTTAATGTTTCGGATCTGGACGCGATTTTCCGTTCAGCGCGAGAAGCGCCTCCGAAGAATATCAATGATGCTGTCAACAAATGCGTGGCGCGCGGATACTTGATGGAGGCGCGCGAGAAGAAGGATTCAAAGAAGGCTTGGCAATTGACCTCGACCGGAGAACGATTCGTCGAACAAGAGATGTAGCCAACTTAAAGGTGGCCGGTTTGCGGAAGTAATGCTTCGAATATTCCAGCATTTGCTAGGAGAAGCCATAACGCCGTTTGGCACGGATATCTCAGCTAACCTCAAAAGACGCATTTTAAACGCGGTGCAGAGCCATCCAAATGCAGACGAACATATTCGCCAAAAGACAGTTGCTCTAACTAGGTTATTGCTCGATTTTCGCAATAATCGTGATGTTGCTCATTTGGGCGGGTTTAATGCCAGCAGTATGGATTCCCTTTTCGTAATGACAAGTGCGACTTGGATGCTGTGTGAAGTCGTGCGCGTCTATGGCGGCTACCCAATGGCACAAGCTCAAGAAATTGTAGATGGCTTATCGATTAAGGATTACCCGGTTATCTTTGAGCGCGATGGTGAACTCTTTATTGCTCGCCATGATTTGAAAGCAGAAAAGGAAGTGTTGGTACTTCTTACCAGAAACGACAGGGCCGACTTCTCTTTTCTTTTCTCAAAAACAAAGGATAGAAACAAATCCCGTTTTGAGAGCAAGCTTGAGGAAATGGCTGAAGCAAAACTAATGGTAAAAAAGGTGCCGACTACTTCCTTATGCCCAGGGGCGCAGCGACGGTCGCTAAAGAAGGGCTGTTGAATTACACACCTTAGGTGTTGACAGTCTGTGTTTTTAGGCATATATTCCTATCCATCCCGCCTCAGTAAGAGGGGCGGCTCGCGATCGTCACGGTCTGCGAGGGGGATGCGGTGGCGACGCCGCGGTGTTCGATGTCCTTCGATCGCGCAGGGGGCAACCCTGTGTGCTGACGGGGACTGACGACGACGCCGCGGCGATGACGGCCCAAACCGCGAGGTCCCGGCGCAATCGCCTTTGCGCCAGGAGGCAGAACCGTCGCACGCCTTGAGCGGCGCGGCGGCTCGTCAGTCCTCCACCATCGGTGGCCCCACACGCATGGGTCGGCCGCCGGGGGCCCCGTTCGTGGAGCAAGCCGGCAAAAGCGCCGCGCGCGGAACGCCGGACGTGTCCGGTGTCTTCGTGGCGACGACTTCTCGTGTGCTTTCCATTTTCGCACACGAGGCTGCGGACGCATCGCGCGTCCGGCGTTCCGTGCGCCCTCTCGACAGGGAGGGAAGCCATCGCAACGCCATCGGCGCCCCCGCGCCGTAAAGAACAGGGGTGATCGCTCATGTCTGTCAGACGGAGTAGTTCCGGGATGCCCGTCTTGCCGATCTGATCTGGATCAAGAGGGGAGCACCGTTCGGTTTTAATCTGATAGTGAGGGCGAGCCACAGGGAGATCGATCATGTCAGCATGGTGGAAGTCCGGCGTCGCCGGCGTTGCGATTTTTGGCGGTGTTGTCGCGGCCACGGTTTTTGCCGCCGCGCAGATGCCGCCGGGTCCGCAGGGAATGCAGGGCCAGATGCCTGGAGGCATGCAGGGCCAGATGCCCGGAGGAATGCAGGGCCAGATGCCCGGAGGAATGCAGGGCCAGATGCCTGGAGGAATGCAAGGCCAGATGCCTGGAGGAATGCAAGGCCAGATGCGGGAGCGGATGCAAGGCCAGATGCACGAAGGCATGCACGGCCGGATGCACGAAGGCCACGGCCGCATGATGGGTCAGCCCGGCGACATGTCCGCTCAGCCGGAGATGCCCGGTCAGGATGCGTTCGGCGCCATCCAGGAGATCGTGGAAACGTTGCAGGCCGACCCGGCGACAGACTGGACCAAGGTGAACATTTCCGCGCTGCGCGAGCATCTGATCGACATGAATGAAGTGACCTTGCATGCCGTGGCGGAGCAGCACGCGGTGGACAATGGCGTCGAGATTACGGTCACCGGCGAGGGCCGCACGCTCGCGGCGATCAAGCGAATGGTGCCGGCCCATATCTCCGAGCTTGCGCGCAGCGGATGGAGCGCGCGGACCGAGGACTTGCCAAACGGCGTCAAGCTGATCGTGGCCAGCGCCGATCCTGCGCAGGTGACGAAGCTGAAAGCGCTCGGCTTCATGGGGATCATGGTTCAGGGCGACCATCACCAGATGCACCATCTCGCGATGGCGAAGGGGCAGATGGAGAACCATTGAACCGGTACGGGATGTCTGGCCGCCCCGCTCGCGGGCGGATAAGTGAAGTCCGAGGGTGAGCGGCTAGGCTTCCTCGTCCTGCTTCACAAAACCCTCCGGCACCGCGACCGACGGATCGTCCGGGTCGAGCGTCTCGGACATGACGACGCCGCCGATCGGCGCGGTGGTGGCGAGATCGAAGCTGGTCTTGTCGACGGCCTCCGAGGCGGCCTGCACCCGCGTGCGATAGAACACGTAAGCTGCGAGCGCGGCCTCGACCAATGCGGTGAACAGGAACAGGCCGCGCGGCCGCTCGGGCGTGATGAACACGGTCGCGATCAGCGGGCCGATCACCGAGCCGACTCCGTTGGCAAGCAGCACGGTCGCCGCCGTCGCCACCATGTTGCTCGCAGGCGTCTTGTCATAGGCGTGGGCAGCGGCGAGCGAATAGCCCGGAAGCGCCAGCGCGCCGAACGCGAAGCCGAACACCAGCATCAAGGTGCCGGTGGCGGCGAACAGCCACAGCGCGACGCCGGTCACCGCCGCGCCGATCAGAATCGCGAACAGCACCACGCGGCGGTCGATGCGGTCCGACAGGCGGCCGATCGCCACTGCACCAGCGCGCCGGCAAACACCGCGACGCTCATGAACACCGCGACCTGATTGTTGTCGAGGCCGCTGCCCGCCGCCGAAATCGGGCCGAGCGCCCAGAACGCGCCGTTGGCGAGTCCGATCGCGAAACTCGCAATCAGCGCGACCGGTGCGGCGTCGTACAACGCGCGGGGCTGAAAGCTGAACAGCGTGATCGGCGCGGGCTGCGCCGAGCGCGTCAGCGCCACCGGCACGATCGCCAGCGCCGCCAGCATCGCCGCCACCATGAATGCGCCGTCCTGCTCGACCGGGTAGCGCGTGATCAGCAATTGCCCGGCGACCACCGCGATATAGTTGATCGTGACATAGGCCGACATCACCAGCCCGCGGGTATCGTTGGTCGCGCCGTCGTTGAGCCAGCTTTCGAGCACCAGAAAGAACCCGGCGAGCGCGAATCCGGTGACCAGGCGCAGTGCGCTCCAGGCCAGTGGCGTCGGCCACAGCGCATAGGCCAGCGTGGTCGCAGCGGCGACGGCGACCAGTGCTGCGAAGGCACGGATGTGTCCGGCGCGCAGAATGATGTAAGGCCCGAGCAGGCAGCCGGCAACGAAGCCGACGTAATAGGCCGACCCCATGACGGCTAGAGAGAATGTCGAAAAGCCTTCGGCCTGTCCGCGCAGCGGCAGCAGCGTAAACTGCGCGCCATTTCCGGCGAGCAGCAGCGCCGCCGCCAGCAGCAGCGACGCAATGGGGCGCAAGTTCTTCACCATCAGGGGCGAATCCTCGCCGTCTTTTATAGCGAAACGATGACAGGCCGCATGTCGCGCTGCGGCACGCTGCAACGCGTGTTCCAGCACACCGCCCGGATACCCGATTTGATATCGCGCGCGCCGGCTTTTCAGTTAGGCTGGCCGGATTGCGATGAATGATTTGAAAAAGGGATTTCATGATGACGGCCGAACCGATGCTGCTCAGCCAGCGCGTTGTGCAAGTCTGCCTGTTTCTGGTGGCGGCCATCGCCATCTTCGGCGGCACCTTGCAGATGTATCTCGGTCAGCCCGACACCGCGCCGCGGCTCGACAACGTCCATCGCTTCATGGGCGGCATCTATCTGATGTCGGGCGTCACCGGCCTGTGGGTGGCATCGACCATCCGCGAGCACAACACGCTGGTCTTTCTGCTTGCGCTCACCGTGCTGGTCGGCGGCATTGGCCGCGTGATCTCGATCGCCAAGGTTGGCCTGCCCGAACCGTCAGCGGTCTGGATCGGCTACCTCGTGCCCGAACTGGTGATCCCGTGGATCATCATTGCCGCGCAGGTGATAACGAACCGGCACGGGGCGGGAGGGTAGGGAAGCGTGTTCGCCAGATCAAAAGCACAAGTGTGCTAGAAATGACTATCAAGAGCACGAGATTAGCAGAGCTAATGGATTAAGATACATCAGCTAACAGCATTAGAGGTTTCCCAAGGTTCCCAGAATCTATGTGCCGAGGTCGCAAATTCATCCCGTCTTTTGTCGAGTGAATCACCTTGCCCACCAACGCCTAATGCGAGCTTTTCAATTAGTGACGCAGTTTCTGATGCAAACTCGAAAAACTCATCATATTGAGGCGGTGGTATATCTGGATCTGGCTCTGCATTGTGCGCAGTGAATTTATCTCGGAAATGAACTGCCCTCTTCTTCCGATCATCGTTCAATAGTTGATTCCAAGATTTTTCTGCTTCCGCCAACCCCTTTTCATCGCCTTTGGCGGCGATTTGACCGCGAATGCCCGGATGGTCTCGTAAAATTTCGAACGCGACCCGGAGGTGCTTGTCGCCTTTTCTACAGGGAGAGTAACAACCTGCAACAAGAATGGTAAGTCGGGTGATTAAGCTGTTCCTATTAGTGTTCGCGGCTTGACTTGCTCCTGCCTGATTTAAATGAACGTTTATCCGATTTCGATTTTGCTGTTGTATGAGTTCGAGCAACTGCAAAATTTCTAGAGCATGTGAATATGCTTCCTCAGCTACGAGCTGAACGAGCCCTACTGAAGCTTTCGGTTTTGACATAATTAAATCGCAACAAAAATCGTTGGTAGGAGCTTCCGTTTCATATGTGCTTATCTTTCGTCAATGTGGAGCTTTTAGTGCAGAAATTCGAAAGAAGGTTATTTCGTCTGACAAGGCAAACCGTAAGCGATCCTAGAATACCTTAGCTAGTTTCGTATTACTTGTGATTGCGCTTTTATTTTTGAGTTTAGTTTCGAGGAAAAGCCATGCAAAGTCAAAGATGCCGTATTTTTACATTCTCTGTTTTGCTGAGTGTGTGCATTGCAGTGCGTCACCGTGTGTGCTGCGACGTCATATGAAATAGGGGGGCCCTCACTCCATCAATTCCCCCGGCGGCCAGCGCGGATCGTAGGTCTTCGGCGCGTTATTGTTGATCATCCTGATCATCGGCCACATCTCCAGCCGCCGCCGATCATCAGGAACAGCGCCTTGCTCTCTCCGGTCATCAGCCACAGCATCAGCGGCAGCGGCACCGCCATGATCCCGAGCACGATCGCGCAGGTCATCACCACATAATAGCGCGTGGCGTGATAGCCCGACGTGAAGGCAATTGTTGTCGCGGCACCGGTCGCGATCAGGCGCTGGTGCAGATCCTGCACGAAGGCGCGATAGGCGGGTGTCTGCTTGCCATCCGCCGCGCCATAGGCGTTGGCGTCGGTGACCGTCAGCGTGTAGCGGTCGGCAAAGGTGATGACGCAGGCGTTGGTCGCGTTCTTGGCCGCACCGCCGGATTCCATCTGGACCGAGCGGATGTTGGCGAACGGCGCGCCGTCGTCGCGGCCATCGGCGGTCCAGTTGATGCGCTCGGGCGTCAGGGTGACGCCGCAGTCGCCATTCTTGAAATAGAAACGGCTCTTGCCCGGCCGGAGATAGAGGCCGTAGGTGCGCTCCGAAGGCGCCGTCAGCGTGTCCATGCGATCAGCCCAGCCATGTCCCGTTGCGTCCGCCGCAGCACGGCCATGATGCGGCGGCCGGGCGCGTTGTGAAAGGGTGTCGTTGTGAAAGAGGTCTCGTTGTGAAAGCGTGTGCGCCGTGCCATCATTGGTGTCCGGGACAACCAAACGGGTTCACATATGATCGCGCGCGCGTTCGCAGCCAGCCTCGTCTCCCTCCTCATCGCCACGCCATCCTTTGCCGCCCAGTGCGGCGGCGATTTCAACACCTTCATCGCCAGTTTCTCGCGTGAAGCCGCGGCGGCCGGCATCTCGCAAGGGGTGATTTCGCAGGGGCTTGGCGGCGTCGCGCAGGACCAGGCGGTGCTGGCGTTCGACCGCCGCCAGCGCGGCACCTTCAAGAAGAGCTTCGAGCAATATGTCGCGACCCGCGTCGGGCCGGGCCGGATCAAGACCGGGCAGGCGATGCTGCAGCGTCACGCTTCGCTGCTGTCGCGGATCGAGCGCCAGTTCGGCGTGCCGCCGCAGATCATCGTCGCGATCTGGGGGCTCGAGACCGATTACGGCAAGGGCGACATGGGCAAGCTGCCGGTGTTCCGGGTGCTGGCGACCATGGCGCATGATTGCCGCCGCACCGAGCTGTTTCAGGGTGAACTGCTGGCGGCGATGAAGATCGTCCAGCGCGGCGATCTCGGTTTCCGCGACATGGTCGGCGCCTATGCCGGCGAGATCGGCCAGACCCAGTTCCTGCCGTCGTCCTACATCAAGTACGGCGTGGACTATGACGGCAACGGCCACGTCGACCTGCGCCACAGTGTGCCGGACGTGCTGGCCTCGACCGCCAACCTTCTGAAGACCGCCGGTTGGAAAGCGGGCGGCGACTATCACGAAGGCTCGGCGAATTTCGAGGCGATGCGCGAGTGGAACAGGGCGACGATCTACCGCAAGACCATCGGTTATTTCGCCGACAAGCTCGGCGGGCGCTAGGCCATTCAACTGTCCGTGCGGTGTGCGCGGCTGCGGCGATGTTTCCCAGCGCCTGATGCCGCAATCTGCTAGACTTCACTTCGGCCAGACGCACCGGCCAGTACGGCAACAGGAGGACGCGATGGCGAAGGGTAAGGACAAGGGCAACAAGGAAGCCAAGAAACCGAAGGCGGACAAGAACGCGCCGAAGGGTGCCGGTTCAGCCTACAAGCAGGCGCAGGGCAAGGGCGCCTCGACGGTCAATCCGTTCACTAAGAAATAAGCGCGCCGCTTGCGGGCATGGCGTGAAAGGGCGGCGTCAGGCCGCCCTTTTGTTTGTGCGATGTTTCGTTTGTTCGAGCAGTGTCGCGCGGGAAATTGCAGCGTGGAACGCAAAACGGCCCGGGAGAAGGATCTTCGCCCGGGCCGCTTCAGATGAATTCCTGGTTACTTCTTCTTGGCGGCCTTCTTCGTCTTCTTGGCCTTTTTCGTCTTCTTGGCTGCTGTCTTCTTCGCCGCCTTCTTCGCCTTCTTGGCTTTCTTCGCCATAACGGCCTCACATGTTGGAGTGGACGGGAACGCTAGGTGAGGCTTGCTCGGCCGAGGGCCAACCTCGCAGCAGCCTCGGTATGAATTGCAACTGATTCGCGCGGCGATGTCGCGGGTTCGCTGAAGTTATGCAACGTTTCGCGCGGGCGCCGGTCGCGGTGCGGCGGAACACATCAACGCGCGATGCGTTTGCCATCGGTCCACATGATCAGCGCCGTTCCGGCGGAAAAGGAGATACCTCATGAAGAAGACGGCTTCGATATTCGTCGCGGCAGCGGCGCTATTTGGCGCGGCACTGGCGGGCGCGCCGCCGGCGTCGGCGCTTCCGGCCAATCCGGGGCTGAGTGCACCGGCGATGGCCGAGACTGTGGCTTGCCGGATGGTGCGAAGCCGGGTCGTTCGCCCGAACGGCAGGGTGACCTACAGGACGGAACGGCGTTGCCGGCCGTCATTCGGCCGTTTCCATCCGCGCTGCAAACACATCCGCACCCGCACGGTGCGGCCGAACGGCACCGTGGTCTATCGCAACGTCCGCCGCTGTCGCTAAGATTTTCCGATAACCCGCGATGATGAACGCCGCCGGGATCACCGCCCCGGCGGCGTTTGTTTTGCGCGCCTGTCAGCTGTTCGGCCTTTCGTAACCATGTTGCCCCCCGCCGTGGCCGGCTCAGTGCTTCGGGTCTTTCACTTGCGGCTTTCGTGATCCCGCGAACGAAGGTACGATTCGCAGAATCTCGCTGTGGGGCCGGGGTATTCACAGATTCAAAACCACGGTGTGGATTATGCGAGCCTGGTCAGCGTCCGTTAAGCTTGGCTCGCGCAACATGGTCGCGACTTCGGGGGAAGGCGTTTTTCCGGGACAGGAAAGGCGGAGGGGCTGGGAGCAGGCGATGCGTTCGGACAACAAGACGAACAGGGACGGGATGATGAGCGCAAGCTGCGACCCCGCGACCTGGCATGCTTAGTGTTCCCACCCTCTGGATCGTTTTCGTCGTCAATTTCGTCGCGCTCGGGCTGGTGTGGATTTACGTCGCCCGCAGCTATCCGAATTTCGAGGCGGCGCGGTTCTGGGCGTTCGCCGCTCTGATGGCCTCCACCGGCGCCGCGATCTCGATGATGCGGGACTATATGAATCCGCTGATCCCGCTCACTGTTGGCGGCGGGCTGCTGATTGCGTCCTGCGGTATCGCATCGATGGGGATCGAGCGATTTTACGACCGGGCGCTGTCATGGCGCCTCCAGGCGGCGATCGTTGTCGTCGGCCTCGCCGGCATATCCTATTACGCTCTCGGAGAGCCGAATACGTCAGCGCGGATCGTGATCTATTCGCTGGTGCAATCGATCGCGATCGGTCTCAGCCTGCGGCTCTGTCTGTCGAACCGCGACGGCATGCGGAAGCCCGGTGCGTATCTGACGGGCGTCATCGCCATTCTCATCATCGCCATCAATCTGGCGCGCGCGGGGATGGCGTATTTCCACGTCGGCGGCGGCGTCTCGATGATGCAGTTCAATCCGCTGCAGGCGGCGCTGGTGCTGGTGCTGCTGTTCCTGTCGATGATGTGGAATTTCGGCTTCCTGCTGATGGCGATCGACCGCCTGCGCGCCGAGGTCGCGGACCTTGCGCTGCTCGACGATCTCACCGGCGTCGCCAACCGCCGCCAGCTTCTGACCCGGCTGACCGAGGAATGCGCCCGCTCCGACCGGGCGATACAGCCGTTCGCGGTGCTGGCGATCGACCTCGACGGTTTCAAGGACATCAACGACAACCATGGCCACGGCGCCGGCGACGAGTGCCTGCGCACCTTCGCCGCGACGGTTCAGGGCCGGCTGCGCGCATCCGATCTGCTGGCGCGCATGGGCGGCGACGAATTCTGCGTGGTGCTGCCGGCGGCGACGGCGCGCGAGGCAGCCGCGGTGGCGCGGCAGTTGCTCGACGTTTGCGCCGAACAGCCGGTGACATGGCAGGGCACGACGCTCAACATCGGCGTCAGCATCGGCATCGCGCAATGGTCGCATGCCGGCTGCCGCACGCCGGAGCAATTGATGGCGGCGGCCGACCAGGCGCTCTATGCCGCCAAGAAGCAGGGCAAGGCGCGCTTTGCGATGTCGGATGAATCTCTGGCCTCGGCGGCTGCGGCCGGCACGCCCACATCTGCGGCCTCGCCGCTGCTCAGGAGTGCCTGAGCGTTTTCACGGACATGGACTGATGAGCGGCGGACGTTGGTCCGCTGCTTCGCGCTGTTTTTCCCCCAGGAGAGGGAAGACGAAACGCGTCAGTCATACCAGTCGCGCCGGTTCGCCGGCGGCGTCTTGCCGGCCTCGCGTCGGCCGCGATGCTTGCCGTTGACGTAAGCCTTCGAGACGGCAGTGAATAGTTCGGCGATCTCGTATTCGAGGAACTCGTTGGCGAGGATCAGCGAGCGGATCGTGCTGCGCAGATCGCCGCCGCACGCGGCGATCGCGGCGTCCGCCGCCGCATTGAGCCGGTCCATTTCCGATTGCGGATTGAGTTCGGGCGCGGCCGACATCGCTAGCATCCATCGTTTGAGTGGATGGTTATGTTCGTGTTTTGTTCTCAAAGAGTCAAGGCCATGATACGCCCGATCCCGAGAACTTTTCTCTGGTCTCAGCACGGTTCGCGAACGTGATCGCGCGGGAACACTATTGAGTATCTATTGCCGGCGATGACGCGCATGATCGCGCCATCGCCGAACCATCCGAGGCCCGCCGGCGACTGAGAGTTTTGCGCTCCCGCCCACAGAGGAGGAGCGGCATGTCCCACGTCAATATCGCCATCAGACACTACGTCTCTTCGATCGCGCACGTCGCGTGTCCGATCTGCAAGGGGGCGCTGACACTGACCGATCATCGACCGGCGCTCAATTTCGGCTTGCGCAGGTTTGCGTGCGAGCACTGCGAGCAGGCCGAGACAACGGACTTTGAAGCAAGAGCCGAAGGCTGGCTGGCCTCGACAGAGCTTCGCCCGCCGACATGACGAACCCGCCCGGCAACCGCCGGACTTTGCCTAGAGGAAAGATTGAATGTCAAACGCCAAGAGTTTCGCGTGGAGTGAATGGATCATTCCGCCGATTGTCGTTCCGGTTTTCCTCGGCCTGCTGATCGCGGCTTCGGTCATTTTCTAGCGGCGACGCCGAAGGGCGGCGCGTCGACTAAAACGCAGAGTAAGTCGTACATCGGACAGACACTGCCCGTTATCGTCATTATGTTGCTCCCATCACCGCACGAATTCTGGCGACCACCGGTGACTGGGAGATCCATCAGGCTCCCGTCACTTGCCCGGAGCGCTTCGTGCCGACGTCCGACCATCTTTGTCCCCGCGGCGGGGCCGAAATGACGCTGGTGTTCAAGAACCGGCGTCGCATCTATCTGTGCCAGAAATGCACGAGCGATCCGTTCAAGTCTCCCGTGGTCAAAGACCTGCTGGATGCCCCGGCGCTCAAGCCTCCCAAGCGCAGTTGATCGCAACGTGACCGCCGGACGTTTGGGCGCGATGGCGACGCCCGGATCAATCGTTGAAACGATGAAACCTTTCCCGGCCTGAAGATTTACATTCGGGCCCACAGGAGAGGTGTATGCCGCGCTATCATTTCCATGTCTATCACGACACCAAACGGACCGACTTCGACGGCGTCGAATTGCCTGACAAGGATGCAGCGTGGGAAGAGGCGACGGTCGCTGCGGGTGAAATGGTCAAAGGCCTCGATGGCTCATTGAAGCCGGGCCACGACTGGCGGATGGAAGTTACCGACGAATTTGAAAATCCGCTCTGGGAAATTCACGTCAAGGCGAAGAAGAAGTAAGGCATGTTCCGGCGGGCTGGAGCGACGGCCGGCCATGGCCGACTCGCCTTGCGTCGCTCCGAGCCTGGTGTGTATCGGGATTTGCCAGCTCCCACTGACGGCGGAGCAGGAGTGGATCGCCATCGAGCATTTCTATCGCGTGGTGATGGAGAGACGCGCGGCGCGGGAGCGTGCGGGGAGAAACCATGGGTGAACGATCCTCGTCCCAGCGCTGTGTTCCTTTTTCTCCTCTCCCACACAAGAGCGTTTACGCTCGTCTTCGACGAGCTATGGGGAGAGGGGAAAGAACAGGAAGAGGGAAAAACGCCTGCGCTGCATCCAGTGCGCGCAAAGTGCTGCGCGAATCCGTCGCGATTCATGACGGAATGGCAACTTGTCGCCGGGTCGCGCGTTGCTTATCTCAACCTGGCTGTTGCCGGGGAAACCGTTGCGCTAACCCGCAAGGCAGGGGCAAGATCATGACCACCACTGCAGGAACCCTGATGTCCGACCAGACCGTCCGCTCGTCGCGCCCGCGTCCCACGATCATCGATCAGGACGGCAACGAGGTGCGTCCCGCCAGCCCGTTCAGCGGCGGCAGCTTCAGTTTTCAGGATCTCAGCGGTAATTTCGCCGCCGGTGGCGGCTTCGGCGGCCCCGGCCAGGGCCCGAATTTCGGCGGCATGCCGTTCGGCAATCTGACGCGCGCGCAGCGTTTCGCACGACTCGATGCGCTATCGAAACTGCTCGATGTCGCCTTCGTGCTGCCGGGCACCAATGTGCGCTACGGCATCGACGGGCTGATCGGCCTGATCCCGATCGTCGGCGATCTGCTCACCACCGCGATCTCGCTCTGGATCGTGCGGGAGGCGCGCTCGCTCGGGGCGCCGAAGCACATCATCGCGCGGATGCTCGGCAATGTCGCGCTCGATGGCGTGGTCGGGCTGGTGCCGTTCGCGGGCGACGCGTTCGACGTCATGTTCCGCGCCAACATGCGCAACATGCGTCTGCTCAAGCGCTGGATGGACAAGCAGCCGCGCATGGATTGAGCGCGGCTGACGGTCGTGACGGTCGTCGAAACTATTGGATCAGGAGGACGCGGCTTCGGCCTCGACCTTTGCTTCTTCCGGCTCGGGACGGTTGCGCTCAAGCGGAAAGTCGCTGCTCTCGTACAGCGAACGAATACCGCTCTGGTCGAAGCGGGCCTCGTCAACCTGAAGATAGGCGCCGTTCAGCGAATCCGCAGGCAGCTGCTCGATCGCGAACTGGACGGCCTCGGCCGCGGTGCCGAAGCGGCGATAAGCAAACCCTGCACGCTTCTTCTTGCGGATCGCGGCGGGAAATAGTTCTGCTTCGGTGTTGTAGTTGAACGCAGCCATCGTCTTTGGCCTTCTTCTGTTAGAACGGACGGAGGAAGCGATCATTCAGGGGGCGCGGGGATCGCCGATCGGGCATCGCCGGGGGCCGCATCGCTTCTGGACAGTCTCTAATATAGGCCTTTTTACGCGAAATGCGACCCATCACGAGCAACATCGTGAATCTTGCAATCAAGCAATGAATCTGCGCGGTGCCGATAAACCCTTGAATCTCAACGTCATGGCAAATGTCATACGACATCTGCGAAAATCGTCGCAGATCGGGATTTTTGCGCATGGCCACGCACGATCGGCCGGTCACGATCGCCGCGGAAGTTCCGTCGCGGAAACAGGCTCGCGGCGGAAGAAGGCCGAGCTAGTGCACCTGCATATCGCTGACCGGCACGACCTTCAGCGGCGTGTCGTAGGCTTCAACGCGGAGCGCGGCTGCGGACATCAGCCCGATCTGCTTCACCGGCGCCTGCTCAAGATCGCCGGCGGCGTTGCGGCGGATTCCGTACTGCCAGACATTCACCGTGCCGGCGTTGCTGATGGCCCTCGCGACATCCTCCGCGCCATGCGCGTGCATGTCCTCGAGTTCGTTGCGGCTCAAGCCGATGACAAGGGTGTCGCGCGGGGTAACCACCTTGAACAGCTCCACGTTGCTGGTGCTGAAAAGCGGTTCCTGCACGACCATCTGCAGCATCAGGCCGGCGAAGCCGATCCCCAATACGGTCTGGCGCGATCTCACGGACATTCCAAACTTCCCGGTATTCCCAAGCGTGTTGCGATTCACAGAGCCGACGATGCGCCCGCGCGACGGACAAGGTCGCGCGGGAGATCGCAGGCAATGCTGAAAAGATACGGATTACTTCGGCAGATGTTTCAACGCTGCCGAGTTGATGCAGTAGCGCAATCCGGTCGGACCCGGTCCGTCCGGAAAGACATGGCCGAGATGGCCGTTGCACTTCGAGCACAGCACCTCGGTGCGCACCATGCCGTGGCTGTGATCGTGCTCCTCGGCGACATGACCGTCCGCTGCCGGCGCAGTGAACGAGGGCCAGCCGCAGCCGGAATCGAACTTGGCATCGGATGCGAACAGGGTCTGGCCGCAACCGGCGCAGACATAAGTGCCGGGCTCGTGGGTGTGGTCGTATTCACCCGAGAACGGGCGTTCCGTCGCTTTCTCGCGCAGCACTGCATACTGCATCGGTGTAAGCTCCGCGCGCCACTCGGCTTCGGATTTCTCGACCTTACCCTGGCTCGCGGCCTGTTTGGTGGTGGTGGTCCCGGACATCGATATTCCCCATATCGTCATTCGTCGTGTCGCTTAATTCGTCGTCGACTCTAATTGGTGGTCGCCTTGGCATCGCGAACCAGTGCCGGCTTGTCGCGATAGCTCTCCGCGAACACCTTCTTCAGGTTCTCGATCTTGGGCAGATCGTTGAACACGATATAGGGCTGGCGCGGATGCAATGTCAGGTAGTCCTGGTGATAATTTTCAGCCGGGTAGAACGCTTGCAGCGGCTCGATCGTGGTGGCGATCGGCTTCTTGTAGACCTTCGCGCTGTTGAGCTGGGCGATGTAATCCTGCGCGACGGTCCGCTCCTCGGGCGAGGAGGCAAAGATCGTGGAACGATATTGCGTGCCGCTGTCCGGTCCCTGCCGGTTCAGCTGGGTCGGATCGTGGACCACCGAGAAATAGATCTGCAGGATCTTGCCGTAGCTGATCTTCTGCGGGTCGTAGGTGATTTTCACGGCTTCGGCGTGGCCGGTGGTGCCATTGCTGACGGCGTCGTAGTTCGCGGTGGTCTCCTTGCCGCCGGCATAGCCGGAGACGGCCTGCACCACGCCGTTGGTGTGCTGATAGACGCCCTGGACCCCCCAGAAGCAGCCGCCGGCGATCACCGCGGTTTTCAGTCCGCTCGCGGGGGCCATGTCAGCCTTGGGCGCGGGAATGATGAAGGGCTCTTCGGCGGCGCGCGAAGGGGCCACCATGAACCATGTCAGGGCCACCGCGCTGGCTGCGGTGACGGCGAAGGCGGCCCGGCCGAATGTCATGCTGCGCATGGAGTGTCCTTTGTGCCGTCGGAACGGCATCGAATCGGGTTGCGGATGCCACAAATACGCGATCGGACCGGCGTTGTTACACTCACTTGCTCACACAAGGTCGTGAATGAAAAGTTATGGAATAACAGGCGGTTGTTGCAACGCAACGCGATCCGGACGGCCGCCCAGCGAAGGCATGGCGCCCGATCGCGACGGAACCCCCAGGAAATAACCGCGCAATGCGGCGCATGCGCTCACCCCGGCTGTTCAGCTTGGCCATGCCGGAAATATCAGCGGCGGGATGAGAAGCTGGCCGATCCGAATTCCAATGTGTGGACTCCTGCGCACAAAAAAATCGCGGGCCGAAGCCCGCGATTTGAACTGCGACCGCCCGAAAAGTTACGGGCAGGGATAGCGGTTGCCGTCGTTGTTCAGATAGGTGCCCGAGCGCGGATCGTACGAGCGGTAACGCTGCGCGCAATAGGCTGCGTTCTGCTGGGCCTGGGCGTTGCCACTGGCAATCGCACCGCCGATGATCGCGCCGGCCGCGAGGCCGAGACCGATGCCGGCTGCGGTGCCGCCATAACCGTGATGATGACGATGGCCGTAATATCCGCGGCGATAGTATCCGCGGCGATAGTACTGAACGTTCTCTGTGGCGGTGGGAACAGCCTTGTTCAGCGCTGCGTTCGCGGTGAGCGGTGCGGCGTTGGCCTCAGCAGTCAACGTCAGCGAAGCTGCACCGAGCAACAACGCGGCGGCGAGAAGTTTGGCATGTGTCATCATGTACTCCCTGTTGAGATTCTGAGCAGTTGGTCGGTCGCCAATTGTACGAAACACGTCTCAAATGAATGGCGAATGAACGACGAAGGCGATGTATTGCACCACGAGGCGATCGCTTTCCAGCTTGCTCCGATTGTAGGTGTGTTTGGCTATTTCATCAACTCCTTCGCCACTGCGGCAAATGCCGGCAACGTGACTGGATCGTTGAAGGCGTTGGCGGCCCTTGGATGCGAGGCATAACGCACGATCACCATTTCAGCCTTCGGATCGATGTAGATGCTCTGGCCGTAGATGCCGCGCGCCATGTACGCGCCGTGGTCGTTGTTGGTGATCCACCACATGTCACGATAGGACCAGCCGGGCAGGGTCTGGTAGCCGGCTTTGGCGAACTTCGCCTTGTCGCCGCCCTTCTCGATGTCGGCGACGGCATCCGCCGGGATGATCTGCTGGCCGTTGAAGCGGCCCTTGTTGCGCATCATTTCACCGAAGCGGGCGAGATCGCGCAGCGTGGTGTTGATTCCGCCGCCGCCGGATTCGGTGCCGATGCTGTCAACCATGAAATAGGCGTCGTGCTCGGCGCCGAGTTTCGACCAGATGGTTGATGACAGAAGGTCCGCCATCGACTGGTTGCTGACCCGCTTGATGATCCACGCCAGCACTTCGGCATTCGCCGTTTTGTAGGCGAAAGCCTGATCGTGTTCACCCTCCTTGGTAAGCTTGACCAGGAATTCATAGAATGTCTTCGGTCCCTGATAGTCGGGCCGCTGCGGAATCATGCCGCCGGCGCGTGCGTAGTCGTACACCTCGGCCTTGGGGTCGGCATAGTTTTCGGAGTATTTGACGCCGACAGTCATGTCCATCACCTCGCGCACGGTAGCGTCGGCGTAGGCGCTGTCTTTCAACTCCGGAATGTATTTCGTCACCAGCGCCGCGGGATCGAGTTTGCCTTGCGCGACGAGGATCGAGGCGAGCGTGCCGACGAACGATTTTGTAGCTGAAAAGCCGATATGCGGGCGGTCCGCAGCGCCGTCGCCAAAATATTTCTCGTAAACGATCTGTCCTTTGTGCAGCACCAGCAAACCATCCGCATAGGTCAGCGCCGGAACGTCGCCGAATGTGATCTGCTTGCCGTCGAGCGTGGTGATCGCAATGCCGTCGAGATTGCGTTCGGCGCGTGGCAGCGCCGCGACCGGGCCTTCGCCACGCGAGACGTTCGCGGTCGGCACCAGTTCACGGATGTGGTTGAACGCCCATCGCGTCTGCGGAAAGCGCGAACTCGATCCGTCGCCGAAGCGGACGATCTTGTCGGGCGGCGGCGGAAATCCTTCCATCACATGGTTGGCTTCGGGATCGGTTTGCGCGGCGGTGGGCAATTGCGCCGGCATTTCGGCGTATGCCGGAAGCAGCATCATCGCGGTGAGCGTGGAAAAAGCCAAAGTCCGCGAGACCGGCAGGCCGATGCGTGATGTCATGAGAGTCTCCCCGAATGTTTCTGGCCGACGCTGTTCGTTGCAGCGCTTGGAGCAAGCCTAATCGAGGGCCGTGGCAGATGCTATCACATTCAGACGACGATGCCGTATCGCGATCATACCACGATGCTGAGACGCTTCGCCGCCCGTGTGATGCCGGTGTAGAGCCAACGCGCGCGGCTGTCCTGAAAAGCGAAACTCTCGTCGAACAGCACCACATCGTCCCACTGCGAGCCTTGCGACTTGTGCACGGTGAGCACATAGCCGTAGTCGAACTCGTCGTAGGGTTTGCGCTGTTCCCACGGAAGGTCCTCGATGCCGCCGGCGAAGCAATCGGCGCGCACCGATACCTTGGTGACCTTGGCGCCGAACTCCTCGTCGGGTGACAGCCGCATGGTGATGATCTTCGATTTCGACTGCGCGCGCGCCTTGACGCGCCATAGGCCGCCGTTGAACAGCGCTTTCTTGCGATTGTTGCGCAGGCAGACAAGCTTGTCCCCGGCCACCGGCAGTTCGTCTTCGATGCCGTTCTTCTGGCGCACCCGCATGTTGTAGGCGCGCCGCGTGTTGTTGCGGCCGACAAGAATCTGGTCGGCCTGCATCACGCGGTCGGGATCGAGTTCGTTGCGGCTGACCACTTCGCTGTCGCCGAACTGGCCCTTGTCGAGCGAACGGCCTTCGCGCACCGCCATTGACATCCGCACGATCGGGTCGTCCTGCGCCTGACGGTGGACTTCAGTCAGCATCGCGTCGGGCTCGGAGTTTGTGAAGAAGCCGCCGCCCTGGATCGGCGGCAACTGAGCCGGATCGCCCAGCACGAGAAGCGGACAGTCGAACGACATCAGGTCGCGGCCGAGTTCGGCGTCGACCATCGAACATTCATCGATCACGATCAGCTTGGCCTTGGAGGCGGGCGCATCGTCCCACAGTTCGAAGCTCGGCTGCTCTTCGCCGGATTCGCGGGTGCGGTAGATCAGCGAATGAATCGTCGATGCGTTGTCGCAACCCTTGTTGCGCATCACCAGCGCCGCCTTGCCGGTGAAGGCAGCGAATTTCACCTCGCCCTTGACGTCATCGGCGATGTGGCGCGCCAGCGTGGTCTTGCCGGTGCCGGCGTAGCCGAACAGGCGGAACACCTGTGGCGTGCTGCCTTGCCCAGGCTTGGCCTTGAGCCAGTCTGCGACGGCGGCGAGCGCCTTATCTTGATGCGGAGTGAAAGTCGGCATATCGGCTCGGTATGATAATCCAGAGGTGTCGATGCGGGCAGGGGTCGTCAATAGCCGACTCGGGCCCGCAAGGGGGAAGGAATTTGCGGCGAATTTGCATGGGCGCCGGCGATTTGACGGCGGTGCGGTGAAAACGTCGGTCGCCAGCGCGTTGCGAGCCGCTTATATCTGGGTGATGGAACAGGGCAACCGTACCGCGAAGGTTTTCAAGCGCGTGCTGATCGTCGCGGTCATGGCGTTCATCGTTTTCGTTTTCGGCACCTTTGCCGTCAATTTCTACCGTAATTATCAATCCGGCGACGGTCCGCAGCCGGGCATCATTTTCGAGCGCTCCGACCGTCCGCCGCGCGTGTGAGGCCGCAGGACATTGCGTCCGTGTGGTTTGCGCCTCTATAAATCCAGCAACGAACAATAAGGGAGACGCCGTTCATGACTTCGCCATCGTTTGATTTTGCGCCATTGCTGGCGGAGGGCTTGCCGCCGGCTGCGGCGAAGTGGACGGGCTTTCCGAAATACAATTTTGTCGGCGGCAACAACGATGCCGATCAGGTTCCGGTCGACAAGCTGATCGCGGCTTCAACGGCCGTGCTGGAACGCGAAGGCGCAACGCTCGCGACGTACGGCCTGAACAGCGGGCCGCAAGGCTATCTGCCGCTGCGCGAATTCTTGGTCGGAAAGCTGAAACGCGATGCTGCCATCGATTGCACCGCCGACGACATCCTGGTGACGTCGGGTTCGTTGCAGGGTCTCGATCTCGTCAACAGCATCCTGACCCAGCGGGGCGATACGGTGCTGATCGAGGAAGACTGCTATCAAGGTTCGATCAACCGGCTGGTCCGGCGCGGGGTCAACATTGTCGGTATTCCGCTCGACAAGGGCGGGATGCGGATCGACGCGGTCGCCGCTGCGCTCACCGATCTCAAGCGGAAAGGCATCCGCCCCAAATATATCTACACCATTCCCACGGTGCAGAATCCGACCGGCTCGATCATGAGTGAGGAGCGCCGTCGCGAGCTTTTGAAACTGTCATCCGAATACGGCGTGCCGATCTTCGAGGACGATTGCTATGCCGACTTGATCTGGAACGGCGAACGGCCGCCGGCGCTCTACGCCATGAGCGAGGGCGCGGGCGTCATCCATATCGGCTCGTTCTCCAAGTCTGTCGCGCCTGCCTTGCGCGTTGGCTACATCGTCGCAGGTTGGGATGTGCTTTCACGGATTCTCGCGATCAAGACCGATGCCGGGTCCGGGGCGCTGGAGCAGATGGTGTTGTCCGAGTTTTGCACGGCACACTTCGCCGATCATGTGCCGAAGCTGCGGAAAGGTCTTCGCATCAAGCTCGAGGCGTTGATGGAAGCGCTGGCCGAGCAGTTCGGCACCGCGGCCGAGTTCGACGATCCGCCGGGTGGCATCTTCCTGTGGGTCAAGCTGCCGGACAATGTCGATGCGCCCAGACTCTATCAATGTGCGCAGGCGGCGGGTATCGCGATCAATCCCGGCCCCGAATGGTCCGTCAATGCCACGCACAGCAAAAGCCGGCTGCGGTTGTGTTTCGCCAGTCCTTCCGTGCAGCAGATCCGCGACGGCGTCGCGGCGCTGGCGGAGGTCTGCCGGCAGGAATTCGGGGTGCCGACGCGCAGCGCGAACGTGGAGCGGAACAAGAGCTGACCGCATGATGCAGAAGATTTTTGTCGGCCTGATCGCCACCATCGGCTCTTTCCTCGCGTTGATCCTGCTGCAGCCGTCCGACTATCGCGTCTTGCGAACCATGGTCACGTCGGCTCCGGCGGCGGCGGTGTTCGCGCAGATCGATGATTTCCATCGCTGGCAGGACTGGTCGCCTTGGGCGAAGCGTGATCCGGCGGCAAAGGTCTCGTTCGACGGGCCCGCGAGCGGCGAGGGCGCGATCTTCGCATGGTCAGGCAACAACGAGGTCGGGGAAGGGCGAATGACGTTGACGGAAAGCCGCCCGGCGGAAGCTGTCAGGATCAAGACCGATTTAGTAAGGCCGTTTGTCGGCACCAGTTATTCGGATTTTTCATTGAAGCCTGAAGGCGGCGGCACATCCGTATCCTGGACGATTTCCGGCCAGAACGATTTCATCGGCAAGGCGATTTGCCTTTTTGTCAGCATGGACAACGTGCTCGGCGCTGAAATGGAAAAAGGACTCGCCAGCCTCAAGGTGCTGGTGGAAACCGGCGACAAAACAAAACCGGCGCAAAACTGAGGTTTGCGCCGGCGTTTGTGTCGAACGTTGACGTGCGCGTTGGGTGGCTCAGGCCGCAGCGACGCTCCGCGCTTCACCGGAGCCCGGCGGCGGAATCGGCTGGCCATCGTCGGCGTATTCGTTGAGTTTGTTGCGCAGCGTGCGGATCGAAATCCCGAGGATGTTGGCCGCGTGGGTGCGATTGCCGAGGCAATGCTTCAGCGTTTCGAGGATCAGGTCGCGTTCGACGTCGGCGACGGTGCGTCCGACCAGCGCGCGCGTCACCTGCTCGGCGGCGAGCGTGGCGTGCGCGACGACAGGCGCGGTCCTGGCGAGGTCGAGACGGTCGCCATCGGGCGAGAGGATCGCATCGGCCCCGATTTCGTCGCCCTGCGCCATCAGCACCGAGCGATGGATGGTGTTCTCCAGTTCGCGGACGTTGCCTTGCCAGCGGTTGGTGGTCAGCACGCGCCGTGCGTCCGCAGCGATCGGACGGACCGGAACGCCATTGGCGTCGGCATATTTCTTCGCGAAGTGCTGGGCGAGTTCGAGAATGTCCGCCGGGCGGTCGCGCAGTGCCGGGATTTTCAGGTTGACGACGTTGAGGCGGAACAGCAGGTCCTCGCGGAAGGTGCCGTCGCGCACCGCGTCGGCAAGATTGCGGTTCGAGGTTGCGAGGATACGGATATCCACCGGAACGGGGCGGGTGCCGCCGACGCGGTCGATGACGCGCTCCTGAATCGCGCGCAGCAGTTTCGATTGCAGCCGCACGTCCATTTCCGAGATTTCGTCGAGCAGCAGCGTTCCGCCATTGGCTTCTTCGAATTTGCCGATGCGGCGCGCGATGGCGCCGGTGAACGCCCCCTTCTCATGGCCGAACAGTTCGGATTCCAGAAGATGTTCCGGGATCGCCGCGCAATTCACCGAGATGAATGGCCGCTTGGCGCGATGAGACCGGGTGTGAACGTAGCGCGCCAGCACTTCCTTGCCGGTGCCGGATTCTCCGGTGATCATCACCGAAGCGTCGGAGCCTGCGATCTGCTGCGCCAGCTTTATGACCTTGGCCATCGACTCGTCGCGATAGATCAGGTCGCGTGAATCGTTGGCGACGGCAGCCAGCACCGCGGCGATCAGTTCAGGATCGGGCGGCAGCGGGATGTATTCCTTGGCGCCGGCGTGAATGGCGGCGACCGCGGCGCGGGCATCGCTGGTGATGCCGCAGGCGACGATCGGCACATGAATGTGCTCGGCTTCGAGCCGCATCACCAGATCGCGGATATCGATGGCGACGTCCACCAGCAGCAGGTCGGCTCCCTTGCCGCCGCGCAGCACACGCATCGCCTGCTCCGAGTCCTCGGCGTGGGTGACGGTGGCGCCATTTTCCATGGCGATCTTGGTTGCGGTGGTGAGTTGGCCCTTCAGGGTGCCAACGATAAGAAGCCGCATGGTTATCTCCTGTCAGTCATAGTCAGGCGCGTTCCGCCTTGATGATTTCGGTCATGGTCACGCCGAGCTTGTCTTCGACAAGGACGACCTCGCCACGCGCCACCAGCCGGTTGTTGACGTAGATGTCGATCGCCTCGCCGACGCGGCGGTCGAGTTCGAGAACCGTTCCGGGCCCGAGCTTGAGCAGGTCGGCGACATCCATTTTGGAGCGGCCGAGCACCGCGGACACCTGAACCGGAACGTCGAAGACGGCTTCGAGATCGGCTGCGATCCGGGTGCCGGCATCGTCCTCGGTGGAAGCCGCGAGATCGTCGAGCGCCGGTGCGTCGGCGGCGTTCAGATCGGGAAGCGGGACGGGGCTGTCGTTGTCGCTCATGATTCAGTCCTCGGAGCCGGTGGAAATTCCGGCCTGGTTGCGGGATGCGATGTAGCGTCCCACGAGTTCGGCAATCTTGGTGTCGATCGACGCGCGCTCCAGCGTGACGCCGCCGTCGGCCCATTCGATCCGGCAGTCGCCGGTTTCGATGTCCGGCTCGGCGAGGATCACGAGACGGCCCTCGAAGCCGTTTCGCTTGGCCAATTGTTCGATCTGCACGCGAGCGGCGTCGTAGAGCGCATCGTTGATCCGCACCACGATGTGTGGCGTCGAGGTGAGGTGGCGGAAGCAGTCGCTGACCAGCGCCGTAATCTCGGTCAGTGGCTCGGCGGCCACCAGTTCGCTGCACAGCTTGCGGGCGACGGCGACCGCGACATCGACCGCTTCGGTTTCCATGCGGTTTTCGATGCTGCCGAAACCGGAAGCAATGGAGCGAATGGCGATCGAAATTTCCTCGAATGCCAGCGCGGCGCGCCGGTCGCTTTCCGCCTTGGCTTCGCGCTGGGCGGCGGCAAAGCCATCGCGATAGCCGCGCGCTTCGGCTTCTGCGGTTCGCTGGGCGATCTCCGCGCTGGTGGCCACGCGCTCCTTGGAGGTGGCTGACGCCGCGAAGTCGGTGTCGAACAGGAATTTTGCGGGCGCGGCCATCAGTACACCAGCTCGTCGTCAGCGCGGTTTTTCTGCAGCATGATCTCGCCCTTGGCGGCAAGATCCTTGGCGAGATTGACCAGCAGGGCCTGCGCCTCGTCGACATCGCGCAGGCGCACGGGGCCGGCGGCGGCCATGTCGTCGAGCAGCATCTTGCCGGCGCGGCTCGACATGTTGCTGAGGAAGAATTCGCGCACCGCGTCGTTGGCGCCCTTGAGCGCGACGCCGAGCTTGTCCTTGTCGATATGGCGCATCAGCGTCTGTGCCGAACCCGAATCCAGCTTCACCAGATCGTCGAAGGTGAACATCAGCGCCTTGATGCGTTCGGCCGACTCCCGGTTGTCTTCTTCCAGCGAAGTCAGGAAGCGGGTCTCGGTCTGGCGGTCGAAATTGTTGAAGATTTCGGCCATCACCTCGTGGGCGTCACGGCGCCGGGTCTGCGACAGGTTCGACATGAATTCGGTGCGCAGCGTCTGCTCGACGCGCTCGATGACTTCTTTCTGGACGGCTTCCATCCGCAGCATCCGGCCGACGACGTCCAGCGCCATCTCCTCGGGCAGGATCGCCAGCACGCGCGCGGCGTGCTCGGGCTTCAGTTTCGACAGCACCACGGCGATGGTCTGCGGGTATTCGTTCTTGAGATAGTTGGCGAGAACCTCTTCCTGCACGTTGGAAAGCTTCTCCCACATGTTGCGTCCGGCCGGACCGCGGATTTCGTCCATGATGCCGGTCACGCGCTCGGAAGGCAGGTATTGCTGCAGCAACCGTTCGGTCGCGTCGAAGTTGCCCATCAGCGCGCCGGAGGCCGACATCCGCGAGACGAATTCGAGCAGCAGGTCCTCGACCACATCGGCTTCGACGGTGCCGAGCGACGACATCACCGCGGAGAGTTCGCGCACTTCGTCGTCATCGAGCATCGCCCAGACCTTGCCGCCATACTGTTCGCCGAGCGCCAGCATCATGATCGCAGCACGCTTGGGGCCGCTCAGCGGTGCAGTGCGCTGGCGTCCGCCCTGACGGCTCGCAAGGGTAGCGACGACACTGGCGATGTCGTTGGTGTTGGCGTTGTTCGAAAGAGCGGGTGTATTTGCCATGTCGCGTTACGCCGGTTCTGCAAGCCATTGACGGATAATGGAGGCGGTTTCGGTCGGGTTGCGCTCGGCAAGTTCTCCGACGCGATGAACCGACTGGGCGTGGACCTGGCCCTGAACCTGGGCGACGTCGATCATCTGGCCGGTCGCATTGTTCATGAGCTGCGGCTGCGCGGGGGGCGCTTCCGGCAGCGCCGGGAGCGGCGCTTCGGTGGGCCTCGCCGGATCGGCGGCCAATACGCGCTTGAGCAGCGGCCGGATCACCATCACCAGCACGACCAGGCTCAGCAGCATCATGACGCCGAGCTGGATGAAGTACATGATGTCGTCCTTGGTGAACTGGAACATGCCCAGCCAGCCGGTCGGCTCAGCGGTCGGGATCGACGTCGGCCCTTCGGCGAATTTCAGGTTGATGACCTGCACCTGGTCGCCGCGCTTCTCATCAAAGCCGATGGCGGAGCGGACAAGGGTGGAGATGCGGTCGAGGTCTTCCTTGGAGCGCGGCGTATAGACCAGTTCGCCCTTGTCGTTCTTGGCATAGCTGCCGTCGACCAGCACCGCGACCGACATCCGCTTGACCCGGCCGCCTTCGACGACCTCGGTCTTGGTGACGCGCGAAATCTCGTAGTTGTTGATTTCTTCGCTCTTCTTGCTCTCGTCCTTCGCCGTCGGCGTACTGCCGCCCTGTTGCTGGCCGCCGGGCAGCTCGTTGTTGACGGTGACCTGACCGTCCTTGTTGTCGGCGGTGGTCGAGGATTCCTCGCGGGTCTGGCTGGAGCGCAGCACCCGGCCTTCCGGATCGAACTTATCGGAGGTCTGGGTCACCTTGTTGTAGTCGAAGTCGGCGGAGAGCTGAACGCGGGCGCGGCCGGCGCCGACTACCGAGGAGACGATGCTCTCGACCTCACGGCGCATCCGGCTCTCATAGGCCGCGCGGCGCTCGTCGCCAGTCAGGCCGTCAGCGCCGGCATCGCCGGGGTCGCCATTGGCGAGCAACTGGCCGGTTTCGTCGACGATCGAGACACGCTGCGGCTTCAGGCCGTTGACGGCGGAAGCGACGACATGGCGAATCGCGCGGACCTGCTGCGGCTCGAGCTGGCCCCGCACGCGCAGAACGATCGAGGCAGAGGGCTGGGGCGTTTCACGGGAGAACAGCGGCCGTTCTGGCAGCACCAGATGGACCCGCGCGGCCTGAATCCGGTCGATGCCCTTGATGGTGCGGGCGAGTTCGCCTTCGAGCGCTCGTAAATGATTGATATTCTGAACGAAACTTGTGGAGCCGAGCGCATCCGCCTTGTCGAAGATCTCGTAGCCCACCCCGCCGCCTTTCGGCAGGCCGCCCTCGGCGAGCTTCATCCGCAGCTTGGTGACCTTGTCCTTGGGCACCATGATGATGGCGCCGTCGTTCTTCAGCTCATACGGGATCGCCTGACGATCCAGCTCCTTGATGATGCCCGAGGAGTCCTCGTAGCTCAGATCAGTAAAAAGCGTGGTCATCTGCGGCGTCGTGACGCGCATGATGACGAAACCGAAGAATCCAATGAGCGCGAGAGTGACGGCGGCCATTGCCGCCATCCGCGCTGCGCCCAGACCTCGAAGAAATGCCACCAGACCTTGCACTGCCCAACCCCAAGAATCGGCACCGCGCGCCGACTGGGCAGAATTTGCCTAGGTATGGTTTCGATATGGTTAACGCCGGTTAACGTCCGAGGACAAATCGTGGAAACGACAAACGCCGGCCTCTAAAAAGAGGCCGGTTTTTGTCAAAAGCGTCGAATTTTGATGGAAAGTCTTACTGACGGTACTGCTGGATGCGCGTAGTGCGCAAACCGGCGAGACCATGCTGGTCGATCGAGAACTGCCAGGACAGGAATTCGTCCACCGTCAGCGTGTAGCGGCTGCAGGCTTCCTCAAGGGAAAGAAGGCCGCCGCGGACCGCCGCAACGACTTCGGCCTTACGGCGGATGACCCACCGTTTGGTTCCGGGCGCTGGCAAATCCGCAATCGTAAGCGGGCTGCCATCTGGCCCGATGACGTACTTCACCCTCGGGCGGTGGGGTTCTGTCATGGTGTACTCACAAACTCGAACTACTGAACTCGTGAAAACAACCTACGCGCCGCCGCTTAAAATTTGCCTAAGCTCAAGGCTCCAATACGATTCTCCTTGCACACGTCGGAAACCCGGCCACCGGGTTCCCCGGCGGCCGGGTGTCTAGCCCGTCTGATGTGAGTGAGATTGCCGCCGCGGGGCGGCGGTATCATCAGGTCGTCGTCGGCCGCACGATGCGCTTGATCTGGTCGGTGGTGTAGTTCTGTCCCCCGATCGACAGCAGGGCCGGGCTGGCCGTGAGATCCACGGAATCCACCACGCCCTGCACTTCGGTCGTGACCGCGACGTTGTTGCCGGAACTGTCTTTCGCCGTGACCGTCATCTTGTAGTCGCCGACCGGCCACGAGGTCCCGTCATTGCCCTTGCCGTCCCAGACGAAGCTGGCATTGCCGGCGCTAACGGCGAAATTGCCGGAGTAGACGGTCTGTCCCGCCGAGTTGGTGATATTGATCGTGGCGTTGGTGTCTTTCGCCGCATTCAAATTCCACGTTGCATGGCCGTCGAAATGCGCGGTGCTGCCGTCGACGGCGACGGTCTGGCCGACGAAGACCAGCGCCTGGGTCGATTGCGCGGCTTTCTCGATATTCACCAGCGCGGTCAACTGATCGTTGGACTTCAATTGCTGTTCGACCTGGGCGAACTGCACGAGCTGCTGGGTGAACTGATTGGTGTCCAGCGGATCGAGCGGATTCTGGTTCTGCAACTGCGTGGTCAGCAGCGTCAGGAAGGTCTGGAAATTATCGGCGATGCCCGCAGTCGCGGTCGAACTTGTCGTGCCTGTGGTGGTTCCGGTGGGAACGGTCGCAACCCCGGACGTCGGGATGATTGGCGATGATGCGTCTACGGCCATATCCGTTTCCTCAAATCCTGATGTCGACGCCGCTGCTCGCTCCAAGCATCCGGCTGTATGTTTTCCCTGCAACAGGCGCGGGGATCGCGTCGTCTTCGGTAATGACGAGGCGGTGCGCGTTGCGTCCCGAGCCGTTGTCGTCGTTGCGGCCGGATGATTGATCGCGCAGGCTGAACTGGAGTCCGCTGTCGCCGGTCTTGAGTCCGGCATCTTCGAGCGCGCGCTGCAATTGCGGCGCGTCCCTGCGCAGCATGTCGAGCGTCGACGACTTTTCGACTGTCAGATGCGATGTCACCTGACCATGCTTGTCGACATCGAGGCGCACGTCGATGCGGCCGAGATCGGCGGGATCGAGGCGGATTTCAAACCGGCTTTTGCCGCTGGCGGCTTTCAGCGCGATATCGACGGCGAGGCCATTCAGCGGCACCGGCATACTGGTCGCCAGCGCGACGCTCAGCTGTGATGTTGGAATCGCGACGTTGTTTACCGGCTGAATTTGTGTCGGCTGAGGGGCATTTGCCGCAGCCTGCAGGCTTGGGTCGGGTTGAATCGATGGCGAAGATGCTGCGCGATGATCGTGCGGTGCGATTGTCGGCGCTGCATCCCGGGTCGCGACAGGCTTGTGGGCGTCGGTGTCATTGATGGGCGCGTCGGTTTTGGCCTCGACGGCCTCCTGCTTGGGATCGTGCGCGGAGGTCTTGTTGTCGGACGCGGCGGGATCGATCGCCGCCTGCGTCAGCGGGCTGGCTGCGGCGGGTGCTGCATCGGTTTTGGCGTCGCCAGCTTTCGCATCGCCGGCCATCTGGATGGCGGCCGGCGTGGTTGCCGATTTGGTCGTGACCGCGACAGCCGCAGGAGCGGCGGCGGCAAGAGACACTGCGGCATCGGCGTCCACTGCGGCGGCAGCGGGATCGGGCTGCGAAGCAGTGGGATCAGGCTGCGAAGATGTCGTTGCCGCCGCTGCCGTTGCGTTTGCGGCAGCGATATTTCCAGGGGCCGTGGCGTCGGATTTGGTTTCGGCACCGGCTGCGGTCGTCGGCGTTGCCGTTTCAGCCGATGTTTCGGTGGCCGCCACGGCGGCTGACGCGTTTGCGATCGCTGCGGCGGCGAGCGAATCCGCAGGCACGATCACGGGCGATGAACTAGCGGAACTGGCAACGGCGGTATCGCCGGTGGCCGGCGTGGTTGATGTATCCGCGGAAGCAGCGACGGGAATGACGACCGCAACAGGTCCTGCACTCAGGATGACGGTGTTGGCGGCGGTCTGCGCGGCTTGACCGTCCGCAGCGGTCTGCTCGCCGGCGTCCTGATCCGCGCCGTTATTCGACTTGCCGGGCTTGATGATGACGCCGGGCTTGGAGCCTTGCACGATACCGGTGGACGGTTTCGTGGTTTGAGCCGCATCCTGGGTCGCCGGGTCAGAACCGGCGGCTACGCTGGAGCCCTGGTCGGCAGTGTTCGATGCTCTATCGGTTTTCGGCGGATTGTCGTTTCGCGCCTTGTGATCGGCGGAACCCCCCGTGCGTGGCTGCCGGTCGTCGGATGCGGGGCGGTCATGGTCTGCCGCGGCGGCCGCGTTGCCATCCACCAATGCCGCAAAACCGTCGGTCTGGGACGGTTGGCTGTTCGGCGCCTGCTTCGACCGCGTCGCCTGCGATGCGGCGGCAACGGTTGTTTCGGAGGTGACACTGTACACGGGCGGCCCCTTGCGGTGATATCTCCCTCAATGGAGCAAGGACCGGGCCAAGGCTTTCAGTTATAAAAACAAATAGAAATCAACGTCTTATCTGATCCAACAAGATGTGGCCGATGATCGGGAACCCGCCTGTTTCTGCCCGGCGGCAAGATTTGCCTCTTTGAACGGATCAAAGCGGCCGCGATTGCCTCACGGGATGCCGGACTATACATAAAGAGCAACACCCAGACCGCTTGCAGCTGGCTTGCGCCGCTGCAGCCGAAGATTGGCCAGCTCATGCTCAACAGCCTCGATCTTGAAGGTCGCCCGGAAGATACGCGGGTCGTCGTCGCCATGTCAGGCGGCGTCGATTCCTCGGCAACGGCGGCGTTGCTCAAGGCCGAAGGCTACGACGTCGTCGGCATCACGCTGCAGCTTTACGACCATGGTGCGGCGACTCATCGCAAAGGCGCGTGCTGTGCCGGGCAGGACATTCATGACGCTCGCGATGTCGCGGAACGGATCGGCATTCCGCACTACGTTCTCGATTATGAAAGCCGCTTCCGCGAATCCGTGATCGACCGTTTCGCCGAGAGCTATGTGCATGGCGAGACGCCGGTACCGTGCATCGAGTGCAATCGTTCGATCAAGTTTCGCGATCTGCTGGCGACTGCGCGCGAACTCGGCGCCAAGGCCCTCGCCACGGGCCATTACGTGGCGTCACGCCGCCTCGATGACGGCTCGCGAGCGCTGGTTTGTGCGGCCGATGCCGATCGGGACCAGAGCTATTTCCTGTTCGCCACCACGCCGGACCAGTTGGCAGATCTGCGCTTTCCGCTCGGCGACATGACCAAGGCGCAGACGCGTGAACTCGCACGCCGCTTCGACCTGTCGGTCGCGGACAAGCACGACAGTCAGGACATCTGCTTCGTGCCGACCGGCCGCTATACCGACGTGATCGAGCGCCTGAAGCCGAATGCGGTCGAGCCCGGTGATATCGTCGATCTCGACGGCTGCGTCATCGGGCAGCATCAGGGCATCGTGAATTTCACCGTCGGCCAGCGCCGAGGTCTCGGCATCGCCGCCCATGCGCCGCTCTATGTGGTCGGGCTCGATGCACCGTCGCGCCGCGTCATCGTCGGGCCGCGCGAGGCGTTGCGGATGAGCCGTATCGCATTGCGCGACATCAACTGGATCGGCGGCGGCTCGCTCGAGCGCGCGGTTGCCGGTGGTGGCCTTGAGCTGTTCGTCAAAGTGCGCTCCACCCGCGCGCCGCAGCCGGCGTGGTTGCGCCTGATCGATGGCGAGTATGAAATCGAGTTGGTTGCCGGCGAGGAAGGCGTTTCGCCGGGGCAGGCTTGTGTGTTCTACGATGCCGCCAGCGGTCAGGCCCGCGTTCTCGGCGGCGGATTCATCAAGAGCGCTTCTCGCGGAGGCCGCGCTGCGCCGGCGCGCGGTGCCCTTGAGCCGCAATCGGTCGCGGCGGGTTAGCGTTCAGGCGAGCAGGGCGGCATGGGCAACGATATCGATCGCGCCGGAGTGGCGAAGGCGTACGCCGCGTGGGCTCCGGTTTACGATCTGGTGTTCGGGGCTGTTTTCGATCAAGGACGAAAATCCACCATCGCCGTCGCCGACGCCATCGGCGGCCGTGTTCTCGATGTCGGAGTCGGCACCGGGCTGTCATTGTCCGATTATTCTCGCTCGACGAAGCTGTGCGGCGTCGATATTTCAGAGCCGATGCTGCGCAAGGCGCAGGAACGCGTCCGTACTCTCAATCTGACAAACGTCGAATCGTTGTCGGTGATGGACGCCAAGAATCTTGCGTTCCCCGATGCGGCGTTCGATGCGGTGGTGGCGCAATATGTCATCACCGCGGTTCCGGATCCGGAAGCGACGCTGGATGATTTCATCCGTGTCCTGAAGCCCGGCGGTGAACTGATTCTGGTCAATCACATCGGCGCCGAGAGTGGTCCGCGCAAGGTGTTTGAAATGGCGTTCGCGCCGCTGGCGCGCAGACTTGGCTGGCGGCCCGAATTTCCGTGGCAGCGCCTCGTGGATTGGACCGTGAAGCACGGCGGCGTCGACCTGATCGAGCGCCGTCCGATGCCGCCGATGGGGCATTTTTCGCTGATCCGCTATCGGAAGTCCTGATTTTGCGTTGATAGAGCACGGAACTTGCGCGTCGCCGCGCCGTTCTTCTTCCATGCGGATGACACCACTCCTTCTCTGTTCATGTTTGTTTGGCACCCTCCCCGGGCTGGCGCTTGCGCAGGCGCCGCCGTCACCGGCCACGCCACCGCCCCAGACTGCGCCGCCCAATCCATCGCGTCAGCAGCAGAATTGCGCCCCGACACAGGCGCGGCCCAATGACGGCACCATTGCCCCGCATGGCGGGTCCACAACCGGCCAGAGCAGCGAAGCGCTCGGCGACAAGCTGGCAAGATCGGATGGGGTTTTGTGTCCACCCACCGGAGTCGATCCCGGAATGCACGCACCGACGCCGGAAACGGGAAAAATGCCGGTTATTCCTCCGCCGGGCAGTCCGGGAGGCAATCCGGACGTGCGGCCGAAATAATAGGGCCGAAACAGGATCGGGCTTTGCTTGACATGTATTTGGCTGACTTCTTATATGCGGCCCGTTCGCAAGCGGTGACCGCAGGGTCTCGTAGCGAGCTTGTGGCGAGGTAGCTCAGCTGGTTAGAGCACGGGAATCATAATCCTGGGGTCGGGGGTTCGAGTCCCTCTCTCGCTACCAAGCAACCGCCGCAAAATCAGCTTCTCCTCTCTGCGGGCTCGCCAGAAATCCTTGTACCACTTTTGTACCTGATCTAGATCGTGCTTCGCTCGGCGACTCGCATGACGATGGTACGACGCAGGGGGGCACGACGAGCTTTTGACCTCCGCGTTGTACCTGCCCGCGCGTCAGTCTCGACTCTATCGTTCTTGTCTGATGCGGCAGGGGTACTGTCCGTATTTAGCCCCCCCCAGTGTCCTAAGTTGATTTTGGGAGTTTCCTAATTTGACTACTGGACTCTGTTTCTGGTTAGGCGCAGCGTCGCACCATCGTACTCTGGCCCCTCACGGAGGCCGCAATGGACAGGTTCATTCATACGGAGAGCCTCAAGCTTTACCGAAAGGTGCTTGATGAGACGACCGACGAGAGCAAGCGCAAATTGCTGCTCGAATTGATCCGGGATGAAATGGCAAAAGAGCCAAAGCCGAAAGAGTAAGGCCGGCTCAGTGGGCAACCTCTTTCATTTCTGACGGTGGAAACGATAAACTCAAACTCTCTGATCGCCGAACCGCTCAACGATCCTTCGTTCGTAGGTCTGTTTGTCGGGGAGAGGATTCAGCCATTGATGCTGATGACCCTGACAACGCCCGAAGAGGTCGACACCTGGATGCGCGCGCCGGCCGAGGAATCATTGCGCCTGCAGTGGCCGCCACCTGACGGATCACATCAGATCGTTGCTCGCTGTAAATTACTGCTCATGCTGAGCGTGACCAGCATCTGGTAATGGTCCTCGGTAACGTTGCCATATTTTCGAAGCACCATGCGTCCGGTTTCTTTATCGCGATTGAATGCCTATTTGTTGAAACTTCGGATAAGCAAAATCGCATAAACACGAATAGTGCTCGTGCAGCACTTGCTTCTTTTCCCCGCACCGAAAAACTTGTCGGCGTGCTCGATGCAGCGAGGATGCTGGCCGGTGCTTTGGCTTCCTTGAAGTTGTCGTCCATTACGTCCATGAGCCCATTGGCGATGTCTTCCAATGTTTCTTTCTGATGCGAATCCAGCCAGCGCGTCATATAGCCGAGGCTCGATCTGCTTGCCGCTTGAGAGCACTAGATGAAAAGCGCAATCCTACCACGCCTGTAGGGCGGGGCGGCCCAAGGCGAGTGCCTGCCGAGGAGTATGCCAAAGCGACCACGTCATCTGCGATCGAATTCGTGGATACGCGACGTGAGGTGGCCGGAGAGAGCGGTTTCGGCGTCAGGGCGCGTCGCCGGCATTTGGTCGGGGGTCATATCGGCTCTTTATGACCATGCGTTTGAGATGGTGATGCGTTAGTCCAGAGCATTTCAAGACGATCGAGAAAGGGGCGCTGGCTTGCAAGAATCTTCTGCCGGGCGAGCGGAAGCGCGAACCACGCGGCGCGGTCGATTTCCGGAAAAGAGATGGTCTGGCCGCTGTGGGAAGGCCATTCGATCGAAACGTCATTGCTGCGAATGCTAACGACGTCGAGATCACCCACCAGCGCATAGCCCAGGACCGTCTTGCCGGCACGCTGGCGCACTTGGCCAAGCGGCTGGAGTGGTCCGGTGACCTTTACCCCGAGTTCCTCCTCGAACTCCCGCCGTGCGGTGGTCTCCGGATCCTCTCCATCGTTCAGCTCTCCCTTGGGCAGCGACCAGGCACCTAGATCGCGCTTGCGCCAAAAAGGGCCACCCGGATGGACCAGCAGGACTTCTTTCCCCTCGCGGCTACGGCGGTACATCAGAATGCCCGCGCTGTTGATCGGCATGGTGTGGGATCCGTCATCAACTCTATCATTCAGCGGCGGCAGTTGCCGTGCTGACTGCTGGCTCGAGGGCCGCGGCCATCGCGTCATCAACCTGCTCGAGCCAGATGAACTCCAACCGGTCGCGGGCGCTCTGCGGAATCTCGTCAAAGTCACGCCGATTCCGCGCCGGCAACATCACGCGGGTCAGGCCTGCGGCGGCGGCGGCGACGACCTTTTCCTTGATGCCGCCAACCGGTAGCACCAGCCCTCTCAGCGAAATTTCGCCGGTCATGGCGGTGTCGCTCCTGACGGTGCGGTCGGTGAGGAGGGAGGTGAGGGCGATGAACATGGCAACGCCCGCGCTTGGCCCATCCTTCGGCGTAGCGCCCGCCGGAACATGGACGTGAATGTCGCTCTTTTCGAACACGGAGGGATCAATGCCGAGCTGGGAGGCGCGGCTCTTCACCAGGGTCAGCGCGGCCTGTACGCTTTCGCGCATCACCTCGCCGAGTTGGCCTGTCAGGATCAGCATTCCCTTTCCGGGCGTGCGCGAGGCCTCGATAAAAAGAATATCGCCGCCAACCGGCGTCCAGGCCAAGCCCGTTGCCACGCCGGGCACGCTGGTGCGCATGGCGATCTCATTTTCGAACCGGGGTGGGCCAAGGACAGCCGCGATTTCCCTGGTGGTGAGAACGACCCGACTGGCGCTGCCTTCGGCGGTCCGGACAGCGACGTGGCGAAAGGCCTTGCCAATCTCGCGCTCCAGATTGCGAACGCCTGCCTCCCTCGTATAGCCTTTGATGATCAGCCGCAGCGCATCCAGTTCGATCTCGACTTGGTCCGGCTTCAGCCCATTGACTTCGAGCTGGCGGCGAACCAGATACCGCTGCGCAATCTCCAGCTTCTCCTCTTCGGTGTACCCGGCCAGGCTGATGATCTCCATCCGATCCAGCAGCGGGCTCGGGACGGTATCAAGCATGTTGGCCGTGGCCACGAACACCACCCGACAGAGATCGAATGGCACTCCAAGGTAGTTGTCGCGGAAGGTGCCGTTCTGCTCGGGATCAAGCACCTCGAGCATCGCGGCCGAAGGATCGCCCTGATTGCCGCGTCCCATCTTGTCGATCTCGTCGAGCATCATGACGCAATTGCGGGCGCCTGCTTTCTTGATCGCCTGAATGATGTTGCCGGGGAGGGCTCCGATATAGGTGCGTCGGTGGCCACGGATCTCCGCTTCGTCGTGAACGCCGCCTAAGCTGACCCGCACGAACGGCCGCTGCATCGCCCGCGCAATCGACTGTCCGAGTGAGGTTTTGCCGACGCCGGGCGGACCGACGAAACACAGGATTGGCGCCTTGCCCTGCGGCGCCAGTTTCCGGACGGCTAGATATTCAATGATCCGGCTCTTGATCTTCTCCAGGCCGTAGTGATCCTCGTCGAGAATTCGCCTCGCCCCGGCGATGTCGATCGAGTTCTCCTCCGGCAGTCTCCAAGGCAGTTCGATCAGCCAGTCCAGGTAGCTCCGAACCATGCCTGCCTCGGCAGCGGCCTCCGGCATCCGTTCATAGCGGCGGACCTCCTTTCGCGCCTGGCTCTCCGCCTCGGCCGGCATACCGGCTTTGGCGATGGCCTCGTTCAGCTCCGCCACCTCATGGGTCCTGCCGTCGCCTTCGCCAAGCTGGCGCTGAATGGTTGCCATCTGCTCGCGCAGGATAGCTTCCCGCTGGCGCTCGTCGAACGTCGCCCTTGTCTGCTGCCCGATTTCATGGCTGAGCCGCAACACTTCGATGCGTTCGGCCAGATGGCGCGAAACCTTTTCCATGCGGAGCCCGAGATCGACCGTTTCGAGGATTTCCTGCTTCTCCTGGGGTTTGATATCCAGGTAAGACGTTGCAAGATCAGCCAAAGTGGAGGGCGAGGTTGTGCCTTGCAGGACTGCGACCAGCTCCTGGGGCGCTTGCGGAAGCAATTCTGCAGCCTCAATGGCCTGCCGCTGCAAATTCAGAAAACGGGCCTCGATTTCCGGTGACGTCGTCGTCGGCTCCGGTATGTGAAGAACGCGCGCCGCCAGAAACGAAGTGCCCGAAAGATAGTCGAGCACCCGAATGCGCTGCACACCCTGACAGACGAGATGATGACTATCGTCGGGTCCGGTGACGTAGCGCACGATATTGGCTACGGTACCGACGCGGTAGAGATCGTCAGGTCCCGGTTCGCTCGCCTCCGCGTCGCGCTGGAGTAGAAGGCCGATCTGCCGCTGCTCGCGGACCGCCTGCTGGGCGGCCGCGATCGATTTCAGCCGCCCTATGGTGATCGGCATGACGACGCCCGGAAACAGGACAGTGTTGCGTACCGGCACGATAATGAGAGCGTCTGGCGGGATCGGAACAGGCTGATCGGGGCGCGACGCGGAGGGTTGGTCCGATGTGACTGTGTCATTGACTGACGACATGGCTTCTCCTCAACTCGCTTTGGCAAGGCGCAAGCCGATGCAACCGTTCGTAGCGAAGCGGCTTATGACGTAACGGCCGGACGGCAAGGGGATTCTGCGCTCAAACCTGCCTTGTGGCAGTTCAAGGCGGAGGATGCGGGCATTGCGGAGTTCTGCCGGCAGTGCGCGGCGCCCCTTGACCACGAGGGCGCCCTCGTCGAGGACCGCTTCGACCTCGTTGGGATCGACGCCGGGTAAAGCAATGAAGATCAATATTTCCTGATCGGTCTCCAGCACGTCGATGGGCGGCTCCCAGCTTGGCTCACGCGTTTCGGCCGGCGGTCGAAGATTAAGGAACTGCTGGTGTAGGCGCTCGGCTCGGGCCAGCGTCTCGATCGCATCGGAAAGCATCCAGTTGATGGGATCCTTCGGCGGCATTGCATTTCTCCTCACCGGTCCTGGAATACTGAAAGCTCACTGCAACTAGCGGAGCGAGATGTATGCATCACCGTTCGCGTTGGCTCCTGCTTGCCTGATGCGGTCAATCACTTGTGTTTCAAGCAAACTTGTCAGTCTGGCCTCCGCCGTGGGAGGGCGAACAAATGTTGTTTGCGCCGAGATCGCTGACGAAAATTCCTCTCGCTTTGATAATGCGCCAAATCAGGGGATTCCATTGCTGAAAAAGGGCTTCGACCTCGTTCTGCAGAAATCCCGACACAATCTCCGGAGCCGGTCGAAAAACTTCTGGAAGCAGCTTCGATAAATCCGGGTCCGAGAGTATGTTCCAGCGAGAGTGGCCACCCATTAATGGAGATTTCAGGCCGTACACGGTTCGTCCTATCCGAGCTTCCCGGATGGCGTACGAGCACTGAGCACAAGGTTCGACTGTCGAATAGATCGTGCAATCGGATAGATTTGCACCTCGGGCCGTTTGTGCTTTCGAAACAGCGGCAATCTCGGCGTGGCGATTGACGTCACGATCGCATTTTACCTTGTTGATTGACTCGCACAAGAATGCACCGTTGCACGCGATAACGGCCGCAAAAGGATACTCGCCGGCGTCAATTGACGATTTAGCCAGTGAGATGCATCGCCGCATCAAATCCACATCAAGATTTTTGGTAGCTTCGTTCATTTTGTCACTCGCACATCATTCGCTCGACTATGAACTCGTATCGTCTCACCCCTCACGCTGGATTTGATGTCATCGTTTCTAAGGGCGGACGTTGATCGGAATCAATTGGATCGGTTGCGCAGGCATGGTGCATCAGCGACGGAGCCTCCGGATCAGATTGATATTCCTTCTAGATATTATTGAAGGCGGCCAGGTAAATTCCTGCGCGTGAAGCGGCAAATGCGACTTAGCTTGCGGGGAGAGGTCCGCAATCGATGCGCAGGCCAAGTGGTTTCCTCCGCGTTTGCGGGGCGAGGGACATCCTAGCAAAAAAACGTAAACCCCGGCCGTTGATGCGAATTGATCCAGAGCAAGCTGGGACACCTTAAGCTCACCATAATTGACAAAATGGCCCTTGTTCATCTGGCCATTCCACGCTGGACATTCCGAGCTACCAGGAAAAGAAAATGGCTTCCGATCGACCATCCCGAAAAGAGAACATCATAATCGCTATCATGTTTGCGGCCGCCTTGGGTGCGCTGGTGCTGGAATGGGCGGTGATATCTTACGATGGGATCGACAGCATTCCCTTCAGCAAATTCGAGCAGCTTGTTGCCGAAGGCGCCGTTACCGAGGTTATCGTCGGCCAGGATACTATCCAAGGCAGATTGAAGGATAAGCTGCCAAGCGGAAACTCCGCCTTTGAGACCGCACGTGTGGATGCGGCGCTCGCCGATAAACTTGTGGCGAAGGGCGTGGTAGTGACCGGCGCTTTGCCGGGCGGGCTGCTTCAAGCGATTCTATCGTGGGTTATACCCGTCGTGCTGTTCTCTGTGGTCTGGATCTTTCTCAGCCGTCGCCTCACGGGTGGACAAGGCCTTGGCGGATTCATGTCGATCGGTAAATCCAAGGCAAAAGTTTACGTCGAGAAGGATATCAAGGTAACCTTTGCCGATGTGGCCGGCGTCGACGAAGCCAAGTTCGAACTGCAGGAAGTGGTATCCTTTCTCAAGAACCCCAAGAGCTACGGCCGGCTCGGGGCCCATGTTCCCAAAGGGATATTGTTGCTAGGGCCGCCAGGCACCGGGAAGACCTTGCTCGCCCGCGCCGTCGCGGGTGAAGCCGGGGTCGCGTTCTTCTCGATTTCCGGCTCGGAATTCGTCGAAATGTTCGTTGGGGTCGGCGCGGCGCGGGTCCGCGATCTGTTCGAACAGGCGCGCAAGGCCGCGCCTTGCATCATCTTCATCGATGAACTTGATGCGTTGGGGCGCAGCCGCTCTGCCGGTTCGTTTGGTGGCTACGATGAAAAGGAGCAGACCTTGAACCAACTGCTTGCGGAACTCGACGGTTTCGATCCGACGGTCGGTGTAATCTTGCTGGCAGCCACCAATCGGCCCGAGATCCTTGATCCTGCATTATTGCGCGCGGGGCGGTTCGATCGGCAGGTGCTGGTGGATCGACCGGATAAGAACGGTCGTGTTGCCATCCTCAAGGTGCACATTCGCAAAATCCAGATCGGCAAGCAGGTCGATCTCGACAAGATCGCAGGTCTCCACCACCGGTTTCACCGGAGCCGACATTGCCAATCTGATCAATGAAGCGGCCATCGCCGCGACAAGGCGGAATGCCGACGAGGTATCTTTTGACGATTTCACGGTCGCGATCGAGCGGATCGTAGCCGGAATCGAAAAGAAGAGCAGGGTGCTCAGCAAGGAAGAGCGCCGCAGGGTTGCCTATCACGTAATGGGCCATGCGCTGGTCGCTGCAAGCTTGCCCGGCGTTGACCCCGTTCAGAAAGTCTCGATCGTTCCGCGCGGTGTCGGTGCGCTCGGCTACGCCATGCAGCGGCCTACCGAGGACCGGTTCTTGCTTTCAGCAAGCGATTTGAAAAGCCGCATCGCGGTATTGATGGGAGGCCGCGCCTCTGAGCGGCTGATCTTCGATGGCGACGTATCAACAGGGGCCGCCGATGATTTACAGCGAGCAACTGAGATTGCGATCGAGATGGTCACGAAATACGGAATGGATGCAAGGGTAGGGCAACGCACCTATGCGCCGCGGCCGCATATCTTCCTGCCCGCGCTCCAGGATTCGGTAGCGAGCGCCGCAGAAGCAACAGGGCGAGAGATAGACCTCGCCGTCCGTGAGTTGATTGAAGCCGGAGAAGCCTGCGCAAAGCAGATTCTGGAAAAGCGACGGGCGGACCTTGAGGCCGGCGTCGAGCTTTTGATTGCACATGAATCCCTGACGGCAGAGCAATTCGCTCCCTTGCGCTCATCAGGCACCGCCAGCAATCAGGCGGCGGCCTGAGGCAGGTTTTGCCGGTCAGTAAACAAAAGTTGGGCTGTCCGCGAGGTGATCGTTGACCGCAATGACGCCTGCAATGGCTTCAGCTGCGACGAGGAGCGCTCTCCGTTGATCGCCCACGATTTCTTCTTCCTTTCGTGAAACACTTCTGTCGAATCGCCAAATCCGGAAGGGTCATTTCCAGCTTGGGTCGCGCGCTGGCGGCGACATGGATCAGAGTCGCCCGGCTGATGATCGCGCGCTTGCGTGATCAGAGCTCCTTGTTGGTTTGGTAACGTCAATCCTGGGCAGTGTCGCTTGATTCAGGATCGATCTTCATCAAGCCGGCGTTCAGTCGGGCGTAATGATCGTGAGGATCAATTGGAAAATCTCCCATCCGGCCGCGACCATCAATGTGCCAATAATCAGAAGCTTGCCGTACCAAGACACGTTGGCGGTCTTCCGCCGACCTTGCCGTTTCGAGTTCTCCGGCTTCTTCGGTTGCGGCGATGGCGTTCCACACGCCTTGGTGACATGCAGAGGCTGGGCGAGGATGTTGTCATGCTGTGTTTCTACGAATCCAATCAATCCTTGGATATCGGTGTCACGTAACTTCAGGGCCGACCTGCCGTCGGCGCTCCTGAGCCAACCTTGCACAAACCCGATCCAGATTGCCTCTTTGACGTCCACTGTCGTTGCAAGCCGTAGCAATATTTCCATTCCAGCCCGATATGCCGGGCTCTTCCTTGATGTCGGTCAAGCTGCTCGGTTGGCGGAATGAATACCTTCAATTCAATTATGCCACGACGGGTGGCAATTCTAACTGGATGTCGCAGGAGGCGTTATCATGGGAATTCCGGCCTCGCAGGAACTTCCTTCCAGTGAAATGACCTCGTTTCCATCGCTCCGTAAGGCGATGGTTGAAAAAAATATCGCCGCACGCGGTGTCTGCGACGAACTCGTTCTCGATGCGATGCGCCGAGTGCCGCGTGAACTGTTCCTGCCAAAAGACCTTCGTGAATTCGCCTACGAGGATTCACCGCTCCCGATTACCGGGGAACAGACCATTTCCCAACCCTATATCGTCGCCTTCATGGCCGAAGCGTTGTTGCTGAAGGGAGGCGAGAAAGTTCTCGAAATCGGCGCCGGATCCGGTTACGCCGCCGCGGTATTGTCGGAGATAGCGGCCGACGTCTACACGGTCGAACGGCTCGGCCCGCTTGCCGAGAAGGCCGCGGCGACACTGGCTGAATTCGGTTATGACAACGTTCATGTGCTGCATGGCGACGGCACAAAGGGATGGACGAAGCATGCTCCCTATGATGCCATTGTCGTGGCCGTCGGCGGGCCGCAGGTTCCGGAATCCCTGAAGCAGCAGTTGAAGATCGGCGGCCGGCTGGTGATGCCGGTGGGTACCGACCAGCGCAGCCAGGAACTGGTGAGGATTACCAGGGTTTCGGCCAGCGAGTATCACAGCGAAGATATTGCCGATGTCCGCTTCGTCCCCCTGATCGGAGAGCAAGGTTGGACGGCCGCCAGAGGAGTTGGACGCACGCACGTGCGCCGAGCACGGATTCCCGTTTCTTCGGACGAGGAAGTATTGATCCGAAATCTCGCGGATGCCGCAGAATCCTTTCCATCGATCGAAACTGCCGATCTGAATCCGCTGCTCGAGCGAATTGGGTCAGCGCGGATCGTATTGCTGGGCGAGGCGACCCATGGCACTTCCGAATTTTACAAGATGCGTGGACGCATCACTCGGGACCTCATTGTCAAAAAGGGATTTCGGTTTGTGGCGATCGAGGCGGATTGGCCCGATGCTGCGAGGGTCGACCACTATGTGCGGCATTTCCAGTATCCACCATCCGAGTGGACCGCGTTCGCCCGCTTTCCAACCTGGATGTGGCGCAACACCGAGGTTCGCGATTTCGTGAGCTGGCTGCGCAAGCACAATGGGACGGTCGGGCGCAACGAGCACGTCGCGTTTCATGGCCTCGATCTCTACAGTCTCTATGACTCGATCCGTTCGGTTTTGAATTATCTCGACGCCGTCGACCCGGAATCGGCGAAGGTTGCTCGCGAGCGCTACGGGTGCCTGACGCCGTGGCAGCGAGATCCCGCGACCTACGGCCATGCCGCGCTGACGGGCTCCTATCCCACCTGCGAATCTCATGTGGTGGGTGCGCTCTCCGATCTACTGGCAAAGCGCCGAGCTTACGCCGAGCACGATGGTGAACGCTTTCTCGATGCCGAACAAAACGCGCGTCTGGTCGCGAACGCAGAGCGCTATTATCGCATCATGTACTACGGCTCGCGCGCGTCGTGGAATCTGCGCGACAGTCACATGTTTGAAACACTGAAGAATTTGCTTGCGTTTCACGGTCCCGACAGCAAGGCCATCGTGTGGGCGCACAACTCGCACGTGGGCAACGCAGGAGCCACCGAGATGGCCGCTCGCGGGGAACACAATCTGGGTCAACTCTGCCGCCAGGAGTTCGGGGAGCAGGCCTACCTCGTTGGGTTCGGTACCCACAGCGGAACGGTCGCAGCGGCATCGAATTGGGATGGCCCGATGGAAATCAAGACCGTCCGTCCGGCGGTCGCCGACAGCTACGAGCAGTTATGCCACGCGACCGGGCTCGCGCGTTTCATGCTGGGTCTTCGTGACCAGGGTGACCTGTGCGGGTCGGCTGGTCTCGGCAAGGGGCGCCTGGAGCGCGCAATCGGCGTGATCTATCGGCCCGAAACCGAACTCGCCAGCCACTACTTCCGGGCCAGCCTGCCGCAACAGTTCGACGAGTATATCTGGTTTGATGACAGCCATGCCGTCACCCCGCTGGATACCGCCGAGATCAAGGGCCTTCCAGATACATACCCGTTCGGCGTGTGAGCCGGAGAGCGTTAGCGTCGCATAACTGCCAGGAGGAAAGCATGCACTTCAAGATTCCACATAACGCCTTGGTATTTGTCGGTGATGGCCGAAGAGCCTTGTTCCTGCGAAATGATGGCGACGCGATATCTCCGAACCTCCGAACCGAAAAGGTTTTTGAAGAGGAAAATCCGCCGACTCACGAACAGGGCAGCGACCGCCCCGGACGTGTGACTGCGGCTGGATCGGCAGGCCGCCGAAGCGCCGTCGAAGCGACCGATTGGCATGACATCGAAGAGCACCGCTTCGCACGAAGGGTTGCCGCGGCCATGGAGCAATTGGTTCGGACGAGAAAGGCGAAGGCCCTCATTGTTGTGGCGCCACCCCGAACACTCGCCGATTTGCGAAATGCGTTCCACTCCGATGTAAAGGCTTGCGTTATCGCTGAGATAAACAAGGACCTGACCAGTCATTCGGTTGGAGAAATTGAAAAGCATCTGATGAGCGATGCTTGAACCCTGATTGCGGCCAGTCTCTGCGGCGAACCCGCTCGGCTGAGGAATTGATTTGGCTCAAGAGATCCGAGCCTGAACGTGGACGTAATGGCAGACGTGATTGCCAAAAAAGGAAACTGCCGTGTCCTACGCAACGCTGATGGTTTGGGTAAATGCCGATCATGTTTCGAAACCGCTGGTTAGCATCGCCGCGAGCGTGGCAGACAGATTCGCTGCCAAGCTGCTCGGGGTGTCGGCTCTTGCGGTTATACCGCCGGTTGTTGCCGAAGGTGTCGTGATTGTCGACAACGCGACAGAATTCGATATTGCGAAGATGGAGGCCGCGCTTGCGGACGCCGGAAACAAGTTTGAAGTGGCCGCCGGATCTCGCCGGAAAACCGAATGGCGATCGGCCATCGACTATCCCACCCAAGTTCTGATAAGTGAAGCGCGGTGTGCGGATTTGATCCTGGTTGAAAAAGGCAGATTCTCGAGCGAAATTCACCGAACTGTCGATGTTGGGGCTGCTATTCTCGGAGCCGGGCGCCCGTTCTTGGTAGTGCCGGCGGCAGTGAAATCCCTTATCGCCAACCACATCATGGTCGGTTGGAAGGATACGCGCGAGGCCCGACGTGCTGTACGGGACGCGTTGCCGTTCCTAAAAATGGCTAAGCGCGTCACCATCGTGCAAATATGTGAGGACGCCATGGACGTCGCACGCCAGGGGGGCGATGACGTCGTCCGGTATCTGGCGCAACACAAGATAAAGGCTGAGTCCCGGGTTGAATCACGGGCGCACGGATCTGGTGCCGATCAGATCATCATGTTGGCCGAGGATGAGGAGGCCGATCTGCTGGTGACCGGCGCATACGGTCACAGCCGGATCAACGAATGGATTTTTGGCGGAATGACCCGCGATCTGCTGACCTCAAGCCCGATCTGCTGCTTGATGTCTTATTGAGGCGATGAGTTGTGAGGGCACATACTCAAGCCAAAGAAATGGCTCTGAGACAGCGCCACCTCGCAACAAAAGGCGTACCCAGCCATCAGAAAAGACCGAGAAGCTCGGGGCCTTATTGAGAAGGAATGGGTCGACATCGAACTTGAAGCGCCTTGGATCAGTCGATAGGGCAATGAGGCGCGCAGCAGGAATCTCCCGATGTTTGAAGAATGAGATAGTCTAAGTCTTGGAGGCTAAGCTTGGGTCAACGAAACTTACCAATGCTGCCTAAGCTGTGGCTCCGTGCCTTGGAAAATCCTCGGCGAATCCCTCAGTATTGTGATTTGATTTTTCGTCGAATGGTTGTTCAGCTGCGGTGCCGAGCGCGGTGAGTATCAAGGGTACACACCATGGAGCGTTTCATTCACACTGAGAATATCCGCCGCTACCGAAAGCTCCTCGCAGAGGAGCAAAATGAGGAGAAGCGGAGCTTCATTCGGAAACTCCTGGCCGAGGAAGAGGCCAAGGAAGTACCGGCAAGCCCAGAAGAGCGGCGCGAAACTCCCAAATTTCTATAATGGTCAGAGGCCGTTCGTTTGACGGCCTCTTTTCGTTTCGACTGGTCGCGCGTCGCACGCTTCGTCTCGACAAAGGCTGAGCGGATCGCTGACAGCCCGTGGTATTTTGCGTCCTAGGACCCCGCGCTCTCAACGCAGCCTCGAACGATACTCTTGATCGTCGGCGTGCCGGCGAACTGCATCGTCATGACCAGCTCGTTCCTGAGGTGCTCATATACGCTTTGCACCCCCTGCGCGCCGCAGGTCACATTGCCATTTCCGGCTCAGCCGGCCGTTCCCGCTTCGTCTCCGGAATTTCCGTCATGGTCGCCTCAGTGAGCAGCAGCACGCTGGCAACCGAGACCGCATTCTCCAACGCGATGCGAACCACCTTGGTCGGATCGACGATGCCGGCTTTGACCAAGTCGACATACTCCTTGCGTGCGGCATCGAAGCCAGAATTGCCCTGGCTCGCCAGCATGCGCGCAACGACCACACCTCCATCCACGGCGGAGTTCTCCGCAATCTGCCGCGCCGGCGCTTCGAGCGCCCGTCGCAGGATCTGGATGCCGGTCTTCTCGTCGCCTTCGCAGGCGCCTTCTTCCCGTGTCACCGCCTCGATGCACCGTAACAGCGCCAGCCCGCCGCCAGGCACAATTCCCTCGGCTATAGCGGCCTTTGTCGAACTGATAGCATCATCCAGCGCCTCTTTCTTCGCTTTCATCTCCGCTTCGGTCGGAGCTCCGACACGGACTACCGCAACGCCGCCGGACAGCTTGGCGAGCCGCTCCTCGAGCTTTTCACGGTCATAGTCGCTGGTCGTCTTTCGATTTCTCGCCGGATTTGTTGAATACGGGCGTCAATCCGCACGCGGTCACCTCCGCTGCCGATCAGCGTGGTATTTTCCTTGTCCGCGACGATCCGGGCAGCACGCCCGAGCTGTTGCAATGTCACGCTTTCAAGCTTTAATCCGAGCTCCTGGGAAACCTGTGCTCCCGTTAGTATCGCGATGTCTTCCAGCATTGCCTTGCGACGATCACCGAAGCCGGGCGCCTTGACCGCACAAGCTTTGAGAGTACCGCGAAGCTGGTTGACGATTATTGTCGCAAGCGCTTCACCCTCGATATCCTCGGCAATAATGAACAACGGCCGGCCGGACTTGGCGGCCTGCTCAAGCACCGGGATCAAAGCGCGTAACGCACTGATTTTGTGATCGCAAAGCAGCACGAATGGATCTTCCAGCACGGCCTCCATCCGCTCGGCGTCGGTGACGAAATAAGGGGATATGAAGCCGCGATCGAACTTCATGCCTTCGACGACATCCAGCGTGGTTTCGGTGGTCTTGGATTCCTCGACCGAAATCACACCTTCGCCACCGACTTTTTCGATCGCGTCGGCGACCAGGGCGCCAATGGCGGCGTCATTGTGGGCCGAAATGGTTGCGACCTGCGCCTTCTCGGCCTTGGTCTTTACCGGGCGAGACATTGCCTGCAGCGCCGCAATCGCAACGCGCGCTGCCCGGTCCAATCCGCGTTTGAGATCGATCGCACTGGCGCCGGCCACGACATTCCGCACACCGTCTGCAAGGATCGCATGTGCTAGGATCGTAGATGTGCTAGTGCCGTCGCCGACGACGTCGCCGGTTCTCTCCGCGGCCTGGCGAAGCACCTGCGCTCCGAGATTTTCCTCCGGGTCCTTGAGATCGAATTCCTTGGCGATGGTGACGCCATCATTGCAGACGATAGGCGCGCCCCAACTCTTTTGAATCAGGACTGATTTTGACTTCGGGCCAAGCGTGACGCGCACGGCATCAGCGAGAAGCGTTGCACCCCGCAACACTTTTTCGCGCGCCGCTGAATGAAATAGGATTTGCTTGTGTGCCACTCGCGGTTCCTCCCGGAAGCCAATCATCAAGTGAAACGGCCGTGGCAGTGTGGCCCCACCGATCCAGCGTGATACGGCGGGGCCAGCAGCTCGCTCACTTCTCGTTTACGGGGATCCTCTTCTGCTGCTTCTGCGCGTCCGGAGATTTCGGAAGCGTGACAGTCAAAATGCCGCCCTTGAACGCCGCTTCGATCTTGTCGGCGTCGACGCCGGCTGGCACCTGCAGCGAGCGGCGGAAAGAGCCGTAGCGGCGTTCGGAGACGTAGCGATCCTTGGCCGTCTCTTCCTTCTCCTCCTGCTTTTCGCCCTTGATCGTCAGCACGTTATCGGAAAGCTGAAGGTCGATGTTCTTGACATCAAGCCCCGGAAGTTCGGCCGTTACTTCGAACGCCTTGTCCTTTTCGACGATGTCGATGGCCGGCGTGACGTTGAGACCGAAATCACGACGCCAAAACGGCTCGATGTCCAGCAGCGAACGGTAGGACGGAGCCTGCAGGAATCCGGTCTGGAAGTCATGAAACAGTCGGTCGACCTGATTGCGCAGAGCTTCGAAGGGTTGCCAGTCCGAGGCTTTAGTGACCTGGGAAGCCGGGGTCGTTTCGGTCTTGATGGGTAACTTGGTGGCAGGTTCCGCCATGACAAATACTCCTTTGAGACTGTTTATTTTAAAAGCATATGTCTGGTGCAGGCGGTTTCCTTGATCTCCATCAAACACGGAAGCGTTCAAGAATTAAATCACTCACTTCACGTTGAAATAGAAGTCGCGATGACAAGCGCTGCAAGAGACCTCCGACGGCCGGTGCACATGATGACATTCAGCACAGATAGAGGTTTGGCCGGCGGAAAGGTGAGGAGACGCGTGCGGGTTAGGAAAGGATTCTCTGGTCTTGTTGGCGATCGACTGTTGGTTTCCATGACAGCGGAAGCAGGTTGTGCTCGGTGGCGTCAGCTTGGGCGCTTGCTCCTGATGGCATTGCGTGCATTTCAGTCCGGCCCTGCGATGGATATCGACCAGCAACGGCCGGTCGTCCGCCAGCAACGCGTGACTGATATTCGTCGTAACCGAAGAGCGCCGTACTGGGTCTTCAACTGATCGGCTGGGGTCTTTTCAAAAAGGTCGTTGTTGCCGACAATCTGGCGCCCCCTGGTGGATCGCAATTTCGGCATAGTGGCGTTTGCCTCGCCGATCGAACTTCTCATCAGCGTCTATTTCTTCGCGTTCCAGATCTATTGTGACTTTTCCGGCTATACCGATATCGCCATCGGCGTCTCCCTGCTGTTTGGCTTAAAGTTGATGGAGAATTTTCGACGACCCTATTTGTCGCGCAGCACAGCCGAATTCTGGGGTGAGCGATGACATATCTCGCTGGGTCGCTGGTTTCGCGACTATCTCTACATTCCTTTGGGCGGCAGCCAGTCAGGATCACTACGTCGGTACGTCAACATCATGCTTGTGTTCGTCGTCAGCGGTCTGGCACGCTGGCCCCGGCTATGGGGTGGGGTGGACATTCCTAATCTGGGGCGTCCTGAATGGCGCCTATCAATGGATAGGACTGGCCACGCGCGGATTGTGGGAACGGCTAGGCGGAATTCTACCGGCCTTGCGCCAGAATGCTGCGCTATCGCTGGTGCGCATTCTTCTGACATTTCATCTGATCGCTATCTCGTGGATTTTCTTCCGAGCCCAGTCCGTTGGTGACGCGCTGACCGTCATCCAGAAGATAGCGACAAGTCTGCTCGAGATCCCGTCTCTACTTGTCCAGTATCCCTTCACTTATGAGCAGGGCCTCGGGTTCGGGCTCATTGCCCTTCTACTATTTGTGGAAACGCTCGACGAGCGCCGGCCGATCGTACAGCGAATGGCCGCAGCACCAGTAGTTCTGCGTTGGGGTTGCTACTACCTCGTGATCTTCGGCGTGTTGATCCTTGGCCGATGGCAGGCCAAGGAATTCATCTACATGCAATTTTGAAGGCGAACGAACAATGACACGTCAGGGCAGGGCGGCGATTGCCTTTATTGGAATCGGCCTCTTGATCTATGCCTGCGTTTATTTCGCCGCTGAGCAACTCATGTACCGCAACGGTCATGGCAATCCCGTCTTCAAAATCGCAACCACCGAGGTGCAGGCATTCGATTGGGTGATCCTGGGGGCGTCCCACGCGATGCCTCTCGATTTCTCCAACTCCAACGACCTGATGCAGCGCGACACCGGACAGACGATCATCAACCTCGCGTCGCCCGGGACCGGACCCCTATACAATCGCTTTGTGCTGGAGACATTTCTGCGCAAACACCGGACCAGGAATCTGCTCTATGTCGCCGATTCCTTCGCGTTCTATTCGCGCGCTTGGAATGAGGATCGTTTTGGCGATGTCAAATTGCTCAGGGCTACCCCCTTCGATCTATATGCCGCGCGCTTGCTGTTGCAATACAGCCGGCAGGAAGGCATCGATTGGCGCGCGGTTGCCGACTGACCGGATTCTCGAAGATCAATAATCGGAACCGCTTCCAGAAGGACGCATGGGAAGGGGAACTGCAATTCGATCGCGTTTATCGTCCGTCGGCGACGGCAGTGAAAAATCGGATCAAGTATTTATTCCCGGAGTCCGAGCGTGGAAAAGACCTAGAGCGCTATCTGATGGAGCTTGAACAGATGCTTGAACTCGCCGACCAGCACAATATTCGAGTGGTTGTGATCAAGATGCCGATGCCGGGTCAATTTCGGGCAGCCCTGCCAAACGAGGCCGCGTTCAATCAGGCAATGGCAGTGACGCTGGAAAGGCGCGGGACCAGCTTCATTGATCTCTCCGCCGAACTGAACGAACCACGCTACTATTTCGATACCGATCACTTGAACAAGGTCGGGATCAATGAGTTGTTCGCTCGCCACCTAAAGGCAGTTCTGGTCGCGCGCGCAAATTGAACGAGAGTCGTGCTCGCCGTCCGGCGGCTTTGATAGTTTGGAACGGCAGCCGTGTTCATTCAAAGAAACTCGAACTCCCGGATGCTGAAACGATACCTAAGGATCTGCCCGATGAACCCTTCGGGTAGAGCGGCGCTTTAGATTGTGGTACGGCGCGCCACGCTCGACAAAACCCATCACGATCGCTTTGCCGTTTGCACCATGGCCCACCGGCCCTGAACGCACACCGTCAACAGTATTTGATCAGGATCACGCCGACACGATGCGATCATTGTTGAGCAAGCGTCGCTTCGTCCGTGCCCTTGGATCGAGATCGTGGGAACAAGACGGAATCCTGAGCGTGGAAAGCAACCTAAAACGGGCAGCGAGAGCAGTTCCCCCTCAATTCTTTATTTCGACCGACCATGTCGTCTCAATAAGCTTCACGACATTGTCCGGAATCGCGATGTAGTCGAGTTCCTCGGCCATCTTGTCGCCTTTGGCGAAAGCCCATCTGAAAAACTTGATGGCCTCGGCGGAGGCAGTCTTATCTGCGGGCTCCTTATGCATCAGTATAAAAGTGGCTGCCGTGAGAGGCCACGCCTTTTCGCCCGGCTGATCGGTAAGGATCATGTAATAGCCTGGAGCCTTCGCCCAGTCGGCGTTCGCGGCGGCTGCCTGGAACGTCTCGACGTTCGGCTGCACGGTCTTGCCAGCCTTGTTGACCATCGTGGTATAGGTCATCTTGTTCTGCTTGGCATAGGCGTACTCGACGTAGCCGATCGAGTTCCTGGACTGGCTGACATTGCTGGAGACGCCTTCGTTACCTTTGGCGCCAATGCCGACCGGCCACTCAACGGCAGATCTTTCGCCGATCTTGGACTTCCAGTCCGGGCTAACCTTGGACAGGTAGTTGGTAAAATTAAAGGTCGTGCCCGAGCCATCCGAGCGTCGCACCACGGTGATGGCGTCGGGTGGCAGCTTGACATGCGGATTGAGCTTCTGGATCGCCGGGTCGTTCCACTTGGCGATCTTGCCGAGATAAATGTTCGCCAGGGTTTCGCCGTCGAGTACCAGTTCGCCGGGCTTTACACCTTCGAGATTGACCACGGGAACGATCGCGCCCATCACCATCGGCCATTGGACTAGGCCGTCCTTCTCGAGTTGCTCGATCTTCAACGGCATATCAGTAGCGCCGAATGCTACGGTCTTTGCCTGGATCTGCTTGATACCTCCGCCCGAGCCGATCGACTGGTAGTTCATGGCATTTCCGGTCTCCTTCTTGTAGGCATCAGCCCATTTCGAATAGAGCGGAAACGGAAATGTCGCGCCCGCTCCGGTAATGTTGGCGGCGAATGCCGACGTCGCTGCGGCGACGCAACCAGCAACTAAGATGGTTCTCGCAAAAGTCATAGCTGGCTCCATTGGTGAGCGACACGTCATGTCGCTATCTCAAGACGGTCAGGAATCAGATTGTAAATTCGGAAGCCTTACATTGACCTGCATCAAGAAATCTCGCCCGGGTCTTAAAGGGTCAATCGCGCGTCTATCACTCACCGGCCACGACTTGCGTAAGCGCGAACCCGGCAAAGCCCATGAAACGAACAACGCGCCACGAATTATGTGCCTCGGACAGCTTAAGTTGAGTGGCGGGTGCGAATTTGCGTGATTTGAACGACGTTTGGCCCGCTCTGCGCGAGCAGACGTCCGGCCTCCGTCTTAGTCAGATTGGACTGCCCTTGCAGTTCATCTGAGGAATTCTGGCCCATTGGTGGCTCCGGGACGGATCAGTGTAGAAAAATCTGGCGCCGCCGCGCTCTCGAGGGCAGCCTTGTCGATGGAAACTTACGGCGTCCCGTGTCGAGGACGCCGTAAGCAAGCGACCTTAAGTGATGGTGAGGCGGTCCTCGACCGACGCGACGCCTGCAGCTGACCAAGCCGCGTTCTCGACGGCTCGGCGCTCATCCCAGTTGTCGACCTTACCCTCAAGCACCACTTTGTTGCCGCCCTGCACGGTGACACGGATGGCCTTGGCTTCGACCTCGGCGTGGCGCTTCAGCGCGGACTCGATCTTGGCCTTCACGTTTGCGGCTTCGATGCGCGGCTTGATAGTGATCTTGTTGGTCACGCCCCGTACGCCCGACAGCTTGCGGACATCATCTTCGGCTGCGGTTTTGTTGTAATACCAATCGACATTTCCGCTCAAAGTCACCCATCCGTCCTGGACCAGAACGTCGACCGCGCCGTTTGGGATCAGAATATCCCAGTTCAGGATATCGGCGGCGCGCTTGGCAATCTGATCGTCCGCCGCCTGTTTTTGAAACGGATAGCGCACTTCGATGTTCTCGGCGATAGCTTGGACGCCTTTGACACGTCGCGCCGCTGTGATCGCCGCAACTTTTTCCGCGTAGCTGTTGACGTGACCGGTAAGGCTGACGACATTCTTGTCAACGGCAACGCCAATGTGCTCGCCATCAAAACGCGGGTCGAATTCAAGTTCGTCGATGATGTCTTGTCGGAGTATAGAGTCAGTCATGCTTGCCTCCATGGCTAGAGTGGGAGACGCATCTTCTGCTCATGCGAAAGCCAAACTTTGATCCGAATCAAGTGCTAGGATGATGGCATTCCTGATCCGACAACTCCCACGTCTTAACAAAGTCGATTTCTTACAGGGTTCCAACGGGATCAGATGTCGTTTCGTCCTTTGCCTGCCGGCCGTCGACAACATGAATCCGGCGGTGCATTTGGGAGGCGAGATTGAGGTCATGGGTGACTGCCACGACCGTTTTTCCGCGCAGCGCCACCAAGTCGCGGAGAATTCCGAACACCTGAGAGGTGGCAAGGGTATCCAAGCTCCCGGTCGGCTCGTCGGCGAGAATTACTGGCGGATCGTTCGCCAGCGCGCGTGCTACGGCGACACGCTGGCGCTGTCCACCGGATAACTGGTCGGGGGTCTTGTGGCGATGGTCGCCAAGCCCGAACGAGGCCAACAAATCCTCGGCGCGTGAGCTGGCGGCGCGAGGCGACAGCTTACCCAGAGCGTGCATCGGCAGTGCCACATTTTCGGTGATGCTAAACTCAGGGAGCAGAAAGTGAAACTGGAAGACGAACCCTATGCGGGTCAGCCGCACTTCGGAGCGTTCGTCCTCGGTCATGGCAGTCGTTGAGCGGTTGTCGATCAGGACGTCGCCGCTGGTCGGCAGGTCGAGCAGGCCCAGGAGGTACAGCAGGGATGATTTTCCTGAACCGGAGGGGCCGGTGATGCCGATGAATTCGCTGGGCATGATCTCGAGGTTGATGTCCTGGACGAGTGTCACCGGCACGATCCCGCTCAGGATTTTAGTCACCCTCCTTGCCTCGATGAGGGGGGTCATGTGGCGCCCCTGATGATGTCGACAGGATGCAGCCGCGCTGCGGCGCGCGCCGGAAAGTAGCCGGCTATCAGGCTGGACAACAACGCAACGCCGGTGGCGAGCAAATAGTGTTTTGCCGAATAGAGCACCGGTAGATGATTATAATCGGAGAACGGCGTCTTGAATTCGAGGGTGGCCAGCCCCCGCGTCAGCAGATATCCGAAGACCCAGCCCAGCATGGCTCCAACAAGTCCGATCAGTATTGCTTCGATAATGAAGATCGATCGAATGGTCGCGGTCTTGAAGCCGAGCGATTTCAGAATCGCGATATCCCGGGTCTTTTCATGTGTGATGGTGGAGATGATGTTGTAGGTACCAAAGCTGGCGACAAGAAGAATGGCTCCAACAATCGTGTACATCAGCACGTTGCGCAGCGTGATCGCCGCCAACAGATCTTCCTGTGCCTCCTGCCAGGAGACCGATTTATAGCCGGTCTGCTCACCGATCCGCTCGCTGATCAGGCGGGCTTCCATCGGGTCACGAGTACGTATGCGAATCTCGTTGACGACGCCGGTTTGCCGTTCGAGGATCTGTGCGGTCTTGAGTAGGACATAACCGGTGGTCTCGTCGGTGGCGCGGAAGCCGGAGTGGAAGGTGCCGACCACGTTGGCGCTCATTATGGCGCCTTCTGCAGAGGCAAGGGTGATGCTGGAATTAACCCGAGCGCCGATCTTGTCTGCCAGCCGGTCGCCCAGCAGGATCGCATTCGAGGAGCGATACAGCGACGCCAAAGTCCCCTGGCGCATATGCGTGGCCAGATTGGATACTTCGCCTTCGGTGCGTGGGTCGATCCCAATGACCGATATCGTCAGGTTGCGGCCGGCGAAACGCAGCACCGCCTTTGATTGCACCGAGGGAGTCAGCGCTCCCGCTACCCAGGATTGCAGCGATGCGATCGTGGCCATCGGATTCTTGATCCCCGGTCGGCGTGCCTCGGGGGTCAAGCCGTGAAACTCGGCGGCCTGAAAGATGATGTTAGCGGGCTGGCGCGTCGGCTCGCGGAGTTCGTCGGTCACGGAGATATGCGGCAAGGCGTCAACCAGGGTCTTGATGAAATCGTCCTGCGATCCTTCCATCATGGCCGCCATCATGATTGAAAAACCAACACCGGTCGTGACACCTGCAATCGCTACCAGCGTCTGACGGGCGCGCCGGCGCACATGGGTCCAGGCTATGGTGAGGACCAGTCTCACGGTGTTACCGGCTCCGCGATTAGGGAACGGACGCGCGATCCATCCTTGATGTTCGTCGTGGCAGGGGAGACAACCAGTTCTCCCTCGGTCACCCCTTTGACGATCTCGACGAAGCCCGTACCGCGAATCCCGATCTCGACCTTGCGCTGGCGAGCGTGGTCGGTTTCGATAATGAACAGGCTATTGCCCACGACGGCATTGGCCGGCACCAGGATTGCATCCGGCTTTTCGCGGCTGACGATATTCGCCTCGACGCTTATCCCAACCGGCAACGGCGTGTCGTAGGGCAAGCCGATCCTGACCCGAAAGGTCTTCGCAACAGGGTCGCCAGCCGGCGTTATCTGCTTGACGACGCCGGGCAAGACCTGGTTAGCGAACGCATCGGTGCGCAGCAAAGCCCGCTGTCCGACGCGGACGCGGGGAATATCCTCCTCATTGACTTCAGCGACGACCCATAACGGCCTCTCGAGGCCGATACGGTACAAAATGGTCCCCGGCTCGACCATATCGCCAACTTCGCCGTCCTCCTTCAAGACGGTCCCATCCATTGGTGCTATCACCTTATAGTATTGAAGCCGTTGCGCCTGTGCCGCGACCTGCGCCCTGATGCGGGCAAGGTCGCTCTCCGCCTTCTGGTGGGCCTGGGATGTCGTCACGCCGCGCGCCAGCAACTGGTCCTGGCGGTCAAATTCGCGACGCTGAAATTCCTCCAACGCTCGCAGGTCATTCAGCGTGGCGACCGCTTCCTTGTCGTCAAGGCGGGCCAGCACATCGCCTTTCTGGACAGTCCTGCCTTCACACCTGCAACGCTCGACAATGCGGCCACGGACGAGCGGCGTCGAGCGCGACCATGTTTCAGGCTCGACCGCTCCCGTGGCGTAGACGATTTCCGCTGCCGAGCCGCGCGTCACTCGAACCGCCGAAACTGCCGGTCCGCGGTACAACCACCACATCATGGCCGCCATCCCGAAACCGAGCGCAACCACAATCCCCAGCTTCCACGGATATCGACGCGACATGTCCGCTGGTTGCCCGGCAGCGACTTCTTTCACTTCGGTTGCGGGTAACCTCATGTCCATGATGATTAAGCCGTGTGCGCTTATCCGGTGATTGCGCCAGCTCGCGCCGGACCGATGCCGAAATAGTGTCTGGCATAAGCGACGATTTCGCCATCGCTCGGATGATCCGCCGCTTCCACAGCAACGATGCAGTGACCGATTTTCGAATCCTGATCATGAAAGCATTTGGCGAGTTCCGTCCTGGCGGTGGAAGGGCCGATGATCAGGATCTGAGCGGCGCCACGGACGGCGTCCCTCACTTGAGCTAGGAATTTGAGATCCGGAGCCGCGTGACCACTGCCAATCGTATTGGCCTTGTGATGGAGGTGACGGGTCGGCAGATGAGGATGCGGCACAATCTGCTCTTCGCCGGAGAGCCCGATGTGGAGCCGAACCTGCGAATGGTCGATACAGACGATCGCGCGGAGGTGGGTAGGCATAGCCATGTCCTTGCGTGAGCCTCGTGGTTAAACTCCATTCTGCTACGCCATCCTCGGCATGGCCTTGATCCAGATCAGTGAGGGCAGGCGTGGCCGTGGTGCCGGGCCGTAACTTACGAGATAGCAGTTTGCTGCCTCACTCGCCTCGCAAGCCAGGAATGGCAGACTGACATAATTGCAACGTCTGCTCTGGTGTTCCCGACGCATCGATGAGCGACCAATCGACCGCGCCTATATGGTATTTTTCCTGAAGCGCAGCGATCTCGGGTGTGGCGTCGGACGCATCGCGTCCGCGGGTGCCGACGCGACGCTGTCGTGTCGCAAGGTCGGTATGGAGATAGAGACCGGCGAACCTGACGCCCAACTTGCTTGCGTCGTCGCAGATCGCGGTTCGTTCGGCTTGGTCGGCGAATACGGCGTCGATCACAACCGAATGACCTTGCGAAAGAATGCGAGTAGCCTGTTGCCCGAGCACTTCGTAAATCTGCCGGTTAATCTCCGGCCGGTATGCGGTCTCGGGGAGCCGATCGGTTTCGTTGACGTGCAGGAGCCGCTTTCTTAGCACGTCGCTCCGTAGCACGACGGCGCCTGGATCGGGGTTGACGTAGGGCGCGAGCGCTCGGGCCAGCACGGATTTTCCGGTTCCGGACAGGCCGCCAACCGCGATCATGATCGGCGCAACCGGCCGGATCAATCGGAGCGCCAGCTCGAAATAGACGCGGGCCGATTGCCTGATGTCCGCTTCATCGCGACAAGCCGGACCAAGCCGGGCAAGCATCACATTGGCGCGAATGGCGGCGCGCAACGACATCAACAACGGGAGCGCTCCGAGCGCATCGAGATTTTCGAGGGGAGACCTGCTTAGATATCGGTTCATGAGGCCGTTTGCCGCAGCGTGCTGATTGTAGCGGATGAAGTCCATCAGCGGAAATGCAAGGTCATAGAGCACATCGGTGGATGCGATCGTTGGGTCGAATTCGATGGCGTCGAATAGAACAGGCTTGTCATCTATCAACACAATATTCCCTAGATGCAGATCGCCATGGCAATGCCGCGCAAAGCCCGCACTGCCTCGCTGCTGTAACAGCCCGCCAATCCGACCTAGTGCGGAATACGATGCGTCGTCGAGCTGGTCGATGTGACGTTCGGGGAAGCAGGCTGCCGCGCGGAACGCCGAGGTATTGCCGGCGAGTATGCCTGGAATCGATTGAATCCATGGGCCAGCAGCGACGGGTGGGGCAGCGAGGTGGGACGCCGAGATCGTGTCGGTGATGGCGTCGATCAGCGCGGGATCGAGCGGACCGGCTTCTGCGAGATGATCAATGGTCCGGCTTTCATCAAAGCGGACCATCTCGATCGCAAACTCGACCGGCGTTCCTTCCCCATCGATGCTCAGCGAACCCTGGCTGTCCTCGGTAATCGGGATGACGCGGCGATAGATCTGCGGTGCAAACCGGCGGCTTATGGTTATCTCCTGCTCGCAGGCCGCTTTTCGCTTCGCCAGCGTCGAATAATCGAGATAGGGGAAACGGATAGCGCGCTTGATCTTTAGCGCCCGTTTACCTTCGAGAAAGACCGATGCCGCGTGGGTATCGATCCGGTGAACCTGCGGATGGGTCGCCGGGTCGGTCAGAAAGGCAAAGACACGCTCCTGATCGTGGGAGTCGGCTGTCATTTAAGCTTGCTCTGCCGCTGAACTCGTCATGTCGAGTATCTAGAGTTTGAGAACTGCCGCACCCAAAATCTGTCCGTTTCGCAGCTTTTTGAGAACCTCATTGGCCTCGACCAACGGGAACGCTGTCGTCTGGGTCTTGATCCCCGCCTGAGGTGCGATTTTGAAGAAATCCAGCCCGTCCTGGCGCGTCAGGTTGGCGACCGACACCAGTTGTCGTTCTCCCCATAGCAAATGATAGGGAAAACCCGGAATATCGCTCATGTGAATGCCGGCGCATATGACCCGGCCGCCCTTGCGTACCGCACGCAACGCAGCCGGCACCAATCGCCCGGCGGGAGCATAGATGATCGCGGCATCGAGCGGAGCGTCAGGCAATTGGTCCGATGCGCCGGCCCATACCGCGCCCAGACCACGGGCAAAATCTTGCGCCGCAATGTCATCGCTACGGGTGAAAGCGTATACGCATCGACCCTGCCAGCGTGCAGCTTGGGCGACGATGTGCCCGGCGGCGCCGAAACCATAAATACCAAGCCGCTCGGCGCTGCCCGCCATCACCAGTGATCGCCAGCCGATCAAGCCGGCACACAACAGTGGTGCGATCGAAACATCGGCGCCCTGATCGCCCAACGGGAAAGCGTAGCGGGCATCGGCAATGGCGTGCGTGGCAAAACCGCCGTCTCGCGTATAGCCGGTAAATAGCGGGCGGTCGCAAAGATTCTCCATGCCTTCCCTGCAGAAACGGCAGACGCCGCACGTGTACCCGAGCCAGGGAATGCCCACCCGGTCGCCGATCCGGTGGTTGGTCACGTCGGCGCCAAGGAGGTCGACACGACCGACGATTTCATGGCCTGGAACGATGGGGTATCGGATGCCAGGCAGTTCCGCATCCAAAACGTGAAGATCGGTTCGACAGACTCCGCACGCGCCTACCTTCACGCGAACCTCGTTGGCGTGCGGAAGCGGATCGTCGCGCTCCTGAAGTTCCAGAAGCGATCTAGGAGAGGTGAGTGCCATCGCTCGCAAATCTGTTTCTCCCGCTACGGCCGTCAGTGCGACATCAGCGTCGGCACGACCATGGACTGATCATGCCACGCGTGACGTCGCCCAGAATGCGCTCCTGCAGTTGCAAATGACCATGGCCGCCCGTTACAATCAGAGACCGTCGTTCGCCGCGATCTATCGGCGTGGTCGGCATCCATCTGCTGGATCGGTACGATCGCGCCATACTGAGCCAGATGGATTGATACGGCTTTTTCGCAGATGCTCAGCGGGCGTCTCCGATTCATCGATATTGATGACTTGCGCCCGCTTTAGGAACGGCGCTGCATCGCGAAACGCCGGCGCGGCAAGGCGGCAGGTTGATATCCCCAACACACCAGTCTGCTGCCGGCCCGGGATAACTGGTCTGTGCAGCCCCAGCTCACTCCCATCCGCCAGCGGGGCGGATAGTCAGATTGTCATTGACTGCGCATACATCAGGGACCGATTCAGCGGCAACCTTGATGGCCTTCCGTTCAGCTAGGGATTCGGCAATGCCCCAGAGGTCCACGACACCCGCATTGACAGTCACGTTTAGCATCGCCGTATGCGCCCACGGTTGATTCTTCAGGTGAGAAAGTATCCGCTCCCGGATCGTGGTATCGGAAAGCGGAATATCGAGCAATTTACGAGCGGTTGCTACAGCCTGAATGAGGTTTGCCCGGCTGACAATGCCGACCAACTGGCCGTTCTCCACAATAGGCACCCGTTTGATCGCGTTCTTCTCCATTAAGGTCGCGACCTCGTGCAGTGGTGTCTCTGGAGAGGCCACAATGACCTTGCGGGTCATTATATCTGAAACTTTACGGCCGTGAGACTTGACATACTCGGCCGCGAGCGTATCGCTGCCCATAAAGATCTCAAACCACCATGGGCGGTGTCGCTCTGTGCCGGCCTCAACGCGGTGCAGGAGGTCGCCTTCGCTGAGAATGCCAACGAGTTTTCCCTGACTGTCGATCACAGGCACTGCACTGATCTTTTTTTTCAGGAACAGTTCGGCTACCTCCTTCACGGAAGTAGAAGGCTTCACCGTGATGACTGGCGCAACCATGACGTCACGAGCATGCATAGCAGATCTCCCTCGTTAGTGTGTAGGAGAGCCCTTCGAAGTGCTGCTGACGTTGATGCAAATCAACAACTGATCTAAGTCGTCGGCTGCGAGGGATGGATCTCAAGAATTTTTGGTAGGCGGCATGCGTCGGTTTCGCCGATCCTGCGGTAAGCATCTTCAATCACCGAGAGAGCCAAGGCTGTTTGACGCTGATCAACATCGTCCGTGGCGAGAGGTGTAACATTTTTTGCTTCAATGGAGCGAACGACCGTGCCACAGGTTCCTGCGCTCAGCCTTGATGCAAAGGGCGAGGCTCAATCGAAGGCCTTTTCGCGAGATGTGCAGATTCCACCGCTCGGTCTGGCGGGTACTTTGAAACATCCGGCCGGAGCTAGGGCTTTGGTTATCTTTGCCCATGGCAGCGGCTCGAGCCGTTTCAGTCCACGTAACGTTCAGGTTGCGGAAGCGCTGAATGATCGGTGTCGCAACTCTGTTGCTTGACCTTCTTCTGCCCGAGGAAGAAAATGACCGGAAGAATATCTTCGACATCGAGCTTCTCGGCCGCCGCCTGATTCATGTTGTGCGCTGGATCGTTGAGGAACCAGATGTGGTCGGCTTGCCCATTGGACTATTCGGAGCGAGCACGGGCGCCGCCGCCGTGCTGGTTGCGGCTGGTTCGCTCGGTAATCGCATTGGTGCTGTGGTTTCGCGCGGTGGGCGCCCGGATCTTGCCGGCGGCATACTGCCCCAGGTCAAGGCTCCGACCCTCCCTGATCGTGGGAGGTGCTGATTCCAGGTTGATCGAACTCAATCAATCGGCATTGGAACTCCTGCGAGGAGAAACGCGTATCGAAATTATACCAGGTGCTACACATCTCTTCCCGGAGCCCGGCGCACTTGAGGCAGTCATCGTACTCGCAGCAGGATGGTTCGAACGCCATCTTGTCGTCGATCCAGCAAGCGTCAATCGAAGTGAGGGGCAATAATGACGTACCAGGACAGATCGGATGCGGGCCAGAGACTAGCCAAAGCACTATCAGAATATAAGGGCCGCAATGTTGTCGTTCTGGCGCTGCCACGCGGCGGTGTCCCCGTCGCGGCTGAGGTCGCGGCGGCGCTTGATGCCTCTCTCGACCTGATCCTTGTTCGCAAGATCGGCGTGCCCGCCCAGCCGGAGCTTGCCATGGGAGCAGTAGTGGACGGCACCGCGCCGATCGTCGTTCGTAATGAGGAGGTGATTGAGCTTTCGGGTATTACATCGGATGAGTTCGACGCGGCGTGCAAAAAGGAGATCGAAGAGATCGAACGCCGTCGCCAATTTTACATCGGAGAGCGCCACCGGGCGGAGATCACAGGACAGGTGGTGATCGTAGTCGATGACGGTATCGCAACCGGCGCAACGACAAAGGCGGCATTGCAGGCGATCCGCAACCGGAAGCCGAAGGAACTGGTGCTCGCCGTTCCCGTCGCTCCGCCCGAGACAATTACGGAATTGCGCCAAGAAGTCGATGCATTGATCTGTTTGGAGACGCCCGAATTATTCGGAGCCGTTGGCTATTTCTATCGTGATTTCCGGCAGGTTAGCGATCAGGAAGTCGTGGCAATTCTGAAGCATTTTCCGGCCAGGCGAACAGCTTCGATTCCTTGAATTCGGGAAGATGGCCATCTTATTCGATAGGTATGGTCATCCGTGGTGCGATTGCAGCTTCCGCATGAACATTCGTCCGTAGAACAAAGTCTTGGCTCCTTCCGTCGCCACAATGTAGGCAAAAACGATCGCAACGGCGGTGACCATCTGCAGGCCAGATAGCGGCACAAAGCTAAAAACCGAGCTCAAGGGGCCGAGGAACGGAATCGCGAGTGTTCCGGCGGCGACGAGAAACGTTGCCCATAGTAGCAGGCGACTCGGCCTGCTGCGAAAAGCCGGTCTCTGCGTTCGCAGGATGAGCACGACAGCGAGTTCAGTCAGCAGCGAGACTATGAACCAAAACGTCTGAAACGTTGGTTGGTCGGCATGAAAAACAGCCAGCAGTACCGCGAATGTTACGAGATCGAAGACCGAGCTGATCAGTCCAAAGACGATCATGAAACGTCTGATGTCCCTGATGTTCCAGCGCTGAGGTAGACGCAGGCGGTCAGGATCGACATTGTCGCTCGAGATCGCGATCGACGGTATGTCGGAAAGGAAGTTGTTCAGCAGAATCTGCTTGGCCGCCAGCGGCAGGAACGGAAGCAGCGGCGCGGCCATTGCCATACTCAGCATGTTTCCGAAGTTCGCGCTGGTGGTGATCGAGATATATTTGAGCGTGTTGGCGAATGTCCGGCGTCCGTCCTCCACGCCGCTGCGCAAACAATCTAGATCACGGCTCAGCAGGATGATGTCGGCGCTCTCGCGTGCGACATCCACGGCGCCCTCGACCGAAATACCGACATCGGCTGCATGCAGGGCCGGCGCGTCGTTGATGCCGTCGCCGAGATATCCGACCGAGTGCCCGGTCTTCTGCAAGGCGCGGACGATCCGTTCTTTCTGTTGGGGATCGATTTCAACAAAAAGATCGGTGGATGGCGCGAGATGCCATAACGCCTCATCCCTGAGTTTACCTAAGGCTTCGCCGGTCAACATCGATTTCGGATTGAGACCGACAGCCCTGGCCAAATGTGCTGCCACGTGACGGTTGTCACCGCTAATCACCTTGATGCGAATTCCGAGCTGGGCGAGATCGTGGATCGTGCGCCGAGCTTCCGCCTTGGGCGGGTCGAAGAAGATCAGAAAGCCGCGAAACGTCATGTCCCGCTCTTGTTCGCGCCCATAATGCGGCTCGGCCGCGACCCTGCGTGTGGCCACAGCCAGGACCCGGAACCCCTCGGTCCCCTTGGCTTCAAATACCGCATTCAGCTCAGTGCGCAATGCGGTCGTAAGGGGGATATCGACGGCATCGCGTTGGAATGAGGAGCAGATATCCAGCACATTGGAAAATGCTCCCTTGGTGATGATGAGATGCTGGACATGATTCCCGTCTTCCGCAACGACAATGGTCAGCCGACGTCGAACGAAGTCATAGGGAATCTCGTCGATCTTGGCGAACCCATGTGTCGTCAGGCCCCCAGCCCTGCCTGCGTTCACGATTGCCGCATCGAGCGGATTTTCAATGCCAGTCTCGAACGCCGCATTGAGGTAGGCAATCTTGCCGACTTCGTCCGATGGCCGGTTGTCCGCGTCCAGCGTACCGTTAAGAACGATTGTGCCCTCGGTCAGCGTGCCGGTCTTGTCGGTGCACAGGATATCCATACTGCCGAGGTTTTCGATGGCTTCTAGGTGGCGGACGATGACGCCGCGCCGTCCCATCGCCCGTGCGCCTGCGGAGAGTGTTACACTGACAATCGCCGGCAACAACTCGGGCGACAGGCCGACGGCGAGTGCGACGGCAAACAGGAGTGACTCGATCACCGGGCGACCGAGCAGCAGATTCACGGTCAGGACGAATAGGACAATGATAACCATTGCGCGTATCAGAAGATATCCAAACTGACGCACGCCGCGCCCGAAATCCGTCTCCGGTTCGCGAGATTTAAGCCGTGCCACGATTGCGCCAAACGCGGTCCGCAGACCGGTTTCGACGGCAAGCACCTTCGCCGTGCCGCTTTGCACCGAAGCGCCGAGAAAGACTGCATTCGTCCGAGCCGAACCAGCTGCCTCCGGCTTTATGATTCCAGGCCTTTTCTCCACCGGGAACGACTCGCCTGTCATGCTCGCTTCGTTCACCAGGAAGTCTACAGCCTCCACTATGAGGCCGTCCGCCGGGATCAAATTTCCTGCCGACAGCAGAATAACATCGCCAGGCACGATTGTGCCGGCCGGCACGACCAGCTCGATGCCGTCCCGTATGACACGGCATGTCAGCGCCAAACGGTGTTTCAGTTCCTCGACCGCTGTCGATGCGCGATACTCCTGAAAAAAGCCGAGCAGGGTACTTCCGAGCACAATCGCAAGGATAATGGCCGAGTCCACCCACTGTTGCAGCACTAGCGAGATCGCGGCGGCAAAGATCAGAATGAGGACGAGGGGGCTCTCGAATTGTCGTAGAAACAAATGGAATGCGCTTAGATGCGACGATTCCTCAACAGTGTTGGGACCAACGGCGCGAAGCCTCGCGATGGCTTTCTCCGTCGAAAGGCCGCCCGGCCCCGATCCCAGCGCGGTCATCAGCTCGTTGGCGCCCCGGTTCCAGTAGGGACCATCAATGTTTAAACCGTCCATTCACGATCTCGATCTCTAATTGAGCGTTCGTCGTCGACGCCCAGCAATTGCGGGCAGCGTCTGCCGCAGGGCAAATGCAGGGTGCGGAGTATCGATCGGACGTTGGCCCGAGCCGCGACGACAGAGATACCGCGGTGCCGGGATAGCCTTAATAGGAATGATAATAGTACCGGGGACCGTAATACGGTCGGCCGTAGTAGGCCTTCCGCCACAGTAGTCATCTCAAGCAGCAATGGCCGCAGCCATCGTTCCAAACCGCATGAGCCCTGTAGCATTTCCTCGCCGATGGTAGTGCCGGCGCCGACGCGCCGAACTGAAATCCGTAGCGCCACGCGAAGTTGCGGGTATCGAAAAAATCTCCTTTGCGACTGCCACCGGCACTGCAACCAAGAGCGGTTCGACGCCGTCAGGAGCGGCGTGTCAATATTTCCACTCTTCCTGATTCACGATGATCCAAGTTACGAAGCGTACGGCCAACCCGGATTGATGCAAATCAACAGAAGTGTGTCTGCGCCTCGTCGGTAGCTGCGTGGGATCAGGTCGGGCGGTCGCGGCCAACCCATGCGTAAAGGGCGGGCAATACGAGGAGCGTGAGCAGCGTCGCGCTCATCAACCCGCCTATCACCACCGTCGCAATCGGCCTCTGGACCTCGGCTCCTGTCCCGGTTGCCAGCGCCATCGGGACGAAGCCTAGCGAGGCGACCAACGCGGTCATGCTGACCGGTCGCAAGCGTGTCAATGCGCCCTCGCGGATGGCGTCGAGCTTGCTATAGCCGCGATCTCTCAATTGCTTGATGAAAGTCAGCATCACCAAGCCGTTCAACACAGCGATCCCCGACAACGCGATAAAGCCCACGGCCGCCGAAATCGAAAAGGGCAGGCCACGGAGCCACAGCGCTAACACGCCGCCTGTGAGCGCCAGCGGCACCGCACTGAACACCAACAACGCGTCGCGCGCCGAACCCAGTGCTCCCATCAGCAAGAGGAAGATCAAGACGAAGCACACCGGTACCACTATCGACAGCCGTTGCTGAGCCGCTATGAGGTTCTCAAACTGCCCACCCCACGTCACCCAATAACCGGCAGGAAGCTTGAGTTGCGAATCGATCTCCGCCCGCGCGTCATTTACGACCGAGGCGATGTCACGATTGCGCACGTTGGCCGTCACCACCACGCGCCGTTTGCCGTTCTCGCGGCTGATCTGATTGGGGCCTTCGCTGAGAGTGAACGTCGCCAGTTGGTCAAGCGGGACCGTTAGCGCCACGCTGCCAGCAGCGCCCGGCAGCGAGACCGGCAGGCTTTTAAGACCTTCAAGATTATTGCGGGCAGCTTCAGGCAGCCGCACCACGATCTCGAAATAGCGGTCCCCCTCGAACACCAGCCCGGCATTGCGGCCGCCGATAGCCGTGCTGATGACCTCCTGCACTTCGCTCAGGTTCAGGCCGCGCCGGGCGATTGCCGCTCTGTCGATTTCGATGTCCAAAACCGACAAGCCGCTGGCCTGTTCGATCTTTACGTCTGCGGCGCCGTGGGTGGCGCGCAGAATTGCCGCTACGCGGTCGGCGGCCTGCAACAACGGCCCGAACTCATCGCCGAAGATCTTGACTGCGATGTCGCCCCGAACGCCAGCGAGCAACTCGTTGAAACGCATCTGGATCGGCTGTGTGAACTCGAAGTTGTTACCGGGCAGTTCGTGGACCCCATGTTCGATTTGCTCGACTAATTGCTCCTTCGTCTGTTTGGGGTCGGGCCATTGCGCCTGGGGTTTTAGGATGATGAAGGTATCCGATACATTCGGCGGCATTGGATCCGTGGCAATCTCGGCCGTACCGGTCTTTGAAAACACAAAAGCGACTTGGGGCAGCGCGCTGATTTTCCGTTCTATATCGAGCTGCATCGCCTGCGCCTGCATCAGACTTGTGCTCGGGATGCGTATCGCGTGCATGGCAACGTTCTTTTCGTCGAGGGTCGGGATGAACTCCTGACCGAGGCGAAGGAAAATGAGCAGGGTGATGACAAGCAGCCCGGTGGCGCCGAGCAGCACCGGCAGGGGACTCTTGATCGTGTACACGAGCAGGGGACGGTAGAGGGTCTTCAGCCGCCGCACGGCCGCGTTATCGCTTTCGCTGACGCGACCTGTGATGAAAATCGCAATCAGCGCCGGCACGAAGGTCAGCGACAGCACGAAGGCTGCCACCAGCGCCAGGATGACGGTCAGAGCCATCGGTTCAAACATCTTGCCTTCGATGCCGCCGAAGGCTAGCAGCGGCACGTAGACCAGGATGATGATGGCTTGGCCGTAGACGGTTGGCCCGATCATCTCTTCCGCGGCCGCTTGGACTGTCTTGAGCCGTTCAGCCGTTGAAAGCACGCGTCCCGCCGCCCGCTGCTTTTCGGCCAGCTGACGCAGCACGTTCTCTGTGATGATCACTGCGCCGTCGACGATCAGTCCGAAATCGAGCGCGCCCAGGCTCATCAGATTGGCGCTTATCCGGACCTGCAGCATTCCGGCTGCTGTCATCAGCATGGCCAGTGGGATGACGAGTGCGGTAATGAGCGCGGCCCGGAAATTGCCGAGCATGGCAAACAGCACCAGGATCACCAGCAGCGCGCCTTCGGCGAGGTTGGTGCCGACGGTTTGAACCGTCGCTTCGACGAGTTGGGTGCGGTTAAGCACAGTTTGAAGCTCGATACCGGCCGGCAAAGTCCGGCGAACCAGGTCAAGCTTGGCGTCGACTGCCTTGGCGACCTCGCGGCTATTGCTGCCGATCCGCATCAACGCTGTGCCGACCACCACCTCGCGGCCATTTTCGCTGGCGCTACCGGTTCGAATGTCGCCGCCAATCTCGACCTGAGCGACGTCGCGGACGCGAACCGGCACGGCGCCGCGCGTACTGACCACGACCTCGCCGATGTCCGCAAGACTCGTTAGGCGTCCGCCTGTGCGCACGGCAATGCCTTCGCCGTTGCGCTCAATAAAGCTCGCGCCCCGGCTGGTGTTGTTCGCCTCGATTGCCTTGGTCACATCGGCGAAGGATAGACCGAAAGCTATCAGCTTCATCGGGTCAGGCAGTACTTGGTATTGCTTGACGTAGCCGCCAATCGAATCGACGCCGGCGACCCCCGGCACGCTTTTGATTTGGGGGCGCACAATCCAGTCCTGCACCGTGCGGAGATAAGCCGCTTGCTCGACTTTGGTTTTAAGTAGAGCGCCTTCCGGCGTGACGAAGTCCCCCGCCTTCAAGGCATCCGGTGTGAACGTCACGGTCCACATGTAGATTTCACCGAGACCGGTCGAGACCGGCCCCATCTTGGGTTCGACTCCGGGTGGCAATTGCGGGCGCAACTCCAGCAGTCGTTCGATCACCTGCTGCCGTGCAAAATAGATATCGGTGTCCTCGGCAAAGATCGCCGTTACCTGAGAAAAGCCATTGCGCGAGATCGAACGCGTGTCATCGAGCCCGGGAATGCCGGCCAGCGCCGTCTCAATCCGAAACGTTACCTGCTTTTCGATCTCGGCCGGCGACAATGCAAAGGCCGTGGTGTTGACCTGCACCTGCTTGTTGGTGATGTCGGGCACCGCGTCGATCGGCAGGTGGGTCAGCGACCAAGCCCCGAGTGCGATAAAGCCGATAGCGGTCAGCACCACCAGCCAACGGTTCTGGATCGATAGCGCGAGAATGCGGCTAATCATGAACGCGCCTCAATGTTGATGTTCGGCTGCGGCCTTGCCGAGTTCAGCCTTGAGCGTGAATGTGTTCAGGGTGGCGACCTGCTCGCCGGCCGTCAGGCCCTTGCTGATCTCGGCGACGCGGGTATCGCGCTGGCCGAGGCCGACCTTGCGTGCTTCGAAGCCTTCCGCAGTGCGCACGAACACGACGGGCTCATCCTTGAGCCATTGGATGGCGGTGAGAGGCACGGCCAGCGCCGCAAGCGTTTCCCCGAGCGGAATCTCTGCGCTCACAAAGGCGCCTGGACGCCATTTGCCGGCCGCGTTATCTATCGAGGCTACGACGCGGGCCGAGCGTGTGTCCTTGTCAAGCAGCGGACTGACAAACATGATGGTCGCCGCCGAGGAAATGCTGCCGGCCGAGACCGTGATTTGCTGGCCTTCGCGAATGTTCGGCAACTCGGTTGGCGATACAGCCAGATCGACCCATAGCTCAGCCAGATCGACAATGACGTAGAGTTCGCTTTCCTGCCCCTCGCGGCCGACCAGTGACCCGATTTCAACGCGACGTTCGGCCACACGACCGGCAATCGGCGCCCTCAGCTCTTGTAGACGCAAGGTCTCGACTGGTTGCTGAGGCAGCTCTTCGATTTGTTCGGCTGTCAGGCTCAGAGCAAAGAGCTTCTGCCGGGCGGTCTCGATTTTGACCCGAGCATCCTCGAAAGTCGTACGCGCTCGAAGAAAATCATTCTCACTGAGAATTTTGTTCTCGAACAGCCTTTTGGAGCGGCTGAACAATGTCTGCTGCAGGTCAAACACGAGCCGCGCTGCAAGATACTCGCTCTTGGCATCGGCGACCTCGCGGCTTTCAATCACGGCCACGACTTCTCCTGCCTTCACGTTGTCGCCAAGACGCTTGCGCAGTTCCACAATGGTGCCGAGCAAGCGCACCGCCACGCGGCCGATTCGATCGCCGCTCGGAGTAATTGATCCCGGCACGCGGATGCGCTTCTTCAGTTCGCTCTCGCGGACTTCGGCTACCGCAAATTTTCCGGCTTCAATTTGCGGCTCGGTCAGCCTGATCACCTCATCATGGTGTTCCATGCCAGTTGAAGGTTTGCCGGCATCGGCCATAGCTGGCAGGCAGAGGCCAAGCGTGAGTGCCGCAGCCGTAAAAAGCATTCTGATCATTGTAATTATCCCGCGACGAGCTTTCGCAACTCGTGACTTCGCCAAACTTGAACGCATGCAGACGCCCGGTTGCCCTCAGGGCAACGGGCTGCAACGGCCCGCAGGGGCCGGGTGCGTGGTCAGGCGCGGGGTGGTTTAAACAGCGGCAGGCCGGCAAACGAAACCAGGATTGGCTCCTGGCGCAGCGCATGTGCGCGCGGAAGTGTGTCGGCCGGCAACACAACGGTTGAGGCTGTTTGAGTGGTCACGTGACAAAGACAATGGCCGCTGTGGCACGGCGGCAGTTGTTCAGGAATATCGGTCGACGAGTTCTGATTGTGGCTCAGCGTCATGGCCGGCACATCGGTAGATGTGACGTGTAGCTCACAGCCGGCGCACTGAATCAGTGAGGCCAGTTGACCCATCAGCATCACAAGCACCACCAGCCGGGCAAGCCAGCTTCCGATCGTGGCACGCGAGGTGCTGTATGTGTCAACGATTGTCATGACTGCTGGCGAACCTTTAGGGCCTTTGAACCAATATATCAAACCGCGGTGTCAGACGCCAACCTCTGGAGCGGCAACGGTGGCCTGACATTCGGACTCCTCACATTCGCCGTTTTGCAATCGCGCCCGCTGCGACGGCTTGCACGACCTGTCTTCGTTATGGGGTCACGCAAGCCTGAATACTATTACACTCCAGCACTCTATGGCGGAACCAGCGGACGCCACGCAAAGCGTCGGATGGGCTCGCCGGAAAGATCCCGGAACAATCCGGGCTGCATCCGGGTGAGTCGCTATGGAACCATGGATCCGTTTCTGCAAAGCGTCGGATGGGCTCGCATCGCATACACGTCGAAATCAAGCCTCGATGTCAGTTGCAGTCCAGGCCTCGCGGGCATTTATGCCGCGACTATGAGAGAGGGCAGTAAGTCGTCTCGATTTCCTATGCCGCCATATGCACCTTCGGTCCAATGGCTCGCGCGTTGAGCCGATCGTGGTGATGCAAGATGACTCATCTGATGACGAGCGACGACGAATATCGCGATTTGATCTACGACGATGCGTATCGGTCGTATCTCATCACCCGAACCAATTCGCTGAATGACTACCGGTTCAACCGGATGTATGGAAAACACACGGGTGTGCGCGGCTTCCTGAAGATCGTGATCAGAGCGATCGCCGCTTCGAAGCTGCGCCGCCTGGAGCGCGAGCTGGAGTTGCGCGGAATCCGCTACGATCGGCGCAATAACGATTGGGTGGTGTGCAAACCCGACCGGACCGGCGTTCGCCAGGGTTGATCGTGGCCAGACTTGTGCCTGCCGACCGAAATTCAACTGTTCGCGTGGAAAATCACATGCGCCAGCTTCCGTTTTTCGTATTATTTCGGTTCTTTACTCCACAGTGCTGTCGGCGTTAGGGCGCAAAAAGTGGGTTCTCGATCGCGCTTCTCCGGCGGCACATGAGTTAAAGTAACCAGTTCCCCAGAATTACGCGAAAACACCGCTACCGCGCACGGGCGCTGCGTGAGGAAAGCCCTCTCCATAAATCGTTGTCGTGTTTGACGGACTTGCTGACCACAGAAGTTTTCGGTTGGTCCATTTCGACGGCTGCCGCGAACACGCGTTTGAGGTGACGATCGTCGATGCGTGCAAGATATTGCCGCAAGACCATGGCATTAAGTTTATCCGGCCGGAGGATAGCTGCGCAAAGTTCAGCGCTGGTCTTTCGGAAGAAGCTGAACTCAGGCTTGATGTTCTGTTTGGGGCCAAGTCCATCGATCTCGGCCCCAATCATCAGTACGGCCAGTCTGTCGGCGTCGTCGAGTGTTACGGCGAATCGCAGAATCGCGAGTTGCCAGGCGCGCAGTGTTCTTGCATGTCGTTCCATGCCGGAAACTTCCGCGACCTAGCCGAAATTATCGCAGCAGACAGGTTCATAGAGCGGCAAGGCGTCTCGCGGCGCGATGTGGACACTGGTCGGGCGCGCCGGGGTGCTGACGTGCTGGGCGTCAGCGAATGCATTCAGGATGGCCAGCGGCAAATCCGTGTGACGGGCCTCGATGGATCGGTCGAGCCAGGCCGGAAGCTCACGCTCGCGCGACAGTGCGCAATACCACTCGCCCCCGTCATAGGCGATACGTCGCACTTGCCATAACGGCAATTTCAGATCGATCAACGCAAGCGCAGCATCGGTCCATGCTCCCGATGCAACCAACCGTTCGATCCGTGCTGTCTTTTCGGCCTGACCGGTCGAGGGCAACCGCCGGCAGGTTTCGCCGATGATGTCGGAGATGAGCTCTGCCGTCACGGTGTGCGTATTGCGCAGCCGGTGATTGAGTTCGGCGGGTCGTCGGCGTTCTGAAAAAGCAAACATGACCGTATCTCACTTCAAGCAAGGCCGCGATCTGCGGCCGCACCCGCAAGATGGTCAAAACGCCATTTGAAAACGAGGTGGAGTGAGGGTTCATAAAATAGGCACGTCATAAGAAGAGGTGGGAAGGCAATCCCCCATGACCAATGGGTGATCCGGCATCTCGGCCCTCCGTTTGGGCGATGAGGCAGATGCGTCGTCAACAAAGATAAGGAGTTACGGATTCCGGCGCTCGCCGGGCAATTCCAGATGAAACCGGATCACTATGAGATTCCTATAACGTTGCCGTCGCATCCACCTCGAAAAGATATGTGCAAGCTGGCACCTCATGGTCGTTCGCGATCAGCGTCAATGGTCGTTGATCCAACGCAATACGCTCGACTGAAAGAGTCGTAAGGCGGCAAACGCAAGCAAGCGCGGCAAGGAGCTTCTCCCATGTGGGACATCGTCATACTCGCCCTTGGCTTCGGCTTCTTCGTGGCGGGAATAGGCTACGCTTACGTCTGTGAGCGGCTGTAACGGAGCAGAGCCATGATCTTCGATTACTCACTTGCCGGAGTCGTGTCGCTGGGCCTGCTGTTCTACCTGACCTACGCGCTGCTGAGGCCCGAGCGGTTCTGATCGTTTAGTCACCGATCACGCGCAAATTCAAAGGCACATCCCGATGACTTTCATTGGCTGGGTTCAAATCATTCTGTACTGCGCGGTCGTGGTAGCGCTGGTCAAACCGCTTGGCGGGTACATGACCCGCGTATTCAACGGCGAATCCACGTTTCTGTCTCCGGCGTTGCGTCCGGTCGAGCGCGGGCTTTACTGGGTCGGCGGTGTCGATGAGAGGCGCGAGCAGCACTGGCTGACCTATACGGTTGCGATGCTGCTGTTCCATGTCGGCGGCTTTCTTATCATCTACGGCCTGATGCGGCTGCAGGCGCTGTTGCCGTTTAACCCGCAGGAGCAGTCCGCGGTCGCTGAAGACCTTTCCTTCAACACCGCGATCTCCTTCATCACCAACACCAACTGGCAGAACTACGGCGGCGAAAGCACGCTGTCTTATTTGACGCAGATGGTCGGCCTGACGCATCAGAATTTCCTGTCGGCCGCGACCGGTATTGCGCTCGCGGTGGCGTTGATCCGCGGCTTCGCCCGTTCTTCAATGCGCACTATCGGCAATTTCTGGGTCGATGTAACCCGTTGCACACTCTATGTGCTGCTGCCGATCTGTGTCGTCTATGCGCTGTTCCTGGTCTGGCAGGGCGTACCGCAGACGCTGGGCCCTTACATCGACGCCACGACGCTCGAGGGCGCCAAGCAGACCATCGCAGTGGGCCCAGTTGCGTCACAGGTCGCGATCAAGTTGCTCGGCACCAATGGCGGCGGCTTCTTCAACGCCAATGCCGCGCATCCCTTCGAAAATCCGACTGCGTTGTCGAATTTTACCCAGATGCTCGCGATCTTCGCGCTTGGCGCGGCGCTGACCAACGTGTTCGGCCGCATGGTCGGCAACCAGCGTCAGGGTTGGGCTATCCTCGCGGTGATGGGTGTGCTGTTCATCGCTGGCGTGACCGTCACCTACTGGGCTGAAGCCAACGGCACCACCGCCATGCACGCGCTGGGGCTGACCGGCGGCAACATGGAGGGCAAGGAAGTCCGCTTCGGCATCGTCGCTTCCAGCCTGTTCGCGGTCGTTACCACGGCGGCCTCATGTGGTGCGGTCAACGCCATGCACGACTCGTTCACCGCGCTCGGTGGCATGATCCCGCTGATCAATATGCAGCTCGGCGAAATCATTGTCGGCGGTGTTGGCGCCGGCATATATGGCATGTTGCTGTTCATTGTGCTGGCGATTTTCGTCGCCGGGCTGATGGTCGGTCGCACACCCGAATACGTCGGCAAGAAGATCGAGGCGCGCGAGGTCAAGATGGCGATGCTCGCGATCCTGGTCTTGCCGTTGATGATCCTTGGCTGGACGGCGGTTGCGGTTGTATTCCCGTCGGCGGTGGCGTCGATGGCCAACGCCGGTCCGCACGGGTTCACCGAGGTGCTTTACGCCTACAGCTCCCAAACCGGCAATAACGGCTCTGCTTTCGCAGGCCTTACCGGCAATACCTTCTTCTACAATCTGACCGGAGCGATGGCGATGTTCGTCGGCCGCTTCTTCATGATCGTTCCGGCCATGGCGATCGCGGGCTCGCTTGCGGAAAAGAAATCGATTCCTCCGTCGGTAGGTACGTTCCCGACCACGGGCGGCCTGTTCGTCGGGCTCGTCATCGGCGTGATCCTGATCCTCGGCGGCCTCACCTTCTTCCCGGCGCTTGCGCTCGGGCCGATCGTCGAGCACCTCGCGATGAACGCCCACACGCTGTTCTGATCGATTCCCTTTTCGGAGTTACTTCCATGGAAGCTATGAAACTGCAGAAAAAGGTGACGGCGTCGGCGATGCTCGATCCCAGAATCCTGATGCCTGCAATCAGATCGGCCTTCGTCAAGCTCGATCCGCGCCTGATGATCAAGAGCCCCGTGATGTTCGTGGTCGAAGTCGTCGCGGTGCTGACCACGGTCATCTTCCTGCGCGACCTTGTCACCGGCGGTGCAGATCTCGGATTCACGTTTCAGATCATCCTGTGGCTATGGTTCACGGTACTGTTCGCGAATTTCGCCGAAGCCGTCGCCGAAGGCCGTGGCAAGGCGCAGGCCGAGTCGCTGAAGAAAACCCGCACCGAGAGCCAGGCGAAGCTGCTGACGGACTCCGACAATAGCTATCGTCTGGTGCCCGGCACAGCGCTCAAGGTTGGCGACATTGTTCTGGTCGAGGCGGGCGATAACATCCCGTCTGACGGCGAGGTGATCGAAGGCGTTGCCTCTGTGAACGAGGCCGCTATCACGGGTGAATCCGCGCCTGTGATCCGCGAGTCCGGCGGCGACCGCTCGGCGGTGACCGGCGGCACGCAGGTATTGTCGGACTGGATTCGCGTCCGCATCACCGCCGCGCAAGGCGCGACTTTCATCGACCGTATGATCAAGCTGGTCGAGGGCGCGGAGCGACAGAAGACGCCAAACGAGATCGCGCTCAACATCCTGCTAGCCGGGTTGACCATCATTTTCGTGTTTGCGACCGTCACGATCCCGAGCTACGCGGCCTATGCCGGCGGCTCGATCTCGGTGGTCGTGCTGGTGGCGCTATTCGTCACCTTGATCCCGACCACGATCGGCGCGCTATTGTCGGCGATCGGTATCGCCGGCATGGACCGGCTGGTGCGCTTCAATGTGCTGGCGATGTCCGGCCGTGCGGTTGAGGCCGCAGGCGATGTCGATACGCTGCTGCTCGACAAGACCGGTACCATTACGCTGGGCAACCGCCAGGCGACCGCGTTTTGTCCCGTGCGCGGCGTTACCGAGCGGGAACTGGCGGATGCGGCACAGCTTGCTTCGCTAGCCGACGAAACACCCGAAGGTCGGTCGATCGTCGTGCTGGCCAAGGAGAAGTACAGCATCCGAGGCCGCGACATGCATGAGCTTGCCGCCACGTTCGTCCCCTTTACGGCGCAGACCCGCATGAGCGGCATCGATGCGGGGTCTTTGTCGGTCCGCAAGGGTGCGGTGGATGCGATCCTCAACTACGTTGGAAGCGGAACGTCGCAATCCATGGCTTCCGGAAACACCGTCAGGGCGATCCAGGCCATCGCGGGTTCCGATGTTGCCCGCGAGATCCAGGCAATCTCCGAAGAGATATCAAAAGCTGGCGGTACGCCGCTCGCGGTAGCCAAGGATGGCCGCCTGCTTGGCGTCATTCACCTGAAGGACATCGTCAAGGGTGGCATTCGCGAACGCTTTGCCGAGTTGCGCCGCATGGGCATCCGCACGGTCATGATAACCGGCGATAACCCGATGACGGCGGCGGCCATCGCGGCCGAAGCCGGGGTCGACGACTTTTTGGCCCAGGCGACGCCCGAGGACAAGCTGAAGCTGATCCGCGCCGAGCAGGCCAAGGGCAAGCTGGTGGCGATGTGCGGCGACGGCACCAATGACGCGCCGGCGCTTGCACAAGCCGATGTCGGCGTCGCCATGAACACCGGCACGCAAGCTGCACGCGAGGCTGGCAACATGGTCGATCTCGATTCCAACCCGACCAAGCTGATCGAGGTGGTGGAGATCGGCAAGCAGCTCCTGATGACCCGTGGCGCCCTGACCACATTCTCCATCGCCAACGACGTTGCAAAATACTTTGCCATCATCCCCGCGATGTTCCTGGCGTTCTATCCGCAACTCAAGGTGCTCAACATCATGAATCTGGCGAGCCCGCAGAGCGCCATCCTGTCAGCGATCATCTTCAACGCGCTGATCATCATCGCGTTGATTCCGTTGGCGTTGAAGGGCGTTTCCTATCGCGCCGTCGAGGCAGGGGCGCTCTTGCGCCGTAACATGATGATCTACGGCCTCGGCGGTATCATTATTCCCTTTATCGGCATCAAGGCCATCGATCTCGCCGTTGCCGCGCTGGGCCTGGTATGAGGAGTTACGCACATGCTTAGAGAAATCCGTCCTGCCATCCTCATCCTGCTGCTCCTGACTGCGATCACGGGCGTGGCCTATCCGCTTGCGATCACCGGGATCGCCGGAGCGATCTTTCCGAAGCAGGCGCAAGGCAGCCTGATCGAGAAGGACGGCAAGGTGATCGGCTCCGCCCTGATCGGGCAGGAATTCAAGAGCGACAGATACTTCCACGGCCGGCCCTCGGCGACCCTGGGGCCCGACCCGGCCGACTCCACCAAGACGGTGTCGACGCCTTACAATGCCGCCAATTCCGGCGGCTCCAACCTCGGCCCGACCAGTAAGGCGCTGAATGACCGGCTCACGAAGGACATCGAGAAGCTGAAAGCGGAAAATTCGTCCGCCGCGATACCGGCCGATCTCGTCACCACCTCGGCCAGCGGCCTCGATCCTGACATTTCGCCCGATGGCGCGCTGTTCCAGGTGCCGCGCGTCGCCAAGGCCCGCAATATGACGGAGGATCGTGTCCGCCAGCTCGTCACCGAGACCACCAAAGACCGCCTCGCCGGGTTTCTCGGTGAACCGCGCGTCAACGTCCTGGCGCTCAACCTGGCACTGGACGCGGCCTCCAAATAACGGCGGCTAGGCTCAACCGGACGCGGCGACTATGATGCTTTATGGCAAATCGCGACGTTAAACAGCGGCCTTCGCCGGATGCGCTACTGGAGGCTGCCCGGCGGGAAAACGACCAGGCCGGCCGGTTGAAAATCTTTGTCGGCGCCGCGCCCGGCGTCGGCAAGACCTACGAAATGTTGCAGAGCGCGCATGCCAAGAAGAAGGCCGGCGCAGATGTCGTCGTCGGTATCGTGGAGACCCATGGACGGGTGGAGACAGAGGCCCTGTTGCAAGGGCTTGAGGTGTTGCCGCGCAAGCGGATCAGCTACAAGGACCAGACGCTCGAGGAGATGGATCTCGACGCGCTGATCGCTCGGCGGCCGCAGATCGCTCTGGTCGACGAACTCGCCCACACCAATGCGCCAGGCAGCCGTCATCCCAAACGCTATCTCGACGTCGAGGAACTGCTCTCTCACGGTATCGACGTCTATACCGCCGTTAATATCCAGCATATCGAAAGCCTCAACGACGTGGTCGCCCAGATCACGCATGTCCGGGTGCGCGAGACTGTGCCGGATTCGGTGTTCGACGGCGCAGATGCGATCGAATTGGTTGATCTCACGCCTGACGATCTGATCCAGCGGCTAAAGGAGGGCAAGGTCTACGTCCCCAGGCAGGCCGAGCACGCACTGGAACATTACTTCTCGCCGGGCAATCTGACCGCGCTGCGCGAGCTGGCGCTGCGGCGGACTGCCGAACGCGTCGACGAACAACTGCTGACCCATATGCAGGCTAACGCGATCGCTGGCCCCTGGGCAGCGGGCGAGCGCATCCTGGTCTGTATCAACGAGGATTCGCGGGCGGCGGGACTGGTGCGCTACACCAAGCGGCTGGCAGACCGTCTGCATGCGCCATGGACCGCGCTCAGCATCGAGACTCCACGCAGCCTGCAACTGACCGACGAACAGCGCGACCGGCTGGCCGATACGCTGCGGCTGGCGGAAGCGCTGGGCGGCGAGGCGCTCACTATTCCCGGCGTTGGGCGCCGGATCGCCGACGACATTATTGGTTTCGCGCAGGCCAACAACATCACACAGATCATCATCGGGAAGTCGATGCGCTCCTGGTGGTTCGAGATGCGGCGCGGCTCGGTGGTGCACAGTCTGGTGCGGCGGGCTGGTAACATCAGCGTCAACGTGATCGCCGGCGAAGAACTCGCGGCGGAGCCGGTGCCGAAGAAGACGGTGCGCACGGCCGACCGTTCGGATCCGTTCGATCCGGTGCCCTATGCGGTATCGCTGCTGCTGGTTGCCGTGGCGCTTGGCGTAAACCTCTTGATCCATCCGTGGATGGGTATCGAAAATCTCGATCTTGTTTTTTTGACGGCGGTGGTCGGGGCGGCCGTCCGTTATGGCTTGTTGCCGTCGACGCTGGCCAGCGTCGTCGCATCGCTCTGCTACAATTTCTTTTTTCTGCCGCCTGTTTACGCCTTTACGATCACCGATCCGACCAACGTCGCGGCATTCTTTTTCTTCATGCTGATTGCGATCCTTGTTTCCAATGTCGCTGCGCGGGTTCGCACCCAGGCGGTGTCAGCGATCGGCAGGGTGCGGACCACCGAATCTCTCTATGCTTTCAGCCGCAAGCTCGCAGGCACCGCGACGCTCGACGACGTGTTGTGGGCGACCGCTTATCAGACCGCCTTGATGCTCGGGGTGAGGGTGGTGCTGCTGTTGCCCGAGCACGGAGTTCTCACCGTCAAGACAGGATATCCGCCGGAGGATCAACTCGACCAGGCCGACCTTGCTGCGGCCAACTGGGCATGGAGCAACGACCGCCCGGCCGGGCGCGGTGCGGATACGCTGCCGGGCGCCAAGCGCCTGTTCCTGCCGATGCGGACAGGACGTGGACCGATCGGCGTCATCGGCATCGACGACGACCGGACCGGGCCGCTGCTGACGCCGGACCAGCGCCGTCTGCTCGATGCGCTGGTGGATCAGGGCGCGCTGGCGATCGAACGGGTGCAACTGGTGGAGGACATGGATCGCGTCAAGCGCACCGTGGAGTCGGATCGCTTGCGGCAGGCGCTGGTGACCTCGATCTCGCACGATCTCAAGACGCCGTTGGCGTCAGTCCTCGGCGCTGCCTCGACCATGCGCGATCTCGCCAGCGGCCTCAGCGAACCGGAAAAGCGCGACCTGCTCGCCACGGTGATCGACGAGTCCGAACGGCTCAACCGTTTCATCGCCAATCTGCTCGATATGACCAAGCTGGAATCCGGCGCGATCGTCCCCAATACCGCGCCGCACGACACCGGCGAGATCATAGGCAGCGTGTTGCGGCGCGCTGGCAAAATCCTCGTGCATCACAAAGTATCGCTCGAGCTTGGCGCCGATCTGCCGATGCTGGAACTCGACGCGGTGCTGTTCGAGCAGGTGCTGTTCAATCTCCTGGACAACGCGGCGAAATATGCTCCGGCCGACACCACGATATCGATCCGGGGTTTCCGCGATGAGAATTGGGTGTTGCTGCAAATTCTCGATGAGGGCGCGGGCATTCCACCGGCGGAGCTGGAGATGATCTTTGATAAATTCTATCGCGTCCAGAAGGGCGACCACGTCCGCCCCGGCACCGGGCTTGGCCTTGCGATCTCGCGTGGCTTCGTCGAGGCTATGCGTGGCACCATCATCGCAGCCAATCGCACCGACCGCAGTGGCGCCATGCTGACGATCCGGCTACCGATCCCTGCGTCATCAAATACGCTGGATACCGCCGCATGAACGCCAGCCCCATCAAGGTTCTGGTCATCGACGACGAGCCGCCGATCCGCAAACTATTACGGATGGGGTTGAGCACGCAGGGCTACGAGATCCTGGAAGCCTCCAACGGCAAGATCGCACTCGAATTGCTGGACCAGAAGCCGGCGCTTATCATTCTCGATCTCGGGTTACCCGACATCCAGGGTCATGACTTGCTGCGGATGATCCGTGGCCGTAACGAAAGTGTCCCGATCGTGGTGTTGTCGAGTCGCGGGGATGAGGCCGGCAAGGTCCAGGCGCTCGATCTTGGCGCCGACGACTACCTCACAAAGCCGTTCGGAATGGAGGAACTGCTCGCCCGCATGCGCGCGGCGCTGCGGCATCAATTGCAGGTCCAAGGCGAGCGCCCGGTGTTCCGGTCGGGTGATCTCTCGGTCGATCTCGTGCGCCGCCTCGTCAAGGTCGGCGAACTGGAGGTCAAGCTGTCGCCGAAGGAGTATGAACTGCTGCGCGTCCTGGTGCAGCACGCCGGCAAGGTGTTGACCCATCGCTTTCTGCTGAAGGAATTGTGGGATGAATTGACCGATGCGCAGTATCTGCGGGTCTATGTGCGCCAACTCCGGCAAAAGATCGAAGCCGATCCGGAGCGCCCGCAGTTCGTCCTGACCGAAACCGGGATAGGCTATCGGCTGCGCGCGCCCGATTAGATCGTCAAATTCCTTCGCTGACGAGAGATCTGATCGATGCTTCCAGCGATGCGTCCTGTTGGAGCAGCCGTGGAAATCTCCGACCTGCAAACGCGACCGATGAGTGGGGCCGAGCTGACTTCATCGCCGGTGTAAGGTCGGAATCATCCCGGTGAAATCGGGCAGTTGCAACGCGCACGCTTGCTTCATTGGAAACGGTCCCCTAAACTTGAGATATCATTGCAATTATGGTGTATCGATGAGACCGCGACTGGCTGATGTGGCTCGCATGGCAGGCGTGGATGTTTCAACGGCATCCCGCGTGCTTCGCGGTGAAACGAATCAGCGTATTCGCGATGAGACCCGTGAACGCATTTTAAAAAGCGCGCGTGCGCTGGATTATTCGCCGAACACGCTTGCTCAGGGTTTGCGAACATCGCGAAGCCAGACTCTCGGTTTGATCGTTCCGCAGCTCGATAACCCGGTATTTTCGTCGGCAATCCGGGGGGCGGAGAAATCTTCGGCGCGGCATGGTTATTCGCTGCTGATTGCGCATCGCGAGCCCGGCGCAACCGACGCGGTCTATCATCGTCTGTCGCACGGTAATCGCGCCGATGGGCTGCTCGTCGCCAGTCTCGACGACGACGGTCTGTTGCGCGAGGAACTGGAATCGACTCACACCCCCTTCGTGCTTCTCAATCGGCAGTTGCCGGGCAGTCCCTATTGCGTTGTTCTGGATAGCCGCGCGGCCGCTGGAATTGCTGTCGATCATCTGGCGCAGATGGGCCACAAACGGATTGCGCATCTCGCGGGGCGGCCGGGTGGATTCAATGCCGGCGAGCGCCTTGCGGGCTATCGCGACGGCCTCGCGCGTCACGGCATTCCGTTCGATCCGAACCTTGTCGCTGTCGCGGGATACACCGCGGAGGGCGGGGCCGCTGCGATGCGTGGTCTTCTTGCGCAGAAGCCAACGGCGGTTTTGGGTGCGACGCTGGTGACGGCGGCCGGAGCAATGGCTGTCTTGCATGAGGCGGGCCTGCAAATCCCGCGCGACATATCGGTGATCGGTCTGCACGATGCGCCTGTTGCGACCATGCTCTATCCGCAACTCACATCAGTGAAGATGCCCACTGAACTGATGGGCGAGATTGCATCGGACCTGCTGATCGATCTCTTGAACGGCGGCACGCCGCAGCCCGTTGCACCATTGGCGCCGGACGGGCTTGTCGTTCGCGCCTCCACAGGCCCTGTTCCACGCTAAATTTTTAACTTGACCAAGAAGGGAGATTGTACGACGTTTGAACAAACGATTGCGCAAACGATTTGTTCAATTGTCAGAAATGATGCGATCAGGGAGTACGTCGAGTGAGCGTGGCGAATTTGGCCTCTGGACAGGGGCTGTCATGACCGCAAGCACCATCGCTAAAGTTCGCGACACCGACCATGTCGACGCAGATCTTGCGTCCGCTTTCGGTGCCATTGTCGGCAGCGCCAATGTCCTGACGTCCTTTGATGAACGGCTCGGCTATTCGCGGGATCGGCTGCCATTCGCGGTCTTCCGCGAGCGAGTGGGGGAAATCGCCGGCGCGGTGCCGCGTCTTGTCGTTCGTCCCGGCAACCCGGACGAAATCGTTCGCGTCGTTCAGCTCGCAAAAGCGCGCAATGTCCCGGTCATTCCTTATGGAAATGGCTCGGGTGTGCTTGGCGGCGCTATTCCGTTGGGCGGCGAAATCATGGTGGACACCCGCCGGCTCGACAAGATTATTTCCATCAATCCGACCGATGCAGTTGTGACCGTGCAGGCCGGCACGAACGGCGCGGATTTCGAGCGCCAACTCAACGAGGCCGGATACACCAGCGGGCATCTGCCGCAGTCCATCGAGATTTCGACCGTCGGGGGCTGGCTCGCCTGCCGGGGCGGCGGTCAGTTGAGCAGCCGGTACGGAAAGATCGAGGACATTGTCGTCGGCTTGAAGGCTGTGCTGCCGGATGGTGCGCCGCTCGAAGTACGGCCTGTTGCGCGGCGCGCAGTTGGCCCCTCGATTCGCGACCTGATGATCGGGAGCGAAGGCACGCTGGGAATCATCACCGAGGCGACGCTGCGTATTTTCAGGAAGCCGGCGGTGGAGCGCGGCGTCGTGCTTGCATTCCCTTCGCTTCAGGCGGCGCTTGATAGTGCACGCCTTATCATGCAGGCGGAACTACGTCCGTCGATCGTACGCCTTTACGACCGGGTCGAGAGTGACGAGCGGACCAAGGATATCGCCCTGTTCAAGACCAAGCCGTTTCTCGCGGTGCTGCAATTCGCCGGCAGCGAGCCGGTGGTGACGGCCGAACAGGATATGGCACTGGAGATCGCTGCGGCGCAGGGCGGTGAGGTCGGTCCCGACGGCCCGTACCAGCACTGGAGGCAAAATCGCTACGTTGCCTATTCCCAGAAATGGCATGACGCAGGCTATTTCAACGATACCATCGAAGTGACCGGCAACTGGTCGTCGATCCCCGCGATGTATGACGCCATCGGCAAGGCCGTGCGGGCCATTCATTCCGGCGTACATTTCGGCGCGCACTGGTCGCACGTCTATCCGGAAGGCGCCTGCCAATACATGACGGTGCGGTTGCCGCCGATGCCGGAAGCTCAGGCGCTGCCGATTCACGAGAAGCTCTGGGACGCCGTGCAGCAGCTGACGCTGGATCATGGCGGGTCGATCTCGCACCATCATGGAGCGGGTCTGTTCCGCAATCCGTGGATGAAGCGTGAATTGGGTTCCGGCCTCGCGGTGTTGCAGGCGATCAAGGACGCCCTCGATCCGGGCAATCTGTTCAATCCCGGCAAGATCGGCTTGCGCGCGAGCGCGAATGCGAAAGACATTCGCCGTGATTGACATGGCCCGCATCGGCGCTGCCGTCGGGGAGGGTGCAGGCCATGGCTGCGTCTGATCCTCTTCTGGTCGGCATCGATCTCGGCGCCGGTTCGCTCAAGATCAGCATCATCAAGGTTGATGGTTCGCTGGTCAGTGAGGCGTCCGCGCCGGTTGCGACATCGTCGCCACATCCGGGTTGGAGCGAACAGAACCCGGAGGGCTGGTGGATCGCGGCGTGCGATGCGTTGCGCCGCGGCCTGAAAGCCTCTGGCCGCCCTGCATCGGACATTGCCGCGATTTCGTTTTCCGCCGGCGCTCACACGCAAGTGCTGGAGGATGCCGACGGCCGCGTGATCCGCCCGGCCATTCTCTGGAACGATCAGCGCAGCCGCGATGAGACGCAACAGCTTCGCGACAAGGCCGATGCGCGCATTCTCGAGATCGGGGCAAATCGTGCCAACCCGACCTGGACGCTGCCGCAGATGCTGTGGCTGCGGACGCATGAGCCGGACGCATTCGCGCGTGTGAAGCGGCTGTATGTCGCCAAGGACTGGCTGCGCGCGCAATTCACCGGCACCTGGGAAACCGACACCATCGATGCGCTCGGCACCCTGATGCTGGATGCGCAGACCGCCGAATGGTCGAAAGAACTGTGTGAGATGATCGGCTGGCCGATGGCGACGCTGCCGCCGATCGTAAAGCCGAGCGCGGTGGTCGGCAAGGTGACGGCAAAGGCTGCGCAGGCGACGGGTCTGGCCGAGGGCACGCCGGTGGTTTGCGGCACGTCCGACACCGCAGCCGAGACATTCGGCGCGGGCATGGTGCGCGAAGGCATGGGCGTCGTGAAACTCGCGACGGCGGCGACCGTGAATGTGCTGTCCCCGAAGCCGAGACCGGATTTCTCGTTGATCAACTACTATCACGTCGTGCCGGATCACTGGTACGTCATCGCCGCCACCAACTCCTGCGCGTCCGCGCATAAGTGGCTGCGCGATACGTTCTTCCGCCGCGAGGGTGAGGACGGCAGCGCGGTGTTCGATGCCATGGACGCCCGTGCGGCCGCTGTGCAACCGGGCTCAGAAGGCTTGTTCTTCCATCCGTACCTGAATGGCGAGCGCAGCCCGTACTGGGATCCGCTGTTGCGCGCGGATTTTGTCGGCGCGGGCTTCAATCATGGCAGCGGTCATTTTGTCCGTGCGCTCTATGAGGGCGTGGCCTATTCGCTGCGGGATTGTCTCGAGGTCATGAAGTCCAAGGGGCTCGGCTTCTCGACCGCGCGCCTGACGGGTGGTGGAGCGCGCAGCGCCTTGTGGCGGCAGATCGTCGCCGATGTGCTGAACATCACGGTCGAGCTTCCTGCCGTCGCGGATGCCTCGTTTGGCGCCGCATTGCTGGCGGGCGTGGGAATCGGCGTCTTCAAGGACGAGCGTTCCGCAGCCGATGTCGTCCGCATTGTATCGCGAGCGGTGCCCGACCCGGCGCGGGCTGCGGTCTACGATCGGGGTTTCCCGATCTACCGCGATATTCAGGCGGCGCTCGCGCCGATCAATCATCGCATCCACGGTTTCGTGGCCGGCCAAGGCAAGTGATGCATGTCAGAAATCAGGCTTGAAAAAGTTCGCAAGGCTTACGGTCCGGTGGTCGCTGTCCACGGCGTGGACCTGACGATCCGCGACGGGGAGTTTGTCGTGTTTCTGGGGCCGTCCGGCTGCGGAAAATCGACGACGCTGCGCATGATGGCAGGCCTCGAAGAAATCACCTCGGGCAAGATCTTCATAGGCGACCGCGATGTCACGGCGCTGGAGCCGAAGGATCGCAACATCGCGATGGTGTTCCAGAACTACGCGCTGTATCCGCACAAGACCATCTACGAGAATCTCGCATTCGGTCTGCGGATGCGAAAGATGGATCCTGCGCAGATCGACATACGGGTTCAACGCGCTGCGAAGATGCTCGGTCTCGACGAATTCCTGAAGCGCAAGCCGAAGCAGCTTTCTGGCGGCCAGATGCAGCGCGTCGCGCTTGGCCGCGCGCTTGTGCGTGACCCCGAAGTGTTCCTGCTCGACGAGCCGCTGTCCAATCTCGATGCCAAGCTGCGCGTGCGCATGCGAGAGGAGATTGCCCGGCTGCATCAGGAAGTCGGCACCAGCATGGTGTACGTGACTCACGATCAGGTCGAAGCGATGACGCTTGCAAATCGCATCGTCATCATGCGCGACGGCCACGTGCAGCAGGTTGGCGCACCGCTGGAAGTTTACGACCGCCCGGTCAATCTGTTCGTCGCCGGATTTATCGGCTCACCCGAAATGAATCTGATCGAAGGGCGTGCCTCGAACGGCGTATTCGAAAGCGGTGCGCTGCGGATCGCGCTGCCCGATCAGTATCGAACGGTCAACGAGGACATCGTGCTCGGCATCCGGCCAGAGCATATCGCCCTCGGCGAGGGCTCTGATGCGCTCGCATTCGAAGTCGGCGTTATCGAACAACTCGGTGCGCAGACACTCGGCATCGGCGAGGTGAGCGGCGCGCGTCTGCGTATTCTCACCGATCGCGTCGATAACTGGACGTTCGGCCAGCGTATTCCCGTCCGGCTTCACGCCGGGCGGCTCCATTTGTTTTCGAAATCGACGGGGCAGCGACTTTAAGACCACCAAGAAATCCAACGAATATTCACAGGAGTGAATTGCCATGGGAGACAAGGGAATGGCTAAAAACGGGAAATTGAATATCGATCGCCGTACGCTCATCAAGGGAGCTGGTGCAATCGGCGCAGGTCTCGCCACGGGCACGCTCGGCGCGCCGGCGGTTTGGGGGCAGGGCAAGAAGACGATCCGCTTCCTGAACACCGAAACTTCTATCGACAGCATTCGCGCGCTGAAGGTTGCTTGTGCTGAATACGAGCGCCAGTTCGGCACGAAGGTCGTTGTCGATTCCGTGCCGCTCGACGACGCCTTCACCAAGGTGACGACCTCGCTGCGCGGCGGGCAGCCCTACGACATCGCGACATTCGCGTTCGTCGGTCACGTCCTGCTGCTGCAGGCCGAAGGCCATCTGATGCCGCTCACTGAACTGACCAGCAAGCACAAGTGGGGTCCGAAGATTCTTTTCCCGATCAAGGACGAAACTTACTGGTATCCCTACGACTACAATCTGGCGTGGATCTATTACCGCAAGGATTTGTACGAGAAGAAGGGCCTGAGCGTTCCCAAGACCTGGGCCGAGATGCTCAAGAATTCGCAGGCGCTGAACGAGGATGGCCGCTCCGGCTCGCTATTCCCGATCGGCAGCAACGGCGCGACCAACTGGCTGTCGCCCGGCTTCATGTGGGCCGAAGGTGTCAAGCTGTTCGACGACAAGTGGAATGTCGCCATCGACAATCCCACAATGGCGCCGAAGGTTGCAGCCTATCTCGATTTCTTTGCCGACCTCTACAAGACCATGCCGTCCGGCACCAGCCAAGCAAGTTTCGGTGAAGTGCTTTCCAACTTCTCCTCGGACAAGGTTGGGCACACAGCCTATGCGGGCCGGATCATCGAGGCGCTGGAACGTACATCGCCGGCTCTCGCGGCCAAGTACGGAATCATGCCCTACATGGACAGCGCTGGTAAGGCAAAGGCGGTCAACCACGGTTATGACGGCTGGGTTGTGCTGAAGACGCCGAACTCCGACGAGTCGATGAAGTTCATGAAATGGTTCACCGAGAAGCAGTACATCAACTTCCTGCACACCGCGCCGCTGCACTTCCAGCCGCCACGCCTCGACGTTTATGAGGACGCGCGCTGGCGGGCTCATCCACTGATCGAAAAGCACAAGGATGCGGTCGAGACGATGAAGAACTTTATCGTCGACAAGTCGGTCATCCTGACCTCGGTCGATACCGAAGGCCCGGCGCCGGACTTGCGCCCGGGGAAAGTATTCGAGGGCTTCGTGATCCCCGAGATGCTGCAAAACCGCATTCTGAAAAACATGCCGGCGGCCGACTGCGTCAAGGCGGCTGGCGACAAGATGCGCAAGCTCATCGCGTAACACACGCACGTGCCAACTGCCCGGCCGGATACGTCCGGCCGGGCTTTTCCCCGGAAAGACGGCTTTGAGTTCAAAGGCGACGATATACACCTTCCTGGTGATCGGACTTCTCGTGACGCTCGTCCTGATCGTCGCGCCGGTGGCGTATGCGATCAGCCTGAGCTTCTACAAGCTCGATTCGTTTGTCGGTGAGGCCAAGTGGGCCGGCCTCGATAACTACATTGCAATTGTTCAACTGCCCGAGTTCTGGTGTGCGCTATGGAATGGCGTGGTCTATTCGGCCGGCTCGATCGTGCTTCAGGTGGTGCTCGGCATCGGCTTTGCTCTGATCCTGAACGAAACGTTTCCAGGCCGCAATTTCGTGCGCGGCCTCTCCATTCTTCCTTATCTGCTGCCGACGGTTGTCGTCATTCTAACGTTCAAGTGGATGGTGGACGGCAGCATCGGCATCCTGACCAAGGCGATCGCAGCGGCGGGATTGCCGCCGGTCAACTGGTTCGAGAGTTCCGGCGCTGCAATGACGTCGGTCATTCTTGTCAGCGTCTGGATGTGGACTCCGTTCGTGACAACCTGCTTTCTCGCTGCGTTGCAGACCGTGCCGACGTCGCTTTATGAGGCAGCGCGGGTGGATGGCACCACAGCCGTTCAGCGCTTCTTCCACATCACGCTTCCCATGCTGAAGCCGATCCTGACTGTGGTCGTGCTGCTGCGGGCGATCTGGATGTTCAACAAGTTCGACGTGATCTGGCTGCTGACGCGCGGTGGTCCAGTCGGCTCCACCGAACATCTGGCGATCCTGTCCTATCGCCACGCCTTCAGCCTGTTCGACATCGGCGGTGGCGCCGCGCTCGCGACGATCTCCTTCGCGATCCTGTCGGTGGCCGTGTTCTTCTACTTCCGCATCTTCCCGCTGGAGGACGACTGATGGCCGCCGTCAAATCGCTTCCCGCCCGGCTCAGCCTCTATGCCGCTGCGATCGTGATCGCGGTCTATTCGGCGTTTCCGATCTACTGGATGTTCATTTCCAGCTTGCGTGAGCCGACGAGCCTGCTCAGCACCGTCTCGCTGGTGCCAGGTCCGTTCACGCTGGAATATTATCGCAACCTGCTCGAACTGACCGATTATCCGACGCATTTCATGAACAGCGTGATCGTCGCGGTGGTGACGGTCGTGGTGACGATGATTTTTTCGATCATGATTGCCTATGCCGTTACGCGGCAGCGGATTCGCGGCAAGAAACTGATCGTCGGCGCGATGCTTTACGCCTACATGTTCCCGCCGCTGCTGATCGCGATTCCGATGTTCACGATCTTCGCACGGCTCGGACTCAGCGATACGCTGATCAGCCTGATAGCATCGCATTTGACGCTGACCTTGCCGCTTGGCGTCTGGTTCCTGTGGGGCTTCTTCAAGGGCATGCCGTTCGAGCTGGAAGAAGCCGCGATGGTCGATGGTTGTACGCGCCTCGGCGCATTCCTGCGGGTCGTTCTGCCGTTGTCGCTGCCCGGATTGATTACGGTCGCGATCTTCTCGTTTCTCCTGTCATGGACGGACTACACCTTCGCGCTGATCATGATCGGCAGCGACGCCAACAAGACGCTGCCCGTGGGGCTGGCATCGATGGTCGGATCGTTCGATCTGCGTTGGGGTGAGATCATGGCGGGATCGACGTTGATCGCGCTGCCATTGTTCGCCGCGTTCGCGTTGCTGACGCAGTACTTCATTCAAGGCCTCGGCGCTGGCGCGGTGAAGGGTTAAACATGGATCTCGGACTGAAAGGCAAGGCCGCACTGGTCACGGGCGCTGCGCGGGGTATCGGCAAGGCGGAAGCGCTGGCACTGGCGGCGGAGGGATGCTCCATCGCAATTAACGACATCGATCGTGAAGCAGCGGAAGCGACGGTGGCCGAACTGAAGGCCGCCGGCACGGCTGCGGTGGTCGCTATCGGCGACGTCTCGGAGGAAGCGGGCGCGGAATCCGTGGTGCGCGAAGCCTATCGCGGATTGGGGAAGCTCGACATTCTGGTAAACAATGCTGGCGCGGGTGGCCGTCATCTCGGCAGCCTCGCCGAGAACATGTCGCTCGACGACTGGGACATCATTGTCCGCACTCATCTGCGCAGCACATTTCTGTGCAGCAAGCATGCGGTCCCGTTGATGCGGGAGCGGGGTTTCGGGCGAATCTTGAATACCTCGTCGATGAACGTGACCGGCGGCGGACGTCCCGGCGTGACGAATTATTCCGCCGCGAAAGCCGGCGTTATCGGCTTCACGCGAACGCTGGCGAAGGAAGTCGGCGGCGCGGGGATTACGGTCAACGCAATTGCTCCGGGCTATGTCGAGACGGCGTTGATCGCCGGTTTCTCGGCGGAGAAACGGGCCATTATTGCGGGCCAGAACCCGCTCGGGCGTTTCTGCCAGCCGGAAGAAGTGGGATCGCTGATCGCGTTTCTGTGCTCCATTCAGGCAGCTTTCATCAACGGCGCGTTGATCTGCATGGATGGCGGAAAACGCGACTTTTTCTGGGGCGACCAATGACCATTCGCGCGTTCGGCGGACCGCATCGTTATGTTCAGGGGCCGGGTGCCCTGAGCGAACTTGCGACGCTGGTTCCGATGTATGGGCGGCGTCCGCTTATCGTTGCGGATGTTGCCGTGCTGGGATCATTGCGGCCACAGCTTGAAGCGCTGCTTAAGCCTTGCGTCGATGGATGGGTGTTCGCTGAATTTTCTGGAGAATGCTCCGCGTCGCAGATCGACTTGATGGCAAGCAAGGCAGATGCCACCAAGAGCGATGTCGTCGTTGCGATCGGAGGCGGCAAGGCGATCGATACCGCAAAGGGTGTTCGGATCCTGCGGGGCGGCGGAATCATCGTCGTGCCGACGGTGGCCTCGAATGACGCGCCAACCAGCCGGCTTGCAATTGTGTACACCGACGATCACGTCCTGAAGGAAGTCAGGATGATGGCGACCAATCCGGACGCGGTCGTTGTCGACACGTCCGTTATCGCCCGCGCACCGCGCAGGTTCTTTGTCGCCGGCATCGGTGACGCGCTCACAAAGAAATTCGAGGCGGAACAGTGCTACAATTCCGGAGGCCTGAATTTCTACAAGGCGCGTCCGGCCGCGCTGGCGGTTTTTATCGCGGATCAGTGCTATCAGGTAATCCGGCGGGATGCGATTGCGTCTCTTGCTGCGGTCGATCGCAAGGAGCCGGACCCAGCTTTCGAGAATGTGGTTGAGGCGACGATCCTGCTCAGTGGCCTTGGCTTCGAAAGCGGGGGCTTGTCGATTGCACACTCGCTGACCCGCGGGTTTTCCGCAATTCCGTCACTCAATTCGTCGCTTCACGGCGAGCAAGTGGCATTCGGTCTCCTGACACAGCTCTGCCTCGAAAAGCGGCCGGCAAAGTTTCTTACTGATATGGTTGCATTCTATCGCGAGGTCGGTTTGCCGACGAGCCTGAAAGATCTCGGGTTCTCCGGCAACGTGCAGGAGGGCATTCGGACAATTGCCGAACGCTCGATTGCCGAAGCGCCATATCTCAAGCAGTTCGTCGGTGCTGTGACTGTGCAGAATCTCATAGCCGCACTGGAAGATGCGGACCGCTGCGCAGCTTAGGTGCACGCCCTCTTTATGGAAGTTTATCAAGCGATCTTGGCCTGGGATACTAAGCACAGCGCCAGCGTGTATCCCCGCTCGCGATCTGCCGGGAGTCTCGTTCAGTATACGTTGCTGCCGAGATAACGCGTCGTCGTCTGTTTCCACCACATGCTCTGGATGGCGTCGAGGATCGCGATATTCAGCGAGCCCCGAAGCGGGCTGTCGTTGGGGATGGCGAACGCATAGTGCTGGGGCTGGAATGTCGTGTCGAGCATTTCGACGGATGAGGAAAATTGCTGCTGAACCACCCAGGCAAGGAGTGGCTTGTCGTAGACGAACGCGTCGATCTTGTGCGAGCGCAGCGCGAGCAGTCCGTCGCGCGCGTTCGCATACTCATGAGCGGCGATCTGGAGTTCCGACAGCGCATCGTGCGTTGACGTCCCTTTGACCATGCCGACGCGGACAGTCCGCAGGTCCTGTACGCTGTGGACCGTACCTTGCAGATGCCGGACCGTCAGCGCCGACGTTACGGCCGCCGTGAACACCGCAACGGCGACGATCGATGTCACCGTCCAGATGCTCGCGACGATGCGTCCTGCGGCTGTTTGCGGGTTATACTCAACCATGCCTCTCCGGGTCATGGCTGCGGTCGCCCACCACATGCTGGAGCTCAGTCCTTTTCTGACACCACCGCTGAACTCGTCGTTCTTGCGTTCGAAAAACCAGATGATGACTCCGACCAGGAGTGCGAGGAGAAGCAGCGCAAGAACGGCCTGCAGAAAACCGACATTCATGAATGCCTGCAGGACGGGAAGCCAGCTCAGCGATCCGCTGGCCGGTACTGCGATGCCGAGGCCGGTTGAGTAAAACGGCGAGGTAAAATCCAGAACCCGCGCGCGTGCTCCGGTGACCGTCAACGCTCCGATGGAGACGTCGAACTTGCCGTTTGCCGCCCCATCGATCAGAGCGCCTACGGTGGGTTCTTCCTCGAAGCGATAACGAAGACGCAGGTTGTTCGCTACTTCGCGCCAGAGATCGACGCTAATGCCTTGCCACTCGCCACCGGGTTGCTTCATCGCAAAGGGTGGGGCTTCTTTGATCCCGATCACCAGTTCGCGCGACGCGATGGGCGGCAGGTCCCGCGCAGTGCAGGGAAGGGTGGTGGCCAGTGTGCCGAGAATGAGTGCGGCCAAGATAGCCACGCGGGATGGGGTCAATCGTGGCAGGAATAGTGCCGATGGGCGAAGCCATGCCGGCCTGCGGATCGGTCGTGATGGTCGCGGTTCATACATGTCGATCAGGGTTCTGATTGCACGAAGAGTGTTCCGGCGGATGTCCGCAGGTCATGCGACGTGGCATCGCTGCATGTTGTCCTTGTTGAGGGCGGAAATATTCTTGATCGTTCCGTTGAGTTCGCCGGCGGCCTCTGCCATCGAATCAAGATCGCGGGCAACGTCTTCCTCAAATGCATTCAGAATAGGCTCGGACACCTGCCTGAACGCGCTCCGGACGGCGGCGTTGTCATACGCGGTGATCGCATGCGACAAATCCAGAAAGAACATATGGATCATGGCGCTGAGCGAGGCCTTGACGGTCTCCGTTTGCCCTGCGTCACCGAGGTGATGGTCGAGCGCGCGTGTGATGAATTTTTCCAGGATAACTGCGGAGCTTGCGACATAGAGATCGCTACTCAGGAGGCAGCGCTCGTGGGCGATGCCGATCTTGTGTGCGAAATCTTTGAAGGCCTGATCCGGAGTGCCGTCGAAAAATCGCTCCCAGTGTTTGAACTGCACCCCGTTGATGTGTGAGACAAGCTGTCCGACGCTGATGTTATCGCGCTCACACGTCTTCTCGATCATTTCCTTGAAAGCGGGAAACGACAGGATGCGATTATAGAAGGCGTTGATGACCTCTTCCTGACCGCTGACCATCAATGGCTTGAGAGCCTGAAGATGGGCTGTGTCGGCCGAACTGAACCCGACGAGCTCAGCGAGATCAGTTGTCATGTGCTGGCCCCAAGCAGAGGCTTGATCTAACTCCGGAATGGTTAATGAAGATTTGTGAAACGATCGACTCGCCTCGTGCGGGACGTCTTATCGGAGCGAGGTAGTCGTTCCGGATTCGCTGGCGCGGCGAGACAGAGCGGCTTGGGGGCTTTGCCGAGAGGTAGGATGATGCGTTCGGATCTGAGCCCATAGTCTCGTCCCGCGCGAGGCGGAGCGCAGTCTGGATTTCGCGTGACGGCGTGCCGTTTTTCAGCAGCAGTAAGATCAGCAGAGCTTTGATTTCTGCGTTGGGAAGTGTGTCGTGTGTTCGCGCCCTGTCGTGCATCGCTGTCTCCGGTGTCATTTCGTGAATCATGATCCGCGAGCGAGGTGGCGGACGAGTAGGTCAATCAGCCATGGCTGATGCCTGTCTTCTGTCGTCACAGTGCGCACAGCAGGCTTCAAGCGAGGTTTGCGAGCTCGGTGAGGCCGACGTTTCCCCTGCGCCACGGGCTCGATTGCCTTCGGCCGTTTTGCCGCGCTCCAGGTCAACATGGTATCGTCGAGTCCGCCGCGGATAAAAGCGAAGCGCGAACCCGGCGTTGTCATGGTGTCGGTTGCTGCAGCCGGTGCGGCAATCACGAATTGGCCGCGTGCGGTCGGGCGATGCCGGCTGAACAACGGATCTGTCTTCGCTTGATGGCTGGCGTTGTCCGCAATGACAGTATTGGCGCGCGCTGTCGTTTCCCCATTGGTCGAAAGCATAAGCGTGATCGCAATGCCAGTCAGCGTGGCGACGGAGATCGAGACGATCCGCGCGCTCCACTCGGTTATCATCAGAATGCGAAGTGTGGTCGTCGTGCGGCCCGACTGAACGTGGATGGAATTGCTGGCGAGCAGCTTGAGCAAGCTCTCGATTTCCGTAGTCGGTGTCTCCGCGCGCTGTGTCATGACGTGAGGGTTGGCCGGTATGGTTAATCAGATATTAATCCAGCGAATATGACCCCTGAAACAAGGGTTTATACAGACGCGCCGCCGCAGCATCCTGCCGCTTCAACATGGATGAAATCGTTAACCGAGCCACGAGCGACGGATCGGGCTTCGCATGAGTCGCTGGAGCAATCAGCGCGTCACATGCGCGGAGACCGCGAGCCATTTGCCGTCGCGCTTGGCCCAGACGTCGGTGTACCGCCCGCCGTCTTCGCGGCCGTCGGCGGTGTGATAGCGGGTGCGCGCGTGGATGATGGCGAAGTCGCCCATGATCCGGATCATGACGTCCTGCGCTTCGAGATTTGAAATGGTAACCGGGATCGCAGTCTGCTTCAGGAAGCCGGCGCGGTCGACCAGCGAGCGGTCGGGGTTGGAGCAGTAGAATTCTGGCGCCAGGATTTGGTCGAAGCGCATGACGTCACAATGCTGGACCGAATTGATGTAGTCGCGATTGAGGCTGACGAGGATGTCGTGGTCGGATGCCATGGTTTGCGTCCTGAAAGTGCCGTTGTGTTGCAGATCGCAGGTATCCCGACCGTAAGAGATTGAATGCCGTTTTCAAGACGATCCGGAACTCATCCTCAGCTTCATTGACCCAAGGGAATTCTGGGATTGCCGAAATCCTGCTGGTGATCGACGCACCAGACATGACGAAAGAAAGACCGGCCGTGACGGCCGGTCTTTTCAATGACGTTAGAAAGCGTCACGTATTCAGAGTTTTCTATTGGCGAGTTCTGCGGCCTTGTTCACGGCTTCCTTCGCCGCTTCCTTGGCATTGCCGACTGCCTTCTGGCCGTGGCCCTTGGCTTCCTGAATGGCGCCTTCGCCCTTCAGTTGGTCGGAACCGGTGGCCTCGCCGACGCCCTGCTTTGCCTTGCCAATGGCCTCATTGGCGGCGCCTTTGATCTTGTCAGCCGTACTACCCATCACAATCTCCTTTACATGCGCGTTCAAGGAGATAACCGGCGAGTTGACGAAATGTTCCGCTTCTGTTGATTGGCTTGGGAAATCACGCGAGCGACGCTCGCAACCAATGACAAACAAACGCGAAAGCAAAAACCATGTCGCACGATCATCATCCGCATGACCATTCGCACAGCCATGATGATGCGGAGCGCTGGAAGCATGACGGCGTACGTGTGATTCCAGGCAATCAACTCGATCCGAATGTGCCCTCGACAGCGGGCATGGATCGGAAGGCTGCGATCAACTTTGCCCGCGTCGGCGCGCAGAAGCTGTGGGCCGGTACCGTGACGATCCGGCCCGATGCCAAGACCGGTGCGCATCACCACGGTCATCTTGAAAGCATCATCTACGTCGTTCGCGGCAAAGCGCGCATGCGCTGGGGTGAGCACCTGCAGTTCACGGCGGAAGCCGGGCCGGGCGATTTCATTTTTGTGCCGCCTTACGTGCCGCATCAGGAAATCAATGCCAGCCCGGACGAGGTTCTGGAGTGCGTGCTGGTCCGCAGCGACGGCGAGGCGGTTGCGATCAATCTCGATATTGAGCCGGTCGAGAAGCCAGAGGCGGTGCTATGGGTCGATCCGATCCACCGCGATCCGGCGGAGAAAAAGCAGCGTTGAAATACCGCAATCCTGCCAATTGGTTGCATTGCGACACTCTGACTACTGACGAATATTGACAATCGTCAATCAATAGTGGAGCGTATCCTTCGCTAACACCGAGGTTGCGCTATGAGCGATTCCAGATTTCATCCCATAAATTTCAATGGCTTAGCTGTTGTTGTAGTTGTCTTTGGGGCGCTTACTCTGGGCGCCTGCAGCAAGGCACCTGCGGAAAAGAGCGAAGAAGCCCGCCCGGTTCTGGTCGCGCCGGTCCATTACGAAACGCTGTCGCCGCAGCGATCTTTCGTGGGCACCATTCGGCCGCGCATTGAAACCGACATGGGCTTTCGCGTGCCGGGCAAGGTCGCCAAGCGCCTGGTTGAGGTCGGGCAGGTGGTCGAGGTCGGCCAGCCTCTCGCGGTGCTCGATGAAGTCGATCTGAAATTGCAGGCTGAGCAGGCCGATGCCGAATTGAGCGCGGCGACGGGCGTGTTGGCGCAGGCCAGTGCCGCCGAAACCCGAACCAACGATCTGCGCAGTCGCGGTTGGTCGACCCAGGCTCAACTCGATCAGGTCAAAGCCTCAGCCGATGAGGCGCGGGCGCGACTTAACCGTGCCCAGCGCTCGGTCGAACTTACCAGGAACAGCCTGTCCTACGCCAATCTCCTGGCGGACTCGCGGGGTGTCGTGACCGCGACGCTGGTTGAGCCCGGTCAGGTTGTCGCCGCCGGACAGACCGCCATTCGCGTCGCGCGATCGGAGGAGAAAGAGGCCGTGGTCGCGATTCCGGAAACGCTGGTGAATTTCGCCCGCAGCGGCGCGGCCTATGTCACGTTGTGGTCCGAGCCCGGCAAGCAATACGTCGCGAAATTGCGTGAGCTTGCACCAACCGCCGATCCGGCGACGCGCACCTATCTGGCGAAATTCTCGCTGCCAGACGCCGGCAATCAGGTGTCGCTCGGCATGACCGCTACCTTGACGATGTCCGATCCGCAAAGCGAGCGGGTTGCGCGGTTGCCGTTATCGGCCCTGTTCAGTCAGGGCAAGGGCGCGTCGCTCTATGTCGCGGACCCGGAAACCGGAAAACTGTCGCTCAAGCCCGTCTCGGTCAAAGCCTATGAGTCTCGCGACGTCGTTATCAGCGGCGGTGTTGATGAAGGCGCCAAGGTGGTCGTGCTTGGCGTGCAGAAGCTCGATCCCGACCAGAAGGTCCGGGTCGTCTCGGCCCTGTCGTTCTGATCGAATTCGCGGAGGACGCGATGAAGCGGTTCAATCTGTCGGCCTGGGCGGTTGCTCATCCGACGCTCATCCTGTTTTTCATCGTCATGCTCGGCGTTGCTGGCTTCTTCTCGTATGAGCGGCTTGGCCGCGCGGAAGATCCGTCATTCACCATCAAGGTCGTGGTCATCAACGCGATCTGGCCGGGCGCGACAGCGAAGGACATGCAGGATCAGGTCGCCGATCCGATCGAGAAGAAGCTTCAGGAACTGCCGTATTTCGACAAGGTGACGACCTATACCAAACCGTCGTTCACCGCGATGCAGATGAGCTTCAAGGATTCGACTCCCGCCAAGGAAGTGCCGCAGCTGTTCTATCAGTTGCGCAAGAAGCTCAACGATATTCGTAGCGATCTTCCGGCCAATCTGATCGGTCCGAACATCAACGACGAATACGGCGATGTCGATTCAGTCCTTTACATGATGACCGGCACCGGCGCGGACTATGCGCAGCTCAAGAAGGTGGCGGAAGGGCTTCGTCAGCACCTGCTCAAGACTGAGAACGTCACCAAGGTTAATCTGTACGGGACGCAGGACGAGCGGATCTACGTCGAGTTCTCGCACGCCAAGCTGGCGACGCTCGGCGTCACCACGCAGGCATTGTTCGATTCGCTTGCCAAGCAGAATGCGGTCGTTCCTGCCGGTACGGTGGAAACATCAGCGCAGCGTGTGCCGCTGCGCGTGACCGGCGCATTCGACGGCGTGAAAGCCGTGGCCGATACGCCTGTTGAAGGCAACGGCCGGGTGTTTCGCCTCGGCGACATCGCCACCGTAACGCGCGGCTTCGTCGACCCGCCGGATTATGTGGTTCGTCAGGAAGGCAAGCCGGCAATCGGCATCGGCGTGGTGATGGCCAAGGGCGCCAATATTCTCGAGCTTGGCGAAACCGTCAAGAAGTCGACGGCGCAATTCATGAGCGCGGTGCCGCAGGGAATCGAACTGGAGCAGGTGGCCGACCAGCCGGTGGTGGTCGAGCACGCCGTCAGTGAATTCGTTCACTCCTTCGTCGAGGCGCTGGCGATCGTGCTGTTCGTCAGCTTCCTGGCGCTCGGCTGGCGCACGGGTATCGTCGTGGCACTGTCGGTGCCGCTGGTGCTCGCCATCGTTTTCATCGTCATGAACGCGATGAGCATGGATTTGCATCGCATCACGCTTGGTGCGCTGATCATCGCGCTCGGCCTTCTGGTCGATGACGCCATCATCGCCGTCGAGATGATGGTGGTGAAAATGGAGCAGGGTTGGGATCGCGTCAAAGCTGCGTCCTTCGCCTGGGAATCCACCGCGTTTCCGATGTTGACGGGCACGCTGGTGACAGCAGTCGGCTTTCTGCCGATCGGCTTTGCCAATTCGTCGGTCGGCGAATATGCCGGCGGCATTTTCTGGGTGGTAGCGATCGCGCTGGTCGCGTCATGGTTCGTGGCGGTGATCTTCACGCCCTATATCGGCGTCAAGCTGCTGCCGGATTTTGCGAAAGGCAAACATAACCACGACCCGCATGCGATCTATGAGACGCGGCTCTATCGTGGTCTGCGCAGCGTGATCCAGTGGTGCGTCCGTCGTCGTGGTACCGTGGTCCTCGCGACCCTTGGGATCTTCGCGGCATCGATCATCGGCTTCGGTCATGTCCAGCAGCAGTTCTTCCCGCTCTCGGAACGCCCGGAACTGTTCTTCCAGATGCGGCTGCCTGAGGGCACCGCGATCGGCGTCACCACGGAAACGGCGAAGCAGGCCGAGAACCTGCTCAAGGACGACAAGGATATCGCGACCTATACGACCTATATCGGCAAGGGATCGCCGCGGTTCTGGCTCGGCCTTAATCCGCAATTGCCGAACGAGTCCTTCGCGGAGATCGTGATCGTCTCCAAGAACGTTGAGGCGCGTGAACGCATCAAGGCACGGCTTGAGAAAGCCGTCGGAAATGGCGCCCTGTCTGAGGCGCGGGTGCGCGTCGACCGCTTCAATTTCGGACCTCCGGTTGGATTCCCGGTTCAGTTCCGTGTTGTCGGACCGGACACCAAGACCGTGCGCGAGATTGCCTACAAGGTTCGCGACGTGATGCGGGCCAACGACAAGGTGGTCGACCCGCATCTCGACTGGAACGAACAGACGCCTTCGCTCAGGCTGGCAATCGATCAGGAACGCGCCCGCGCGCTTGGTCTGACGCCGCAGGATGTCTCGCAATCGTTAAGCATGCTGATTTCCGGCGTGCAGGTGACGACGCTGCGCGATGGCGTCGAGAAGGTCGGCGTGGTCGCCCGCGCGGTCCCGTCCGAACGGCTGGCGCTGGGGCACGTGGGCGATTTGACGATCTACTCGCGCAATGGCGTCGCCGTGCCGCTATCGCAGATCGCCAAGATTGAATACGCCCACGAGGAGCCGATCCTGTGGCGGCGCAACCGCGACATGGCGATCACCGTTCGCTCCGATATCGTCGACGGCGTGCAGGCGCCGGACGTCACCAATGCGATCTGGCCCAAGCTTCAGAGTATCCGCGACAGCCTGCAGCCGGCCTATCGCATCGAGATCGGCGGTGCGATCGAGGAATCCCAGAAGGGCAATGCCTCGATCTTTATTCTCTTCCCGTTGATGGTGATCGGGATGCTGACGCTGCTGATGATCCAGCTGCAGAGCTTCTCACGGCTGACGCTGGTGTTCCTGACCGCACCGCTCGGCATCGTCGGCGCGTCGCTGGGCCTCAACGTCGCCAACAGTCCGTTCGGTTTCGTGGCGTTGCTCGGCCTGATCGCGCTGGCCGGTATGATCATGCGCAATGCCGTGATTCTGGTGGACCAGATCGAGGCCGACGTCAGCGCTGGTATGACGCGAGGCGAGGCCATCGTGGAGGCCACGGTCCGGCGTGCCCGGCCAGTGATTTTGACGGCGCTGGCTGCGATTCTGGCGATGATTCCGCTGTCCCGCTCCGCCTTCTGGGGGCCGATGGCGATCACCATCATGGGCGGATTGTTCGTTGCAACATTCCTGACGCTGCTGTTCCTGCCGGGCCTTTATGCGCTATGGTTTCGCAAGAGCCTGGATGAACGCGGGCCAGGCGAGGCGGGGCATGAGGAACCTGCGAAGCCGGACCATCTCCGGCATGCGCCGCCGCTTGCGACCGCGGCAGAGTAAATCGAACCACGAGTATCTATGCCGACATGACGCTGCTTCACGACGATGCCGATTCCGAAAAGAAAGCCTGCATTCTTGCAACGGCCGAACGGCTGTTTCGCGACATCGGCTATCTTAAGACCACGGTCGCGGACATCGCCAAGACGCTCAAAATGTCTCCGGCGAATGTCTATCGTTTCTTCGATTCCAAGAAGGCGATCCATGAAGGCGTCGCTCGCCGGTTGATGGGTGAGGTCGAATCGGCTGCCGAACAGATCGCGGCCAAGGACGCGCCTGCCGTCGAGCGGCTGCGAGAACTTCTGGCTACGGTCAGCAAGATGAACGCCGAACGCTTCGTCGGCGACGCCAAGATCCACGAGATGGTCGCGATCGCGATGGAGGAAAGCTGGAATGTGTGCGAAGCGCATATCCAGCATATCGTTGTAACGATCGGTGGGATCATCGCGGATGGCGCCAAGGTTGGTCAGTTTAAGGTGACCAACGTGGAGCTCGCGGCCAAGATCGTTTGTGCGGGGATGCTGCGCTTCTTCCACCCGCAGATGATCGAGCAAAGCTCGCGAAAACCGGGGCCGACCCTCGATCAAATGATAGACTTTATTATCGCCGGCCTTACGCTGGGCACGCCCGACATGTCGTCGGGTAAGACCACAGCGGACAACAATCCTTCATGAGCGATATTCACTACTACGAGCCATCCAAAGGCCACGGCCTCAAGCACGATCCTTTCAACGCCATCGTGGGCCCACGCCCGATCGGCTGGATTTCCTCGCGTGACGCCAAGGGTGGCATCAATCTCGCGCCCTACAGCTTTTTCAACGCTTTCAACTACGTGCCGCCGATCATTGGCTTTTCGAGCGTCGGCTGGAAGGACAGCGTCGCCAACATCGCCGAGACCAGGGAATTCTGCTGGAATCTCGCGACAAAGCACATCGGCGAGGCGATGAACAAGACATCGGCGACCGTGCCGCATGAGGTCGATGAGTTCGAGATTTCCGGTTTGACCAAGGTGCCCAGCCGCATCGTCAACGTGCCACGGGTCGGCGAAAGCCTCGCCTCGTTCGAATGCAAGCTGACGCAGCTCATTCAGCTTGAGGGCGTCGACGGCAAAAAGGCTAATTCCTGGCTGGTGCTGGGAGAGGTGGTCGCGGTCTATATCGATAAAAGCGTCATCAAGGACGGCGTCTACCAGACGGCGCTCGCGCACCCGATTCTGCGTGCCGGGCGGCTTGGCGATTACGCCGAGATTCGACCCGATGCCATGTTCGAGATGGTGCGTCCGGCGTGAAATGTGACACACCTGCCGGGCATCGCAGATCTCCCGGCAGGGTGTGTCAAATTGTTCAAAAAGCGTTTGGGAACGATGTTTGCAAATCGCGATTGTTTATGAGTGGTCAAGGGGTTCTCGGGAATTCGCATCAAGTTCAACATGACGTGTAAATGCGGGTTCATCACAGGCTGCTATTAACGGCAGGTATTTTGATCATTCTCGCCGTCGGATTTCTGAATCGGCCGATCCCACCGGCCGCCTTCGATACGGGGACTATCCCATGAGCTTCTCCCTTCGCCGCGATCTCCTGACACGACCGATTTTTGCGTGGGCGCACAAGGCGCTGCCGCCGATGTCCGACACCGAGCGAGAGGCGCTCGAAGCCGGCGACGTGTGGTGGGACGCCGATCTGTTCACCGGAAATCCGGATTGGTCGAAGCTGTTGAGCAATGCGCCGGCCACGCTGGCCGAGGAGGAGAGCGCGTTCCTCGCCGGCCCGGTCGAAGAGCTTTGCGCGATGGTCGACGACTGGAAGGTCAATTGGGAATGGCGCGACCTGCCGCCCGAAGTCTGGGACTTCATCAAGCGCAACAAGTTTCTCGGTATGATCATTCCAAAGGAGTTCGGTGGGCTCGGTTTCTCGCCCTATGCTCATTCGGAAGTGGTGCGGAAAATTTCCTCGAGGTCGGTCACAGCCGCCGTCACAGTGATGGTGCCGAATTCTCTCGGGCCGGGCGAATTGCTGATGCGCTTCGGCACCAAGGAGCAGCAGGACAAGTGGCTTCCCGGTCTCGCCGAGGGTCGCGAGATTCCCTGCTTCGGACTCACCAGTCCGGAAGCTGGCTCCGATGCCGCATCGATGATCGACACCGGCGTCATCTGTCGGGGCACATTTGAGGGCAAGGAGGTGCTTGGCCTCCGGCTGAACTGGCACAAGCGCTACATCACGCTGGGGCCAGTCGCGACACTGCTCGGCCTCGCTTTCAAGGCGCGCGATCCCGATCATCTGATCGGCAACGAGGAAGATCTCGGCATCACCGTAGCGCTGATCCCGACCGATCTGCCCGGCGTCACCATTGGCCATCGGCATCTGCCGGCAATGCAGGTGTTCCAGAACGGGCCGAACTGGGGCAAGGACGTTTTCATTCCGATGGACTACATCATCGGCGGGCAGGAGCGCATCGGTCAGGGCTGGAAGATGCTGATGACGGCGCTCGCTGCGGGCCGCGGCATTTCGCTGCCGTCGCAATCCGCGGCAGGGGCAGCGTATTGCGCGCGCGCGACTGGCGCCTATGCGCGGATCCGTGAACAATTCCATGTGCCGATCGGCAAGTTCGAGGGCATCGAAGAGCCGCTGGCGCGCATCGCCGGCACGGCCTATCAGCTCGATGCGGCGCGGCGGCTGACCTGCGCGGCGCTTAATCAAGGCAAGCATCCGGCTGTGATCTCCGGCATCATGAAATTGCATGCCACCGAGCGCCTGCGTATCGCGGTCGACGATGCGATGGACATCCACGGCGGCAAGGCGGTGATCGATGGGCCGCAGAATTATATGGGCGCGCTTTATCGCTCAGTGCCGGTGGCGATCACGGTGGAGGGCGCCAATATCCTGACGCGCAACCTGATTGTGTTCGGACAGGGGGCTACTCGTGCGCATCCCTATCTGCTCGAGGAAATGAACGCGATCGCCAATCCCGACCAGACAAAGGGGTTGGAGGATTTCGATCGCTCGTTCTGGAAGCATGTCGGCCACGCCATCGGCAATCTGTTCCGCGCGTGGGGACGAAGCTGGACCGGCGGCGCGTTTGCACCTGCGCCCGATGCCGCGGAGGCGACCGGCTATTATCGTCAACTCTCGCGCTACTCTTCTGCGTTCGCGCTGTGCGCCGATATGGCGTTGCTGACGCTCGGCGGTGCGCTGAAGCGCCGTGAAATGCTGTCGGCGAGGTTCGGCGACATTCTCTCTGAACTCTATCTGTTGTCTGCGGCACTCAAGCGGTGGGAAGACGAAGGGCGTCAGAAGGATGATTTCGCCGCGCTGCAATGGGTGATGGCGAACGGCATCCGCACCATCGAGAACCGCTTTGCGGAAATTCTTGCCAACATGCCCAACCGGCCTGTTGCTGCGTTGCTGAAGTTTGTCACGCAGCCGCTTGGCGCGAAAACTCTCGGTCCGTCGGACGATGTCGTGCATCGCTGCGCGCAGCTGATTCTGGCGCCGGGTGCGGCACGGGACCGGCTCACCGCCGGACTCTATCATGCCGGGGCCAATGATGATGGTCCGCTGACACGGCTGGAGCGTGCGTTCACGCTGGTGACCGCCAATGCGCCGATCGATAAGAAGATGCATGCCGCCAAGATTCGAGACTGGAAAGAGGCGGTTAACAAGGGCGTGATCACCGCCGACGAAGGTTACGCCATTGAGGTGGCAGACGAAGCTGTCGCGAAGGTGATCGAGGTCGATGACTTCGCGCCGGAAGCGCTGTCGCCGATCTATCATCAGCGGCCCGCTGTGCGGCGCACATCTCCAGACAGGGCGGCAAGCTGATGACGCGTCCGGTCTATATTATCGACGGCAGCCGCACGCCGTTTTTGAAAGCTCAGGGCGGCCCCGGCCCTTTCACCCCCGTCGATCTGGCGGTGCAGGCCGGGCGGCCATTGCTTGCACGGCAACCCTTCGCAGCCACCGCGTTTGATCAGGTGATTCTCGGCTGCGTCAATGTCATCGCGGATGAAATGAATCCGGCGCGTGTGGCGGCACTTCGCCTCGGCATGGGTGAGCGCATGGTTGCCTTCACGGTGCAGATCAATTGCGGCTCCGGTATGCAGTCGATCGACACGGCTTATCGCTATATCGAGGCCGGCAAGGCCGACCTCATCCTCGCGGGCGGCGCTGAAGCACTGAGCCACGCGCCATTGGTGTTTCCGCAATCCGGCGTTCGCTGGTTCGCCAGACTGGCTACGGCCAAGGGGCCGATGGCCAAGCTCGCGGCATTCCTGAAAACGCGGCCGAGCTATTTCAAGCCGATCATCGGGCTGGAGCGCGGGCTGACCGATCCGGTCACCGATCTCAACATGGGGCAGACGGCGGAAGTCGTGGCGCATTTGATGGGCGTGACCCGCGAGCAGGCGGACGCTTACTCGGTCGAGAGCCATCAGCGGCTGGCGCGCGCGCAGGAGCAGGGCTTTCTAAAAGACGAAGTTGAGGTCGCCTTCGCGCGCGATGGCACATTCTACGATCACGACAATGGCGTACGGCCGGATTCGTCGACGGACAAGCTGGCCAAGCTCAAGCCGGCCTTCGAGCGCCCGTGGGGGCAGGTGACGCCGGGCAATTCGTCGCAAATCACCGATGGCGCGTGCTGGACCATTCTGGCTTCGGAAGATGCGATTTCAAAGTACGGACTCAAGCCCAAGGCGGTGATCAAGGACAGCGCGTGGGCGGGACTCAATCCCGGGATCATGGGTTTCGGTCCGGTGCTGTCGTCGACTGAACTGCTGAAGCGCCACAATCTGACACTCACCGATATCGACACGTGGGAGCTTAACGAGGCGTTCGCGGCGCAGGTGCTCGCGTGCCTGGCCGCGTGGAACGATGACAGGTTCTGTCGTGACGTCCTCGGGCTAGACGGTGCCGCCGGCCAGATCGAGCGCGCGAAGCTGAACGTCGATGGCGGCGCGATCAGCCTCGGCCATCCGGTCGGCACCAGCGGTAACCGCATCGTGCTGCATCTGGTGAATGCCATGCAGCGGCTCGGCACCAAGCGTGGTATTGCCACCGAATGCATCGGCGGTGGCCTCGGCGGCGCCATGCTCATCGAGACAGTATAAGGGAACGATCATGGACAGCAGGATCATGGACGTTCTCAAGGATCGTGTGCTCGAACTCGGGCCGACGCCGGCGGCGGTGAGCCCTTACAAGAATTTCAAACTGACGCGCGATGAAGACGGCATCGCGTGGCTTCTGTTCGACCGTGCCGATGCCAGCGCCAACACACTTTCTTCCGACGTGATGGAGGAGTTCAACCAGATCGTCGACGCGCTGGAAAGCGAGCGGCCCGCCGGGTTGGTGATCCGTTCGGCGAAAACATCGGGTTTTATTGCGGGCGCGGACGTCAACGAATTTCGTGGTGCGTCCGATCCAGCGGCAGTGGAAGCGGAGATCGGCCGCGCCCACGCCGTGATCGACCGGCTTGAGGCGCTCAAGGTACCGCGCGTTGCGGTCATTCATGGCTTCTGTCTTGGCGGCGGTCTTGAAGTGGCGTTGGCCTGCGATACGCGTGTCGCGATCGATGATGCGCGGTTCGGATTCCCGGAAGTGATGCTCGGTCTTCACCCTGGTCTTGGCGGCACCGTTCGCTTCACGCATCTCGTCAGTCCGGTTGAGGCGATGACGATGATGCTGACCGGCAAGACCATCGATGCGCGCAAGGCGAAATCGCTGGGGCTGGTCGATGCTGTGACGCATGAACGGCACATCCGGAGCGCAGTAAAGGACGCGGTTTTTGGCCGCTTGAAGCCTCACCGGCAGGGTGCACTGGCACGGCTGATGAATGTCGGCTTTGTGCGTGGATTGCTCGCGTCACGGATGCGAAAGGAGGTGCGCAAGTCCGCGCGCAGGGATCATTACCCCGCTCCCTATGCGCTGGTTGATCTATGGGAGCGCCACGGCGGCGACCGGGCGGCGATGCTCCGTGCGGAAAAAACGTCGTTCGCCAAGCTGATGGTAACGCCGACGGCGCAGAACCTGATTCGTGTGTTTTTCCTGCGCGAAGAGATGAAGAAGCTCGCCGACGGCACGAATACCGTTAAGCACGTGCATGTCATCGGTGCCGGGGCGATGGGTGGCGATATTGCTGCGTGGTGCGCCCGTCAGGGTCTGCGCGTGACGCTCGCGGACATGAAGCCGGAGCCGATCGCCGGCGCGATCAAGCGCGCCAGCGAATTGTTCGGCAAGATCATCCGCAAGAAGACCGAGGTGCGCGATGCGCTGGATCGATTGATCCCGGATATGGACGGTGAGGGCGTGCGCAACGCCGATCTCATCATTGAGGCGGTACCGGAAAAGCTCGATCTGAAACAGAAGGTCTATGCCGGGCTCGAACCGCGCATTAAGGCAGGTGCGATTCTCGCAACCAACACCTCCAGCATCCCACTGCAGGATTTGCGAACCACGCTGAAATCGCCGCAACGTCTGCTCGGTCTGCATTTTTTCAATCCGGTGTCGCGGCTGCAACTGGTCGAGGTGATCAGCCACGATCAGGCCGATGCGGATGCACTCGCCATGGCGCGCGCGTTTGTCGGCGCCATCGATCGCCTGCCACTGCCGGTGAAAAGCTCGCCGGGCTTTCTCGTCAATCGCGCGCTGACGCCATACATGCTCGAGGCGATGGTGATGCTCGACGAGAAGATCGACAAGACGGTGATCGATGCCGCGGCCGAGAAATTCGGGATGCCGATGGGGCCGATCGAGCTTGCCGATCAGGTCGGTCTCGATATCTGCCTCGCGGTCGGCGATATGTTGCGCGCCAAGCTGGACAGTACACTGCCTCCGGCACCGGAATGGCTGCGCGAGAAGGTGAGCAAAGGCGAACTCGGGCGCAAGACCGGCAAGGGCTTTTATGAATGGAAGGACGGCAAAGCGGTGAAGGTAAAGACCGCAATCCAGCCGATGCCCGAAATGACCGACCGCCTGATCCTGCCGATGTCGAATGTCTGCGTCGCCTGCCTGCGGGAAGGCATTGTCGACAACGCGGACGTTGTCGATGGCGCCATGATTTTCGGGACGGGCTATGCTCCGTTCCGTGGCGGGCCGCTGAATTATGCGCGCGCGCGCGGACCGCAGAATGTCGTGTCGGCGCTTGAAGCGCTCGCAGCGAAATTCGGAGACCGCTTCAAGCCGGACGCCGGTTGGGCTACCTTCACCTGAGATATCGACACGACGGATCTCCTTCAATGACAGATACATCGGTTCATGCCACCCCAGCCGCTGACACCGAGCCGAAGGGCGAATTGTCCATCCGAACGCTGGCGATGCCTGCCGACACGAACCAGAATGGCGATATTTTCGGCGGCTGGCTTCTCGGCCAGATGGACCTCGCGGGCGGGATTTTTGCCAGCAAGTACACTAAATCGCGCAGTGTCACTGTTGCCATCGAGGCTATGACCTTCCGCAAGCCGGTCTATGTCGGTGATGTCGTGTCGGTCTATGGAACGCTGGTCCGCATCGGCCGGACGTCGATCACGGTTCACGTTGAAGCCTGGGTGCAGCGGCGCAACGAGAGCAACAGCATTCTGGTGACTGACGGTAATTTCACCTATGTCGCAATCGACGACAGCGGTCATCCGCAGCCGATCAAGCGAGGCAGCGCCTCCATAACAACCTGACGAAAAAATCCCGGCTGCAAGGGCAACCGGGATTCTCTGCTGGGCAGGTTAAATCGCCAAAATACTCAGCGGCGGTGGTGACGATGATGGCGCCGCGCCGGGACTTCGTCGCTCACCGGCAGAAGGCTGAGCGGCGTCTGCTCTGCCCGGGCTTGCATCAGCCCCTGTCGTTTTGCGGCGTAATAATAGCCGCGGGCATAGTAAGACACCGCGCGATTGGCGTTGCCGTTCGCCACGCGATAGGCTCCGGCGAGATACTTCACCGCATAAGTCAGATTGGTCTCCGGATCGAGCAGGCCCTGCGCGGTTCCCGTGTAGCCAAGGCCGCGGGCGGTCTGCAGCTTGATCTGCATCATGCCGTAGTTGCCCGCATGGACGGCACGCGGATTGTAGCGGCTCTCTCGCATGATCACGCGATGGACGAGTTCGATGGGAACGCCATTGGCAGCGGCGTGGCTCGCAACCATGGCCTGATATTCGGCGGGCTGTGCCTGAGCGGATGAAATCATCAGTAACGCCGCAGCAGCGACGAGCAGAATGCGTTTCATGATGTCTATCCCTGATCAAATCATCCCGGGCGGGCGGCATCACCGGCGCGGGAACGAGGTGCGGCAACTTATGCGGCACATGAAAACTGCATACTCATTTGCGGGGATAATGTGGAGACATCGTGGCAGCCGAATTTGTCAGCGAAACGAGTGGCTTATCGGGCCGGTCGGGTCGCTGACTACTGCGGGGCTGAATCGCTGCGAGTAGTGGGTCGTTACAGGTCGGGCAGCGCCGTAATGGCGACGTTGATCGTGCCGGTGGCTTCGGCCACCACCCGCAGCGTTGTGGAATCGAAGGCGATATCGCCGAGCCGAACGCCAGTCACCGCTGCATCGATCCGCAGCCCATCATCATTCTTGCGGAAATCGGTGATGACGGCAGCGAGCTTCTGTTGAGCGCTGGCTGCGAGAGCCTTGAGGTCGATGGTCGCCCGTTCCTCCAGCGCATGCTGGAGATACGGCACCGCCGCGCGAGCGGCGGCACCGAGCAGGCCGAAGGCCGCGTTCGATTCAACGGCGAGTTCGAGATCGGCCAGCCGCAACAGCTGCTTCTTCTGATCGAGCACCGGCCGTCCCCAGATGTGGATCGTGGCTTCACCGCCGAGGCCGAACCAGGATTTTTTCTCCTTCGCATTCACCAGCAGCGAGATCAGCAGCCGATCGCCGGCGGCGTTGACGCTGGCGGCCTTGACTGTGACGGCAACGGCGCCGCTGCCATCGTCAGGAAATGTGCGTCCCTTGAGCTGCGCCTCGACGATCCGGCTGACCTCGGTGAAGGTCAGGTCGATCGGCACGCCGATGCTGACGTGTCCGTTATCGCGCGGTGCAACGATCTGCAGCGTCGATGGGAACGGACAGTCCGGCTTGGTTTGCCGTGCGGTGATGCGGGTCTCGGCCTGCAGGCCAACCATCAGCGTGACATTGCGCGCATCGACGCGCGGCTGGGCGGCCACCGCCTTGGTCGGCTTCATTTCAAGGAACAGCGGCGGCGCATCGGCATTGACCGGTGGAAGCGGAATCGTGCGGCACATCCTGGTCCATTCGCGGCGCGCACTCTGCTCGAGGGCGCGGTCACTGCGTAGCCGTTGCTGCAACAGATTGACCTGCTCGTTCACAGTCCGGTCCAGGACCGGCTTGACCTGCGCCGGCACTGCGACCCGGGCGCCGGCGACCGTGAGAGTGGTGTCGCCGAGATTGACCTGCGCGGTCAGTCTCGGATCGATGTGCCAATCGGTCAGGATTTCCGGGCGGGCCGTCATCGCGACATTTCCGCGGATGGCGGCGCTGGCATTGAGCGACTTGATCGACACGCTTCCGATCTGTTTGGCCGCGTTGCTGCCCAGAAGGCCTCCCAGCGCATCGCCGAGCGCACTTCCGGCTCCGGCCGACAGCGATCCCAGGACTGTCAGTTTGCCGTCAAGCGGCGTTGAAAGCGCCAGTGCGTTTTGCGCGCCATTGACGACGACCGGCCCTCGGGTGACGGTCCAGCTGATGTCGGCGTTCGACAGAATCTGGCTTACGGGATTCTCGGCCTTGCCGCTGAGATTGCGCGGTGCGGCGCGGTCGAGCGTATCGCGAATGGTTGTCAGAGCGATCGTCACCGGCGCGATGATTTCGGAATTGCGCGAAACGGGTGGCAGCGGCGGCAGTTTTGCCAGCACCGGCTTCTCGACGCCGCGCGGCCACAGCCAATCCATCGCTTTCAGGCTTGCGTAAAACGAAACGGCGAGGACCGCCAACCCGATCAAGATGAATTTCAAGCGCATGTCGCCCCCGGTTCGTTGAGGCCAACGATGCTATCGTCATGTGACAATGCGCGCCAGTCCTTAACGCATGCCGGTGTGAAGACCGATTTCGGGTTCTGGTGTTTAAGGCGAGACGCGTGCGACCGGGCCGCCTGCCTTTTCCCACATGGCAATTCCGCCCTGGATATGACGGGCATTCGGCAGCCCGGCCTGTTGCGCGGCCTGCACCGCCATCGCGGAGCGCTCGCCGAACGCGCAATAGAACAGAAGCTGAGTGCCGGAAGCGACGCCGAGTTGATGAAGAATCCCGCCGGGCTTCACATTGTCCTCAAGGTCGGTGTATGGCGCGTGGACCGATCCCGAAATGATGCCGTGCCGCTCGCGTTCGCGAGGTTCGCGGAGATCGATAAACACCACCCCGGGGCGCCCGATAGTTTCGATCGCCTGCGCCGCAGTCAGTGCCCAGCCACGCCGCGCCACTTCATCCTGAGCAAGGCCGACATGCATGTTCGCCGGCACTGCCACGTCCATCATCTTGGGATTTGGCAAATGCAGATTCATCATCAGATCGACATATTGATCCACGGACTTGACTTGCAAACGCGGGTTGCAAGCCCGCTCCTCGCCGATAGTGGAGACGGTGTCGCCTTTGTAGTCGTGTGCAGGATAGATAAGAGTGCGGTCCGGCAGTTTCAGTAGCCGGTTGAAAATCGATTCATATTGCGCGCGAGGATCGCCGTTCTGGAAGTCGGTTCGGCCGGTGCCACGGATCAGCAGTGTGTCGCCGGTGAAGACGCGATCATCCATCGCAAAGCTGTATGAGTCGTCGGTGTGTCCCGGCGTATAGAGGACATCGAGCGATACGCCTTCGATATTGACGCGATCTCCGTCGGCAACGCGCATCGAGACCACATCGACGCCGCTCTGTTCACCCATCACGGTAACGCAATGGGTGAGATCGCGCAGCTTGCCAAGTCCGGTGATGTGATCCGCATGCAGGTGCGTATCGACGGCCTTGACGAGCTTGAGGTCGAGTTCGTGCAGGAGCTGGATATACCGGTCGACCTTCTCGATGACCGGATCGATGATCAGGGCCTCGCCGCCCTGACGGCTGGCGAGCAGGTAGGTGTAAGTGCTCGAGGTGGTGTCGAACAATTGGCGAAAGATCATGACGTTCCGATTCTGCGGTGCGACTGAGTGCCGACTTTATATCACCGTGTGGGGCGGTCCGCATGTCACGCCATCGCGAAAGGACGCGTTTGGCAACACCCTCGCTGGACATACGAGGCGCAGTCATTCATGGCGACAGTCACCGTTCACATGATCGGTCGAGAATTCGATTTCGTGGCCGGCTTGCCTCAGAAGATTCCGAGGATGATCGCGCCGACAAAAGCGATCGTCGTATATGCGGCCACAACGCTCAGACTGCTGCCGAAAGTCATGGGACGCTCCCTGGTTCGCGCGGGTCGTCGCTGTAACGCGCAACGTAATGGAGCGTTCCCGGGGAAAAAAGTAAGCCATGCTGCTGCATCGGCTCCCTGTGGATAGCGGTGAAACACAGAAGCCGCAGCGTTATGGTTAAAAAACTTTGAAAAACAATGCGTTGAAGAGTCTTTAAGTTTATTGACCGAACGTGCCCGCATGGCACGTCGAATTAGCTTGTGTGTTGTAGGTTCTTTGGTCCTCGTCTCCCTCGTGGGGTGCGGCCGCGGCTTTTTTACCGCGGAGCGCGAACCTTGGCGGGCAGAGGCCGAGATGGCATGCCTGAAATCGGGCGTAGTGAAGGAAAACGCTGATCTGGTCCGGATCAAGCCGATCGCGGGACCGGGCGTTTGCGGCGCCGAGTACCCTCTGAAGGTCGCAGCTCTCGGTGAAAGCAGCAGTTCATTTAGCTATGCCGAGGTAATCCGTCCGCCAGGCAGCGTCGGCAGCCAGCCGCGCTGGCCGGTCGCGCAACAGCCGCAGTCGTCATATGCCCGGCCGGCCTATCCACCGCCAGCTCAACAGCCTTATCCGGCGTCCGGATCGGCGCAGTACAATTTGAATCCACCGGGTGGCCCGGTATCGTTGAATGCGCCGGGAATTCCTGCTTCCAACACCGATGACGTCGAAGCCGAACCGCTTCCCCCGCCCGGCAGCGCGCCGTCTCAGCCTCGTGCGGGTTACAACGCGCAGCCCTATCCGCAAGGTCGCGACACCGCGCCTTATTCGCAGCCACGCCTCGGGCCCGCGCAGGGAAATTCGGTGGCGTCGTTCGGGCCTGTCGCATTGAAGCCGGCGGCGACACTGGCGTGTCCCATCGTGTCGGTGCTCGATCGCTGGCTGACGGAAGCCGTGCAGCCGGCCGCGATGCGCTGGTTCGGCGCGCGTGTCGTGGAAATCAAGCAGATCTCGGCCTATTCGTGCCGCGGCATGAACGGCAACCCGCGCGCTCATATCTCCGAACATGCGTTCGGCAACGCGCTCGATATCGCAGGATTCACGCTGGCGGACGGGCGTTACATTTCCGTACAGCATGGCTGGAAGGGTTTGCCGGAAGAGCAGGGCTTCCTGCGAGATGTCGAAGGCGCGGCCTGCCGGGAATTCACCACCGTGCTGGCGCCGGGCGCCAACATCTATCACTACAACCACATTCACGTCGATCTGATGCGACGTTCGTCCGGTCGTTCGATCTGCAAGCCGGCAGCCGTGTCCGGTGAGGAAATCGCCGCGCGTGCGTCAGGCGGCCGTTACGCCGGCCGCGATGCTGGCGTCACCGGCTCGCTCGGCGGACGCAAGCTCAGTGCGAAGGCCCGCGAGGCTGCCGACGACGAGGGCATCGAGGACGAGTCCCACATTCGCTAGTGCGCAATGCGCCGCCGCAACCAGAGCCGTGTGATTATTTCCGGCGGTAGCCTGCGAGAAACAGGCGCATGGCGCTCTTGACCACCGTTTCGATCTGCGCGGCGGTCGGCGCGGGTTTGGCCTGAAAAATGTAGGGCTGAAACAACGTCGCCTGGCACATCATCATGAACTGCGCAGCCGCGAGCTGGCTATTATCGATGGTGAGGTCGTTTTCCTTCGCCCTCGCATCGAGATAGCCCGCGAGGCGGTTGATGGTATGGGCCAGCACGCGCTCGTAGAAGCGCCGGCCGAGTTCGGGCTTGCGTTCGGCAATCGCCATCACGGTTCGGACTGCTGAGCCGCCGTCAGGCCGGCACAGCACTTCGATATAGGCCCGGCCGAAATTCTTCAGCGTTGTTTCCACGTCCTTGGTCGGATCGAAATCGAACGCGAATTTGCCCTGCTCGAGACACTCCTGTTCGACAATGGCTTCGAACAGGGCGTTCTTGTCGGCGAAATAAACGTACAGAGTGCCCTTGGAGACGCCGGCGGCCCGCGCGATCTCCCCCATGCTGGCTCCGTCGAAGCCCAGCTCCATGAACACCCGGCGTGCGCCATCGAGAATCTGGCGGCGCTTGGCGTTGTCATCTTCGCCGGATGGGCGGGTGAGCGGAGCTGAAGCAATCATTCGTTTAGCCTGCTTTTGAATATCCCTTGTATGGGCACGCGGCGCCGATGTCCCGGGCGGTGTCGAATTGTATGGTCCGCTCACTTAAATTACCATTGACCGAACCGTTCGGTCAATGGTAATTACTGTCACCTTGGGGCTGCGTGCGCCCCGATTGTTGTTTTCGGCTGGAACGATCGCCGGAACGAGAGGGAGGCCGAAATGGCCGCGTCTGGACGAGATCAAGCCGCCCGGGTCATCCGCCCGGAGGATGGCGCTTCCGAAAACGAAGCGCAGCGCGCTGAGGCGGTCTCCAAACTTGAAAATCTCCGCGCGCGTTCGGCCGAACCGGAGGCGCGCCGCACGGGTGATGCTACTGCCGAAGCGCCGACGGTTGATGCACCGGCTGCTCCTGTGAAATCCGGCCGGCGCACGAAGGTTTTGACCGGAATTGGCGCAATCGCTGCGCTCGCGGCGATCTATGCCGGTTATTATTATTTCGTCACGGGACGCTACATGGTGTCCACCGACGACGCCTATGTCCGCTCCAACAACACCACGCTCGGTGCGCGGGTGTCCGGTCACATCGAGAAGATCGCGATTGGCGACAACACGCGGGTGAAGGCTGGAGACCTGCTGTTCCAGATCGACGACGGTGACTACCGGATCGCGGTCGAGAATGCGCGCGCGAAAATCGCGACGCAGGAGGCAACCATCGAACGGATCGGCCGACAGGCCGTCGCACAGGAAAGTGCGGTCGAGCAGGCCAAGGCACAACTTGCATCGGCTGATGCGGCAACCAAACGCGCGGAAGCGGACTTCACCCGTCAGCAAACATTGACCGACAGGGGTTTCGCATCGAAGGCGACCTTTGATGTCGCGCAGGCCGCGCGCGATCAGGCTGTCGCCTCGGTGCAGGGCGCAAAGGCGACTCTCGACGCCGCCGAAGCGCAGGTCGGTGTCATCAAGTCCCAGCAGGCGGAAGCAAAGGGGCAGCTCAATGAGCTGAAAACCGCACTCGAAAAGGCGGAACGCGATCTGTCGTTCACGACGATCCGCGCCCCTGTCGATGGCGTGTTCTCCAACCGGCTCGTCAATGAGGGCGACTTCATTCAGCCCGGTCAGCGCCTCGCCAACGTGGTGCCGCTTGACGGCGTCTATATCGATGCGAATTTCAAGGAAACCCAAGTCGCTCGGTTGAAGCCCGGTCAGCGCGTGAAGATTTCCGTCGATGCGATCAGTGGCCGCACCATCACCGGCACCGTCGACAGCATTGCCCCAGCCTCGGGCTCGGTTTTCACCTTGCTGCCGCCCGACAACGCCACCGGTAACTTCACCAAGATCGTGCAGCGCCTGCCGGTCCGAATCCGGATTCCCGCGTCGGTCGCGAAGGAAAACATGCTGCGCGCCGGCATGTCAGTGGTGGTGAGCGTCAACACCAAGCCATCGCCCGACGGCGTCGATCCGATTGCCGCGCGATAAGAGAAGCACGGGCTCGAAGATGAGAGCCTGAGGAACACCACATGGCGTCCAGTGCATCGCCAACCATGGATGGCGCGGGCCCTCGCGGCCCGGCAGCTTCCGCTGCGCCATCCGAAAAGATCGCGCCGCGCCGGCTGTTCGCCTTCCTGATCATGGTGTTCGGGATGTTCATGTCGATTCTGGACATCCAGATCGTCTCGGCATCGCTGTCCGAAATCCAGGCCGGTCTGTCGGCCAGTTCCAGCGAAGTGGCATGGGTGCAGACGGCGTATCTGATCGCGGAAGTGATCGCGATTCCACTCTCAGGCTTCCTGTCGCGCGCGCTGGGAACGCGGCTTTTGTTCGCGATCTCGGCGTCAGGTTTTACCGCGGCGAGCCTGATGTGCGGATTCACGTCGACGATCGAACAGATGATCCTGTGGCGGGCGATCCAGGGTTTTGTCGGCGCGGGTATGATCCCGACCGTGTTCGCTTCGGCCTACACGGTTTTTCCGCGCTCGAAGTTCTCCATCGTCACACCAATCATCGGGCTGGTGGCGACGCTGGCGCCGACCATCGGGCCGACGGTCGGCGGCTATATCACCGAATTGATGTCGTGGCACTGGCTGTTCTTCATCAATGTCATTCCCGGGATCGGCATCACCATCGGTGTTCTGGCGCTGGTCGATTTCGACGAGCCGCACCTTGAACTGCTGGATCATTTCGACTGGTGGGGATTGATCGCGATGGGCGGCTTTCTCGGCTCGCTCGAATATGTGCTGGAGGAAGGTCCGCGCAACGACTGGCTTCAGGACGATTCCATTTTCTTCTTCGCGGTGGTCTGCGTCATCTCCGCCGTCGCCTTCTTCTACCGGGTGCTGACGGCGAAGGAACCGATCGTCGATATTCGCGCCTTCACCGATCGCAATTTCGCGCTGGGGTCGATGTTCTCGTTCTGCGTCGGCATCGGCCTTTACGGTTTGACCTATCTCTATCCGCGCTATCTTGCCGAAGTGCGGGGCTATAGCGCCCTGATGATCGGCGAAACCATGTTCGTGTCCGGTGCTGCGATGTTCCTGACGGCGCCGCTGGTTGGGCGCATGATGGGCAAGGTCGATCCGCGCGTCATGATCGCATTCGGGCTGGTGATGTTTGCCGCCGGTTCATGGCTGATGACCTGGGTGACCAAGGACTTCGATTTCTATGAACTGTTGCGGCCGCAGATCCTGCGTGGCTGCGGTATCATGATGGCGATGATTCCGGTTAATAATATCGCTCTGGGCACGCTGCCACCCGAGCGAATCAAGAATGCCTCCGGGCTGTTCAACCTTACCCGAAATCTCGGCGGTGCGGTCGGTCTCGCGCTCATCAACACGGTGCTGGATCACCGCACCGATTTGCATATCTCCCGCCTGCATGACCACGTGACCTGGGGTAACGCCACCGCGGTCGAAACGCTCAATATGTTCGCGAAGAAATTTCAGGGGATGGGTGACGCCTCACTGATGGCGCTGAAGCAGTTGTCGCAGATCGTTCATCGCCAGGCGGTGGTGATGAGCTACGGCGACGCCTTTTTCATCTTGACGCTATTCTATCTCGGGCTGAGCTGCTGCGTGGTCATGGTCCGCAAGCCGACCATGGCCGGGCCGATTGCGGATGCGCACTGAACTCCGGCTGCGGCAGGATGGTTAGTTGGAAAGACATTTCGATGTCTGCAGCTAAAAATTTGCCGCAATTGATGTGCAAGGAAACAATCCCGGCGCGCATTTGCGGCGCCGTCACTCGAACGCGGGAGGATCGCATGGATTTGAATTTTGCGTTTATCGCGACCCCGCGCGTCATCGGCGTTCGCGCCGCCAACTCCGGTTTCCCGCTCGGTTAACCCCGAGGTCCTCCGTGACGAGTTGCCGGCTGATCCTGGGATATCGGGATCGATCCAGGCTGCGACGCATCGGGTTCTGAAGCCCGCGCCCGCTTTCTTTCACAACTGATTTGCCTTGCGGCCACGCACCGCTGTCCTGCGTCGTCGCACCAATTAATGGAGCCGGCTTGCCTGCGAGCAGCCGGATAATGTCATGACCCGACCTCACAAGAAGACACCCGCGATCCGCGCGGTGTTGCTGTTCGTCTTCCGCCACTGGCGCAATCAGCCGGTCCGTTTGTCCGTTGTCGCCGGTGGCCTGATCGCCGCGGCGGCCGCGGACGTGTTCATGCCGCTGTTTGCCGGAAAGCTGGTGGACGCGGTTGCGTTGGCGACAACCGATCAGGCCGCAGCCCATCGCGCCGCAACGATTGCGTTTGCCGCCATCGTTGCGCTTGGCTTCGCGGCGATGGCGCTGCGTTTCATCGGCCTGAAGGCGATCCTGCCGTTCACGCTGCGCATCATGTCGGACGTGGCGCAGAACGCTTTCGTTCGGATTCAGCGGTTCTCCACGGACTGGCACGCCAACAGCTTCGCCGGTTCGACCGTGCGCAAGATCACGCGCGGCATGTGGGCGCTGGACCTGATGAACGACACCGTCCTGATGGCTCTGGTGCCGTCATTGGTGGTGCTGCTTGGCTCGACCATCCTGGTCGGGTGGCACTGGCCGGTGCTCGGTGCGGCAATTGCGTTGATCACGCTCGCTTATGTTGCGATGACCGTTGCCCTCACGACGAACTACATCGCGCCTGCCGCCCAGTTGTCCAACGCGCTGGATACCAAGGTCGGCGGCACGCTGGCCGATGCGTTGACCTGCAACGCGGTGGTGAAGTCGTTCGGTGCGGAAGCGCAGGAAGACGCCCGCGTCGCCGGCGTGCTCAGAAAATGGCGTCGCCGTGCAGGGCGCACATGGCTGCGCTACACCTATGTGGGTACCGCGCAGCATGCGGTGCTTGTTTTGATGAGCGCGACCGTCATCGGCGGCGTGCTGCTGCTATGGATCGCGGGTCGTGCGTCGCCGGGCGATGTGACCTATGTGGTGACGACGTACTTCGTCATCCACGGCTATCTTGGCGATATCGGCCAGCACATCAGTCACCTCCAGCGGTCGGTGAACGACATGGAGGAACTGGTCGAGATTCACGACGAAGCGATCGGTATCGCCGATGCGCCGGATGCGCAGCCGATGAAAGTCGCGGGCGGCGGCATCGTGTTCGACGATGTGACGTTTCACTATCGTGGGCATGGCACGCCGCTCTACGATCGGCTCTCGGTCGATATCAAGCCCGGCGAGCGCGTCGGTCTGGTCGGCCGCTCTGGCTCGGGCAAGACGACGTTCGTCAAGCTGATCCAGCGGCTTTACGACGCAACGGCTGGCCGCATCCTGATCGACGGTCAGGATGTCGCGAAGGCGACGCAGCAATCGCTGCGCAGTCAGATCGCGATCGTGCAGCAGGAGCCGATCCTGTTTCACCGTTCACTGGCCGAGAACATCGCTTACGGGCGGCCCGGCGCGACATTGGCGCAGATCGAGGAAGCGGCTCGCCTTGCGAACGCGCATGATTTCATCATGCGGTTGCCGAAGCGGTACGAAACGCTGGTCGGCGAGCGGGGCGTGAAGCTGTCGGGCGGTGAGCGCCAGCGCGTGGCGTTGGCGCGCGCCTTTCTGGCGGATGCGCCGATCCTGATCCTCGATGAGGCGACATCGAGCCTCGATTCGGAATCGGAAGCGCTGATCCAGGAGGCGATGGATCGTCTGATCCAGGGTCGCACCGCGATCGTGATCGCGCATCGTCTGTCGACGGTGCGTCGTCTCGACCGGATTCTGGTGTTCGATCGTGGCCGGATCGCCGAGGAAGGGACACATGCGTCCCTTGCGGCGCGACCGGAAGGCATCTACCGCGCCCTGTTCGAGCGGCAGGTGCTGGATCTCGACCGGATACTTGCGGCCGAATGAGTGCACACTGCAATGATAACAGAGGCCTCTCTCCCCCAATCAGGGGGAGGGAGGCGACGCGAGCGGCGTCCGTTTGACCCGGACCTGGGCGCTGATCGCAACGGTGACGACCACTGCCGCTGCAAACAACAGAATCTGCAACGTGATCGTCTCGTCGTTGAACACCGCCGCCAGCGCGAAAGTGATGAACGGCTGCAGTAACTGCACCTGCGACACGCGCGCGATGCCACCCATCGCCATTCCGGCATTCCACGCAAAGAAGCCGATCCATTGCGAGAACAGCGCGACGTAAAGAAGCGCCAGCCACGGGCTAAGCGGAATGCTCGAGAGATCAGGCGGCATGGTCAGAACTGCCGCGGGAATCGAGATCGGAAGCGACATCACCAGCACCCAGCTGATGACTTCCCAACCGGGCATCGACGCTGTCAGACGGCCGGAGAAGCCATACCCGATCGCGGACACGATCACCGATGCGAACAGCAAAAGATCGCCCGCCGACACTGTGCCGCCACCCTGACGCAACGCAAATGCGACCACGATCGCTGCACCGGCGACCGAAGCGATCCAGAACATGGCTTTAGGGCGTTCGTGCGTGATCGCGACGGCAACGAGTGCGGTCGCGATCGGCAGAATTCCCAGAACGACACCGCCGTGCGAGGCGTCGACCGTCGTCAGCGCGAGCGCCATCAGGAACGGAAATCCGACACTCACGCAGATCATCGTGAGTGCCAGCTGCGGCCACAGCCGGCGCGGTGGCAGTGGCCGGCGCAGCACGATCATCAGTGCCAGCGCGCATAGTCCGGCGATCGCCGTGCGCATGGCGGTGAAAGCAAGCGGATCGATGACCGAAACGCCGAGACGCGTGGCCGGCAGCGTTCCACCGAAGATGGCGACGCCGATGAAGCCGAGCAGCAGGCCGAGTTGTTCGTGAGAGCGGAATGACGGAGGCATGGGGCGCGGAACGTAGCTGCTTTGCACCGCCCGGCATAGGCAGGCCGGTCCCGACAAGCAGGCATGGCAGCAATGAAAAGTTGATTGCGTGAAGCAGATATCGGTCAGAACTGGCGAGGGGTCCGGCGTGGTTGCGCCGAACCCCTCGTTGTCGTTCCGCGATCCATCCGGATCGCAGTTCAAGATATCAGCCAGCCTGTAAGCCGGGTTCTGTAGGGCCTGCATGGTTTGCACCACGCAGACGTGACGGCCATTCCTCTGGGACGCCGGTTGCCCGGCGCCTCAAGCAACCTACCCGGACAGCGAGCTTGACATCGCCCTGCGGAGTTATCGCCCGGTTGAGCGAACTTTCCGCGATGCTGTCCCTATTCGGTTTTGCTCCCGGTGGGGTTTGCCATGCCGTCTCCGTCGCCGGAAACGCGGTGCGCTCTTACCGCACCTTTTCACCCTTACCTCCGTCGAAACGGGGCGGTTCGTTCTCTGTGGCACTTTCCCTGGGGTCGCCCCCGCCGGACGTTATCCGGCACCGTATGTCGATGGAGCCCGGACTTTCCTCCCCGGCGACCTTTCGATCCTTGCCGGGGCGGCCGTCCAGCCGACTGACGCTGCAGTGATGGGCGCGGCCGTCCGCGGGGTCAAGAGGCGGGAGCTGTTTCCTGGGGAAGGCTGGCGAGGAGATTTTCCAGCGTAGTCAATGTCGAGTGATCGGCGACGCCGTCGACGCGCTCGGGCCGGAAGTGGCGCTGGAAGGCAGCCACGACATCGAGGGTCGTGGTGTCGTACTGGCTGGTCAGCGCGATATTGTAGCCATAGCGCGACAGCGCGCGCTGAAGCTGCAGCACCTGTTCGCCGGTTGCGCCGCGCATTTTCTGCTCACTACGCCCGAGTGGCGCCGGTTCGACCCAGTGGCCGACGCCGGAATCGGCCAGCAGCCGCCAGGGGAATTTCTCACCGGGATCCTTCTTGCGGGCGGGCGCGACGTCCGAATGTCCGAGCACGCGAGCTTTTGCGATATTGCGGCGGAGCATGATGCCTTTGCATAGCGCGATCACCGCCGCAGTCTGACGCAGAGGAAAATCGGGATAGCCGAGATCATGACCCGGATTGACGATCTCGATGCCGATCGACCGCGAATTGATGTCGGTTTCGCCTGCCCAGAACGAAATGCCGGCATGCCAGGCGCGCGCGGATTCCTGCACGGACTGAATGACAGCACCGTCTTCCAGCACGATATAGTGTGCCGAGACTTCCGTGCCTGTGGCGCAAAGGCGCTCAATCGCGCTGGCAGCGTCGGTCATGCCGGTATAGTGGAGCAGGATCATGTCCGGCTCCCGGCCGTTCCTGCGTTCGTCGAAATTGGCCGACGGCATGACATCGGAGACGACGGACGAGTCCGGCATAAAGCTCAGCATGTCAGCCTTGAAACCTCGGAACTAGGGACGTGCGATCGGCGGTCAGGAGCCGTGCGGTCCCTTGACCTTCGTAAACGCAAGCGGCTTACGACATGACAACCCAAAGCGGGCAAGACAACGGCGGCATCCCTGCGGGCACTAACCAGACCGGGGGATGGCGTGCAATTCGGCGGGATCGTTATCCACACGCCATGCGCGCATACCGCAACTGCGCCGGAATGATCGGAAGGTTGGATTCGACCTTATCAACGATTCCTTAACGATAATTACCACTACTGAAGAGTGAAGAATCGCGCCGAAATTGGAGCGATCGCGGTTCCGTTGGTGCTTAAAAACCCATGGCAGGCCACCCAATTCCATGCGGATACCCGACCCTGCGACAAGGAACCGTCAGTGCGCCGCTGTTTCATAATAGTGGGACATTTCAAGGGCTTCCGTGTGCGCCGGAACGGCGGCGCATGCCCGGATTCCGTCCTGGTGCCGGACGGCAACGCTTTAACTCAAAGGCGGGGGCGCTTGTCATGACAGCAAATGCGCCGTCACCGCATATTTCCGTGCTGGGCCGCGAGGCGGTGGATTTTCTCGCGCCACGCGACGGTGGCATTTACGTCGATGCGACGTTCGGCGCCGGTGGCTACAGCCGCGCCATCCTCGATGTTCCCGGCACCCGCGTGATCGGCATCGACCGCGACCGTACCGCGATCGCCGCGGGATTCGATCTGGTCGATACCTCGGGCGGGCGTCTGACGCTGGTTGAAGACCGGTTTTCAAATCTTGCTGAAATCTGCGCGGCGCAGGGCCTCGATAGGGTCGACGGCGTGGTGATGGACGTCGGCGTATCGTCGATGCAACTCGATCGTGCCGAGCGTGGCTTTTCGTTTCGGTTTGACGGGCCGCTCGATATGCGCATGGGCCATGACGGTCCGACCGCAGCGGATGTGATCGCGAAAGCTTCCGAAACCGATCTCGCCAATATCATCTACATCTTCGGCGAGGAGCGTCATTCGCGGGCTGTAGCGCGCGCCATCGTCGCAGCGCGGCGCGAAGCACCGATCGTCACGACGCGCGCGCTTGCCGATATCGTCTCGCGAGTTGTGCGATCGAAGCCGAACGAGATTCATCCCGGCACCCGGACCTTCCAGGGCTTGCGCATTTTCATCAACGAGGAACTGGACGAACTGCATACATCGCTGGTGGCGGCCGAGCGGGTGCTCAAGCCGGGCGGACGGCTGGTCGTGGTGTCGTTTCATTCGCTCGAGGATCGCATCGTCAAGAACTTCATCGCGCAGCGCGGCAAGCGCGCCGGTGGCTCGCGGCATCTGCCGGATATCGAGCAGGCGGCCCCGAGCTTCGACATTCTAACCAAGCGGCCGGTCACACCCGGCCAGGAGGAGATCGCCGCCAATCCGCGCGCCCGCTCTGCCAAACTTCGTGCCGCGCAGCGCACTGATGCACCGGCGCAACCCGATCATGAAACGTTCGGCTGGCCGTCGCTTGCCGACGTGATGAGAGGGGGCTGACATGCGGATCATCCACTTCTTCGTCATCTGCGCGCTGATCTTCGCCGCTGCCTACGTCTATCGCATCAAGATGGAATCGACCGTTCGCACCGAGCGGGTCCTGCGCCTGCGTCACGATGTGCGAGAAGAACGCAACAAGATTGCACGGTTGCGCGCCGACTGGGCAAAGCTCCAGGCTCCGAGCCGTCTGCAGGGTCTGGTCGAGCGGCATCTTCCGCTGCGGCCCATCGACGCGACGCAATATGATTCATTGAAGAACCTGCCGCCGCGACCGCCAAGCCTGATCTCGCCGGACGAGCCCGACCCGATCGCAGCCATGATCGATATGGTTGAAAAGGACGAGACCACCGGGTCGATCCCATCGCGGGAGGGCCGACGATGACCGATCAGGCGACGCAGATCACACGTCCTCCCGAGCCGTGGCGCCAGCGGCTGGTGCGCTCCCTGCTGTACGGGCGCAATGTCGACCGCGCGGCCAAGGCCCGCGCGCGCGTCGGTCTCGCCATCCTCGCCTTCTCCGCGGTGTTCGCGATTATTGCCGCGCGCCTGCTGATGTACGCGATCGTCGGCGACAGCCACGGAACCCGCCGCACGGCCTCTCAGGATGCGATTGCCACCGCGCGTCCGGACATCCTCGATCGTAACGGCGAAATTCTCGCGACCGACGTCAAGGCGTCATCGCTGTTCGGCGAACCGCGCCGCATCATCGACGTCGACGAAGCCGTCGAGCTTTTGACCGCAACCTTGCCCGATCTCGACGAGCGGGAAGCGCGAGAGCGCCTGTCATCGCGGAAGGGATTCGTCTGGCTCAAGCGCGAGCTGACGCCGCAGCAGCAGAAGGATGTGTTCCGTCTTGGCATTCCCGGCATCGGGTTCCTGCGTGAGAACAAGCGCGTCTATCCCAGCGGCGTCGATGTCTCTCACCTGATCGGCCTCGTCAACGTCGATAACCAGGGCATCGCCGGAATCGAGAAGTGGCTCGATACCAACGGTCTCGCCGATCTGCATCGCGCGGGCTTCGCCACCGACCGCCAGCAGGCTCCGGTCGAACTCGCGGTCGATCTGCGCGTCGAACACGCGCTGCGCGATGAACTGATGAAGGCCAAGGTAAAATTCAAGGCGAAGGCAGCCTCGGGTCTGGTCAGCAACGTCAATACCGGCGAAATCGTCGCGATGGTGTCGCTGCCGGACTTCGATCCCAATAACCCGCGCGAAGCCAACGACCCGGACCGGATCAACCGCCTGACCACGGGCGTCTACGAGATGGGTTCCACCTTCAAGGCGTTCACGCTGGCGATGGCTCTCGACTCCGGCAAGGCGACGCTGAATTCGATGGTCGATGCGCGCGCGCCGCTGCGATATGGCCGGTTCAAGATCCACGACGATCATCCGCTCGGCCGTTTCATCAATCTGAAGGAGGTCTTCACCTTCTCGTCGAACATCGGGGCTGCACGTCTTGCACTCGCGCAGGGTGTCGAGGCCCACAAGGCATTCCTTGGCAAAATGGGCCAGTTGACCCGGCTGCGAACCGAATTGCCGGAAAGCGCTTCGCCACTTGTGCCACGCAGATGGGGTGAACTGAACACTGTGACGATCTCGTTCGGCCATGGTTTGTCGGTGGCGCCGCTGCAAGCGGTGATGGGCATCGACGCGCTGGTCAATGGTGGATACCTGATCCCGCCGACGTTCCTCAAACGCACCGAACAGGAGGCGAAGGCACTCGCCAAGCGCGTGATCAAGCCGGACACTAGCGACAAGATGCGCTTTCTGATGCGCCTGAACGCCGAGATCGGCACCGCAAGAAAGGCGGACGTCAAGGGCTATTATATCGGAGGCAAGACCGGTACTGCGGAAAAGGTCATCAACGGCCGCTATGCCAAGAAGCGCGTTCTCAATTCTTTCACCGCCATTTTGCCTGCGGACAAACCGCAGTATCAGCTTCTGGTTATGCTGGACGAACCGCAGCCGTTGCCGGAAACCCATGGTTTCATCACCTCGGGATGGAACGCGGTTCCGACCGGAGGCAAGGTGATTGCGCGGATCGCGCCGCTATTGGGCGTCGAGCCCCGGTTCGATTTGCCGCCGTCCGAGCGCCTTATTCTTGCGACATCGAAGGAGAGCCGGTAAGCGCGGCGCGAAAGCCGAATTCTGCGCGGACCGGACTGGAGACTGATGAAACTTCGCGACCTTTTCAGCGGCGATGCCGTGGTTGATGCGCAGGCCGGTTCGGTTGCCATCACCGGGCTGTCCATGGACAGCCGTGCGGTAAAAGCCGGCAATGTCTTCTTCGCGCTGGCGGGTGCGAAGACCGATGGCGCGCGCTTCATCGAGCAGGCGATCGCGTCTGGCGCGGTCGCCGTGGTCAGCGATCGCGCGCCGGAAGGCGACCGCCGCGTGTCATTCATCGCAAGCCCGAATCCGCGCCGCGCGCTGGCGCTGGCGGCCGCGAGATTTTATCCGGAGCAGCCGGCGACCATCGCCGCTGTGACCGGCACCAGCGGCAAGACCTCGGTGGCCGCTTTCACCCGGCAGATCTGGCAGCGCATCGGCCATTCGGCGGCCAGCATCGGCACCATCGGTCTCGTTGCACCCAAGCGAGAAGTGTATGGGTCGCTGACGACGCCCGATCCAATCGCGCTGCATCGCTCGCTCGACGAACTCGCCCGTGAGGGTGTCACCCATCTGGCTCTGGAGGCCTCATCGCATGGCCTCGATCAGCACCGGCTCGATGGCGTGCGGATCACGGCGGCAGCGTTCACCAATCTGTCACGCGACCACATGGACTATCATCCGACCGTCGAACATTATCTCGCAGCGAAACTACGGCTGTTCACCGATCTGGTTGCGGACGGCGGTCCTGCGGTGATTGCCGCCGATCACGATCATTCGGCAGCGGTGGTTGAAGCGTCACAGGCCCGCAAGCTCAACGTGATGACCGTCGGCCGCAAGGGGGATGCGATCAAGCTGCTCAGCGCGCGGATCGACGGTTTTGCGCAAATTCTGTCGATTGCGTCCGAGGGGCGGGCGCGAGACTTGCGCTTGCCGCTGGTCGGCGAATTCCAGATCGAGAATGCGCTGGTCGCGGCCGGTCTTGCCATCGGCACCGGCAGCGATGCGGAACAGGTATTTGCCGCGCTGGAGCATCTGGAAGGTGCGAAGGGGCGGCTCGAGTTCGTCGGCGAACGCAATGGCGCACCGGTTTTCGTTGATTATGCCCATAAGCCCGATGCGCTGGCCAAGGCGCTCGAAGCGCTGCGGCCTTATGCGAAACGCAAGCTCATTGTCGTGTTCGGCGCCGGCGGCGATCGCGACGCCGGCAAGCGTCCGTTGATGGGCGCCATCGCCGCGCAGGGTGCCGACAAGATCATCGTGACCGATGACAATCCTCGCAGCGAAGATCCGGCGACGATCCGGGCCGCGATCCTCGCGGCGGCAAAGGATGCGAAGGAAATTGGCGACCGCGCCGAGGCAATACGGGTGGCGGTTGCCGAATTGCAGCCGGGTGACGTACTGCTGATCGCAGGCAAAGGCCATGAAACCGGACAGATCGTTGGCGACCGCGTATTGCCGTTTAGCGATCACGATGCCGCCGCAGCGGCGCTTGCGGAGGCGGCATGAGCACGCAACCGCTATGGACCATTGCTGCGATGGCCGATGCGATGCACGCGGTGCGGGTTGGCGCGCTGCCTGACGCAATCACCGGCATTTCGATCGACAGCCGAACGCTAACCAATGGCGAAGCCTATTTCGCCATCAAGGGCGATGTTCACGATGGTCACGATTTCGTCGAAGCTGCGCTGAAAAATGGCGCCGGACTTGCGGTCGTTGCTGAATCCCATCGTGTAACGTTCGACGAGCGCCTTCCGCTGCTGGTGGTGCCGGATGTTCTGGCCGGTTTGATCGATCTGGCGCATGCGTCGCGTGCGCGCTCTCAAGCCAAAATTATCGCTGTTACGGGATCGGTCGGAAAAACATCGACCAAGGAAGCGCTCCGCAGCGTCTTGAGCGCGCAGGGTGAAACCCATGCGTCAGCGGCTTCGTTCAACAATCACTGGGGTGTGCCGCTGTCGCTGGCGCGATGCCCGGCATCGGCAGCGTTCGGGGTGTTCGAGATCGGCATGAACCACGCCGGCGAGATCGAACCGCTGGTCAAAATGGTGCGGCCGCACGTCGCCATCGTGACCACGGTCGAGCCCGTGCATCTGGAGTTTTTCTCCGGCATCGAGGCAATCGCCGACGCCAAGGCCGAGATTTTCGCTGGCGTCGAACCGGGCGGCGCGGCCGTGCTCAATCGGGACAACAGCCAGTTCGAACGGTTGCAGGCCCGCGCCAGGGAAGCCGGTGTGTCGCGGGTCGTCTCATTTGGCGCGGATGCGAAGTCCGATGCGCGCCTGATCGATGTGGCCCTGCATTCGGCCTGCTCGGCGGTGCGTGCCGAGATTCTGGGACATGAGGTCACCTATAAGCTCGGCGTGCCGGGCCGCCATATGGCGATGAATTCGCTGGCCGTGCTGGCGGCTGCAGCGCTTGCAGGTGCCGATCTGGCGCTCGCGGCACTGTCGCTGTCGGGAATTCAACCGGCGGCCGGACGCGGCGTGCGGCACCATCTCGGATTGACGTCCGGTTCCGCCTTGCTGATCGACGAAAGCTATAACGCCAATCCGGCGTCCATGGCTGCTGCTCTCGATGTTCTCGGGCAAGCCGAGGTCGGGCCACGCGGGCGGCGCATCGCGGTGCTCGGCGACATGCTCGAACTCGGTGCGACAGGGCCGGATCTGCATCGCGGACTTGCGGCGGCAGTGATTGCGAACCGGATCGATGCGGTGTTCTGCTGCGGGCCGCTGATGCGCAACCTGTGGGATGTTCTTCCGGCGGCGAAGAAGGGCGGCTATGCCGACAACGCAGCAGCGCTCGAACCGCAGGTCCTCACGGCGATCGGGAACGGCGACGTCGTTACCGTAAAAGGGTCACTTGGCTCGCGCATGAAGATGATTGTCACCGCGCTGGAAAAGCGCTTCCCACCCAACGCCTCACTCGACGATCTGGCGGTATAGGCGGTTCAGATGTTTTATTGGCTCATTGATTTCGCTGGCACGATCCCGGGCATCAACGTGTTTCGCTATATCACGTTCCGCACCGGCGGCGCGATCGTCACCGGCGCGCTGTTCGTTTTCATGTTCGGTCCGTGGATCATCGACCACCTGCGTCTTGCGCAGGGCAAAGGCCAGCCGATCCGGGCTGATGGGCCACCCACCCATATCGTCACCAAGAAAGGCACGCCGACCATGGGCGGCCTGATGATCCTGTCAGGGCTGCTGGTCTCGACACTGCTGTGGGCAAACCTGCGCAACCCGTACGTCTGGATCGTGTTGCTGGTAACGCTCGGTTTCGGCTTCGTCGGATTTTATGATGACTATCTGAAAGTTTCCAAGCAGACGCATAACGGCTTTTCCGGCCGCCTCCGCCTCGGTTCAGAAGCTGTGATCGCGCTGATCGCCTGTATCTGCATTGTCTGGGCGGGTCGCGATCCGTCGGTGACGTCGGTATCGATCCCCTTCATCAAGGAGTTCACCGTCAAGCTCGGCTGGTTCTACGTGGTGTTCGGCCTTTTCATCATTGTCGGGGCGGGCAACGCCGTGAACCTGACGGATGGACTGGACGGTCTCGCCATCGTGCCGGTGATGATTGCCGCCGCGAGCTTCGGCATGATCGCCTACCTCGTCGGCAACGCCGTGTTCTCGGAGTACCTTCAGATCCGTTACGTCGCCGGGACCGGCGAACTTGCGGTGCTGAGCGGTGCGGTGCTGGGCGCAGGTCTCGGATTCCTCTGGTTCAATGCGCCGCCGGCGTCGATTTTCATGGGGGACACCGGCTCACTCGCGTTGGGCGGAATGCTTGGCACCATTGCCGTTGCGACCAAGCACGAGATCGTGCTGGCAGTGATCGGCGGTCTGTTCGTGATCGAGGCCCTGTCCGTGATCGTTCAGGTGGCGTCGTTCAAGCTGACGGGAAAGCGCATTTTCCGGATGGCGCCGATCCATCATCACTACGAGCAGAAGGGCTGGACCGAGCCGCAGATCGTGATCCGGTTCTGGATCGTGTCGGTGATGCTCGCGCTCGCAGGCCTCGCAACGCTGAAGCTGAGGTGAGATCGTGATTCCTGTCACCAGCTTTGCAGGCAAGACGGTTGCGGTGTTCGGCCTTGGCGGGTCGGGCCTTGCGAGTTGCCATGCCCTGAAGGCCGGTGGCGCCCAAGTGATCGCCAGCGACGACAGTCCTGAAAAACTGGCGGAAGCCGCCATCGCCGGTTTCATGACTGCCGATCTTCGTAAAGTATCGTGGGCGAACTTTGCAGCACTGGTGCTGACGCCCGGCGTGCCGCTGACCCATCCGGCTCCGCATTGGAGCGTGCTGGCGGCGCAACAGGCCGGAATCGAGGTGATCGGGGATGTCGAACTGTTCTGCCGTGAGCGCCGCCGCCATGCACCGGATGCACCGTTCGTCGCGATCACCGGCACCAACGGCAAATCGACCACGACCGCGCTGATTGCGCATCTGATGCGCGAAGCGGGCTACGACGCGCAGATGGGTGGCAATATAGGCACCGCGATCCTGTCGCTGGAGCCACCACGCGCCGGGCGCGTCCACGTCGTCGAGATGTCATCCTATCAGATCGATCTGACGCCGTCGCTCGATCCGAGTGTCGGCATTCTTTTGAACGTGACGGAAGATCACATCGATCGCCACGGCACCATCGAGCACTATGCGGCGGTGAAGGAGCGGCTGGTCGCGGGTGTTCAGCCGGGCGGTACCGCCATCGTCGGGGTTGATGACTCATTTTGCGCCGCCGCGGCAGACCGCGTCGAACGCGCCGGCAAGAAAGTTGTCCGGGTCTCTGTGAAGCACCCGCTTGCGGACGGTATCTATCTCGATCACGACACCATCGTGCAAGCCTCGGGCGGCGCGCGGACGGATATCGCGAGAATCGGCGGCATCGGTTCGCTGCGCGGACTGCACAACGCGCAGAATGCCGCTTGCGCATCGGCCTGTGCGCTGGCGCTTGGCGTCGGGCCAGACGTGTTGCTGAAGGGATTGCGCAGTTTCCCCGGGCTCGCTCATCGCATGGAGCAGATCGGCCGCAAAGGCAACGTGCTGTTCATCAACGATTCCAAGGGCACTAATGCGGATGCGGCAGCGCGCGCGCTGTCCTCGTTCGACGATATTTTCTGGATCGCCGGAGGCAAGCCGAAGACCGGCGGCATCGAATCCCTGCGCGAATTCTTCCCGCGCATCCGCAAGGCCTATCTGATCGGCGAGGCCGCGGAAGAATTTGCCCGTACGCTTGGCGATGTGCCGTATGCGATCAGCAAGACGCTCGATGAAGCCATTCCCGATGCGGCGCGCGATGCGGCCGCCTCGGGTCTTGCGGCTCCGGTAGTGCTGCTCTCGCCAGCGTGCGCGTCGTTCGATCAGTTTCCGAATTTTGAGAAGCGCGGCGCGCGCTTCCGCGATCTTGTTCTGGCGCTCGGGTCGATCGAGCCGGTGAAGGAGGCTACGTTATGATCTCCCGCGAACAACGCACGCCCTTGAGCGAATGGTGGTGGACCGTCGACAGATTGCTACTGGCGGCGATCCTGGCGCTGGTGATCGCAGGTGTCATCCTGTCGCTCGCCGCCAGTCCCCCAGTCGCGGTGCGGATCGGTCTCGATCCATTCCACTTCTTCAACCGCCATGTGTTGTTCCTGGTCCCGTCATTGGCCGTCATGATCGCGACATCCTTCCTGTCGCCGAAGCACATCCGGCGCAGCGCGCTGATTATTCTCGCCTTCGCTCTCGTTCTGATCGTCGCGACCTTGCTGTTCGGCCCGGAGGTCAAGGGTTCGCGGCGCTGGATCACGCTGCTCGGTGTCAACATTCAGGCCTCCGAAGCGGCGAAGCCGGCTTTCGTCGTGGTGGTGGCATGGCTGTTCTCGGAATCGGCGCGCCGTCCGGAAATGCCGGCGACATCAATGGCGATGGTGCTGCTGCTGCTGCTGGTCGCGTTGCTGGTGGCGGAACCGGATTTCGGCCAGACCATGCTGGTGCTCGCGGTCTGGGGGACGCTGTTCTTTCTCGCCGGAATGCGGATGATCTGGGTGTTCGGTCTCGTCGGCGCATCGGCGGCAGGCCTGTTCACCGCCTATCTTTTTGTGCCGCACGTTGCCGGTCGCATCAAACGCTTCATGGATCCCGCGTCGGGTGACACCTATCAGCTCGATATGGCGCTGGAATCCTTCATGCATGGCGGCTGGTTCGGGCAGGGGCCCGGCGAGGGCACGGTGAAGCGGCTCTTGCCGGACAGTCACACCGACTTTGTGTTGTCGGTGGCGGCCGAGGAGTTCGGCATCATCCTGTGTCTCGCGTTGCTTGCGCTTTACGCCTTTATCGTCATCCGTTCGCTGTCGCGCGCCTACGCCACCGAGGATTTGTTCTCGCGCTTCGCCATCGCCGGCCTCGCCGTCATGTTCGGCACCCAGGCCTCGATCAACATGGCGGTGAACCTGCATCTGATCCCGGCCAAGGGCATGACGCTGCCGTTCATTTCCTACGGCGGATCGTCGATGATCTCGCTGGCTTATGGTGTCGGCATGCTGCTGGCTCTGACGCGGCAGCGGCCGCGGGTCGAAATGGAATCGATCGGCGCCGCCAACGCGGCTTATGCCTGACGCGATGACGGACGTGCCGCTTATTCTGCTCGCCGCTGGAGGGACAGGCGGTCACCTGTTTCCGGCGGAGGCGCTCGGAACGGTGCTGATGCAGCGTGGCCTTCGGGTGCGGCTGGTGACGGATTCCCGCGCTGTTCGCTATAGCGGCTTGTTCTCGAAGGACATGATCGATGTGGTGCCGAGCGAAACCGTGCGCGGGCGCAGCCCGTGGGCGCTGGCGCGAACCGGCACGATGCTTGCGGCCGGAACGATCAAGGCGTTCACATTAATAAAGCGATTGAAGCCTACTGCCGTGGTCGGTTTCGGTGGCTATCCGACGCTGCCGCCGGTCTTCGCTGCCAAGCTCGCTGGTGTGCCGACAATTATCCATGATTCCAACGCGGTGCTCGGCCGCGCCAACCGTTTCCTGTCGAGCCGCGTCAGCGCGATCGCGACCTCGCTGCCCGGTGTTCTGGATCGTGATCCCGCGCTGGCCAGCAAGACGACCGTGACCGGCACGCCGATGCGGCCGGCTATTCTTGCCGCGGCTGCGGTTCCTTATGTTGCGCCCGATGCGCAGGGGCCGTTGCGGCTGCTCGTCGTCGGCGGCAGCCAAGGCGCCCGGGTGATGGCCGATATCGTCCCCGGCGCGATCGAGCGTCTTGAGCCTGCATTGTGGAACAGGCTCGTGCTGGTGCAGCAGGTGCGCGACGAAGACATGGCGCGGGTGCGCGCGGTTTATGACCGGCTCAAGATCAATGCCGAATTGGCTCCGTTTTTCAGCGACCTGCCGCGACGCCTCGCATCGAGCCATCTCGTGGTGTCGCGTTCGGGCGCGGGGACCGTTGCCGAACTCGCCGCCATCGGGCGGCCTTCGATTCTGGTGCCGCTGCCTGGCGCCATCGATCAGGATCAGTTCGCCAATGCCGGCGTTCTCTCCGCCGTGAACGGCGCGGTGCGGATTCCGCAGGTTGAGTTCACGCCGGATCGTCTGGCCGCTGAAATCTCCGCTTTGGCGGCGGAGCCGTCGCGTCTGGCGGCGATGGCTGCGGCCGCGCGTTCGGTCGGAAGACTCGATGCCGCCGAGCGGCTGGCTGATCTGGTTGGGAAAGTGGCCGGAATCTAGGCGGCTTCCAAAGATTTTGGCCTTGTCATACCGGGCCGAAGCAAGGCATCCAGTAGCCTTGTGCTAAGGATTATTCCCATGAGATTGCCGCGCGAGATCGGACCCATTCACTTCGTCGGTATCGGCGGTATCGGCATGAGCGGCATCGCCGAGGTGCTGTGCAACCTTGGCTACACCGTGCAGGGCTCGGACGTTGCTGAAGGGTCCAACGTGACCCGCCTGCGCTATAAGGGCATCAAGGTCTTTGTCGGCCACAAGGCGGAAAATGTGAATGGCGCCGACGTTCTGGTGGTCTCCACCGCGATCAAGCGCGACAATCCCGAACTGATTGCCGCGCGCGGCCTGCGGATTCCGGTGGTTCGGCGCGCCGAGATGCTCGCTGAACTGATGCGGCTGAAAAGCTGCATCGCGATTGCCGGAACTCACGGCAAGACCACGACCACATCGATGGTTGCCACGTTGCTCGATGCCGGCAATTTCGATCCCACCGTCATCAACGGCGGCATTATCAACGCCTATGGCACGAACGCGCGGCTTGGCGCCGGCGAGTGGATGGTGGTCGAGGCTGACGAGAGCGACGGTACCTTCCTGAAGCTGCCGGTGGACGTCGCCATCGTCACGAATGTCGATCCCGAACACCTCGATCATTTCAAGACGTTCGACGCTGTGCAGGATGCTTTCAAGAACTTCGTCGAAGGCGTGCCGTTCTACGGCTTCGCGGTCATGTGCATCGATCATCCGGTGGTGCAAACACTCGTCGGCAAGATCGAGGATCGCCGCATCATCACCTATGGAGAAAATCCGCAGGCCGATGCGCGCCTTGTTAATCTGTCGCCATTCAGCGGTGGTTCGAAGTTCGCGGTCGAATTCCGTAACCGCAAGACCGACATCGCTCACGAAATCGGCGACCTGGTTTTGCCGATGCCCGGCCGTCACAATGCGCTCAACGCGACGGCGGCCATTGCGGTTGCGCATGAAATCGGAATTCCGGACGACGTCATCCGCAAGGCGCTGGCCGGGTTTGGTGGCGTCAAGCGGCGCTTCACCCGCACCGGCGAGTGGAACGGCGTCGCCATTATTGACGACTACGGCCACCACCCTGTCGAAATCGCAGCGGTGCTGAAGGCCGCGCGTGACTCGACCAAGGGCAGGGTGATCGCGGTGGTGCAGCCGCATCGCTTCACGCGGCTGCAGTCGCTGTTCGAAGAGTTCTGCACCTGCTTCAACGATGCCGATACAGTGATCGTTGCCGACGTTTACCCAGCAGGTGAAGCGCCCATTCCGGGCATCGATCGCGACTCGTTCGTGCTCGGGCTGCGCGCCCATGGTCATCGTGAGGCAATCCCGCTCGAAGGACCTGCGCAGCTTGCGGAACTCGTGGGCGATATCGCCAAGCCGGGCGATTTCGTCGTGTGCCTTGGCGCCGGTAATATCACCCAGTGGGCCTATGCGCTACCGGATGAATTGAAGGCGCTGGGTTAGCGGGAGTAATGCCGATGGCTGTTCTCAGTGATGAAACCTGGAAGCGCCATGCCAATCCCTGGAGTGTATGGACGCGCTATGCCGCGTTTCCGATACTGGTCGCCGCTGTATGGAGCTATCATGCCGTTGGTTGGTGGGCGCTGATCCCCGTCGCCATGACCATCGGATTCCTGATCGTCAATCCGCGATTGTTTCCGCCTCCACGTTCGACGATGAACTGGGCGTCGAAAGCGGTGCTTGGCGAGCGGGTTTGGTTGAAAGAGGACAGGCGCTTTCTGCCTGATCAGCATGCGAGCGTCTTTTATGCGCTGATGATAGCTGCGGTCGTCAATCTCGCGGCACTGGTATGGGGAATCATTTCCGCCGACATCGTGCTAACCGTGGTGGCGACGCTCAACGTGTTGATCGGCAAATCATGGAGTAACGATCGGATGGTCTGGCTGTTCAGCGAACGGAGCCGCACCAGCGATGAATACCGGGAATGGCTGTACTGATGTTTCCTGATATTAGGTGCTGATCCGGCGATGACCCGCTGTCTCGCCATTCGTCATGTCGCGTTCGAGGATACTGGCCTCCTTACGCCAATTCTCGCCGCGCGAGGTATTGATCTGAACTATGTCGAAGCGGGCGTCGATCCGCTCGGCACGGAGAAACTGTTGCAGCCCGATCTGCTCGTGGTGCTGGGTGGTCCGATCGGCGTCTACGAAACCGGTGCTTATCCGTTTCTGGTTGAGGAAATAGCCAGCCTGCGCGCGCGCCTCGATACCGGACGGCCGACTCTCGGCATTTGTCTCGGCGCACAATTGATCGCGGCTGCGCTCGGCGCGCGCGTCGCGGCCGGGCCAGCCAAGGAAATCGGCTATGCGCCGCTGATGTTGACAGAAGAGGGGCAGCGCTCGGCGATCGCGCCGCTTGAAGACGTGGCTGTGCTGCACTGGCATGGCGACAATCTCGAACTGCCGCCGGGTGCGGAGCGTCTTGCGTCAACGAAGTCATGCCCCAATCAGGCCTTCGCGATCGGCAAGCATGTCCTCGGTCTTCAGTTTCATATCGAAACGCCACCGCAAGCGCTGGAACGCTGGGTGATCGGTCATGCGTGTGAGCTGGCGCAAGCGGGCATCGACCCCGGTGCGCTACGTGCGCAGGCAGCACGGCACGGTGCCTCCACCGCCGCTGCGGGGCGCCGTGTGCTAGAGGAGTGGCTGGACGGAGCGTTACCATGAGCTTTCCTGATCTTCTTCCGACGCTGAAGCCCGCGATGCCCGATCTGCGGGGACGTCTGCTCGGCAACGAATCCCTTTCGCCTTTGACATGGTTCCGCGTCGGCGGCCCGGCGCAGGTGTTGTTCACGCCGGCGGACGAAGACGATCTCGCTTATTTTCTTTCGAAGCTGCCGAGTGAGATTCCGGTTTATGTGGTCGGTGTCGGCTCTAACCTAATCGTACGCGATGGCGGCATGGCCGGCGTGGTGATCCGGTTGTCGCCCCGCGGTTTCGGCGAAAGCAAAGCGGACGGCGATATGGTTCGCGCCGGTACCGCGGCGCTCGACAAGCGGGTTGCCGAAGCGGCAGCGGCCGCCAACATCGGTGGACTCGAGTTTTACTTCGGAATTCCCGGCTCGATCGGCGGCGCGTTGCGCATGAATGCCGGCGCCAATGGCGACGAAACGAAAGATGTGCTGGTCGAGGCGCGGGGCGTCACGCGCGCCGGTGAGACAGTCACGTTCAGCAATGCTGAAATGAAGTTCGTTTACCGCGGCAATGGTGTCGATCCGTCGATCGTCTTCACCTCGGCGCTGTTTCGCGGCGCAATCGCCGACGCCGAAAAAATTCGTACGCGCATGAACGAGGTGCAAACCCATCGTGAGATCGCGCAGCCGATCCGCGAGAAGACTGGCGGCTCGACCTTCAAAAACCCGCCGGGACACAGCGCCTGGAAACTGATTGATGCCGCCGGCTGCCGCGGCTTGCGCATCGGCGGCGCGCAGGTGTCGGAAATGCACTGCAATTTTCTGATCAACACCGGCGAGGCCACCGGCCACGATATCGAAACGCTGGGTGAGACCGTTCGTAGCCGCGTCAAGGACCACTCCGGCGTCGATCTGCAATGGGAAATCAAGCGAATCGGAATCGCATCTTGAGACGCACGACGCCGTTCAATCGCTCAAGGACAGGATCGCCTGAAACGGCGCCGGCGAAATCTGGAACGCGCCGTAGAACGGGTATTCCTGCAACGCAATGATACCCAGCGTGGCGACGACGGCGCCCGAAAATAACATGAGGGAGGCGATGAACGCTCGCGGACGTTCCAGATGCACCAGTGCGATCGCAGCCTGAGTGAACAGGCCGAGGATAATGACGGCCAGCCATTTAAGGTCATTGGTCTGGTCCAGAGACAAAGCGAGCCGATCGTTGCGCGCCGTTGCCAACCTGATTGTCGCATTGAGCAACGCGGAGTGAACCGCGCCGCCCGCCTTGGCGTCGATCGTCGGCGCACTGATTTCGCTTAGCAGCTTGTCGTAAGCCGTATTCGTCGCTGGCGAGGTGCTGCCGTCGGCCATCTTTGGCCATTCATCGGAAACCACGGATCTGACGTAGGTTTTAAGGGCCGCCCGGATTGGTTGCATGTCGGAAGCGGAAGCTACGCTGAGAGTGTAGATGTTGTGCAATTCTCCAGCTTCGGTTTGCACCGCGTTGTAAGCTTGGCGATTGCGAGTGCTGATATCGTTGGCGAGAAAACCGGCGAGCAGCGCGAACAACAGCGCTATCGCGCCGAAGAATGGAGCGACGACCCCGCCCAGCGACTGAACACCCTTCGTAAACGGCCGGCAAAAGGCGACGATCGCCAGCACAATCGCCATGCCGAAATAAAGCGCGATGAGTAACGCGAAGATTCCGGGGATAGGCAGATCGAGCCAGGTTCTGATCATGGGAGTTGCCGCGGTCCGGGTGCCAGGATTTCGATATCACTGTAACGATAGCCGAATTGCAGTGGCTTGGTCATCGGTCCAAATCAGCGTAGGTAGGCGCATCGGAGGCGTCATGAATCGGTTCAGACACGTTGCGGTGCTGATGGGCGGGTGGTCGTCGGAGCGGGAGGTCTCGCTGCGATCGGGAGCAGCCTGCGCCAGCGCGCTGGAGCGCCGGGGCTATCGCGTGACGCGCGTCGATGTGAAGCGCGATATCGCGACCGTGCTCGATGTGTTGAAACCAGACGTTGCGCTCGTGATGCTGCATGGCCGGCCCGGGGAAGACGGCACCATTCAGGGCGTGCTGGAAACGCTCGGGATTCCCTATTCGCATTCCGGTGTGCTGTCGTCGTCGCTGGCGATGCAGAAGGACCTCGCCAAGACGGTGATGGCGACGGCGGGCGTTCCGGTGGCGGAAGGACTGACCCTGACACGCGCCGAGGTCGCGAAAGGGCATGCGATGGAGCGGCCTTACGTGATCAAGCCGGTGGCGGATGGCTCCAGTGTCGGGGTTTTCATCGTCACCGAGGAGCATGCCCATCCGCCGCAGGAGCTTTTTCGCGACGATTGGGATCACGGTGACCAGTTGCTGGTCGAAAAATACGTGGCCGGCAAGGAACTGACCTGTGCGGTGATTCGCGGGGAGGCCACCGGGGTCATCGAGATCGTCCCAATGCTCAAATTTTACGATTACGAGGCAAAGTATTCAAAAGGCGCATCAAAACACATCCTGCCTGCGCCTATTTTACCTTTTGTTTACCAGGAAGTCCGAAGGTTAACGCTGGCGGCGCATGTGGCGCTTGGCTGCCGGGGCGTGAGTCGTGCGGATTTCCGCTATGACGACCGCATCGAAGGGATGGGTGGACTCATCTGCCTCGAGGTTAACACCCAACCCGGCATGACCGAGACGTCACTTGTTCCTGAGCTCGCAGCGGATGCGGGCATAACATTTGACGAGCTTGTGCAATGGATGGTGGAGGACGCCTCTCTCGGTCGGTAAATCAGCCGGGGCGCCGGTCTGATTCGGTCGGGATGACTGCGTCCGGAGGTTCCCGGTCGCGAGGCCGGTCGTCGGAACCGATTTTCCGCGATCCCAAGCTCAACCAACTGGTTGCCGTGTTCGAACGTCTGCCTCGCGGGGCCGGCCTTGCTGCGACCGTGGCTGTGCTGATCGGCGCGATTACGCTGGGAATCGTCAAGGGCGGCCATGCGGATGACGTCACCTCCGCCATGAGCGATGCCCGGAACGCGGCTGCCAATGCGGTCGGCTTCCGGATTACGTCCGTCGCGATTTCCGGCCGCAAACAGCTCACGCAGGACGAGGTCCTCGCGATCGGCGGCGTCAACGGCCGGTCGTCGCTGCTGTTCCTTGATGCCGCGACCGTGCGCGAGAAGCTGGAAGCCGATCCGTGGATTCGCGAGGCCACTGTCCAGAAGCTCTATCCGGGCCGCCTGCAGATCGATGTCACCGAGCGCAAGCCATTCGCGCTGTGGCAGGAGGATGGCCGCGTTTCCGTGATCGACGAGGACGGTACCGTCCTCGAGCCCTACGTGGCGCGCCGTTTCGTGTCGCTGCCGCTGGTGGTAGGCAAGGGTGCGGCGAGCCGTGTCAGTGAGTTTTTCAAGGTGCTTGCGCAATATCCGCAGGTGCGGTCGGCGGTGAAGGCGGTCGTGTTCGTCGGCGAGCGGCGCTGGAACCTGCGGCTGGCCAACAAGCTGGACGTCCGCCTGCCTGAGCATGATGTCGAACGCGCACTCGCGACCCTCACCAGAGCCGAGGCGGAAGATCATCTCTTTTCTCGCGACATCACTGCGATCGATCTGCGCCTGCCGGACCGCCTGACCGTGCGTCTGTCCGACGATGCGGCGAAGGCGCGTGACGAAGCACTCAACAAAGACAAGAAGGCCAAACGCAAGGCGGGTAACGCATGAGCGGGCTCGACGGCGGCCAGACTCCGAAGACACGCCAGATGCCGCCCAACAAGACGGCGTTGGTGGCTGCGCTCGACATCGGCACCAGCAAGATCGCGTGCCTGATCGCGCGGTTGAAGCCGTGCCCGCCGAGCGATTCGCTGCGGGGCCGGACCCATGCGGTGGAACTGATCGGAATCAGCCATATCCAGTCGCGCGGCGTGAAGGCCGGCGCGGTCAGCGATCTCAACGAATGCGAGCAGGCCGTGAGGCAGGCGGTCGCGATTGCAGAGCGCATGGCCAAGGTCCGGGTCGAATCCGTTTTGCTGTCAGTCTCGTCGGGACGTCTGAGCGGCCAGTTGATCGAAGCCTCTTCGGAGATTCGCAACGGGGCGGTCGGACCATCCGACATCGGACGCGTGGTCAGCGCGGGAATGCACCACGCCACCGCTCCCGGCCGCACGGTTCTGCATGCGCTGCCGGTCAATTACTCGCTCGACGGCGTCAAGGGCATCCGTGATCCCAACGGCATGGTGGCCCGGCAGTTCGGCGTCGACATGAATGTCGTGACCGCCGATGCGTCCGCGGCAAAGAACCTGATGCTGGTGGTCGAGCGCTGCCACCTCAACGTCGAGGCGATGGCTGCGAGTCCATATGTCGCAGGTCTTTCGGTCCTGACCGATGATGAAGCCGATCTCGGCGCTGCCGTCATTGAGATGGGGGCAGGAACGACAACGATCGCGACCTATTCCGGCGGGCAGTTCGTTCACGCTAGCGGGTTTGCGCTCGGCGGGCAACACGTCACCATGGATCTTGCTCGCGGACTCGGTGCCTGCATTGCGGATGCCGAGCGAATCAAGACGTTATATGGCACGGTACTGACCGGCGGGTCTGACGCGCGAGAAGTCATGAGCGTGCCCGCAGCGGGAGATCATGATCGCGACACGCCGCAGATCGTCTCTCGCGCCACGATCGCGAATATCGTGCGGCAGCGAGTCGAGGAGACGTTTGAGATGGTCCGGGACCGCCTTGCGGATTCTCCGTTTGCGGCAGAGCCGCAGGGACGCATTGTCCTTAGCGGCGGCGCATCGCAGCTGACCGGCATCCCCGAACTCGCGAGCCAGATTCTGGGCCGTCCCGTGCGGGTCGGCCGTCCGCTCGGCTTCGGCCGGCTGCCCAACATGGCCAAGACCGCGTCATTCGCGGTGCCTGCCGGACTGCTGGTCTATCCGCAGTTCGCTCATCTTGAACACGTTGAACCGCGGCATACGCGGCAGGTCATGACAGGGACCACAGGCTATTTCGGAAAGGTCGGACGATGGCTTCGAGAGGGCTTCTGATGATCTCAACACCGGATCGGACCATTCCATCAACAGCTTTGGCGTGCAGCCCAAGCCATAACGCCCGCGCGTAATCGAGAGGCAACCATGACCATCAATCTTACCCCACCTGATGTTCGCGAGCTGCGGCCGCGTATTACCGTATTCGGTGTCGGCGGCGCGGGCGGCAATGCCGTCAATAACATGATCACTGCCGGTCTGGTGGGGGTCGATTTCGTCGTCGCCAACACCGACGCGCAGGCCCTGACCATGTCAAAGGCCGAGCGGATCGTGCAGATGGGCACCCAGGTCACCCAGGGCCTCGGCGCCGGATCGCAACCTGATGTCGGCGCAGCCGCCGCGCAGGAAGTGATCGACGAGATCAAGGATCATCTGTCCGGAGCCAACATGGTGTTCGTCACCGCCGGCATGGGCGGCGGAACCGGCACCGGCGCTGCACCGGTCATCGCAGCGACCGCGCGCGAGATGGGAATTCTCACCGTCGGCGTCGTCACCAAGCCGTTCCACTTCGAAGGTCAGCGCCGGATGCGCACCGCCGAGGCCGGCATCGCCGAGCTTCACAAGGTGGTCGACACCCTTCTGATCATCCCGAACCAGAATCTGTTCCGGGTCGCCAACGAAAAAACCACCTTCGCCGACGCCTTCGCGATGGCCGATCAGGTGCTCTACTCGGGTGTAGCCTGCATCACCGACCTGATGGTCAAGGAAGGCCTGATCAATCTCGACTTCGCCGACGTTCGCGCGGTGATGAAGGAGATGGGCAAGGCGATGATGGGCACGGGCGAATCGACCGGCGAGAAGCGCGCGCTGGCCGCCGCGGAAGCCGCGATTGCCAACCCGCTGATCGACGATTCGTCGATGAAGGGCGCCAAGGGCCTGCTGATCTCGATCACCGGCGGCAAGGATCTGACGCTGTTCGAGGTCGACGAAGCCGCAACCCGTATCCGCGAGGAAGTCGATCACGACGCCAACATCATCGTCGGCGCGACATTCGATGAAGGCCTCGACGGTCTCATCCGCGTGTCCGTGGTTGCCACCGGCATCGATCAGGCCACCGTCGGCCGTGCCAGCACGCCGGCAACGACGACTACTGCGCCGACCTCGTCGGTCCCGGACAGCCGGCTTGCCGATCTCACCGCGCGCCTACGTGCGGATAATCAGCGGATGGCTGAACGCGCCCAGAAGAGCCAGGAGGGGCAAGCTGCAGCTCCTGCCGCACCTCGCGCCACCGCCGACCAGATCGATCGCGCGGCGCTCGCTGCCATTGCCGAAGCGGTGTCGCCACCGGCTGCCGCCAGCGCACCTCTCGCGCCGGCCCAGGCTGCCTCGTACGGCGACGTCAGCATCCGTCCGATTCCAACCAAGCCCGCGCTGTTTCCGGACCGCGAGGAGCCGATGGAACTGAACGAGCCTGCGCCGCCGCAGAACTTCATTCCGCCGTCGGCTGAGCGTATGCCGCTTCGCACGCCGCGGATGCCGAACTTCGACGAATTGCCGGTGCCCGCGCAGAACGAGATTCGCCGCGCGCGAGGTGAGATCACCGCCGAGCCGCCGCAGAAGGCGCGTACTTCGTTGCTCCAGCGTCTGGCCAATGTCGGTCTCGGCCGCCGCGACGAAGAAACCGAGCCGCCGATCGCAGCTCGTGCTGCTGGTCCGGCCATGCCGCAGATGCCGCCGCTGCAGGAGCGGAAACCTCAGCGTCCGATCCCGCCGCAGTATGGTGGCGAGCCGGTATCAGAATACGGTCGTCGGCCCGCGCCTCAAGGCCTCGACACGCACGGACGCCCGGCCCCGGTTGCTCCCGCGGCACCGTCGGACGACCAGCTCGATATCCCCGCCTTTCTGCGCCGTCAGGCGCAGTAAAGACGTGTAACGAATCATGTCGACAGCCATGCCCCGGCGCTTGCGCCGGGGTATTTGTTTGGCCGGTATGTAGTTATTGGGAGTTTGTTCAAGCCATTGATGTTTATAAAGGAAAATGGTCTATGCAAACTCGTGCAATGGCCGATGATTGTGGCGGGAACGGGCGTGATTGCGGCGGGTTTGGGGTAACAATCGGTAAACAACCGTGAGTAGCGCTCCTCATTTCATTGGCTAATGTCAAACCGTGATTGGGGACGACTCAGGACAAGACAGTCGGCTTAACAGGCTGAAATGGTTCTGAAGTCGGTTAGTGATTGGGCGAAGTTGGGATGAAGTTTAGCCGGCAGACAACGCTTCGGTCGCGCGTCACGTTGACGGGCGTCGGAGTCCATTCAGGGGCACCGGTTACGCTGGTGCTCGGCCCTGCCGACACCAACTCCGGTTTCGTTTTCATCCGCACCGGTCTTGACGGTCCAGACCGCGAAGTTCGTGCCGCTGCCTCTGCCGTCACCGCGACAGCATTTGCCACCGTGCTGGGCGATCGTGATGGCGCTGTGGTTTCCACCGCCGAACATGTTCTTGCCGCGCTGCGCGGCATGGGCATTGATAACGCGACCATCGAAGTCGATGGTCCCGAAATTCCGATTATGGATGGCAGCGCGGCTCCATTCGTTGCTGCCATCGATCGCGCCGGCATCGTGCAACAGTCCGCGCCACGCCGTTACATCGAAGTCCTGAAGCCGGTGCAGGTCGAATTCGGTCAATCCTTCGGCGAATTGCGCCCCTATGCGGCGGGTTTCCGCGCTGAAGTTGAAATCGATTTCGCCCACCCGATGATCGGCCGTCAGGCTTTCAATCTCGATCTCGATCCAGATAGCTTCCGCCGCGATATCGCCCGGGCTCGTACATTCGGGTGCATGAAAGACGTCGCCAAGCTCTGGGGCGCAGGTTATGCGCTCGGTGCGTCCTTCGATAATTCGGTGGTGTTTGACGACGATCGTCTGCTCAGCACCGAAGGCCTGCGTTATGCCGACGAATGTGCGCGCCACAAGGTTCTCGACGTGATCGGTGACCTCGCGCTCGCCGGGTTGCCGCTGGTCGGCCTCTACCGGTCGGTTCGTGGCGGCCACAAGCTCAATCATGCGGTGCTCACCGCCCTGATGGCCGACCGCCATGCCTGGCGGGTGGTGGAGGCGGAACTCGAACCGGCCCGCCGTGTTCGTACCGCCGCGGAAGTGGTCGGTGGAATACTGGGCGGCGGTATCGTCGCCCCAGCCTTTGCCCCCGACGTTTCCTGATTTCTTGCCGGGTCAGGGGTTTCCGGCCTGTGGCATCAATGGTGCTGTCCCCGAAGCCATCGAGGGGTGGCATCTAGCCGCCTTAATCCGGGCGAATTGTCTGCCTATCCGGTTGGTTAAGGTATTTTTTTCAGCTACATAGACCCCCTTGACGAGTGGGTCGGGTTTCGGGTGTCCATGGGCGCGCTCCGAACCAGTCATCATGGTCGCCATTCGCTCCACTTAGGTCTGCATCACGTATGATGGTTGAGTCGCTCAGTTCAGTTGAACGCTCCTTCGCGAACCGTGTCGGTCGCCATCTCCTGCTTGTCGCCGGACTTGTCGTTCTTGCGGCGCCTCTTGGCGGCTGCGGCACCGGTGCGCTGTGGGACAAGTTCCTGGCCAAGGACGAAACCTTCGTCGATGAGCCGGCGGACAAGCTCTACAACGAGGGCTTGTACATGCTGAACCAGAAGCATGACGCCCGGTCGGCGATGAAGAAGTTTGAGGAAGTCGACCGCCAGCATCCTTATTCCGACTGGGCGCGCAAATCGCTGCTGATGTCGGCCTACGCGTCCTATGAAGCCGGCAATTACGATGAGTGCATCTCGTCCGCGAACCGTTACATCAGCCTGCATCCCGGCAGTGCCGATGCGGCCTATGCGCAGTATCTGATCGCGGCATCGAATTTCGACCAGATCCCGGACGTCACCCGCGATCAGGGCCGCACCGAAAAGGCCATCGCCGCGCTCGAGGAGGTGGTCCGCAAGTACCCGACCTCCGAATATGCCAACGCCGCCAAGAAGAAGATGGAAGTCGCGCGCGACCAGCTGGCCGGCCGCGAGATGAATGTCGGCCGTTACTACATGGAGCGCCGCGATTACACGGCCGCGATCAACCGCTTCAAGGTGGTCGTGACCCGCTACCAGACCACGCGCCATGTCGAGGAGGCACTGGCCCGCCTCACCGAAGCTTATATGGCGATCGGCATCGTCGGTGAGGCGCAGACCGCCGCCGCTGTGCTTGGCCACAACTTTCCTGACAGCCGCTGGTACAAAGACGCCTATAATCTTGTAAAGTCGGGTGGTGTCGAGCCGAGTGAGAACCAGGGTTCCTACATCAGCAAGGCATTCCGGAAGTTAGGTCTCGGTTAGGATCCATTTCAAATGCTGGCCCGGCTTTCGATCCGTGACATCGTCCTGATCGAGCGGCTCGACATCGATTTCTCCAAAGGCCTCGCGGTGCTGACCGGCGAAACCGGCGCCGGCAAATCCATTCTGCTTGATGCGTTCGCGTTGGCCCTCGGTGGCCGTGGCGATGCGGGTCTGGTCCGCCATGGCGTCGAGCAGGGGCAGGTGACTGCTGTGTTCGACGTGCCAAAAAAACATCCGGCCGCCGCCATCCTGCGCGATAACGGTTTCGAAGATACCGGCGAGATGATCCTGCGTCGCGTCCAGTTGTCGGACGGCCGCACTCGCGCGTTCCTCAACGATCAGGCCATCAGCATCCAGACGCTGAAAGCGATCGGCTCTACGCTGGTCGAAATCCATGGTCAGCATGACGAGCGGGCATTGGTCGATACGGCAACGCATCGGATGCTGCTCGATGCCTTCGCCGGTCTGGAAAAGGACGTCGGCGCGGTTGAGGGGCTGTGGGAAGCCCGTCGGGCCGCGCAGACCGCGCTCGCTGAGCATCGCGCGAGCATGGAGCGCGCCGCCCGCGATGCCGATTACCTGCGCCATGCATCCGATGAGTTGATGAAGCTCGACCCGCAGGAGGGCGAGGAAACCTCGCTTGCCGAGCGCCGCACCGCGATGATGCAGGGTGAGAAGATCGCCGAGGATTTGCGCGAGGCCCATGGCGCCGTCGGCGGTCCGCAATCGCCGGTCGCCTCACTGGCGGCCGCTGTCCGTCGGCTGGAGCGCCGTGCCGCCAGCGCGCCGAAGCTGGTCGAGGATGCGGTCAAGGCGATGGATGCCGCGCTGAATTCGCTGGCGGAAGCCGAGCAGCATCTGCAGGCGGCAATCGTTGCGGCTGATTTCGACCCCGGCGAACTGGAGCGCATCGAGGAGCGGTTGTTCGCGCTGCGCGCGGCCGCCCGCAAGTATTCGACGCCGGTCGATTCCCTCGCAGGGCTGGCGCAGAAATTCAAGGCTGACGTCGCGCTGATCGATGCCGGTGCTGGTCAACTGAAGGGTCTCGAAAAGGCAGCACGGGAAGCCGACGATGCTTTCTCGGCGGCGGCGAAGAAGCTGTCGGCGGCGCGCGTGAAGTCCGCCGACAAGCTCAACAAGGCGGTCAACGCTGAACTGGCGCCGCTCAAGCTCGATCGCGCGAAATTCACCACCCAGATTGAAAGCGATCCGGCTTCGCCGGGACCGCAGGGTTTCGACCGCGTCGAGTTCTGGGTGCAGACCAACCCCGGCACCAAGCCGGGGCCGTTGATGAAGGTGGCGTCGGGCGGCGAACTATCCCGCTTCCTGCTGGCGCTGAAGGTTGTGTTGTCCGATCGCGGTTCGGCGCCCACACTGGTATTCGATGAAATCGACACCGGCGTCGGCGGTGCGGTGGCCGACGCCATCGGCGCGCGGCTGGCGCGGCTGGCTGAAAAGGTTCAGGTGATGGCGGTAACCCATGCGCCGCAGGTCGCGGCACGGGCCGACCAGCACCTGCTGATCTCCAAGGACGCACTCGACAAGGGCAAGCGCGTCGCCACTCGCGTCAACGCACTGGCGGCCGATCATCGCCGTGAGGAAATCGCGCGGATGCTGGCCGGCGCCGAAATCACCGCCGAAGCGCGCGCGGCGGCGGAACGCCTGCTCCGTGCCGCCACAGCCTGACGTGCATTGCCATGCCCGCTGACCGGTCGAAAATCGCTATCGAGAAACTGTCCGAGGCGCAGGCGAAAAGCGAATACAGGCGGCTGACGACGGAACTCGCCGCGCATGATGAGCGCTACTACCAGAAAGACGCGCCGACGGTTTCAGATGCCGAGTATGATGCGCTGCGCAGGCGCAGCGAGGCCATCGAAAAGAAATTTCCCAAACTTGTTACCAAGGATTCGCCGTCCCAGAAGGTTGGCGTACAGACATCGGGACGTTTCGCGAAGGTACTTCACGCCGTGCCGATGCTGTCGCTTGGCAACGCCTTCAGCGACGAGGATGTGACCGATTTTGTCGAGCGCGTGCGGCGCTTCCTCAAACTGGGCGACGGGGATATCCCAGCCATCGTTGCCGAACCGAAGATCGACGGCTTGTCGCTGTCGCTCCGTTATGAAGACGGTGATCTGGTGACCGCCGCAACCCGTGGCGACGGCTTCGAGGGCGAGGACGTCACCGCCAATGTGCGGACCATCGCCGATATCCCGCATAAATTGAAAGGTCGCGCTATCCCGGCCGTATGCGAGATGCGTGGCGAAGTCTACATGCTCAAAAGCGATTTTCTCGCGCTCAACAAGAAGCAGGCTGAGGCCGAAGATACGATCTTCGCCAACCCGCGCAACTCGGCGGCCGGTTCACTGCGCCAGAAGGATCCCTCGATCACCGCGTCGCGCCCGCTGAAATTCTTCGCCTATGCCTGGGGCGAGATGAGTGAGATGCCGGCGGATACCCAGTTCGGCATGATCCAATGGATGGCCAAAGCTGGATTTGTCACCAACCGGCTCACGACGCTGTGCGACAGCGTCGATGCCGTGCTGACCTTCTATCGCAAGATCGAAGAGACTCGCGGCGCGCTCGGCTACGACATCGACGGCGTGGTCTACAAGGTCAACCGGCTCGACTGGCAGCAGCGGCTGGGGTTTGTGTCGCGCAGCCCGCGCTGGGCGATCGCGCACAAGTTCGCGGCCGAGCAGGCGACGACTGTTCTGAACGACATCGAAATCCAGGTCGGCCGCACGGGCGCACTGACGCCGGTCGCCAAGCTCGCGCCGGTCACGGTGGGCGGCGTCGTGGTGCAGAACGCGACGCTGCATAATGAAGACTACATCAAGGGAATCGGCAGCGACGGCCAGCCGATTCGCGACGGCGTCGATATCCGGATCGGTGACACGGTGGTGATCCAGCGCGCCGGCGACGTCATCCCGCAGATCGTCAGTGTGGTTCTCGACAAGCGGCCGAAGAGCGCAACGCCGTACAAATTTCCGCAGATTTGTCCTGCTTGCGGCAGCCATGCGGTGCGGGAAGCCGATCCGAAGACCGGGCGCGAGGACTCCGTGCGCCGCTGCACCAATTCGCTGGCATGCCCGGCGCAGGCGATGGAACGCTTGAAGCATTTCGTCTCGCGTTTGGCGTTCGATATCGATGGGCTCGGCGACAGGCAGGTCGAGGAGTTTTTCGCCGACGGTCTGGTGATGGCGCCGGCGGATATTTTCACGCTGCAAAAGCGTGACGCCCGGTCGCTCAAAAAACTCTCCAGCCGCGAGGGCTTCGGCGCGACGTCCGTGCGTAATCTCTTTGCGGCCATCGACGCCCGACGCAGGATCGCCCTGCATCGCTTTATTTTCGGCCTTGGCATCCGCCACGTCGGGGAAGGCAATGCCAAGCTGCTGGCGCGGCACTATGGAACGGTAGAGGATTTTCGCGCGGCGATGATAGCTGCCGGGAAGGGGCCGGAGTCGGAGGCATATCGCGACCTCAATGCGATCGAGGGTATCGGCACGGTCGTCGCCAACGCCATTGTCGAATTTTTCGCCGAACCGCACAGCGTCAAGGCGGTGGACGATCTGCTCGCCGAAATCGAGGTCCTTCCGGCGGAGAAGGCGCGGACGGACTCTGCCGTGGCCGGCAAGACCGTGGTCTTTACCGGTTCGTTGACGAAATTCACTCGCGACGAGGCCAAGGCACTGGCTGAGAAGCTTGGCGCGAAAGTCGCAGGCTCCGTCTCGAAAAAGACGGACTATGTGGTCGCCGGGGAAGATGCTGGTTCGAAGCTTGCCAAGGCGAAGGAATTGGGCGTTGCAGTGCTGACCGAAGACGAGTGGCTGGCGCTGGTCGGCGATCGCTAGCTACAACAAACCCGTTTCCTGTTCCTCCGCCTCGATCATCTTCTCCGCCGTAACGGGTATCGATCTGCGCGGCACCAGAAAAAGGATCGCCGCGGCGCATGCCAGTGACAGCATCAGCATCGCGATATTCATCGCCAGCGGCGTGGCGAAGTGGCCGCCGAGGGACGCGCCGAGCTGCGAGCACAGCGAACCGAATCCCATTTGCAGGAAGCCCATGGCGCCGGAGGCGGTGCCGGCGGCCTGCGGACGTACGCTGATCGCGCCGGCGGATGCATTCGACATCGCGAAGGCATTGCCGAACATGACGATCATGTGGGTGCCGAACAGCCAAGCGGGCAGCTGGTTCAGGCCCGCGATACCCCACGCGACGTTGAGGATCGACCCCACGATCTGCAGCATAAGACCTATCACGATCATCCGGTCGAGTCCGTGGCGCGGCGACAGCCGCACGGAAGCAAAATTCCCCATCATGTAGGCAAAGCCGGCGGTGGCGAACCACATGCCGTACTCCGTGGTCGAGCGGTTCATGTGATCGACGACGATGTACGGTCCGCCCCCCGCAAAGACAAAAATGATCGCGGAGGCAAACATCTGGCACAGCACATAGCCGAGGAACATTTTGCTCGACGACAGGGCCCGAACATCCTTCAGGAATCCGGCGGTGTTCGTCTTGGTCTCGAACCGCCGGGTTTCCGGCAGGGCCAGCATGATCGCGACCACAGTCAGCGTTGTCACGACCGCGAGCACATAGAAGATCGAGCGCCACCCGAACCAGTAATCGAGCAGGCCGCCGACCAATGGGCTGATCATCTGCGCGATCATCATCACCGCGATTACCAGGCTGATCATGCCGCCGATGCGGTTGCGCTCATAGATGTCGCGGACGATGGCGCGGCTGATGACCATGCCGGCCGCTCCCCCGACCGCCTGAAGAAATCTCCCGACGATCAGCTGCGGCAGCGTCTCCGCGAAAATGCAGCCGATATTCGCCACCACCACCAGCCCGAGGCAGCACATGAGAACAGGGCGCCGGCCATAGCGATCGGACAGCGGACCCATCACCAGTTGTGAGCACGCCAAGCCGACCATGTAGAGCGATACGGTCATCTGCGCGACCGAGATGTCCTGCTGGAATGTGGTTGCCAGCAGCGGCAACATCGGCACCAGCATGTACAGCGAGACCGGCGCGATGCCGTTCATCGCGACGAGCAAGGGCAGGATTTTCCAGGGGGTAGCTGCAAGATCCGCGATGGCCACTTTGGCCTTGGGGTCGGTCACGTTGTCCGGACTCTGTTATGAATTGTTGTGTTCAACCACTTATCGCGAGGGCTCCAGCGGTTCTGTCGCAGCATCGAGCCACACTTTGGTGGCTTCGTCCACCAGCGGGCGGATTTCTTGCCGCACGCGCGCATGGTAGGCATTCAGCCAGCGCAGTTCTTGCTTGCTGATGCGTGACGCATTGATCAGGCGGCGATCGATCGGTGCCAGCGTGAGGGTCTCGAAGCCGTTCATCGGCTTTTCCGCGCCCTCGATCCTGGCCTCGACCACGAGCTCGAGATTCTCGATCCGGATGCCGAACGCGCCGGTCTTGTAGTAGCCCGGCTCATTGGACAGGATCATGCCGCGCTTGAGCGGCGTGGTGCCCAGCTTCGAGATACGGGCCGGTCCTTCGTGGACCGACAGATAGCTGCCGACGCCGTGCCCCGTGCCGTGTTCGAAATCGATGCCCGCCTGCCACAGGAACTGCCGCGCCAACACGTCGATCTGCGCACCGCTGGTACCGTCGGGAAAAAACGCGCGAGCGATGGCGATGTGGCCGCGAAGCACGCGGGTGAATCTGTCGCGCATTTCGTCGGTCGGGTCGCCAATGGCGATGGTGCGGGTCACATCAGTGGTGCCATCCTCGTATTGTGCGCCAGAATCGATCAGCAGCAGATCGCCGGGATTGATGCGACGATTGCTCTTGCGGGTGACGCGATAGTGCACGATGGCGCCGTTCGGTCCGGTACCGGCAATGGTCGGGAATGAAACGTCTTTCAGCGCGCCGGTATCGCGGCGGAACGACTCCAGTGCTTCGACGGTGTCGATTTCGGTCAGCACGCCGCTCGGCGCTTCGCGGTCGATCCACGCAAGAAAGCGCGCCAGCGCCGCGCCGTCGCGGCGATGCGCCGCGCGTGTTCCGGAAATTTCGGTGGCGTTCTTGACCGCCTTGAGAAGTGCGACCGGATCGGCAAGGCGGACCGGCTTGCCGCCCGCCGTCGCGATCAATCGGCTCAGCGCATCGGCGGCGGTCGCGGTATCGAGGCCGACGGCTGTGCCGCGCTGGCCGAGTTCGGTCAGGCGCGACGCCAGGGCATCGGGCTCCTCGACCGTTGCATGTTGTTCAAGGTGGTCCCGCGCACTGTTCGACAGTTTGCGGTGATCGATGAAGATGACGGGCCGGCCGTCTTTCGGCACCAGTGCGTAGGACAGCGGCAACGGCGTGTGGGCGACATCGGCACCGCGAATGTTGAACGTCCACGCGACCGCATGTGAATCCGACAGTACGAGAGCGTCGACGCCGCTCCTGGTAATTTCGGCGCGGATGCGGGCGAGCTTCTCGGCCTCGCCTTCGCCGGCGAACTGCAGGCCGTGAACCGCAACCGCGCCAAGCGGTGGTGCTGGCCGTTCCTGCCAGACCGCATCGACTGGATTGCTATCCACCGGGACGAGAACGGCACCGGTTTTTTCGCAAGCCTTGGCGAGCCGCTCAGCCGCGGCAGTCGTATGCAGCCAGGGATCGAAGCCGATCCGGTCGTCCGCCGTGAGATGTGACGTCAGCCAGCTTTCCGGCGGGGGATCGATCAGGGATTCGACCTGCCATACGGCAGTGTCGACCTGATGTGCGGCCTGCAAAGTGTAACGGCCGTCGACAAAGATCGCGGCCTGCTGCGCCAGCACGATGGCGAGGCCCGCCGACCCGGTGAAGCCGGACAGCCACGCAAGGCGCTCCTCGGATGGAGGAACGTATTCGTTCTGCTGGCTGTCTGCGCGCGGGACAATGAAGCCGGTCAGTCTCCTGCGCGCGATTTCCTCCCGCAGGGCCGCCAGACGCGCCGCCAGGGCGACGCCGCCCTCGGGATCTTCAAACGTCTGGAACTGGGCTTCAAACATGGGGGCTGGCCTCGGTCGTGTGGGATTGCCGGCGAATGTTGCCATCATCGGCGGCGTTTGTGCCGATATTTAGTACCTGAGCAAAAAGCCGGATAGGGAACGATTTGGTCTCTCCGGCGTTCTTTTCGCCGGTCCGCAGGAGCGCGGAGGGATGTGTGTCCCGGCCGGTGAAGGGGGATTCGACATGCCACTATTCAGCTTTGAAAAGATCGCGCCGCCGCCACCTCTGGCTTCAGTAGGCCAGGCCGATACGGCGCATCGCGGGATCATTATTCAATTGTTCGACCGGATTGCGGAAGCGCGGATGCAGCGCGACGTTCGCGCGTTCCGCCGCACAAAACGTGCTCCGGAAAAGACCCATGTTGCGCCCAAGCGCGGCCGGGATCATTGATAGCTCACTTTTCGCTGTTCACGCCCGCTGCATCAAAAGGCTGGCCCAGCCGTCGACCTGCAGCCGCCGGACAAGTTTGATTCCGTTCGCTCGATAGGCCGCGACCACGCTGTCGGCCTGATGAGGCAGAAGTCCTGACAGGATGACGTAACCCGACGGTGCCAGATGCCTGGCCATCGGCATCGCGAGTTGGCGAAGCGGATTGGCCAGAATATTTGCCAGCACCAGTCCGAACGGGCCGTTTGCGGTGAAGCGTGGTGAAGCGAAGCCGGTCGCGCAAATCGATTCCACCCAATTGCCAACGCCGTTCAGGCGGGCGTTCTCGCGTGCGACAATGACCGAGCGCGGGTCGATGTCGCTGGCAAGAATAGGCCGTCGCAACGCTTTGGCCGCGGCAATGGCGAGAACGCCGGTGCCGGAGCCGAGGTCGAGCACGCGCTTGGGTGTGCGCTGGCACAGGACCCGGTCGAGCAGCAGCAGGCATCCGCGCGTGGTGCCGTGATGGCCGGTGCCGAACGCCAGCGCTGCCTCGATCTCGATCCCGAGCTTGTTAGGCTGCACGCGGGCACGGTCGTGGCTGCCGTGAACGACAAACCGTCCGGCGCTGACCGGCACCAGCCCCTCGAGGCTCGATTTGACCCAATCCGTCGCCGCAACTGCGTCGAACGTCAACGTATCGGCGACAGCCTGACCCGCTGCCTGCGCGATCAGGTCGCGGATGGCATCGCGCTCCGGTTCCTGCGCGAAATACATGGTGACGTCCCAGCGGCCGCCGGGCTGTTCGAAAGCGACAACGGCGACGTCGTTGCCGTCGAGACTCTCCGACAGGACATCCACGAGCCGGCTCGCCGTGCGCTCGTCGCCGACCGCGCAGGTAGCACGGCTGGCGGCCGCTGACATCGAAGAGCCGGAAAGATCGGGGGAGGTCATGGAATGCCCGTAAATCGCTGTGAAACCAGCTTCAATTGCTCATTTTCCCACAGCCTGTCCACCCGATATCCACCGGTCATACAGGGTTTATCGACAGTCTGGCTGATCAGTTGTCCGCAGACTCTAAACATAGATATGCCCTGTCCTACCCACAGGGTTATCCCGGGCTTATGGGCTAATTATCCACAGGCATGTCAACATGAAATCCACAGATTTATCCACAGGCTAAAGGAACAGCGCCTGATGGTCGCGCAGGACGGTCTGGGCTGCGTTGAAGCCCGGCGCGCCGGTGACGCCGCCGCCGGGATGAGCGCCCGCGCCGCAGTGATAGAGCCCCTTCAGCGGCCCGCGATAGTCGGCATGGCCCAGCATCGGCCGCGCCGAGAACAACTGGTTGAGCGTCAGCGCGCCGTGGAAAATGTCGCCGCCGATCAGGCCGAATTCGCGCTCCAGATCGAGCGGCGACAGGATCTGCCGTCCGATCACGCTGGCGGAGAAGCCGGGCGCATAGCGATCCACCGTCGCGATCATCAGATCCGCGACCTCGTCGCGCTTGTCGTCCCACGACATCCCCTCCGGCAACTGCGGCGCGACGTGCTGGCAGAACAGGCTGGCGACGTGTTGGCCCGCCGGGCTCAGCGAGTCATCGAGCGTGGAGGGGATCAAGACCTCCACCACTGGCTCACGGCTCCAGCCATGCTGTCGCGCATCCTGCCAGGCACGGTCCATGTAACCCAGGCTCGGCCCGAGGATGATGCCACTGGTCAGGTGATCGCCGTTCCCGGGCAGGGCCGTGAATGACGGCAGCGCCGACAGCGCGACATTCATGCGGAAGGTGCCGGAACCGTTGCGATACTTTTCGATGCGATCACGGAACGGCTTCGGCAGGGCATCTGCCGCGATCAGTCGCGTGTAAAGTAATTTCGGATTGAGGTTGGAGACAACGTAACGCGCACGGACTGTCGCGCCGTTGTCGAGGACTGCGCCGACGGCTCGGCCACCCTCGACGATGATCTCGCGCACGCCGGCATCGGTCTCGATATCCGCGCCCTGCGCCCGCGCGGCCGCCGCCATCGCCTGTGTGATCGCGCCCATACCGCCGATGGCATGGCCCCACAGCCCTTTCTTGCCGTTCACCTCACCGAAGGCATGATGCAGCATGACATAGGCCGAGCCGGCGGCGTAGGGGCTGGCATAGTTGCCGACGATGGCATCGAAGCCGTACAGCGCCTTGATGAGGTCGCTTTCGAAACGGTCATCGAGCATCTCACCCGCCGACAACGTGAACAGGTCCAGCAATGTCCGCTGATGTTCGATCGACAGGCGGCGCAGGATGTTGCCGGTTTCCAGCGCGTTGCTGATTTCGCGCAGCGTATTGAGACTCATGCCCTGGACAACGTTTGGCGGCGCACGCAGCACGAACGAGCGCAGCACGTCGGCGATGATCTCGAGTTCGCGATTGAAGCCGTCGATTTTCTCCGCATCGCGGGGGCTGATTTTCGCAAGAGATGTGTGCGTTCGGCCTTCACCGGTCAGGAGATAGCTGCCATCCGGTGCCGGCAGGAAATTCTGCGCGCGGCGCTCGACGATCCGCAGCCCGTGCCGATGCAACTCCAGATCGGAGATGACCCTCGGGTTCAGCGGGCTGACGGTGTAGGCCGCCACCGAGTTGCGGAATCCGGGATGGAATTCCTCGGTCACGGCCGCGCCGCCGACCACCTTGCGTCGCTCGACGACCTTCACCCGCAGGCCGTTCATCGCCAGATAGGCGGCGCAGGTCAGGCCGTTGTGGCCCGCGCCGATAATGAGTGCTTCGTAGTCGGACATGAATCATTTTAGGCACGATCCGGAAAAGTGGAAACCGGATTTCGGCACAGATAATTGCTCATACATTAAGAACGGCAACGGCCCGGCGCGGCGGCGGAGGCAAATCAGGCCGCTGTGGAATGACGTGCCAGTCTGTGCCGCCGGCGCCAATTGGTCACGGGCATGTTATTGCCCGGCTGGTGGGGCTGTGGTCCAATCGGCGAGCCTCCGGCGATGTGCCGGGTTTCTGCGGAGCTTTCATGACGTCGATGCCGTCCGTGTCCGCGAGCGAGGTCTCCGGCAAGCGAAACGCTCGTGTGCTTGTCGTCTATACGGCGGCGATTTTCACCAGCGCCCTGCTGTTGTTTTCAGTCCAGCCGCTGTTCACCAAAATGGTACTGCCGCGTCTCGGCGGCTCACCGGCGGTGTGGTCGGTGGCGATGGTGTTCTTCCAGTCATTGCTGCTCGGCGGCTATGCCTACGCGCATTATCTGATGACGCTGAAGAGCCGGGTCATTCCGGTGGTCATCCATCTATGCCTGCTGGTTGCGGCGCTCCTGACGCTGCCTCTTTCGATTTCGGAAGGATGGGGGACGCCGCCGGCGAGTGGCTACGCGATCTGGCTGCTCGGCCTGTTCGCGGTGTCGATCGGCCTGCCGTTCTTCGCGCTGGCCGCCAACAATCCGATGCTGCAGGCGTGGTTCGTCCGCACCGGCCACCCCGATGGGCCTGATCCATATTTCCTCTATGCGTCGTCGAATATCGGCAGCTTTCTTGCGCTGCTGTCGTACCCGGTGCTGCTGGAACCGATATTCACGCTGCACACGCAGAATGTGATGTGGACGGTGGGGTATGGCGTTCTGATCCTGCTGATTGCTCTGTGCGGCGTGCTGCTGGTCCGTTCGCCGGCGATGACGCCCGCCGCGGTCGAGGCGTCCGATGGAGATGCGCCCGCGCCGAGCTGGGCAATTCGAGCGCGCTGGATTTTCCTTGCGGCAGTTCCTTCGGGTCTTTTGATCGCAGTAACTGCTCATATCTCGACCGACGTCGCCGCCGCACCGTTGCTGTGGGTGCTTCCGCTATCGCTGTACCTGTTGACGTGGGTGCTGGTGTTCCAGTCGCGGCCGCTATTGCCGCATGCCTGGATGCTCGGGCTGCAGCCGCTGGCGATCGCAGGCGTCATGGTGCTGCTCGCGGTCGGTGGCGAGCAGAACCTGCTGCTGACGCTCGGCGGACATCAATTGTGTTTCTTCATCATCGCAATGGCTTGCCACGGTGAACTGGCGCGTACCCGCCCCGCCGCGCGTTATCTGACCGGCTTTTATGTTGCGCTGTCGTTCGGCGGCATGGTCGGCGGATTGTTCGCGGGTCTGGTCGCGCCGTTCACGTTCTCATGGATCGCGGAGTATCCGATTCTGCTCGCGCTCGCCGCTTTGTGCCGGCCTGCATCCACCCGTGAGGCAAGGGGCGGATCCGGCTTGTGGGCGATTGCGATGGTTGTCGCGGTAGGCTTGATCGCTGCTTCTTACTGGACAGGGCACACCGTCGAGATGCTGGAGACCAATCGTGTCTGGCTCGTTGCAGGCGTAGCTGTTGTGGCGGTTTTGCTCGCGGTGCCATTCGGGATCGGCCGCTGGAAGTTGGCGGCGCTGGTCGCCGTGGGGTTGATGTTGATCCGGGTCTATCCTGCCGATGAAGGGCGCGTCGAAACCGTGCGCAGCTTTTTCGGCGTTCACAAGATCGTGGTCACTCCCGGCGGCCAGTATCACGTCCTGATGCACGGCACGACGATCCACGGTGCCGAGAAATTCCAGAATGACGATGGCACGCCGGTGACCGGACGGCCGGAAACGATCAGCTACTATCATAAGGACGGTGGGATCGGCCGGGCCATCACGGCGATCCGCGCGCGCAAGGGCGCGCCGCTCCGCGTCGCGGTGATCGGCCTCGGTGCCGGGACGCTGGCCTGCCAGTCCATGCCGGGCGAGACCTGGAAGTTTTTCGAGATCGATCAGTCGATGGTCGATACCGCGCGCGATCCGAAATACTTCACGTTCGTCTCATCGTGCCAACCCGATATGCAGCCGGTGCTCGGTGACGCACGATTGACTTTCGCCAGAGAGCTGGATGGCGTCTACGATCTGATCATCGTCGATGCCTATTCCTCGGATGCAATCCCGATCCATCTCGCCACGGAAGAGGCGATGGCGATCTACAAGTCGAAGCTCGCCGAACATGGCGCGGTGCTGATGCACGTGTCCAACCGGCATCTCGAACTGGCCAGCGTCGTCGTCGGGATTGCGGACGAGAACGATCTCAAGAGCTGGGTCTATAACGAGGATTCCGGGCGAGACGGCGAATATATCTTCACCACGGAGGTCGTGTTATCGGCACGGGAAGCCGCCGACGTTGGCCATGTGGCGGCGGATGACAAGTGGACGTTGACGAAAGCCACCGAGGGCCAACGCGTCTGGACTGACGATTATTCCAACGTGCTCGGCGCAGTCTGGCGACGGTTGCGGAACGGCGACCACTGACTGTGCTACGGCGTTGTCGTTCGGTGCGCAGTGACGGCCTCAGTCGTACACGTAGTAGCGGCTTTGCGGATAAACCTGCCGGCGATACGCCGCCGCGGCACCGGGATCGTTGCTTTCCTCGAGATACCTGCCGGGTGATCGCGGGTCGGGATAGAGCCGACGTCCGCCCGGTGCTTGCATATCGCGATTGCCATAGTAGGCCTGATCCTGCTGGATCAAGCCGTCCTGGTAAGCCCGCTGGCGATACATACGATCCTGGCCGCGGCTGTCTTGATAGGTGCCCTGCGATGCAGAATTGCCATAAGGGCTGCTATCGTAACCCGGTGCGTTCAACGAGCGGTCCGGGGCAATTTCGATCGGTTGTCCGGCTGCTGTGTTAGCGCTGTTCCCGCGAGAAGCGACGTTGCGAGGATTACGCGCCAGCGCCACGCGAGAGGAGCCGGTGAGGGTCACGGTCGTGCTCAGCAATCCTTCCTGCTTCACCAGATTCCACAGCGTAGTGGCATTGGCGCGTGATAGCCGTACGCAGCCATGGGAAACCGGCGCACCGAGGCTTTTAACCGAGTCAGTGCCGTGGATCGCATGGCCCTGCTTGGTGAAGAAGATCGAATGCGGCATCGGCGCATCGTCAAACTCTTTCGAGTAGTGATCCTCTTCCATGCGGAAGGTCTGGAATTTTCCGTTCGGCGTTTCGTGCGAGGGATTTCCGCTCGACACCGGCCAATGATAGCGCGGTACGCCATCCACGGAGACCGTCATCTCCTGCAAATCCTTGTTGACTGTGATCGAGACTGCGGCGTTCGCCGCCGGGATGCCCACGAAAAGCATCAAAGCTGTAACCGGACTCCACAACGCACGCATCGACTGGCCTCCAATGGCCTCTCCCGCCGCCAATGCGAAGTTAGGCACGAAAAATGGCTTTTTCAACAGGGGCTTGGATGCCGTTATAGTGAACGCACGGGGCGATATGCAGTCAGGCCCTGTTCTATTGACGCAAATGAGGTCCTTCGGCCTGTCGCATCGAAACTTTTCCGGCAGTGTAACGTTATAGGGATGATCTAATGGCGATGGGCAAGGACAGAAATGATGAAATCAGCGGTTTTAACCATGAACGCCACGCAGTCGCGACGCTTGCTCTGGGCGTTCGCGTTTCTTGCGATGCTGGCGGTGCCGTTTACTGCGCACGCGCAAGGAATTATCGGCGGCGCTGAGGAAGGCGTTCGTCGAGGCAATCGCGCAGCCGGACCCGTCGGTGGAGTTGTCGGCGGCGCGATCGGCGCGGGCGTCGGCGGAGCGGTCGGTGGTGTGAAGGGCGTTCTGGGAATTCCGGATCGGCGCGCCCATCGGCACTATCGTCATCGTCATCACTACCGGCATCATCGCCGCTACTGAGTCGTGATGAGTGAAGTGTTCAAAGGGATTGGCTCGGGCCAGTCCCTTTTTTCGCTTTATGGAGTGAATAACGCTCAGGTCTTCAGGCGATAACCAGTCCGGAATATCCACCAGATCGTGCTGGTGCAGAGCACGAGGAACGCCAGTGTCATGCCGAGACTTACGCCGACGCTGACGTCAGCAATCTCGAAGAAGCTCCAGCGGAAGCCGCTCACCAGATAGACCACCGGGTTGAACAGCGTCACGTTCTGCCAGAACGTCGGCAGCATGTGGATCGAATAGAAGCTGCCGCCGAGGAATGTCAGTGGCGTGATGACCAGCAGCGGGATCACCTGCAGTTTCTCGAAACCATCCGCCCAGATTCCGATGATGAAACCGAACATGCTGAATGTCACGGCGGTCAGCACCAAAAACGTCATCATCATGAACGGGTGAGCGATCTTCAGCGGCACGAACAATCCGGCCGTTGCGAGGATGATGAGGCCGAGGATGATCGATTTCGTTGCGGCTGCGCCAACATAGCCAAGCACGGCCTCGAAAGACGACACCGGCGCCGACAGCAATTCGTAGATCGTTCCGGTGAACTTCGGAAAATAAATCCCGAATGAAGCGTTGGCGATGCTTTGGGTCAGCAACGACAGCATGATCAGGCCCGGCACAATGAAGGTGCCGTAGCTGACGCCGTCGATCTCGGTGATGCGTGAGCCGATCGCCGCACCGAACACGACAAAGTACAGCGACGTCGAAATCACCGGCGAGACGACGCTCTGCAGCAGCGTGCGAAAGGTGCGCGCCATTTCGAAAACGTATATTGCGCGGACGGCTCGAAAATTCATTGCGGCTTCACTCGATCGTTATTGCTTGACGAGGCTCACGAAGATTTCTTCCAGCGAGCTTTGTGTGGTGTTGAGGTCGTTGAACCGGATTTCCGCCTGGGCGAGATCATTCATCAGGGTGGTGATGCCGGTGCGCTCGCCTTTGGTATCGTAGGTGTAAACCAGCTCGCGGCCGCCATCCGCCAGTTCAAGGCGATAGGCGCCCAGGCTGTCGGGAACGGCAGCTAGCGGCTGCTGGAGGTGAAGTTTGAGCTGCTTCTTGCCGAGCTTCTGCATCAGCAGGGCCTTGTCCTCGATCAGCACGATCTCGCCCTTGTTGATGACGCCGACGCGGTCGGCCATCTCCTCGGCTTCCTCGATGTAGTGAGTGGTCAGGATGATGGTGACGCCGGCATCGCGCAGCGAGCGAACCACGTCCCACATCGCCTTGCGCAATTCGACATCGACACCTGCGGTCGGCTCGTCGAGGAACAGGATTTTAGGCTCATGCGCCAGCGCCTTGGCGATCATGACGCGGCGTTTCATGCCGCCGGACAGCGTGATGATCTGGCTCTTGCGCTTGTCCCACAGCGACAGATCCTTGAGCACCTTTTCGATGTGCGCCGGGTCCTTGGGTTTGCCGAACAGGCCGCGGCTGAAGGAGGCGGTCGCCCACGGGGTTTCCCATGCGTCAGTGTGCAGCTCTTGAGGCACCAGGCCGATCAGTGATCGCGCGGCACGATAGTCGCCGACGATGTCGTGGCCGTCGACCGTCACCGTGCCCTCGGTCTGCTTGGCGAGGCCGCAGATGATGCTGATAAGCGTGGTCTTGCCTGCACCATTCGGACCCAGCAATGCGAAAATCTCACCGCGCCGGATATCGAGGTTGATATTCGACAGCGCCTTCAAGCCGGAGGCATAGGTCTTCGAGACGTTGGAAACGGAAATGATCGGCTGCATCGGGATTTACGGGAGGTTGAATGTGGCGGGCAGGGGAGAGATAGGAAGGCCCCCTGGCGGGTGCAACGGCTTACGCCCTCGTCACGAAACTGTCGACCACCTTCTTCTCGCCGGCTTTCTCGAAGGCAATGGTGAGTTTGTTGCCGTCGACCCGGGCGACGAGGCCGTAACCGAACTTCTGGTGAAACACCCGGTCGCCGAGCGAGAATTCGGAATTGGCGCCGGTGGATTTCGCGATCAGTTCGCCCTCGATCGTCGTTGGCTTGCGGGTGAAGCCGCCGCTGCGCGGGCCGGACTCGTAGCGAGCGCCGGTTTCGTCGAAGCCGCGGCCGCCGCTGCGGGCGCGGTTAGCCTGGGCGCGCTGCCATCCTGGCGTCGTATAGGTCGAACCGAACGATTCGACATTGTCGAAACGTGACGCGCCGAAACCGCCGAAGCCGCCCCAACCCGAGCCGCCCTTGGACTCGGTGATCTCGACATTCTGCGCCGGCAGTTCATCGAGGAAGCGCGACGGCACCGTCGTGGTCCATGACCCGTGAATACGGCGATTGGTGGCGAAATAAAGCATGGCGCGTTTGCGCGCGCGTGTGATGCCGACATGGGCAAGGCGTCGTTCTTCCTCAAGCCCGGCGCGGCCCTGCTCGTCGAGCGCGCGCTGGTGCGGAAACAGGCCTTCCTCCCAGCCGGGAAGGAACACGTTGTCGAATTCGAGTCCCTTGGCGGAATGCAGCGTCATGACCGACACCGCATCCTCGTCGGCGCCGCCTTCGCGATCCATCACCAGTGAAATGTGTTCGAGGAAGCCGTGCAGGTTCTCGAATTCCTCCATCGAGCGCACGAGTTCTTTCAGATTTTCGAGCCGGCCGGCAGCGTCGGCGGAGCGATCCTTCTGCCACATCTCGGTGTAGCCGCTTTCGTCCAGCACGATTTCAGCCAGTTCAGTGTGCGGCACCACCTCGCGCTGCGCGCGCCAGCGGTCGAAATTGGTGATTACGTCACGCAGGCTGCCGCGAGCCTTCGGTTTCAATTCGTCAGTCTCGACGATGGCGCGGGCGGCTTCGGTCAGCGGAATACGGCGTTTGCGCGCGTGATCATGCAGCAACTGCACCGTGGCGTCGCCGAGGCCGCGCTTTGGCACGTTGACGATACGTTCGAAGGCAAGGTCGTCGGCCGGAGAATTGATGACGCGCAGATAGGCGAGCGCGTCGCGAATCTCGGCGCGTTCGTAGAATCGCGGGCCGCCGATCACGCGATAGGGCAGGCCCAGGGTGACGAAGCGATCTTCGAACTCGCGCATCTGGAATGAAGCACGCACCAGAATGGCAATCTCGTTGAGCTTTTGTCCTGCGCGCTGAATCTGCTCGATTTCCTCGCCGATGGCGCGAGCTTCTTCTTCCGAATCCCATGAACCGGTGACGGTGACCTTCTCGCCGTCGACGTCTTCGGTGCGCAGCGTCTTGCCGAGGCGGCCTTCGTTGTGCGCAATCAGATGGGAAGCGGCAGCAAGGATGTGGCCGGTGGAGCGATAGTTGCGTTCCAGACGGATCACTTTCGCGCCGGGAAAATCGTGATCGAAGCGCAGGATGTTGTCGACCTCGGCGCCACGCCATCCATAGATCGACTGGTCGTCGTCGCCGACGCAGCAGATATTTTTCAGGGCGGGGAGAGGAGTGACCTTGTTCGTATCGTCATCACTGGGCTGACGCGCAGCATCGAGATCCGGCAATCCATTTTCCGGAGATGCGATGGATTGTCGGGTCGAGATATTGGAGGATAACGTTTCGCGCTTTTCGCCCGGCAATGACATGCCGGACGTCGCCTGCGCCAGCAGCCGCAGCCACAGATACTGCGCGACGTTCGTGTCCTGATACTCGTCCACCAGAATGTATTTGAAGCGATGCTGATACTGCCGCAGCACGTCGGGATGTTCCCGAAACAGCCGGATGTTCTCCAGCAGCAGATCGCCGAAATCCGCGGCGTTGAGAATCTTCAGCCGCTCCTGATACTGGGTGTAGAGCTTGCCGCCCTTGCCGTTGGCAAACACGGCGCCCTCGCCGGGCGGCACCTGCGAGGGCGTCAACCCGCGATTCTTCCAGCCGTCGATCAGCCCGGCCAGCATCCGTGCCGGCCAGCGCTTGTCGTCGATGTTCTCGGCCTGCAGCAATTGTTTCAGCAGGCGAATCTGGTCGTCGACATCAAGCACGGTGAAATTGGATTTCAACTGCACCAGTTCCGCGTGGGTGCGCAGGATGCGGCCGCCGATGGAGTGGAAGGTGCCGAGCCACGGCATTCCCTCGACCGCCTGACCCAGCATCTCGCTGAGGCGGTGTTTCATTTCGCGTGCCGCCTTGTTGGTGAAGGTCACAGACAGGATTTCGCCCGGCCGTGCCCGCCCCATGCTGAGAATGTGTGCGATACGCGATGTCAGAACGCGGGTTTTGCCGGTCCCCGCACCAGCCAGCACCAGCACTGGACCGTCGAGGGTTTCGACGGCATCGCGCTGTTCGGGATTGAGCGCTGCCAGATATTGCGGAGCCGCGGCGGCGCGCGCACGCGCGGCAATGCCGCCAGCCACGGGCTGGTGGCTCGGCACATCGAAGGGCGGCAGCTTGTTCGGTTCATTCATGCGAATCGTCTTTATCCCTACGATGGCACCCCAGGGCGCGATCAGCAAAAGCGGAATCCGGTTTTGCGTCCGGTCGCGCCCTAAATCATTGAATCGGCGCAAGATCTTGTCGCTGGACCGCTTGCGCTTCTGCGGATCACACGTGTGCGCCGAAAGGGTGGCTCATAGCAGGATCGGGGCAGATATAGGCACTAACGGGCCTTTCGGACAGGCTCGCGCGAGGCGACGTTTTTGGATCGCGCAACGCGCGCCGGGACGACAGCCGGGCATGGCTTTGTTCCCTGCCAGCCAGACTTTTTTGAGTTTCCCGGGCTTTCCGCGTGCTGGAACTTTCATTCCCGGTTTGGATTGTTTTTTCAGCCGCCGCGCGGTGAGCGCGTTCCAATGATCGAATTTGAGGAGAATGTCATGCTGAGCTGGGTCGTTACGTTCCTGATTATCGCGCTGATCGCGGGTATTCTGGGCTTTGGCGGAATCGCCGGCGCATCGATTGAGATCGCGAAGATCGTGTTTTTCATCGCGATCGCACTGTTCGTGGTGTCAGCCCTTGTCAGCCTGGTGCGCGGTCGCGGCAGCGTCTGAGGCGTTATTTGACCGGCATTGCCACCCGGCGGCCGATGCCATCGGGTTGGGGAACGGCGCTGTGAGCCTGGACGACCGCGCGGATGCGTGCGGCGATGTCCGGCGGAAACGGCGCCGTTTTTCGTGCCCGCATGTCGACGTGAAGCGTCATGTTTTCGGAGGTCGCGGAAAGCCAGCCTTCGGTGGCGTGGCGAAGCTCCTCAAATGTGTGAATTCGCTTGTCGTCAGCCGCGACCAAAAACACCGAAACCTGAACCGGATCGCCGAGATGAACCTCGCGCAGATACCGCACATGGCACTCGGCGGTGAAGGTCGATCCATTGCGCTCTTTCATGTATTCGGGACCGATCCCGAGTTCGAGCCACATCTGATCGATGCCGCGGTCGAACAACACATTGTAGTAGGCCATGTTCAGGTGGCCGTTGTAGTCGATCCATTGCGGCTCGATTTGCATGACAGACGTCAGGAACGGCGCAGCATATTGCTGCGGCGCCTCTGATTGGGAAGAACTGGTCGTCATATCCAAACCCGTCTCATTTCAGCGCGTGAGGGTCTCACTTGACCCGTTATCCTTCCTTTGCCACGGTCGGTGGAGCATTGCCAATCCCCAGACAAAGTGGACGAACGTGGCCCCTTCCAGCACCTTGACACGTCCCGCGCCCCAGGCGCTCGCCAGTACACTCGAAGCGCTTGCCGCGCGGTTCGGAAATCAGCTGATCACGTCCCAGGCTGTGCGCGAGCAGCACGCCCACACCACCACCTGGCTGGCGCCGCAACCGCCGGATGCCGTGGTGATGGCGCAGTCCACCGAGGATATTCAGGATGTGGTCCGGATCTGCGCCAGGAACGGCGTGCCGGTCATTCCATTTGGCACCGGCACCTCGCTGGAGGGGCAGGTCAATGCGCCCGCCGGAGGTGTTTGCATCGACCTGCGAGAAATGAACCGCATCATCGCAGTTCATTCCGACGATCTGGATTGCGTGATCGAGCCGGGTGTTACGCGCAAGGCGCTCAACGAATATCTGCGCGATCAGGGCCTGTTCTTCCCGATCGACCCCGGCGCTGACGCATCGATCGGCGGCATGGCGTCAACCCGTGCGTCGGGCACCAACGCGGTGCGTTACGGCACCATGCGTGACAATATTCTGGCGCTGAAAGTGGTGCGCGCCGATGGCGAGATCATCACCACCGGCACCCGGGCCAAGAAATCGTCGGCGGGGTACGACCTGACCCATCTGTTTGTGGGTGCAGAAGGCACGCTCGGCATCATTTCCGAACTGACCATCAAGCTGCGCGGCATTCCGCAAACCATCGCGGCTGCGGCATGTTCGTTTGATACGGTGCAGGGCGCCTGTAACGCCACCATCATGGCAATCCAGACCGGAATTCCGGTGGCGCGGATCGAGTTGCTCAACGCGGCGCAGGTGAAGGCCTGCAATGCCTATTCAAAGCTGTCATTGCCGGAAACGCCGCTCCTTTTGCTCGAATTTCACGGCAGCGATGCCGAAGTCGCCGAGCAGTCGCAGGCGTTCGGTGAGATCGCCAAGGAGTGCGGCGGTGGCGCCTTCGAGTGGACCTCACGTCCAGAGGACCGCACGCGGCTATGGCAGGCGCGGCACGATGCCTATTGGGCGGTGCGCGGTCTGCGGCCTGGTGCGCAGGCCGTCGCCACGGATGTCTGTGTTCCGATTTCGCGGCTGGCGGAATGTGTGGTCGAAACCGAGAAGGATATGGAGACGCTCGGCTTGATCTCGCCCATCGTCGGCCATGTCGGCGACGGCAACTTCCATTGCTCGCTGTTGTGCGATGTGAACGATCCCGAGGAGATGGAACGCGCCGAAGGATTCCTCCATCGTCTGGTCGAGCGCGCGCAGGCGATGGACGGCACCTGCACCGGCGAACATGGCATCGGTCAGGGCAAGCAGAAATACCTGGTCAATGAACTCGGCCCGGAAGCGGTGGAGATGATGCGCACGCTCAAGCGTGCCATCGATCCGCAAAACATCCTCAACCCCGGCAAGATTTTGCCCGCATAAGGAGCGGACGGAGTGGCCGAGGTGCAAGAGGTCGCCAGCGAAGCGATGACGGTGCTTGGCAAGGGGCGCCAGATCGCCCCGTTCTCCTCGCGCCACCCGGCGTTCGATCTGGACGAAGCCTATCGGGTGACCGCCGCAGTCCGGAAGATGCGCGAGGCGGCTGGCGAGCGGGTTCTGGGCCGCAAGATCGGTTTCACCAATCGCACGATCTGGGCGCAGTACGGCGTCTATGCGCCGATCTGGGGTTACGTCTACGACAGCACGGTGCATGATCTGGCGAAGATCGCGGGCGAATTTTCGCTGGCGACACTCGCCGAACCGCGGATCGAACCGGAAATCGTGTTCGGGGTAGCTGCCGCACCGGACGCCGGCATGGACGAGCGGGAGTTGCTCGGTTGTATCGCGTGGGTCGCGCACGGATTTGAGATTGTGCAGTCGGTCTTCCCGGACTGGAGGTTTCCGGCGCCCGACACCGTCGCTGCGTTCGGGCTGCATGGCGCGCTGTTGATCGGTGAGCGGCACCCGGTTTCGGATTCCAATCGCGAGGAATGGCTTCGGACGTTGTCGAACTTTGATATCGCGCTTCATTGCAACGGCGAGGTGGTCGATCGGGGACATGCAGCCAATGTGCTCGACGGGCCACTGTCGGCGCTGCGGCACCTTGTCGAACTGCTCGCGCACGATACAGTCAATCCGGCGGTTGCTGCTGGCGAGATCGTGACAACCGGAACCCTGACCCAGGCAATGCCCGTCAAATCCGGCGAGCGCTGGACGACGGCGCTCTCCGGCGTGACTCTGGACGGTATCGATATCCGCTTTGGCTGACCTCACTCTTGCGGTAGAATCGCGCGGTGGCGGAGGTTCTCCAGCGCCCGTTCGCTTGCGCGAAACGATGCTGTGACTTCGCCTCACTTGTCTCTAATGTGATGGGATCGCGATGCCGAGAGCGGCGTCGCGCGCTTTGAGGACATACCTTGCAGACAACGCTGCTCGGACTGGCGATTGCCTTCATCATTGCGCTGATCGCTGCGCTCGTCGGCCCGTATTATGTCGACTGGAATCAATTTCGGCCGCAATTCGAGGCCGAAGCGTCGCGGATCATCGGCTCCCCGGTGCGGGTCGCGGGCGCGCTCGATGCGCGGCTCTTGCCGACGCCGACGCTACGGCTGAAATCGGTGGCGATCGGCGCGCAGAACGATCCCAGCAAGGTGCGCGTCGAAAAGCTCGATGTCGAATTCAGCCTTGCGTCGCTGATGCGCGGTGAATGGCGCGCCAGCGAGTTGTCGCTTCAGGGACTGGATCTCGACTTCGGCCTCGATCGGCAGGGTCGGATCGATTGGCCCGCGTCACGCGGATACTTCGATTTCGGGTCGTTGGCGATCGACCGGCTCAACCTTGCCGGGCGCGCAGTGCTTCATTATGGCGCAAGCGGCGGTCAGCTCACGCTCGACGATCTCAAATTCAGCGGCGATGTCCGCGCATTGGCAGGCGCGTTACGCGGCGAGGGCAGCGCGCGGATTGCCGGCGCGTACGTTCCGTTCCGGGTTTCGTCGGGAGAAGCACCTGACGGCAAGGGCGCGCGGGTGCGGCTCACACTCGACCCCGGCGATTGGCCGGTGTCCGCCGATCTCGATGGCCACCTGACTTTCGATACCCGCTCGCCGCGGTTCGATGGCGCGCTGACGCTGGCGCGGACCTCAGGGACGCCGTGGCGCATAACAGGCCGGATCAAGGCCGATCCGGGCGTTGCGGCATTCGAGCAGGTCGAAGCCGCCTACGGGCCGGACGATGTTGCCCTGAAGCTCTCGGGGAGCGGCGATCTGCGGCTCGGTGCCCAGCCGTTGCTTCACATGGCATTGTCGGCGCGACAACTCGATGCCGATCGCATGGTGCTGAAGGGGCAACCCGAGGGCACGACTGTTCACCTTATCCCCGGCTTGCGAGCGCTGCTCGCCTCGGTGCCGTTGCCGCCGTTTCCGATGCAGGTTGATTTGAGCGCGGATCAGATCGCGCTCGGCGGCAGGCCGGTCAAGGATTTCACGGCCGCGTTTCATGGCGAAGAGCATGAATGGGCCATCGACGGCATCGCGTTGCGGACGCCGGGCGCGTCTCAATTGACCGTGCGGGGAACGCTGAACAGGCAGAATGACACCACGCGCTTCGCCGGTCCTGTCGTGCTCGAATCCGGCGATCCGGCCGCGCTGATGTCGTGGCTGCAAGGCCGTAGCGATATCGCTTTCCGCAGCCGGAAACCGTTGCGCGTCAATGGCACCGCGACCCTGAGTGCCGATGATTTCTCTCTCACGGGAATGAAGGGCGATTTCGATGGCGGCGCGCTTCAGGGCAATGTCACGGTGTCTGACGCGCGGTTCGATGCGACGCTGAAATCTGAATCGCTCGATCTCGATGCGACGACCGAGTTGGCCCGTGCACTATCCGGTCAGCGCACCAATTGGCCGGGCGAGGCACATGTGTCGCTTGATGTCGCCCGCGGAATTCTCGCGGGGCAGGAGGTGCGCCCGGTCGCGCTCGAATTTTCCTATGGACCGAAGACCGTCTCGATCGATCGGCTGAAACTCGGCGGAGCAGGCGGTGTTGCTGTCGAAGGCAGCGGGACGTTCGATCGTTCGGCTGCAACAGGAAAATTCGCTTTCGATGCGACGGCGGCTTCGTTGTCCCGGTTCGGTGAAGTCATCGCGCCGTTCGCGCCGGCGATCGCCGCGCGGCTGAAAGCCGTGAAGGTCACCAAAGGCAGTGCTCGCGCCCGCTTCGCGGTTGACGTAAGCAAGGCCGCAAATAATCCAGGCCGGTCTACAGCCCGTGCGGTGCTTGATCTCGATGGTTCCGGGATCAAGGGAAGCGCCACGCTGACTGCTGCGCCTGTGATCACTGCCGCCGGTCTCGATCTCGATACACTGGCCAAAAGCGAGATGACGCTCGAGGCGAAATTCACATCGGAGCAAGGGCAGGCACTGCTCGTGCTCGCGGGCGTGGACGGAATTCTGACGGCGGGCGACGGTCCCGCGCGCCTTGAATCGTCGGTGCATGGAACATGGCGCGGCGCAACGCAGTTCAAGGCGAAGGTGACCGGCAGTGGGCTAGATGCCGATGCGCAGGGCAGCGGAGATATATGGACGGCGGAACCGAAGGCTGCGATCGCTCTCGTGGTGCGCAAGGCCAATCTCGCACCGCTGTTCGGGACAAGCGAGCCGCTTCCCGTCAGCATGACGTCGCGTCTTGCGGTAGCAGGCGACAAACTGACATTCGAGGACCTCGACAGTACGGTGAACGGATCTCGCATTCGCGGGAAACTCGCGGTGACGCGCGGTGACGTCACTGGCGTCGACGGCGAGATCGGCATGGATACCATCGATCTTTCGTCACTGGCCGGTTTGGCGCTCGGCACGGCCGGACATGCCGCAACAGAGCCGCTTCGTCCCGGATGGGTGCAGACCTGGCGCGGCCGGGTCGCTTTCCAGTCCCTGCGCGGGAATCTGCGGGGCGGCAGTGAACTTCGGCCAGTCAGCGGTGTTTTTCGCGGTGATGGTCAGTCCTTTGTGCTCGACGGGCTGAAGGCCGGCATCGGTGGCGGCGAGCTCACCGCGACCGTCGAGGGCCGGCAAACCGCGGATGGTCTTGCCGTGAGCGCTCGCGCGCAACTGGAAGGCGTCGATGGCGCGGCGCTGAAATATCGCGGTCTCGCGATGCCGGAGGGCCGCGTTGCGCTGAAGCTCACCCTGCTGAGTCGCGGTCGCAGTCTTGCCGCGTTGTCCGGCAGTCTGTCCGGTAGCGGCGTGGTGTCGCTTCAAGGCGCGAAAATCGCGGGTCTTGGTCCGCAGGCGTTCGATGCCGCCATTCGCGCCGGTGACCTCGATCAGGTCGCCAATGATCGCAAGGTGAAGGCTCTGGTCGATCCCGTGCTGGCGCAGGGCGCGCTGCAAGTGGCGTCGGCGGACATTCCGTTCGATATCCGCGACGGCCGGCTGCGGGTCGGTGCAACCACGCTCGATGGCAAGGATGCTCGCGCCGTGGTGTCCGGCGGCTACGATATCGCGGCAGATCAGCTCAATGTTCGCGCGGCGCTGTCGTCGAACGCCACTGGAACAGAAGGTGTGCGTCCGGAAATCCAGGTCTTCCTGCACGGCACTCCCGACGCGTTCGATCGTGACGTCGACATCACGTCGTTGTCGTCGTGGCTGATGCTGCGCGCGATTGACCGCGAAACCAGGCGGCTCGACCGGTTGCAGGGCGGGGCGCAGCCGTCGGCGCTGCCGGCTCCTCCCGCCAACCCGAAGCCTCCGCAGAGCGATGCGCTCCCGCCGTCGGATGTGCGGATCCCAAGCGGCGATCCGCGCAAGCGGGCACCGGCGGCGAAGCCACCCGCAGCGACGGCGACGATACCGCCGCGTCCCGACGCGACCGCTCCAGCGTTACGGGCGCCGCCTCTGCCACCACCGATCGATATCCGGCCGGCGCCCGGAATGCTTCACCAGAAGCCGCATCCGCCAGCCGCTTCGCCGCCGCGCGCGTCGTTCTAGACTCGGTCAGCCAGCGCCGGAACGATGCTCGGCGGCTTCTGCCGTTCGCCGATGAATACCGCGCTCATCGCGCGGGTCCGGAAATAGTCGAGGACGAATAGCCGGATCGCGGACGACAGGTTGCTGGTTCTGCGGTGTTGGTCGATGGATGCGATCTGCCGCGAGAGCGTGATGCCGCGACGTGCGGCGATGTCCTTGAGGCTGGCCCAGAACGCGTCCTCCAGGCTGACGCTGGTCTTGTGCCCGCCGATCACGACGGATCGCTTGACCACGGCGAACTCCTTGACCGGCGCGGACCGCGCATCATCCATTATCTCGGCCTCATCGTTCAACATGTGATGCTCCATTCCGTTCGATCCGGTTGAACGACGGCCGCGCATGGTCGCGCACGGCGACATCTCACCGAACGGCGTGTTCAGAACAAAATCTGGCGTCTGGAAATCGGACCGGCATGACACCCGGTCACCCTTCGGTTGTGCCGGGGTCTGTCCGTGGAAGGCCGCGACACAGGTACATAGTAACGGCGGTCGCCGATCCTGGATATTCGGCAAACAACGTAAGGGTGAGTCACAATGGTGACGCGATGATCCGGATTTTCCCGGATCATCCGACGAGCGCTCGGCGCTGGAATGAAAACTAGCTGTCGGCCAGTTCAGGAGAGGGCGTCAGCGTCCGCGACCGGAAGTAGTCGAGCACGAAAAGCCGGATCGCGGAGGACAGGTTACCTTGCTGGCGCTTGCTGTCGATCTCGCCGACGAGTTCGGACAGTGTCATGTTCCGAGCCGACGAGATTTCCTTCATGCCGTTCCAGAAGGCTTCTTCAAGGCTGACGCTGGTTTTGTGGCCGGCGACGACGATCGAACGTTTGACGACGGGAGATTTCATGATGCCTCCTCATCATCGAGACGATGCTGGTTCAGGATTTTTTCGGCGCGGCGGGCTTGCTCTGCCGTCAGTTTTTTCTCAGCCTTGGTCCGGCCGAATATTGTCCGATTGGCTTCGGCCTCTTTCGCCGACGCCTCGCGCTCAACGCGCTTTCTGAATCTCTTGAGATTGACCAGGTCCCCCACCGTGGCCTCCTTCATGTAGCAGACTGTGAGTGTGCACCGTGTTCAGTTTCTTGCGAACACGCCTTGCATCATCCAGTCTGAGTCCATCAGCTTCGATCCTTCGTCTGAGTGGGCGTGCGATCGTGGACCGATCGTCTTGCACCGCACAAACGCTGGTATGCTGAAGGTCTAACATGATGAGTTGCGTCGACGGTAGTGCGAAGGTCTACACCTTTAGGCGATAGGGCTGCGGTTATTCGCAAATGCGACTGATGCGCAATGGGTGTGAGAGATCAGGACGAGATTTCATCCCGGGTGCGTCATCTTGTCCGGCTTCACCAGCCTGTCGAATTCAGCAGCGGTGACGAAGCCGAAGCGCACCGCTTCCTCTTTCAGAGTCGTTCCGCGAGCGTGAGCGGTCTTGGCAACTTTCGCTGCGTTGTCGTAGCCAATTTTCGGCGCCAGCGCTGTCACCAGCATCAGCGAACGCTGCATCAATTCATCGATGCGCTTCTCGTCAGCTTTGATTCCGACAACGCAATGTTCGGTAAAGGAGCGTGCGGCATCCGCCATCAATCGGATGGATTGAAGCATGCAGTATACCAGTACCGGTTTGTAGACGTTCAACTCGAAATGTCCCTGACTGCCTGCCACGGTGATGGTGGTGTGGTTGCCGAAAATCTGGCTGCACACCATCGTCATGGCTTCGCACTGAGTTGGGTTGACCTTGCCCGGCATGATCGATGAGCCGGGCTCGTTCTCCGGCAAGATTAATTCGCCGAGACCCGACCGCGGGCCGGAGCCGAGCAGGCGGATGTCGTTGGCGATCTTGAACAGCCCGGTCGCCATCGCGTTGATGGCGCCATGCACGAAGACGTAGGCATCGTTCGATGCCAAAGCCTCGAACTTGTTCGGCGCGCTGGTGAACGGCAGTTTGGTGATCGCGGCGGCATGTTTGGCAAACAGCTTCGCAAATCTCGGCTTGGCATTGAGGCCGGTGCCGACTGCGGTGCCACCCTGCGCCAGCGGATAGAGATCCTTCACCGTCACGCGCAGGCGTGCGATGCCGCTTTCCACCTGCGCGGCATAGCCGGAAAATTCCTGACCGAGCGTGAGCGGTGTCGCATCCTGCGTATGGGTTCGTCCGATCTTGACGATTTTCGCAAACGCTTTCTCCTTTTTGCGGAGTGCGTCGAGCAGAACGGTTAGCGCCGGAATCAGGTCATTGGTGATGCGCTCCGCAGCGGCGATATGCATCGCCGTCGGAAACGAGTCATTCGACGACTGACTCATATTGACGTGATCGTTCGGATGAACCGGCTTTTTGGTGCCGAGTTCGCCGCCGAGCAGATCGTTGGCGCGATTGGCGATGACCTCGTTGAGGTTCATGTTGCTCTGGGTGCCCGAACCGGTCTGCCACACGACGAGAGGGAAGTGGCCGTCGAGCTCGCCGTCGATCACCTCGCGGGCGGCACGTGAAATCGCGCGCGCGCGCCGCTGATCAAGAAGGCCAAGTTCGAGATTGGTTTTCGCCGCCGCCAGCTTGACGATCCCGAGCGCGCGGATCAGCGGCGTCGGCATCCGTTCTTCGCCGATCCGGAAATTCTGGCGCGAACGTTCGGTCTGCGCGCCCCAATAGCGATCGGACGGAACTTCGATCGGCCCGAACGTGTCGGTTTCGGTTCGGGTTGCTTTGCGCGATCCGGCCATGATGTCACCTGCTGTCGGCCGATCGGGGATCGGCATCTTAAGACGGGCTGCGATGGCAACCCGGTCATTCAGCAGGCAACTAACGGTGGAAACCGCGCCGGGACAAGTCCGGCGAGGACTACTTTTTCCGGAAACGGTCTAACCTGACGACCTCGGCGCCCTCGCGCGGCTTGTCCAATTCGTCATCACCGCTTTCGGGGGCGGGCGATGGAGCTGCATCGGTCGAAACGGCGGCGGGCGCGGTTTGCGAGGCGTCATCGGATTCCGCGTCCGGCGCGGACAGATCGGCGGTCTCGAACTGCAGGCCGAACTGGACCGACGGATCGAAGAAACTCTTGATGGCGCTGAACGGCACGACAAGCCGCTCTGGAATGCCGCCGAATGATAGTCCGACTTCGAAACGCTCTTCCGTGACGATGAGGTCCCAGAACTGATGCTGCAGGATAACGGTCATTTCCTGCGGGTACTGCGACAGCAGACGCGGCGACAGCTTGACGCCTTCGGCGTTCGACAGGAACGTGATGTAGAAATGATGCTCGCCGGGCAGCCCATGCTCTGCGGCGTCAGTCAGGACGCGGCGCAGGACGCCGCGCAGCGCGTCGCGCGCCAGAACATCATAGCGAATTTGATCGGTTGCCATCGGTCAGTCCCGTCGAATTGTAATCACGACCATACACGGTGTCGAAGCAGACGATCCGACTCGGCCAACTTGGGCCATGCTAGCGCGCCGCACCGCCGCGGTCAGCATCGTCCGGGCCGATCCAGAGAAATTCTCGCCCCCGATGCGAAAAAGCAGCACCAAATCGTGAGGTCTGGGCAGGTCGGCTGGCATCGGGAGTGAAGTGGAGGCTTCTGTTGCCAGGTGCCTCCGAACCCCGCCTGCCGGAGCTTAACCCGTCAGGACTTTAAGATGGTCTTTCAAACTGCGTTACGCAGCCTGAGCAACCGGAGCATAGTTGTCGTTTGCAACTATTGCGTAGCCCGATAACGGCGGAACAATACCGGGAAAAAACTCGCCCTTTACGCCCTCGTCGATCCTGTTTCGCCCCCGCCGAAGCCCGCCAGCGCTGGCTGGGCAATTCGGGCTTTGGTGGAGGCGCCGGGTGCTGCCCCCGGGTCCGAATGGTTTATTACGACGGCCATTTATTTCCATAGCCGGCGAACCGGCCCTCTCAATATAGGGGGCGAAGGTTGACGAAAAAAGGCCTTTGGGGGCCTGACCGGGGTTTTCGCTGGTTTATCTTCCGGGCTGCGCTGGCCGCAGACGCACCCGCCGCGAAAAGCTGTTGGCCCGGTTCGAGCCTCATTCTAAATCTCGTTCATGCCCACGGACTCCGTCGCCACCGATTCTGCTCCCGACACGGCCGTTTCTCCTGCTCCCGCTGTTTCGCCACCGGGGCTGGTGGAGTTGTTCGTTGTTTTCGCGAAGATGTCACTGGCGGGCTTCGGTGGGGTGCTGGTGTGGGCGCGCCGCGCGCTCGTCGATCAGCATCGCTGGATGACGGCGGAGGAGTTCAAGGAAGCCTTCGCGCTTTGTCACTTCCTCCCGGGGCCCAATATCGTCAACCTGTCGGTGGTGTTCGGCGCCCGTTTTCGCGGCGTTCCCGGCAGCATTGCAGCGCTCATCGGATTGCTCGGCCCGCCGGTGGTGATCGTCACCGTTCTCGCGGCGATCTATGCGCGCTACGGCCAAATCGATGCGCTGCAGCGGATTCTGGCGGGCGTGTCGTGTGCCGCCGTGGGCTTTTTTTTGCGGTGATTGCCCGGATGACGCTGCCGTTGTTGAAACATCGCGATCCGGTTGCGCTGGTCGTTCTGGTCGCGGTGTTCATCGCGATCGGAATTGCCCGGTTTCCGCTGCCGGTGGTGCTAGTGGTGGCGGTTCCCGCCAGCGTCGCGATTACCTGGTGGATTCGCAGGCGGGCCGCGGCATGAACACCAGTCTGGGCGCGTACCTGACGATGGCATGGACCTTCGGTCTGATGTCGTTGCTGGCGATCGGCGGCGCGAATTCCGTTATTCCCGAGATGCACCGGCTTGCCGTCGATGTTCATCACTGGATGAACGATGCCCAGTTCGCCGACATGTTCGGCATTGCCCAACTGTCACCGGGGCCGAATGTCCTGATTGTGACGCTGATCGGCTACCACGTTGCCGGCATCGGCGGTGCGGCGGTGGCGACGTTGGCGATGTGCGGTCCGTCGGCGATGTTTGCCTATTTCATCAATCACGTGCTGAAGCGATCCAGCCATTCGCCATGGCCGGCGCTGTTGCAGGCCGCCCTGGTTCCGGTATCGATCGGGCTGATGTGCGCGAGCGGCTTGGTGCTGGCGTTGACCGTCGACCGATCATGGGCCGCGGCTGGCCTGACCATCGCCGCGGCAGTGGTCACGTTCACGACCAACCTCAATCCGCTTTGGATGCTGGTTATCGGCGGCTGTATTGGATTCGCCGGCGCCGTGTAATGTGATCCTGGCTGTAGTATTCGGGCCGGTTGGCTACTGGCTGGTGAAGCACGATTTCGAGGTGGCGCCGTGTCGTTGATCCTGATCGTTGTGGCGGTTTTGCCATCGATCGGCCGTCAGCGCGATGTTGTTTTGTTGTATCAGAAAATTGAACCTTAGTTCTGTATCGCGGCGCGCTCGATCCTGATTGTTAACGTCAGGCCGGCGCCAGCGTGGATCGAATTTTCCTAAATCACCGGAGATTGTCATGAGCTTCCTTCGGCGCGTCCTCGCGGCATCGGCGGCAGGGTGCGTGGTTTTGTCGGCAGCATGTTTCGTGCCGGTCCAGGCTCAGGATTACCCGACGCGCGCGATCACAATGGTCGTGCCGTTTGCGGCCGGAGGACCGACCGACGTCATCGCTCGCACCGTTGCCGGCAGGATGTCCCGAACGCTCGGCCAACCGATCGTTATTGAGAACGCTGTTGGCGCGGGCGGCACGACCGCAACCGCCCGTGTGGCCCGGGCGCCGAACGACGGCTACACCGTAATTGTCGGGCACATGGGGACTCATGCCGCCGCCGTGCCGCTTTATCCGAACCTGGCCTACCATCCCGAGCATGATTTCGAACCGGTGGCGCTGATTGCGACGGTGCCGATCCTGATCCTTGCGCGGAAGGATTTCCCGCCCAGGACGCTGGCCGAATTCATCGATTACGCGAGAGCGAACACCGACCAGATCAATATGGCTCATGCCGGCGTGGGCTCGGTGTCGCATGTGACATGTTTGCTGCTGAATTCGTTTCTGAGCATCAACCCGACCGGCGTGCCTTTCAGCGGAACCGGTCCGGCGATGAAGGCGCTCGAGAGCGGAAAGGTCGACTATATGTGCGACCAGATCGTCAATGCGGTGCCGCCGATCGCAGCGGGAAACGTCAAGGCCTATGCCGTCGCGTCGCGCGCCCGCAGCCCGGTGCTGCCGGACGTGCCGACAACCCGTGAGGCGGGTCTGCCGGCTCTCAAAATTCAGGCATGGAATGCGATTTTTGCCCCGAAAGATACGCCAGCACCGATCGTCGCCAGACTGAACGAGGCGGTATCGTCTGCTTTGGACGACAGGGACGTCCGCGCGGAACTGCTGAGGCTCGGAAGCCTGATCCCCGGTCCTGCGGAACGTGGTCCCAAGGCACTGGCCGGACTTGTGAAAAGTGAGATCGCGCGGTGGACGCCGCTTTTGCAGACGGCGGCGAAATGACGGTGGTGATGGGACTGGCGACTTGTCGCCGGCTACGGCGGCCACCATTTTTCAGGGTATAATCGGGGGAAAGGCGCGAGTCGCGGTTAACCCGCCTCCACCCCAGCAGCTAGATAGGGTGGACGAACCGGCCGCGAGAAATTGACCCGATGAACCAGTATCACGACCTGCTTGAACGAATTCTGAGTGACGGCGCCGAGAAGCACGACCGCACCGGGACCGGGACGCTGTCGGTGTTCGGGCATCAGATGCGGTTCAATTTGTCGGCCGGCTTCCCGATGCTGACGACGAAAAAGCTGCCGCTCAAGGCGATCGTGCATGAGTTGCTGTGGTTCCTCGCCGGCGATACCAACGTGCGTTACCTGCAGGCCAACGGCGTCACCATCTGGGACGAGTGGGCAGATGCCAACGGCGATCTCGGTCCGGTTTACGGTTCGCAGTGGCGCTCGTGGCCGGCGCCGGACGGGCGAAGCATCGATCAGATCTCCAACGTCGTCGACATGATCCGCAATAACCCGGATTCACGCCGCCTGATCGTGAGCGCGTGGAATCCGGCGGACGTCGACAAGATGGCGCTGCCGCCGTGCCATTGTCTATTTCAGTTCTATGTCGCCAAAGGCAGGCTGTCTTGCCAGCTCTATCAGCGTTCGGCCGACGTCTTCCTCGGCGTGCCGTTCAACATCGCATCGTATGCGCTGCTGACGATGATGATGGCGCAGGTAACCGGACTGAAGCCCGGTGATTTCGTCCATACGCTGGGCGACGCGCATCTTTATTCCAATCATCTCGATCAGGCGCGGTTGCAGCTGACGCGCCCGACGCGGCCGTTGCCGACGATGAAGATCAATCCCGAGGTGAAGGATATCTTCGCATTCCGCTACGAGGACTTCACGCTCGAGAACTACGATCCTCATCCGCACATCAAGGCCGAGGTCGCGGTGTGACCGCGACGGTCAATGCCCAGATGGACGTGGTCCTCATCGTTGCTGTCGCAGAAAACGGTGTGATCGGCCGCGACAACAAGATGCCGTGGCATCTCAAATCCGACCTGCAGCGGTTCAAGAAACTCACGCTGAACAAGCCGGTGGTGATGGGGCGGAAAACCTTCATCTCGATCGGCCGCCCGCTGCCCGGGCGCACCAACATTGTCGTGACCCGCGATCCCGGATTTCACGCGCCTGGCGTTGTGACGGTGCCATCGCTCGAGGCTGCACAGGATGTCGCCCTTGGCGACGCGCTGCGACGTTTCGCCACTGAGATTGTGGTGATCGGCGGCGCCGAAATTTTCACGCAGTGGATGGCGAACGCGACCCGGCTTGAGATCACCGAGGTTCATGCAGCGCCCGATGGCGATACGTTCCTTTGCCTGATCAACGGTGGGGAATGGAAAGAAACGGCGCGCGTCCGGCATGCGCGCACGGACAGCGACACCGCCGATTTCTCCTATGTGACATATAGGCGCCAGACCGGCCATTAACCCCGTTTGCCGATGTTCGCATTGACAAATTGGCTGTCCGGCATAGCTCATTCAGTCTGGTCGCCTGCGTTGTAACGACCGGGACAGTCCCATATAAAGCCGTGCAGAGTTCGCGGACCGACGTTCGCGTGGAGGAGACTGCTGATGCCGTGGAAGAATCAAGGCGGAAGCCCGTGGGGTCCGGGACCGAAAGGACCTTGGGGTTCCGGTCCGCAATCGTCAGGACCGAATCCGCCGGATCTCGAGGACATTCTGCGACGCAGCCAGGACAAGCTGCAGCAATTGCTGCCAGGCGGTCATTTCAGCAGCATGGGCATCGCGCTGGTTGTGGTTGCAGCGCTCGCGATCTGGGGGCTCTCCGGCTTCTTCCGCGTTCAGTCCGAAGAACTCGGCGTCGTGCTGCGTTTCGGCAAGCATGTGCGCACCGTGCAGCCCGGCCTCAACTATCACCTGCCGTATCCGATCGAGACCGTGTTGCTGCCGAAGGCGCTGCGCGTCTCCACGCTCAGCATCGGCATGACGCTGAGCAGCGATCCTGCCCGCCGCGGCGGCAGCATCATGCGCGACGTGCCGGAAGAAAGCCTGATGCTGACCGGCGACGAGAACATCGTCGACGTCGATTTCACCGTATTATGGCGGATCAAGCCCACCGGAGATGGCGTTCGCGACGGCGTTGGCGAATTCCTGTTCAATATTCAGAATCCGGAAGGCACCGTGAAGGCGGTGGCCGAAAGCGCGATGCGCGAGGTGATCGGCCGTTCCGACATTCAGCCTATTTTGACCGGCGCGCGCACGACGACGGAAGTCGCCGTCCACGAGTTGATGCAAAAGACGCTCGATGGTTACGGCTCGGGAATTCTCATCCAGCAGGTGCAGTTGCAGAAGGTTGATCCGCCACAGCAGGTGATCGACTCGTTCCGCGACGTTCAGGCGGCGCGTGCCGACCAGGAGCGCGTGCAGAACGAAGCCCAGACCTATGCCAATCGCGTGATTCCCGAAGCCAAGGGCCGTGCGGCGCAGATTCTGCAGCAGGCCGAAGGCTACAAGGAGCAGGCGGTGGCGGAAGCCAAGGGTCAGAGCGCACGCTTTCTCAGCGTCTATGAGGAATACAAAAAGGCTCCGGACGTGACGCGCGAGCGTATCTATCTGGAAACCATGGAACGCGTCCTGGGCGGCGCGGACAAGCTCGTCCTCGATCAAGGCTCCTCATCGTCGCCGGGCGTCGTGCCCTATCTGCCCTTGAATGAATTGGGTCACAGGTCGGCGCCCGCCGCCTCGTCGCCGTCGTCGCAGCAGGGTGGAGGCCGGCGATGAAGTCAGGAATTTCGGGCATTGTTGCCCTGATCGTTTTGGTGGTCCTGGTTGTCGTTGGCTACAGCTCTCTGTTCACGGTCAGACAGACCGAGCAGGCGCTGCTGGTCCGACTGGGTGAACCGATCCGCGTCGTCACCGAGCCGGGGCTGAATTTCAAGGTGCCGTTCATCGACACCGTCATCAGCATCGACAAGCGCATCCTCGATCTTGAAAATCCGTCTCAGGAAGTGATCGCTTCCGACCAGAAGCGGTTGGTGGTGGACGCATTCGCACGCTATCGCATCAAGAACGCGCTGCGGTTCTATCAAAGCATCGGGTCGATCCAGGCCGCCAACATCCAGTTGACGACGCTGCTCAACGCCGCGCTGCGCCGCGTCCTTGGCGAAGTGACGTTTATCCAGGTGGTGCGCGACGAGCGCGAAGCCTTGATGGGCCGTATTCGTGATCAGCTCGACAAGCAGGCGGATGCCTACGGCATCTCGGTGGTGGACGTTCGTATCCGCCGCGCCGATTTGCCGGAGCAGAACAGCCAGGCCGTGTATCAGCGGATGCAGACCGAACGTCAGCGCGAAGCTGCCGAGTTCCGGGCCCAGGGCGGACAGAAAGCCCAGGAAATCCGCTCCAAGGCGGACCGTGAGGCGACCGTGATCGTCGCCGAAGCCAATTCGCAGGCGGATCGGACGCGAGGTGAGGGCGACGGCGAGCGGAACCGGATTTATGCCGAGGCCTATTCGAAGGATGCCCAGTTCTTCGCCTTCTACCGGGCGATGAGCGCTTACGAAACCAGCCTCAAGAGCGACGACACCCGCTTCCTGCTGCGGCCGGATTCCGAATTCTTCCGGTTCTTCGCCAATCCTTCGGGGCAGCCGCCTGCTGCCCCTGCTACCGGTGCGGCGCCGCAACGCTAAGATGACGCCGTTGCGTGCGATTCGGCCGGGAGTCGGGTTAGAATGAAATCCATGGCGTTCATCGACTTTCTCGTTGGCATCGGGATGCTCTTTGTCATCGAGGGGTTGTTGTTCGCAGCGGCCCCCGAGTGGGTGCGCAAGGCGATGAAGAGCGCGCTGGAGATGCCGGACAACATGCTCCGCATCGTCGGCCTTGTGACGGCGGTGGTCGGGCTGATCCTGATCTGGTTCTTCCGCCACGCCCGCTAACGTCGTCGTGACGGGTCGCGCCAGCTTTTCGCCGCAATCCGGGCCCTTCTGAACCGTTGGCGGTGCTTGCACTTGCGCGGTATTCAGGCGCACTCTGAGCCGACCCGATTATTCCCGTTTTCAGGAGACGATTAGACAATGTCCGATGCGACCCAGGCCTTGAGCCGCCGCGTTCTGCCTTTCGCCGCGGCTGTCAGTCTCGGCATTGCGAGTCTGTTCGTGTCCGCACCGGCCCTTGCGCGCGGTCCGGACGGCATCGCCGATGTCGCCGAGAAGGTCATCGATGCGGTGGTCAATATCTCGACCTCGCAAACTGTGAACGCCAAGAATGACGACCAGAAAGGTAACAACGGCGGCGGCGCAACTCCGCAATTGCCGCCGGACTCGCCGTTCAACGAGTTCTTCGAGGAGTTCTTCAAGAACCGGCGTGGCGGCATGGGTGATCGTGGAAACTCACCGCGCAAGGTCAACTCGCTGGGCTCCGGCTTCATCATCGACACCGATGGAACCGTGGTGACGAACAATCACGTCATCGCCGATGCCGACGAGATCAATGTCATTCTCAACGACGGCACCAAGATCCGCGCCGAACTGATCGGTCGGGACAAGAAGAGCGATCTCGCGGTGCTGAAGTTCACGCCGCCGGAGAAGAAGCTGACTGCGGTGAAATTCGGCGATTCCGACAGACTGCGGCTGGGTGAATGGGTGATCGCCATCGGCAATCCGTTCAGTCTTGGCGGCACGGTGACGGCGGGCATCGTCTCGGCGCGCAACCGGGACATCAATTCCGGCCCCTACGACAACTACATTCAGACCGACGCCGCGATCAATCGCGGCAACTCGGGCGGCCCCCTGTTCAACCTCGACGGCGAGGTTATTGGCGTCAACACCGCGATCATTTCACCGTCCGGCGGCTCGATCGGCATCGGCTTCGCCGTGCCGTCGAAAACCGTGATGGGCGTCGTCGATCAGCTGCGGCAGTTCAAGGAAGTGCGGCGCGGCTGGCTCGGCGTCCGCATCCAGCAGGTGACAGATGAAATTGCCGAAAGTCTCAGCATCAAGCCCGCGCGCGGTGCGCTGGTCGCCGGGATCGACGACAAGGGACCTGCGAAGCCAGCCGGCATCGAAGCCGGCGATGTGATCATCAAGTTCGACGGCAAGGACATCAAGGAGATGAAGGACCTGCCGCGCGCCGTTGCTGATACGGCGGTCGGCAAGCAGGTCGATGTCCTCATCATCCGCAAGGGCAAGGAGCAGACCAGACAAGTCACGCTCGGCCGGCTGGACGATGGCGAGAAGGCGGTTGAGGCGTCGATCAAGACCACCACGCCGGAAGACAAGGCGAAGCCGGTCACGCAGAAGGCGCTGGGCCTCGATCTCGCGGCGCTCAGCAAGGACCTGCGCAGCCGTTACAAGATCAAGGACAGCGTCAAGGGCGTGATCGTCGTCAATGTCGATAGCGGTTCCGACGCGGCCGAGAAGCGCCTCAGTGCAGGCGATGTGATCGTCGAAGTTGCGCAGGAATCCGTCAGCACCGCCGCGGATGTCAAAAAGCGTGTCGATCAGCTCAAGAAGGACGGCAAGAAGTCGATCCTGCTTCTGGTGTCCAACGGCAACGGCGAACTGCGGTTCGTGGCGCTCAGCGTGAACTGAGCCGTTCGATCTCTACTGATTGCTATGCGGGGCGGCTGAGGCCGCCCCGTTCGTTTATGTGTTTGCTACGCGCTGGCCGTGCTCGTCGATCACGCGCTCGCCGTCTTCCTTGGCGAAGGGGCCGCGCTGTGGCGGCAGCAGGTCGATCACAAGTTCCGATGGGCGGCACAGGCGGACGCCTTTCGATGTCACGACGAGCGGACGCTCGATCAGGACAGGATGCGCGATCATCGCGTCGAGCAGCTGATCGTCGCTCACAGCCGGATCATCCAGCTTCAACTCGCGATAAAGATTTTCCTTCGCGCGTATGGCCTGGCGCGGCGTGAGACCGGCGCGTCTGAGAGTATCTTTCAGCACATCGCGCGATGGCGGCGACTTGAGATACTCGATGATGTGCGGCTCGACACCGGCATTGCGGATCAGTTCGAGCGTATTACGGGACGTGCCGCAGCGAGGGTTGTGATAGATGACGACGTCGGTCATGGCGGTTCCGTTTCGGTTGGCCTGTGCAGTTCAGGCGTCCACGAATTCGCTGCGTTTGTACCCCTGCGCATAAAGCAATGCGGTGAGGTCGCCGTGGTCGATCCGCGCGCCGGCTGCCGCCGCGACTGCAGGCTTGGCATGATAGGCGACACCAAGGCCGGCCTGTTCGATCATGGCAAGGTCGTTGGCGCCGTCACCGACCACCAGCGTATCGAGATTGTCGAAGTCGAACGATTCGCGCAGTTCGGTTAGCGCTGCGAGTTTGGCTTCGCGGCCGAGGATCGGCTCGGTGACCATGCCCGTCAGCTTTCCGTCTTCTGCGATCAAGGTGTTCGCGCGGTTCTCCTGAAAACCGATCATTTCGGCAACGCGGCTGGTGAACAGAGTGAAGCCGCCGGAGACAAGACAGGTGTAGGCGCCATGGGCGCGCATGGTGCGGACGAGCTGCACGGCGCCGGGGGTCAGGGTGATGTGTTTCGCCAGCACTTCATCGACCACCGAGATGGGAAGACCCTTCAGCAGCGCGACGCGTTCGCGCAGAGCGGGCTCGAAGGCGATCTCGCCGCGCATCGCACGTTCGGTAATCGCCGCGACATGGTCTTTCAGACCCGCGAAGGCTGCGAGTTCGTCGATGCATTCCTGTTCGATCATGGTCGAATCCATGTCGGCCAGCAGAAGGCGCTTGCGCCGATCGATTTGCGGCTGCACGACAATATCGACGCGAATGCCGTTCATGGCTTCGCGCAGGCGGCCGGAAATTGTGCGAGGGTCCTCGGTACTGCTAAATCGGATGTCGGCGGCCGTGCCCTCGAATAACCAGTCTCCGCGTTCAGGCGAGAGAAGGGCCGAGCGTGCGGCATCGATCGCCGTGCTGTCGAGCTCGGGTTCGGCAGGATTGCAGATCAGCGTGGCGACAAGGGACATGAGTGTTTGACGTGAACCGGACCGGGAAAAATACCGAGGCGGTGCTTATCGCAGGGCCGACCGCCAGCGGCAAGTCGGCGCTGGCGCTTGCTGTGGCTGAAGCGACTGGCGGGGTCGTGATCAATACCGATTCCATGCAGGTCTATCGCGACCTGCATGTCATTACCGCACGCCCGACGGCCGATGAGGAAGTGCGTGTTCCGCATCGGCTCTATGGCACCTGCGATGCCGCGGTGAACTGCTCGGCAGGCATGTGGGTCGCGGATGTCGAACGCGTCCTGGCTGAGGTGCGCGCGGAAAACCGGCTTCCGATTTTCACCGGCGGATCGGGGCTCTACTTCAAGGCGTTGACCCGCGGGTTGTCGGCGGTGCCGCCGATCCCGTCACAGGTGCGCGACGACGTGCGCGCCCGACTCGAACGGGACGGTGTCGAAGCGCTGCACGCGGAATTGGCTGTGCGCGATCCGGTTGCAGGCGAGCGGCTCAAGCCGCGCGATCAGGCCCGTATCGCGCGGGCGCTGGAGGTGATCGAGGCGACCGGCCGTCCGTTGAGCGATTGGCATCGGGAAGCGCTGCCGCCCTTGCTGCCGGAAGGTGGGAGCATTGCAGTGTTTCTGGCGCCCGATCGCGCGGAACTCTACGCCCGGATCAATAGCCGCTTTACGGCAATGCTGGGAAACGGCGCGCTGGATGAGGTCGCGGCACTGGCGGCGCGGAACCTCGATCCGCTGCTGCCTGCCATGAAAGCCCATGGCGTGCCGGCGCTGATCCGGCATCTCGCCGACGAGATCACGCTGGAGCAGGCTGAGGAGATCGGGCGCGCCGATACCCGCCATTACGCCAAGCGGCAATTCACCTGGTTCCGGCACCAGCTTCCAGAATTCGACTGGGTGGCACCGGATCAGGCTTCCGCATGGCTCACCCGTGAACTTTCGCTCTCGCCGAACGCGCTGGAACTCGTTAGTGTCAGCGCCGGGATGCGCCCTTGACTTCCGCTATGCGAAAGCTATAAACCGCGCAACCTTTGGAAATACAGAGACGATGATGCGAAATAAAATTACCAGCCTTCTTATTATCGTCGTACCCTGGCGCACCGCTGGGGGTGGCTGACGGCCACCCACGACAAGGCGGTGTGCGAAGGGTCCTCTCGGGCCCTTTTTTATTTTCCAAACCTCTTTTGAGTCGTCCAAGTCTTTTAAGTCGTCCAAGTCTCGGACCTACCTGCGCGAACAGCGCCCCGGAGCGAACCATGAGTGAAAGCAAAAGCCACGATCCCAACCAGATGACCGGCGCTGCGATGATCGTCCGCGCGCTCAAGGATCACGGGGTCAAGCACATCTTCGGTTATCCGGGCGGCGCGGTCCTTCCGATTTACGACGAGATTTTCCAGCAGAGCGATGTCGAGCATATCCTCGTCCGTCACGAGCAGGGCGCAGGTCATGCCGCGGAAGGCTATGCGCGTTCGACCGGCCTGCCGGGAGTCGTGCTGGTCACCTCGGGACCGGGCGCGACCAACATGGTAACGCCGCTGACCGACGCGCTCATGGATTCGATCCCGCTGGTCTGCATCACCGGCCAGGTGCCGACGCATTTGATCGGCAACGACGCATTCCAGGAATGCGACACCGTCGGCATCACGCGTCCCTGTACCAAGCACAACTGGCTCGTGCGCCGGATCGAGGATCTGCCGAAGGTCCTGCATGAAGCTTTTTACGTCGCGACCACCGGCCGCCCCGGTCCGGTGGTGGTTGACGTGCCGAAGGACGTCCAGTTCGCGACGGGCACCTATCATCCACCGCGCAAGTCGGACGTTCATGTGTCCTACGCGCCGCGCGTGAAGGGTGATGCCGCGCAGATCCGCAAGGCTGTGGCGCTGCTTGCCTCCGCGAAACGGCCGGTGATCTACACCGGCGGCGGCGTCATCAATTCCGGCGTCAAAGCGTCGAAGCTGTTGCGTGAACTGGTCGAAGTGACCGGCTTCCCGATCACCTCGACGTTGATGGGCCTTGGCGCCTATCCGGCCTCCGGCAAGAACTGGCTCGGCATGCTGGGGATGCACGGCACCTACGAAGCCAACATGGCGATGCACGATTGCGACGTCATGCTGTGCGTCGGCGCGCGCTTCGACGATCGCATCACCGGTCGCACCGATGCGTTCTCGCCGAATTCCAAGAAAATCCACATCGATATCGACCCCTCGTCGATCAACAAGAACATCCGCGTCGACGTGCCGATCATCGGCGACGTCGCCAATGTGCTCGGCGACATCCTGCAAGTGTTCAAGGCTGAGGCGAAGAAACCGAAGATCGATCCGTGGTGGTTCGAGATCGGGCGCTGGCGCGCGCGCAATTCGCTGGCCTACAAGAAGAACAACGACGTCATCCTGCCGCAGTATGCGATCCAGCGTCTGTTCGAACTGACCAAGGGCCGTGACACCTACATCACCACCGAAGTCGGCCAGCATCAGATGTGGGCGGCGCAGTTCTACGGTTTCGAGGAGCCGCATCGCTGGATGACGTCCGGCGGTCTCGGCACCATGGGTTATGGCTTGCCGGCGGCGCTCGGCGTGCAGGCGGCGCATCGCGACAGTCTCGTGATCGATATCGCCGGCGACGCCTCGGTGCAGATGACGATGCAGGAGATGTCCTCGGCGGTTCAGCATGATCTGCCGATCAAAATCTTCATTCTGAACAACCAGTACATGGGCATGGTACGCCAGTGGCAGCAGTTGCTTCACGGCAACCGGCTGTCGCATTCCTACACCGAGGCGATGCCGGATTTCGTCAAATTGGCGGAAGCGTTCGGTTGCGTCGGTCTTCAGGTGATCAAGCCGAACGATCTCGATGGCGCGATAAAGGAGATGATCACGGTCAAGAAGCCCGTGCTGTTCGATTGCCGTGTCGCCGCGCTCGAGAACTGCTTCCCGATGATTCCGTCGGGCAAGGCGCACAATGAAATGCTTCTGCCTGCGGAAGCCAATGACGAGACGACTGCTGCTGCCTTCGCCGGCGGCAAGGCGCTGGTGTGATCATGGAAACGAAAACAATGGAACAGCCTGCCTCCGCCTACTTCATGGAAGAGCGTCACGATCCGAACGAGACGCATACGCTGTCGGTCCTCGTGCAGAACGAACCCGGTGTGCTCGCGCGTGTGATCGGGTTGTTCTCCGGCCGCGGCTACAACATCGACAGTCTCACGGTGTCGGAGACCGAACACGCCAAGCACATGTCGCGCATCACCATCGTGACGACGGGAACGCCGATGGTGATCCAGCAGATCAAGCATCAGCTCGACCGCATGATTCCGGTTTACCGGGTGGTCGACATGACACTCTCCAGCCGTTCCATCGAGCGTGAGCTGGCGATGGTCAAGGTCAAGGGCACCAACGATTCGCGGCTCGAGGCGCTGCGTCTCTCGGAAGCCTTCCGCGCCCGCGTAATCGACGCGACTACGGAAAGCTTCGTGTTCGAGATCACCGGCGGTACCGCCAAGATCGATCAGTTCATTGCGCTGATGGTGCCGCTCGGCCTGGTCGAGATTTCGCGGACCGGCGTCGCCGCGATCGGCCGCGGGCCCGAGGTAATGTGAGTCCGTTGTGATCGTGTTCACCACATGAAGCCGGTCGACGTCGCTCTCGCGATCGTTGTCGCGATCGTCTGGGGGCTAGGCTTTGTCGCCAGCCGCCTGGCGCTGGACGAATTATCGCCCACGCTGATGACGGCATTGCGCTTCGCCATTGCCGCGGTGCCGTGCCTGTTCCTGCGGCGGCCCGATGTCCCGTGGATGACGCTCATCCTGACCAGCGTCACTCTTTTTCTGGCTCAGTTTCTGGCGCAGGCCTACGGGATCGCGCATGGTGTTCCCGTCGGTCTGACCAGCGTGGTCGTGCAGAGCCAGGCGCTGTTTACCGTCGCTTTCGCCGCGCTGGCATTTCGCGACATTCCGAACCGCGCGCAGGTCGTCGGCATTGGTGTTGCGACCGTCGGCCTGCTGATGATCTGCGGCACCGTCGGCTTCGATTTCACTGTCGGCACATTCGCCATCCTGATGATTTCGCCGGTCAGCTTCGCGATCGGCAACCTGATGCTGCGGCGCGCGCGAAACGTTGCGATGTTCGATCTGTTTTCATGGCTTTGCCTGATGTCGGCGCTGCCGCTCGTGGCGCTGGCCCTCGTCACCGAGGGACCGCACGCGACATGGCATGCGATCTGGAATTTGTCGCTGGTCGGCATCGCCAGCATGTTTGTGATCGGCGCGATCACCACGAGCTTTGCTTACCGCCTCTGGGGCCGCCTGTTGCGGGATTACTCCGCCGCGCAGGTCGTTCCTTTTGCGTTGCTGGTGCCGTTCATCGGTGCCGGCGCCTCTGCTATTGTGTTCGGCGAGACGTTTGGCCGGTTGCGGCTGGGCGGAATGCTGACCGTGGTGTTCGGTATCGCGATCATGGTGCTGGCCGGCCGTCGCCGTAGCCTGCCCAAGGTCGCCTGAGGAGGCGTGCCATGGTGTCGCATGAGCTGCTCATCGCCTTCATCGTGTTCGCCGCGGCGATGCTCTACACGCCGGGGCCGAACAACGTGATGTTGATGGCCTCGGGCCTGAACTACGGCTTCCGCCGTTCGCTGCCGCATGTCGCCGGTGTCACCATCGGCTTTTCGTTTCTGGTCTGCGTCATAGGGCTGGGCCTCGGCGCAGTGTTCGCCGCCTATCCGGTTCTGCATACGATCCTGAAATATGCCGGGACGGCGTATCTGATCTATCTGGCGGTGATCATCGCAATGTCCGGGTCCGCTGACTCGGCAGGCGGCGAGAGCGGCAGGCCGATGACATTTCTGGGCGCCGCGGCGTTCCAGTGGGTCAACGTCAAGGGCTGGGTGATCGCGGTCGGCACCATTACGGCTTACGCCGCGATCGCCAGCTACCCATGGAACATTCTGACCTTGTCGGCGCTGCTTCTGGCGGTCGGGCTGACCTCGTCGGTGACCTGGGTGCTGTTCGGCAGTTCGCTCCAGTCGCTGGTCCGTTCTCCCCGGGCGGTGCGGATCTTCAACGTCACCATGGCGCTGCTGCTGCTGGCGTCGCTGTACCCGGTTTTGATGGAGCCCTGAGCGCATTGCACCGCAGAAATGGCCGTCGCGGGCTTGTCTCGCGGCACCAGCCGCCCTACACAACGGCGGCAATTCATCCGGGTCCCAGGACCCGATCCACCCCGAACGCTTGCGTTAATTGGCCGAGTGGCCGCCAAAAAAGGAAAAGACGATGCGTGTTTATTACGATCGCGACGCCGACCTGAACCTGATCAAGGGCAAGAAGGTCTGCATCATCGGTTACGGTAGCCAGGGCCATGCCCATGCGCTGAACCTGAAGGATTCCGGCGTCAAGGACGTTGCGATCGCTCTGCGCAAGGGTTCGGCATCGGCCAAGAAGGCGGAGTCCGCCGGCTTCAAGGTGATGGAAGTCGCCGAAGCTGCCAAGTGGGCCGACGTCATGATGATGCTGACCCCCGACGAACTGCAGGGCGATATCTACCGCGATCATCTGCACGCCAACATGAAGCAGGGCGCTGCGCTGCTGTTCGCTCACGGCCTCAACGTGCATTTCAATCTGCTCGATCCGCGCCCCGATCTCGACGTGCTGATGATCGCGCCGAAAGGTCCCGGCCATACCGTGCGCTCCGAATATCAGCGTGGCGGCGGCGTGCCGTGCCTGATTGCCATCAACAAGGACGCGTCGGGCAACGCTCACGATCTCGGTCTGTCCTACGCCTCGGCGATCGGCGGTGGCCGCGCCGGGATCATCGAGACCAGCTTCAAGGAAGAGTGCGAGACCGACCTGTTCGGCGAGCAGGTTGTTCTTTGCGGCGGTCTGGTCGAACTGATCAAGGGCGGTTTCGAAACGCTGGTTGAGGCTGGCTACGCGCCGGAGATGGCCTACTTCGAGTGCCTGCACGAAGTGAAGCTGATCGTCGACCTGATCTATGAAGGCGGTATCGCCAACATGAACTACTCGATCTCGAACACCGCGGAATACGGCGAGTACGTCACCGGCCCGCGCATCGTGACCGACGAGACCAAGAAGGAAATGAAGCGTGTTCTCGCCGACATTCAGAACGGCGTGTTTACGCGCAACTGGATGCTCGAGAACAAGGTCAACCAGACCTCATTCAAGGCGACCCGCGCCAAGCTTGCCGAACATCAGATCGAGGACGTCGGCGCAAAGCTTCGCGACATGATGCCCTGGATCAAGAAGGGCGCGCTGGTCGACAAGACCAAGAACTAAGGCTCAGTCAGATCGCATCGTGACAAACCGGCCGCCGCAAGGCGGCCGGTTTTGCTTTCAGCGCTTGCCGATCTTCTCCCACAACCACCGAGCGACGTCCGACGACGACTGGCCGTTGCCGCTGGCGCGCAGGTTGGCCTCGCGCATCGTCGTGATGTCGATGGCGCCGAGGAGTGGCTTCAGCGCGGCGCGCAATGGCTGATCGGCGGCGCGATCCGGCGAGAGCAGGACGACAGCATCATAAGGCGGAATGGCCTGCTTCGGATCGTCGAGCGTGACCAGATCATATTTCGCGATCTGACCATCGCTGGTGTAACCGGCAATGATGTCGACTTCGCCGGACGCGACTGCCGCATACATGAAGTTCGACTGCATCTGGCGCTGTTCCTTGAACGACAGCCCGTAGGTCTTTTTCACCGACGTCCACTCAGGCCTTGAGAAGAATTCATAGTCGCCGGCGATCGAGAAGGAGCCGGCATGTCCGGCGAGATCGGCAATCGAATGAATTCCGAGTTCGTCCGCTCGCTTGCGCGGCATCGCCAGCGCATAGGCGTTCTCGAATCCGAGATTGCCCAGCAGCGTGACGTTATATTTGTCGGCAAGGATTCTCGTCAGATCGGCCAGCAACTCCTTGCGGGGCGGGATATCTGACTGCTTGAGCTGATTGACCCATAGCGTTCCCGAGTAATCGACGTAAACGTCGATATCGCCGGAGGCGAGCGCTCCGAAGATGACGTTCGAGCCGAGGCCCTCGCGGGGTGCTGCGCTGAGACCCGCGGCCTGCAGCCGCTGCGCGATCAGCGACGACAGCACATACTGCTCGGCAAAGGTCTTCGCGCCGATGACGTAACTGCTCCGGGACCGCGTCATGGACGGTATAAGCGTTGCGACGATCAGTGCGGCCAATCCGATCACGCCGATCGCGACACGCAGCCGGCTGCGGCGGCCGATGCCGGTTTCGATAAGTGCCAGCAGCTGATCGACGGCGAGCGCCAGCAGTGCGGCGGCAGCGCAGCCGAACAGGACGAAGACCCAGTTCTGTGTCTGCAGGCCGGCGAAGATATAGTTTCCGAGGCTGGTCTGACCGATCGGAGTTGAGAGCGTGGCGGTGCCGATCACCCAGACTGCGGCAGTGCGAATGCCGGCCATCATCACCGGTAGCGCCAGCGGCAGTTCGACCATGGTCAGTGACTGGTGCGGCGTCATGCCGACGCCCTTCGCGGCTTCCACGATGGCGGGATCGATGCCTTGCAGGCCTGTGATGGTATTCCGAAGCACGGGCAGCATGCTGTAGAGCGCGAGCGCGAGCACCGACGGCAGGAAGCCGAACGCGGAGAATTCGAAGCCGAACCACGTCAGCGTCAATCCGGCCAGCGCCAGCAACAGCGGATAGAACAGTGCGAGCAGTGCCAGTCCGGGAACGGTCTGCACGATGCTCGCGAAGCCGAGCAGGACGCTTCGCATCACCGGCCGATGCCGCGTCGTTAGCGCCAGCGGCAGACTGACGACGAGGCCAAGCACCAGCGCGGTCAGGCTCACGCGCACATGGCTGCCGAGATAATCCGGCAGCCGCGCCAACGCTTCGCTCCAGCGGGGATCGGACCACGGCGTCATGGCGTGTCTTTTGCCAATAGTGATTGCAGGCGCAGCGCCTGCCGTCGCGGCGTTCGCAGTAACTCGCCGACATATGCATCATCGACGGAAGCAAGCTCTTTCGCTGTGCCTTGCGCGAGCAGCCGGCCGGAACGCATCACCGCGACCCGATCCGCCAGCAGCAAGGCTTCCGCCATGTCGTGGGTGATCATCACGGTGGTGAGTCCGAACTTTCGGTGCAGGCCGAGATAATCATCGCCGAGCGCGTCGCGGGTCAGGGGATCGAGCGCACCGAAAGGCTCGTCCATCAGCATGATCTGCGGTGCCGCCGCAAGCGCGCGTGCGACGCCGACGCGCTGGCGTTGTCCGCCGGAGAGTTCGTGCGGAAACCGGTTCTTGTGATTGCGATCGAGGCGCACCAGATCGATCAATTCATCGACGCGTGCAGTAATGTCATTCGGCGGCGTTCCGAGCAGGCGCGGCGTGATGCCGATATTGGAGGCAACGGTCATATGAGGAAACAGCGCGCCGCTCTGAAAGACGTAGCCGATGCTTCGGCGCAACGCGATGACATCGCTGTTGTGGATGTAGTTGCCCTGAATCCTGATCGTACCGCTGTCCGGGTCGATCAGCCGGTTGGCGAGCCGCAGCAGCGTCGTCTTGCCCGAACCGGAGCCGCCGACGATGGCGAGGAATTCGCCCTGCGCGACCTCGAGCGAAAGGTCGGCAACGGCGACCGTGCGGCCGGCGCCGAAGCTTTTGACCACATGCTCGAACGCGATGGCTGGTGTTCGTTCATTCATATGCCCCGATGGATTATCACGGCGGTGTGCGCTGACCAAGCGGGAGCGACGCTGGCGAAAACTTCCCTTGCCGTGTAGCGTCGCAGCGTAACTGGAGCGCAGCGCATCATGAGCGGCAAGAAAGAAACCCCATCGCAGGCGAAACTCGCGAAGTCCTATGTCTCGCCGTTCATCATCGACGGTTCGCGCGAGTTTCATCTCCACTCTCACAATCCGGGCGAGAATGGGGGGCTCGACAAGAAGGCATCGAAGGACATCGTTGAAGCCAACAACAAGCGGATGCGCGATCTTCAGGAGAAGCTGTATGCCCAGGACCGGTGGTCGGTGCTTTTGATCTTTCAGGGCATGGATGCCGCCGGCAAGGACAGTGCCATCGAGCATGTCATGTCGGGCATCAATCCGCAGGGTTGTGAGGTTTATTCGTTCAAGCAACCGTCAACGCAAGAACTCGATCACGATTTCATGTGGCGCACCAGCGTCGCACTGCCCGAACGCGGTCGCATTGGCATTTTCAACCGTTCCTACTACGAGGAACTGCTGGTCGTTCGCGTCCATCCGGAAATTCTGGCGAAGCAGAAAATTCCAACGTCGCTGGTGACGAAAAACATCTGGCATGAGCGCTTCGAGGATATTTCGGCATTCGAGAAATATCTCGCGCGCAACGGTACGGTTATTCTCAAGTTCTTCCTCAATGTCTCCAAGGAAGAGCAGCGCAAGCGCTTTCTCGACCGGCTCCAGGAGCCGGGGAAGAACTGGAAATTCTCTTTGGGGGACGTCGAAGAGCGCAAGCTGTGGGACAAGTATCAGGCCGCCTATCAGGACTTGATACGCCACACGTCGGCCAGGCATGCGCCGTGGTTTGTGGTCCCCGCCGATCACAAATGGTTTGGCCGGGTGGTCATCAGTTCGGCCATTGTCGAGGCTCTGGAGAAGCTCAATCTGCATTTTCCTGAAGTGGCGAAAGGCTCGCTCGACGAGTTGCAAAAGGTCCGTGCGGTTCTTGAGCAGGAAGGCCGCGGGGTTTCGGCGGTGCCGAAAAAACGTGCCCGTGGTGCCTGACGGCTGCTGGCTCGGAGGCCGGGTGGGCGGAACGGGGGAGGGCTACTGACCGTTTTTTGACGTTGCCGGGCCCGTCCTTTCTCGTCTAGAAAGGGTTGCGGGCGCTTCCGGCAACCAACTGTCAATGGTTTGGGCCGATCATTGCGTTCCCGAGGGTTTTTGAATGGCGATTCGCGGCACAGAGCAGGAAATGCAAGAAACGGCGGTGATTTCCGCTGGTTTCGCCGCGATTCCGGCCGCGTCCATTTCGTCCCTCCTTGGCGGGCTCCTGCTTCTTATCTGCCCCTGAGGGCCGTCTGGGCATGGCTGCCTGGGCACTCAGGGGTTGGACGAAGCACCGAAACCTGACAGCGCCCCAAGCGGCGCCATTGACCGAAGGAATTTTCCCATGACCACCGCGAACAAGTCCGACAAGGACCGCGTCATCATTTTCGACACCACCCTGCGCGACGGCGAGCAGTGCCCCGGCGCTACCATGACCTTCGAGGAAAAGCTCGAGGTCGCCGAGATGCTGGACGAGATGGGCGTCGATGTGATCGAGGCCGGTTTTCCGATTACCTCGGAAGGCGATTTCCAGGCCGTTCAGGAGATCGGTCGTCGCTCGAAGAACGCCGTGATTGCCGGCCTGTCGCGCGCGCACCCCAAGGATATCGATCGCTGTGCAGAAGCCGTCAAGGTTGCACGCCGCGGACGCATCCACACCGTCATCGCGACGTCGCCGTTGCATATGAAGGTGAAACTCAACATGACGCCGGAGCAGGTGATCGAAACCTCGATCGCCAACGTCACCCGCGCCCGCAATCACATCGACGACGTGGAGTGGTCGGCGGAAGACGGTACCCGCAGCGAGATGGATTTTCTGTGCCGGATCGTCGAGGCGGTGATCAAGGCCGGCGCGACTACGGTGAATATCCCGGACACGGTCGGCTACACGGTGCCCGACGAGTATACCAACTTCATGCGTGCGCTGATCGAGCGGGTGCCGAACTCCGACAAGGCGGTGTTCTCGGTGCACTGCCACAACGATCTCGGCATGGCGGTGGCGAATTCGCTGGCCGGGCTCGCCGGTGGCGCGCGCCAGATCGAATGCACCATCAATGGTATCGGCGAGCGTGCGGGCAACGCCGCGCTTGAGGAAGTCGCGATGGCGATCAACGTCCGCAATGACCGGTTCCCGTACTGGAACAAGATCGACACCACGATGCTGACCCGCGCCTCGAAGCTGGTGTCGGCGGCGACGTCGTTTCCGGTGCAGTACAACAAGGCGATCGTCGGCCGGAACGCCTTCGCGCACGAGAGCGGCATCCATCAGGACGGCGTCCTGAAGAACGCGCAGACCTACGAGATCATGACGCCGGCTTCGGTCGGTTTGAAGCAGTCGTCGCTGGTGCTCGGCAAGCACTCGGGCCGCCATGCCTTCGTCCACAAGCTCGAGGAGATGGGCTACAAGCTGTCTGCCAATCAGCTGGAAGACGCATTCGTCCGCATGAAGGCGCTCGCCGACCGCAAGAAGGATATCTACGACGAGGATATCGAGGCGCTGGTCGATCAGGAAATGGCCGCATCGCACGATCGCATCAAGCTGATGTCGCTGACCGTGATCGCCGGCACTCATGGTCCGCAGCGCGCGACCATGAAGCTCGACATCGAAGGCCAGACGCGGATCGAGGAAGCCGAGGGCAATGGTCCGGTCGATGCGGTGTTCAACTGCATCAAGTCGCTGGTGCCGCACGAGGCCAAGCTGGAGCTGTATCAGGTCCACGCCGTTACCGAAGGAACCGATGCGCAGGCAGAGGTCTCGGTGCGTCTTGGCCATGAAGGCCGCTCGATGACCTCGCGCGCGGCTGATCCGGATACGCTGGTCGCCTCGGCGAAAGCCTATCTCGGCGCTCTCAACAAGATTGTCATGAAACGGCAGCGCGACGTGCCGGTTGCTGCCGCCGGCCATTGACGCTTCAATCGGTCGCAGTCTAGGAACAGCGCGGCGTACTCAACGGTACGCCGCGTTTGCGTTGCAGCATAACGCTGTTTCACCCCCTGCTAACGGGCAATGGCCTTGACCCGGCGGCTCTGCAATGATCCGGTTCGGCCAGATTTCGTTGGAGAGGCGGCAGCGTCGGCTCTCCCAATAAACCTGAGGAGGACACATGAATAAGTTTATTCTTGCTGCTGCGTCGGTTGCGGCGCTCGCGTTCGCGGGATCCGCGTCAGCGGACCCCATCGTCGTCAAGTTCAGCCACGTCGTGGCGGAGCACACTCCGAAGGGGCAGGCAGCTCTGAAGTTCAAGGAAGAGGCTGAAAAGCTTCTGCCCGGCAAGGTGAAGGTCGAGGTCTATCCGAGCTCGCAGCTTTACGGCGATGGCAAGGAAATGGAAGCGCTCGCGCTCGGTGACGTGCAGTTCATCGCGCCCTCACTGTCGAAATTCGACAAGTACACCAAAAAGCTTCAGGTGTTCGACCTGCCGTTCCTGTTCGACAACATCGAGGCGGTCGATCGTTTTCAGCATGGTCCGGAAGGACAGAAGCTGCTGCACGCCATGGAGTCGAAGGGCTTTCTTGGGCTGGCCTATTGGCACAACGGCATGAAGGAGCTGTCGGCCAAGAAGCCGCTGCTGGTTCCAACCGATGCCAAGGGTCTGAAGTTCCGCGTTCAGGCGTCCGACGTGCTGGCCGCACAGTTCCAGCAGCTTGGCGCAAATCCGCAAAAGCTGGCGTTCGCCGAAGTCTATCAGGCCCTGCAGCTGGGCACTGTCGACGGACAGGAAAACACCTGGTCCAACTGTTTCTCGCAGAAGTATCAGGAAGTGCAGTCTGACTTCACTGCGACCGAGCATGGCGTGATCGATTATATGGTCGTCACCAACACCGGCTGGTGGAATAAGCTGCCGAAGGATATCCAGGCCGGCCTGAAGAAGGCGATGGAAGAGGCAACGAAGGTCAACAACGACGTTGCGGGCAAGCTCAACAGCGATGCGCGCAAGAAGATCGAAGCTTCGCAAGCGAAGGTTCATGAATTGACTGCGGCGCAGCGTCAGGAATGGAAAAAGGCCATGGAGCCGGTGTGGGCCAAGTTTGAAGGCGGCATCGGTAAGGATCTGATCGAGGCCGCCAAGAAATCAAACAGTGGCGGCAAGAGCTAATGATCTAAGATCAAGCGACCGCGGAAATCCCGCGGTCGCTTTTTCTATTTCTAGTCTGGTCTGTATGTTCCCGGGGGAGGGGCGTCATGACATTTCGTTCGATTCTGCATCGACTTGAAGAGAGCATTCTCGCTGCACTGTTGTGCGCGATGACTGTGCTCACATTCGTCCAGGTTGTGCTGCGCTACGGGTTCAACTCCGGTTGGCTCTGGGCGCTTGAGGTTAATTTCTATTTGTTCGGCTGGCTCGTCTTGCTCGGTATCTCATATGGCGTGCGCGTCAAGGCACACATCGGCGTCGACGCTCTGGTGCGATTGTTTCCGGCGCCGACGCAGCGTGCCATCGGCATTCTCGTTGTAGGTCTCGCACTCCTGTACACCGGACTGATGCTCTACGGCTCTTACGAATATATTGACCGCCTGCACATTATGGCCGTCGAGGCCGAAGATATTCCGGTCGAGCGATGGATCCTCAGCCTGTGCCTGCCAATCGGATTTGCCTTGTTGTTCTATCGATTGCTCGAAATGACGTGGCGAATCGTTACAGGCCAATCTCCCGGCTACGAACTCGCTGATGAGGCGCGCGATGCCATTCGCGATGTCGGCGGTGACGAGAACCCTGACGCGACCGTGGTGTCACGATGACGACAGCAGTCCTTTTTATCCTTCTTTTCGTTTTCCTGTTCCTTGGTATGCCGATCGCGATTGCGCTCGGCCTGTCATCGCTCGCGGTCATCCTGTTCTTCCAGCCGGACAGTATCGCGTCGCTTGTTCTGAAATTTTTCCAGACCATGGAGCAAAGCACGCTGCTCGCCATTCCGTTCTTTATTCTGGCGGGCAACTTCCTCACCACTGGCGGCGTAGCCAAGCGCATGATTAATTTCGCGGTGTCCACGGTCGGTCACTTGCCGGGCGGTCTGGCCATCGCGTCGGTTATGGCGTGTATGTTCTTCGCCGCTGTGTCCGGATCTTCGCCGGCAACTGTGGTGGCGATCGGCTCGATCGTCATCGCGGGCATGGTCCGTGTGGGTTACACGCAGGAATTTGCCACCGGCGTGATCGTCAATGCCGGCACGCTAGGCATTCTTATCCCGCCCTCGATTGTGATGGTGGTCTATGCGGCAACGACCGAAACATCGGTCGGCCGGCTGTTCATGGCAGGCGTTGTGCCGGGCATCCTGCTCGGAACCTTGCTGATGGTGGCAATCTATATCGTGGCGCGGATTAAGAATCTGCCGCGCCAGCCCAAGGCTTCATGGGGTGAGCGCATAAGTTCGTTCAGGGAAGCGATTTGGGGCTTGCTGCTGATCTTTATCGTGATGGGCGGCATCTATGGCGGCATCTTTACGCCGACGGAAGCGGCCGCCGTCGCTGCGGTCTACGCGTTCTTCGCGGCGGTCTTCATCTATCGGGACCTCAAGCTCAGCGATGTGCCGAAGGTGCTGACCGACTCGTCGCGCGTGACCGTGATGCTCATGTTCATCATCGCCAATGCCTTCCTGTTCGGCCACGTGCTGACAACGGCCCAGATCCCGCAGGATATTGCTCGTGCAATTCTCGCGGCTGACCTCAAGCCGTGGCAGTTCCTGATCGTGGTCAATATCATCCTGTTGATCGCGGGCAACTTCATGGAGCCATCGGCAATCATCCTGATTGTCGCGCCGATCATTTTCCCGACGGCTGTTCATTTGGGGATCGATCCGATTCACCTCGGCATCATTTTCGTGGTGAACATGGAAATCGGCATGGTCACGCCACCGGTCGGCCTGAATCTGTTCGTGGCGTCAGGTATCACCGGGATGCCGTTGATGAAGGTGGTCGCGGCGTCATGGCGATGGCTGATGCTGTTGCTGGTGTTCCTGATCATCGTGACCTACGTGCCCGAGATTTCACTGGCCTTGCCGAACTGGCTGTTCGGTCCCGGCGGAGGGTAGGTCACCGCAAACGCAGCGCCCCGCATGCAGGTGAGGGAGCGATCCCGGCGTCCACTACGACACTCGCAAAGCCGCCGGTTTCCGGCGGCTTTTGCCTGTCCGGCGAGCGCTGTAACGTCCTGATACAGGGCGGGGAAAACCATCCACAGCGGATTCTTCGAATAGCCCATCGTCTCGTATAAAAACGAGCTTCCGTTGCTGGACATGGCCGGTTCGCTTTGCTAAAGCCACGCCGTCCCGCAAGGGATTTCCGGTTGGATCCGGGCGCATAGCTCAGTTGGTAGAGCAGCTGACTCTTAATCAGCGGGTCCCAGGTTCGAGCCCTGGTGCGCCCACCACCACAAAGCCCAACAAAATCAGGCGTTAATCGCAGAGGCCGCAGAGAACAAACTGCGACCATGCGACCGCGGTTTGCCGATCTGGTCGCACGCAGTCGCATCGCGTGCGACTGCTTGACGTTTGTTCTGGCTGTGTTCTCATGAGGGAATGTCCGAACTTCTCACACTGCTGCACGCCGGCCAGGCCAAGGAATTCTATGTCGAGATCGCCAATGACGACGACAGCCATCACATCATCGTCGGCGAGTTCACGCACTTCGATGCGGCGGCTGAGGAGTATGACCGGCTGACGATCGGCCGGCCGCAGATGCGGGTCGTCATGAGGCACTGCGCGCATATCTACCGCTGTTATGTGCCCGATCGGCTGCGCCGGCCCGGCGTCAATCTGTGAGTGTGTGGTTGTAATCCCACTGCGAATTTTCGTCCCCGGTCAGATCGCGCAGCGTTCCAACGCAAAGGTCCGCCAACAGCCGAGGGCCATTCTCGCGATCGACGACTGCTTTTCCCGGATACAGCATGTAAATGGTGACGTCTGGCTCATCGCTAACGACCGCGAACTGCCATGGGCCATCTGTGCTGGGGCGCAGTTCGATCATCCCGTCATTCCTTCCTTGCCGATGAACGCCACCAGCTTGTCGATCGCGACGTCGGCGCGCGCGGCGTTGCGGGCGCGGTAGTGCTTCATGATGGTCTGCGCCGACTGGTAGCTGTGGCCGGTGACATCGCAGATCGACAGGATGTCATTGCCGGCGCGATCGAGCAGCATCACGCAGGTGTCGCGGAGATCCTGATCGTGCTTGGCGTCTATCTCGCCGCGCACATTGACGAACAGCAGGCCGGGGCAGGGCGTCAGCCGCCACGCGTCGGGGGCGCCGTTGCTGTCGAGCTTTGCGCGCGCCATCAGCCATTGGGAAAGCGCTTCGCCGCGGGCGTCGATCGCGCTGTTGACCTGCTCTGGATTGCCCGTGAGCGGGAATTTTCTCTCTACCTCGGGCCACCATTTTCGCATGTCAGCAGCACATTGTGCTGCGCGCACCTTGGCGTCCTCGATGGATGAGCGATGGAGCGCGCCGAATGCCGCCAGGGTGCGGATATCGGCGAAGGAATGCCGGTAGGTGTGTTCGTTGTACGGCCGCCCGGTCGTCTCGTCGACGACGATGGTTTGCGGCAGCTCGCGCAGCTGCAGCCGGAGCTTTAATTCCTTGGCGCGGCGGCCGGCGTCGGTGAGGCGCGCGGCGAGCTGCGGTGTTTCCTTGATCTCGACGATGGCGCCGGTCTTGCTCTGCTTGAACTTGCGGCGGCCTTCGCCTGTCAGCCCGACGTCGACCAGCGCGAGCCGGTCGGTCTGGCGCTGGCCGGTGAACAGGCCGAGATAGATCGCGTCGCCGATCGACGGGCGGCCGCTGGCATCGGCGGCGGCGACCAGCGCGTGAAACTCCTCCAGCGTCACCAGCACCACGCGGCCGTCGGGCTGGTCGAATTCCATATCGAGCCGCGGATTGCGGCCGAGCCGCCAGCTGGTGCTTTCGCGGCCCCAGGTGAAGGCGGCGGACAGCGCGGCGATCGCGGCCAGCGCCATGTGATGGCCGCGCGCGTCTTTCAGGTAGTTGTAGAAATTTCGCAGCTCGGGCGCGCCGACGCTGGACGGCGTTGCGGCCGCCATCGGTTCGCGCTCGCGTTCGGGCGGCGCCACGCCAAGGACTGCGGCGGCCTTCTCCTTCTTGCGGCGATCGGCGGCCTCGGTGCGGCTCTCCGGCCGGAAGATCACCGCGCGCATCGCCTTGCGATAGCTGGAAACCGACTTCGCCGACAGGCCCTGCACTTCGGGCGATGCGATCCAGTCCTCCAGCAGATGTTCGATCGTGCTTCCCTTGCGCACGGGCAAGGCAACGCTCTGGCCGCTCTCGATCGCGGCCGCCACCTCGCGCACGCGCGTGTCGGAGAACTCGCGGCATTCCTGAAACGTAAGCCACGCGCCGTTCGGATGTTTCAGATCCTGATCCTTGAAGCCCAGCGCGCGCTGGCGCGGGCCGTGCGAGGATCGCGGCCTGATCGTGCCGTCGGGCTGCTCGCGCAGGCGGACGTAGGGAAGTCGGACGTTTGCCATGTCGGCTCCGGTGCGGACGGAGGAAGAGATTTAGCCTCGGGCGCGCCGGCGGCTGCTGTCAAGGGGAACCGGCGGCGTTTGCGGTGCATAGGCGCGGTGCAGGCGGTCGCGGTGTTCGGCGTCGGTCATCGCCGCCAGCACAGGCGCGAGGCTGGTATCGTTGGCGGCGCGCGCGGCCGGCCGCGCCGGATGGTGGCGCATCAGCCAGGCGTCGATGCCGGTGCATTCGAAGCGCAGCGGGCCGCGCTCGCTGATTGGCCGCGGCAAGCCATCCTCGCCGTGCCGCCGCTCGCGGGTGCGATAGAACGTATCGAGCGAGATCCCGATTTTCTGCGCGACCTCGAACGCGGTGTAGGAATTACGCATCGGTTGAAACTCCGTGAACGGCCTTGGCCAACCTCGGCAGCATCTGTCGTGTGACGTGGAAATCGTCGCTGATGTCGCCGGCGCACATCAGGTCGACGACAAAATCGGCTGGCTCCCCGGCGCCGGCTTCGCACTCTTTGCGCGCGCGATCGAAAGCCGCGTTGGCCTCGGCTTGATCGCGCGCCGGATAGTTAGCGAGCGTGAAGAATTCGTTGGCGTCCTCATCCGCGCCGCAGACATGCAGGCCTGTTCGACAAGGGCGATATCGTTCGGCCATCACCGGCTCCTGTCGATGCAAAGCCAAAACAGCATGGCAACGAGCGCTCCGCCGACGACTGCGCCGATGGCGATATTGCTCCATGCAATCATGGCCGGGCTGTCGGACGTCACGAACGTGAGGATTTTTGAAAGCATCACAGCCTCCCGCGCTGCCGGCGCAGCAGGCGGCGCATGTCGCGCCACTGCCACCAGCGCCGGATCTCGGCGATCGACATCGCGATCGCGACGATGCCAAGCGCGACGGTGACCGCGCCGGCGGCGAACTGCAGATTGGGATCGGCCGCCAGCGCATCGAGCGCGGCGACGATCGGAGGTGTTGCCGCGGTCACCATGTGATGCTCCGCTCGATGCTGGCGTGCCAGCAGTGCAGCAACACGGCGATGCCGATCAAGGCGGCGAAGGCGATGGCGGTGATGATGATCGGGCTCACCATGACGGGCCTCCCCTCCAACTGTCGGGGAGACGGACGTATCCGATGTCATTGAAGGCCACCATGCGCCAGCGGAAGAATTTGTTGCGCTCAGCATAGGTTTTTCGCGCTGTGCGTTCGTCTTTGTGCTCTCCGCGGCTTTCCCATCCTCGATTGGTTTTCAGCTCGATGCGATATCGCAGATCGTCCGCCAATGAGATCCTTATCAATCCCGGGGCGCGTGTTTCGAGAGCAACCACACCGTTGCGCTGTAGAATGAGGCGTTGGTGCGTTTTGATCGAGATACCGGCATCCGGTTTGTGATCGTGGGTGTCGCTGACGAACTGGCGGACCGGGCGGCGATTGGCGCGGGCCTCGACATGGTTGCGGTGCGGGCTCATGTCGCCAGCTCCGGCTGTTCGACCTGGCCGACGTCGGCCAGATGCTTCGCGATCGCGCGGGCCTGCTTGCGGCGGCCTGCAACGGACAGCCTGGGCGCATCGACGCGCAGGCCACACGAGCAGCGGGCGCGATAAACCGACGCGCCATTGCCGCTGACAATCGATCTGGTGATGCTGTGAGTGTCGGACATTCTACCTCCCTGCAAATCAGCGAGGCATATGATAACAGTCACATGGTAATAGGCAAGCGGTCACATGACCGGAAGAAAGTGTTTCACATGAAACAACTCTTAAGCCGCGTTATTCACAGGGCGCAGCCGATGCGGTAGCAAGACACCCTTCACGACAACATTCCGGCCGTTGACCAGCATCGGCTCGCCGGCGTCCGGGTCGAAGCTGGCAGGCACCAGGAAGCCAAGCTCGCCACTCTGGCGAAACCGGCGCCAGATCGTGCGCGCTTTCATTGAGGTAAAATCGTAGACTTGGGCGAGAACGGCATCGCCGTCACGCGGTGAGGCAGACAGGTCGACCAGAACCACATCGCCGGGCATGAAGCCGACGGCCTCCAGTGACCTTGTGCGCAGCGTCCAGGGGTCGCAGTTATTTCTGCCGGCAATCAGCGCCTGGATCGCGGCATCGAGCATGGAGCCATTTATGGGCGTCTTATAAGGGACGGCTTCCTCGCCGAAACCGCGCGGCGCTCCTGGTCCGATGACGTCTTCGCCCGCGGGGATCGACCAGCGGGTGGAGATCTGGGTGATCGTCAGGGCCGTCAGGACGCGATTGGGCTGACTTTTGAACTTGGAAAGAGTGGACGGATCGACCGAGGCTTCACGGGCCAGCTCGGTGTGTGTCTTGCCCGTCGTCTTTTCCGCGTGTGCCAGCCATTCGAGTTGAGCCGCACGCAAGGCCTCATTGACTTCGCTTTTCGGCTTCCGGGTCACGGCAATAACCTTCGCAGAGGGGTTCAATCCCCCGCGACGGTGGACTTGTGGATGGGCGATTGCGATGTGATGATTTTCCACTTGCAAATGTGCCGCAAATCAGATCGCCATGTGACTACAGTCACATTCGCAGGTTATCCGGGTCATGGCAAGCGGCGACAATCTCCTTCAGAGGGCCAAAAGGGTCGGTCTCAGTCAGGCTGAAATCTCCCGCCAGGCCAAGCTCGACAAGCAAACCGTTCAGCAGATCGGCCGGGATCGTCCCATGGGACCGCTCCAGCGCACAGTCGAGCGGGTGCGGCAGGTGGTGGTCGAGCGGGAGATCGAAACCGCCCTGCATCTGCTCGAACTGCCTCACGTCCGGCAGGCAGTCGCCGAGCGTGACGATCGCCGCGGAGAGGCCGCCTGATGCGCCGCCACGTCGACAGTCTCAATCACTCATCCGAGGACCGGCGGGATTTCCGCGTGGCCGGCCTTCTGATCGCGGCGGCCCTCTTGGCGGGCTTCGTCGTCAACTGCCTCGGCATCGTTCAAGCGGTGTCGGGGCGTTCTTTTTTCTGAGGGGCATCATGACGTCCTGCACCATCCCGCGACAGCCCAAGCTGGCCGATACACCGCACACCATGGTGGGCGACATGCAGCGCGAGAAGATCGTCACGCTCGATCTCGAAGGCTGCAACGTCGCGTACATCAACATGCTGATGAACGAATTCGAGCGGGACAAGCCGGTCGGCCATCGCTTCGAACAGTGGCCGGAGGCGATCCGCGTCCGCATGGAAAAGGAAATCGCCGACTGGTACGGGCGCAACCCGACGGCATCGGTCAAGGGCATCACGCAGGGCATCTGCGACGATATGTGCGTGATGGCGATCCACTGGAGGCCGAAGTCATGACAGCACAGGATCCTGTCAGGCCGCTGGATCTCGCCAAGCGCCTCGTGCTGATTGGCGAAGGGCTGGCCGAAAACCGCCGCACACAGATCTCCGATGCCTCGATCCGCGTTCTGCGCGAGCAGGTCGCGGATATGCGCATGGACATTCGCAACGAGCAGACCCTCATCGGTTACGAGGCGACGTGCCTGGTTGAGTGCATCGCCGAGCTGGCCTTCGCGCGAACCGACCAGGACGCGAACCGGGAAAGCCGGGCGATCTGTTACGTCAATTCGCTCACCGGCTTCATGCGTGGCGATGTGATGCGCGCGGAAAAGGCGCTGTCATGAAGCCGCCCCTTACCATCTACCTCAATCGAGATCGCACATCAGCGCTGCTACAATTCATTGTCGACCGCAGCGGCGGATCGCTTGAGGTGCCGATCACCTATCCGCTGTGGCGTCGGGCCACCGAACTTCCCGACACGATGACGCGATTTCCGCGAGCGACCGAGCGCTACTATGTCGGTGGTGGTTCTCACTGGCCTCTGCGCACCGTCATCGAGGAGGCGGCATGACCGCGCCCGTCATCATCCTGCCGATCGTGACGCGACCGGGGTTCGGTGATCCGAGCTGGCGCGAACAACACCGTCGCGAGATCGAGGCGCTGCAGCTCGTCGGCGAGGCGCCGCCGCCGCGCACGCGGCCATTGCTTGTCGTCAGCAATCAGAAATTTCGCGTGGTGCGCGGTGAGGTGATCGCGCTCGCCGACGGCATCAAGCGTTTCGACCATGCCATGTCCGCGTTGCGTGAGTGCTTTTCCGACGACGTCCAGCCCTCGCAACGGTGAACCATGGCGGCGCAGCTCGACATCATTGCAGACACCAAGCTGCGCGAGGATCCTCGGCTGGCACCTCGCCCTCTGCTTCGTCAAACGTGCGTCAAAGCCGCCGCACCCTCTGCTTCGTCAAGCCTCACGGCGCGCGTTCAAAATCCGGTCGCGCCCTCTGCTTCGTCAAGCGTTGATCCACGCATCGCCGCGATCGACCGCCGCCGCGCTGCGGCCGGGATTGCGCACGATCAGTTCGCGCGTCTCGCCGGCGTCAACATCTGGACCTGGCGGGATCTGCGCCGCGGCAACCGCGCGCCGATGGGCGCCACGCTGGCGAAGCTGCAGGCGGCGCTGGATGCGCCGCGCGAAACCAAGCCGCCGCAGGTGGTCGCGGCGTTTCATCGTCTGGTGATGCAGACCATCGCGATGCAGATGGCGTTCGATCTGGCGATGCTGCTGGCGACCGATTTCTCCGTGCAGCGGCCGAGCAATCCGCAATGGTTGCGCGCGGCGCGGATCCGCCAGATGGCGAGCTACATCACATCGGTGGAGCTGGGCGTGAGCAACGCCGATCTCGGCCGCGCGATCGGCGACACCCGCGCCAACATCAAATACGCCCGCGACGCGATCGAGGATCTGCGCGAGGACGGCAACGAAATCGATCGCGTCCTGGTCGCGGTCACGCAGCTGGTGAGGGCGTGATGGCCGCCGGCATCCGCATCGAGCTGGATCTTCCCCACGCGCGGCAGCTGCTGTCGATCGTGCGGCGGCGCGTTGCCGAGCTTGACGATTACATTGCGCGCGAGAGCGAAAAGCTCGATGCGGTCGAATACCTGCTGACGCGCGATGTGCGCGGCATGGCGGCGAACTGTCTCGCCACGATCGAGCAGGCGATGCCAGCGGAGGAGTCCTGATGCGCCCCGAATATCTCGAGAACATGAGGTCGCACGTCGATGAGGGCGGCAAACTCAATCACCAGAACGCCTGTGATCTGCTCGCCGAGGTCGAGCGTCTGAATAAGATCATGAACACGCCGGTGATCGAGCCTTTCGTCGAGGCGGCGGTGTCCGAGGCCAAGCATCAAGTCTATCGTTGGGGCGCGGAACACGACGCCAGCAAGACCGCGTGGGATTGGTATTGGCTCGCCGGTTATCTCACCAGCAAAGCCGCCCATGCCACGCTAGAGGAGAACTGGGAGAAGGCGAAGCATCACACTGTGACCGCCGCTGCGATGCTGGCAAATTGGCATCGGCACATTTGCGCAGCTGCGTCGAAGGCCAGCGCCGATGTCGATTAACCTCCACACCCGCGAAGGCTGGGACGATCTGCGGCGGATCCTCGACGATCGGGCCGCCGACATCCTTGGCCGTCTGCAGCTCGACATGCCGAAGCGCGGCGGCGTGATCGTGATCGACGATCCGCGCCAGAGCGGCCACGGCAATTTCGCGATCTGGCTCAAGGCCGACGGCCTGTCGTGGAAAAATTTCACCTCCGGCGACAAGGGCCGGATGCTGGAGCTGATCGCCTACATCAAGGGCTGGTATCACCTCGACAAGCGCGGCTACAAAGAAGCGGCGAACTGGGCGATCGATGCGCTGGGCCTCGGCCGCGTCTCGCGCGAGCAGCTGCAGCGCGACCGCGCCAACGCCCAGACCGCGCAGGTCAAGGCCCAGGCGAAACAGGATGAGGAGCTGCGCCGCAAGCAGGGCGCCGCGTTCTACACCTTCACGCGCGAGAGTGTGCCGATCCTCGGCGCCCATGGCGAGGGCACCGGCGCAGAGATCTACCTGCGCGAGGCGCGCGGCATCGACCTGCGCGCCGTGCCGTTCCTCGGGCCACGCGGCGGACTGATCGCGCCGGCGGCGCTGCGCTTCAAGGCGCGCCACAAATACGTGCACCGCGACAAGAAGGGGCGGACCTACGCGGAAAGCTGGCACCCCTGCATGATCGCCTGCTGCGTCGACGCCGGCATGAAGATCCGCGCCATCCACCAGACCTATCTGCGCGACGACTTTTCCGACAAGGCCGACATTCCGCCCGCGCCCGATGGGCAATCGCAGCCGGCGCGCAAGGTGTGGCCGGACAGCGCGGGCCTCGTCATTCCGCTGTGGCGCGGCGAGGGCAACTTCTCGCCGGCGGACGCGCACCGTTTCGGCCTGGTGCAGACCTTCGTGTTCACCGAAGGCGTTGAGGACGGCCTCACGGCCGTGCTGGCGGCGCCGGAATTCCGCACCTGGGGAATGATCTCGCTGTCGAACATGGTCAACGTCGCGGGCCGCCTGCCCCCGTGCTGTGACGCCGCGATCATCCATCGCCAGAACGACTGGGACAAGCCGCAGGCCGTCAAGCAATTCGACGCCGGGCTGGCGGCGTTTCGCGCGAGCGGCCGCGCCGTCGCCGAGCTGGCCGCGCCTGTCGGCAAGGACATCAACGACACGCTGCGCGGTGCGGCGTGAAACAGGAGGAGAGAGCAGATGGACAATAATGCAATCGAAAAAGAAATTCAGGCCAAAGGGCTCAACGCGCCTCGGCTGACGCCAACCCTGATCGAAAGCAAGGTTGCAGCTGAATATTATATGCGGGCTTCGAGCGCCGTCGGCGCCGACGTGCCGTCACACACATCGCTGGAATGCCTCACGCTTTGCATCTTGGTGTTGACCAACGGATTTACGATCGTCGGCAAGAGCGCGTGCGCTAGCCCTGAAAACTACAATCAGGAACTCGGCAACAAGATCGCGCGCGCGAACGCCATTGAGCAGATCTGGCCGCTCGAAGGCTATTTGCTCAAGGAAAAACTTGCAGCGGTCGCCGTCTGAGTTAACCGGCCGGGCCGCGTGCCCGGCCATTTTTCCAAAATCAAGGAGGAAAGCATGGCAACCACAGCAGCAGTCGCGGAAGAAACCGCGCACCGCTTCGCCAAGGATCAGCTGAAAGCGGTCATCGAGCGCATCGAGCGGCTGGAGGAGGAAAAGAAAACACTCAGCGACGACATCCGCGACGTCTACGCGGAAGCCAAGGGCAACGGCTTCGACGTCGTCGCGCTGCGCACGATTGTTCGCATGCGCAAGCAGGACGCGAACACGCGCGAGGAACAGGAAACGATCCTCGAAACCTACATGCAAGCGCTGGGGATGCTGTGATGGAAAAGCCAAAACAGGAAGCCCCCGAAGCGTTCAAGGGCAAGAAAAACATCTACGTCTGCGATGCGTGTCACGGCCACATCGTGACCATCGACGTCGATGCCGGCGTGACGCCGTTCATGATCAATTGCCGCGCTCATCCGCGTTGCAAGGGCACGATGCGATCGAGCATGTATCGCGTTTTCGACCAGGACATGGCCGCAAGTCATGAATGGTATCGGCCGACGCCGGATGATTGCTTGCGGCCGGGAGAAATCGAGCACGTGTTGAAGGGCGGGCTCTTGCTGCGGACAGTGAACCAGATGGGCCTCGGCATCGCCGCGGCCGCATCGGATGCGCCGGTCCACGCACAACTCATCAACGATCTCAAAGAACAGTTGTTGATCGTGTTCCTGCGCCGACTGGGCGGCAAGCTCTCCTTGCCGGTGGCAGAAGTCGACGACACCGGCAGCGAAACCCTCTCGTTCAATCTCGAAAATGGCGACACGTTCAATTTTGAGCTGTGCAAGAAGCACTAGCGGAGACCGCCGGCACGCCGGCGATGACGGGGCATAACTTGGCTGACAGCACTAAAAAAACCGCCGCGGGGAAAGCCGCCGTCGTTGTCGAAATGGGCAAGGCGGCGCGCGACATCGAGCGGCAGCGGAAATCGCGCGAGGATCCTCATCCGATGATCCCGCGCGGGCCGGACAAGGTTTTGGCCGGCAAATGGACGCCAGATCTTGTCAGCGGCATGCCGACCGATCCCGGCTGCGAGTGCCCGGTCCAGCCGATCGGCTTTGAAGGCCCGTATTTCTATATCACCGACAGCCGCGACCAGTTCCGCACGCTGAAAGCTGCGGACTTCACGCAGCGCGGCATTCAGGAATGGTTTTCGGCGACGCCGAATTATCCGGACTGGCTGGCGCCGCGCTGGTCCAAGCCCGTCTATGACAAGAAAACCGATGAGCTGGTCAAGCCATCGGAGATCGTGTCGTTCGAGGTCGACGACATCGCCAAGCTGATTTTCCGCGCCTGTTCGGTCGCGGGCTTCTTCTCGCCCGATAACAAGATGCGCGGCCGTGGGGCGTGGACCACGAACGACGGCAACATCATCTACCACGCCGGCGATGCGCTCTGGAGCGTCAAGGGCGGGCAGTGGGAGCGTAAGAAAACCGGCGTCCATGAAGGCAAGCTGTTTCCGCGCCTCGCGACGCTGGCGGAGCCGTGGCAGAAGCCGATCCCCGACGACGTCAATCCGGCGGTGAAGCTGCTGGAGATCTTCCGCAAGTGGAACTGGACCCGGCCCAACGTCGATCCGGAGCTGCTGCTGGGCTGGATCGGCTGCGCCATGATCGGCGGCGCGCTGCGCTGGCGCTCCTCGGTGCTGCTGCTCGGCGACCGATCGACCGGCAAATCGACGCTGCAGGAAAACCTGCTGCGGCTGTTCGGCGATACGCTGATGCAATCCTCGGATCCGACGGCGGCGTTCATCTATCAGTCGATGGCCCATGACAGCCGGCCGGTGGCGCTCGATGAGCTGGAGCCGGACGGCGATGCCTCGATCCTGCGCAAGATGGTGCACCTGATGCGCACCTCGTCATCGGGCGCGATCGGCGGCCGCGGCGGCCAGTCCGGACAGGCGACGCAATTCCAGATGCGATCGGCGTTCCTGTTCTCCGCCATCAACAATCCGCTGCACGCCGCCCAGGACATGAGCCGCTGCGCGGTGCTGCGCCTGAAACCGCTCAATCCCGACCAGGCGGCGCCGGCGCCGGTCGACGAAATCACCACGGGGCCGATGGTGCTGGCGCTGATGATGAAGGCGTGGGGCGATCACGGCCACAACTTCAAATGGGAGCTGGAGCGCTTCACCAAGGCGCTCAAGGCCGGCGGGCACGATCGCCGCGGCTGCGACACCTACGGCACGCTGCTGGCCTGTGCGTCGATGATGCTGGGCCATGAGCTGGGCTCGAAACTCGGCTGCGCCTTCGGGCCGGATGAGGAGCGCGAGTGGAGCGAGCGCCTGGCGGCGGATCTGCTGCCGGAAGTGCAGAACGCCAAGCCGAATTACCGGCAATGCGTCGACCGGATCCTGACCAGCGCTGTTCGCATCTGGCGCAATTCGAGCCACAACACCATCGGCCAGGCAATCTACCTGACGCGGACGCAGGATGAAGATGGCAAGACGATCGACCCTCCCGTGCTCGATCGCGGCACCGCAAAGCGCGACATCAACATGGCCGGCTTTGGCCTGTTCAATACCCACGAGATCGTCGCCGGCGTGATGCGCCGCGACAAGATCAATCTGGAGACGGCCTTGCAGCGTTTCGGCCTGCCCAAGGCGGGCTGGGTGCTGGCGGTGCCGAATTCATCGACCAAGGTAGCCGAGCATCTGGACGGCAGCGACTGGGCCAATGGCAGCTGGTCGGACGCGCTGCGCCAGTGCCCGATCGAGGGCGTCATCATCACCGACAGCGCAATCAACCGCCACACGATCGACGGCACGCAAACGCGCTGCACGCTGATCGTTTTGGACAAGTATCACGAGGCACCGGAGCGATAGATATGAAACGAATTTTGCCAAAGCCCGTTCCGGCGGACGTGATCGCTGACATTGCCGCGAAGCTCGAAGAAGAAACGCGGGCCAATTACGACGTCGCAGCCAAGCTGGACGTGGATTGGTGTCCATGCTGCGGCATCAATTTTCGATTTCGCCATGCTGACGGGAGGTTTTTTGCGAAGTTCATAGCGACGCCGGACATCGCCCGTCAGATCGGCGCGCAGCTAATCGCGACATCTGCTCGGGTGCGGGAGATCACCGAACATCCGGAGATCCACCAAATGGCTGTTGCAGATATGCTGGCACGCTGTGCATCGGCGAAACAATGAAAATCTCGCGCCTGATCGCTAGTCTATGGTGGCGGCTGACTTCGCCCCTCTCCGCGCGCTGGATGTCACGCTGTCGTGTTTGCGGGTCCAGCGAGGATGTCATCTGTTTCGATCCGCGCGGACTATGGGCTTATTTCTGGCGACACACATGGTGCCCGGAGCATTGCCCGGATCACGATTATGTTTACGACCGATACGAAGGGCATTACTGCGACCATTGCGGGCAGTCGCCGCCGCCAGATTGGTTTAGGTGGGACTGATGAACGCCCGCGTCGTCGACCTTGCCGGCACGCCCTATTGCGCCATCACACTCAGCGTGCGCGATGGCATCTGGTGCCTGGTCGATGCGATCGATTATCCGTGGCTCGCCGCCAACACCTGGAATGTCAGCTACGGATCCCGCACCCGGTGGCAGCTCTACGCGAAGCGGAACATCGGCCGCGATCGCGCCACGGTGCGGATGCACCGCGAGATCATGATGCGGGCCGAGCCGCTGTCGATCGAGGAAGCGGCGACGCTGCACGTCGACCATATCAACGGCCAGACGCTCGATAACCGCCGCGTCAATCTGCGATGGGCGACGCGGAGCGAGAACGCGCGCAACACCCGGCCGCGCGAGAGAATTCCATCGCTCGACATGATCGTCGGCCGGTTACTCGCCGGCCATTCGCACGCACCAATGATGGCCGATGTGCCGTTCTAGCCGCCGCGCGGCCGTGACGGCCGCGGCTGTGACCGCACCTGCGTCTGGAACGTAGCTGGGTTGGTCGTTTTTTCGATGATGACGTTGATCATCTTGAGCTGTTCATGGATCAGGACAACGTTGTCGCTTTCCAGCGCAACCTTGGTCAGCACCTTGATGTGTTTGAACGCTTCTGATGGCTCCATGGGAATATCCGCTAAGGTTGCACCGGACTTCTGCCGGCCCGTGCTTTTAAAACATATGCCACCAAAACGTCGATGATGCCCTGCTTTTGAGATTGTAGTTCAGCCTCGGCGTCGGCTTTTGGAAACATCTTCTTGTACGCCGTCAGCATATCGTTGCGGCAGTATGAAAAAATGGCCGTGGCGACCGTTCGGGCATCCGAAATGTGATCGTCGAGTGCGACCGCTTGAACGTGGCCACACATAATCGCATTCATGGCATCAGGATCGTCGCCCGCAAAAGCCGGCCCTAGTAATATAACGGTTCCCAGCGCAACCGTTGACAATGCCCGCCGCATCAGAACAAATCCCCATCGGAGCTAAGAACTCCTGTTCAACGAGCGGATGCTGCCCCGTCATGACGGCCTTGTCGAATCCAAAATCAATCACGACATGCCCCTATGGCGGGGGTGCGAGGACATAAGGCGCGCGAGCGCTCGAATAACTCCGCCTGTCTCGTTGCAGGTTCTTAGCCCCCGCCACCAGCGGGTCGAGGAAGCCCGTGGTCGCGGTCACGCCGCACAACGAGGCTTTCATGACCCAGCATATTTCACCCAACAGCCTGAAACTGATCGACGACGCGCCGCGCGTGATGGATCTCGACCTTGGCGACGCCCTCGGGTTCGCCGAGCCCATCGATGTTCGCAAACTCATCCGCCGCAACGTCGAGGAGCTCGAGGATCATGGGGAGGTTTTTGCCATGGTGGCAAAAACCTCCGCCGCCGGCGGTCGGCCGGGCGAGGAATACTGGCTCAATGAGCCGCAATCGCTGCTGATTTGCATGTTCGCCCGCACCGATCGGGCGGCGGTGGTCCGCGCCGAGGTGATCCGGGTGTTTATGGAATGGCGGGCGCAGCGGGCGCCCAAGCCCGCGCCCGAGGCGCTTGCCGAATTCCCCGCGGCCGACGGACCGCTCAACGAGCATCTGGCGAAGATCGCCACACTGCGGGAATGCCGGCTGATCCACGGCCCCAGGGCCGCGGCGCGGCTGTGGCGGCGGCTCGGGCTTCCCCAGGTCTACGAGAGCCAGATCGAGGAGCTGGATGACGGCAGGGCCTGCCTGACGCATCTGCTGTCGGCGCGGGTCGATGCCAATTCGGTGCGCGGCCAGCCGATGTTCACGCTGCTCGACAGCGCCATCAACGGCAACGATGTCGACCAGCTGATGTGCAAGGGCTTTGGCGTGGCGGCGGCGAATATCGGCGGAAATGAAGGGTTTCTGGTCGCCAACAGCCATCCGTGGCTGACCGGGCTTTACGCCGGCACGCAATGGGCCGATGGCGGCTGGCGGCCGTCGCTGATCAAGATCGCCGGCGCGATCCCGTCGCAGCGGGCGATGTTCGCCGGCCGCCAGCAACGCGCCGTGTTCCTGCCGGTGCTGATGATCGACACCTTCGTCGATCGGCCGCCTGTCGGCCTGCCTGCGGTCGCCTGACCCGCGCCCCGTGATCTCAAAAACCCCCGCCCTGCGGGGGTTTTTCGTATCCCGCACCCGCGCCCGATGGTGGTCGAGAATGAGCGCGCGGCAAGCGCTTTTGCATAGCTCGCCGACGACGCCAGATCAGCGCCAGCGCGCCGCGCGCCCTCTATTCTGTTGGCAAACATAAGTCAGACGACGCTTGACGGCGGGTGGCATGTGCCAGCGTGGCCGCGTGCCCGATCGCGAGCCATTGGGCGCGGGGTGTCAGACATCGAAAAGACAGTTCATGAAGCGGACTGTCTAGCGCGAAGTGTCTGCAAAGGCTGCACAATTCCCGATCCTAGACAGCTAGACACCAAAGACACCCCTAAGCCTCGCATACGCGCGTACACGCGCGCGCGCGTGAGGAAACTTGGTGTCTTATGTGTCTAACTGTCTAAATATGGAAATAGATATGATGGTTCAATTAGTTAGGTCTAGACAGCAAAAAGACACCCTAGACACCTGTTCGGCTCTCCGCGCATGGCTCGCGCCGCGCTGTGAATTAAATATTCCCTTAAATTCAATCGGGTAGAGCCCAATGTCGCCAAAACACGGTTCAGAGGTAGTGATTGCCGCCGTCGCGCGCGCCGAGGCGCGATCGGCCGGCGCGCAGGTCGAGGAGCAAATCGATCTGCTACCGCCGACGCGGTACGATCCGAAGCTCGATCCGCTGGAGCATGGCCGGATGGCCGAGGCGGTGCGGCGCGATCGGCGCGGGCGGCCGCCTGGCGCGACCAACAAAACGACGCGCGAAATGCTTGAATTCATTCGGAAAACCATTGGCGATCCGATGCTGGAGAGTGCGCGGGTGCTGGGGCACACGCCGGAGACGCTGGCGCGCGAGCTGGGCTGCGACAAGCTGGAGGCGTTCGATCGCCTGGAGAAGATTCGCGCGGATCTGCGGCCGTATTTCTACGCGAAGCAGGCTCCGGTGGATCACGACGGCAAGGCGGTGCCTGGCTTGACGGTCGAATTTCACGGTCATGGTGCGGGCTCGATCGGCCCGGATGGCGCGGATGTGCCGCCCTGGCTGCGCTCTCAGGCTCCTCCGGTGTCCGATGCCCAAGTCCAGCAAAATCAACAGCTTATCGATGTCACTCCGGGGCAGTCGCACGGCGAGCGGTCGCACCGTTCCGATTAACTCCATTGCATCAGCGGTTTGGCTCATCCTAGCCGCTGATCCGAAATCACCGGCCCGTGAGCCAAAGGGCGAGCCGGTGACTGCCGCGCGGTGTCGGACCCGCCGCGGCTCCGGCCGCCGGCCGCCGCGAGATGGCGCGGCCGGCGGCCGCGAATTCGCAGGCCCACCCCCCCGGCCTGGCCGGGTGGGGCACCCCCAAAATCGCCAGCGATCTCTCCACCCGTATGCTCTCCTGAGATTTTTTCGAGCCCTCGATCCACACCCCTCACTGTTTGGATCGAAGGTCAAAAAAAATCGCGAACTTTCAGCCGTCGACCGGGGGCGGGGGGAGATCGCGCGATGACTGACAAACCGCCGTTAAGCGATACGTCGCTCGCCGATGCACTCGGCAACGCCGATCCGTACAAAAACCAGATGAGCTATCTGGAGGCCGACGACGAATTCCGAAAACAAAACCCGGAGATCGTCGACCAAATTCACAAGGGGGAGAAAACCGGGAAGGTGAACCTTCTGCGAAGCGCCGGCCCGGTGAGCGACGCCTACATCCTCAACGAGTACCCGATCAGCGTCATCTGCGGCCCGGTGGGCAGCGGCAAGACGATCGCCAGCGAGAAAAAAGGTCTGGTTGAGGCCCAAAGGATTTATCCCGGTGCGGACGGGGTGCGCCGATACGTGCTCGGCAACTTCCGACAAAAGTACGACGCTCTCTGGAAAGCTGCAATCCCTTCACACTGGAAACTTTTCCCCAAGGACTTTGCCGGGGCGAAGTGGTCGGGCGCCAGCCCGCGATCGGCGCGGCACGATCTGTTTTTTGACGACAAGTACGGCCGCATCCACATGACGACGCACTTCCTCGCGCACGGCGAGGATGCGGATCCGGAGGATTTGCGCGGCCTGGAATTCACTGACGTGCAGCTCGGCGAGATCGACACACTGCCGATCGAGCTGCTGACTGGTCTCGGCCGCGCCGTGGGTCGTGAACCGCCGCGCGAGATCATCCGCCGCACCGGGCGGATCTTCGGCGACCTCAACGCGCCCGATGTCGAGAACTGGACGTATTCCACGTTTTGGGAGGATCTGCAGGCGGGCTACATGCTGTTTCAGCAGCCGGGCGGCATGGATGAGGGCGCGGAAAATCTGCAGGCGCATGGCGGCGATCGGGCCTATTACGAGCAAATCATCACGGTCAACCGAAAGAGCCCGTGGTACGTGCGCCGCATGGTGCACGCCAAGCCCGGCATCACGCGCGCGACCGATCTGGTCTACGACAAGTTTGACGAAACGCTGCATCTGTCGCCGGTGACGTTGCATCCGGAGACGGTTTTGCCGGTCGTTGTCGGCATCGACGGCGGACTGACGCCGGCGGCCTGCTACGGGCAGGAAATGCCGGACGGCCAATGGCGGACACTTCGCGAGATAGCGCTCGAGCGCGGCGGCGTCGAGGAGCTGGCGTCGGCGATGCTGGCGCTGGAGGCGCGGGACTTCCGCGGCTGCGAATTCCGCACCGTGTGCGACCCGGCGATGCTTGCGGGTGAGGACAAGGACACCAGCGATCAGCGCGAGCAGCGGGTTTCGAAGGGATCGGATCGGCAACGGCTCGCTGAAAAGCTCGGCCGCGAGGTCGCTCAAGCGGCGAGCCAGGAGCCCGGCCGCCGCTGGGACGCGGTTCGCGACAAGATCGGTCCACCCGGCCGCAATTATCTTCTCGATCCGTCCTGCAAAGGCCTGATCCGCGGCAAGCGCCAAACCTACCAGTTCCGGAAACTGCAGGGATCCAACGATCTGTCGTCGGTGAAGCCGACTTTTGACACCCACATTGCCGATGCGGAGCAATACGCCATGCTCGAATGCGGCACCGATGCCGCGCGAAAGCGTCGGACCGATCGCCGCGAGGAGCGGGCGCGGCGCCGGGAGGAGAACAGATCCACCAAGCGCTACAACCCGGTGCGCCGGCGCTGACCCGGCACGCTTGACGCCCGGACGGCGGGCGTAGGGTCCAGCCCTCAACGTCTCGGATTGTCAGGCGAGGGCCGCGCGCATGGGTTTCTGGAGCTGGTTAACTGACGATGTTCTCGGCATCGACCCGCCAGGGCCGCCGCCGCCGGACAACAGCGCGGCGATCCAGCAGTCGCTCGATCAGCAAACCGCTGCACTGAAAAAATCGAACGCAATCGCACAGGCGGCGGCGGACACGGCCCTGACCGCGCAAAAGGCCGCGATCGCCAAAAGCGAGGCGGCGCTGATGCCGGCCATCGACAGCGAAAGCGTCCGCAGCTCCCAGGACAATCAGCGGCGCAAGCTGCAGGCGGCGTCGCCGTTCGGCATCGGCCTGCAGAAAAAACTCGGAGCGGCGCCGACCGGCTTCCGCGTTCTGTCTGGATCGTGAGCGCACATGCCCGCTTACAACGATTTCGAGCCTGCGCAGTCACAGATGGAGACCGAGCGCCAGCGCGAGGAAAGCACGTGGCGGGATCTCGCACGGTTTCTGCGGCCGGACAATGTCAGCTTCAACGTCACCGATCGGCGCGAGCGCGATGGCGCGGATGATCCTTTCGACAGCACACCGCTTTATGCGCTCGATGACTTCGCCGGCGGCATGTTCGTCAAATCGATTAACCCGGCTGAACGCTGGTGTGCCCTTGGTATCGAGGATGAGGATCTGGCCGAATTCCGGCCGGTGAAAAAGTGGCTGTGGGATTACACCAGCAAGATCTTTGCATCGCTCAATCCCGGTTACGATAATTTTTATCTCTCCGCGCCGGCGTGGTTTGCCGACATGGCCGCCTTCGGCAACGGCTTCCTGTGGCAGGAGGAGATGGTCGGCGCCGGCAAGATCATGTCGAACGCGCGCCCGATCGGCGAGAATTACAAGCTGGTCGACGGCAACGGTGACACCATCGCGCTGCATCGGAAATTCCGCCTCAATGGTCGCCAGGCCGAGGTCGAATTCGGCGGCCGCGGCCCACACATGCGCAACGATGAGGAAGCAACCTTCATTCACGCTGTTGCGCGGAATGAGGGCTATGTGCCCGGTATGCTGGGGCCGCGCGGCAAGCGGTGGCGCAGCTGCGTCGTCTCGCCGGACAAGCGCGATTTCTACCAGGAGCGCGCCGGCTACAACGAACTGCCGTGCCATGAGCTGCAGTGGAACATGCGCAGCGGCCGCGCCTGGGCGACCGGCCCCGGCCACAATGCGCTCGCCGATATGCGCGGTCTGGATGAGGCGGCGCGGTCGACCATCATCGGGATCCAGTTCGAAGCCGAGCCGATGATGTGGTCGGAGAACGAGGACATCATGACGATGGCCGACGTGATCCCCGGCAACATGGTTTACGGCGCGGCGCTGCAGGGCGGGCGCCCGCCGGTTGCGCCGATCAAGCGGGGCGAAAATCCGCAGCTTGCGCTGGCCTACATCCAGCAATTGCAGATGGCGGTGAAGAAGGCGTTCCGCTTCGGGCTCACCGACATCCTTGCCGCTCGGCCGCAAATGACCGCAGAGGAGGTCATGGGTTACAAGGCGGACGAGCTTAAACTGCTCGCGCCCAACCTGATCCGCGTTTATCGCGGCGTCGGCGGCTTCATCGCTCGCCGCGCCAACATCATCGGCCGCATTCCCGGCATGATCGCGCCGCCGCCGCCCGAGCTGGAAGGTCACGCGATCTCGCCGAAGTTCGTTTCGCCGTTCACCAAGGCGCAGAAGTCCGAACGCGCCCAGGGCATCATGGGCTGGGTCAACGTCAAGGCCGGCTTTGCGTCGGCAAGCGGCAACCCGATGTGGATGGACGACGTCGACATCGACGGCGTGTCCAGCGTCTTGCACGATGCGATGACGGGTGAACCATCCGTCAAGCTGGACCCGCGCGACGTCACCAAGATCCGCGAGAACCGCGCGGCCGCCCAGCAACAGCAATCGCAACTTGAACAGGCATCGATGGCGTCTGAGGTCGACGCCACCATGGCGCACGCCGAGCAGGCCCGCACACTGTCGCGCACCCGGAAGGCATCGTGATGCGCGGCGTTCCCTCCCGGCTTTACGACACCGCGGTGAATTGGTTTGCGGCGATGTGGCCGGATGGTGGCCGCCGGCGCGTGGTGCTGGAGCAATACCGGATGCTCGGCACCCAGCGCGCACTGCTTGCCGACATCGCGCTGCGCGCCAATCTGTTCGGCCCGATCCGGGCGGAGACCGATCGCCAGGCGGCGATCGAGGAAGGCCGGCGCCAGCTGGCATTGGAAATTTTCAAGACGGCGAAAACCGACATCGATCAGCTGTGGGAGCAGATCGAGAAACGTCCGTCCAAACGAGGAGAGCGACCATGAGTTTGCTGTTGAAGTACATGAACAACGTGATTGCGCGAAATGCCGACGGCGGCGGTGCCGCAGCTGGTGGCGGTGCTGCGGCTGCCGGAGCCGCGGCGGGCGGAGCTGCAGCTGGTGGAGCTGCAGCTGGCGGCGCCGCGGCGGCTGGAGCGGCATCTGGCGGTGCTGCAGCCGGCGGTGCGGCCGCCGGACCGTGGTACGCCTCGCACAATTTTGACGCCGACACCGTCGCGTGGATCGAGGAGCGCAAGTTTCCGGATCTCGGCGAAACTCTCAAGGCGGGTCGCGAAGGATCGCGCCTGGCGCGCGATCGCAACGTGATCCCGAAGCCGGATCCGAAGAACGTCAAGGACTGGACCGGCTTCAACGAACTGGGATGGACGCCGGACAAGGAAAAATATGCGACGTCGATCAACAAGCCGCAGTTGAAAGACGGCGAAACGCTGGATGAGGGTGCTTTCAGCACGTTCACCCAGGCCGCCCACGATTTGAAGTTGCTGCCGTTCCAGACGGAAGGGCTTTTCAACATGCTGCACCAGATGGAGGTGCAGCAAACGAAGGAAGCGCAGTCGCGCGGCGCCGCCGCCAAGCGCGAACTCGACCAGAAGCTGCGCGCCGACTGGGGAGCGGACTACGAGACCAAGATCGAGGGAGCGAAGCGCGCCTTCGCATTCGTGGGCGGCGAGGATTTCAAGCCGGAGGAAATCGCCGCGGCGATCGGCTCGCCGCGCACCGCCAAGCTGTTCGCAAAGCTCCACGACATGATCGGCGAGGACAAGATGCCGGGCGCCGGAGGCCACGGCGGCGGCGGAGGTTTCCAGCAAACCGAAACCGTTGCCGGCCTGCAGGCCGAGATCAATCGCAACTGGACGGATCCCGCCTGGAAGAAGGCATTCGATGATCCGCGCAACGCCCGCCACAGGGATGTGAAGGCGCAGCATCAGAGCCTGCTGGAGCGCAAGGCCGCGCTCGAAGTCAAGTCGCGCGGCGGCCGCGCCGCGTAACCGCCAACAAACTCAACGGGAGACCATGACGATGACCAACAAACAAATCGAAAAGCTGCGCGCGTATCTCGCCAAGCTCGACGACGACGGCCTGCGCAAATTTGCAGAGGATCATCAGATCGACATCGCAGCTGCAACCAGCCGCGAAGTCGCCGAAACCATGATCGAGCGTGCCGCCGTGAAAAAGGCAGAGGAAGAAGCTGCCGCGAAACCGCCGCGGCGTCCGGTCAATGCCGGCGGCAATGCCAAAACCGGCCGCCGCGCGATCGGCAATGAGCTGACCGACGATCAGATCGGCGCGATCCAGAAAGTGTGGGCATGGTTTTCGCGCAATGTCCCGTTCGCGGCGCAGTCCTCCGGCGTGTGGGAAATCGACAAGGACAAGCGCAAGGATGCCGAGGACCATGGCGTGCCCGATGGCGATTACCGCGTGCTTGGCGTCGACTGGATATTGTCGTTCCGGGGCGGCCGCTTCATCCAGGCAAGCAAGGCACGTCCGGATACCCGTGCCGACAGCTACGCCAACGTCCCGGTCCAGGACGCCAAGCTCTGACGCTTGACGGCCGCGCCGGCCGTCTATGTTTGCCACTGTGCGCTGACGCTTCGGCGTCAACGCTGCCCTCCTTGGGCGTTTCCTCCCAGACTTGGATCGCCGTTCGCGGCGGTCCCTTTCTCGGATCTGTTGAGTGCGTTGCCTGCAACCCGGCCTGTGCCGGACCCGGCTGACCCGCGCGAAAGCCGCGCCGCCGACCCGAGGTGTAAATCGGCAGGACGGACCCGCGATCCCCGGATCGCCGCAACCCGACCGAAGCAACCCTCAACCCTTGTTTCGATCGGAGGCTGCAATGGCAGGCCCAGTTACCGATGCACATCGCATCATCTATCGCGACCAGACCCAGTTGGCGATCCAGGAGCGGCATCGCCAGTTCGACGATTTTTTCACCTACATCGACGGCATGTCGGGCAAGCAGGTGCAGGTCACCGACATCATCGGCACCACGGAAGCGCGCGTTGACGCGCCGGAAGGCGGCGACACCCCGGACATCGAGAGCACGCACGAGCCGGTCTGGGTCAAGCCCAAGCGCATTGACTGGGGCAAGCTCATCCGCAAGGAGGATCAGATCAAGGCGTTGACCGATTTTAAATCGGAATACGTCCAGGGCGGCGCCAGCGCCTACGTGCGGGCGCACAACCAGATCCTCGCGGGGTCGATTTTCGGCCCGCGCCTGATCGGCAACGAGGTGCCGTCGTCCAGTGCATGGGCAGGGCGCACCGTCCCGGTCGATCTGGTCGCATCCGGCACAGCGGCCGGCATGTCGGTGCGGAAGATCCTCAACGGCATGCAGCTGATGGAGACCGATGACGTCACTCTCGAAGAAGAGAACCTCGCGCTGGCGATGACGGCGGTCGAAAACGAGCAACTGTGGGGCGATGTCACCTTCGTGTCGAAGGACTATCGCGCCGAGGCACAGCTCGACGATATGACGAAGCGTGTGAAAGCAATCTTCGGCATTCCGATCGTTATCACCAAGCGTCTCGGCCTCTACGACGTCAACACCTATCAGGCGTCGCTGTTCTGCAAGAGCGCGATGCACTGGGGTCCGTTCATGCCGATGGACATCAAGTCCGCCCAGAACGCGTCGAAGCAGTTCCGCGAGCACGTCTACATCGAGGGCTGGGAAGCTGCGACGCGCTCCGAGGACTACAAGGTCGTGAAGATCCTCAACAAGAAGGGCTGATAGCCCGCGCGGGCGGAGCGATCCGCCCGCGCATCGAGTTTTGCGTTCGCCTTTCGCGTTTTCGAAGATCCAACCATGGAGGGCCACATGGCCGTCGTCACCAAATATGCAGGCAGCGCCAAGGATCCGGTCGCTGCAAACCTCATCCCCGCGGTTCTCGCCGAAGGTCGCTTGCGTGCGATCAACATTCCCGCCCTTGCGATCACCACGGGAGACAGCATCGCGTCGCTGTTCTATCTCGGCAAGATCGCATCCAACGCGGTGCCACTCGCCGGGCTGTCGACATTGAAGCACGGCGCGGTCACGTCGGTGAACGATGCCGACATCGGCATTTATCGCGATGGCGTCGCTGTCGACGCCGATCTGTTTGCCGACGGTATCGACATTTCCTCGGCTGGTGCCAAGGACCCATTCGCCGCGGTCGCCGTCGCGAATGTCGGCAAGCAGGTCTGGGAATTGCTCGGCCTCGCCAATGATCCGGGCGTTGAATACGACATCGTCCTCACCATCAAGGTCGCGGCGACCGCCACGGCCAGCATTGGCGGCGCGATCCTCTACAGCAAGAAGTAACCCGATCGGGGCGTCGGCATGACCGCTCTCGGCGGGACCGAAGAATACGTTGCCAATCTCGCGATGGGCCATCTGGGCCAGCGCGAGATTGCTTCGTTACAGGACAACAGCACGCGCGCGCGCGCCGTGCGGCAGTTTTTTGCCATCGCGCGCGATGCGACGCTGCGGCTCAAGTGGTGGAATTTCGCAACGGCCTGGCACACGCCGGCGGCCGATGCACAACCGGGCAATGGCCCGCTCACCATCCGCTATCCGATGCCGCCTGATTGCATCCGCGTCCGGTTTATCGAGAATGCACCCGATGACAGTTGGGCCGTTGAAAACGCAGTCATCAACCAGGGCGGCGTCGCGGTTGAGGCGACCATTGTCGCGTCGTCGATCGTTGCGCCAAATGTCTGCTACACCCGCCGGGTCGAATTGGTCCGCCTGTGGGATGTGCTGTTCCTCGAACAGTTCGGCTATGAGCTGGCTGCGTGCTGTGCGCGCAAGTGCGGCAAGTCCGCGAGCTACGCCGAAAATCTGCGCGGTATCGCCGCCGACAAGCTGAAAGTCGCCGGCGGTATCGACAGCAAGGAAAAGGCGCGTGAGACGCCGCGCGCAGAGACAGGCTGGGCCGCCGCCCGCCGCGGCCGCTTCAACAGAACTCGATAGGAGCGGCGATGGGTGGCCGCGGACTGATCGAGCGCATCACTTTCGCCGGCGGCGAATACGGCCAGAAGCTGACCGGCCGCGCCGACACGGCCAAATTTCAGATCGCTTTCGAGAAGCAGGAGGGTTTCGTAACCCTCGTGGAGGGCGTGGTCACGCGCACGCCGGGCACCCGGTTTGTGCTGGAGGTGAAGGACAGTTCGCAGCGCGGCCGCTTGCTCCCGTTCCGTGTCGGCTCAAACGATTATTACATGCTCGTCGTCAATGGCGGCGTCGTGCGCCTGGTGCGCATGGGCGGTTTCATCCAGCGGCCCGATACATCGGTCTATGAGTTCAATGTGCCATGGGTCGAGGAGGACATGAGCAGCCTGCGCTCGGCGCCCGCCGGCAATCAGCTGTATGTGACGTCGAAAACGAAACCGCAGAAGCTGACGCGCAACGAACACACCGACTGGCTCGTAGAGGACTATTCGCCGGACAGCGGCCCGGTCGACACCCAAAATCTTGATGTCAACATCACCATTCAGGCCAGCGCGGTGACAGGTGCTGTGACCCTGACAGGCGCCGGCGATCCTTTCACAGCGGACATGGTCGCGGGCGTGATCCGGATCGACGATCGCGATCTGTCGCTGACGCCGGAATTCAGTGCGTTGGAAACTGCGATCGCCGCAGGTCAAAAACGCCGGTGGAACGGCAACGTCTATGAGGCGCTGCTGGACGGCAAGGATGCTGGGCCGAATTCGCCGGTTCACACCGAGGGCGATGTCTCGGCCGGCCAGGCGTCGCCGACCGAGGTTTACCAGACATGGCGATTTCTGCATTCCGGCTACGGCTATGTTCGCGTGACCGAAGTCACCGACGCCAACACCGCCGCGGGCACGGTGTTGAAGCGCCTGCCGGACAACGTAACGACTGGCGCCAGCTATCGCTGGTATCCGCCGGCATGGACCGCAGGATCCGGCTGGCCCGAGGTCGTGGCGTTCGTCAAGTCGCGGCTGGGCTTCTTTCGCGGCGACAAGATCTGGCTGTCGGCGCAGGATGATCCAGCCGATCACGATCTTGGTCTCGCCGATGACGACGACGCGATTGCTTTGCGGCTTCGCGCACCCGATGCATCACTGGTCGAGATCAAATGGGCGCTGCCGTCCGGCGCGCTGATCCTCGGCTGTGCAGATGGCGAGTGGGTTCTGCGCGGCCCCAACGTATTCGATGCGCTGACGCCAAAGACGATCGATGCGTTTCCGGAAACCAGCGAGGGCTCTGAGCCGCATGTCCCTGTCCGCGTCGACGGCGGCGCGATGTTCATCGGTAAGACCGCGAAGCGGATGCATTACGGCAAGTATGACCGCCAGCGGCAGGAGCTGCAGACACAGGAGCTGTCGGTCACCGCCCGGCATATCTTCGGCGTCGGTGTCGCGGAAATGGCGTGGCAGCGCGATCCGCACCGCATCCTTTGGATGGCATTGAAAGACGGCACGCTTGCCTCGGCGACGTTCATGCCGGAGCAGGAAATCATTGCGTTCGCGCGTCAGCCTCGAACAAACTTTTTCATCGAGAATATCGCATCGATCCCTGGCGTCGCCAGTGGTGTCGATGAAGTCTACATGACCGTCCGTCGCACGATTAACGGTCAGACCCGCCGGTATGTCGAGCAGCTGGCGGATTATTTCGAGCCGGCGGATCTGGAGAGCCCGACCGCGGCGGGTGCGTGGTTCGTCGACTGCGGCCTGCGCGTCACCGGATCTCAGATGAAAACGATCACCCAGCTTGTCCACCTCGAAGGGCAGGAGGTCGCGGTATTTGCCGACGGCGCGATGCAAAGCCGCAAGACGGTCGTCGGCGGGCGCATCACGCTCGATCGGCCATCCGATGACGTCACAGTCGGCATTCCGGTGCGCGCTTATCTCCGGGACTTGCCGCGCAACCTTCAGGGCACGTCGGCGAAGCAAAAGCGGGTTGCCGAGGCGGACGTTCATATTCTGCACACCGGCGGCGGCCGGATCCGCGCCTACGATCCCGAAAATGATCTGCCGGCGGATGCGACCGCCGCCCAGCGCAAGGTTGATGCCGAAAGCTGGGAGGACATCGTTGAAAGCGGCGGCGGCGGTTACAGCGACGTGCCGCTCCTCGTATCCGGTCAATTCCGCATGAACATCGAGGGCAACATCCGCGACGAAGCGCAGCTCGAAGTCGAATGCGATGATGCCATGCCGTTCACACTGCTCGGTCTGTCGCCGGTCATCGAAGTTGAGGAGGATGACTGATGGATCCGTTCACCATCGGGCTCATGATGGCGTCGACGGCACTTTCATCCGGCGGCAAGTTCATGGCCGGGTTGTCGCAATCGCGCGCGGACTATGCCGAAGGCCAGATGCAGCTGACGCAGGCCGATCTGTACGGTCTCAACGCCGAGACTGCGCTGACCAATGTCAAGGTTCTGACAACGCAGGCCGAGATCGCCGGCATGGGCGCCGATTTTGCGTTTGCCAAGGCGCGGCTGCAAAAGGGCCGGATCCTCGAAAAGGGCCGCACCACGCTTGCGGCGCAGCGCGCGGAATATGCCAGCCGCAACATCGATCCGACCTTTGGCTCTCCGCTGCTCACTCAAGCGCTGACAGCGGGCCGCATCGCCCAGGATCTCGACCTGACAGACGCCAACGCGGAAATCGAGGCTGCCGACGCCAAGACCCGGCGCGCGAACATTCTCGGTCACGCTGCCGGCGCACAGGGACAGGTGGTGTCGTCGATCGGCCAGCAACTGACGTCGACCATGAAAGCCAAATCGCTGTTCACGAAATCGGAGGATGACGTCGCGGCCGGCGCGATCGGCGCATTGTCCTCGATCCTGTCCGGCGCGGCGTCGCTGGGCAAGGGCGGCTCCTTCGGCGGCGGATCGACTTTCCAGGGCAATCCATGGGGCGCGGAAAGCGTCAACGTGCCGAGCGCAGGGCGGGACTTCTGATGGCGAAAGATCTTCCCGATTATGAGGGCCGCGTTTCGATCGGCAGCGGGCCGATCCCCGGCATCACCGCCACGCCGCTGATGGCGGTGCCGAAGCTGTCGGCGGGACCGGCGTCGACCGGCGTTGAAACTGCAACTGCCAGTTTCGGGACCGAACTCGGCGCGATCGCCACCAAGATCAACGAGGCCACCCAGCACACCAAAGCCACGGAGGCGATGTCCGGTTTTCTCGACGATACCGACAGGCTGACCAAGACGTATCTGGATGACAAGGACTACGCGACCGCCGAGAACCGGTTCCGCAACGATCTGGAAGCCGCCAAGGCGAAGCACCTCGAAAACATCGACGATCCGCAGCTGCGCTCGCGCACCGAACTGATGATGAGGCGATCCGGTATCGAGGCCGGTGGCACCATTCGCGTGAATGCCCTCACGAAACAGAAGGACATCACCGTCGCCGGTCTCGACACGTTCGAGAACAATTCGCTCCGGCGCGCGATCAGTGCGCCATCGGACGTCGCACGCGTTGCGGTGATCGATGAATACGGTGCCGAGGTCAATCGAGCAGTCGAGGCGGGCTGGATCGACCATCGCACCGCTGTGCAGCGTGGGTTGAATTTCTCCCGGCAGTTGCAGAACGCCGACGCGATGTCGGCGATCCAGAAGGATCCCGCCGGCGCGCTTGCCCGCCTGCAGGATCCCGCGCAATTTCCGGCGCTGGATCCTGTCACCCGGCAGGCCTACATCACGCAGGCGATCGAGCGCGGCGACAATGCGCAGATCACCGCTGTTGTCAGCCGCGCCCCGTTCGATCCTGTCGGCGCCGCTCTCACGGTTGGCCGGGTTTCGACGCCGGATCAGGTCAACAAGATTTTCGATCGCGGGATCCTGCCGATCGAGAACAGCGCCGGAAAGGTCGACGCGGTTTCACCCGCCGGCGCGCTCGGGCTGGCCCAGCTGATGCCGGGCACCGCGCGCGATGTCGCGCGCGGCCTTGGTCTCGGTGACGTTGCCGCGTTGTCGGATGACGATCTGCACAAGCGGCTGCTAACCGATGGCGAGCTCAACGTCCGCCTCGGCCGCTCGTATTTCCAGCAAATGGCGGTGCGTTATGACGGTAATGTCGCGCTGGCGGCGGCCGCGTACAATGCCGGACCGGGCAACGCCGATCGCTGGAAGAAGGCTGCGGAAGAAAAATTCGGTGTCGCGTTCACGCCGGCACAGCTCGCCAGCGTGATCGATTTCAGGGAAACCCGCGATTACGTCGGCAAGCTCTACAAGTCCGCCGGCGCGCCGATGGATGTCGGCTTTTCGTCGCCGGCATCCCTTGTCCGCGCCACCAATGGCATCGGCGCCGCCATCATCCAGCAACAGTCGCAGGAAAATCATCTGCTCGCGGTGCAGGCGTCGGCGCGCGCCGCGACCGATCCGCTCGACAAGATGCTGCAGGAGGGTCTGAATGCGGATCCCGCGCGCATTGCGAGCTGGAGGGCGACCCAGCAAGCGTCCGCCGATCGCGGCGACGCGCAGGCGGCCGCGCGGTTGCGGTCACTCGACCAGGCGCTGCAGATGCACCCCTACATCCAGCAGGCATGGAAAACATCACCTGCGATGCTCGACGGGTTGATCGCGCGTCTGGAACATGAGGTGACGTCATCGCCGAACGCGACGCCGGCGCAGCAAAACCAGCTCAAGGCATTTCAGGCGGTGCGCGATGAAGTCGCCAAGCGGCGCAACACCGATCCGATCTCGCTGGGCGAGCGCGGCGGTTATTACGCGCCGACGGCGATCGACCCGACGGCCAATCCGGATGATCCGAATTTTCGCGGTGCCCTGGCGCAGCGCGGCGCCCAGGCGCAGGTCGCGGCCAAGGTGTATCTCGGCAGCGCGGCTGCGCTCAAGCCGGAGGAGGCGCTGGCGCTGAAAGAGCGTTATGACAGCTCCAACGCCGACGATAAGTTTCGCATCGTGCAAGCGCTGGCGGTCACGCTGCCGGATCGGGTTTATGCCGACACCCTGAAACAGATCGCCGGCACCGACAGCGGGACGCAGTTTGTCGGCCAGATCGCCCGCACCCGGCCCGAGCTGGCGCGCGAGATCTTCAAGGGGCAGTCGCTTTCCAACACAGAGGGCGTCAAAAATAAACTGGGCGACGTTCGATCCGCGCTGGCGAGCAAGCTGGGCGGCGAGATCTATGTCAGCCCCGATCAGCAGGGCGCTGTCATCGACGCGGCGCTGGCCCTTTACACCGCGCGCCGCGGCTCCTCCGGCAATCTCTATGAGGCGACGGACACCGGCGCGATCGAGAAGGCGCTGGAGGATGTCACCGGGCCGATCGTCAAGCGGAACGGCGTGAAAACCGCCGCACCTCCGGGCATGACCGCGGGGCAGTTCACCGGCTTGCTCGATAATCTTGACGATCGCGCTCTCGCGCAATTCGGCGGCGCCTATGATCGCAACGGCAAACCGTTCGATGCGGCCTGGCTGGGCTCGCACGCGCAACTGCGTCAGCTGCAGCCCGGCGGATCCCGTTATGTCGTGATGCTGCCGAGTGCGGACGGCAGGGGGTCGCCTGTCATGTCGCGGGCGGGTGATGCCGCGCCGGCGGCGGCGCAAGGGATGACCGAGCCTGGCAATATCGATCTGCGCAGCCGTCCGGTCGTTCGCAACAATGACGGATCCATCAGCACAGTGCGATCGCTGTCGATCGGCGTCGACGGCAAGGAAATTCTCATTCCGACCGTCAGTGATGACGGCAAGGTCTTGAGCGACCGCGATGCGGTCGATCTCTACATGAAGTCGGGAAAACATCTGGGCGTCTTTGACACGCCGAAAAGTGCGACCGCCTACGCAAAGCAACTGCACGATGCCCAGGCTAAATTCTACAGCACGCCGCCGGCGCCGCTGGTGATCGATGTGGCCCGGCTGTCCAAGCCGGAGAGTGGGCCGATGGTGGATCCGTTCGCATTGGGTGGTGCGTTGCCATGAGCGACTGGTCAGCCGATGAAGCAGGGTTTCTGACCGAGATTGCCCGGCGGCCGGCCGCGCGGGCGCCGGCGACGATCGGCGAGATCTGGGGTTCGGAATGGAAGCGCGGCGGCCTCGATACCATCGGCGGTCTGGCGCAACCTTCCACCGATGCGCTGTCGGAGCTGTCGACCGCGATCGAAACGGCGGCGGGCAAGCCGATCGTCGAATATGCCGCGGAACATGGTGTGCGGTTGTCGGGCGGCGTGTCGATCGACTGGGATGCAGCCGAGCTGGGTCGGCTGGCGGATACCTTGCCGGACGAGCACCGCAAGCGGGTCGAGCCGTTGAAGGATGTTCGGCTGAATGCGGCCCGCAAGGCGCAGAAGATCGAAGCCGACGCCAACGATGTCGCGAATTCCACCTATGGGCTGTCCGGCCATGCCGTGGCTTTCATCGCCGGCGTGGCGCGGCAGGCGGTCGACCCGGTCAATCTCGGCGCCATGGTCGCCACTGCACCATTCGGCGGAGAGGGCGGCGCCGGCATCGCCGCTTTCGCCCGCGTCGTCGGCCGCGAGGCGCTGGCAAATGCCGGTGCCCAGGCGGCGGTCGAGCCAGCGGTTGAAAACACGCGGGCGGATCTCGGGCTCGATGCCGGTTTCGGCCGCGCCGCCGGCAATATTCTGGAAGCCGGGATCGGCGGCGGCGTCCTGTCCGGCCTGTTTCATGTCGCCGGCCGCGGCGTGCGGGCTCTGAGGGGGGAGCGGCCCGCAGCGGAATCCGTCCAGAGCGTGGCGCCGGAAGGTCGGGTTGCGACGCCCGCGCCAGAAACCCGCACCGGTGAGTCTGCCAGCGCGCCTGAGAGGCCGTTTGACCCGCCGCCAGCCGGCGCACTTGCGCCTAGCCGGCCGGTCGAACAGTTCGCGCCGGAGGACTTTACCGCCGCCGCTCACCTGGCGGAGCGCGACCAGATCATCGACATCATGTCGCCGACCGATACGGCCGCTGGCCGTGTTGACCATGCCGCGGCAGTGGAAAACCGTGTTGCCAGGATCGACGGCGCCGCTCCGTCCGAAAAACCGGAGCAGAGTGCCGGCTTTACACCATCACAGATGCGCCGACTGCTCTCAGAGGAGGATGAGCAGATCGTCAACATGTGGCATCACGTTAACGAGCCGATCCCGGCGGAAGCGTCCGAGTTGTTCCGGAACAACATCGCTACAATGCGACGAGATCTCGCGCGCGATGGCTTCGATAAGGCAAGGACCGAAGATGAATTGCGGGACCTGTTGCTCGATCGTCGGTTGTCCGGTGTGCAGCCAACGGCAACGAAGCCGGAAACGGTCGATGTTGAGATCGCGGCAGGACCGAAAATCGCCGCTGCGCGCAAGCCGGTCGATCCTAACGACGTTGTCACCCAGGAAATCAAGCCGAAAGCCGCCCGCGGCCGCGCCGCCGCGGATCCCAAGACGTGGTCGCTGTTCGAATATCTCGCGGCCAATGGCGGGCTCGCGCCGCACTCCGAGCTTGACGCCATTTTCGGCGGCAAGAAAGGGCCGTTTGTCCCCGGCTTCGGGCCGCTCATTCGCAAGAACGGCCGCACGCTGGATGATGCCTTTCGTCTCGCCAAGGAAGGCGGATATGCGTTTGATGCCGCCGATGTCACCGGCGCCCAGCTGACCAAGAACTTCAACGAATTGCTGCGCATGATTGATGAGCAGCAGGCCGGCCGTCGTCAGTATCGCCAGGAGCATCTGCAGGAAACCAAGATCGACGATGCCGAGGAAGCGCACCAGATCATCGGCGCGCTGGAACAGGAACTGTTCGAAACCGGCGGCGGCAATGTCCACGTCGATCCGGAGCTGGCCGATCGCGTTGTGCAGATCGTCAAGCGCGAGGGCGAAACCGATCTTCTCTCGGCCTATGAACGTGCTATCATGGAGGACGCCGAGCGTTACGAGGGGCTGGCCGCGGCCAGGTCGAAAGATGCAGAACTCGCAAAAATCCCAGGCTGGGACGTTGATGACGCCGGCGCAGCACCGCGCGATGGCGCGGCTGATCCGCAGCAACGCGGGCAAGCCGAACGCGCCGGACAAGCAGACGTCGGAAACGATGGCGAAGCGGCACGAGACGCTGGCGGCGGCGATCGAGCGGCGCGCCAGCTAGGCGATCCAGCGCTGGCGGCCGATGCCCAGCGCGCCATGGCTGAGGCCGGCGGCGATCTCGACATCACATTGCAAAATCCGGACGGCACCACGCGCACGCTGAAAGCCAGCGAAGCCTTGCGCGAGGTTGAGGATGATGCGCGGGCGGCGGATGAACTCAACGCCTGCATTTCCAATGGTGACGAGGAGATACCGTTTTGACCGCGCGCAAATGCTTTGTTCGCAAGATCTCGGCCGGCAAGGTGTCGTCGCGATCCGGCCGCCAGATCCTCGATATGATGAACGCCTTCGAGGAGGAGTATCAGCGCACGCTGGGCGATGCCGCCGGCGGCCGCCAGGCGGCGCTCGATGCCGCCGAAATCGCCAAGAGTGAAGCGGCGCGCAAGGCCGATCAGACACGCGGCAGCATCATCGCACAGTCGAACGTGCTGCGCTCGATCGCGGCTTATGACGGCACCGTTGTGCAACTGCGCGAGACACCCGGAGATCTCGGTTTCGGCAACAAGGCGCCGCCGACGCTGGGCAAGGATCAATCGACGCTGGGCTTCGCGGTGCGCTCGCTGCTGGCGCGAGATCCCTTCGAGATCTCCAGCTGGAACAACGTGCACTACCTTGCGCGTAACATCCGCGGCGTCGCTCACGCGGCATTCGCGGACACGATCGAATTCCTGCGACCGAAAAAACTTGGCTTCCAGGCCGAGGCGACGCGCGAGCTGGACGTGCTGCGCGCGGTTTACGGTCAGGGCACCACGCAGCCCGAGGCCGGCCTTGCCGCCCAGGCATGGGCCAAGGTCGCCAAAAGCCTCGGCGATCAGTATCGCGCAGCCGGTGGCGTGCTGGCCGAACGCGAAAACTGGCGGCTGCCCAACCCGGCGATCGATGCCGCGAAGGTGCGCGCGCTGGGCGCCGATCGTTTCCGCCAGCTGGTGCGCGACCATGCCGATCGCGCCGACATGCTCGACTGGGACACCGGCGCGCCGCTGAACGACGCCCGGTTTAATCAGCTGCTCGACAGCGTCACGTCCGACATCATCGACGGTCCGCAAGGGCCGGTGACGGCCGCGCGATCGGGGCGGCCGATGCTCGCCAACCAGCGCGACATGGCCCGGTTCTTTTCGTGGAAAAGCGCGGAGAGCTGGCAGGCGATCGCCGACGCCGTCGGCACGCATCAGAGCGTGTTCGAGACCATGACAAACCACATCAAGGGCATGGCCGACGACATCGCGGCGCTGCGTGTGCTGGGGCCAAATCCGGAAGCGACCAAAACATTTATCCACAATCTTTTTGACCGCGAGGCGGCGCGCCTGGCGGTGACGGCTGGCGCCAACGCGACGCCGGCGGATCTCGCCGCGGCGGTCAAGACCAATCGGGGGATCGAAAGCCGCATCAAGCTGGAGAAGCGGCTGTTCGACGATCTCTACGCCGAAGTCACCGGATCCAATCAGGTCGCGGTCAATACGACATTCGCAACAGGGATGGCGAATGCGCGGCACTGGCTGTCCGCGACCCAGCTGGGCTCGGCGATTATTTCGTCGTTCACTGATCCGGGCTCGCTCGCCATGGTGGCGCGCTTCAACGGCCTGCCGGTGATGAACACGCTGCAGCGCGCAACCGCGATGATGACCGAAAAGGGCAGCGAGATTTTCGTCGCCCAGCAGGGACTGGTGCTCGACAGTCTCGCGCACGCGGCCGGTCAGGTCGACCGGATCATGGGTGAGGAGATCCGGACCGGCCTCGCGCAAAAACTCTCGAGCGCCAATATCCGCGCCTCGGGCCTGCGCAAGTGGACGGCGATGCTGCGCGGCGCGTTCGGACTGGAAATGATGGCGCATGTCGCACGTGAGCGCGGCAAGGCCTTCGCCGCGTTGTCGGATGAATTCCGCGGCGCGCTGTCCCGGTACGGCATCGCGGAGGGCGACTGGGATCTGATCCGTGCCACGGCGCCGCATGAGCCGCAGCCCAATGCAGTGCTCGTCAGGCCGATCGACATCGCAGAGGGCGCCACCCCGGCGCACCGCGCCGCCGCGGACAAGTTCCAGCGGATGATCGACACCGAAATGGATTATGCGGTGATCGAAGGCGATCCGGTAACGCGCGCGCTGATGATCGGTGACAGCAAGCCGGGCTCGCTCGGCGGTGAAACCCGCCGCGCCGTCAGCATGTACCGTTCGTTTCCGGCCACCTTCGTGATGATGCACTTCTCGCGGGCGGCCGCGCGCGGCTGGGACGGCTCGCGCCTGGCACATTCTGCATTGGCGTTCTCGGTCATGACGGCGCTGGGCGTGTTGTCGATGCAGACCAAGGAGGTCGCCAGCGGCCGCGACCCGTTGTCGCTGGATCCGACCACGGGCAACGGCCTGCGGGCTTGGGGCAAGGCGGTGCTGCAGGGCGGCGGCTTCGGCGTGTTCGGCGACATCCTGTTTCTCGACCAGACCCGCTACGGCAACTCCTGGGCGGCGACGCTGGCCGGCCCGCTGGCATCGTCGGCCGAAAGCATCCTGGGCGATTTCGTCATCAAGAACATCCAGCAGGCAGGCAAGGGTCAGGAAACGCACTTCGCCGGCGATGCTTTGTATGCGCTCGGCCGCCACATCCCCGGATCGTCGCTGTGGTTCTCGCGGCTGGCATTTCAGCGCGGCGTCCTCGATCAGCTGGCATTGATGGCGGATCCGCGCGCCCGCGAGCGCTTTGCCAGGATCGAAGGGCAGGCCAAGAAGGAGTGGGGGCAGGACTACTGGCTGCCGCCGGGTCGCACCGAAACCCGCCGCGCGCCGAACTTCGGGGCGATCGTGGGCAACTAGCGCACGCTTGACGCCGCCGGTCCGCCCGTACCTTGCGGGCATGACAGTCGCCACAGAAGCCTCATATGCGGAACTGATCTACACCGGCGTGGAGACGATCTTCACGCCGGGCATGCAGGCGCAGCAACAGGCTGACGTCCATTGCGGCTATTTGGATGGTGACGGATTGTCCGTCGAATTGATCCGCGGCACGCATTTCACCGTGACGCTTGATAGCTCCGCGGCAGTAACGATCGGCCGCATTGCCTTTCCGATTGCAAGCGCGCTGAGCCCGCTGACAATCTGGGTCGAGCGCATCACGCCGGCCGTCCAGGGCACTGATTTCAAAAATCTGAACCGCTTCAACCCGGAGGTTCACCAGCAGATTGCGGACGCTGGCGCGATGCGTGACGCCGAGTTGCGCAATCGGCAGAACCGCACGGTCACGCCCTTTGCTGTTAGTGAAACGGCGGTGGACTTCCGGTCGCGGCGATTGAAGGCCGCAGATCCGATACAACCGGAAGATCTCGTTACCAAGCAATATTCGGACGATCACACCGGCACCGCGGCGCAGGAAGCCGCTGAGGCTGCGCGCGATATTGCGGTCGCAGCAGCGGAAACCGCATCCGCGGATGCGCAGTCCGCGGCAGGATCAGCCAACGCAGCCGAGGGCTATGCGGCGATCCTCGAAAATCCTGACTACGGCTTCTACGTCGATGCACCCACTGAAACCCGCGACTATGGGACATATGCGCCATGAGCATTCGCGTTCAACACATCCGCGGCAGCACGGCCGAGGTTGAAGGAGTGACACCAAACCCGGCGGAAGTCGGCTACGATACCGAAAAGCAAGAGCTGCACGTCGGGAACGGCTCGACCGCCGGCGGCATCCGCCTCGCCAAGAAAAATATCCGCGAGATCCTCGCGCCGGCGGAGATAACCGCGGACGTTGTCGATTTTAATCCGACCGGCCTGAAGCACGCCGGTCATCTGGTCTTGACGAGCGACGCTGCGCGCGAGTTCACCGGCATGGTGCCGACCACAGCGACTGAGACAACCAACGGCCGCGAGATCACGATCTACAATGCCGGCAGCTTCAACCTCACGCTGAAGAACGCCAGCGCTTCTTCGAGCGCCGCCAATCGTTTCGATCTCGGCGGCGCCGACATCGTGCTTTCGCCAAAGACTTCCGCCAGCTTGCGCTATCGCAATGCGATCTCGCGCTGGGAGTTGGTGGCGCAAACCGCCGGCGCCGCGGTGTCGGCCGAGGCCGTCATTGCCCGCACACTCGCAACATCGTCGCAGGGCTTCTCTCTCATCAACGGCGTCATCACTTCAAGCGTCGGCTCTGGCGCGCTGACTGTTGCGATCAAGACACTGGCCGGTAATGATCCGTCAAGCTCGGATCCGGTGCACGTGATTGTGCGCTCGGCCGCCTTGGGCGACGGCGGGTTCACCATGATGTCGTTAACGGCGGCGACGTCGTTGGTGATCTCATCCGGATCTTCGCTCGGCACCACCAATGCCGCGCCGTTCTCGCTGTGGCTGATCGGCTTCAACGATGCCGGAACGTTCCGGCTGGGTGCGATTAACGCGGGCCGCGGTGCGGCTTCACTGCCGATGCTGGCGCCCAACAGCCTGCTGTCCGCGACAGCCGAAGGCGGGGCCGGCGCGGCCGACAGTTCTCTCACGGTCTATGCGGGGACGAGCGTCGCTTCGAAACCGTTCGCGGTTCTTGGCTATCTCGACTGGTCAAGCGGGCTCACCGCCGCCGGCACGTGGGATGCGGTGCCCACAACAGTGCAACCTTTTCACAACGGCATTGCGCTGCCTGGCGCCGGGTTAGCCGCGATCGCGCGTAAGTCCACCGGCATGATCGGCGGGTCGATTGTCGAAAGTCATTCCGGCAACGCCGTGACCTTCGCGGTCAAGACCGCGTCAGGCCGGGATCCATCGTTGGCCGAGCCGGTCGTTTTCGTGTTTCACAGCGGTAGCGGCGGTTACACCGTGCGGCCGGTCGTGTCGGCATTGTTGCTGACGATCTCGTCCGGATCCGTGATGGGCGTGCCCGCCAACGCAACCGCGTTTCGTCTTTGGCTGCTGGCGATCGATACCGGATCCGCCGTGGTGCTCGGTGCGGTCAATTGTCTCAATGGCGGCAGCATTCGCGGCCTGCCCGATGGCTTGCCGATTTCGACAACGGCAGAGGGCGGCGCCGGCGGCGCTGACAGCAACCAAGTCGTTTATTCGACGGCGGCGCAATCGTCAAAATATTTCTGCCTCATCGGCTTTGCGGACTACGACACCGGCCTCACATCGGTCGGCACGTGGGATGCCGCGCCCTCGCGCATGGTGCTGCATGGCCCTGGCGTGCCGCGGCCGGGCGAGGCGACAGGAAATCGATCGGTTACTACATCAGGAAATCTTCTTACCGCAAACAATGCGATCCCGAATGACGATACGATCCCGCAGATCACCGAGGGAATGGCGGTTTTATCGACGGATATCGTCCCGACAGCCGCAGCCAACCTTCTCGACATTGAAGGGTTTGTCGCCGCCTGCAGTCATGGTACGGCCGGCACGCTGTATTCCCTGTTCATCTGCCGCGACAGCGGATCGGATGCGCTGTTTTCATCGCGCGAGCGGATCAGCTCATCCGGTGAAAATCGACACCTCAGTGTAAAGGGGTCCGTTCTTGCGGGCGCCACCGCCAGCACCACGTTCAAACTCCGCACCGGTGCGCCTGCCGCAGGCACGTTCACCGTCAATGGGGAGGGCGGATCACGTTACTATGGCGGAACGCTCGCGACATTTGTGGCCGCGCGAGAAATCATGGGCTGATAGCGCTACAACGCTTGACGGCGCGTGACCGGCCTCACTCTCCCAGCAACAGCAGGGAGAGTTTCCATGGAGCCAGCGTCCATTCGCTACAAAAACCCCGGCGCGATGTGGGGCAGTGCGCTCGCCATCAAGTGGGGCGCGCAGAAGAAGGCCGTCACGCTCAACGACGGCAAGGGGCAGGGAAACAATATCGCGGTTTTTCCGACCTATGTTGCCGGCATTTGTGCGCAGCTCGACCTGTGGCGCACGTCGAAGAACTACCGCAACAAGCGCCTCGCCGACGCGATCGCGATCTGGTCAGGCCACAACAACGTCGAGAGCTATATCAAGTTCGTACTGGCGCGCGTGCCGGGCATGACCCGCGACACCATCATGAACGATGAATTCTGGCGGAGCGCAAAGGGCGTCGCCTTCCTGAAAGCGCAGGCCTGGCATGAAGCGGGCAAGCGCTATCCCGCACCCGACGCCGATTGGATCGAGGCGCAGCGCCGCGTGTTCTCCGGTGTCCCGACGAAGGCCACGGTCAAGAAGGCCGCGGTGTCACTGGTCTCCGGCACGGCCTCGGGCACCGTCGCGGGCACCCAATCGGGCCTTAGCCTGCCGGTCGCATTTGCGATCGGTCTCGCCGTCGCACTCGCGATCTTCCTGGTGTGGAAGTTCAAGCCGAAGAAGGCGGAGCATGACACGCCGCACCCTGACGCTGTCGCGCCGGTGAATGTTGAGGGAGCCTCGGTATGAGCTGGCCGGTTTTCCTTGCCCTGGTGCTGCCGGGGCTTCTTGTCGGTTACGCGCTGTTCCTGCGGCCGGTGCTGCACGCGATGCCGACATTCTCGCGGTTCTATGCCGAGGCGGACGGCTTCTGGCAGAAGGTGTGGGCGCTGTGCGGCAAGTCGGTGACGCTCGCGTTTGCCTATGTCATTCAGGGGATCAGTTGGGCGCTACAGTGGATCGACCCGATTGCCAATTTTCTCGGCGACCCTGACTTCCGTCAGCAGCTCACCGAGACGCTGCAGGCCAACCCGAAAATCTTGGGCTGGGTTCTGATGGGCATTTCCGCCGTCACCATCGCGGCGCGCATGCGGTCGCTGATGCCAAAGGATGACGACTGATGCTCACTGCGATCCTGGCGTTCTTTCAGGCGATCCCCGCGATCTTCGGCGGCATCAACAACTTTGTCTCCAAGTATTACGACGCCAAGGTGCAGATCACCACGGCGCGCATCGGCGGCGACGTCACGGTGGCAAAGGCGTTGGTGTCCGGCATCGTTGCCGAAGGCCAGACGCGCGTTGAATTCCTGAAGACTGTCTCACAGAGCAAATTTTTGATGTGCCTGGTCGGCGGGTTTGCTCTGCCGTGGATCCTCTACGAGTGGAAGGCGGTCGTTTGGGACAATCTCGTTTGCCCTTGGCTCTATGGCAGTCCTGGCTTCACCCCGCCGATGACGGGCCTCGTGGCCGACTGGTCAGGCGTGATCCTCGCCGGCATCTTCGGCACCGGCTCCGTGATGGCGGTCGGGCAAATGTTCTTCAATCGTCGCGAGCGATAGAACCGCTGCGGCTGCGGCGCGTTGTCTGGGACTGAGCAATGGCAGAGCAGGGTGAGAACGATATGACCGTCCAGCGCCCGCGTTTCGATCCAACCATCAATTACGGCCACCTGCTGCAGGTGGGGATGCTCATCCTGACGATTTTCGGATTTGCCTATAAGTTCGGATCGTTCCAGACCGAGGTCACCCAGCGGCTCGACGCGGCCGACAAATGGGCGCTGCGCGTGGCGCCGATGATCGACGGGATGAACTCCTCGCAGGCGGTGCAGGATGAGCGGATCGCCAATCTGTCCTCGGCCGTCGTCGATATCCGCAATTCGAACTCGCAGGTCCTGCTGAAAATCGAGGCGATGCGCGATGATCTGGCCGGCATCAAGGTGAGGCTGCAGGCCACGCCGAAATAGACCGTGCGACCCGTGCGACCGGCATACATAATGTGTCGGAAATTCCCCAGCGTGCGACTGCTAACCCTTTGAAAAACATGTAGAGTACGATAACTCTTAATCAGCGGGTCCCAGGTTCGAGCCCTGGTGCGCCCACCAAATCCCGAGATAATCCAAGCATTTGAGATAGTATCCGGGCGAGGCGTGAGCCCGGTTTTCGGCCCTGCCTCGTGCCGCGGATTGTGCAGGCCAGGTCACCGGAGATACAAAATTGCGATTGCAGGACTGCCACAACTTTCACGACTTCCGCCGGATGGCCAAGCAGCGTCTTCCGGGGCCGATCTTCAACTACATCGATGGCGCAGCCGAGGACGAGACCACCTACCGGCGCAACACCGATGCGTTCCGGGATTGTGATCTTCTACCGAATGTTCTGCGCGGCGTGACCGACGTGGATATGTCGGTGACCGTCATGGGCCAGAAGCTGGCAATGCCGGTGTATTGTTCACCGACCGCGCTGCAGCGCCTGTTTCACCATCAAGGCGAACGCGCGGTGGCCGCGGCGGCCGGCAAGTACGGCACCATGTTCGGCGTGTCGTCGCTCGGCACCGTCAGCCTTGAGGAGGCGCGGCGGATCAGCAGCGCGCCGCAGGTCTATCAGTTCTATTTCCACAAGGACCGTGGCCTGAATCGCGAGATGATGGCCCGTGCCCGACAGGCCGGTGTCGAGGTGATGATGCTGACCGTGGACAGCATCACAGGCGGCAACCGCGAGCGCGACAAGCGCACCGGCTTCGCCATTCCCTTCAAGCTCAATCTGACCGGCATTGCCCAATTTGCCATCAGGCCGGCCTGGGCGATCAATTATCTCACCCACGAGCGCTTCCGGCTTCCGCAACTCGACAGCCACGTCGACATGGGCAGCGGCACGATGTCGATCAGTCGCTATTTTACCGAGATGCTCGATCCCTCGATGACATGGGACGACGTTGCGGAAATGGTTCAGCATTGGGGCGGGCAGTTCTGCCTCAAAGGCATCATGTCCGTCGAAGATGCAAAACGGGCGGTCGCGATCGGCTGCACCGGCATCGTGCTCTCCAATCACGGGGGACGGCAGCTCGACGGGTCGCGCAGTGCCTTTGATCAGCTTGCCGAGATCGTCGACGCCGTCGGCGACAAAATCGACGTGATGATGGATGGCGGCGTGCAGCGCGGCACCCATGTCCTCAAGGCGCTCTCGCTCGGCGCCAAGGCGGTCGGCATCGGCCGCTACTATCTGTTCCCGCTGGCTGCTGCCGGACAACCCGGCGTGGAGCGAGCACTGGACATGATGCGTATCGAAATCGAACGGGACATGAGGCTGATGGGGTGCACCTCGATCGATCAGCTCACGCGGCAGAATCTGCGCATCCGGTAACGTGACTTTGGTGCCGCCGCCGCCCGCATGGCGACGGCCCCGCTTCGGGCGGCCAAATCTCGACCAATACTTTGGATCCCATCTTCTGCTGCAATCGGTGTTGAACGTTGCGATGCACCAAGCCGGTATCGTGTTGACAGCGAACACCGGTTGAGGCTGTCTTATCGCATGCGGCTTCTTCCAGAAACGAAGTCCGCATAGCAGGTCGACACAAGATGCAACAAACGCGGTCGCTAGAATCGCGAGGTGCATCGGGGGAGGGACTTGAGCCATGCTGGACTTCGTTCAGCAGTTGGTGAGCGGCATTGCGCTGGGCTGTGTGTATGGCCTGATCGCGCTCGGTTTCGTCCTTGTTTACAAGGCGACCGAGGTCGTCAATTTTGCCCAGGGCGACCTGATGATGCTGGGTGGGTTTTTCGCCTTCACCTTCATCGGCATTCTCGGCTTCAACTACTGGATCGGTTTCGTCTTCGCGGTGGTGGCGATGGCGCTGTTCGGCATGCTGACCGAGCGGCTGGTGGTCCGCCCGATCCTCGGCTACCCGCAATTCTCGATCATCATGGTGACGATCGGGCTGGGGTTCTTCCTGCGGTCGGTTGCCGGCATGGTCTGGGGCACCGACGATCTCAAGATCGAGACTCCGTTCAGTCACGGTGTCGTCAGGCTCGGGAGTCTCGTGCTCGCCTACGACAAGCTCTCGGTGATCGCCGCAACCATCCTGTTGTGCGGTCTGCTCTATCTGTTCTTCAACAAGACGACGCTCGGAACCGCCATGCGGGCGAGCTCGGAAAACATGCTCGCGGCCTATTACATGGGCATCCCGGTCAAGCGCGTGGTGTCGATCGTCTGGGCGATCAGCGCCGCGGTCGCGACATGTGCCGGCGTGCTGCTCGCACCGATCACCTTCATCCATTCCAATGTCGGTCTGGTGCTTGGTCTCAAGGCGTTTCCCGCCGCCGTTCTCGGCGGATTCGGCTCGATTCCGGGCGCGGTTGTCGGCGGCGTCCTGATCGGAGTGATCGAAAGTATGGCGGGGTTCTACCTGCTGCAGGGCTGGAAGGACGTTGCGCCGTATATCGTGTTGCTGGCCGTTCTGCTGCTGAAGCCTGAAGGCATATTCGGCCTTCACGCCCGAAAGAAGGTGTGAGGCGGCATGCGGTTCCTGTTCAAGACCGACTATGAAGACGATATCCGCCTGTTTCCTCATCGCGGCTATGTGGTGTCTTACGGGATTCTGCTTGCGTTTCTCGTCGCAGCGCCATTCGTTCTCAGCAGCTATCTCGTCAGCCAACTGGTATTTGTTTGCATCTACGCGATCGTCGGCGTCGGGTTGATGATCCTCACCGGCTTCACCGGGCAGGCATCGCTGGGCCATGCGGCATTTCTCGCCATCGGCGCCTATACCACGGCTTACCTTCACAGGCTCGGGGTTCCGTTTCCGGTCTATTTCATCGCTGCCGGTTTGCTCGCGGGCGTTGTCGGGGCCGTGGTCGGTTTCCCCGCATTGCGCCTTCAGGGCATCTATCTCGTCATTGCAACGATCTCGTTCGCCCTCATTGTCGAGGAAATCATGGCGCGATGGGAAAGCGTGACGAACGGCAACGAGGGGATGCGTGTGCGGCCGATCCAGATTCTGGACACCACGGTGCCGCGCGACAGCCCGACCTTCTATTTCCTCTGTCTCGGATTGCTGATCGTGGTGATCGTCGCCGCGCTGAATCTGATGCGCTCTCCGACCGGCCGGGCATTCATCGCCATTCGTGATAGCGAAACCGCCGCGCGGAGCATGGGCGTCAACGTCTCGCTGTACAAGGTCAAGTCATTCGCGGTCAGCGCCGCTATCACCGGCCTCGCGGGCTGCCTCTACGCCCACAAGCTGTCCTTCATCAGCCCGGAGATGTTCACGCTGCAACTGTCGATCGAGTTCATCATGGTGATCATCATCGGCGGAGTTCTCAGCCTGCATGGTGCCGTTCTTGGAGCGATCTTCATCGTGATGGTCGATCCGTTCCTGACGTTCCTGAAGGACGACATTCCCGGCATGGTGGCGGGGCTTGCGGCAGCCCTGGGAGCCGGTGCCGAGCATGTCGGCCATATTCAGGACAGCGTCGCGGCCTTCGCTTCCGCCAATGGCCTGAAGGGCGCGATCTACGGCCTGATCATCATGCTGTTCATTCTGTTCGAGCCATACGGGCTGTACGGCCGATGGCTCAAGATCAAGCTGTTTTTCCAGCTATTCCCGCTTTACAAGCGCGCCACCTTTAAGCGCCAGAAGATCTACGTGAAATCGGAGCGGAACAGATGAGCTGTTTCCGGGCCGAGAACCTGTCCCTCCACTTCGGCGGTCTCAAGGCCGTCGATGCCGTCAGTTTTGCGGTCGAGAAGGGCGAGATCCTGTCGATCATCGGCCCTAACGGCGCCGGCAAGAGCTCGATCTTCAACCTGATTTCCCGCCTGTACGATCCGACCTCGGGGACGCTTTACTTCGAGGATCAGGACATTACCCGGGAGCCCGCGCACGATATCGCCAAGCTTGGGATCGCGCGCACCTTCCAGAATATCGAACTGTTCGAGAATGCTACCGTCCTGAACAATCTTCTGGTCGGCCGGCATCGGCACTGCACGACCCAACTCTGGCAGGAGCTTCTGTTCCTCCCCAACGTCCGGCGTGACGAAAAGGCTCACCGCCGGCGGGTCGAGCAGGTGATAGAGTTCCTTGATCTGGAGGCGCATCGAGACAAGCTGATCTCGGGCCTTCCATACGGAGTGCGCAAGGTGATCGAACTTGCCCGCGCGCTATGCACCGAGCCGAAGCTCATCCTGCTCGATGAGCCGTCCTCGGGGCTGAACGCGGAGGAGACGGACGACATGTCGTTCTGGATCCGCGACATGAAAAGCGAGCTTGGCATAACCGTGCTGATGGTCGAGCACGATATGACCCTCGTGAACCGCGTTTCCGACCGGGTGATCGCACTGAACTACGGCAAGGTGCTGGCGATGGGCGCGCCCGCCGAGGTTCAGGCCCATCCCGGCGTCGTTGCTGCTTATCTGGGTGCGTGAGGCAGATGTCATGAGCACAGCGGATACCATCCTGAAGCTCAGCAACATCGAAAGCTACTATGGGCCGATCATGGCGATCCGAGGCATCAGCCTCGAAGTGCCGCGCGGGCAGATCGTGACGCTGCTCGGTGCCAACGGTGCCGGGAAGACCACAGTCCTCAAAACAATTTCCGGCATTCTCGATCCGCAAAAGGGGGCGATCGAGTTCGAGGGCAAGCCGATCCAGCGAATGGAGGCCGATCGAATCGTTCGTCTCGGCCTGAGCCACGTGCCAGAGGGGCGGGAGGTTTTTCCATTCCTCAGCGTGCGCGAGAACCTGATGATGGGGGCTTATCCGCGCCGCGACCGCGACGCCATCGCGGCGGATCTCGAACGTGTCTATGGCTACTTTCCGCGGCTGCGCGAGCGGATCAACCAGCCGGCGGGGCAGCTTTCGGGCGGCGAACAGCAGATGCTGGCGATCGGCCGCGCGCTGATGAACCGCCCGACGCTGCTGCTGCTCGACGAGCCGTCGCTTGGCCTGTCACCAATTCTGGTCAAGGAAATCTTCGCGATCATCCGGCGTGTGAACGAAGAGCAGGGAATGTCGATCCTGCTGGTCGAGCAAAACGCGAAAGTGGCGCTTGAGACAGCGCATTATGGCTACGTTCTCGAAGTCGGGCGGATCGTGATGAACGATACCTGCGAACGGCTGATGAAATCGCAGGACATTCAGGAATTCTATCTCGGAGCCAAAGAGCAGGGCGCGCGTGGCGAGCGGCGCTGGAAGAAGAAAAAGACCTGGCGATAAAGGTCTGGCGATAAAGACCTGGAGATAAGGCTGGAATGAAGACGCAGAGCTGAAGTTCGGCCGGATATCGAATCCGGGCGGGTGCGACAAGGAGCGAAGTGCGATGACCAGACCGGCTGTCATTACCGTGGCGGACACAATCGCGAAGAGCTTTCTTCTTGCCGTCGAGGCTCGTGGCGATCGGCCGGCGATCCGCGAGAAGCATCTCGGCGTCTGGACGTCGACGAGCTGGCGCGAATGGCAGCAGATCGCCCGGGAGATCGCTTATGCTCTCCATGCAGTTGGCTTTAAAGCTGGCGATGTCGCCTCGATCGTATCCAATGCCACGCCCGAGTGGGTGTTCGCCGATATGGGCATTCTCTGCGCGGGCGGCGTGTCGTCGGGAATCTACCCGACCGATTCAGCGAGCCAGGTCGAATATCTCGTCAACGATTCCAGCACGCGTGTCATCTTCGTCGAGGATGAAGAACAGCTCGACAAGGTGCTGACCTGTCGTGCGCGGTGCCCGACGCTCGAGCGAATCATCGTCTTCGACATGGAAGGCCTGAGCGGATTCAGCGATCCGATGGTGATGTCACTCGATGAGTTCAGAGCGTTGGGACGCAACGCCATTGCGGGGAACGAGGCGCTTTGGGACGAAATGATCGCGAGCCGCGGTCCGAACGACCTTGCCATCCTGGTTTATACGTCAGGCACCACCGGCCCGCCGAAAGGGGCGATGCACGCCAATCGCGGCGTGACTTATCAGATGCGCTACGTCGATCATCTTCTCGTTCCGTCCGAACACGAGGAACGGCTTGTCTTCCTGCCGTTGTGCCATGTCGCCGAGCGTATCGGGGGATACTACCTCTCGGTAGCGTGTGGCTCGGTGATGAATTTCGCCGAAAGCCCCGAAACCGTGCCGGATAATTTGCGCGAAGTGCAGCCGACTGCATTTCTCGCCGTACCGCGCGTCTGGGAGAAGTTCTATTCGGCGATTACCATCGCGCTGAAGGATGCGACGCCGCTCCAGCGCTGGATGTACGATCGCGCGATCGCGATCGGCTATCGTATGACCGACGCGAGGCTGGAGGGGCGCCCGGCGCCGGCGTCGCTGCGGCTCGCAAACACGGCGGCCTACTGGCTGGTGTTCCGCAACATCCGGCGGATGCTCGGTCTGGACCGGGTGCGCATTGCGTTTACCGGTGCGGCGCCGATCGCCCCCGAACTCATCCGCTGGTATCTCGCCCTCGGGCTCGACCTGCGCGAGGTCTATGGCCAGACCGAGAATTGCGGTGTCGCGACCATGATGCCGAACGACCAGATCAAGCTTGGTTCGGTCGGAAAGGCGGCTCCCTGGGGTGAGGTCAAGATCTGTCCGCGCGGCGAGATCCTGATCAAGGGCGATTTCCTGTTCATGGGCTATCTGAACCAGCCGGAGAAAACCGCCGAAGCGCTCGACGCACATGGCTGGCTTCACACCGGTGACGTCGGTTCGATCGATAACGAAGGTTTCGTCAAAATCACAGACCGGATGAAGGACATCATCATCACCTCGGGCGGAAAGAACGTCACGCCGTCGGAAATCGAGAACCAGCTCAAGTTCTCGCCCTATATCTCGGATGCGGTAGTGATCGGCGACAAGCGCCCGTATCTGACATGCCTGATCATGATCGATCACGAGAATGTCGAGAAGTTCGCTCAGGATTACGATATTCCGTTTACGAATTACGCCAGCCTGTGCCGCGCGCCGGAAATTCAGGATCTGATCCGGCGTGAGGTCGAGGTCGTGAATCAGAACTTCGCGCGTGTCGAGACAATCAAGAAATTCCATCTGATCGAACGTCAGCTCACCCCCGAAGACGAGGAGTTGACGGCGACGATGAAGCTCAAGCGCGGCTTCGTGAACAAGCAGTATGCAACGGAGATCGATGCGATGTATCGCGCAGCGGCGTTGGCGTGATCCTTCGGGATCGCGCCGCGCGGACGAAATCAGGCGGTCGGACAAGGCCGCTCACCGGCGAAGGGATGGAGGCCCCGCCTTCGCTCGATATGGGCCACGGAGAGGAGACTGACATGTCGACATCGTTCAAGGCGCTCGGCCTTGCGGTAAGCGCCATTGCGCTGACCCATCTGCCGGCCTTCGCGCAAACCAAGGTCACCAATGAGGGAATCTCGCCGACGGAAATCGTCGTCGGCTCGCACCAGGATCTGTCCGGCCCGATCAAGGGCTGGGGTGTTCCAGTGGCTAACGGAATGAAGATGGCGACCGAGGAGATCAACGCCGCCGGTGGCATCAACGGCCGCAAGATCAAGCTGATCGTCGAGGACAGCGGTTATGATCCGAAGCGCGCGGTTCTTGCATCGCAAAAGCTGATCGAGAAGGACAAGATCTTCGCCATGGTCGGCCCGATGGGCTCGCCTACGGTGCTCGCCGCGCAGGATATTTTGTTCGATGCCGGCGTGTTGCAGCTGTTCCCGCTGACCGCGGCCGAGTTCACCTTCAAGTTCGACCCGGCGAAGGCGCAGGAGAGGCTGAAGTTCAACAACATTCTGCCTTACGTGGAAAGCACGCGGGCCGCGATAAAATATATGATCGAGGCAAAGAAGGTCGCCAAGCCCTGCATCATGCATCAGGACGACGAGTACGGTAAGAGCGTGCTCGACGGCTTCAAGCAGGAAGTCGCTGCCATGAAGCTGACGCCGGCTTCAATCACCAGCTACAAGCGAGGTGTATCCGATTTCAGCGCCCAGATCGCCAAGATGAAGTCGGATGGCTGCGATCTCGTCGTTCTCGGCACCATTATCCGTGAAACGATCGGTGCGATGGCTGAAGCCAAGAAGCTCGGCTGGGACGTGACCTTCCTTGGCGCCACGCCGACCAACGTGCTTGAGGTTCCGGCGCTCGGCAAGGAAGCCGTCGAGGGCTTGTACGCCGCGGCGGGATTTGAAATTCCTTACGAAGACACGGCCAAGGGCAAGGTGAAGGATTGGCTGACCACCTACAAGAAGGAGTTTGGAAGCTCGGCGAACACCCAGGCGATCATCGGTTACAACGCGATGATGACTTTTGCTCACTATGCGAAGAAAGCGGGCAAGGATCTAACGGGCGCCAAGATGCTGGAGGCGCTCGAATCCGGCGATGTGTTCCAGGACATCTTCAGTTCGCCGCCGACCAAGTTCTCCAAGACCAACCATCTGGCCAGCACAGTGACGCAGGTTCAGCAGGTCAAGGATGGCCGCTGGGTTCTGGTGAAGGACAATTTGACCTTCTGACAGATCGTCGGGCATTCTGATTGACACATTTGTCCTGTGTGCGTGAGGTTCATCCTCGCGCACACAGTTCGTTTTGAAGGTGTCAGTCGCGTGTCTTTTGATGCAATAACCGCCGTGGCGCTGAACAAGGCCGGTGCGGCCGGCTGGTTCCCTGGGGCGACCGGGGTCGATCGGATTCAGCAACTCTCCGGCGGCGCCAGCCAGGAAACCTGGTCGTTCGACGTCGTGCATCCGTCCGGCGACATCGGCGCCATTCTTCGCCGCGCGCCTGCGGGCTATGGCGCTGCTCCAACCCGGGCCGCAGGGCTTGAGATCGAAGCGGCTCTCATGCAGCGGGCCTATGAGGCGGGCATCCCTTCGCCGCGCGTGCGTCATGTCCTGCGTGAGCAGGATGGCCTCGGTCGTGGTTTCGTCATGGATCGCGTTGCTGGTGAAACCATTCCGCGCAAAATTCTGCGCGATGACATTTTCGCGCAAGTGCGGCCGAAGCTCGCCGGGCAGGTCGGGAAAATTCTCGCCGGAATTCATTCGCTCGATAAATCGGGTCTTCCCGAACTGCGGCTGATGACAACATCATCGGAACTCACCGAGCTTGCGCGCGAATATCACGCGCTCGATTGGCCGCGCCCGGTGTTCGATCTCGCGCTGCGCTGGCTGCACGAGCACGAGCCGTCCGCCACGGATGCGGTCACGCTGGTTCATGGCGACTTCCGTCACGGCAATCTGATCATCGGTCCGGATGGCATTCGCGCCGTGCTCGACTGGAAACTGGCGCATCTCGGCGATCCGATGGAGGACCTCGGCTGGATCTGCGTCAACTCGTGGCGGTTTGGCGAGATCGACAAGCCGGTCGGCGGCTTCGGTCGGCGCGAGGAGATGTTTGCGGCCTATGAAGCGGTGTCCGGGCGTCGCGTCGATGAAGGACGGGTGCTGTTCTGGGAAACTCTCGGCACGCTGCGCTGGGGGCTGATGTGTTGCGGGATGATGCAGCGATTTCGTGCAGGGCCGGACCATTCGATGGAGCGCGCGATGATCGGCCGCCGCGCCTCCGAGACCGAGATCGATCTGTTGCGGCTTTTAGCCCCGCGTGGCGTTTGAGGGCGCGAAAGGAGACGATATGCAGGATCAACCCACACCGGCAGAACTGATCGGCGCGGTAGCGGATTTTCTCCGCTCTGACATTGCGCCGCAATTGTCGGGACACGCCGCGTTCAAGCTGCGGGTCGGGCTCAATGCGCTCGATCTCGTGGTGCGTCAGCTTGGAACAGAGGCGCAGGGCGATGCCGCGGAAATCGAACGGCTGTCGAACCTGCTCGGTATGTCCGGAACGCTCGGCGATCTCAACCGCACACTGTCGGAGCGGATCGCCAGCGGCGCCGTGGACCTGACCACGCCCGGCCTCAAGGATCATCTGTGGCGGACGACGATGGACAAGCTCGCGATCGATCAGCCCAATTACGCGAGCTATCGGCGCGAGCTTGATCGGGACAGAGCGTAGCGTTTTCGAGCGAAGTGGTTACCGGTTTGCGTGAAGAAAACGCGTCACAACAAAGAGCGAGGTGCGGCTCAGCGGCCTTTCCATTGCGGCGGGCGTTTCTCGGAGAACGCTTTCGGCCCCTCGATGTAGTCCTCGGAGGCAGCCATGGCGGTAACTGCGGGATAGCTTCGCTGTTCCGTCATCGCTTGCTGCAACGACACGGCAAGCCCCTTGGTCACGGCCTGCTTGGAGGCGCGGATCGACATCGGACTGTTCTGCAGAATGGCCTGTGCCCAGCGTTCCGCTGCTGCCAGCGCTTCGCCCTGCGGGACAACCTCATTGACGAAGCCGAGTTCGTGGCCTTCGCGCGCTTTGACGTGGCGTCCGGTCAGGATCATGCCCATCGCCCGCTTGGTCCCGATCAGGCGCGGCAGGCGTTGCAGGCCGCCCGCCAGCGCCGCGAGGCCGACGCGGGGCTCGGGCAGGGCGAAAACGGCGTTCTCGGCTGCGATAATGAGATCGCAAGCCAGCGCGACTTCAAACCCGCCGCCCATCGCGACGCCATTGACCGCGGCGATGATAGGCTTGTCGCAATCGAAGCGTTCGGTCAGTCCGGCAAAGCCGCTGGCGTCCCAGCCGCGCTTGCCGCCCGCCGCCTGCCACTTCAGATCGTTGCCGGCGCAGAACGCCCGGTCGCCGGCGCCGGTGACGATGGCGATCCATTGATCGGGATCGGCGGCGAATTCGTCGAATACACGGTGCAATTCAAAATGCGCCGGGGAGTGCATCGCGTTCATCACGTCGGGACGATTGAGCGTCACGATGGTGACCGGACCCTTGCGCTCGACCTTGGCGAATTCGTAAGCCATTTTTGTTCCTTTGCGTTTCTTGTTTGTTTGAAACGGTGCATTGCAGCGGCGTGCGCCACGCATCCGGCTATTAGCCAGAAAACGCGCGCCTTCGACAATCCCCAATTGCCTGCTTGACGAAGTTCGCACGGCTTACCTTAATTCGCTGGCTGCGTGTCGTGATCATTACCCATCGGGAGTTGAGCATTTGGATTTCTCGCTGCCTGACGACCTGACGGCCTATCTCGCGGAGCTCGATCGCTTCATCGCGGACAAGATCAGGCCGCTGGAAGATCAAGACGACAATGGTCGCTTCTTCGATCATCGCCGCGAATGGGCGCGGACCGATTTCGACAACGACGGCCTGCCGCGCCGCGAATGGGAAGAATTGCTGCGGACGGCGAAGAATGTTGCCGACGAAGCGGGCCACCTGCGTTTTGCCATTCCGTCGCGCTATGGCGGGAGAGATGGTTCGAATCTTTGGATGGCTGTAATCCGCGAGCACTTTGCCAGCAAAGGACTTGGGCTGCATAACGATTTGCAGAACGAACATTCGATCGTTGGAAATTTTCCGATTGTCACCATGCTCGATCGCTATGGGCGGGACGATCAGAAGGCGATGATCGAAGGCTCGATCACGGGTCAATATCGCATCACGTTTGGGCTGACCGAACCCGACCACGGTTCAGACGCCACCCACATGGAAACCCGCGCGGTTCAGGCGACACGCGATGGTGTCAGTGGATGGGTCATCAGCGGCGAGAAGATGTGGACGACGGGGATGCATGCCGCGACCCATTGCGCGACGTTCGCTCGCACCTCGGGCAACGATGGCGACGCCAAAGGCATCACCTGCTTTCTGGTGCCGGCCGATACCAAAGGCGTGAAGGTCGAGGAGTATTTGTGGACCTTCAACATGCCGACCGATCACCCTCGTGTCAGCTTTACGGATGTGTTCGTTCCGGAGACAGCGTTGTTCGGAGACATCGATCGCGGCCTGTCATTGGCGCAGTGTTTCGTCCATGAGAACCGGATCCGCCAGGCAGCAAGTTCGCTTGGCGCGGCCGTTTATTGTATTGAAGAAAGCGTCCGGTATGCGCGCGAGCGCAAACCGTTCGGCCATGCGCTGGCCGAGAATCAGGCGATCCAGTGGCCACTGGTTGAACTCGCGACCCAGGCCGAAATGTTGCGGCTGTTGATCCGCAAGACCGCGTGGGAAATGGATCGCATGACGCAGACTGACGTCGAGCATCGACTATCGGACAAAGTGTCGATGTGCAATTTCTGGGCGAACCGGTTGTCTTGCGAGGCGGCAGATCGCGCCATGCAGGTGCATGGCGGTATTGGTTATTCGCGCCACAAGCCATTCGAACACATCTACCGCCATCACCGGCGCTATCGGATCACCGAAGGCAGCGAGGAGATCCAGAAGCGCAAGGTCGCAGGCTTTCTGTTCGGCTATATGTGGGCCAGCAAGCGATAATGGTAGGCAATTCAGGCGACCGGCGCGGGCCGCTGTCAGTCGCGCCACGTCGATCTGGCGATGCCCTGTTCGGTGCCGGCACGATCCTGCGCGGCGATGGCGCGGCGGTAGCCGTCGCGCTCCTGAAGCCGCTGCCAATAAGCGCTCACGGCAGGCGGAAATTCCGCGTCCAGTTTCAGCGACTGCGCCAGCATCAGGGCGTAACCGACCGAGATGTCAGCGGCAGTGAAGCGGCCGGCGCAGAGCGTATCGGTTTTTGAGACGACGGCATCGATCCCGCGCAGCCGCGCCAGGAACCACCGCGCATAGTCGGATGCGACTTGCGGATTTTTCTTCTCGTCCGGTTCGAGGCGCGAATAGCGCAGCACAAGAGTTTGCGGAAATGTCAGCGTAGCCTCGCCGAAATGCAGCCAGTTCAGGAATGCGCCGTAGGCGGGATCATCGACTGCGACGGAGAGGGGAGACGGTCCATGTCGGGTGACGAGATACTGGCAGATCGCAGCGGATTCCGTCATCCGCGTGTCGCCATCGATCAGGAGTGGAATCGTGCCGAGAGGGTTGAGCTCCAGATACTCTCGCTTGAGAAATCGCGGAGGGAATGGAAGCATCATGAGTTCATACGGCAGGCCGAGTTCTTCCAGAGCCCACAACGGGCGAAACGAACGCGCACTGGCGCAATGATAAAGTGTCAGCATAGCTCTCCCTGCCTTTCGGCTTATAGAAGCCGGATCGGGAAATTTCGCAAGCGCCTTGCCCTGACGGACAGCAGTCGCGCGAGCTTCGCTTCGCTCTATGGGAAATCGGGCTGCATCGGGCTGGCGTCGGAATCGGCCTGATCGGCGGCGCGTTGGAGCTCGTCGAGCGCCGCGCGGAAAGCGAGAGAGGCGGCTTTGAACTCGGGATCGGTCGGTGGCAGTTGACGGGCGGCGTTGAGTCTGTCGGCGGCCTGCTTTGCTGCCGCCAGCGCGGCGTCCCAGCCTGTCTCGGGCCGCTCGGATGTCATGTCATCGTCTCCGCACCTGGTTTGAGGCTGACAGCGGACTCCATCACTTTAGCCGATACGGGCGTCCATGCCCACGGCTGGTTACCGGTCTTTGTTGATCGTGGGTTAAGGAGAACATTCACCTTGTTTCAGCTGCTCGCATGCGTTGAACCAGACGGGGCAGGTATGCTGGCGTAACCCGCCCTTAACGCCTCACAGCCATCGTGGGGCTGAGAGGCTTCCATGCTGTCGTTGACGATCTTTGCCGCTACCGCAGGTTTCGCATTCGGTCTCGCACAGTTTCGCGTGATGATGCTGATTCCTGCCATGGCCGTGCTTGTCGCTGTTGCTGTCGGCTTTGGGCTGACCGCGGGAGCGGGCGCGTGGGGAATGGTCGGCATGGTGGCGCTGATCGCCATCGGTTTACAGCTTGGCTATTTCGCCGGATTGACCAAGAAGCTGTTTCGCCGCGCCGCCCGGCCGCAATCCCGGCCATCGATATTCGGGATGTCCCGTTTCCGCTGATGTTGCGCGGCCGCCGGTCATCTCACGCCGCTGTTGGATCCCCGCACACGCGCCACCATCCGCTCGACATGAGCGATCGGCGTCTGCGGCTGGATGCCATGGCCGAGATTGAAGATCAGCCGCCCTTTGCCGTAGTTGGCGAGAATGTCGTCGACCGCGCGGTCAAGCGCCGCGCCGCCTGCGATCAGCGCGAGCGGATCGAGATTGCCCTGAACCGCGACGCGGTTTTGCACATGATCGCGAATGAATGACGGCTCGGCGGCCCAGTCGATGCTGACGCCGTTGACGCCGGTACGCGCGGCATAGGATGGCAACAACGCGCCGGCACCACGCGGAAAACCGATGATCTTCGCGCCGGGCACTTTGGCGCGCACACCCTCGACGATGCGGCGGGTCGGCTCGATCGACCAGCGTTCAAACTCGGCGGGCGGGAGCACTCCGGCCCAGGTATCGAAAATCTGCAGAACGTCGGCGCCGGCCGCGAGTTGTCCGACGAGATATCCGATGGACGCCTCGACAAGCCTGTCGATCAGTTGGGCAAAGACGTCGGGCTCTCGATAGGCGAACAGCCGCGCCGGCGCCTGATCCGGTGTGCCGTGACCGGCGATCATGTAGGTCGCCACCGTCCACGGCGCACCGCAGAAGCCGATCAGCGCGATCTCGGGTGCGAGTTCGGCGCGCACCCGTCGCAAGGCTTCGTAAACCGGTTCGAGCGTGGTGAAATCGGCCTCGGTTGCGAGCGCTTGAATTTTGGCAGGCGTATCGAGCGGATCGAGTTGCGGTCCTTCGCCGGCCTCGAAACGCACCGCCCGGCCGAGCGCATGCGGGATCACCAGAATGTCCGAGAAGATGATGGCGGCGTCGAAATTGAACCGGCGGATCGGCTGCAGCGTGACTTCGGCGGCATATTCCGGCGTGAAGCAGAGGTTGAGGAAGCTACCGGCCTTGGCGCGCAGGTCACGATACTCCGGCAAGTAACGCCCGGCCTGCCGCATCATCCAGATCGGCGGGATGGGTTGGGCCTCGCCCGACAGGACATCCATGAACGGCTTGCGGGGGGCGGGTTGGGTCAATCTCGATTTCCTTCGGGCGTTGCTTTCGTGGCGTTCTGATACATGGCCAAGCCGTTCTTGGCCACTGTGCTTTGCACCGACGGGAACCCTCCTTTTTGCCCACTAATCGGTGGATTGGCGCAAGATCCGCGGTATGCGGTAAGCTGGCGGACAATTGCCACCGGAGATAGCCGTGCCGAACGAACATGTGGATGTCCTGATCGTCGGCGCCGGCCTGTCAGGGATCGGGGCCGGCTACCACCTCCAGACAAACTGTCCGGGCAAGACCTACGCCATTCTCGAAGGCCGTGATTGCATCGGAGGGACGTGGGATCTGTTTCGCTATCCCGGCGTGCGCTCCGATTCCGACATGTTCACGCTCGGCTATTCCTTTCGGCCATGGCTGGAGGCGAAATCGATCGCCGACGGCCCCTCGATCCTGAACTATGTACGCGACACCGCCCGCGATCACGGTATCGACCGCCATATCCGTTTCAGCCATCGCGTCAAGCGCGCGTCGTGGTCGTCACGCGATGGTGTGTGGACGGTCGAGGCGGAGCATGGGCCTGACAACGTCGTCGCCCGTTTCACCTGCAACTTCCTGTTCCTGTGCAGCGGCTACTACGACTATGACGAAGGCTACACGCCGGAGTTCCCGGGCCGCGACCGTTTCAGCGGCCGTATTGTCCATCCGCAGAAATGGACGCCTGACATAGATTACGCCGGCAAACGTGTGGTGGTGATAGGTTCGGGCGCGACGGCGGTAACGCTGGTGCCAGAGATGGCGAAGGACGCGGCTCATGTGACGATGTTGCAGCGTTCACCGACTTACGTGGTCGCGCGGCCCGCGGAGGATCGCATCGCAAATTCGCTGCGCCGCTATCTGTCGCCCAAACTGGTCTACAGCATCGTGCGCTGGAAGAATGTGCTCTATGGCATGTACTTCTTCCGGCTCTGTCGCCGCGCGCCGGAGCGCGCGAAAGCGCTGATCCTCAACCACGTCAAGGCGATGCTGCCGAACGTCGATGTCGGCAAGCATTTCACGCCGCGCTACAATCCATGGGACCAGCGCCTGTGCCTGGTGCCGAACGGCGATCTGTTCAAGGCGATCAATCAAGGCCGCGCCTCGGTGGTGACCGACCACATCGAGACGTTCACCGAGCGCGGCATCAGGCTGCAGAGCGGCGAGGAACTTGCGGCGGATGTCATTGTTACTGCTACCGGGCTCAACCTGAAAGTGCTGGGTGGCGTTCAATTAAGCGTCGATGGCGAGACGATCGAACCGGCGCGGACCATGAACTACAAGGGCATGATGTACAGCGGTGTGCCCAATCTCGCGTCGTCGTTCGGCTACACCAATGCGTCATGGACGCTGAAATGTGATCTGACCTGCGGATATGTCTGCCGGCTGCTGAATTACATGGATAAGCACGGTTATGCACGGTGCACACCGCGCCAGAACGATCCGTCGGTAACCGAAGTGCCTTGGCTCGATTTCTCGTCCGGCTATGTCCGGCGCTCGCTCGATAAATTTCCGAAGCAGGGCTCAAAAGCGCCGTGGAAACTGCACCAGAACTACGCGCTCGATATCATGAGCCTGAAATACGGATCGTTGGATGACGGCGCGATGGAATATTCGCGGCCCACGACCTGACTGAGCGCTTTCGTCAGAGCCGGTTGGCTTGCGTCATCATTAAAAAATTGCGAGGGAAACTTGCCGAACATTTTTGGAGCGGACGGCTCATGACATCGACGACACAGGTGGCCGGTAACAGAGCAGCTTTGGCGACCGGGCATATGGATATGGATATCGAGACGGATAGCGTGAGTGCCGAAGCCGAGGCGATGCTCCGTGCCGATATCCGTCTGCTTGGGCGCATTCTCGGCGATACCGTACGCAATCAGGAAGGCGAGGCGGTGTTCGACCTGGTCGAGCGCATCCGCCAGACCTCTATTCGTTTTCATCGTGACGATGACAAGCCTGCGCGGCAGGAGCTCGAGGCCATCCTCGATGGTATGTCGACCGGCGAGACTGTGCGAATCGTCCGCGCTTACAGCTACTTCTCCCACCTCGCCAATATTGCCGAAGACCAGAACCACATCCGCCAGACTCGCAGCCAAAACCTTGCCGGGCCGTCGCGGCAGGCAGGCACCCTGGCCGGAGCGGTTGCACGGGCGCGCGAGGCAGGCATCGGCGCGGAGGAACTGCGCGGTTTTTTTGACGGCGCCCTTGTCAGTCCGGTGCTGACCGCGCACCCGACGGAAGTCCGACGCAAGAGCACCATCGATCGCGAGATGGAGATTGCGACCTTGCTGGATCGCTGCCAGCGCACGCAACTGACCGCCGACGAGAGGGACGCGGCCGACGAACAATTGCGCCGTGCGGTGCTGACGTTGTGGCAGACCAATCTGCTCCGCCGAACCAAGCTGACGGTGCTGGATGAGGTTGCCAACGGCCTGTCGTTCTACGACTACACATTCTTTACCCAGCTGCCGCGGCTGCTGTGCGCGCTGGAGGATCGGTTGCAGCCGGAGGGCGCGGCGGATCAGACTCATACATCGCGAGAGCTCGCACCATTCCTGCGCATGGGGAGCTGGATCGGTGGTGACCGCGATGGTAATCCGTTCGTGACGGCGGATGTCTTGCGCGAAACGCTGCATATGCAATGCGCGCAGGTGTTGAAATTCTACCTCGGAGAACTGCACGATCTGGGTGGGGAACTGTCGCTGGCTTCGCAACTCGTCGATGTGTCGCCGGAATTGCAGGCGCTGGCCGAGCGCTCGCCGGATACATCGGCGCACCGCAGCGGCGAGCCCTATCGCCGTGCAGTGTCCGGAATCTACGCGCGGCTCGCGGCAACCGCCCATCTGCTGGGTGTGGAGACGCGCCGGCCGCCGGTCGGCGAGGCGGCGGCTTATGCAAACGTGGCCGAATTCAAGGCCGATCTAGACATCATCAATCGCTCGCTCATTGCTAACCGATCTGGCGTGATCGCCCGCGGACGTCTGCGGCTACTGCGTCGCGCGGTCGACTGTTTCGGCTTCCATCTGGCGAGCCTCGACATGCGGCAGAATTCGGCGGTTCACGAGCGTACGATTGCCGAACTGTTCGAGACGGTCGCGCCGGGCACAAGCTATCGCGCGCTGTCGGAGCAGGATCGGATCGCGCTACTGGTTGGCGAACTTGCAACGGCTCGTCCGCTGGTGTCCCCCTTTGTCTCCTACAGTGAGGAGACCCGAGACGAACTCGCGGTGCTTCATGCCGCCGCCGGCGCGCACGCGACGTTCGGTGAGTCCGTGATTCCGCAAAGCATTGTCTCGATGACAGAAGGCGTGTCCGACCTGCTCGAGATCGCGGTGCTGCTCAAGGAGGTGGGCCTGATCGATCCGAGGGGAGCAAGCAGCCTCAATGTCGTGCCACTGTTCGAGACGATCGACGATCTGCGCCAGTGCGCAGAGGTCATGGACCGCCTCCTGTCGTTGCCGGCCTATCGCGCGCTGGTCGATAGCCGCGGTGGCGTACAGGAGGTGATGCTCGGCTATTCGGACAGCAACAAGGATGGTGGCTTCGTTACCTCGGGCTGGGAGCTCTACAAGGCAGAGATCGGGCTGATCGATGTGTTCGCACGTCACGGCGTGCGGCTGCGCCTGTTCCACGGCCGCGGCGGCTCGGTGGGGCGCGGCGGCGGCCCGAGTTACGACGCCATTCTCGCGCAGCCGGGCGGGGCGGTGAACGGTCAAATCCGCATCACCGAACAGGGTGAGATCATCTCCAGCAAGTATTCCAATCCGGAAGTCGGCCGGCACAATCTGGAAATCCTCACTGCGGCGACAATGGAAGCAAGCCTGCTGCAGCCGCCACATTCTGTGCCGCGCGCCGAACATTTCGCTGTGATGGAAACGCTGTCGTCGCTGGCCTATACCGCTTATCGTGGTCTGGTGTACGAGACCGAAGGCTTCGAGGAATATTTCTGGGCCTCGACCGTCATCAATGAAATCTCGACGTTGAACATCGGCAGTCGCCCGGCGTCACGGACCAAAACACGCCGAATTGAGGATTTGCGTGCGATTCCCTGGGTGTTCAGCTGGGCGCAGTGCCGTCTGATGCTGCCTGGCTGGTATGGCTTCGGCAGCGCTGTCGAAGCTTTCGTCAAACAGCATCCCGAGAAAGGCATCGCGTTCCTGCGAGGGCTGTATCAGGAGTGGCCTTTCTTCCGCACACTGTTGTCGAACATGGACATGGTCTTGTCGAAGAGCAGCATCGCCATCGCGTCGCGCTACGCGGAACTCGTTCCCGACCAAAAGCTGCGTGATTCGATTTTCCAGCGTATCCGTACTGAATGGCAGACCTCGATCCGCGCGCTGCTGGAGATCATGGATCAGGACCGGCTGGTGGCCGGCAACCCGCTGCTGGAGCGTTCGATCCGCAACCGCTTTCCGTATCTCGATCCGCTGAACCATGTGCAGCTCGAGTTGCTCAGGGCATATCGCGCGCAGGACCCGGACCCACAGGTCCTGCGCGGCATTCAGCTTACGATCAACGGCATTTCGGCCGGATTGCGCAACAGCGGCTGAGGCCTGCTGTGCCGATCGACCTCAGGCGTTCGGTTCTTCAGCGTTGGGGTAGAACAGCTGGTCGCCATTGATCTTGTAGCCGGCGATGGCCTTCTGGCCTTCCGGCGACACCAGCCAGTCGATGAACTGCTGGCCGAGATCGGCCTTCACGGTCGCATGCTTCTGCGGGTTGACCAGCATCACGCCGTACTGGTTGAACAGCCGCTTGTCGCCCTCGACGAGAATCGCGAGATCACCGCGGTTCTTGAAGTGAAGCCAGGTGCCGCGGTCGGACAGCACATAGGAGTTGGCTGCCGATGCCATGTTGAGCGCGGCGCCCATGCCCTGACCGATCTCCTTGTACCAGGGGCCCTTGTCCTTCGCGATATCGATGTCGGCGGCCTTCCAGAGCTTCTGCTCTGCGATGTGGGTGCCGGAACGGTCACCGCGCGAAATAAACGGAGCATCCTTGGCCTTGATGGTTTTCAGGGCGGCGACGATATCCTTGGTGCCTTTGATGCCTGCGGGATCGCTCTTCGGCCCGATCAGGATGAAGTCGTTGTACATCACCGGATAGCGCTTCACGCCGAAGCCTTCGGACAGGAATTTTTCTTCGGCGGATTTGGCGTGTACGAACACCACGTCGGCATCGCCGCGCCGCGCAGTGTCGAGCGCCTGTCCAGTGCCTTGGGCGACGACTTTGACCTCGATCCCGGTCTTGGCCTTGAACAGCGGCAGGAGATAGCCGAACAGGCCGGAATCTTGCGTCGAGGTGGTGGATGCGACAACGATCGACTTGTCCTGCGCGGATGCGACGTTGATACCACCGAGAAGGGTAAGGGCGGTCAATGCGATGAGTGAGCGGCGTAAATTCATGATGATATCCTTTCAGAGAAGAAGCTCGCCAGCGAGGAAACGCTGGGCGGCCTCGGTGGTCGGGTTGGAGAAGAAGGTAGGGCCTGCACTGCTTTCGACGATGCGGCCGCGATTAAGTAGAATGACCTCGCCGGCGAGGCGGCGAGCCTCGCCGAGATCGTGTGTCGACATCACGACCTTGATGTTGCGGGCGGCGACCGCGCGGACAACATCCTCTATCGCCTTGGTGGCGGCGGGATCGAGCGCCGCGGTCGGCTCGTCGAGGAATAGCACTTCCGGATCGCGCCCGAGCGCGCGCGCCAGCGCCAGGCGCTGCTGCTCGCCGCCGGACAATTGCCGCGCTGAACGGTCGGCGAATTCGGACAGGCCCACCAGTTCGAGCAATTCGGCAATCCGCGCTTTCCAGCGCGAGCGGGGAATGTCGGCGCTGGCGAGTGCATATTCGATATTGGCCGCGGCGCTGCGTCGTAACATCGACGGGCGCTGAAACACGATGGCACGGCGAACCGGAGCGACATGCTCGCGTTCGCCCCACGTGACGCGTCCCTCGCTCGGCGCGATCAATCCCATCGCCAGCCGCAGCAGCGTGGTTTTGCCGGACCCGTTGGGGCCGATCAGCAGTGTCGGCGCGCCGGGATTGAGGGTCATGTCGACGGCGTCGAGGATCGCGCGACCGCCGGCGCGCACGGTGACGCGTTCGAATCTGATCGGCAGGTCGGACGGTGGTGCGCGCATGATCACCCGCCCGCGTATCGTTCGCCGGCGCGCCGCGCGCCCCAGGCCAGCGCATTGATCGCCATGACGATGACGATCAGCACGATGCCGAGGCCGACAGCCAGGGGCAGGTCGCCTTTGGAGGTCTCGAGCGCAATGGTCGTGGTCATGGTGCGAGTGAAGCCATCGATGTTGCCGCCGACGATGATGATGGCGCCGACCTCCGCTGCCGCTCGTCCGAAGCCGGCGAGCAGAGCGGTGACGAGGCTGAAGCGCGCATCCCAGATCAGGGTGGCGACACGCCCGACCGGGCCGATATTCATCGCGGTCAACTCGTCGCGATACTCGACCCAATAGTCCTCAATGGTCTGTCGCGCCAGAGCGGCGATGATCGGCGTCACCAGGATGGTTTGCGCGACGATCATGGCTTTGGGAGTGAACAGCAGTCCGAGCGACCCGAACAGGCCGGAACGCGACAGCAGCAGGTAGACCGCGAGCCCGACCACGACCGGCGGCAGACCCATTAATGCGTTGAGAACGACGATCACCGCCTGGCGCCCCGGAAACGAATTCAAGGCAATCGCGGCCCCGGCCGGCACGCCGATCAATGCAGCGCAGCACACCGCCGACAGGCTGACGAACAGCGATAGCCGAACCACCTCAAGCAGACCCGCGTCGAGGGTCAATATGAGGTGCAGTGCCGATTCTCCATTGGACATGGTCGCAATCCATTTGCAGCGTTTGCGGTAGTTTGCCTCATAGCGTCGCCGCCGGGAAACTGAAAGTCGCGTCGCTGCCGTAGATGGGCGCAAGAGCCGCATCCTTGCAAAGTCGCAGCCGATTGGGCCACCTTGCGGCATGACTCACGCGCAACATCCTGGATCGCTGACACCTCTCGAAAAGGCTTTGGCCCTGCTGCTCGACGGCCTCGCACCGGTTGCTCCTCGCCCGATTCCTCTCGCGACGGCGCAAGGCGGTGTCGTGGCGGAGAATGTCGCATTGCGGCATAGGCTACCGCTATATGACATGGCCGTGGTCGATGGCTGGGCGCTTTCGGCTTACGATCTTGTCGGAGCGTCGTCCTATGCGCCTGTGATGCTGGCTGTGTCGCCCGCCTGGGTAGATGCCGGGGATCGCATGCCGGAGGGCTGCGATTGCGTGCTCGACACGGCGCAGGTCGAAACGGCTGGCGCGATGGTTCATGTACTGGCCGAAGCACTTCCGGGACAGGGCGTCCGCCGCGCCGGTGGCGATCTTAAGGAAGGGCAATCCGTTCTGCAGGCCGGTGAGCCATTGCGCGCCATCGACATGATGGTGGCGCGGACCGCGGGCCTCGATACGGTCCCGGTGCGCCGTCCGCGAATGACGATTGTCACCGTGCCATCGGCGACGGGCGATGCTGTGACGGCGCACATGATTGCGGAAGAAGCGCGCCATGGCGGCGCGGATATCACGGTCATCCCGGCGCCGGGACGCGACGCCGCGTCGATCGCGGCGGTGCTGAAGGATGTGACATGTGATCTGTTGCTGACGGTGGGCGGCACTGGCGCAGGGCGCAGTGATGCCGCTATTTCGGCGCTGACGGAGCAAGGCGCGCAACTCGCTCACAGTCTCGCCGTGCAACCGGGGCGAACGGCGGCCGTCGGGCAGCTCAATGGCTCGCCGGTGATCGCCTTGCCCGGCGCGCCAGATCAGGCGCTGGCGGTGTGGTGGACGCTGGGACGCCCGGCGTTGGATCACCTTGCGGGCCGCAGCGCGCGCCGGACGCTCACATTGCCGCTGGCGCGAAAAATTTCATCCGGCCCCGGCGTCGCCGATGTCGTTCTGCTCCAACAGGCGGACGATCACTGGATGCCGCTGGCGATCGGCGACCTGTCGCTTCAACACCTTGCGCAGGCCGACGCCTGGCTCGCGGTGCCGGGCGACAGCGAAGGCCATGCCGCGGGAACGCCCTGCGCCGCATATCTTCTGCGCGATTGCTGATAGACTAGCCGTCATGAACAACCCGTTCCGAACCATCTCTTCCGCGGCGACCGAACAGGATCAGTTCCTGACCGTACTGTCGCGCGAGGAGGCGCTGGCCCGCTTCGAGCAGGCGTTGTTTCCACGCGTGCGCGCTCACGAAATACGCAAGCTCGGCGATGCGCTGGGTTTTGCGCTCCTGGCCGATGTGGTGGCGCCGATCGATGTTCCGCCATTCGACCGCTCCAATGTCGACGGTTTCGCGGTCCGTGCGGCGGATCTCAATGAGGCCACCGAGGCAAACCCCGTCCGTCTCTCCCTCAATGGTGAGATGATCGCCTGCGGCACTCAGCCGCGCCTGCCGGTGCAGCCGGGGACGGCGACCCCGATCGCGACCGGCGGCCCGGTGCCGCGTGGCGCAAATGCCGTCATCATGATCGAGCACACTCAGCCGGCCGGCGACAATGCCATCGACATCCGCCGCGCCACCGCACCCGGCCAGTTTGTGTCCTACGCCGGTTCGGACATTGCGCGCGGCGAGGCGTTGATGCGCGCCGGCACGGTGATCGGGTCGCGCGAAATCGGGATGCTTGCCGCCTGCGGCATTGCCGAGGTGGCGGTGGTCAAGCGGCCGCGCGTCGCGATCCTGTCCACTGGCGACGAACTGGTTCAGCCCGGTGCGGCGCTGCGGCCGGCCGCGATCTACGATACCAACGGCGCCATCGTCACCGCGGCTGTCGCGGAAAACGGCGGCGAGGCGAATTTCCTCGGTGCCTTCTCGGACGATGAAGCCGAACTCGAAGCGGCGATGCGCAAGGCGCTGGCTGAGCACGATATGCTGGTTCTGTCCGGCGGCACGTCGAAAGGGGCAGGCGATGTCTCCCATCGCATCATTTCCCGCCTTGGCGCACCGGGAATTGTCGCCCATGGCGTGGCGCTGAAGCCGGGCAAGCCGCTGTGTCTCGCGGTGTGCGACGGCAAGCCGGTGGTGATCCTGCCGGGTTTTCCGACATCGGCGATGTTCACCTTCCACGACATGATCGTGCCGGTGCTGCGAGAACTCGCGGGTCTGCCGCCGCGTGCGGATGCGCAGGTGACCGCGCGGGTGCCGGTGCGCATCGCGTCCGAACTCGGCCGCACCGAATTCGTGATGGTGTCGCTGGTCGAAGGCGACAACGGGCTGATCGCCTATCCGTCCGGCAAGGGCTCCGGCGCGATCACATCGTTCTCGCAATCGGATGGATTTCTGAAGATTGACGCGCTCGCCGACCAGATGCCGGCCGATACGCAAGCGCAGGTCACGCTGTTCACGCCGCATGTCCGCGTGCCGGATCTTGTCATCATCGGCAGTCACTGTACCGGCCTCGACGTGGTCACCGCGCCGCTGGTGCGCGCGGGCCTGTCGGTGCGTTCGATTTCGGTCGGCAGTCTTGGCGGGCTGGCGGCGGCGCGGCGCGGCGAGTGCGATCTCGCACCAATCCACCTGTTCGACGACAAGACCGGGACCTACAACACACCGTTCCTTTACGCCGGTCTTGATCTCGTGCCGGGCTACCGGCGCATGCAGGGCATCGCGTTTCGTGTCGGCGACAAACGGTTCGAGGGGGAAGACGCGCAAGGCGCGGTGCGTGCCGCGCTGGCCGATCCGTCATGCCTGATGGTCAATCGCAATCAGGGCGCGGGAACACGCATTCTGATCGATCAACTGCTCGGCAGGCAACGGCCCGACGGCTACTGGAATCAACCGCGCTCGCACAATGCAGTTGCGGCGGCAGTTGCGCAGCATCGCGCCGACTGGGGCGTCACCATTGCGCCGGTGGCGCGCGCTGCCGGTCTTGGATTCATTCCGCTGGCCGAAGAGCACTACGATTTCGCGATGGTCGAAAAACGGCGCGACCGGCCTGCGGTGAAGGCATTTCTGGAGTCGCTGGCGTCGCCGGAAACGCGCGCTGCGCTGGAGCGGGCCGGCTTCCGCCCGGCCTAACCACCATCCAGCGCCGCAATGCGCTCGGCGTCGGCAATGTCTTCGACGGTATTGGCGTTGAAAAACGGATCGAGCGGTTCGGTCGGCCAGTCGACAGTGGCAAGACGATAGCGCGCGGTCCAGCGGTCGATCTTGCGCATGTCCTCCCCCACCAGCGCGTGACGCAGCTCTTCGCGCAGGCCGACATGCCACAATCCGATTACCGGATGGGTTTGGCCGCCCGACGATGCGACTGCGAGTTGCGCGTCCTGTTCGGCGCGGGCGCGGTGAAGCCGCTCCACCAGATCGCGCGGCAGGAACGGGCAATCGCCCGCCGCGCTCAATATCCATGTGACATCGGGGCGATGCGCGGCGGTCCAGTCGAGCGCAGCGAGGATGCCGGCAAGCGGACCGGGAAAGTCTTCCACCGTATCGGCGATCACCGGCAGGCCGAAGGCGGCGAAGCGCGACGGATCACCATTGGCGTTGAGGATCAGGCCATCGCATTGCGGCTGCAGCCGCGCGATGACGCGGTCGAGAATGGTCCGGCCACCGATCTGGCGCATCGGCTTGTCGCCGCCGCCCATACGGCGCGCCAGACCGCCCGCGAGCAGTACACCGGGCGTCGGCGGAAACTCAGTCATCGCGATCGCTGCCCTTGCGCTTGTGCTTGGCGGATTCGTCTTCGACGTAGGCAAGGTCCTGATCGAAAACGATGCGCTCCTGTCCCGACAATGCGATGAATCGCTTGCCGCGTGCGCGACCGACCAGCGTCAAGCCAACCTGCCGCGCCAGATCGACACCCCATGCGGTGAAGCCGGAGCGCGACACCAGAATCGGAATTCCCATGCGGACCGTCTTGATCACCATTTCCGATGTCAGCCGCCCGGTGGTGTAGAGAATCTTGTCGCCGGGGTCGACGTCGTGGCGATAGATCCAGCCGGCAATCTTGTCGACCGCGTTGTGTCGCCCGACGTCCTCGGTGTAGCAGACCGGCGTGCCTTCCTTGCACAGCACGCAGCCATGTATCGCGCCAGCCTCGAGATAGAGCGAGGGCATGGTGTTGATCTGGTGCGTCATCTCATAAAGCCACGACGTGCGCAGTTGCGTGGCGGGCAGCTTGATCTCCTCGATCGCCTCGAGCAGGTCGCCGAATGCTGTGCCTTGCGCACAGCCGGAGGTCTGGGTGCGCTTCTTCAGCTTCTGCTCGAAATTGGTGCCGTGCTCGGTGCGGACCACGACCACCTGCAGATCGTCGTGATATTCGACGTCGGTGACGATGTCGTCATACTTCAGCATGTTCTGGTTGAGCAGGTAGCCGAGCGCGAGATACTCCGGATAGTCGTTGATCGTCATCATGGTGACGATTTCCTGCGCGTTCAGGTACAGCGTCAACGGCCGTTCGACCGGAACGCTGATCTCGACCGGCGCGCCGGTCTGGTCGGTGCCGAGGACCTTTTCGGTCAGGCGCGGGTCCGCCGGATTGGGCACGATAAGCGGGGCGGGTGTTTTGACAGCCTTGGTCACGTCACTCTCATTCCTGTGCTCGTCATCGTGCCTCTGGGCGCAACTCCGCCGATTTGGGGGTAACGAGGCGGAATTCAACGCCGCGCCGCTCTGGTTTCAATATCATAGACCGCTTAAGTTGAGTCCGCTTGAAGGAATTCGTCGCCGGGTGCGACGCCGGAGAATGGCATGAAGGTGATTGCTCTTGCGGGATGGAGCGGCGCGGGGAAAACGACCCTGCTGACCCGGCTCATTCCGTATTTCACAGCGCAGGGTTTGCGCGTCTCGACCTTGAAGCGGGCGCATCACAGTTTCGATATTGACGTTCCGGGCAAGGATTCCTGGGTCCATCGTCAGTCCGGCGCGACTGAGGTGCTGATCTCGTCCGGCCGCCGCTGGGCGCTCCTGCATGAATTGCGCGGCGAGCACGAACTGAAATTGCCTGATCTGCTGGCCAAGATGTCGCCGGTCGATCTCGTGATCGTGGAGGGCTTCAAGTCGGAACAGCATCGCAAGATAGAGATACACCGCGCCGCCAACGGCAAGCCGCTGCTGTTCCCGGACGATCCCGATATTGTCGGCGTTATTTCCGATGTGACGGTGGAGACCAAACTGCCGGTCGCGCATCTCGACGATATTCCGGTGATCGCCACGATGATGCAGGCGGCGGCCGTCGATATCGATGACGTGCTGACCCGCGAACTGAGCGGAATCTGAACCGCATGGCGCAGCTTTCTGACGACTGCTTTGCATTTGGCGGGCCGCTGATGTCGATCGACGAAGCGGTCGGCATCATCGCGTCGCGCGTCACGCCGGTTGCCGATCTTGAAACCGTGCCGGTCGTGCAGGCGGATGGCCGCGTTCTCGCCGCGGATATTCGCGCGCCGTTGCCGCTGCCGCCATTCACCAACTCCGCCGTTGATGGTTATGCGGTGCGCAGCGCCGATCTGGCGCTCGCCGGCCAGCAGCCGTTTCCGGTAATGGGGCGAATTCAGGCGGGCGCGGCGCCGGGTGCGCCGGTTCTGCCGGGCCAGGCGGTGCGCATTTTCACCGGCGCGCCGATGCCCGAGGGCGCCGACACGGTGTTCATGCAGGAAGACGTACAGGTCGATGACGCCGGCAATGTCGTATTGCCCGCAGGTCTCAAGCCCGGCGCCAATGTGCGGCCCGCAGGAGAGGATATTCGGCGCGACGCCACAGTGCTGCCGTCCGGACGACGGCTGCGCCCCCAGGACGTCGCACTGACCGCCGCACTCGGTCTGACGCAACTCGAAGTTCGCCGCCGCCTGCGGGTCGCGGTGTTCTCGACCGGCAACGAACTCGTGTCGCCGGGGGAGGTGCGCGGACCGGCGCAACTGTTCGATTCGAACCGGGTGATGTTGATAGCGATGCTGGCGCGGCTTGGCTGTGCGGTCAGCGATCTCGGTATCCTGCGTGACGAGCGCGGTTCGCTTGCCGCTGCCCTGAAGCAAGCCGCGTCGAGCCACGATCTGATCCTGACGTCGGGCGGCGTGTCCACCGGTGAGGAGGATCACGTCAAGGCCAGCGTGGAGAGCGTCGGAACGCTGGTGCTGTGGCGAATGGCGATCAAACCCGGCCGTCCCGTGGCGATGGGCATCATCGGCGGTACGCCCTTCATTGGTCTGCCGGGCAATCCGGTCGCGAGTTTTGTGACCTTCGCTCATGTGGTGCGGCCGGCCGTGCTCGCGCTCGCCGGCGCGGCGCAGGAGCAACTGGTGCCGACTCCCGTGCGCGCCGCGTTCAGCTACAAGAAGAAGATCGCGCGCCGCGAATACGTCCGGGTCAACTTGCGCAAAGACAGCGATGGTCTCTATGAGGCGGTGAAATTCCCGCGTGAGGGTGCAGGACTGTTGTCGTCACTGGTGGATACCGACGGGCTGGCGGAGCTCGGCGAGAACGTCACCGCGGTCGAGCCCGGTCAGACCATCGGCTTTCTCGCTTACTCAAGCCTGATGTAAAAGCGGCTTATGACCACCACCAAGCTCGATCTCAGCCGACTGAAATGCCCGCTGCCGGCTCTCAAGACCCGCAAGGCGTTGAAGTCGCTTGCGCCCGGTGACGTTCTCGAAGTGCTGTGCACCGATCCGTTGTCCATCATCGATATTCCGGCCCTGATTCAGGAGACCGGAGACCGGGTCGAAATTGCACGGCGCAGCGAGCAGGAGATCGTGTTCGTGATCGTGAAAGCCTGAGGCTCGGCATATCGAAGCCGCGCATTCGCTCGGCCATATGCACTAATTTTCATATATCGCTTTCCGACCTTTTCGCATTCGCAACAAGCGCATTAGTTCGGGATTCTACCATTTTACTATCGACAGAGCCGATAGCTTCTGCCCCAATCACAATTCAGTGTAGATTCTGTCGGTCGCGTTCCGGCTTGCCGGGAAGAGTGAAGCCCGGGTTGGGTTCTCGGCGTCGGCTTTAGCGAACTACACAGGTGAGGTGACACTGTCGCGTGAGCATTGGCTGCTCATGACAAGACGGTGCACGGTTTGAACTGATCGAGTGCGCTTCGCGATCCTGGCGCGCCTCGAGACTAGTACGGCGGAGCGTGTTTTCGGGGCGTTTCGGATGAGGAAGAAAAAGGGTCGCAACACGAGGCTATGCAGATCAGCTCATTAAGGGCGGCTGTTTATGGGGAGAAAATAAATGGGTCTTCTATCTTTTCTAGACCGTGAGCACACGGTCGCTAAACCGGGATACAGCCGGTGGATGGTTCCGCCGGCCGCATTGTGCGTGCATTTGTGTATCGGTCAGGCCTACGCACTCAGTGTGTTCAACCTGCCGATGACCAAACTGATCGGCATCACGCAATCCGCGCCGGGTGACTGGAAACTCACCGAACTGGGCTGGATCTTCTCTATCGCGATGGTGTTTCTCGGCGGCTCGGCTGCGATATTTGGTCGCTGGGTCGAGGAAGGCGGGCCGCGGCGCGCCATGTTCACCGCCGCGCTGTGTTGGGCCGGTGGCTTCTTGCTGTCGGCGATCGGCGTCTACACCCATCAACTGTGGCTGATCTATATCGGCTACGGCGCGCTTGGCGGTTGCGGTCTCGGCATCGGCTACATCTCGCCGGTCTCGACCCTGATCAAATGGTTTCCTGATCGTCCCGGCATGGCAACCGGCATGGCGATCATGGGCTTCGGCGGCGGCGCTTTCATCGCCTCTCCGTTGTCGGTGTGGCTGCTCGGTAAATTCACCACCGCCACTCATATTGGCGTTGCCGAAACCTTCATTGTGCTGGGCTGCGTCTATTTCTTCTTCATGATCGTCGGTTCGATCCTCGTGCGCGTGCCGGCGCCCGGCTGGAAACCTGAAGGTTATGTCGCACCGGTGACCGCGACCAAACTGATCACCCGGAACGACGTCTTCGTCTACGACGCGCTGAAGACGCCGCAGTTCTGGCTGATCTGGTGGGTGCTGTGCCTCAACGTCACCGCCGGCATCGGCGTGCTCGGTCAGGCATCGGCGATGAGCCAGGAAATGTTCCCCGGCCACATCACCCCGATTGCGGCGGCTGGCTTCGTCGGTCTGATGAGTCTGTTCAACATGGGCGGCCGTTTCTTCTGGGCGTCCACCTCTGACTATATCGGCCGCCGGAACACCTACTTCGTGTTCATGGTGCTCGGCTTCTGCCTCTATTGCACCGTGCCGTACGCCGGCAACACCGGCAGCGTCGCACTGTTCGTGTGCTGCTTCCTCGTCATCATCAGCATGTACGGCGGCGGGTTTTCCACCGTGCCTGCGTATCTGAGGGACATGTTCGGAACGCGCTACGTCGGCGCTATCCATGGCATGTTGCTCACTGCGTGGTCGGCGGCTGGCATCTTCGGGCCGGTGCTCGTGAACTACATCCGCGAGTACAACGTCACTCACGGCGTGCCGAAAGCCCAAGCCTACAACACGACCATGTACATCATGGCCGGATTGCTGGTGATCGGCTTCATCTGCAACTTCCTCGTCAAGGCGGTCGATGCCCGCTTCCATATGAAAGATGCTGACGCTCGCGGCACGGAACGGGACACCGTACCGGCCGCTGGCGCGCGGGCCTAAGGAGGAACGAACATGACAACAGCAACCGAGAACAAAACCACCACTTTCCAGCTTGTGCTGGCGTGGGGCTTCGTTGGCGTCCCGCTCATGTGGGGCGTGCTCCAGACTCTCAGCAATGCGATGAAGCTGTTCCAATAGGGCAGGCGTGCTGACGAGTGAAATCAAGAAAGGCCGGGGTGGCGCAGGTTGCCCCGGCCTTTTTGTTCCCGGGCATGAATCGGTTTGGTCGAAGCATCTATTCGGCTCCGGGGATTTGACCCGCGGAAAGTCCGATTTTCCTATCGGAACAACAATTCATATTGCAACTGATCGAGGCTAACGCCCTCATGTCATGCGACTATTTGCGGTGGGGCCAAGCTTGGAATTATTGTTGGCATGTCAAATGCCAAGGCGGTATCGTTGCCGGATAACAAGTCGAATAAAAAAGATAACGAACTGAATTAAGGGTGGGACACGTTCAAATGGGCCAATCAGCGAGTCACGGCGCTCATACAGTTCAGCGCTTCGAGCACCCGGGTGAGGGCCGCCGCCGCACCAAGCCGACGCCGAAGGGGCGGCAGGTCGATCCCAGGGCGCAGGAAGAGATCGAGCTATTGCTCGGCGACCGTTCCCGCCGCCGCGATCTGCTGATCGAACATCTTCATCTGATCCAAGATACCTACAACCAGATTTCTGCTGCGCATCTTGCCGCGCTGGCCGATGTGATGGGGCTCGCGTTCGCGGAGGTGTTCGAGGTCGCGACGTTTTACGCGCACTTCGATGTGGTGAAGGAAGGCCAAGCCGATATAGCGCCGCTCACCATCAGGGTCTGCGATTCGTTGACCTGCGCCATGCTGGGCGCGGAAACGCTGCTCCATGAGTTGCAGAAAAGCGCAGGACCGAACGTGCGCGTCGTTCGTGCGCCGTGCGTCGGCCGCTGCGACACTGCGCCGGCTGCTGAGGTCGGTCATCATTTCGTCGATCATGCGACCGTCGAAAATGTTCTGGCCGCGGTGAAGGGCGGCGACACCCACGCGCATCTACCGAAATACATCGACTACGACGCCTATGTCGCTAATGGCGGCTACGCACTGCTCAACAAGCTGCGCTCCGGCGCGATGACGAAAGAGGATCTGCTGAAGGTGCTCGATGGCGCCTCGCTGCGCGGCCTCGGCGGCGCGGGCTTCCCGACCGGACGCAAGTGGCGCGCGGTGCTCGGCGAGCCCGGGCCCCGCCTGATGGCAATCAACGGCGACGAGGGCGAGCCCGGCACGTTCAAGGATCGCTATTATCTCGAGACCGATCCGCACAGGTTCATCGAAGGCATGCTGATCGGCGCATATGTCGTCGAAGCGCCCGACGTCTACATCTATCTGCGTGACGAATATCCGGCCTCGCGCGAAATCATCCAGCGCGAGATCGCGAAACTGCCGCCGGGCGGACCCAAGCTGCATCTGCGCCGCGGTGCCGGCGCCTATATCTGCGGCGAGGAATCGGCGCTGCTGGAGAGCATCGAGGGCAAGCGCGGGCTACCGCGTCACAAGCCGCCGTATCCGTTCCAGGTTGGCCTGTTCGGCCTGCCGACGCTGATCAACAACATCGAGACGCTGTGGTGGGTACGCGACATCGTCGAGAAGGGCGCCGACTGGTGGCAGGGGCAGGGGCGCAATGAGCGCCATGGCCTGCGCAGCTATTCGGTATCAGGCCGAGTCAAGAATCCGGGCATGAAGCTGGCACCTGCCGGCGTCACCGTGCGCGAATTGATCGACGAATTCTGCGGCGGCATGGCTGACGGCCACACGTTCCATGCCTATCTGCCGGGCGGCGCCTCGGGCGGCATCCTGCCGGCGTCGATGGACAACATCCCGCTCGATTTCGGCACGCTGGAAAAATATGGCTGCTTCATCGGGTCTGCCGCGGTCGTGATCCTGTCCGACAAGGATCAGGTCAAGGATGCCGCGCTGAACCTGATGCGCTTCTTCGAGGACGAAAGTTGCGGCCAGTGCACGCCGTGTCGCGTCGGAACCCAGAAAGCGGCCATGCTGATGGAACAACGAGTCTGGAACCGCGATCTGCTCGATGAATTGAGTCAGGCGATGCGTGATGCGTCGATCTGCGGTCTGGGGCAGGCAGCCTCGAACCCTCTCACCTCTGTCATTAAATATTTCCCCGATGAACTCGCGCCCAAGGAGGCTGCGGAATGACCAAGATTCAGTTCGAACTCGATGGGAAGATGGTTGAGGCCGCGCCGGGCGAATCTATCTGGCAGGTCGCCAGGCGTGAAGGCACCGAAATCCCGCATCTCTGTTATTCGCCCGAACCCGACTATCGCGCCGACGGCAATTGCCGCGCCTGCATGGTCGAGATCGAAGGCGAGCGCGTGCTGGCGGCGTCGTGCAAGCGCGCACCGACCGTCGGGATGAAGGTGAAGTCGGAGAGCGCGCGCGCGGTGTCGGCGCGCAAGATGGTGATGGAACTGCTGGTCGCCGATCAGCCGGCGCGCAAAACCTCACACGATCCGGATTCGAAATTCTGGAACTGGGCTGACAAGGTCGAGGTCACCGAAAGCCGATTTCCGGCCAATGAGCGCTGGTCGAGCGATACCAGCCATCCGGCGATGAGCGTCAACCTCGATGCCTGCATCCAGTGTGGCTTGTGCGTGCGCGCCTGTCGCGAGGTACAGGTCAACGACGTCATTGGCATGGCCTATCGCAATCATGACTCCAAGATCGTATTCGATTTTGACGACCCGATGGGCGAGTCGACCTGTGTTGCCTGCGGCGAATGTGTTCAGGCCTGTCCGACCGGCGCACTGATGCCGTCGGCGCTGCTCGATGCGAACCAGACTCGCGCGGTTTATCCCGACAAGAAGGTCGACTCGCTGTGCCCGTTCTGCGGCGTCGGCTGTCAGGTGACCTATCAGCTCAAGGACGAGAAGATCGTTTATGTCGAGGGCCGTGACGGCCCGGCCAACCACAATCGTCTTTGCGTCAAGGGCCGTTTTGGCTTCGACTACATCCACCATCCGCATCGCATCACCAAGCCGCTGGTGCGCTTGCCCAATGCGAAGAAGAGTTCGACCGATCAGGTCGATCCGGCCAATCCATTCACGCATTTCCGCGAGGCGTCATGGGAGGAAGCTCTCGACATCGCCGCCAAGGGACTGGTGAAAATCCGCGATGGAAAAGACGTCAAGGCGCTGGCCGGTTTCGGCTCAGCCAAGGGCTCTAATGAAGAGGCCTATCTGTTCCAGAAGCTGGTGCGGACCGGCTTCGGCTCAAACAACGTCGATCACTGCACGCGGCTGTGCCATGCCTCGTCGGTTGCCGCGTTGATGGAAGGCGTCAACTCGGGCGCCGTGTCCGCGCCTTTTGCCGCCGCGGCGGATGCCGAGGTCATCATCATCATTGGCGCCAACCCGACGGTCAATCACCCGGTTGCCGCGACCTTCATGAAGAATGCGGTGAAGAAGGGCGCCAAGCTGATCATCATGGATCCGCGCCGCCAGGCCCTGTCGCGCCATGCCTACAAACATCTTCAGTTCAAGCCCGGCTCCGACGTCGCGATGCTCAACGGCATCCTGCACACGATCGTGACCGAGGGGCTGACCGACGATCAGTACATCGCCGGCTATACCGAAGGCTTCGACGACCTCAAGGAGAAGATCAAGGACTTCCCGCCGGAAAAGATGGAGGCGATTTGCGGCATCCCGGCCGAGACGTTGCGCGAGGTCGCGCGGATGTACGCCACGGCGAAATCCTCGATCATTTTCTGGGGTATGGGCGTCAGCCAGCATATTCACGGCACCGACAACTCGCGCTGCCTGATCGCGATGGCGCTGACGACAGGACAGATCGGACGTCCCGGCACCGGGCTGCATCCCCTGCGCGGCCAGAACAACGTTCAGGGCGCGTCCGACGCCGGTCTTATTCCGATGCTGCTGCCGGATTATCAGCCGGTCGGCCGCGTCGATCTGCGCGAACCGGTCGAGAAGATCTGGAACCACGCGATTGATCCGGTTCCGGGCTTGACGGTGGTTGAGATCATGGATGCGATCCATGCCGGCACCATCACGGGCATGTATATCGAGGGTGAAAACCCGGCGATGTCGGACCCCGATCTGCAACATGCCCGCGAAGCGCTCGCCAAGCTCGAGCATCTTGTGGTCCAGGATCTGTTCGTCACCGAGACGGCTTTCCATGCTGACGTGATCCTGCCGGCTTCGGCATTCGCGGAGAAGGTCGGCACCTTCACCAACACCGACCGTCGCGTGCAGATTTCCCGGCAGGTTATCAAGCCGCCTGGCGATGCGCGTCAGGATCTGTGGATCATCCAGGAGATCGCCAACCGCATGGGCTGCGGCTGGACCTATTCCGGGGCGGCCGACGTCTTCGCCGAAATGACCCGGGTCATGCCGTCGCTGAAGAACATCACCTGGGAGCGGCTGGAGCGCGAAGGCGCGGTCACCTATCCCGTGGACGGTCCGGATAAGCCCGGCAACGAGATCATTTTCACCACCGGCTTCCCGACCAAGAGTGGTCGCGGCAAGATCGTGCCGGCGCGTGTTACGCCGCCGGATGAAATCCCCGATACCGAGTACCCGATGGTACTGTCCACCGGCCGCATCCTCGAACACTGGCACACTGGTTCGATGACACGCCGTTCGGATGTGCTCGACAGCATCGAGCCGGAAGCGACTGTGTTCATGTCGCCGAAGGACATGCGCCGGCTCAACGTCCAGCCGGGTGATTTCGTTCGTCTCGAGACACGCCGTGGTGCCATCGAGGTCAAGGCACGCTCAGATCGCGACGTACCCGAGAACATGGCGTTCATGCCGTTCTGTTACGCCGAAGGCGCGGCTAACCTGCTGACCAATCCGGCGCTGGACCCTTACGGGAAGATTCCCGAGTTCAAGTTCTGTGCCGTCCGGATTGAACGGGCCGAGCTGCGCACCGCAGCCGAATAGGTGACAGCTGCTTAGCAATCACAATGCCCGGGCCTTGCCCGGGCATTGCTGTTTTCGGCTGGCTCATTGCCGGGCGACTTTGGGAAGGCGTGGTTCATTTGCGAGGATGCGCGTGCTTGCGCGCCTTGCCGCTCTTGCTGCCTTCCGTCGGAATCACCACGCGGCCGTAGCGCACGCCACGCTCGGCGATGATGTGATCGGCAAAATGCTGGATCTCTCCCGTTTGGCCCTTGAGCGCGGTGATCTCCACGCAGTTGTCGTCGTCGAGATGGACGTGCAGCGTCGCCAGCGACAGATCGTGATGGCCGTGGAAGTTCTTCACCAGCCGGCTTGAGAGATCGCGCGCGGCGTGGTCGTAGACATAGACCAGCGCCGCGACGCATTCGCCGCCGGCTCCAGCCCTCTGTGCCGCCTGCTGCATCCCGGCGCGGGGGGAAATCCCTGATCGCCTCGGAGCGGTTCTGATAGCCGTGCTCGGCGATCATGCGGTCGAGATTCTCCATCAGGTCGTCGTCGAGGCGAGCCGCCCCAGCCGCCGCTACGGCGTCGAGTGGACCAATCGCTATCAGCCGATGTCGTGGCTGAGGTTCGATGGCGACATTGCGCTGACCCATGCGCGCTTCCGTGGCGATAATTCCGGACAGGCGGCCTTCAACCTGACCAACAGCCATTCGGACCAGATCACTTATGCCTATGGGTCGCTGCTGAAATCGGATCCGTTGTTCGCACAGTGTCTTGTCCATGCTGCGCCGGCGGCTGTCTGCGCGACCGGTGTGATGGATCGGGTGCTGCATCCGGTCGAGCCGCTTGCTGTTCGCGTGACGCTGGCGGGGCGGTTCTAGACGGCAGAAACCGTTTGGACGGCGGGGAAATGACGCCTAGTTTCGTAATGTTGTTAATGGGGCTGTTTTGTGATGCTGGCATTTCTGGGTCTGGGTTTCGTGCTTGGGATGCAGCACGCCCTTGAAGCCGATCATATCGCAGCCGTGTCGAGCATCGCGGCGCGCCGCAGCCATGTCGGCGACATCGTCAAGCACGGCCTGACGTGGGGACTCGGTCATACGATCACCCTGTTCCTGTTCGCGGGCGCGGCGCTCGTGCTTGGTCATGCGATTCCCGATCATCTGGAACGGCCGCTTGAAACGGCGGTGGGGATCATGCTGGTCGGCCTCGGCGCGCATGTGCTGTGGCGGCTGTGGCGTGACCGGGTGCACTTCCATCAGCACGTTCACGATGACGGCACCCATCACATCCATGTTCACAGCCACGCAGGTGACACTCTTCCGCATGCGCGCAGTTCGCATGAGCATGGTCACGGCTTCCGCTGGCGTTCGCTGGTGGTGGGGTTGATGCACGGCATGGCCGGTTCGGCGGCGCTGCTGGTGCTGACCGTGTCGCAGGCGGCGGATCCGGTTCACGGTCTGCTGTACGTCCTGCTGTTCGGCGTCGGTTCGATGATCGGCATGGGCGCGTTGTCGACCGTGATCGCACTGCCGCTGGCGGCATCGGCGAGATTTCTCACCTGGGCCAATCGCGGCCTGCAACTCGCAGTCGGTCTCGTGACCATCGGGATCGGCGTCCACACCATCGCGACGACGACGCTGGCCTGATGCTCGTGGTTATTTCTTCGCGGCGCTTGCGATCTTGCAGGAGCCTTCGGCGGCATCGACGTCGATATAGGCGAAGCGAACCTTCCTGAATTTCTTCGTGGTCTTGGGCTTCAGGGTCATCGGCAGGGTCTGCGTGGTTTCGATGGTCCGGCCGGTTTCCTTCACGACATAGTGGCACTTCACCTTGATGCCGGAAACGGCGAAGGCATTCTCGTTGGTGAGGATCATGTCGGCGGTGCCGATGTTGTTCGAGCCGGGCTCGCGCCACCGTTCGATCGACATTTTCACATTGTCCATCGGCTCCGCGGCCGAGGCGCAAGAGGGGCCCGCGATCGCGGACAGGGCGGCAAATGTGGAAACAGTCAGTCGGTTCATTAAAGGATCCAGAATTTCAAAAACTTACAAAGAACAATTATCGCAAGCACCAAAGCGAGCGCGCCATTGAGTGCGACGATTTCCCCGTTACTATAGCGGCTGCAAGATTTGCCCTGCAATCGTTTTGGAAGAGAAGAGGTGACGGATGGATGATCTTTGGCGCCGCTCGGCTCAGGAGCTCTCATCGCTGATCGCGGGCCGCAAGGTGTCCGCCCGCGAAGCGGTATCCGCTTCCCTCGCTCGGCTCGATGCCGTCAACGGCGCAATCAATGCGGTGATCGCGCACCGCCCGGAGGACGCGCTTGCGCGCGCCGACGCGATCGATCGCACCATCGCCAAAGGCGATAACGCAGGGCCGCTCGCGGGCGTTCCGGTCACCGTCAAGGTCAATATCGACCAGAAGGGCTATGCCACGACCAACGGCGTGCGGCTGCTGCGGGACAATGTCGCGCAGCACAACAGCCCGGTGGTCGACAATCTGGAGAAGGCGGGCGCGATCATCATCGGGCGCACCAACACGCCGGCATTTTCCTACCGCTGGTTCACGTCGAATTTGCTGCATGGCAACACGAAGAACCCGCGTAACCCGGCGATCACGCCGGGCGGCTCGTCCGGCGGCGCGGCGTCGGCGGTGACGGCGGGCATCGGCGCCATCGCTCACGGCACCGATATCGCCGGCTCGATCCGTTACCCGGCCTATGCCTGCGGCGTGCACGGCCTGCGCCCGACTGTGGGACGGATCGCGGCATTCAATGCGTCGTTGCCCGAGCGCCCGATCGGCGCCCAGATCACCGCCGTCTCAGGGCCGCTGGCGCGCACGGTGGGCGATTTGCGCCTCGCGCTGAAGGCGATGTCGCAATCCGATATCCGCGATCCGTGGTGGGTGCCTGTGCCGCTGGAAGGCCCGGCGATGCCGCGCCGCGCTGCACTGTGCGTCAGCCCCGATGGACTTGAGACCGTGCCGGAGGTGAAGGCGGCGGTGATCGACGCCGGCAAGCGGCTCGAGCGCGCCGGGTGGACCGTCGAGGAGGTCACCAAAATTCCGCCGTTCGATGAGGCGGCGCAATTGCAGGTCCGCTTGTGGCTCGGCGATGGCTATGAGGCGATGGTCGAGGCCGCCGAGAAGGAGGGCGATCCCGGCGCGCTGGCGGCGCTGCGCGGCCATGCCAGCGTCGGCAAGTCGCTCGATCTCGCGCTGTTCTCGCAAACGCTGGCGCGGCGCGCCACGCTGGTGCGCGACTGGGCGACCTTCCTCGACACCTACGCGGTGATCGTGATGCCGGTGTGCGCCGAACTGCCGTTCGCGGACCAGCTCGACATCAAGGACGAGGCGTCGTTCAAGCGGGTGTGGCGGGCCCAGATGCCGCAGATCGCGCTGCCGTTCATCGGAATGCCGGGGCTGACGGTGTCGACCGGCATGGTCGGCACATCGCCGGTCGGCGTGCAGATCATCGCGGGTCGCTACCGCGAGGATTTGTGTCTCGCGGCAGGCGAAGCGATCGAGGCGGGCGGCGTGCCACCATCGCCGATCGATCCGGTGGGGGCGTAAGGGGCGAGTTACGTGAAGCGAGTGGATGGCTTCCAGAAAACCTATCGTCTGCGAACGGATGCGCAGCAGGGATTCGAATTAAGACTCACACCATGATCTCATGCCGATTGAGATTTTCGATGGCTACACAAAGGATCCATGCAGGCGACGTAAAATCGAACGCAAGTCTGAAAAACATCTGACTGGCAACGCGTATCTGGCGACCGTCTCCCAGCCGAGTTAATTCGAATGCGATCTCTGATTCGGAAGGCTGAAATTCGAGCTTGTAGCCTCGGCACTCTGCCAGTCGTTGTAAAGCATCAGGCTCGTAGAATACCGCGATATAGATCTCGCCCCAGATAAAGCCAAACAGGGCGCGGCAATTGCGAATGGATAATGTGAAGGGGCTATATGGCGACCAAGCTCTTCGAGCTTTTACCTCATTGAGGGAAAATGCCATCGGTTGCGTCACCCCGAGCTCGACAAGAATATTCTCTATACTCACGTCCCCTGCAGTTATTGCAACGTAATAAAGCCCTTCTTCAGGAGAACGCCAAGCCGTCCCACTCCTCATGGCCTCCCTGATACAGTCGTTCATTGCGTCGACGTAAACCACTTCGCTAGTATCGTGGGTTATTCGGCGAATTTTTTCAAACCCCCGCAGACCTTCCGCCTCATCTGTTTCAAAGAAATTCAAGAGCTCACGTATCGAATTCCTTTGGCGTCTCCCTCTGCCGTCAAACTTTCCCGATTTAATCTCGATGAGATGGGGATCAGGCCCGATCATGATGCATACGTCGCCGTGCCGAATGGTGTTGGTAATGTCAGTGAGAAGCGCTGGAATACCTTTATCAAGCAGATTCTCCATAATGCTCCATTCTTTGGAGAGGCCTTCCTTGTCAGCTATGAAGCCCGCATCTTGTTTGGCGTTCACATTGTGAGTGTTGAACAAGGTCTGCTTGAGCGCAAACTTATCCATAAACAAAAAAGCAATTGCATCGCCAAAACACCGCCAAGTGTATGCCAGATGACGGTACTGCTCAATTCGCTCTTGTAATGCTGTAGAGGCTTCTTGCGCCTGTGCTGTATCGCACGTCCTTAGGATAGATTTACTCCGCCGGATTTTGCGCTCTGCTCGTGTGATTTCCTTAATCAGTAGCTTCTGCAATGACTTTAGTGGCTGTAGTTGCTGAGAAGTAGTATAAACAGCATTCCGTATAGTGAGATGGGATTTGCACAGTTCATCGAGCAATGAGTATGCGCGTTCAAAAGATTTTCGGCGTCGCTTTATCATAAGCCCTCTTTAATGCTTACCAACAGACGCTGACCATCTTAGGCACAGTGCATCAAAATGCATCATTTTTACAGAACCTGAATACTCAGGCCTCTGTCCCGTCGAGCCTTCTCGATCGCGACGATGCCGGTCTACTTCACGTCCATCACTGCAGCGAACACGCGTTTTACTTCATCGCTATCGCCAGTCGATCCGATGGCGTGTACAGCGGCCTTACTACCAACCTCTTCTTCGCGCCATTCTCATCATCACGCCATCAACCTCGGAGCCTTCCGATGCCGCCCACCATCACTGCCTTTGAATCCTCGCCCGATCGCGGCAGGGGTCTTGCGCGTGACATGCGCGTGCGCTGGGCGTTTGAGGAGGTGGGCCAGCCTTACGACGTTCGTCTTGTGTCGTTCAGTGCAATGAAAGAGCCCGCGCATCGTGCGCTTCATCCTTTCGGGCAGATTCCAACCTATGAGGAAGGCGATCTCGTCCTGTTCGAGTCGGGGGCGATCGTGCTCCATATCGCGGTGCGCCATGGCGGCTTGCTGCCGGATGATGCGAATGCCCGGGCGCGTGCGATCGCGTGGATGTTCGCTGCGCTCGACACGGTGGAGCCGCCGATCTTCGACCGCTCTCTCGTCCAGATCCTCGAGCGTAACGAGCCGTGGTACGAGCAGCGCCTGCGTGCCCTTGATGGCAGCATCAGAAAGCGGCTCAGCGACCTTTCCGGTCGCCTCGGCGATGCTGACTGGCTCGACGGCGCGTTCAGCGCCGGCGATCTTCTGATGGTGACGGTGCTGCGCCGGTTGAACAGCTCGGGAATCCTGGAGGAGTATCCAAACCTCGCCGCCTATGTCGCCCGCGGCGAAGCGCGGCCCGCGTTCAAGCGCGCGTTCGCTGCCCAGTTGGCGATTTTCACTGCCGCATCGAAAGGCTGATGAGTGGCGCCGTCGCCGGTCAATCCGGTGGAGGCGGTGAGGGCTTATGCGCGGCGGCTTTTTCGCGCCGGCACCGGCGTCAAAAACGAAAAAAACCCCGGAGATGCCGGGGCTTTTTCATTGCGGATCAGAAGGGTCAGTCCTTCGCGATTGCCGGTCCTCAGAATTTCCAGCTCAGGCGTCCCGCCACCGTCCAGAGGTTCTGTTTGACGGCGATGGGGCAGGGCTGCCCGACGCCAGCGCCGCAAGCATAGCCGGGGGGCTCAATGAACGTCTCGTTCCTGGTACCAAACGGGAGATAGTCGCCCTCGACGCCCAGAATCAGGTTTTTGGTCAGCGCGTATTCGACACCGGCACCGACGACACCGCCAATGCGCGTTACGCTTGATCTTTCCGCCGTGGCGCCAACCGGAAGGCAGATGCCGCCCCCGACGACACCGTTGCATGTCAAATGGTAGTCTGCGTCGACCCAGGCCACGCCGCCCTTGATGTAAAGCAAGGTCCGGTCCCAGGCATAGCCGACGCGCGCCGTTCCCATATAGATACCGGAGATATGAGAATGCATGGTGCCCCAGGGACCGAACGGCCGAACGTGGCTTCCTGTCAGGTCTGCCCAGTCGCCGGAAAACTCCAGGCCAAGCACGACATTGCTCAGTTGCCAGTTGTAGCCAACCTGGCCGCCCGCCAGGCCGCCGCTCGGATTGTGACAGCCGCCGTCCACTCTGATATAGTGGAAGCAGTTCTGGCCGCCGCCGCCGCCGCCGTTTACGCCGATGTAGAAACCGGACCAGTCATACGCGGCAACCATCGGCAGCGATGGAGCCTTGCTATAAGCGCGGGCGGGCAGGTCCGCAGCCGAAGCCGCAGTTACGGCCCCCAGCATCAACGCGCAAAGCGTTATGGCAAATTTTTTCATCGGCAATCCCTGGAAATACGCTGAAAAACTAACACGCGGGCGGGCCGATCCGCCATGACTTAATAGCCACAGTCCTGACTTATGTCGGGCCATGTCCGCGGTCGCAAGACCGTACAGCACTGAACCATCAGGCCCGGTCGGCTTCACCCCCGCCGGGCCTTCTCGATCGCGGCGACGTCGATCTTCTTCATCGTCATCATCGCTTCGAACGCGCGCTTGGCTTCAGCGCCGCCGGCCGCCATCGCGTCGGTCAGCACGCGCGGCGTGATCTGCCACGAGATGCCCCATTTGTCCTTGCACCATCCGCACACGCTTTCCTGGCCGCCATTGCCGACAATGGCGTTCCAGTAGCGGTCCGTTTCCTGCTGATCGTCGGTGGCGATCTGGAACGAGAAGGCTTCGGTGTGTTTGAACGCGGTCCCGCCATTGAGGCCGATGCATGGAATGCCGGCGACGGTGAACTCGACCGTCAGCACGTCGCCTTCCTTGCCCGACGGAAAGTCGCTGGGCGCGCGGTGGACGGCGCTCACCGAGCTGTCGGGAAAGGTCTCGGCGTAGAAGCGCGCCGCAGCCTCGGCGTCCTTGTTGTACCAGACGCAGATCGTATTCTTGGCAAGGGCCATTGCTTGTCCTTTTGCTTTTGAAGCCGGTTCCGGCAGGTTCTCGCGCACCCGGTGGTTGCAGTCGGTCTTGAGCGCGCACCACGAAGGTGGAATGTGCTCGTGCCATCTGGCGTTCCGCCGGTCAACATTCCGGTCAGTCGGGAGCGCGGCCTGAAAGCTGTCTTATCAGACAGCCACGCTGACCTAACAAACACATGACGGTTTGAGGTAATTGTCTGGATGGATGGATCGGCGTAGCTTCTGGCCGGGCAACTGAAGGCGGCGAGGTGACAGCGGGCCAACGAGTCCGCGTTTCGATCGGCAAAGGCGTTGAGCCATGCGCGGCGAAATTCACCACATCCATTCGGATTCAGACACCGGACATCCGCATGAGGCGATGCCGCGCCGTCTCATGGCGATCCTCGCCGGAGACATCTCGGGCTACAGCCGTTTGATGGAGCTCGACGAGGAGGGGACGTTCGCGCGCGTGAAGCGAATTCAGCGCGACCTCCTCGAGCCGACGATTGCGGAACACCATGGCCGGCTGATCAGCACCGCAGGGGACGGGTTCATCGCGATTTTCGACAGCCCGGTCGAAGCGGTGCGGTGTGGCATCGTCGTTCAGCAAAGCATGCTCGGGCGCAACGCATCGCTGCCGCGCGAACGCTGGATCATGTTCCGGATCGGCGTCAATCTCGGCGACGTCATTGTCGAAGGCGATGACGTTTATGGCGATGGCGTCAACGTTGCCGCCCGCCTCGAGAACATCGCCAGCCCCGGACACATCTACATTTCCGGCGGCGTCTATGAGCAGGTCAAGCACAAGCTGGTTTGCGGTTATCAGTCGCTCGGAGACCGTCAGGTCAAGAACATCACCGATCCCGTCAGGGTCTACCGGGTTCTGCCTGATCCGTCTGCGCTGGCGGAAGGCCGCAGCTATCGGGTCGCGCGGATGCTGACGGCGCTTGGCGTCGTTCTGTTGGCGATTGCGGGTGGCGCCTATTGGTACGCGACGCAACCGGACGGCCAGCTGGCGAGCTGGTTCTCCACGCCTGCGCCCATCCCGGGGAAGATCGCGGCGGCCCCTGCGGAGCCGCCGCCTGTCGTGGCGCCTGCTCCGGCACCGGTCGCACCGAAGCCGTCCTCACCTGAGACAACGGCGGCGCCGGCGATCGCCCCGCAGCCGGTGGCGCCATCGCTCCGGGAGCCCGAGATGATCCCGGTTCAGGGCGGCAGCTTCGCGATGGGCAGTAATGACGATATCTCGGAGAAGCCCGTCCATCGGGTCACCATCAAGCCCTTCGCGATCGGCAAGTTTCCCGTCACCGTTGGTGAGTGGAACGACTGTGTCGCGGCGAAGGCCTGTCCGTTCGTGGCGAAAGGCAAGGACGACGCTCCCGTCACCGATGTGAGCTGGAACGATGCCAAGCAATATGTCGGATGGCTCGCAGAGGTCACGCGCAAGCCGTACCGGTTGCCGAGCGAAGCCGAATGGGAATATGCCGCGCGGGGCGGCACGCAAACGAAATACTGGTGGGGCGACCAGTTTCAATCCGGCATCGTCAATTGCAAGGGTTGCAGCGAGGCCGCGGTGGCCGAGCAACCGATGACGGTCGGCAGTCTCAAGCCGAATCCATTTGGCCTTTACGAGATGGGCGGCAGTATCGACCAGTGGGTCGAGGACTGCTGGCACAGGAATTATCAGGGCGCCCCGGCCGACGGCTCGCCATGGGTCGACGGCGACTGCGCCCTGCGTGTCCTTCGATCCGGTTCATGGCGGAATGACGCGCGTTATGTCCGCCCGGCCAACCGGGATCATTACGAGGCGATTGTGCGCTATCCGACTCACGGTTTTCGTGTCGCGCTCTCTCCCTAGCGCGCGGCAGATCCAGTTTTTATTTTTGAATTGCCAGGACAGGGGACGGTCATGAATATCATTCGGCTCAGTGTGCTGACGGCGGTGCTGACGTTGCTTCCCTTGACCGCACTTGCCCAGGGAACGCCGGCGCCCAAGGACGCGTATCTCTATTTCGTCTGGCCGCAGGACGGGACGATAATCAGAGGCGCGTTCTGGTGCCGTTTCGGCTTGCGCAACATGGGCGTCACCCAGGCCGGCAGCAATTTTCAGAACAGCGGCCATCATCATCTGCTTGTGGATGTGAATGAGCCGCTCGATCCCAAGGAGCCGATTCCGCAGGACAAGGCGCACCTTCATTTCGGCGGCGGTCAGACCGAAGCGCGGATCGAATTGCCGCCTGGAAAGCACACCCTGCAACTGGTGCTGGGCGACGCCAAACATTATCCCTTCGATCCGCCGATCGTATCGAAGAAGATCACGATCACAGTCAGATAGAATGTGGACTGAGAAGCTTAGTTCGCGGGCGGCTGCGGCGGTTTGTTGCGGCGCAGGATGCTTTCGGTGTCCACGATATCGCGGTGCGACTGCCGGATCAGGACGCTGCCGGTCTTGAGATCGCGGCGGGCGCGATGAAGCAGGCGGTGGCCTTCAACGGCGAGTTCGCGGGCGCGCTGTAGCTGCTTGCTGAACGTGACGAGAGCCATCGCGGCTTCCGGCGTGGTCATGGGTTGCTCCTGTGCCTGCCTGCGATCCCAACGCGCCAGCCGCCAAATCGTTCGTTTGCGATGTTCGGGCGGCGGTTTTCCCGCGCCGCCCGGCGTGGCGATGAACCCGACGATCCGGCCGGTCGACCCATGACAGTGGCCTGGCGCCGCGAGCGATCGTGCTTGTGGTCTGTTTCGCTGCTTTATGTTGAAGATACAGGTGAACTGGACCCGCGATTCGATGGCCACGACCTCTGACGCCGATCCTGCGACCTCTACCGACGCCCGTAGCACCGGCAAGGCCGGCATCTATCTCGCCGTTCTCCAGTTGGTGTTCACGCTGGGCTGGACCATCTACGTGGTCTATTTGCCGCAACTCGCGGCGAAGGTTGGAATTCCGGCAGGCATGGTCATCGTGATCCTGCTGCTCGATCAGGCGATCTTCACGATCACCGACACGCTGATGGGCATTGCGGCCGACCGCATGACGCCGCTGGCCGGGCGCCTGAGCCGTTTCGTGGTGATGGCGACGGCGATATCGTGCGTCGCATTTCTCGCCTTGCCGTTCGTCGCGAATCTGGGTGCGCAGGCGCAGCCCGTGTTCCTGGCGCTGATCGTGATCTGGGCCGTCACGTCGTCGGCGTTGCGGGCGCCGCCGCTGGCGTTGCTCGGAAAATTCGCCGCGCGTCCATCGATTCCGTGGCTCGCCTGCCTTGCGATGTTCGGCTACGGCGTCGCCGGTGCGATCTCGCCGTATCTCGGCGTCGCGTTGCGCAACTACGATCCGCGGATTCCGTTCGTGGTCTCGAGCGTGGTGCTGTTGCTGACGGCATTCGGCCTGTCATGGATCGAGCGCCAAATTCGCGAAGGCGCATTGAAAGCCGCGCCGCGTCCGCAGCTGTTGCCGGGAAAACCGGCTGCGAGGCTGACGCTGATCTTCGTCGCGGCGGCGCTGGTGCTGGCGCTCGGCTATCAATTGCATTTCAGCATCAACAGCGCGCCGCTGTTTCTGCGTTTCGCCAAGCAACCCGACCTTGAATGGCTGATGCCGGTTTACTGGATCGGATTCAACATCGCGATGTTTCCCGCGAGTTTCATCACGCGACGGCTTGGCGGTCTGCTGGTGATGGGCGCTGCGGGATTGCTCGGCGCCGGCGCGGTGCTCGGTGTCGAGAATGCCGGCAGCCTGAACACGATGCTGGTCATGCAATTCACCGCCGGTGCGGCGTGGGGATGCATTCTGATGAGTGCGGTTGCGGCTGCGATCGCAATCGGCGGCCGTGGTTCGGAAGGCAAGGTGGTCGGGCTGATGTTTTCGGCGATCGCACTGGCCACCTTCGCGCGCATGGCGGCCGTCGCAGCCGGGTGGGCCAAGGATCCGGGTTACGAAACCTTGTTGCATTTGGCGCCTATTGCGTGCTGGCTCCTGGGAGGAGCCGTGTTATTCGTGCTGGCTGTGATGCGTTTGCGCCGATGGCAGCGCGGGGAGGGGCTGACGGCAGGCCCGTAGAATTCGAGGCACTATTTCATGAACGGCGAGCGAGGGAGGCATCGGATGCAGATTCGACGCTCTCTTCTGATCGGGCTGCTGCTCCTGTTCGGGTCCCATGGCCTGCGGGCCGAGACGCTGGACCGCAGCCTTGTGATCGCCGATCCGCAGACGCTGCGCGAGCTCGACATCCGGGAGCATCAGGCCGACAGCTCCGAAAGCCGGGGCGTTGGTCTCGGCCGGATGATGAACGTGGCGCGGCCGACGGCCGAACCGATTTCGGGCGCCGAGTTGTTCGCGCTGCCGGCGCTGGCACCCGTCAAGGCCGCGCTCGACAACGAACTGGAGCGATATACCGCTCGTACCCGAACCAGCGCGCCGAACACCACCGCCGGAGGAAGCGAGCCGCCTTCGACGATGCAGGTCTTCGATCGAAGAGCGCTGTATTCCGGCGCGACGCGGTTCGTCCTCGCCGGTGTCGTCAACCGGATGGACCGTGCGTTCAAACAGCCCGGGACCTGCGGCGAGATCCGGCTGATCTATCGTCCTGTGGTCAAGCAGGCGCCAGCCGGCCCTGATCTGGCCGCCGCGCCGCGATTGCCGATGACGCTCAATTTAATCCTGAAGGCGCGAGGCGATCTGCCGGACGCCGGCAACGTGCCGTGCGGTGAACTGGCGCGGCGATGGCTCGACGCCGGGGAATGGCGCGACACTGGAGCCGATCTCGCTGTCAGGCTGCTCGGCAAAGGCGGCGCACTGGAATTCGTGAAGCCGAACGCCATCGACCGGATCGAAACCAATATCCAGATCGGTCACGCGCCAACGGGGTCATCCACGGACGCGCGCGCGGACTATCTCATCAAGTCGTTCCAGTACAATGCCGGACTGCGGACCTTCGAGGAATCGCCGCTGGAAAACCAGATCGACTACGCCCGGATCGTCGCGGACGCGCGGCTGAAAGCGGCTTTCCAGCGCTGGATTCTCGATCCGAAACACATCTCCGAACTGGATCGCGGCATTGTTATTGTCCCGCCGGAATATCTGGCGATGCGCGCTATTGCCTCGACGCCGTCCGCGCTGGGCGGCGGAATCGAGGCGGGCACGATCTTCAAGCAAGGCGATGTGGTCGAGGCGCTTGCGGCCGCGTCGCGCAACGGAGTGACATTCGAGAACATCCGGTCGTTCGCCGGCTTCGAGCGGCGGCTCGACGACACCACCTGTTCGGGTTGTCACGAGACGCGCGCCATCGGCGGCTTTCATTTTCCGGGGATCGACTGGCTGAGCAAGGCGCCGCCGGATGGAGTCGCGTTGCCGGCTTCGCCGCATTTCATCGCCGACCAGCCGCGCCGTCGCGATATTTTGCAGGCGGTGCGCGACGGCAAGCCGCCGGATTACTCACGTGGCTTCTCCGCGCGGCCGCAGGCGCGGCGTTCCGCAGCGCTCGCAGGCACCACCTATATGGACGGCTGGGGAGCCACCTGCGCGCTGGAGACATCCGAAATCGACGCCAGCTTTGCCGGGTGGACCTGCGCCGAGGGATTGGCCTGCCGCGCGATGCCGCAAACAACCGTCGGGCTCGGCGCGGGCGGCGGGACGAAAGCTGCCCCGCGCATCGGCATGTGCTTTCTCAAGGACAATTGAGAGTCAGCCGGGCATAGCCATTCGAAGAACGGCGTCGCTGCCGCTCTCCTATGTCCCGGGCATCCACGCCTTTTCCGCTGCGGCATCGCTAAGACGTGGATGGCCGGAATAAATCCGGCCATGACGAAAACACTCATACTCAAGCACTTGGAAAGAGCCTGGATGCACTCGGTCAGGCTGAGATGCCAGCCTATCCGGCGACGATCCCCGCCGCGCGCATCTTGGCGATTTCGGCAGCTGTGAAACCGGCTGCGCCGAGAACCTCGTCGCTGTGCTGGCCGACATTGGGCGCCATCCGCGGCTGCACTTTCTTCGCACCCTCGATGAAGATCGGAGTGTTGATGGTGCGCAGGTCGCTGTCCTGAAACGGCACCACCGCTTCGGTCTCGCGCATTTGCTGATCGTCCGGAATATCGGTGGGGATGCCGACCACGCCGAAAATGAGCCCATTGCCGTCGAGGATCTTGCGCCACTCTGCGAGCGGCTTGCCGGCGAACACCTCGTCGAGAATCGCGATCAGCGCCGCTGCATTCTTGTGGCGGATCGGTTTGGTTTCGAAACGCGGATCGGAGGCGAGGTCCTCGCGGCCGATCACCTTGACGAAGGTGGGCCACTGCCGATCCTCGTTCAGCAGCGACAGGATGATCCAGCGGCCGTCGGCGCATTTGTAGTGACACGTCACGGCATTGAGCGCGTGATCGCGCGGCGGGCGCTCCTGAAACTTGGCGCCGCAAAGAGCGGCCTGCGCATAGATTCCGTTCGACCAGATGCCGTTGACCATCAGGTTCGACATCACCTGGGTGCCCTTGCCGGTCTTCTCGCGCTGATAGAGCGCGGTGACGATTCCGGCGAACAGCGACATCGCGCAGGGATGATCGCCCATGCCGGGCATCGAGCGCGCCGGCACGGTATCATTTGTCTCGCGCACGAGATCCATCAGGCCGGAGCGCGCCCACCACGCATTGCTGTCGAAGCCGGGCTTGTCGGCCTCGGCGCCGGTCTCGCCGTAGCCGGTGAAGGAGGCGTAGATCAGCCGGTCGTTGAGCGGGGCAAGATCCTTCCAGGTGACGCCGAGTTTCTTGCGGACCGGCGGCGGAAAATTGGTGATGAACACATCGGCCTCGGCGGCGAGCTTGCGCAGCACGGCCTGGCCTTCGGGCTTGCTGAGATCGAGCGCGAGGCTCTTCTTGTTGCGGCCCTCCAGCATCCACGCATAGTTGTGGTTGCTGATCGGATATCCCGGCAGGTTCGGCAGATTGCGTACCGGATCGCCGGCGCCCGGTGGTTCGATCTTGATGACGTCGGCGCCGAAATCCGACAGGGCGGTCGCGGAGGAGGGGGCGGCGATGAAACTCGCGCAATCGATAACCTTGAGGCCCTCAAAAATTCCTTGCGACATCGGCGCTCCTTTTCACGCGTGTTGTTATGTCCCGGTGTTGAGGGATTGTTTTAGGACATGATCGCGGAAAGGGGAAACCGGTTTTCAGGCCGGTTCGGCCGGATAACTAGCCGGTTTTGCGCTCGTCGGCGATGATTTTGCCGTCATTGGGCAACGAGCCGGGCACCACCAGCACGACGCTGCCGCTGAGCTTGGTGACGTCGCGCAAAACGCCCGCAATGGCGTCGCGCAGCGCGGCGTCCTGCGACGCGGATTCGGCGGACAGGGTCATCATGTCGGTTTCGTCCTCGCGGGTGACGACGAGACGGAGGCGGCCGAGTTCCGGATGGCGTTTGCCGATTTCGGCAATCTGCTCGGGGCGCACGAACATGCCCTTCACCTTGGTCGTTTGATCGGCGCGGCCCATCCAGCCCTTGATCCGCATGTTGGTGCGCCCGCACGGGCTCGCGCCCGGCAGCACGGCGCTGAGGTCGCCGAGCGCCAGCCTGATCCACGGATGATGCAGGTCGAGCGAGGTGACGACGATTTCGCCGACGTCGCCATCCGCGACCGGATCGCCGGTGCCGGGTTTGACGATTTCAAGGATCAAATCCTCGTTGACGATCAGGCCGTCACGCGCGGCGCTCTCATAGGCGATGACCCCGAGATCGGCGGTGCCGAAGGTCTGGTAGGTGTCGATGCCGCGCGATTTGAATTCGTCCTGCAGCGATTTCGGAAACGCAGCACCCGACACCACCGCGCGCTTGATCGACGACGCATCGCGCCCGGTTTTGTCGGCGGCATCGAGCAGGATCTTGAGAAAGTCCGGCGTGCCGGAATAGCCGGCGGGACGATAGGTCTCGATCAGTTCGAATTGCTGCTCGGTGTTGCCAGGCCCGGCGGGAATCACGGCGCAGCCGAGCGCGCGGGCGGCGGAATCGAAAATGAAGCCGCCTGGCGTCAGGTGATAACTGAAGGTGTTGAGCACGACATCGCCGGGGCAAAAGCCGGATGCGAACAGCGCCCGCGCGCCGCGCCAGACATCGTCGCGCGCCGGCTCCGGTTCGAAAATCGGACCCGGCGACGTGAACAGCCGGCCGAACGATCCGGACGGATGGGCGACGAAGCCGCCGAACGGCGGGCTGGCCTTGTGCAATGCGGGCAGTTCGGACTTGCGCAGCACCGGCAGCTTCGCCAGCGCGGCGCGGCTCGTGACCGATGCGAGGTCGATCTCCTTGAAGCGCTCGGCATAGGCCGGTGCTTTCGCGGCGGCGCGCAGCACTTCGGGCAGGCGGGCGAAGTTGGCTGCATCACGCTCAGTGGCCGAACGGGTTTCGAGGGAGTCGTAGTGCTGCGTCATCGGGTGGTCCTAAGGTTGATCTGTCATGGCGGGCTTGACCGGCCATCCACGTCTTCGTCTCAAAGGAAGTCGTGGATGCCCGGCACAAGGCCGGGCATGACGGAAGAGATTCAGCCCGGTTTCAATTGCCTCATCACAGCCACCGCTTGCGGCGCTTGAAGCTCTTGAGGTTCTTGAAGCTCTTGCGCTGGTCGCCGGCGCCGCCGAGGTAGAATTCCTTGACGTCCTCGTTGTCGCGCAATTCATCGGCGGTGCCGTCGAGCACGACCTTGCCTTGCTCCATGATGTAGCCATGGCTCGCGACCGAAAGGGCCGCGCGCGCATTCTGCTCGACCAGAAGAATCGTGACGCCGAGATCGCGGTTGATCTGCTGGATGATGCCGAACACTTCCTTGACCAGCAGCGGCGACAGCCCCATCGACGGCTCGTCCATCAGGATCATCTTGGGGCGCGCCATCATCGCGCGGCCGATCGCCAGCATCTGCTGTTCGCCGCCGGAGAGATACCCGGCAAGGCCCGTCCGCTCCTTGAGGCGCGGGAAATATCTGTAGACCATCTCGATGTCGTCATCGATGTTCTTGTCGCTGCGGGTGAATGCGCCGAGCCGCAGGTTTTCCAGCGATGTCATGTCGGCGATGATGCGGCGGCCTTCCATCACCTGAAAGATGCCGCGCCGGACGATTTTGTCGGGATCGATGCCGTTGATGCGCTCGCCGTCGAACACGATCTCGCCGCGGGTGACTTCGCCGTCCTCGGTCTTGAGCAAGCCGGAGATCGCCTTGAGCGTGGTCGACTTGCCCGCGCCGTTGGCGCCGAGCAGGGCGACGATCGCGCCTTTCGGCACATCGAGACTGAGCCCGCGCAGAACGAGAATGACGTTGTCGTAAACGACCTCGATGTTGCGCACGGCAAGCAGCGGCGCCACGGTTGTCGCGTGTGAAGATCGCGCGAGTTCTACAGCTTCGGTCATGAGCATGGCGTCTCAACCAGAGGAATCGTCATGCCCGCGCTTGTCGCGGGCATCCACGTCTTTTTTGTACAGTCCGAAAGGCGTGGATGGCCGGGGCATAGGCGTTCTCTAGAACGCCGTTCTTCAAACGGCTATGCCCGGCCATGACGCATCATTCGGAGTTACCAGCCGAGCCAGTCGTTCTTGCGCGGCAGGTCGACGGTCTTGACCTTCTCGAGCTTGACCGTGCCGTCCTTCACCAGTTCGTTCAGCGGGGCGGCGGTCGCGCCGGAGACCTTCATCCGGTAGATGTCGACCTTCATGGTCGGGCGATGGTCCTTCTCGGTCCAGGTCGAGGGATTGCAGACGCCGTCCATGCCGGCCGGCACCCAATCCTTCTTCTGGTAGAAGCCCTTCTTGACGTTCTCGCCGGTTGCGCCGCCGTTCTTGGCAGCCCATTCGACGGCTTCCTTCATGTAGAGCGCGGTGCAGACACCGGCGAGATAATGCACCGGACGATAGGCGGTGCCGGCGGCATCGGACATCTTGGAGATTTCCTGCACCGTCTTCATGCCGGGCGCGTTGCCGCCCCAGGCCACAGCCGTGCGCAGCGGGAACACCACGCCGTCGGCGGCAGCACCGGCCGCCTTGGCGGCGTTCTCATCCATGCCCCAGACGTTGCCCATGAACTGGACATCGACGCCGGCCGCCTTGCAGGCGTTCAGCACGGAGATGTTAGAGCCTGCGGTGTTGCCGAGATAGGCGTAGTTGGCGCCGGAGCTCTTCAGCGTCAGGCACTGCGCGCTGTAGTCGCCGGGCGTCAGTGCGAACACCACTGCCGGAAGCACTTCAAAGCCGAGTTCCTTGGCGAGTGCTTCGCCTGCGGCCTTCGGTGCGTTCGGGTAAGGATGGTTGGCGCCCATGTGGACATATTTGGGCGCGCCGGTCTTGCCCTTGGCCTTCCAGTCCTCGGCGGCCCAGGTCAGCATGCCGCGCAGCGCATCCGAATAGCTCGGGCCGTAGAAGAAGTTGTAGGGCGCGGCCTTGGCCTTGCCGCCGGCGCCGGTCGGGTCGGACAACGCCGCGGCATACGAGCCCGAGATGTCGGGGATCTTGTCGTTGGCGAGGAAGCCGGTGAGCGCTTCGGTATCGGCCGTGCCCCAGCCGAGAATGGCGGCGACCTTGTCGGAGCCCGACCACTTCTTGTACTGCGCGATCGCGCGCGGCACCTGATAGCCGTAGTCGACGGTATCGACATTGACCTTGGCGCCGTTGATGCCGCCGTTCTTGTTGACCCAGGCGAAAGCGTCAGCGACGCCCTGGCCGAACGGGGTGCCGACGTCCGATGTCGGACCCGAATAATCGGCGAGATGGCCGAGCGAGATCGCGTCCGCCGCCAGAGCGGGCGCGCCGCCAAGCACAACCGCCATGGCTGCCGTGCCGAGAAGAGACTTGATGTTCATGAGCTAATCCTCCGGTTATCACTCGAGGTCATTATTGTTGCCAGTCCCGTTCCGACCTCAATGCGAGAACGGGTAGAGTTTCCAGTAAGCCTTGATCTGCCGCCAGCGATGGGCGAGCCCATCCGGTTCGAAAATCAAAAAGACGATGATGATGATGCCGATGGCCATCTCGCGCAAGAACGCGATGTTGTTCTTGAGTGCGAGAAGATGGTCGATCGACGAGCCGCGCAGCGCCGCGCTCAGCCATTCCATCGATTCCGGCAGCAGCACCATGAAGGCGGTGCCCATCAGCGTGCCCATCACCGAACCGAGCCCCCCGATAATGATCATCGCGAGGAAGATGATCGAGCGGTCGATGCCGAAGCCTTCGTTCGAGACCACCAGATTGTAGTGCGCGTAGAGCGCGCCGCCGATGCCGGCGAAGAAGGCGGCGAGGCCGAACGACAGGGTGCGGTATTTCGTGAGGTTGATGCCCATGATCTCGGCGGAGAGATAATGGTCGCGCACCGCGATCAGCGCGCGTCCGTCGCGCGTCCGCATCAGGTTGGTCACCAGGAGATAGCAGACGATCACATAAGCCAGCACGACGTAGAAATATTGCCGGTCGCCCTGGATGGCCTTGCCGAAGATCGAGAACGGCTCGGCGATCGCCGGAACGCTGCCGCCGGTGAACCATTCGGCGCGCGAGAAGAAGTCGAGCAGGATGTACTGCGCGGCCAAGGTGGCAATGGCGAGGTAGAGTCCCTTCAGCCGCGCCGCGGGCAGACCGAAGATAAGGCCGACCGCCGCGGTGACGATGCCGGACAGCGGAATGGCGAAGAACACCGGCACGCCGAGCTTGCCGGAGAGATAGGCCGAGGTGAAAGCGCCGAAGCCGAAGAACGCGGCATGGCCGATCGAGATCTGCCCGGTGAATCCGACGACGATATTCAGCCCGAGCGCCGCGATGCCGAAGATGCCGATCTGGATCAGCAGGCTGAGCCAGTATTCGTTGATCGCGTAAGGGGCGAAGCAGATCAGGATGACGCCCACGATCATCGCGTTGCGGCTGGTCGTGGTCGGGAAGATCGTGGTGTCCGCCGCGTAGGTGGTGCGGAAATCGCCGGCGGGAATGAGGGTCTGGCTCGCCATGATCAGATGCGCTCGTTCTTTCTTTCACCTCTCCCCGGCGGGGAGAGGTCGACGCGCGTAGCGCGGCGGGTGAGGGGGGTCGATGGCCTGATCGAGGCACCGGACCCCCTCACCCCAACCCTCTCCCCCAAGGGGAGAGGGAGCCCACCGTGCATGGTGTCCGCGCTCATGTCTGCTCCGATAGCTTCTGCATGCGCCATGCTCATATCCGCTCGATGTCTTTGGTGCCGAACAGGCCGTATGGCTTGATCATGAGGACGATAATCAGAACGTAGAATGGCGCGATCTCGTAGAGATTGCCCCAGTGCAGGTATTCGCTGTCGATGAAGTGGGCGAGATGCTCGAGCACACCGATGATGATGCCGCCGAGCACCGCGCCGCCGATGCTGTCGAGGCCGCCGAGAATGGTGGCCGGGAACACCTTGATGCCGTACACCGACAGCCCGGCCGAGACGCCGTTGACGACAGCCACCACGACGCCGGCGACCGCCGACACCATGGCCGAGATCGCCCACGCCATCGCGAACACGTTCTTCACCGAAATGCCGAGCGACTGCGCGACCTGCTGGCTGAAGGCGGTGGCGCGCATCGCAAGGCCGTATTTGGAGACGCGGAAGAACCACGCCATGCCGGCCATCATCGCCAGCGAAACCACGAGCGACAGCACGTAAACGGTCTGGATCTGGATGCCGAGAATGGTGACGATGCGGCTTTCGAAAATATCCGGAAATGGCTGAAGATTGACGCCGAAGATCCACTTCATCAGCGCCGAGAACACGGTGGACAGCGCGATGGTCACCATGATGACCGATATGATCGGTTCGCCGATCATCGGGCGCAGGATCACGATCTGGATCGCGATGCCGAAGATGAACATGAACACCAGCGTGATCGGCATGCCGATCCAGAACGGCACGTGATATTTGGTGAGCAGCCACCAGCACACCCATGCGCCGATCAGCAGCAGTTCGCCCTGCGCGAAGTTGACGACCTGCGTCGCCTTGTAGATCAGCACGAACGACATCGCGACCACGCCGTAGAGCGTGCCGATGACGACGCCGTTGACCAGAAGCTGGATCAGAAGCTGGGTATTCATTCCGCGGCCTCCGCCGTCTTGTGGAGCAGGCCGAGATCGACCACCGGCAGCGTGGTGCGGATGCGCTGGGTGGTGCCGTCCTGGAACTTGATCACGGTGTCGATGTCGATATCGGGCTGGCCGCCGTAGATGGCGTCGATGATGTCGGCGTATTTCTCGTTGATGACGCTGCGACGGACCTTGCGGGTGCGGGTCAGTTCGCCGTCGTCGGCATCGAGTTCTTTATAAAGCAGCAGGAATTTGGCGATGCGCTGCGCCGGCGGCAGCGTCGCGTTGACGCTTTCCACTTCCTTGCGCAGCAGGGCGTAGACCTCCGGCCGCGAGGCGAGGTCGGTGTAGGTGGTGAAGGAAATCCGGCTCTTCTCGGCCCATTTGGACACGATCGAGAAGCGGATGCAGATCATCGCCGCGAGATGGTTGCGGCCGTCGCCGAGCACCACGGCTTCGGCGACGTAGGGCGAGAATTTCAGCTTGTTCTCGATGTATTGCGGCGAGAAGCGCGCGCCCTGCGCCGTTTCGGCAAGATCCTTGATGCGGTCGATCACCACGAGCTGCCGGGCATCGTTGAAATAGCCGGCGTCGCCGGACCGCATCCAGCCGTTGTCCATGTCGGCGGCCGAGGCTTCCGGATTCTTGTAGTAGCCGAGGAACATGTTGGGGTGCTTGACCACGATCTCGCCGACGCCGTTGACGTCGGGACGCTCGACGCGGATTTCGACCTCGTCGGCCATCGGCACGCCGGTGGTGTCGGGATCGACGGCGTCGGGCTTGTGAAGCGTGTAGGCGCCGAGCAGTTCGGTCTGGCCGTAGAGCGTGCGCAGCGGCACGCCCATGGCGCGGAAGAAGCGGAAGGTATCGGGGCCGAGCGCGGCGCCGCCGGTCGCGGCCGAACGCAGGCGGCTGAATCCAAGCCGGTCGCGCAGCGCGCGGAAAAGCAGTATCTCGCCGACCGCCGAATGTTTGCCGTCGTCGAGCGCGGCGAGGCCCGCCTTCATGCCGAGATCGTAGAGACCCTGTTTCATCGCGGAAGCATCCATCACCCGGGCGCGGACATCGGCGGCGATCGCTTCCCAGATCCGCGGCGCGAACAGCACGAAGGTCGGCGCGATCTCGCGGAAATCGTGCATCATGGTGTCGGCCTGCTCGACGAAGTTGACCTTCATCCGGCACAGCAGCCCTTTGCCCAGTGCGTAGACTTGCTCCATGATCCACGGCAGCGGCAGCACGGAGACGTATTCGTCGTCCGGCCCCTTGGGATCGAAGGCGAGATAGATCGCGCAATGGCGCAGCACGCGGCCCGCCGCCAGCATCGCCAGTTTCGGATGCGCGGTGGTGCCCGAGGTGGTGCACAGCACCGCGACGTCCTCGCCCTTGGTGGCATCGACCAACTGGTCGTAAAGCCCGGGCTCGCGCGCGGCGCGCTCGCGGCCCTTGGCGGCAAGGTCGTCGGCGAACAGCAGGCGCGGATCGTCATATTTCCGCATCCCGCGCGGATCGGAATAAACGATGTGGCGGACATGCGGAATGCGGTCACCCAGCTCGAGCAGCTTGTCGACCTGTTCCTCATCCTCGGCGAAAACGATCTTGGCTTCGCCATAGGTCAGGAGATAGGCGACTTCCTCGCCGAGCGCGTCGCGATAGACGCCGAGCGACATCGCGCCGATGGCATGGGCTGCGATTTCCGCGGCCACCCAGTCCGGCCGGTTGTCGCCGACGATGGCGACGACGTCACCGCGCGTGAAACCGAGTTCGACCATGCCGAGCGCGAAATCGCGGACGCGGGTCTGGTAGTCGGCCCAGGTGAACACGCGCCACAGGCCGAAATCCTTCTCGCGCAGCGCGATCTCGCTGCCGTGTTCCTTGGCGTTCAGCCGCAGCAGTTTCGGATAGGTGTCGGCCTGCGCGGCGCGGCCTGCATAATCCATCATGCGCGCGCCTCCGCGATGGGGAGCGTATCGTCGAGGACATCGAGGACTTCATCTTCCTCGCCGAGATAGGCCTTGCGCACATGCGGATCGTCCAGCACGGCGACCGGATCGCCTTCGGCGATCTTGCGGCCGAAGTCGAGCACGGTGACGCGATGGGAAATATCCATCACCACGCCCATGTCGTGCTCGATCATCATCACCGTCATCCCGTATTCCTCGTTGAGATCGACGATGTAGCGCGCCATGTCTTCCTTCTCCTCGAAATTCATGCCGGCCATCGGCTCGTCGAGAAGAATGAGTTTCGGCTCCAGCGCCATCGCGCGCGCGAGTTCGACGCGCTTGCGCAGGCCGTAGGACAGGGTGCCGGCGGTCGCCTTGCGCACCGATTGCAGATCGAGGAAGTCGATGATCTCCTCGACCTTGTGGCGATGTTCGAGTTCTTCGCGGCGCGCGCCGGTCAGCCAGTACAGCGAGCCGGTGATGAAGTTGTTCTTCAGCAAATGGTGGCGCCCGACCATGATGTTGTCGAGTACACTCATGTGGTGGAACAGCGCGAGGTTCTGGAAGGTGCGGCCGATGCCCAGCGCGGCGCGGGCATTCGGTTTCAGGCCGGTGATGTCGCGGCCCTGATAGAACAGCTGGCCTTCGGTCGGTGTGTAGCGCCCCGAGATGCAGTTGACGATCGAGGTCTTGCCGGCGCCGTTCGGTCCGATAATGGAAAACAGTTCGCCGTTGTTGACGGCAAAACTCACGTCGGTCAGCGCGCGAACGCCACCGAAACGCAATGAGACCCCTCGGACCTCCAACGCAGACGCCACTCATTCCTCCCGGGATACGGCGCTTTTGCGCGCTCTTTATCTTGTGGGTTTAATTTACGAGCCCGACATTGCAGCCTCGATCCTACATCGGCGACTGCGAGCAAGCCATTCTACTATTGATGCTTTACGCCACGGAGTCTCCCTGGCGCAGCCCGGCGGCTTTGAGCGTCATCGTGACGCATCCAGCGGTCGTTTCAAACTTCGCCATCGGGTCATCCTGCCAGCATCCGTGTTGCGCGGAGCGATGGTCTTCATTACGGCAAAGCGGTACAGTGAAATGTCTTGCGCCTGACATTTCGCCGGGCAAACTCGTCGCAGCGGGACGTTGTCCCGGCTTTCCCGCACCAGAGGTCGTTTCTGCAACGCAACATGATCACGCTATCGGATGAAGTTCAGGATATCGGGCAGGGCGAGCCGGCCCGGCGCGCGACCCCGATGGCATCATGATCGCGGCGGATTACCTGAAACGTATCGCGGTGTGGTCGCGCGGGCTGACCGAGCCGGAGCTTGCGATCGCACGCGCCGGGATCGTCGAGAAAACGTTTCAGGCCAACGAATTCATCTGCATGCGTGGAGATCACTTCGAGTACTGGACCGGCGTGGTCACCGGTCTGGTCCGGATCGGCACGGTGTCGCGCGACGGCAAGGCTGTCAGTCTCACCGGCATGGCCGCCGGCGCCTGGTTCGGCGAAGGAACCATGCTCAAGAACGAAGCGCGGCGCTACGATGCGGTCGCCTTGCGCGAAACGCGGCTGGCCATGATGGACCGCGCCACCTTTCTGTGGCTGTTCGAGAACAGCGTCGGCTTCAATCGCTTTCTGGTGGCGCTGCTGAACGAGCGCCTCGGCCAGTTCATCGGCCTTCTGGAATACGGCCGTATGCTGGATGCCAAGGCGCGTCTCGCGCGCTCCATCGCGTCCCTGTTCAATCCGATCCTCTATCCGGACGTCACCCGCCATCTGGAGATCACGCAGGAGGAACTCGGCGCCATTTCCGGAATCTCCCGGCAAAACACCAACCAGTGCCTCAAGACACTGGAGCGGGAAGGGCTGCTGCGCATCGAGTACGGCGGCGTGACGATCGTCGATCTGGAGCGGCTGCGCAGTTACGGGGAGTAATAGTGCTGCGTGATCCCCCGCGCGTCGTCCCGCCTTCGCCGGGACGACCTTGATGGAGTCCGTGTTCCTCCCTTATGAAGCCCTAAACTTCGAGCCACTCTTTCCGCACCGATTCATTGGCCTTGAGTTCGGCGGGAGTGCCTTCGAACACGATCCGGCCGTGGCCCATGACGTAGACACGGTGCGAGATCCGCATCGCGATCGACAGCTTCTGCTCGACCAGCAGGATCGCCACGCCGCGCCGGGCAATTTCCGCGATCAGGTCGCCGACCTGATGCACGATCAAGGGCGCGAGGCCTTCAGTCGGCTCGTCGATCATGATGAGTTCGGGATCGCCCATCAGGGTGCGGCACGTCGTCAGCATCTGCTTTTCGCCGCCGGACAGCACGCCGGCCGCGGTGTCGGCGCGCGCCTTCAGGTTCGGAAACATCTCGAGCATGTCGTCGAGCTTCCACTTGCCCGGGCGTTTGGTGTCCTTGATGCCAAGCATCAAGTTCTGCCGCACCGTCAGGCCGGGGAAGATGTCGCGATGCTCCGGCACGTAGCCGAGGCCGAGATGGGCGATGCGATAGCTCGGCAGCCCGGCGATGTCCTGGCCCTTGAACTTGATCGTTCCATGCGGGGCGACCTCGCCCATGATCGCCTTGACGGTGGTGGAACGGCCGACGCCGTTGCGGCCGAGCAGGCTGACGATCTCGCCGGCGCCGATATGCATATCGACGCCCTGCAGGATGTGGCTCTTGCCGTAGTAGGCGTGAAGATCGCGAACTTCGAGCATCAGGCAGCCTCCTCGCCGAGATAGGCTTCCTTGACCTTCGGATTTTTGCGGATTTCCTCCGGCGTGCCCGACGCGATGATCTGGCCATAGACCAGCACAGAGATGCGGTCGGCGAGGCCGAACACCACGCTCATGTCATGCTCGACAATCAGCAGGGTTCGGCCTTCGGTGAGGCGGCGGATCAGCGAGACCGCGCGTTCGGTTTCGGCGTGGCTCATGCCCGCGGTCGGCTCATCCAGCAGGATGACGTCGGCGCCGCCCGCCACCGTGATGCCGATCTCCAGCGCGCGCTGCTCGGCATAGGTCAGAAGGCCGGCCGGGACGTCTCGCCGTGAGACGAGGCCGATGTCCTGCATGATGCGCGCAGTGCGTTCGCGCACCTCGGGCAGGTTGTCGACATTCTTCCAGAACGCATAGCGCTGGCCGGTGGCCCACAGCACCGAGCAGCGCAGGTTCTCCCACACGGTCATGCGCGCGAAGACGTTGGTCACCTGAAAGCTGCGCGACAGGCCGCGGCGGTTGATCTGGTAGGGCGCAAGGCCCGAGATCACCTGGTCGCGGAGCAGGACCGTCCCCGAGGTCGGCGCCATGTAGCCGCTGATCAGGTTGAACGTGGTCGATTTGCCGGCGCCGTTCGGCCCGATCAGGGCATGGCGTTCGCCTTGCGCGACCGTGAGGTTGATGTCGCGGATCACCGTGGTGAGGCCGAAGTTCTTGTTTACTCCACGAAGTTCGATAGCTGCGGTCATACGGCGATGCCCTGTTCACGAGCGGCGGAGGTGGCATCGTCCCAGGCCTGTCCGACCTTGGTCCATGTCCGCCGCGCGATGATAAAGCCGCCGACGATCAGGACGGCGGAGGTGACCCAGATCAGCGGGCTCGCGGCATTGAAGCTGACGCCGAACGCGCGGATGTGCGGGTCGTCGCCGGGATTGACGGTGAAATGCACGATGGTCTCGATCATGAGCGCGAGGCCGGCGACCATCGCCAAAGTCGGCACGAAGGCGATCGCGTACCACGGCAGCACCTTGCTGAGCGTGCCGTTGCGGATCAGCGGGCGGTGCATCATCAGCAGGCCGGTGATGCCGCCGGGCGCGAACATCACCACGGCGATGAAGAACAGGCCGAAGTAAAGCTGCCACACCGAGGTGACGTCGCTCAGCGCCAGCGACAGGAACGTCACGAAGATGGCGCCGACGATCGGGCCGATGAAGAACGCGACGCCGCCGATGTAGGTCGCGAACAGAACCGTGCCGGACTGCACCGCGCCGAGATAGGCGGAGTTGGCGATCTCGAAATTGATCGCGGACAACGCGCCGGCAATTCCGGCGAAGAAGCCGGAGAAGCAGAACGCGATATAGCGGACGACGTGCGGATCGTAGCCGACGAACTCCACACGCTCTGGATTGTCGCGCACCGCATTACACATGCGGCCCCATGGCGTGCGCGTCAGCGCATACATCGCGATCATGCAGGCCAGCGTCCAGGCCGCGACCAGAAAGTAGATCTGGATTTGCGGGCCGAAGCTCCAGTCGAACACTCTCAGCAGCTTGGTGCGGTTGGCCGAAACGCCGCCTTCGCCGCCGAAGAACGTGCGCAGGATCAGCGCGGAGGAGGCGACCAGTTCGCCGACGCCGAGCGAGATCATGGCGAACACGGTGCCGGAACGCCGGGTCGACACCCATCCGAGCAGGATTCCGAACGTAAGCCCGGTCAGGCCGCCGATCAGCGGCACCACCGGCAGCGGGATCGGCCATTTGTTGGCGCCGATGATGTTGATGGCGTGAATGGCGAGAAAGCCGCCAAGGCCGTAATAGACCGCGTGTCCGAACGACAGCAGGCCGGTCTGGCCGAGCAGGATGTTGTAGGACAGCGCGAAGATGATCGAGATGCCGATCAGGCTGAATGTCGTCAGCGATCCGCCCGAGGTGAAAATCCTGGGCAGCAGCAGCAGCGCGACGGCGGTGAGAACCCACAGGCCATAGAACTTCGCCTGACCGGCGGCGGTCGGGCGCGGCGGGGCGACGGTTGCGACGGTATCGGTCATGTTTCGCGCGTTCCCATCAGGCCAAGGGGGCGGAAGATCAGGATCAGCACCAGCAGCACATAGGGCATGATGGGCGCGATTTGAGCGATCGTGACATTCCAGATGTCGGACAGCCACGTCTTGGCGAGATCAGGGCTCAGCGGTCCGAAGACCTCGGAGAGCGATCCGTTCATCGACACCGCGAAGGTTTGCAGCAGTCCGATCAGCAGCGAGGCGATGAACGCGCCGGGCAGGGAGCCGAGCCCGCCGACCACAACGACCACGAACAGAATGGGGCCGAGCAGCCCGGCCATGTTCGATTGCGTCACCAGCGCCGGACCGGCGATGACGCCGGCGACGGCGGCGAGCGCGGTGCCGACGCCGAACACCATCATGAAGATGCGGCCGACATTGTGCCCGAGATGGCCGACCATATGCGGATGCGTCAGCGCCGCCTGCACGATCAGGCCGATGCGCGTCTTTTTCAGCGCGACCAGAAGGCCGACGAAAATGGCGATCGACACCGCCAGCATGAACATCTTGTAAGCAGGATAATTGGTCGAGAAAATCCGGAAGGCAGGGAATTCGAGCACATCCGGCACACGGAAATCGAGCGGGCTCTTGCCCCAGATGATCTGCACGATTTCCTCGATCGCGAAGGCGAGACCGAAGGTGAACAGCAGTTCGGCGACATGGCCGTTGTTATGGACCCTGCGCAGGCCGTAGCGCTCGACGGCAGCGCCGATCAGTCCGGCAAGGATGGGAGCCACCAGCAGCGCGATCCAGAAGTTGAACCAGTGCGCCAGCTGAAATCCGAAGAACGCGCCGAGCATGTAGAAGCTCGCATGCGCGAAGTTCAACACGCCCAGCATGCTGAAGATAACGGTGAGGCCGCTGGCCATCAGGAACAGCAGCATTCCGAACAGAACGCCGTTGAGCGTGGATATAACGATTAATTCGAGCACGGCGACCGCATCTCCCTGCAAGGCGATCAAGAGAGAACTGCGCCCGCCGGACGAGACCGGCGGGCGCAGTTATGACGGGATCCGTTACGGACGGGTCATTTTGCAGGTGGTGGGCACGTTGGTCTGATCGGTGTCGATCTTGGCGACCACGTGCCAGCCCCAGCCGGTCTTTTCCTCATCGAACGGCTCGTCGGCCTTACGCTCGCCGAACGAGGCAATGTACATCGGCTGGAAGAACTGGTGATCGTCCTTCCGCATATGGCCCTTGCCGCCGCTGAACACCTCGAACTCCATGCCTTCGAGCGCGGTCGCAACCTTGACCGGATCGAGCGACTTGGCCTTTTCGGCGGCTGCGGCGAACATCCGCATTTCATTCACGGCACGCGGATAGAAGAGGCCGAAGTTGTATTTATCACGCAGCGCCTTTTCGAAATCCCTCGATGCCTTGTGGTCGATATTCGCGACGCCCTCGGCGATCTGGAAGACCTGATGGTTCAGGCCGGCCTGCTTGATCGCGGTCGGGCCGCCGGTGCCGCCGGCATAGTAGGTGTACCAGTTCACCTTGAGACCGGCGTCGGCCGATGCCTTCAGCAGCAGCGCGATGTCCTGACCCCAGTTGCCGGTGATGACGCTATCTGCGCCGGACGCCTTGATCTTGGCGATGTACGGCGCGAAATCGGTGATCTTCAGCAGGGGGTGCTTTTCATCGCCGACGATTTCGACGTCGGGGCGCTTTTCCTTCAGCATCGCGCGGGCCGCGGTGCGGACCGATTCACCGAACGAGTAGTCCTGATTGATCAGGTACACCTTCTTCACGGACGGCTGGGTTTTCATGTAGTTGGTGAGCGCCGCCATCTTGATGTCGGAGTTCGCGTCCCAGCGGAAGTGCCAGAAGCTGCACTTTTCATTGGTCAGGACCGGGTCGACCGCGGCGTAGTTGAAGTAGAGGACTTCCTTGCCGGGGTTGCGCTCGTTGTACTTGGTGACGAATTCGGACAGCGCGATGGCGACCGACGAACCGTTGCCCTGCGTGAGGTAGCGGATGCCGGCGTCGATGGCTTTCTGAGCCTGAACGATGCTTTCCTGAGGATTGGTCTTGTTGTCGAGCGGAACGATCTCGACCTTCTTGCCGAGAATACCGCCCTTGGCGTTCAATTCGTCGGCGAGGAATTGGTAGGTCTTGAAGCCGACTTCGCCGACGCTGGCGCCGCCGCCCGAGAGCGGATCGATATATCCGATCTTGACCGTGTCCTGGGCGAAGGCCGTACCGCCGAGCATCGGCAGCGCGAACGCCGCAGCCATCAATAGTTTACGCATCAATTTTCCTCCTTGGGGTTTTTGACGTGTTCTTAAGAGCGGCCGAGATCTTGATCTCGTGCCACGCTATCATCTTGTTGGCCGGATTGTGGTCCAAGCCTCCGCAGGCTGCAAGCCCAAGGTCAAATTAAGAACGCGGCCATCCTTAATTTGCTCGCGGCAAGAAAGGCATGTCAGCGATCGGTGCATTTTCGCACAGCGGAAGAACCATCGGCCTATGGTTTATGCAGTCCGGTACCGGGACGCGGTTTTTAGTGCAATCCGCGGCTACGCTCGGGTTTGTGATGCGGCCGATCCGTCCGCCGCTCGGTCGCAGCCTCGTCTTCTCCGGCACGGGGCTATCCCGCCTTGCGTTTCGCGTCGGTCTTTTTCACCGGCTTTTTCTCGATCGCCTCGGTGCCGATGATTTGATCTTGCGCAAGCTGGGCGATCTCGTCCGCGGTCAGCCCCAGCACGTCGCGCAGGACGTCGTCATTGTGCTGGCCGAGCGTCGGCGCGAGATGCTCGATCTTGTAGGGCAACAGCGCGTCGCCTTCGCGATACGCAGCCGACGGCTCCAGATGCGGCCCGATGAATGCCCGGTTGCACACCTGCCAGTGTCCGGTCGTCATCAAATGGGGATCGGCGGCGAGGTCCTGCGGCAGCCGGGCAATGCCCGCCGGGACGCCGAGCCCCTGCAGCGTCATCATTGCGATGTCGGGCCGCACGTCGGCAAGCCAGGTGCGGATCGCGACCTCGATACGGTCTTCCTCGTTGCGCCGTCCGTCCGCCGTCGCCAGCGCCGGGTCGGCAGCAAGATCGGGCCGCCGCATCGCCTTGCACAGCGCCTGCCATTCCTCGTCGCTGCGGACAGCGAGCGTGAGCCATTGGTCGTTGCCGAGACAAGGGAAGCAGCCGTGCGGCGTGTATTCGGGATGCCTGTTGCCGAGACGCGGGCCGGTGGTGCCAGTCGCGGACTGTTCGAGGATCGAGGGCGCAACCAGCGGTAACATGCACTGCACCTGCGACAGGTCGATGTGCTGGCCCTGTCCGGTATTTTTCTGATGCATGAAGCCGACCATCAGTGCGGCTGCGGCATTAAGTCCACCGACCGGATCGCCCAGCGCGGTGTGCAGCATGGTCGGCGGATCTTCCTCGCGCCCGGTAACCGATGGCAGGCCCGACGCCTGTTCCAGCGTCGAGCCGTAAGCGCGTACGCCGCTCCATGCGCCGGTCATGCCGAACGCCGGCATGGTGAGAACGACAGCGCGCGGATTGAGCTTGAAGATCGCGTCGGTGCCGAGACCGAGGCGCGGCATTACGTCGGCGGCGTAGTTGTCGATCACGCCGTCAGCGCCGGCGATCAGTTGCTTGAGCAGCGACAATCCCTTTTCGGAGGTGAGGTCGAGGGTGATGCCGCGCTTGTTGCGGTTGTTGTACTGAAACCAGTGCGTCTTCTCGTAGGTCCGCTCTTCATGATAGGGCGGACGCGTGTCGGTGCCGCGAAACCAGTCGGGATACTGGCACGACTCGATCTTGATGACGTCGGCGCCGAGATCGGCCATCTGCCGCGTCGCGGTCGGCCCCGCCCAGCCCATCGTGAGATCGATGATGCGCAGCCCCTTGAGCGGCAGCGGATCGTTCGCCGTCGCGGCGCGTGTTGCGGTGCGCGTGTGCGCAGGAAAATCCTGCCTGTCATGCTCGCCGGCGCGCGGCGCACGGCCGTTCGGCAACGGGCGCGAGCGCGTCAGATGTTGCGGCACCACCGGACCTTCGAACGAGGCGTCGCCGATATTCACAGTACCGAACGCACCACGGCTGCGATGCACCTCCTGTTCGAGAAGCTCCTTCATGTCCGGCACGACGGCGAGCGGCAGCCGCAGTTCGATACCGCGCTGGAACCAGTCCATCGCGGTCTTGTGCAACAGAACGGGGCGGATGATCGCGCCGAGTTCGTCGGCGTGGAGAAAGCGGCCGATGGTCGCCGAATATTTCGGCTCCTTCGCCAGTTCCGGCAGTTCGATCAACTGGCAGAATGCAGCCCACTGCGCCGGCGTCACCACGGTGATGCCAAGCCAGCCGTGTTTGGTGGGGAAGTTGCCGCTCGGATAGCCGCGGCCGAAGCGGTTGATGCCGGGGCGGGGGCGGCTGAAGCCGGACTCGAGCGCAAGGCCGATGTCGAATTCGCTGATCTGCAGCATCGCATCGAAATTATTGATCGCGAAGCGACGGGCGCCATGCGCATTGCCATAAAGGCCGGCGAGCGTCGGAATGAATGCGGTGATGCCGGCAATCGGGCCGGTCTGGCCGTCGCGCGGCAACACCGGCGGCCCTTCGACATGGCCGACCAGTTTCACCAGACCGGCAAGGCTGCGGCACACCGATTCCGTCACCGCGTAGTCGCGGTAGGGGCCGTGCTCGCCGAACCATGAGATCGCGGTGATCGCGAGTCCCGGCATCGCTGCGCGCAATTTCGCGTGAGACAGTTCCGATGACTCGGCAACGGGCGGATGGCGGGCATCGAGCAGGACGTCCGCCGTTTCGAGCAGCGCCGTGATCCGCCGTGCACCTTCGGGCGTTTCAGGATCGGCGATGATGCTGGACTTGTTGGTGTTGAGCCACGCAAAATGCACGCTCTCACGTTCACCGCTGCCGGCATCGACGCGCGGTTCGACGCGGCGGCCCGGATCGCCGCCGGTCGGTTCGATCTTGATGACCTCGGCGCCGAAATCCGCAAACAGCTTGCCGCAATATCCCAGCGTGTCCCCCGTTCCAAGTTCGACCACGCGAAATTTCGACAGGGGCAAATTGGGCATGAGTTTCCATCCGCTTGTTGGCGCCGCAACACGTTTCGGTCGCGTTTCAGTTTTGTGGACGGATGTTAACGGCCGATTTGAGAACCTCAACCTGTCTTGTGACGGGGCGGGGCCTTGTTCAGCGCCACGGCCATCGCGCTGATCAAAGGTTTCATGAAGAAAGCATCGTTGGCAGGATAGATGTCGGTGCGCAGGCCATATGTCTTCAGTTCGCCGGAGACCACCGGGCCGACCGATGCAATCGGCGTACGCTCAAGGCCGGCGCGCAACTGCTCCTCGCGGCCATGTTTGATCGCGACCTCGACAAGGCGGCGGACCTGGCCCGAACTCGTCAACGCGATGGCGTCGATGTGTCCGGCAACCATTTCGTCGATGGCGGCGACGATATTGGTGTCGGCGGCTTCGGCGTCATACACATAAGGCAGCACCGGATCGACCTCGGCGCCGCATCCAGCGATGGCCGCGGTCAGTTTCGCATGATCCTTGTCGGGATAAAGCTGCAGCCCGACGCGATGACCCTTGATGTCCGAGCGGGACAGCAGCGCCGCCATGCCTTCCGAAGTCGGCGTTTCGGTGACCGCTTTCGGCTCGAGGCCGATCTCGCGCAGCGCCCGGCCGGGTTTCGGCCCGCGCGCAAACGTGCGCGATCGTCCGATGGCCGCGACGAACGCCTGCTCGACGTCGATTTTTCTCGCGACTTTCATCAGCCGCCGCAGGCCTTCGCCGGTCATCAGCACCAGATCGTCGAACGGCCGTTCGATGGCGCGACGAATCCAGGCTTCGACCGGCCCGGAGTCGGGCGCGTCATGAATGGTGAACATCGGGCATTGCATGGCGTCGGCGCCTTGTTCTTGCAGCAGCCGCGAGAACTGCGCTTCCTCGCGCGTCTCCAGAATGAGGATCCGGTAGCCGATCAGCCTGTCCGCCATGACTTTCCTTTGAAACTCCGCCTTTAAACGTGCCGTCGTTGACCGGCAGCACGGCCGCCCCGGAATGACACATTATCATTTGGTCTCGTGACCCTATTGTGGTCCCAGGCGGGATTGGCGCAAGAGGGCGGCGGTGTTAGACGGAGGCGAATTCTCCCCCTGTCTGCGGCGGCGCCTTCGCGGCGCCGGTCCAACGACGCCTTCCAGAAGATTGCCAGAAGATTTGCCATGTCACAGCAGCAGTTCGTCCTGACCTTGTCGTGCCCCGACCGGCCCGGCATCGTGTCGGCGGTGTCCACCTTCCTGTTCGCCAGCGGCCAGAACATTCTCGACGCCCAGCAATATGACGACATCGAAACCGGCAATTTCTTCATGCGGGTGATGTTCAATCCCACCGCCGGGACCTCGGATCTGGCGACCCTGCGCGGCGGCTTCGGCGCCATCGCCAAGCCGTTCGGGATGGAGTGGCAGATGCGGGACCGCTCCACCCATCATCGGGTCCTGCTGATGGTGTCGAAGTTCGACCATTGCCTCGCCGATATCCTGTATCGCTGGCACCATACCGAACTGCCGATGATCCCGACCGCGATCGTGTCCAACCATCCGCGCGAGACCTATAACGGTATGGAATTCGGCGATATCCAGTTTCACTATCTGCCGGTGACGCGCGCCACCAAGGGCGAGCAGGAAGCCGCGATCTGGAAACTGATCGAAGACACCCAGACAGACCTCGTCGTCCTGGCGCGCTACATGCAGGTTTTATCCGACGACCTTGCCGGCAAGCTGTCCGGCCGCTGCATCAACATCCACCATTCGTTCCTGCCGGGCTTCAAGGGCGCCAAGCCTTATCATCAGGCTCACGAGCGCGGCGTGAAGCTGATCGGCGCGACGGCCCATTATGTCACCGGCGATCTCGACGAAGGCCCGATCATCGATCAGGACGTCGAGCGCATCAGCCATCGCGATTCCCCGGACAACCTCGTCCGCAAGGGCAGCGACATCGAGCGGCGGGTGCTGGCGCGCGCATTGCGCTACCACCTCGAGGACCGTGTGATCCTGAACGGCCGCAAAACGGTGGTCTTCACCGACTGAGGCGGCCCACGCGTTGCCGGGCCTTCGTTGCGCCGCACTCTTGACGGCATCCTTGGCGGTCGTCGTTCAATCGTCGCATTGGCCAGCCGGGGCCGGCGGCTTACAGATGGCTGGCGTCCAGCATCGACATGGCGTCGCGCGCTATTGCGCCTTTGCGCCGCCACGTGCATTTCAGCTAGGATAACCGCAATGGCCGGAGACGCGGCCTTGGCACAATGACATGCGAGGGAGATGGTTCATGTTCGTTCGTCCGACACAATTGATGCTGGCGGCGGCCGGTGCGGCGCTGCTGGCCGTGGCGACAATGCCGGGCGCGCAGGCGCAGGACTCGGTCAAGATCGGGCTGATCCTGCCGATGACCGGCGGCCAGTCCTCGACCGGCAAGCAGATCGACAACGCGGTCAAACTCTACATGAAGCAGCATGGCGACACCGTCGCCGGCAAGAAGATCGAAATCCTGCTCAAGGACGACGGCACCGTTCCCGACAACACCAAGCGCGCCGCGCAGGAATTGATCGTCAACGACAAGGTCAATGTCATCGCCGGTTTCGGCATCACCCCGTCGGCATTGGCGGCCGCGCCGCTGGCGACGCAGGCCAAGGTGCCTGAGGTCGTGATGGCGGCGGGCACCTCGATCATTACCGAGCGTTCGCCCTACATCGTGCGCACCAGCTTCACCCTCGGCCAGTCGTCGATCATCATCGGGGACTGGGCCGCCAAGAACGGCATCAAGAAGGTTGCGACCCTGACCTCGGATTATGCGCCGGGCAATGACGCGCTGAAGTTCTTCAAGGATCACTTCACCGCCGCCGGCGGCGAGATCGTCGAGGAAGTGAAAGTGCCGCTGGCCAATCCGGATTTCGCGCCGTTCCTGCAGCGCATGAAGGACGCCAAGCCCGACGCGATGTTCGTGTTCGTGCCGGCCGGGCAGGGCGGCACCTTCATGAAGCAATATGCCGAGCGCGGTCTCGACAAGAGCGGCATCAAGGTGATCGGGCCGGGCGACGTGATGGACGACGACCTGCTGAACAGCATGGGCGATGCGGCGCTGGGTGCCGTGACCGCGCATCTGTATTCGGCGGCGCATCCGTCGCAGATGAACAAGGATTTCGTCGCGGCCTACAAGAAGGCCTACGGCCAGCGTCCCGGCTTCATGGCGGTCGGCGGTTATGACGGCATCCACCTGATCTACGAAGCGCTCAAGAAAACCGGCGGCAAGGCCGACGGCGATTCCCTGATCGCGGCGATGAAGGGCATGAAGTGGGAAAGCCCGCGCGGGCCGATCTCGATCGATCCGGAGACCCGCGACATCGTGCAGAACATCTACATCCGTAAGGTCGAGAAGGTGGATGGCGAACTCTACAACGTCGAATTCGCCACCTTCGAGGCCGTCAAGGATCCGGGCAAGACGAAGAAGTGAGAGTGTGTTGGCGCTACTTCCTGCGTCGCGTCTGACAACGCAAGCATCAAGGTTTCCCTCCCCCTTGTGGGGAGGGTCGGCCGAGCGAAGCGGAGGCCGGGGTGGGTGGCCTCGGCCAGCGCGGCTCATCGTGCACCCCCACCCGGCGCATCGCTCGCTTCGCTCTCGACGCGCCACTCTCCCCACAAGGGGGAGGGATAAAAGAGCGAACATCATCCGCCGGAATACGCGAAGCGAAGCCATCTCCATATGACCACGCTGTTCACCATCCTGTTCGACGGTATCGCCTACGGCATGTTGCTGTTCGTGCTGTCGTGCGGATTGGCGGTGACGCTCGGCCTGATGAATTTTGTCAATCTGGCGCACGGCGCGTTCGCGATGGCCGGTGGCTATATTTGCGCGGTCATCGTCAACGGCTACGGCGTGCCGTTCTTCGCGGCCTTGCCGGTGGCGTTTCTGGCGAGCGCGCTGCTCGGCGCGGTGATGGAGCGCGGCGTCTATCGCTACATGTACGGGCGCAGCCATCTCGATCAGGTGCTGTTCACCGTCGGTCTTGTTTTCATGTCGGTGGCGGCGGTCGACTACATCATGGGCTCGACCCAGGTGTTCGTGAAACTGCCGGACTGGCTGCATGGCCAGATCAACATTTTCGGCGTCGGCGTCGGGCGCTATCGCCTCATGATCATCGTGATTTGCGGCCTGCTGACGATCGCGCTGCAATTGATCCTGGCGCGGACCCGTTTCGGCAGCCGGTTGCGTGCCGCGGTCGACGATCCGCGCGCCGCCAGCGGTCTCGGCATCAACGTGCCGCAGGTGTTCGCGCTGACGTTTGCATTTGGGTCAGGGCTTGCGGGCCTCGGCGGGGCGCTCGGCGCGGAGATCCTCGGCCTCGATCCGTATTTCCCGCTCAAGTTTCTGATCTATGTGCTGATCGTGGTCGCGGTCGGCGGCACCTCGACGATGACCGGCCCGTTTCTCGCCGCGCTGCTGCTCGGCATCGGCGACGTCGCGGGAAAATACTATGTGCCGAAGCTCGGCGCTTTCGTCATTTATGCGATGATGATCGTGCTGCTGCTGTGGCGTCCGCACGGCCTGTTCGGCCGCACGGCAGCGCGCTGAGTTCGTGATGGCGCATCATCAACCCCTCGGCGAACGGTTTGCCGAACTGGCGCGCTGGCGCTGGAGCGAGATCGCGTTCTGGCTGTTCGCGGTCGCCACCATCTTCGTGTTTCCGAACCGCTATCTGATCCTCACCGAAATGGCGTGGCTGGGGCTGTTCGCGCTGTCGCTCGATCTGATCCTCGGTTACGCTGGGATCATCTCGCTCGGCCACGCGGCGTTTTTCGGAATCGGCGCCTACACCGCCGGATTGCTCGCCGTTCATGGCGCGATCCCGCAGCCGGTGCTGGCGCTGGCCGTTGCGGGATTGGCCGCCGCGCTGCTCGGATTCCTCACCAGCTTCCTGGTGATGCGCGGATCGGACCTGACGCGCCTGATGGTGACGCTCGGCATCGCGCTGGTGCTGCGCGAACTCGCCAATAAATTCTCCGACATCACCGGCGGCTTCGACGGCTTGCAGGGCATCGTGATGGAGCCGCTGCTCGGACTGTTCGCGTTCGACATCTTCGGGCGGACCGCGTTTATCTACTGCCTGGTCGTGCTGTTCATCCTGTTCGCGGTGGCGCGGCATCTGGTTCATTCGCCGTTCGGGCTGTCGCTGCGCGCAATCAAGAACAATCCGCTGCGCGCGGCTGCCATCGGCATTCCGGTCAATCGCCGCCTGATCGCGATCTACACCATCGCCGCGTTCTACGCCGGCATCGCCGGAGGGTTGTTCACGCAGAGCACGGCGCTCGCCTCGCTCGACGTGTTCTCGTTCGAGCGTTCGGCGGATCTGCTGCTGGTGCTGGTGCTCGGCGGCACCGGCTATCTCTACGGCGGGCTGATCGGCGCGGTGGCGTTCAAGCTGCTGCAGGAATTCTTCTCGACGATCACGCCGCAATACTGGCAGTTCTGGATCGGGCTCGTGCTGGTCATCGTGGTGCTGATCGGCCGCGAGCGCATCCAGCGCTGGGCGCAATGGGGGCCGCGGCGGATCGAAAAGCTGTTCCGGCGCGATGCCGCGCCCGCGGCGGACGGAGGCGCGTCATGACCATCGCGCTCGAAACCGTCAATCTCGAAAAGACATTCGGCGCGCTGGCCGTCACCCGCGATCTATCGCTCAAGGTCGAAGCCGGCGCGCGTCATGCGCTGATCGGCCCTAACGGCGCCGGAAAGACCACGGCGATCAATCTGCTGACCGGCGTGCTGAAGCCAAACAGCGGCCGCATCCTGCTCGAAGGATCGGACATCACGTCGCTCCCGGTCCACAAGCGGGTGCTGCGCGGGCTGTCACGCACCTTCCAGATCAACCAGCTTTATCCGGATCTGACGCCGCTCGAAACTGTCGGCCTCGCGGTGTCCGAGCGGATGGGCCACGGCGGCGACTGGTGGCGGCGGCTCGGCACCCACGCCGAAGTCAACGGCGAGATCGCGGAACACCTGTCGCGTTTCCATCTGCTCGACGCCATGAACGAGCGCACCGCGACACTGCCTTACGGCAAACAGCGGCTGCTGGAGATCGCGGTCGCCATCGCCACCCGGCCGCGCGTGCTGCTGCTCGATGAGCCGGCAGCCGGCGTGCCGGAAAGCGAGCGTCACGATATTCTCGCCGCTGTCGCCAGCCTGCCGCGCGATGTGACCGTGCTGCTGATCGAACACGACATGGATCTGGTGTTTTCGTTTGCCGACCGGATTTCGGTGATGGTGGCCGGATCGATCCTGGTCGAGGGCACACCCGAGGAGGTTGCGCGCGATCCGCGCGTGAAGGCGGTTTATCTCGGTGAGGGCGCCGATGTCTGAGCTGCTGTCCATCGAAGGATTGCGCGCCGGATACGGCGAGGCCGTGGTGCTGCCGCAGATGACACTCAGTCTCGGCGAGGGGCAGGTGCTGGCGCTGCTCGGGCGCAACGGCACCGGCAAGACCACGCTGATCAATTCCATCGTCGGCGTCACCCGCCGTTTTGGCGGCACGATCCGGGTCGGCGGCCACGACATCACGCGGCTGCGCGCCGACCAGCGCGCCCGCGCCGGAATCGGCTGGGTGCCGCAGGAGCGCAACATCTTCCGCTCGCTTACCGTCGAGGAGAACATGAGCGCGGTGGCGCAGCCAGGACCCTGGACCATCGCCCGGGTCTACGAGATGTTTCCGCGTCTTGCCGAGCGGCGCAGGAATTTCGGCAATGAACTCTCCGGCGGCGAACAGCAGATGCTGGCGATCGGCCGCGCGCTGACACTCAATCCCAAGGTGCTGCTGCTCGACGAGCCGACCGAGGGGCTTGCTCCGATTATCGTCGAGGAACTGCTGCGCGCGCTCGGCGAGATCACGCGCGCCGGCGGCACCTGCTCGATCATCGTCGAGCAGAACGCGCAAAAGATTCTGGGTCTTGCCGACCGTGCCGTGATACTGGATCGCGGGACGATCGTGCACGATGCGACCAGCGCGGAACTCAAGGCTGATCCTGCGGCGCTGGAGCGTCACCTCGGCGTCGCGGGCGCTTCGGACAGGCAGAACCACGCCGGCCGGCCAGTTTGATTTAAGTTGGGAGAAAACAACCATGCAAAGAACCAGAGCTCCTTTTCGCGCCGATGAAGTCGGAAGCCTGCTGCGTCCGCAGCGCATCAAGGAGGCGCGCGCCAGACTGGAGAAGGGCGAGATCAAGGCCGATGAGTTGCGCCGCATCGAGGACATCGAGATCGAGAAGGTCGTCCACAAGCAGCAGCAGATCGGATTGAAACTCGCGACCGACGGCGAATTCCGCCGCTCGTGGTGGCACTTCGATTTTCTCAGCCATCTCACCGGCTGCGAATTGTATCATCCCGAGACCGGCATCCAGTTCGCCGGCGTCCAGACCCGCCATGACAACGTTCGCGTCATCGGCAAGATCGACTTCCCGCTCGACCATCCGATGCTCGATCACTTCCGGTTTCTCAAGAAGCATTGCGATGTCGCGGGCGTCACCGCGAAGATGACGATCCCGTCGCCGTCGGTGCTGCATTTCCGTGGCGGCCGCAACGCGATCTCGAAAGACATTTATCCCGATCTCGAACCGTTCTTCGAGGATCTCGCCAAGGCCTATCGCAAGGCGGTGAAGGCGTTCTACGATGCAGGCTGTCGTTACTTGCAGTTCGACGACACCGTGTGGGCCTATCTGTGTTCGCAGGACGAACTGGATAAGGTGCGCAAGCGCGGCGAGAATCCGGACAACTTCCAGCAGATTTATGCGCGCGTCATCAACTACGCGATCGCCGAGCGGCCGAGCGACATGGTCATCACCACACATGTCTGCCGCGGCAATTTCCGCTCGACCTGGATTTCGTCGGGCGGCTACGAGCCGGTGGCGGAGACATTGCTCGCCGGCATCAACTACGACGGCTATTTCCTCGAATACGATTCCGAGCGTGCCGGCGGCTTTGAGCCGCTGCGTTTCCTGCCGAAGGGCAACAAGGTTGTCGTGGTCGGCGTCATCACCTCGAAGTTCGGCGAGCTTGAGAGCAAGGACGCCGTGATGGTGCGGATGCAGGAAGCCGCCAAATTCGTCGATCTGGATCAACTGGCGATTTCGCCGCAATGCGGCTTCGCCTCGACCGAGGAGGGCAACATCCTCAGCGAAGACGAGCAATGGGCGAAGCTGACACTGGCCGTCGATGTCGCGCAGGAGTTATGGGGCAAATAATCTCTCTTCATTGGCGCGCGCCGCTTCTGACATGACCGGATTTTAATGTTGGCGCGAATTCGGCTTCGGCAGTTCCCTGTGGATCGAAAGATTCGCATGGAACTGCGTAATGCCCGGAACGATCACGAGTAGCGGTCGTTGATTTCCCGCATCCAATGCAAGGGGAGATCGCATAATGAATTCGAAAATTTTGAGCGCTGTTCTGGCGGCCGGATTGATTGCAGGCGTTTCGAGCATGGCGTCCGCGGAAGGCATGAAAAAGTCTGACTCGATGAAGAAGTCGGACACCATGATGAAGAAGGACAAGCCCGGCACGATGACGCCGTCGACCACCGGCTCGTCAGGAACGTCGCAGCCGTCGGCCAAGCCGCAAACAAGTCCGGCTCAGCCGATGGGCAAGGATTCGTCCGCTGAGACGCCCAAGAAGTAATTTGGCAAGATAACTCAAGAACTGGTGCGATCGCGATGCCGGATGCATGGCATCAGGCATCGTCGGTCGAATCTCAGCCGCTGCCGTTCGTTCGGCGGCGGCTTTTTTGATCCGCATCGCGGGGGCGCGGCCGGATATGGAACCAGTTTCCCCCATCGCCGTTAATGGGTGCTGCGCCGTGCGGCGACGGAGGACGAATTGAAAACCGACGCGACGCTCTACCCGGATGGAGCAGGTGCTCGCGCCGGTCGTGCGCTTTCGACAGCCATCATCGCCGCGCTCGTGATTACCGGTCTGTATGTCGGACGGGAAATCTTTGTCCCCATCGCGCTGGCCATTCTACTCAGTTTCGTCCTCGCGCCCCCGGTCGATTTTCTCGAGCGCTGGCATCTGCCGCGTGCGGCGGCCGTGCCGATCGTCGTCATCGTCGCTTTCCTAGTATTGTTCGGGCTCGGCAGCGTGATCGTCTCGCAGGTGACGCAGCTTGCGGAGCGGCTGCCGGCCTATCAGGTGACCATGCACCAGAAGATTCTGTCCCTGAAAAGTGCGACGACCGCGGGTCCGCTGGAGCGCGCGGCCGATATTCTGCAGGGCCTCGGCAAGGAGCTGAACAGGCCGGAAACCAAGGCGCCGACTCGCGGGCCGTCCACCGCGCCTGCGCCCGAAGCCGAAGCCGAGGCAGTGCGTCCGATCCCGGTGGAAGTTCGCCCGCCGCCGCCGACCGCGCTGGAAAGCATTACCTCGCTGATCGCCCCGCTGCTTCATCCGCTCGCAACGGTGGGCGTCGTGATCATCTTCGTGGTGTTCATTCTTTTCCAGCGCGAGGATTTGAGAAACCGGCTTATCAAGCTCGCCGGCTCGCACGACTTGCAGAAGACAACATCGGCCATTGACGATGCCGCAAGCCGCCTCAGCAGTCTGTTCCTGTCGCAACTCGGATTGAACACGGCTTTCGGCGTGGTGATCGGTCTCGGGCTTTGGGTGGTCGGCGTGCCGAGCGCGATCCTGTGGGGCATCCTTGCCGGCATCATGCGCTTCGTGCCGTATATCGGTGCGTTCATCGCGGCATTTTTCCCGCTCACCCTCTCGATTGCCGTCGATCCCGGATGGTCGATGCTGATCTGGACGGCCGTGCTGATCCTGAGCACTGAACTAATCGTCGGCCACATCATCGAGCCGATGCTGTTCGGCCATAGCAGCGGCCTCTCGCCGTTCGCCGTCGTCGTCTCCGCGACATTCTGGACCGCGCTATGGGGGCCGATCGGCCTTGTGCTGGCGACGCCGCTCACGGTGTGCCTCGTGGTGCTGGGCCGTCACGTCGACCGGCTGAAGTTTTTCGACATTCTGCTGGGCGACCGGCCAGCGCTGTCGCCGCCGGAAATCTTCTACCAGCGTATGCTGGCTGACGATCCGGCCGAGGCGGTGGAGAAGGCCGAGAAATTTCTCAAGGAACGCTCGCTGTCGGAATACTACGAGGATGTCGCGCTGCGCGGCCTCAAGCTCGCACAGAACGATGTGTTGCGCGAACGCCTGGATGCGAAGCAGCTTGCGGAAATCCGCGACAACGTCGCCGAACTGATCGAGGATCTGTCCGACGAGGCCGATACGAGGCGGACCGGCGATGCTCAGGACGCCGAAACCGAGGCGGCCATCGACTATGCCGCGATGCCGATGCCCGAATTGCCGTTCCTGATCAAGGAAGGTCTGCCGCAAGGTTGGCAGGCCGAGCAGCCGGTGCTGTGTGTCGCCGAACGCAGCGATCTCGACGAGGCTGCCGCGCTGATTCTGGCGCAGGTCCTGACCAAGCACGGCCTCGGTGCGCGGGTGGCGAAGAAGGGCGATGTCGCGGGCCCCGCGATTTTCCGTCTCGACGGTGAAGGTGTCGCGCTGGTCTGTGTCTCCGCGCTCGACGATTCAAGTCCCGCGCACACCCGCTATGTGGTGCGCAGACTGCGGCGCAAGCTGCCGCAGGCGAAAATTCTGGTGTGTTACTGGATGGGTGAGAACAGCGCGGCGATGGACGAGGCGGTGAGGGCCGATGCGGTCGCAACCACCCTGAGCGCCGCCGCGCAATATTGCCTCGATCTCGCACAACCTTCCGCAAAGGCCGGCAAGGACAAGACGCCAACGGCTCACGGCGCCACCCTGCGTGTCGCCGGCTGACGAATGGCGCGCTAGTTCAGCTTGCTAAGGCGCATCAGTTCAATTCCGTCCTTGTCGAGCAGCAGCAGCTTGGTCTGCTCGATCCGCCATGACGCCACCGTGGTGAGCGCAGCGTGAAACTTGTTCTCCTGATCCATGACAGCCGGCGAGCAGGCCTTACGCGTGCTGGCCATCGGCCGGAATGAAATCGTGCTTTCGGTGACGGTCGCGGATCCCATGTAGCGGTTGCAGCCGCCCATGCCGGTCACCTTGCCGTCGGTGCCCAATTCCAGCGTGGTCTGCAGTCGGTCGATGACGCCGCCGCCGTTGATGTCTTCCGCCAGCCAGCGCCCCTGCGGCGATGCTGCACCGGCAGTGGCGGGCAGGGCGATCGCGCAAAAGAGAAAGACTGCGGCGAGCGGTTTGGGAAACATGAGGTTCTCCGGGCGGCGAACGGGCCGGTTCGTTGCGGGTGCCCACCCAGACGTGTCGGGAGATGCGGCTGTTTGAAGGCGGGATATTTCGCAAGAAGTGCGATTTTAGCCTGAGTCACGGGTTTCAAAGGTGGGCAGAAGGTGGTAGGAAGCGCGCATCAAATGAACTCTGCCCACAAATTTCTGCCCACGCAAGGTCTGCCCACCGCTCGCATGAGAAACGAACCGCTGCTCGCACAGATATCGGATTACTGCCGTCAGGCGGATATGGCCGAGTCGACGTTCGGCCGCCATGCGGTCAACGACGGCAAACTGGTGCAGCGGCTGCGTGAGGGCAAGCGCATCACCGTCGATACGCTGGAGCGGATTCAGGCGTTCCTCGGCGACAGTGCGCCGGTGCCGCGTCCGCCGGAGCCGCCGATCGAGCGACGCGATCCCCGCGGCAATTTCCGGTTCTTCGAGAACCGCCAGAAATATCTGCTGTTCGTCCATACCTGCAGCGAGAAGCGGGTGATTGCCCAGCGCGTCTCGCTGGAGTTGGGGAGCATTCATCCGCGCCCACCCGCACTGCGGGTATTCGACGCGGGCGTGGGGGACGGCACGGTGCTGGCGCGGGTGATGCGGTCGATGCACGGCCGCTTCCCGCACATGCCGTTCTATATCGCCGGCAAGGAGATCAGCCTCGAGGACGTCCGCCTGACCCTCGACAAGGTGCCGGACCGGCTGTTCGAGCATCCTGCGACGGTGTTCGTGCTGACCAACATGAATTATGCCGAGGCCCCGTGGCTGGCGCCGAAATCGCCTGCTGCCGCTGCCGGGATGATCTGGCGCGAGGTGGCGCTGACCGGCAACTCGTCCGGGGAGTTCGAGGAGCAGATCGCCGAGCTGGAGCCGTTTATCGAGGACAACTGGCGCGCCAGCGTTTCGTCGCGCTCCGGCATGCCGGTCTATGAGCGGCCGATCGTGATCGTCCTGTACCGGGAGGATCACCGGTTTCTGCTGGATTCGATCATTCCCCGGGCCGGCAAGGTCGAGGCGAATTTTGACCTCGTGATCGCCTCCCAGCCTTACCGGGCCAAATCTTCGCTCAATTTCAGGTCCAAACGGATCATCGCACCGCTGGCACGGTCGCTACGCGCGGGAGGGCGATTGATAGGAATCCACTCTTACGGCCACGATCCCGGCATGGAGATCGTCCAGTCGGTATGGCCGGGAGAAAATCCTTTCTCTCTCAGCCGCCATGAGCTACTGCGCACGGTAAAATACGAGCTTGGGTCTGCCGCGCGCGACCTCAATTTCAACGCATACGCCGATAACCGCTCCATCTTCCGATACGATATGGAAGCATTGCCCAACGAGGTCACCGGTCCGATCGGGACTTCAACGGCCTTTGCAGCATGGAACGCGGCGGTGTATGTCGCTCAGGTCGAAGATGACCGCTTGACGGAAGTCACCCAAAGCGGTCGCTATCTCGATGCCACACGAGACGTTCTGCGCAAGCATAACGGGCTGTGGTTCTACGACGAGTCCTACGTCATCTCGCGTCGCCGCGACTGACGATTCCAGAGAAATTCATGAACCAGCCGCAGCGATAAGCGAGAAGGAATTGGGTTGATGCGCGCGTCTTATCTGTTCACCAGTGAATCGGTTTCCGAAGGTCATCCGGACAAGGTCTGTGACCGTATTTCGGACGAGATCGTCGATCTGTTTTTCCGCGAGGGTCCCAAAGCGGGCATCGACCCGTGGGCGATCCGGGCGGCGTGCGAAACGCTCGCCACCACCAACAAGGTGGTGGTCGCCGGCGAAACCCGTGGCCCGGCCTCGGTCACCAACGACCAGATCGAAAGCGTGATCCGCAACGCCATCAAGGATATCGGCTACGAGCAGGAAGGCTTCCACTGGAAGAACTGCGACATCGAGATCCTGCTGCATCCGCAGTCTGCCGATATCGCGCAGGGCGTCGATGCGATGCAGCCCGGCACCAACCGCGAAGAGGGCGCCGGCGACCAGGGCATCATGTTCGGTTACGCCACCAACGAGACGCCGGAACTGATGCCGGCGCCGATCCACTACGCCCACAAGATTTTGCGCCTGATTTCCGAAGCGCGGCACAGCGGCACCGAAAAGGTGCTCGGCCCCGACTCCAAGAGCCAGGTCACGGTGCAGTATGAGAACGGCAAGCCGGTCGGCGTGCGCGAGATCGTCGTTTCGCACCAGCACCTGATTGAGGATATGACATCGAACCAGGTGCGCGAACGCGTCGAGCCGTACGTCCGCAAGGCGCTGCCGGAAGGCTGGATCACCGACAAGACGATCTGGCACATCAATCCGACCGGCAAGTTCTTCATCGGCGGTCCTGACGGCGACGCCGGTCTGACCGGCCGCAAGATCATCGTCGATACCTACGGTGGTGCTGCTCCGCACGGCGGCGGCGCGTTCTCCGGCAAGGACTCCACCAAGGTCGACCGTTCGGCCGCTTATGCCGCGCGCTATGTCGCCAAGAACGTCGTGGCGGCCGGCCTCGCCGACAAGTGCACGCTGCAGCTCGCTTACGCGATCGGCGTGGCGCGCCCGCTGTCGATCTACATCGACACCCACGGCACCGGCAAAGTCTCGGACGAAAAGATCGAGAAGGCCGTGGCCACGTCGATGGACCTGACCCCGCGCGGTATCCGCAAGCACCTCGACCTCAACAAGCCGATCTACGCGCGCACCGCGGCTTACGGCCACTTCGGCCGCCAGCCCGACGCCGACGGCGGCTTCTCGTGGGAGAAGACCGATCTCGCCGAAGTGCTGAAGAAAGCGGTGTGAAGCAACATCCACGACGTCATGGCCGGGCCTGTCCCGGCCATCCGCGTCTTGGTGATGATTCAGGAAGGCGTGGATGCCCGGCACAAGGCCGGGCATGACGAAATCAAACTGCGGATCGCGCGACTGCGCCGGGCCGCCTCGAATAAGGATAGCGACACATGACCACTGCCACTGCGAAGAAGCCGACCCCCGGCGTCGACTACATCGTTGCCGACATCGGTCTCGCCGATTTCGGCCGCAAGGAACTCTCGCTGGCCGAGACTGAAATGCCGGGGCTGATGGCCACCCGTGAAGAGTACGGCCCGAAGCAGCCGCTGAAAGGCGCGCGCATCGCAGGCTCGCTGCACATGACGATCCAGACCGGCGTGCTGATTGAAACGCTGAAGGCGCTCGGCGCCGACATCCGCTGGGTCTCCTGCAACATCTATTCGACGCAGGATCACGCCGCTGCCGCCATTGCCGCCGCCGGAATTCCGGTGTTCGCGGTGAAGGGCGAGACGCTGAAAGATTACTGGGATTACACCGCCAAGCTGTTCGACTGGCACGGCGGCGGCCATCCCAACATGATCCTCGATGACGGCGGCGACGCCACCATGTACGTTCACCTCGGCCTGCGCGCCGAGAACGGCGACACCGCATTCCTCGACAAGCCGGGCTCCGAGGAAGAAGAAGTGTTCTTCGCGCTGCTCAAGAAGCAGCTCAAGGAAAAGCCCAAGGGCTACTTCAAGGCAATTGCCGACAGCATCAAGGGCGTCTCGGAAGAGACCACCACGGGCGTGCATCGTCTCTACGACATGCAGAAGGCCGGCACGCTGCTGTGGCCCGCCATCAACGTCAACGACTCGGTCACCAAGTCGAAATTCGACAACCTCTATGGTTGCCGTGAATCGCTGGTCGACGGCATCCGCCGCGGCACCGACGTCATGATGTCGGGCAAGGTCGCGATGGTCGCGGGCTTCGGCGACGTCGGCAAGGGTTCGGCAGCGTCGCTGCGCCAGGCCGGCTGCCGCGTGATGGTTTCCGAAGTCGACCCGATCTGCGCGCTGCAGGCGGCGATGGAAGGCTATCAGGTCGTGACGATGGAAGACGCCGCACCGCAGGCGGACATCTTCGTCACCGCGACCGGCAACAAGGACATCATTACGATCGAGCATATGCGCGCGATGAAGGATCGCGCCATTGTCTGCAACATCGGCCACTTCGACAACGAGATCCAGATCGCGTCTCTGAAGAACCTGAAGTGGACCAACATCAAGCCGCAGGTCGATGAGATTACGTTCGCCGACGGTCACCGCATCATCATGCTGTCCGAAGGCCGCCTCGTGAACCTCGGCAACGCAATGGGCCATCCGTCCTTCGTGATGTCGGCGTCGTTCACCAACCAGACGCTGGCGCAGATCGAGCTGTTCGCCAACAACAAGGACGGCAGGTACAAGAAGGAAGTCTACGTGCTGCCGAAGTCGCTCGACGAGAAGGTCGCGCGTCTCCACCTGTCGAAGATCGGCGTGAAGCTCACGGAGCTGCGCAAGGATCAGGCAGATTACATCGGCGTGAAGCAGGAAGGTCCGTACAAGGCTGATCATTACCGTTACTGAGCGCTCACTGGCGCTCGCAGGGGATCTCAAACCGCCATGCCGTCGGTCCGGAAGGGCCGCCGGCATGGCGGTTTTCCTTTGTGCGTGATTTTCGTCCGCCGTGGGAATCGCTCTTTCAGGCCCGACCGCCGGCGTGGAACCTGTCGCGAACAGGCACGAACCCGCTCGTCATCCGGCCCTTTGTGCTTCTTTCAGACCTATCCGACCGAGCCGGTATTTGGCGGTGGGGCCAGAAAGGTTTTGATCTCTCTCAATGTGGAACCATGATCGCCTGATACCTCTTTCAGGCGAATTTTCGATCATGCGATGTCCGCATAAATTGAACTGAAAAGAATTTTCGCGCGTCGTTGGGGGGCGTGTCATGGGTGTTCCGTCGAATTCCATGCAGTGGTCTGCGCGCTTTGGTGAGGCCGTCGTCGTCCGTCACAACAGAAAAATTCTGACCATACACCAGGCGCGGCACTTCATTTTGGCGCTGCCGGATGCAGAGCGGGCCAGCGAGGAATGGAAGGCTGCAGATGATGTTCTGCTTCTCGCCGCCGAACACGGCATTCCATGGATAGAGCGCGCACGTCTCCTCTTGCTCCGTGCACTATTGAGTACCTTAAGACGGGAATTTTCTATTGCTGAAACTTGCCACGAACGCGGTGGGAAGTTTGGGCGCCGACATGCTCATTTAGAGCCCTTCGGACCAGTGCGGCTTGCTCGCAGCCGGTGGTGAGGTTCAGGGCCTGTCTGTTGATCAGTTGAAGGCGCGAGTTAAGCAATTTCAACCGTGCCTTGATGCGTCGCTCTTCAGCTGCACCGAGTTTGGAATCGCGCGCAGTCCTGTTCGAACGCTCAGTCTGGCCGGCTTTCCGCTTTTTTCTACCCTGTGGGGCCACCAGATGGCTCCTTTGGAAATCTTATGAAAGCTTGGCGTTTGCGCAATGAAGTCACGAGTAGCAATAATTGTGGTTTCGGCTCGTCCTGCGTTGAAAATTAAACAGGCGCGCACGAACGCTATCCGATTTCGATCTGACCGCAACAAAAGTCAGTAAACATCCTAAAGTCTCAAGCTTAATAGGCGCGATCCGGGTTAAATCTGGAACCGCCTGGCGCGCGACTGGCGCCGACATCCCTGCTGCGTGCAGGGTGATGGATCGAAAAGATCCGACTGCTGCACCTGAAGGCCGGACGGAAGAGCAGCAGCAAGTGGCCAGCCTGTTTGTCACGTAAGGTCCAGAACGTTGAAAAGGCGACGAAGGTTGCAGCGCAGGTCAGATGCCCATGAGGGCTAGTCACTGTTGACGCTTCTCTTGCTCAACGCTCGGCTAATCTGCTCCAGCGCGTCGAGATCCGATGCTGCATTTTGGGGTGGCGGGATTGTTTTCGGCACCGCCGTCAACCTTGGCCGGTGCACCACGGGCGCCCTGCGAGGGACTGCCGGTTCATCTTCCAGGCGGATCGTTTTGATGGCTTCCAGGATTTGTTCGCGCGTAGGGCTGGCGGAAGCAAGAAGCCCTTTAAAATATATCAGCCAAAGATGCTCTTTCTTTGAGTCCTGAAGTATCGGAAATCGTGTGACGATGGTGTCGAAGGCAATGGTGCTGAAATTTTTAATCTGCTGATCGAGTGGCTCGTCTCGCTGCTTCTTCGTCAGCGCCGACCTGTGAAGCATCCAGATGATGGCGATTTCGGCCGTACTATCCTGAATCGAACCGGCCAGATCGCGCGGAGGCGGCGTCGCTGAGAGCGGCATCCGCTTCAAAGATGAGTTGGCGCCTCTCAATGCGGATACTGCCGCGTCCGGCTGTGCGTCGCGCTTGAACGCGTGACTGCCGAGCTTGTAAGGCTGCTGCTCTCCGCTCATCGACGCTGCTACTCCGCACACCCTATTGAGACATCGACTGTGCGCCGCAGGCAGGATTCGCGCTGACGAGTAAGGAACGCAACATGCTTCTCTCTGTCACGCCTTTACATGCGTCCGGTGTCTTGCCGTTTTACGAACTTGCGGCGCCGGTCGTTATCGAAGTCCCAATCCCAAAACGAACTGCGATTGCTGCGGATGCCGTTATTTTTGTGCCACTCACTGCTGCCGCCGCTGTTGTTGTTGCCGCGACCACGGCCCCGGCCATGCCCGTTATTGCCCTGACCGCTGGAATGAGCGATCGCCGACGAAGTCAAGGAGGTCGACAGCAGCATCGTGATGGCGGGCGGCGTTACGAGGGCAAACTTCCCGCATGCGGCAAGAAATTTCCGCCGGTCTTCGTTCGCGTCGTCTGCGTTAGCGGAGGTGGATTTGTCGTTCTCTGGCGCCATTGTCTCCTCCTACATTTCATACTTCCGAGTTTGATTTAATTAGCTTCATATTTAATTGTCAATGTTTCGATTATAAACATTAATGAACGGAAATTCCCCGAGTTGTGTTTAGTATTCCTGTCGTGGAAACTGCCAGCTGGCGCCTGTTGCAGGCCTTGCAGCAAGTTCCAGTCATCTTGCGCATGCCAACGATGTCGCGGTCACATGAACCTAGAAGCATCAGCGGGTCGGCGATCGCCGAATTTGAGCGACAATCGGCCGTTCCGTGGCATTTTTAAACCGGCCAGCGGTGTATCTTTTTTGCTCCTCGACGGGCAGGGAGCGATTTTTTCGGAACGAAGCCAGCAGATTTACGCGCTGAATCAGACCGCGGCTTACATCTGGTGCCGTTTCGAGGAGCATGCGGACATCGATGCCTTATGCGGCGAACTGACGCGATCGGGAACCCCTCCGGGTGCGGCCAGGCAATACGTCCGTAAAATTTTCGAGAGCTGGCTGAAGCTGGGGCTGGTTGAACCCAATCACACGTGGGCTTTCGATCACACGCGCTTCCCGCCGCAGCTTACATTCAATCTCGACATCGCGGGCTTTAATGCCGTCGTCCATAGCGCCAATGCCGGCCTGGTGGAATTGATGTCGGCGTTCGATCAGAACCGGGCGGCTGTCCGGGACGGTGCCGATACTTTCCATCTCGGAGAGGTCGAAGGCTTCGTCGAGGTGTTTCACAACGAGCGGCTGGTTATCTGCTGCGAGCCGAGCGAACTCGTTCCGTTGATCAAGGCCTATTTCACCGAGCAGATCCTCGCGGCACGGTCGCGAGACGTGGCGTTTCACGCTGCCAGCGTCGTGAGCAAGGGACGAAACCTGCTTATCAGCGGGCGTCCCGGCGCCGGCAAGACGACGCTTGCTCTTTGCCTGGCTGCCCGGCCTGGGTTCGATTGTGCCGGCGACGATATCGCTCTCATCGCCGAGAATGGTTGCGCCACCGCTGTGCCTTTCCCCTTCACCGTGAAAGCCGGTGCGTGGAATATCGCCAATCGTTTCCGTGCCGACCTGGACGGGGCGCGCATTCATAAGCGGGTCGACGGCAAGCGCGTACGTTATCTCAAGCCGGAGACCGCCCTGGGTAACCCATATCCCGTGGGTTGGATCGTCTTCATCAGAAGGAAGAAAGGGCACGCAGCTCTTGAGCCGCTCCGGCCCTTGGAAGCCATGGGCCGGGTGATGGAAAGCTCCTACAGGGCGGGAGGACAGCTCGACATTGCGTCGTGCCACGCGATCAAGCGCATGCTCGAGGGTGCGAGATCCTTCGAGCTGAGATATTCGGATCTGGCCGAAGCGAGCGATCTGATGGTTCGTTTGTGCGATGAATAGCCGAGGCAGCGAACTATCGCAGCTATGTCAATGCCTTCGAAATTTGCCGCCAGGTGATTTTGACTGGATGTCTGTGATCGGCCTGGCAAACCAGACCCTGACGACGCCAGCCTTGCAGCGTATCGTCAGCCGCTTCCCCGACAAAGTCCCCGAAGATGTTGGGCAGTATGTGCTCGAGCTTTTTGCGCGAAATTCGGAGCGCAACGACAGGCTTGGTGCGCAGCTGATGGATGTTCTGGCTGCTCTCAACAAGGTCGATATCACGCCAATTCTTTTGAAAAGCACCGCGTTCCTGGCAGCACGACCGCCGGAGGAGATGGCCCACAGGATCGTCTCGGATCTGGATATTCTCGTTGCCCCCGAAGACATCGAAGCGGCGTTGGCCGGCCTGTCCGATATCGGCTACCAGACCTATCTCAGAACGTCCGATGACGCTGCCAAGTGGTATGTCGAACTCGAACGGCAGGGCGATGTCGGGATGATCGACCTGCACAAAAATCCTCCGGGGCACGCGTTCTTCTACACGGCCGCCGGTGAGGCAAAGGACAATTGCCGGAAGACGACGTGGCGGGGCGGGACCGCCTACATCCCGTCGGCGACCTATCACGCCTTCATGCTGATGATTCATGACCAGTTCCAGGACGCCGATTACTGGATCGGCAGAATGGACCTGCGTCACCTTCTGGATTTGCACGATCTGGCAAATTCGCCGGAAGGTATCGACTGGACTTTGCTGGCATCGTTCTGTTCTGGCTCGCTCGCCAAAAACGCCATCGAAACCCAGCTCGTCACGCTGTCATCGTTGCTTGGGACGGATGTCCCCCCGGCCATGCGGTCGCGGCTGGTCCCGTGGCTGCAGAACTGGCGCCGCTTAACTCAGATCCGTTTTCCGGTCCTCAGCGATCTGTTCTTGACCATGATGCTTCTCGATTACCGGAATTATCGTCGGGAGTTGGGGAGAGAGGAAAGGAAGGCGAATGACCTCAGGCCCCGGACCTGGGTCTTGCCCAAATGGAACACGGCGCGGTTCCTGTTCGATCTCTCTCGGGAGCACCGTGCCGGAAAGATCTAGGCCCCGATGCGGTTCACGGAGGAGTGTGGCGGGTGCGGTGGTGTCCCTGGCGGACGCTTCCAAAGACGGCAGCCCACGGCTTGCGCCGAGCGGGCTGTCGGTTCGTAAAGAGCACGAGTACGAAGAGTGTCGGTTCTATCCGCTAGTCATTCCGCTTGCCGGAATGATTGATTTTAAAGTCGTCGATCTTGCGTCCGGTCTTGAGTGCCACAACCAGCCACCGTGGAGTTTTACCGCGGCCCGACCAGGTTTCCGACGGTGACGAGGGGTTGCGGTATTTAGGCAGCACTCTCGGATACTTACGGCGGGGGCGACTCGCCGGATTAACCGCCGCATCCGATAAATTAGCACCGGAGATATTGTCCCTGTTGAGCTGAGCCAATCGTTTTTCCAGCTCGTGCTTTTCGGCGACTATCCTTTCAGCCAGAATCTTCGTGATCTCCTCGTGGAGGAGCCAAAGCTCGTCAAATGGCATGTCGTTCAGATTTGGTTTTCGCATCGAATTATCTCGTCAGTTGTTTGTCCAATTGTCGTAACGGGCAATGCATTCCACTGACTGGGTTCATGATCGAACCATTAGATATTGGTCATGACGCTTATGATAATAATCGATTCGTTTTAAATGTGACCGTTTAATTGTGTCATATGAGATTTGTTCCACAAGAGGATATTGAACTAAGGTTTGGGAACTTTTCGAAGAAGCGGCCCCGGTGTGGTATCGTGGTGGGATACAGTCCCATACCATTGGTATGCCAGATGGGAACACGCGGAAGGCGAGGTATCGGCATATTGCATCACAAGAATGTTGTTTCACAATGCTTGGCGGATGAAATTAGATTTAAATGTTTAAAATTTCTGGTTGTGTGTGGAGGTTATAATGTCTGCTATTTATCCGGACTTGCCGGAATTTAATTGGTACCCCTCCCAGCGCATCAAGGCCGTTACAAATCAGCTCCTCCCCGTTTCCGATGGCTTTTCCCGATCCGTGCTCGAACATCAAATCGAGCTGCGGGCGTGTTTGCTGAGAGACATCGAATTGATTCGCGCGCGCCTCAAAGGACCGAAGAAGGGGCGGGGTCGCCTGTCTGGTTGCCGGCGAAGCGGTTATCGTCGAAGCATTTACCGCGCTGCACACAGTCGAATTCGCCGCGCGACGATATGGTGAGTGGCGGCGCATCATACAAATTTCGTCAGCGTAACCATCGGGATGTCAGGACGTGGGTGATACACCGCGAACTCCCCGGTCGTGGCGCACGCCTGTCAAATCTGTTTTATCCCACCTGGCGTTGAAAAATTCCCGGGCATAGCCTAAACGTTGCGGTGGAAATTTGGAAATGCAGGTGCTTACTCATGAAGAAAGCCGATCTGGAAACGATGTCATTGGATGACCTGTGGGTGCTCCACGAAACGGTCAGCAAAATATTGTCTTCACGGATCATTTCTGAAAAACGCGAGCTGGAAAAACGGCTCGCCTACCTGAACAAGTCTGATGGCTTGATTTCTCCCGCCGGCGACCTGTCTTCCCGGAAGGAAGAAGGAAGGACCCGGCGGAAATACCCCAGGGTTCTGCCGAAGTACCGAAACCCCGCGGTGCCGTCTGAAACGTGGTCCGGCAGAGGAAAGCAGCCGCGCTGGCTGGTTTCGGCGATAAGATCCGGCCGCAAGATTGATGATTTCAAGATTGGCGCGCCCGCCACGGCAAAAAGCAAACGCCAGAAAAATTAAATCCGGGTAATGTTTCCCGCCTGTTTTCGCGGTCCGTTTCCGCGCCCGGCGGATTGATCCTCCGCGACACAGAACTCGCCTCATTGATGTTCTGCCGATCGCTGCGGGGACCGGCGGCGAGATCCTGCGGCAGCGAATATTTAACTATAAAATCCGCGGTTTACTTCTTGGCTAGGGATTTCTGGTAGGCCTGCGTGATCCAAAACAGCGCGCAGAAATTCCATGAGCACCGTGGACTGGAAATCAGTTGAAGCCCAGCTGCGCAGCAAGACGCCTGCGCAGATTCAATCCGAAAACGCGGCAGCGGAATCGGCCAAGGCTGAGGCCGATATACTCAAGCACATCGCGGATGCGTTGAAGCTCGATACCACGAACCCTGATCGGTCCTCCAGCCGGCGGGACTGACGGGATCGCTTCAGCGGCCAGAACGCCGGAAGCTCGATCAGTAAGCGTTCCGGCGGCGCAGAACTTCGGCAAATGTCTGGAGTATGATTGTGAAGTCGAGGCGGAAGCTCCAATTGTCGATGTACCAGAGGTCATGCTGCACACGCAGCTCGATATCCCTCGGTGTCGGAGTGGGGCCGCGGAATCCATTGACCTGCGCCCAACCCGTGAGACCCGGCTTGACGCGATGCCGGAAGGCATAATTCTTCACGACCTTGTCAAACGCCGTATCGTGGGCGATGGCGTGAGGGCGGGGGCCGACAAGCGACATGGTGCCTTCCAGCACGTTGAGCAATTGGGGCAACTCATCGATACTTGTCACGCGTAACAGATGGCCCATGCGCGTAACCCGTGCGTCGCACCGCTGCGCTTGCGTAACCGTGGCTCCATCTTCCTGCACGGACATCGTCCTGAACTTGAAGATCTGGAAGCACCGGCCATTGAATCCGCAACGCCGCTGGCGGAAGAACACGGGGCCGGGCGAGTCGAGCTTGATTGCGATCGCGACGGCAACAAGCAACGGCAAGAACGCAACCAGCGCGGCAGCCGCCAGAACGATGTCGACCGTTCGCTTGACGATGCATTCGAACTGCGTCAGCGGGCCGCGCTGAATCTCCACGCAGACAGTGTTCCCAAACGCCTGGGACGGTTGCTTCATGATCTCGGATATCGCGCCGACCGGGATGAGATTCACCGGCAATGGCAGCACGCGGAGCTGGGCGACAAGTTCCCGCAGGTCGGACCAGTTGCTCAGATCGGTACCGACGACGATCTCTTCGACCTCGGATCCGCGGATACAGGCGATCACCCTGTTGATCGTGTCTCTGCGGTCCTGGGCTCCCAGCTCGGGCGGCGGCAGCCTGAAATGATGATCGAGCTGGAAACCTAAACGAGCGAGGAGGTGCGGGAGATTCCGTCCCGCGAACCGCTGATGGTCGGTAATCAGCACGATCTTGCGGCCCGAAAGCCGCCTTTGTGAGATGCCGCGTGTGAGCAGCCTTCGCCAGAAAATCCGATGGACAGCGATTGCGCCCAGGCCGGCACCCGCGAACAGCAGGATCGAGCCGCGCGACAGCTGGTTGCCTGCCTTCAAGGTAAACAGGATTCCCGCAAGCAGCAGGAATACCGTCGCCCAGACCAGGCAGACGGCGCGAAGTTGCTTGCCCAGAAGAAGCAGTTCGGCAGGCCTGTACATGCCCTGGCCTTTCATCAGCACGATGAAAAGCGCGGCGACCACAGCGGATGCCCCGGCATGCTGGCCGAGGTCGCCCGTCGTTCCGAAGGCCTGAATGTTATAGGCCGTGCTGGTCAGGATGCCGACGGACAGAATAATAACGGCGTCGGCGAGGACAGTCGCGAAATTCAGGGATTCATAGGAGATGGGCCATTTCCGCTCAGCGCGTTGCCCATTCGGCACGCCCCTGACGACAATGGGGACAACGTCCAAGTCCGTGTGCCGCTTCATGAAATTCATAGGCGGTCCTGATCGGCCTAATTCTTAATATTTAATAAATTAAATATGCTGCGGTATTTAAATTGATGCAAGTATTTAATCTATTTAATTCAGGAATGTGATTTGCGGCGTCTTGTGCCGCGCAGGGCCGGGTAACCCCGGCTTCCGATCGGGGCGGAGCCGCTTCGATCCGGCAGGATCGTGCGGCGATCCCTAAAGCATCCCGGCCCGCAGCAGTGCGAGGTATGTCGGATCGATCTCGGAGATCACGCGCTCGACAAAGGCTTTGCCTGCGGGCGACGCCTGCTTGTAGGCCTCGACCAATGCAGGCCGCAGGGTGGGGGCTTTGGTCACGACCTGACGGATGTCGTGCTTGCTCATGTCTTGAATTTCGGGATCGTCGATCATCCCGGCGCGGAGCGAGGTTTTGACGCGCAGGGCAAACAGCGCAAGTTCGTTCGGCGCGGTATAATAGGACATCCTGAGCAACAGCGTCGGCGCGTAGTTCTGCCAGTGATTCCGCTCGGCCAGTTCTGCCAGCATCAGCCATACATCGCTGCGGTGAGGTGAATAGCGCAGCGCGTTTTCAAGATCTTCGCGCGCTTTCGCAGCCGTGGTCTGGGCGGCACCCGCCCCCGTTGTTCCGGCGCCCCACAGCAGGTTCGAATAGGTGAGGGCGCTTTCGGCCCATAGGTCGCCGCGAAGAGCGGCAAGCGAGGCTGCGCGTGCGGCACTGTCTCTCTTTGCCAGAAGTAACCGGCTTGCCGGCTCATTGGTGGGCAGTTCGATATTCCGGGCGCGATAGCTTTCGGGCAGCAGAACCCAAAGCGCCAGTGCCGCCAGGATCAGGCCGAACAGCAACAGCTGGGCGCGGTACCAGACGGGGACAGGGTCCCCCGGAACGGTGGACTGTCTCTGAGCGCGAGCGGCGTGGTCGTCGATGCCCGACCGGGTCATGGATGCGCCTCAATCCATCTCAGCGGTGTCAGCCCTTGCTTCGGGCAAGGGCCAATCCGCAAACCATCGCACTCAAGAGAGATAACGCCAAGCCGAAGATCGCGGCATTGGCAAACGACAAAATCAGCAGCGACAGGATGCAGCCCGCACCCGTTCCTGAATAAAAGTAATCGCGGCCGCGGAGCAGGGATCGCCGATAAAGGGCAAAAGCTGCCAGCAGCGCCAGGATGACCGTGGTCCATAGAAACGGCCGCCCCATTTCAATCGCGGTCGAAGCTGCGGCTGTGGTCGCCGCGCGAGGCTGCACATCCAAAGTGTTGCGATAGATCGGCCACAGCGCGCCGAACGTCCCTGCGCCGGTGCCGCCGAGTTTGGCGTCGGTCAGCATGCGCTCGACGATGGCGACCGACGCCGGCGGCTGGGTCGACAGCGCGAGCGTGGCATCGACGTCCTTGTTCGCCGGATTGATCGCGAAGAAGCCTGCGACGCAGATCAGCGCCGCTGCAGCTATTCCGGACTTTCCCCAATTGCCGAGCCTCAGACGACGGATGACGGTAATGCTGAGCAAGGTGCCTATTCCGGCGACGCTGGCGAAAATGACTGCTGCGTTGGGTTCGGTGGCTATGGCGGCGAGACAAACCATGAAGCTCACGGCTGACGCTGCAAATGGAATGAGGGTCCCGATCTCGGGCTTTTTATTCCTTTCGCCATGCATTGTGCGGTGCTGATAGGCACGAATGCCGGTCGCGTAAGACAGCAGGAGCCCGATCACGGCAATGCTGGCGACCTGCGTGCGCTCGATCGGAATGACGTACTGAAGATGAATGGTGCTCAGACCCAACATCGCGACGGCGCTCACCGCGGCGCATGCCGTCAGCAGGCTGAAGATCACGTCAGCCCTCTGCCGGTCGAGCGCGACGGCAGCCGTCGCGAGCGCTGCGGCCAGCGCCATCGCGTACCAGCAGAGGCTTAGCAGGGTCGCGCCGATGTCCACACTGATGGTGGCCTCGACCGGCCTGCTCAACGCCGAGGATGCGCTTTCCCAGATCGAATGAGCCAGCCAGCCGCCCGGCAGCGGCACGATCTGGATCAGCATCCATAGCGCTGGCAGGCAGGCAAGAGCCGTGATCGGTCTGGTCAGATGGGTGAGGCGGGCAAGGTCCACTGGGCGAAGGACCAGCGCTGTCATCATGATCAGCGCGGCCGTGTACGCCAGAACACAACCACGGACGAAGGGTCCGTCGATAACCGTGAACGCGGGGGTGACGACAATCAGGGAGGCGAGGATTGCAAAGACAGCGGCCACAAACTGCTCCCACCATCAAGAACAGCGGCGTTTCAGCTTAAATTATAGACGGCCAATCGCGATCAAATCGAGAGTTCAAAAGAAAGGCGGCCAAAATGGCCGCCTTCGATAAATCTTACGGTCCGACAGGTGTCGGCGTGTTGATGATCGTCGTCGACCCGACGCCCTTGATTGCAGCCTTCAACGCGTACCCGTTGGTCGCGTAGATGATCGGATCGTTGGCCGTCGCCATGATCGTTCTCAGGAAATTCAAGAACTTCGTGGTTTCGACCGAGGCTGCGTTCGAGACGTAGATGACGTCCTTGTTCCGCATCTCAAACGTCTGCGCCAGGAAATAGCCGGAGGGGTCGCGCAAATTCACGAGGTAAATAACCGGAATGATCGGTCCCTGGAATTTGGAGCAATCGATCCCGAGCCGTTCGGCGACTTCTCTGGTCTCGCCGCGATACAGGAAGACCGAGGCCGGATCCGCCAGGGAATCGCTCAGGCCGCCCTGCTTGCCGACCGCTTCTGCCAGGCTGACCCGCCAGGCGTCGAACTTGTACTGTCCCTGGGTACCTGCGGCGCCAAAGGCCACAAAGGTCTGGGGCTGGCTGTAGAGATAGATGGTATCGCTGGGCAAGACGAAGATGTTGTTGGCCGGCTCATAGATCAGCGCACCGAAGGGGACGCTGGCCCGGTGTCCGGAGCGCTCGAGCGTCACCCAGATGTCGTATCCCTGACTGATCGGTCCGCCGGCACGCGTAATGGCGTCCAGGATGCGCTCGCCCGAAGCGCTGGCCGGGAATCGCCCTGCGGAGCGCACATCGCCGAGCACGCTGATGAGAGAGGCGTGCTGATCGATCAGCGTGACGACAGCCTGAGGATCGATGGCGCGGTTCTTGAGGGCGGCCACCACGGCCTGCTGGACCTCGAACGGAGTCTTGTCCTTCGCCCGGATGGGGCCAGCATATGGCACGGAAATATTGCCATTATTGTCAACGGCCTGATTTGGGATCGTGACGAAATTGCCGGGGCGGACGCCGGCTTCGGCCGGGATGAACAATCCGCCGGCCGCGGCTTCAAATATGGTCACGCTGACCGTGTCACCGATCCCGAAGCGAAACGCCTTGGGGGGACTGCGGTTTGCAAAGGCGGTTGAAAGTCGCGGGGTGAACTGGCCCAGCGTGCGAACAACCTCGGGGCTGAGTTTGATCAGCGCGTAGGGGAGGCTTTCGGCATCGGCCGTCTGCATCCGGACGTCCATGCTCTGCGGGCCACTGGCGGGCATGATCGTACATCCGCCGCACGCAAGTGCAGCGAGGGCTAGAGCGATCCACCCTCGATGAGAGCCAGAGCTGGACAGATTAAATCCCCACCTTAACGCCGTACCTGCAGAAGGTTGACATTCTTGGCTGATTCAGACCAGCCGGTTTGATTGCTGCAACTGCGGTATCTCGCGTCTTGTGGCTTGTTTGCCACATATGCCTTGCTGGAATTCTTAATGTTTTCCGGGAAATGGCGGTAGCCGATTAAGTCCGCAGCGGGACTCGTGAGGCGCCTACGACGTGTATCCATACCGGGTATAATGCTTATTGTTATAATAATCGTTGTGATAGCCATCGTAGCTTTTAATCGCGTTCATATCGGTTTTATTCAATACGACGCCGATTAATGCTTCGCGCAGGTTGGGCGCGGTATGCAGCGCGTGCTGGACGACGTCTGTCTTGGTGCACCCCCACTCGACGGCCAGGATAAAGCAATCGATCAACGAGGTCGTCGCCCGGACATCGATCACCGGAGCCAGCGGAGGAAGATCGACCACGACATAGTCGTAGTTGGCCCGAAGGGTGTCGAACAGCTTCCTCGTGGAGGTGGCTGAGAGGATCTCGCTGGTATGGAACAAGGGCCGCTTCTTGACGGTCGGCAGGAAATCCATGTTGGTCTTGGGATCTCGCCAGATGACCTCTTCGAGGGGAGCGTGTCCTGCGATCACTTCCACGAGGCCGGCGGTGGCCTCGGGGGCGAGGCTGCGGGACAGCGACGGGTTGCGGAGATCGCAATCGACCACGATCACGCGCGCGCCTGCATGGGCTATCAGCTGCGCGAGAGCCGCTGCGATTGTCGATTTTCCCTCGTTGGGCAAGGACGATGTGATGCCCACCACCTTGTTGGACGTGTCGGTGACATGAAGATCGATCGCCAGCCTGATCGAGCGGATCGACTCGGCAAAGCGGGACAGCGGCATTTCGGTCGCCGTCCAGATAACCCCCGAATGGCGTGTGATTGTCCTTGGAGGTAGCGGCTTGTTGGGTGGCGGCTCCTTGCGGGGCGGGATATGTTTTGTCTCTTTCACAAGCGGGATGAGCGCGATGCTGGGAAGACGCAGCGTCGTTTCAACTTGCGCAGCGGTGCGGAATACCCGGTCCATGATGTCGCGGAGCAGCCCGAGCGCCGTGCCCAATGCCAGTCCGCCGAAAAGGCCGAGGGCTAGAATAAGGCTCGCCTTGGGCTTGCTCTTGCCCTGCGGCGGGAAGGCAGGCGAAATCACGCGGGCTTCCGAGATCGGGAAGGACTCCTGCTGAACCGCGCCCATGTAACGCTGCAGGAAGCTCTCGTATAAACTGCGATAGCTCTTTGCCTTGGTTTCCAGCTCTCGCATGGTCGTTTCAGCGGAGTTGACCGTCCGCGATTGCGACACGGCCTGTGCAAGCTGCTTTTCGACCTCGGTCTGCTTCTGTTTGGCGATTTCGTAATCGCTTCTGGAAGCCTCCGCGAGACGGCGAACCTCGTTCATGATGGAGGATCGCAGGTCCTGCATCCTGGTGTGCAGATTGATGACAGCCAGATGGTTTTTCCCGAACCGGGTCGACCAGTCGGCTGCGCGCCGGGCAAACTCGAGATACTGCTGGCGCAGATTGTTGATGATCGGACTGTTCAGGGTGTCCGTAATCGACGCGTCGAGATTGGCGTTCGCCTGACCGGCATCATTGTTGCTGGCCCGGATCGAGGCCTCAAACCGGTTGAGGCGGGCTTGAGCATCGGCGGTCACGGCCCGTGCCGCGACAAGCCGGCTGTTCAGATCGGCGACCTGCTGGTCGTCCATCAGCTTGCCGCCCGCTGTGACAATATTGTTCTGCGATTTGAACACGGCAACCGCGCGCTCCGCGGTCAGCGCCTGCTCGCCAATCTCGTTCAGGCGCCCCTGCAGCCACAGGGTGGCTCGCCGGTTGGCATCGAATTTCGCATTGAGCTGATCGGCAATATAAACATTCGCGACGGTATTCGCGATCTCCGCGGCGCGTTCCGGGTTGCTTGAGCTGAAGCTGATTTCGATGACGGCGCTGTAGCCGATGCGTTCGGCTCTCAACCGATCGTCAAAGGCCGCAATCAACCCGTCACTGGGCCCGTCATCCTGTTCGGCCTCGCTGTTGTCGCTCCCGATATTGAGCATTCTTTTCAGCTTCGCCGAGAGCCGGCGAACCGGCTGATCCGAACCGTTGAGATCGGGATCGTCGGCGAGCTTGAGCTGATTGATCACCGCAATCGCGATCGCTTTCGATCGCAATATCTGGATCTGGCTCTCAAACTGCGCGCGATCGAGCGGATTATCCGCCAGGAGCGATTGCTGCTGCAGGAATTCAGCCTTGGGATTGACGAACAGAACCTTGGCCTGGCTCGTGTAGGTCGGCGGAGTTATGCGCAGATAAATAAAGCTGGCGGCGAGCGCCAATGCGGTGACGAACAAAATGAGCAGATACTGACGCCGTACGAAGCCGATGACGAAGTTGATCAGATCGCCGATCCCGCCGTTTTCCTCGTGTTCGAAGGCTGGTCCATTATCGGCTCCATGCCGCATTCTATCGTTCTGAAGTGTCTGAAGCATTGAACTGGCTCGTACTTCCTGCCGTTGAACGATGCGGTCTGCCGGATGGATTTAAATGGAAGTGCGCTGGTGTCGAAGTTCCGGCGCGAATTTACCATTAAATCCATATACTGGATAATTTATTGCATTTAATTTTGTTATATCATACGATTTTTTTGAGGGGCAAAATTTAATATTGAATGTGATTAATATTCGGGCGGCTGTGCTGAAGGTGAGTTCCTGACGGCTGATTCCGAGGCGAATGGAAAGAGTCTCGGGGAGAGACAGATGCAACTGGATGTTCGCTCGCTGCCGATACCCGAGGTCAAATTGGTCAAAACCAAACGGATCAGCGATACGCGGGGTTACTTCAGCGAAACCTACACGCGCTCGGCTTTCGCAAAGTGCAGCGTCGATCACGACTTCGTGCAGGATAATCAATCCTGCTCAGCCGCCGCGGGAACCGTGCGCGGCCTTCATTATCAATCCCCGCCCTTTGCCCAGACCAAGCTCGTGCGCGTTCTTCGCGGGAAGATCCTCGATGTCGCGGTCGATCTCCGGCGGTCGTCTCCGAATTACGGCAAGCACGTTGCGGTCGAGCTTAGTGAAGAGAGCGATGAGCAACTGATCGTGCCGGCCGGATTTGCGCACGGCTTCTGCACGATGGAGCCAAACACGATCGTTTTCTACAAGGTCGATGCCCACTATTCGCCGGAACACGATCGCGGAATTAACTGGGCCGATCCTGCGCTCGGCATTGCATGGCCGGTGAGCAAGGAGCGCGCGATCCTCTCGGACAAGGATCGCCGGCTGCCGATGCTCAGCGAGAGTCCTCATGTCTTCAACTAGTGGTGCGGGGCGGTTCCAATGCGCGTTCTGGTGACAGGTGGGGCAGGGTTCATCGGATCGGCCGTTTGCCGGCAGCTTGTCCATGAGCACGGCATGGACGTCATCAATGTCGATAATCTCACCTATGCAGCAAACCTTCGATCGCTCGACTCGATCGCCGGCGATCCGCGTTATGCGTTCGAGCAGGCCGACATCTGCGACCGCGCCGCGCTGGATGACATTTTCGTCAGGTACGCGCCGGCTGCCGTGATCCATCTGGCGGCGGAAAGCCACGTCGATCGCTCGATCACGGGCTCGTCGGCCTTTATCGATACAAACTTCGTTGGGACGTATCAGCTGCTGGAAGTTTGTAGGCGCTATTACGATCGGCTTCCCGCGGATCGCCGCAACCAGTTCCGCTTCGTTCATGTCTCGACCGACGAAGTTTATGGATCGCTCGGTGCAACAGGCCGCTTCCGGGAGGATACGCCTTATCAGCCCAGTTCGCCGTATTCGGCCAGCAAGGCTGCATCCGATCATCTGGTTCATGCCTGGTTCAAGACTTACGGCCTGCCGGTCATGATCTCGAACTGCTCGAACAATTACGGGCCGTACCAGTTTCCGGAAAAGCTCATTCCGTTGATCATTCTCAATGCCATCGAAGGAAAGCCGCTGCCGGTTTACGGAGAAGGCACCAATGTCCGGGACTGGCTGTACGTCGAGGATCATGCCGACGGCTTGATCACGCTCCTGCAGCGCGGACGGCCGGGCGAGAAGTATAATTTCGGCGGCGACAGCGAGCGCACCAATCTTGAGGTCGTCAAAACGATCTGCCGCATCGTCGACCGGGTTGCTCCGGCCCCGCGACCAAGGGAGTCCCTGATTACGTTTGTTCAGGATCGCCCGGGACACGACCTGCGTTACGCCATCGATGCGACCAAGGCGCGCCGCGAGCTTGGCTGGGCACCGCGCGGAAATTTCGACGACAGGATCGAGCAAACCGTTCTCTGGTATCTGGAGAACCATGCGTGGTGGGAACCATCGCGCGCGACGGTCTATAAAGGAGAGCGCCTTGGCCTCGCCCAAGCTCAGCTCTAGGCCAGGGACGGCCGAAGGGCCGATCCTTGTCGTCGGCAAGAGCGGACAGTTGGCCCGCTCCCTGATGGATCTGGCTGCGCCGTACAACACGCCGATGGTATCGATCGGGCGCCCTGAGCTCGATCTTGCGGATACTGCAAGCATCGAACACGCCGTCGCAACGCTCTCACCTTCGGCGATGATCAATGCGGCGGCTTACACCGCGGTCGATCGGGCGGAAGCCGAACCGGATTCCGCTTATGCCATCAACTGCGATGGAGCCGCGCGTCTTGCCGCCGTGGCGAAGCAGCGAGGCATCCCGTTCATTCATGTTTCCACCGATTATGTCTTCAACGGCGAAAAGCCAAGCGCCTACGTTGAAAGCGACGTGACCGCGCCACTCAATGTCTATGGTCAATCAAAGCTCGACGGCGAAACCGCGGTTCTGGACGCCTGTCCCTGGGCCGTCGTGGTCCGGACATCGTGGGTCTACAGCCTGTATGGTCAGAATTTCGTTCGTACGATGCTCCGTCTGGCTGCGACCCAGCAGGACGTGCGCGTTGTTGACGATCAGCGAGGCACGCCGACTTCCGCTCCGGATCTGGCCGCAGCCATCGTTGAGATTGTCCGGCAACGGGACCAGGCCCGATCGCACTCCGGAATCTATCATCTGGCCGGGCAGGGCGAGACGACGTGGCATGGCTTCGCGAGTGAAATCTTCGCCGCCCTTTCGCGGCATGCCCTGCCGACACCGCGGCTTCACGCCATCCTCACGCAAGAGTATCCCACGCCCGCACGCCGGCCGTTGAACTCCTGCCTCGATTCCTCAAAGGCGCACGCTGCCTTCGGCGTGCGGCTTCCCCCGTGGCAAACCTCACTCGATCGCTGTCTTGATCGGCTGATCAGTCAGATGGAGTTGACGACATGCTGAAGGGAATCATTCTCGCCGGCGGAAGCGGAACGCGGCTCTATCCGATCACGCGGGGCGTCAGCAAGCAGTTGCTGCCGGTCTACGACAAGCCGATGATCTATTATCCGCTGTCGACGCTGATGCTCGCGGGAATTCGCGACATCCTCGTGATCACCACGCCCGAAGACCACCATCAGTTCGAGCGGCTGCTTGGCGATGGCGGGCAATGGGGCATACGGCTGCAGTACGCGGAGCAGCCGACGCCTGCGGGGCTTGCCCAAGCATTTATTATCGGCGCCGAGTTCATCGGCCGCGATCGCGTCGCGATGGTTCTTGGCGACAATATTTTCTTCGGTCACGGCTTGCCGGACATGCTGGCGGAGGCCGCCGGCCGGACGGACGGTGCGACGGTGTTTGCCTATCATGTGCGCGATCCCGAGCGTTACGGGGTGGTGACGTTCGATCGTGACGACCGCGCGATCAGCATTGAAGAGAAACCCCGCAATCCGCGCTCGAACTGGGCTGTGACCGGTCTCTATTTCTTCGACAATGACGTCGTGAAATATGCCTCCGAGGTGCGGCCCTCGGCGCGCGGCGAACTTGAGATTACCGATCTGCAATCGCGCTATCTCGCGGAAGGCAATCTTCATGTGGAGCGGATGGGGCGGGGCTTTGCGTGGCTCGACACCGGCACGTTCGAGTCGCTGATCGACGCGGCGAGTTTCGTGCAGACGCTGGAAACCCGGCAGGGAATGAAGGTCGCTTGTCTCGAGGAGATCGCATTCCGGCAGGGATTCATCGATCGCCAGCAGGTGATCGATCTGGCGAAGCCGCTGGAGAAGAGCGGGTACGGCCGATACCTGATCGAGCTGCTGGAATCCAGCGTTCAGGAGCCCGTGGCGGTTCCGCCCGCCGCCCGGGCCGTTTAATTATTGTGCCAAATCAGTACGGTTTTGCTTGGTTTATTTAATTTTAAATGCGCAATTGACTCGCTTCATAATGTGAATTTAAATGAATTTTGAACTGTTTTAAATCGACGGAAATGAACGTGCGGTCTGGTCTGCTATCAGGCGCAGCAAGGCGCGCTCGCAACGTTTTCGCCGGCAAGTCTGGGGTGCCGAAATGAGCATTTCTGACGTCTATGGTGCAGAGTCGGGCTCATCGAGCGGCGGTTCCGAACTCGATGCGTGGGCCAATCAATGGCGCGGTGAGGCCTCAACCTCGGTTTGCGGCACCTGCGTTGGCGGGGCCTGCGGGATCTGTTCGATACGCACCGGTACTGCACCCAAGGCGGACGGTCAGCCGACCGGCTACGTTCCTCGCACCCTTCAACTCTACAATCCGGACGATGGCGCCCTGGCTGCCTTCGGCAGCCTGGGTATTTCGAGTCTTGCAGCGCCGACGCAAACCGCCACGCTCGATCAGTCTGCTACGGTCAATGCGCTTGCACCTGGCGTGATCGCCAACCCGATCGTTGCCGAAAACATGAAGCAGGGTTCGCCGGAGAGCGAATGGCTGATTGCTCAGGGCGATCCCAGCATTGAAGGCTATGCCGCTCAATTCACCATCAATCACGGGCAGCAGGTCGATTTCAAGATCGACACGGATTCGACCAACTACCGCATCGATATCTACCGGATCGGTTATTACGGCGGTGATGGCGCCCGCAAGGTCGCGACGATCAATCAGAATCTTGCGACCGCGCAGGTTCAGCCGCTTCCGATCTTCGATCCCGTGAGAAAGCTGGTGGATGCCGGAAACTGGAACGTGTCGGCGTCATGGGACATCCCCGCCGACGCCGTGTCCGGCGTTTATTTCGCCAAGCTGACGCGCCTTGATGGCAGCGGCGGCGAGAACATGATTCCGTTTATCGTGCGGGATGATGAAACCCCGAGCGACATCACTTTCCAGACGTCGGATACGACGTGGCAGGCCTACAACTGGTGGGGCGGCTACAATTTTTATGGCGGCGTCGATCAGGGTGGACGGGCCGGGCGGGCTTCCGCCGTCAGCTATAACCGTCCGATCATTACCCGCGATGGCGGCTTTGCAGCGGGACCGCAGGACTTCATCTTCGGGGTGGAATACCCCGCAATCCGCTGGCTCGAACAGAACGGTTATGACGTCAATTACATTTCGGGCATCGATACGGCGAGTACTGGCGCGCAACTGCTCAACAGCAAGGTGTTTCTTTCCGTCGGCCACGATGAATACTGGTCAGCGGATCAGCGTGACAATGTCGAAGCGGCGCGGGACGCCGGCGTCAATCTCGCATTTCTGAGCGGGAACGAGGTCTATTGGCAGACACGCTGGGAATCGAGCATCGACGGCAGCGGAACGCCGTACAAGACGCTCGTGTCCTATAAAGAAGTCTGGTCGAACGACAACGTCGACGTTAACGGCACTACATCGACATGGCGCGATCCGGAATTCGGTGCGGGTGAGCCGGAGAATGCGCTGACCGGCACGATGTTCACGGTCGACTCCTACCGGCTCGATACCATTACGATTCCGTACGATCTCTCCAACTTCCGGTTCTGGAGCAACACGGCGGTCGACGACATACAGCCCGGCCAGGTGTATTCGCTGGTGCCGAATCTGCTGGGTTATGAGTGGGATTCGGATGTCGACAACGGCTTCCGCCCCGATGGCCTTATTGCGCTCTCTTCGACGACTGTCGATGTCAACACACTGCTGCTGGATTACGGCAGCACGACCGGTCCGGGGACTGCGTCGCACAGTTTGACGTTGTATCGTGCGCCCAGCGGCGCCTTGGTATTTGGCGCCGGAACGGTCTACTGGGCGTGGGGTCTTGATGACCATCACGACAACGAGGCGACGCCCACCGATCCGAACGTGCAGCAGGCGATGGTGAACCTGTTTGCCGATATGGGTATTCAGCCCCAAACGCTGATGGCGAGTCTGGCGGTTGCCGCGCAAACCACCGACCATGCGGCGCCGACCTCGACGATCGCGCCGCCAAACCCCGGCGATACTTTCATAACAAATGATCCGATCACGATCACGGGTACCGCGGTCGATACCGGAGGAGGATCGGTCGCGGTTGTTGAAGTCTCGACCGATGGCGGAGCGACCTGGCATCGCGCGACCGGCTTTCAAAACTGGACATATACTTTCACGCCGCTCGTCGGCGGCGACTATACGATCAAGTCGCGTGCCGTGGATGACAGCGTCAACCTGGAAACGCCGGGTGCCGGCAGGGTCTTTACTGTCGCGCCGCCGACAACGGTGACGCTGTTCTCACCCTTCGCCGTTCCATCAAATCCCGCTGATGCCGATACTGGAACCGTCAATCTGGGCGTCAAGTTCTCGGCCTCGCAGGCCGGCACCATTGTGGGTCTGAAATTCTACAAGGGGGTCGGTGACATCGGCACCCATGTCGGCTCGCTGTGGTCCGCCACGGGTACGTTACTGACGAGTGCAACATTCACGGGAGAAACCAGCAGCGGCTGGCAAACCGTCATGTTCGGGACGCCGATTTCGATTTCAGCCGGCATGACGTTCGTCGCCAGCTATCAAAGCTTCGGACACTACGCGAACACGCCTGACTATTTCACGGCGACATATACCAACGGTCCGCTCTCCGCCCAGGCCGGGAATGGATACTACACCTACAGCAGCGATACCGTGTTTCCCACCACGTCATCGAACGGGACGAATTACTGGGTCGACGTTGTTTTCAATCCGGGCACGTTCGTTAACGAACCGCCGGTCGGGACCAACGACAACGGATATTCGGTCGAGCGCGATACGCCGATCACCTTCAACGCGGCGGTTCTTCTCGCCAACGACACCGATCCGAATGGCGACGTGCTGTCTATCACCGGCATTGGTGCTGCGTCGGGCGGGACGGTCAGCTTCAACAGCCAGACCAACATCATCACGTTCACCCCGAATGCGGGCTACACCGGCCCCGCGACGTTCGGTTACGCGATTTCCGACGGCCGTGGCGGAGTCGGCTCCGCAATGGTCAATCTTACGGTGGTGCCGCCGTCGACCAGCGTCAGCCTGTTCTCGGCTTCGGATACTCCGGCCGTGCTCGGGGATTCGGATACGAACCAGGTCAATCTCGGCGTCCGGTTCGTCTCATCGGCGCCAGGCGTCATTAGCGGAATCCGATATTACAAGGGCGCCGGCGATACCGGCACCCATACCGGTTCGCTGTGGACCAGCGGTGGTCAGTTGCTTGCCAGCGCGACGTTCACCAACGAGACCTCGAGCGGCTGGCAGCAGGTCACTTTCGCATCGCCGGTCACGATCACGGCGAACACGACGTATGTCGCGAGCTATCACAGCAACGGCCAATACACCGCGACGGGTGGCTATTTTGGAACGGCGCATACCAACGGCCCGCTGACGGCAGTAGCCGGAACCAACGGTGTGTATGCCTATGGCACCGGAAACCTGTTCCCGACCAATTCATACGGCTCAACCAACTACTGGGTCGACGTAGTGTTCGACGCGTCCGGTGCGCCGGTGAACGCGTCGCCGGTGGCTGTGAACGACAACGGGTTTGTCGGATCGCGGAATACGGCGTTGACGCTGTCGGCTGCGAGTTTGCTGGCCAATGACAGCGACCCGGACGGCGACACGTTGACGATCACCGGCGCAAGCGGTGGCGTGAACGGCAGCGTGAGTTTCGACAGTCAGACCAACACAATCACCTTCAATCCGACCGCCGGATATACCGGTGCTGCGTCCTTCAGTTATGCGATCTCCGATGGTCAAGGCGGTACGGCGTCTGCCAATGTTGCCATGACGATCGAGGACACAACGATCGTCGGACTGTTCGGCCCCGATTTCGTGCCGAACATGGTGAGCGTGCCGGACTATGCATCCGTCGAGCTTGGGATGAAGTTCCAAGCGTCGGCGAGCGGTGAAATCGTTGGCCTGGAGTTCTACAAGAGCGCGGACAACACCGGCCCGCATGTCGCCAATGTATGGTCCGTAAGCGGCAATCTGCTTGCGACGGCGACTTTCACCAACGAAAGCGCCAGCGGCTGGCAGCAGGTGAACTTCTCGACGCCGATCGCGATTACGGCCGGCACCACCTACGTGGCGTCGTATCACACCAATGGCAGCTACTCGGCGGATCCCAACTACTTTGCGACCTCGCATACCGAGGGGCCTCTGACAGCGCCGTCGTCTGCGAGCAGCGGTGGCAATGGTCTCTATGCTTATGGCGGTTCGAGTCTCTTCCCGACCAACACCTATAACGCGAGCAGCTATGGTGTTGACGTGCTCTTCAGAGCGCAACTGGCTGCCTAGGACCATTGATCATGCAGGAAGAGCTCTATACCGACGGCATCTCCGAGATCATGGTCAGCGGCACGATCGTGCGCGTCGATCTGATGAGCCTGTCGCCGACGGAACGGGACGCCAGCAATTTTCCGAAGAAGGTGTTCCGCCAGCGGCTCATCTTCTCGGCCGAGGCGTTCGCGAACTCCGTCGAAGTGATGCAGAACGCGCTTCAGGGACTGGTGGATGCCGGCGTGATCAAACGCACTCCATCGCGGGAAACTCCTGAACATACCAGTGCCAATCCGGGCAGTGAGCGCTCCGGCTCGCCGGCTCCAAGTTTCCAACGGCCGCCAAATGTCTCAACCAATTTCCGTTGATGCGGAGGGTCGCCTGAACGGCCCGGATGTTGCGGCTGTCGATCCTTCCGAGCCATCACATCAGCAGTTGCGCACGGCGCTCGAGTCTCTGGTCAATGTCGCGAGATATCATGGCATCGACCTTTCGGTCGACCGGCTGCGTCACACCTACGCGTTGGGCGATCTGCCGATCCCGGAAATCCAGCTGTTGCGGATCGCCAAGGATTCCGGGTTTCGCGCCCGCCGCGTCCAGCTGACGTGGGAATCCCTGCTTCGATTGCGCGAGTCTTATCCTGCGCTCGTCAAGCTCGCCAACTGCAACTGGGTTGTCGCGATCGGCTGCACGACCGACGGGGAAGGGGAAGCGATCCGCGTCTTCGATCCGCTTTCGGTGCGGCCGGAACCGCTGGATGTATCGAAGGACAGCTTCTGCCCGAATTGGCGGGGCGACGTCATCTTGCTGAAGCCGAACCGCAAGCATTCCGCGGCGCATCGGCCTTTCGGTTTCCGCTGGTTTATCCCCGAACTGATCCGCGAACGGCGGTTGTTCCGGGATGTCGCGGTCGCCGCGGTGCTTCTTTATGGCCTTGGCCTGATCACGCCGATCTTCTTCCAGCTGGTGATCGACAAGGTCCTGGTGCATGAGAGCATCACGACGCTTTATGTTCTGGCTGCGGGTGCGATCGTCGCGTTGGTGTTCGATTCGATCTTCAGCTTCCTGCGGCGCTATCTGTTGCTGTATGCGACCAACAAGATCGATATCCGCGTCGCAACCAAAACCTTCGGCCATCTGCTCGGCTTGCCGATCCAGTTCTTTGAGCACATCTCGGCGGGCGTGCTCGTCAAGCATATGCAGCAGGCGACGCGCGTCCGGGAGTTTCTCACCGGCCGTTTGTTCCTGACGGCGCTCGACGCGCTGTCGCTGTTCGTCTTCCTTCCCGTTCTGGCGCTTTACAGCCTCAAGCTGACCGGAATAGTGCTGGCATTCACGGCTCTCAGCGGGATCGTGGTCGCCCTGCTGGTCGGACCGTTCCGGCGCCGGTTGTTCAACCTCTATCAGGCCGAGGGCGAGCGGCAGGCGATGCTGGTGGAAACCGTCCACGGCATGCGAACGGTCAAGGCGCTTGCGATGGAGCCGCTGCAGCGCCGGGCGTGGGACGATCGCTGTGCCCAGTCGGTCTCGATGCGGTTCGATGTCGAGAAGATATCGGCCAGCGCCCAGTCCGTGACCGGGTTGCTCGAAAAATTGATGTCGCTGGGGATTATCGGTTTCGGTGCTCTCGATGTTTTCAGCGGCGCGATGACCATCGGCTCGCTGGTCGCGTTCAACATGCTGGCCGGCCGCGTCTCAGGGCCTCTCGTTCAAATGGTCACCATGGTCCACGAGTATCAGGAAGTGGCCCTGGCGGTGCAGATGCTGGGCGAGGTCATGAACCAGCAGGAGGAGCGTGCGGGAAAGCGGGACGGGATCCGGCCGGAATTCAACGGTCAGATTGAGTTCGAGAATGTTTCGTTCCGCTATGGTGCGGACGGTGCCCCGGCGCTGGATGACATTTCATTCACGATACCCGCCGGAACCGTGTTCGGCATTGTCGGCAGGAGTGGCTCTGGCAAGACCACGCTGACGCGGCTCATTTCCGGGCTGTATCCGATCCAGCAAGGTCTGCTTCGGATCGATGGTTTCGATGCACGCGAAATCGATCTGGTTCATCTGCGCACCAATCTCGGGCTCGTGCTGCAGGAGAACTTCCTGTTCCGCGGAACCGTTCGCGAAAACATCGCGTGCGTCAAACGCGATGCAACGTTTGAGGAGGTCGCCCAGGCCGCGCGCCTCGCCGGTGCGGATGAGTTCATCGAACGCCTGCCGCGTGGCTTCGACACCATGCTCGAGGAAAATGCGGAAAACCTTTCGGGTGGCCAGAAACAGCGCCTCGCCATTGCGAGGGCACTGATCACCAATCCTCGCATCCTGATCCTTGACGAAGCGACGAGTGCTTTGGATTCGGAGAGCGAATTGATCATCCGCCGGAACATCAGGCGTATCGCGGAAGGCCGCACTGTCATTATCGTCTCTCACCGGCTTTCGATGCTGGCGGATGCCGACGCGATTCTGGTGATCGATCGGGGCCGGATCGTCGATGTCGATCGTCATGACAGGCTGCTGACGCAGTGCACGACCTATCGGCAGCTCTGGAATCAGCAGACGAAGCAGATCGCATGACCGGCTTGAACCAAAAACCGTCCGACGGCACTGCGAGGCGCATGATCGGCCTCCGGAAGGATAGGCGGCCTCGTCCTCCGAGGACCACCGAGCCGGTGCGGCAGCGGTTGATATCGGAGTTTCAACCGGATGCGATCGAGGTCGAGGAAAGCACGCCTCCGCGTGTCGCGCGGATCACGCTCTATACCGTGGTGGCGTTGATCGCCGCGGCCATCACCTGGGCGTCATTGTCCCAGGTCGATACCATCGTTGCCGCTCAGGGCAAGCTGATCTCGACCAGCCCCAACATTGTGGTGCAGCCGCTCGAGACGTCGGTCGTCAGGAAAATCCATGTCAAGGCCGGGGATGTCGTCGGACGCGGACAGGCGCTGGCGACGCTGGACCCCACATTCTCGCAGGCGGACGTCGACCAGTTGCGGACCCGGCTCACTGCTCTCGACGCCAATATCCATCGGCTTCAAGCCGAACTGAACAATCAGAAATTCATCGGGGTGGACCCGGGCAATCAGGATCAGGTCCTGCAGGCGAAGCTGTTTGCCGAGCGCAAGGCGTTCTATGAAACGTCGTTGCGGAACTACGATGCGCAGATTGCCAGTGCGCAAGCCAATCTGAAGACCAGTCAGAGCGAGGAAGTCACGCTGCAACAGCGGCTCGAAACGCTGCGGTCGATCGAGACCATGCGAGAGACGCTGATGGACAAGGCAGTCGGTTCAAAATTGAATTATCTGCTGTCGCGCGATGCTCGCCTTGATGTCGATGGCAATCTCGCTCGCTTGCGCGGCAATCAGGTCGACTACACGCACCGTATTGAGCGATCGCGGGCGGAGCAGCAGACATTCATCGAGGATTTCCGCCGGACCGCTTATCAGGATCTGGTTGACGCGATTGCCAAACGCAACAGCGCGGTGGAAGACCTGAAGAAGGCCGAGTTGCGGCAGCAATTGATTGTTCTGAAAGCGCCTGTGGATTCAATAGTACTCGAGATCGCGAGCCGCACGGTGGGCTCGGTGGTACGCGAGGCTGAAACGCTGTTTGTCCTGGTACCGCGCAACGAGAAGCTTCAGGCGGAAGTGAATGTCGAAGGGAAGGATATTGGGCAGGTTGCTGTCGGCCAGTCCGTGCGGCTGAAGTTCGACGCCTTTCCATTCCAGAAATATGGCACCGGGCACGGCACCGTTCGTGTCGTGAGCAGGGACTCGTTCGCGCCGGACACCAAGAACGACGCAACGCGCCATATGTCGTCGCCTTATTATCGCATCCTGATCGACGTCGATGAGGCGCGGCTGCGATCCCAGCCGGCGGATTTCCAGATGATTCCGGGAATGGCGGTGACGGCCGAGATGAAAGTTGGGCACCGGAGTGTGATGTCTTACTTCCTCTACCCGCTGATCCGCGGACTGGATGAAAGCATACGCGAACCCTAGCTGTGGAATCACAATCGATGAATATCAGCCAGACTTTTAGTGGTGGAGAGAACGTGGCTCGGTTGGCTGGCGCCAGCCGATCGCAATACTCGCCGCTGATCACGTATGCCCTGAAGGGCCTTCAGCAGTGCTGGATGCCGGATCACGGCCGCTGGTCTCACATCTATCATCTTGACGGCAGGAGCCAGCCCAACCAGTCGGTTCCGCACAGTGACGTGTTCTATTCGCTCAACGTGCTTCTGGGCATGTCGCGTCTCAAGGTTAAGCCGGCTGATATCGACTGTGCGAAGATTTTCGAGCGGAACGTGGTGCTGCTGCCGCAGCTGCCGGTTGCGAAGTATGCATATGGCATGGCGCTGTGGGCGGCGGCGGAACTCAAACTCGAGATACCGGAGAACGTCGCTGGTGCGATCGATAGCCTGCTGTCGAATGAGCGCGAGTGGACGGCATTCCGTGCACAGGATATCGGAATGCTGGTGTCGGGCATTGTCGCCCAGTCACGGGCGGGCAACAATCGGTGGCGCCGCTTTGCGCAACCTCTCTTTGCATTTCTCGTGCGTGGCTATCGCGGTCCGGCCGGTTTGTTTTTCGATGAACCGACGGGCTTTCGGCGGCGCTTCGCGTCCTTCGCCACCCAGACTTATCTGACTCTGGCCTGCTATCACTATGGAGATTTCGCAGGCGACGCCACGGCGATCGATATCGCTAAAAGGTGCACCTGGCGGCTGATCGCCTTGCAGGGCCCTCAAGGCGAGTGGCCGTGGTTCTTCGATGCGCAGAACGGTCGCATTCTCGATTTCTATGAAGTGTATTCGGTGCATCAGTATGGAATGGCGCCGGCCTTCCTCGAATGCGCCGCACAGCATGACGTCCGTGAAGCGCGGGCGGCGCTGATCAAGGGCTTCAAATGGGTGCTCGGCGACAATCAGCTCGGGCGGTCGATGATGGTCCCCGACAAGAAACTGAGCATTCGATCGCAGGTCAGAAAAGGGGAGCTGCATACCAACCGGCTGCGTATGTTGCGGGCTCTTCGCAATGCTTATTTTTCACGGCCGGCGGCGCTGATCGATCCCGCCGATATCGACTTGCGATTGGAATGCCGCAGTTACGAACTTGGGTGGATCCTCTGGTCGTTTGGCCAGCGCACGGATCTGGACGAACTGACGCATCATCCGGCATTCAGTGGCTAGGATCGTCGGATCGCGACCTGACGCCGCTAGACGCCGACTTCGCGGTTCCAGACCACGGCCTGGCTCTCCCTGAGCAGGCTTGCCATTTTCCGCGCGCGATGGGCGCGAATGGCGAAAAGGATCATGATGGCTTTAAGGCGCGGGGTGAGGCCCGCAATCCGGTCGCTGCGCAGAACTATTTCGATGTCGATAATCGGCGAACCCAGAACCGCCACCGACCGCAGGAGCCAGCGCCATTTCCACGCCGGCTCGCGCTGCGCCATGTTCAGATAATGCTGGATTTGCCGGTCCCATTTGATGCGCAGTTCCCGCAGGGATTTACGGGCAGGGTGAAAAACGATCATCTCCGGAACGTAGTGGAATCTGAATCCCGCTTCGCGCGCCCGCTGCCCCCAGTCCATGTCTTCCGCAAACTGGATCCCGAGAAAAGGTGCGACCTTCTGCAGGTCCATTCTTCGTCCGGCGAGATTGGCCGTGACGGAATAGCCCTGCTTTTCGACATATAGCTTGTTCCGGAACCCGAACACGGTTTCGTACGCTTCCACCGCGGTGAACGCGGTTGGGTCATCGCGCCAGATCCGGACGTCGCCGCCCAGAATTGTCCCAGCCGGGATTGAATCAAAGGCTCTTATCGCGCTTCCGATCCAGTCCGGGTGAGCGCGGCAATCGGCATCCAGAAACATCAGGATATCGCCGGTCGCGCTGCGAATTCCGGCGTTGCGCGCCGGCCCCGGACCCGGCTGCGGCTCATGAAGCAGGCGTACGCCGGGATAGCGCGCCACAGTTTCCGCTGGCGGGCTTTTCGAGCCGTTGTCGACCACGATGATTTCGTAAAGCGACCTGTCGATGCTTTGGGCACACAGCGTGCCAAGGCAGACGTTCAGCATCTCCGCCTGGTTGAGGTGCGGGATTATGACTGAAACCACCGGCCGATTTAATTCTGTCATCCCTGGTCTCGCGATCCGATCTGGCAACAACCGGCAACCTGTTGGCGCTGGGCCGGATGTTCCGCCGCCACATTATAGCGGCGGCGGGTTCACTTCGCATGAAATAAGGCCGATGCGACGCGCCTTGCGCCCTTTTTTCATCGTTCCGAAAATTAACTAAGTCCGCTTTCAAATTAAATATATTGTATTTAATTCGATGGAGTATATTGTTTAAAGGATATTTAAAAGCAATAATCTCGGGTGATTGAATGTTGACAATCAAGTGGGGAGGGGAGAGTGCGCGACGTTCTTCTGGGTTGCCCCGTTGATGTTTTGACAATGGCCGAAACCGTTCATCTGGCGCGAGACGCCATGCGCACTCGGACAAGACTGCAGCATGTCGCGCTCAATGTCGCCAAGCTCGTCAACGCACGCAGCGATTCACTTCTCGCAGCCGATATCGGGGGCAGTGACCTGATCGGTATCGATGGAATGGGAATCGTATGGGCCGCGCGCCTGCTCGGCCTTCCGGTGCGTGAGCGTGTCAGCGGTGTCGATTTGCTGACCGAACTTCTTGCGGTTTGTGCCGCCGATGGCTTCAGGCCCTATTTCCTCGGAGCAACGCAAGACGTTTTGCATTCTGCGGTTCGCGAGACGGAGAAAAAGCATCCTGCGCTGCGCATGGCGGGATTCCGTGACGGCTATTTCACGCCGGATCAGGAAGCCGGCGTTGTCGCGGAGATCAGAAACAGCGGAGCGGACTGTCTGTTCATCGGCATGCCGACGCCGCGCAAGGAGCGGTTTCTGGCGGCTCACCGCGATGAACTCAATGTCCCGTTCATTATGGGTGTCGGTGGCTCGTTCGACGTCCTCTCCGGGAGCATCGACCGCGCGCCTGTTCGCATGCAGGCCATGGGCCTTGAATGGCTCTATCGCGTCTATCAGGAGCCGAGGCGGATGTGGTGGCGCTACGCCAAAACCAACGCGCTCTTTGCCGGAATTCTGGCGCACGCGATGATCCGTCACAACATCCTTGCACCGGCACAATCGCGCAGCGTGCCGCACGTCAACTCGACCGGATCTGGAGGGTAGACGTGGGAAAGCATTTCTTCGTTCTGTTGGGAACGCGACCGGAAGCCATCAAGCTGTTTCCCATCATCAATCGCCTGAAGGCGGATGGCGGCCCCACCCTGACCGTATGTGCCACGGCGCAGCATCGCCAGATGCTCGATCAGGTTCTTAAGCTGACTCACATTGTTCCCGACGTCGATCTGAACGTGATGACGGCAAACCAGACGCTCGATCGGCTGAGCGCCCGTCTTCTCGAAGGCATTGGCGGCGTTCTCGATCAGACGCGCCCGACCCGTGTCATTGTCCAGGGCGATACGACCACCGCCATGATGGGCGCTCTTGCCTGCTACTACCGGCGCATTCCGGTGTCCCACGTCGAAGCCGGATTGCGGAGCGGCGATATCTACGCACCATGGCCGGAAGAGGTGAACCGGAAGATCATTGGGTCGATCGCCGATCAGCATTTCGCGCCGACGGAGAGGGCCGCCAACGCCCTGCGGCGCGAGAATATTCCCAACGAGCGAATTCACGTCACGGGCAACACCGTAGTCGATGCGTTGCTGGCCGCGAAAGGCATCGTCGATGCGGACCTCAAGCTGGCGTCGCGCTGGGACGATATCCGGGCGAGGCACGGCAATCGGCGCATTATCCTCGTGACGTGCCATCGGCGCGAGAATTTCGGTGATGGCGTTCTCAACATTGTTGAGGCGCTGCTGACAATTCTCCGCAGGGAAGATGTGGCGATTGTCCTGCCGGTTCACCCGAATCCGAACGTCTACGACGTTCTTTCATCGCGCCTGTCGAACCATCCGCGCGTCGAACTGATCGAACCGCAGGAGTACACTGATTTCGTCAGCCTGCTGTCTCTGGCCTATCTCGTGCTGACCGATTCCGGAGGCGTTCAGGAAGAAGCGCCGACTCTCGGCAAGCCGGTTCTTGTGATGCGGGAAACGACGGAACGGCCGGAAGGTGTTGAAGCCGGCACGGCACTTCTGGTTGGCGCCGACACGCGGCGGATCGTCGAGGAAACCTTCCGGTTGCTCGACGACGATGATCACTACTCAGCAATGTCTCGTGCACACAATCCGTTCGGCGACGGTCTGGCGAGCGAACGGATTGCAAAGGTTCTTCTCGATGCTTGACGTTCAGAAAGTCTCCGTCATCGGCCTCGGTTATATCGGCCTTCCCACCGCGGCCGTCATCGCCAGCCGTGGTATCAAAGTCCTCGGCATCGATACCAATCCCGATATCGTCAAAACCGTCGGGTCCGGCTCCATTCATATCGCGGAACCTGATCTTGATGGCCTTGTGCAGAAAGTCGTGTCCAACGGCTCGCTGGTCGTCGGCACCGAGCCTGAACCGGCTGATGTGTTCATCATCGCGGTCCCGACTCCGATCGATCACGCCAACCGGCCCGATCTGACCTGCGTGATGGCTGCCGTCGAGCGCATCACGGGGGTGCTCGCGCCGGGAAATCTCGTGATCCTCGAATCGACGTCGCCGATCGGGACGACGGAACGGATATCGAAGAAGATCGTCGAGACGCGCCCGGACCTGACCGTCGGCACCGCCAATGGCAGCTCGATTTTCGTGGCCTATTGCCCGGAGCGCGTGTTGCCCGGCAGAATTCTCACAGAGCTTGTCAACAACGATCGCTGCATCGGCGGCGTTACCGCGTTGTGCGCGCGAAAGGCGCAACGATTTTACAAGATGTTTGTCCGGGGAGCTTGCGTCGCAACGACTGCCCGAACGGCGGAACTCGTCAAGCTGACGGAAAACGCCTATCGCGACACCAATATCGCCTTTGCGAACGAGCTGTCGCTGATCTGCGATCGTTACGAGATCAACGTCTGGGAAGCGATCGACCTTGCCAATCGCCATCCACGGGTGAATGTGCTTCGGCCGGGGCCTGGCGTCGGAGGCCACTGTATCGCTGTCGATCCGTGGTTCATCATCGACGCCGTTCCGGATCTTGCGCGGGTCATGCGGACGAGCCGCGAGGTCAACAATCACAAGACGGAAACCGTTATCGAACGCGCGGCCGCGCTGATCGACGATCATCCCTATGCCAACGTTGCCTGCTGCGGCCTCGCTTTCAAGGCAAACGTCGACGATCTGCGGGAAAGCCCGGCGCTCGAAATCGCGATCCATCTTGCCGAGAAATACGGTTCGCGCATCAAGGTCGTGGAGCCGAATATTCGCAGTCTGCCTCCGGTGCTCGCCAATCACGGTGCGGAACGTATGGGCATCGATGAGGCATTACGGACCTGCGAGATCGCCATTCTTCTTGTCGATCACGACGAATTCAAAATGGTGCCGCTGGCCGAGCGGCGTCATCTCGACGTGATCGATACGCGTGGCATTTGGCAGGATATGTCGGTGCGGTTCTGAATTTCCGGCGTGGAATGGAATTTATAGCAAGTGCGCTTTCATCGTTTCGAATGGTTTGGTGACATATGCAAGATAACCTGATTGGCATTGGTGTGATTGGTTACGGCTATTGGGGGCCGAACCTCGTTCGCAATTTTGCGAACAGTAAAGTCTCGCGCGTCGTAAGCGTGAGCGACCTTGATCCCGCGAAACTCGAAACAGTGAGCCGTCAGTATCCCGGCGTCGAAGTTACAACCGAGTTTCGTGATCTGCTCATGAACCCGGAAGTCGAGGCTGTCGCGATCGCAACGCCTGTCCATTCCCACTACAATCTTGCGCTCGCCGCATTGAGGGCGGGCAAGCATGTCTTTGTCGAAAAGCCCCTGGCGCAGACTTCCGAACAGGTGCGTCACCTCGTCGAGGAAGCGGAACGGCGCAACCTGACGCTGATGGTCGATCATACCTTCCTTTACACGCCAGCCGTTCAGAAAATCCGCAAGCTTATCTCCGACGGTGCCCTTGGCGACATCTATTATTACAACGGCGTTCGGGCCAGCCTCGGCTTGTTCCAGTGCGACGTGAACGTGATCTGGGATCTCGCGGTTCACGATATCTCGATTATCCAGTATATTTTCGATGAGGCGCCGGTCGCGGTCTCCGCGACGGGGTCATGCCACGTTGCAGGAACGCCCGAGAACATGGCGCATATCACCTTGTTCTTCGCCAGCAGCTGTGTCGCTCATGTCAGCGTCAACTGGCTGTCGCCGGTGAAGGTGAGGCAGACGTTCGTCGGCGGAAGCCAGAAGATGATCGTCTATGACGATCTGGAGCCGACCGAGAAGATCAAAGTCTATGACAAGGGGATTACGGTGGATGGTCCCTCGGAGGTCGCTCATCAGCTCAGGATCGGCTATCGTGCCGGCGATATGTGGGCACCCCATCTGGCGGCCACGGAAGCATTGCAGACCGAGGTCGAGCATTTTGTCGATTGCATTCGCACCAGTGCGACGCCCATTTCGAGCGGTGCAACAGGTCTGCGGGTGGTGGAAGTTCTTGAAGCCGCGTCGCGCTCGATCGCGGCGCAAGGCATTCCGGTTCGTTTGGGCTTGCCGCAAAGAATCACGGAGCTGGCATCATGAACTCCGATAAGGACGACCGGGTTCTGCCGAGGAAGCGCAAAGGCGGGTCGCGCGTGGTCAAGGCGATTCACGGCGCCCGCGCCGTCAAGCCGGACCCGCAGTTCGAGCTCGATATGGCGGCGCATCTGTCGGGCCATCTCAGCCGGGACCAGCTTCAAGAGGCCTATCTTCGGCACGCGATGGGCGCGGGCCATATTGACGAGATGATGCGGCGCATTTGCTTGCGTACGCTGGTCAAGAGTCTCGGCCATGGCGCCACGGTCCATCGCAATGTGAGCGTGATTCATCCCGAAACCTTCGAGATCGGCGATGGCGTGTTCTTCGGTGAGCAGACGATCATTCAAGGCCGGTTCGACGGCCGTCTGGTGATTGGCAAGGGCGTGTGGATCGGCCCGCAAAGTTACTTCGATGCCCGCGATCTGGTTCTCGAGGACTATGTCGGATGGGGATCGGGCGCCAAGGTGCTGGGATCGGAGCACACCGGCGATCCGGTCGATGTTCCGTTCATCCAGACTGATCTGAAGATCGCGCCGGTTCGCGTCTGCGAGTGGGCGGATGTCGGCGTCAACTCGGTTGTCTTGCCCGGCGTCACCATTGGCCGCGGCGCGGTGGTCGGTGCGGGATCGGTGGTGACCCGCGATGTTCCTGAATTCGCGACCGTGGTCGGTGCGCCGGCGCGCGTGATCGGCTGGCGCAAGAAGCAGGATATCGAGGCGCTGCAGGCCGGCAACCCGACCGGCCCGAGAGCCGTCAACATGAAATGAGCGTTCGGGCAGGTGAGTTGCCCGCGCGTGCTCGGTTTTCCGAAGCTGTCGGATTGAAACAGCACGTGCCGACAAGGCCGCTTCCCGGCCGCGGGGTTGCCGGCGGCGCTAGTAATGGATCGCAATGAGCCAGGTGCATCGCTCCATCTTTTTCTCCGCTGTCGAGCGTTACGGAAGCCTGTTCTTCTTTCTGCTCTCGACCGCGATTCTGGCACGCCTTCTGACGCCGGAGGAATTCGGAACCTATGCCGTCATCAATGCCGTCACGGTCATCGTCGCTGCGTCGTTCCAGGAATTTGGCGGCGCTAATTATCTGATCCAGAAACAAAACCTTTCAGAACGAAATATCCGGACAGCTTTTACGATCACGCTCCTGCTCTCGACCGCGGTCGGTATCGTACTTTTTTTCCTGCGCGATATCACGGCGGCATTCTTTGCGCAGGACGGAATGAGAATCGGGATCGCGGTTTCGGTGCTGAATTTCCTGGTCTGGCCGTTCTCGATCACGATTGCAGCGCTGTTCCGGCGTGATCTCGCGTTCGGCGCGCTTGCGGCCTGCAACCTCGCCGGAAACTTCGCGACCGCCGCGATCTCGATTGCATTGGCGCTGATGCAGTTCAGCTACATGGCTCCGGTGTGGGGGACGCTGGCGGGGAATGCGATCGCAGCCCTGCTGCTGGTCCGCGAGCGAAAGAATGTGCGCATCTTTCTTCCCTCTTTCGCGGGCTACCGGGATGTCGTCGGGTTCGGCCTTTATTCAGGCGGCGTTGTGATCATCAACGTGTTCTACAATCTCGCGCCACAGTTGACGATCGCCCGTGTGATGGATTTCACCGCTGTCGGTCTCTACAGCCGAGCCGTGACGCTGACACAGACGTTCGACAAGCTGGTGATTCAGGTTCTGAGCCCGGTCATCATGCCGGCGATCTTCGCGCAGACCAAAGCGGGCGGAGACCTGAAGCGCATTTATCTCGACGCGATCGAGCTTCTCACCGCGGTTCATTGGCCGTTCCTGCTGGTCATCGCGATCATGGCGCACCCCCTGATTCTGGTCTGGCTCGGCCCGACCTGGATCGACATCGTCCCGTTGGTCCGGCTGCTATGCATCGGCTATCTGGCGTTGTTTGCCGCCTGTCTGTCTTACCCCGTTCTGGTCGCGGTCGGCAGCGTGCGCGATGCGTTGCTGTCGTCGCTGATCTCGTTGCCGCCGTCGCTGCTGCTGATCTTCGCGGCGTCGTTCTACGGAGTTGAGGCTGTGGCGGCGAGCGCGCTGGTGACCTTGCCGTTCCAGGCATTTGTCGCGATCTATTTCATAAGCCGGCATCTCGCATTCGGTCCGGCGGATGTGTTTCGAGCCGTGCGGAAAAGTGCCGTCGTCGCTTTGTTTACTTCGACTGCTGCCGTCGTCATTGCGCTCCTGATACATGGCGGGGTGATCGGCTCGCTTGCCGGCTTGATTTGCGTAGGCGTCTGTGCGGCCGGCAGCTGGTTTGCCGGTCTGGCGGTGACGAACCATCCGTTGCTCGCCCATGTGCGATCGGCCATCAGCGAATTGTTGAGTGCAGTTCCGCCGATCCTGCCTGTCCGAAATCAGCCGGCAGGGGGACCCACGGATGAACTGCCACATACGTTCCGGCGAAAGAGCTTCTAGGGGCCGCGGGCCGTTTTCAGATACAATAAGGCTCCGTACTCAATCGCGTACGGTTATGAATGGAGACAGAGCGTGCCAATCGGGAAAGACGTGCAACTCGGCAAGGATGTTCGAATCCATCATCCGGATCTCGTCAATCTGTACGGGTGCGTGGTCGGCGACGAGACAAAAATCGGGACATTCGTCGAGATTCAGGCCGGCGGAAAGGTCGGGGCACGCTGCAAGATATCGTCCCATAGCTTCATTTGTGAGGGCGTCACGATCGAGGATGAGGTTTTCATCGGTCATGGCGTGATGTTCACCAATGACAAGTTTCCGAGGGCGACGCTGGCGAACGGCGAACTGCAGGGCCCGGACGACTGGAAAGTCGAGCCGACGCGGGTCGGGCGCGGGGCGTCGATCGGGTCAAATGCGACGATCCTGTGCGGGATTACGGTCGGCGAGGGCGCCATTGTCGGCGCCGGTGCTGTCGTGACCCGCGATGTTCCTCCGCACGCCGTAGTGGCCGGCGTTCCAGCCCGGATTGTCGCGGGCAAGGAACAGCATCGTCATTCGGCGTGACGGCCGGGCGTCGTCCGGCCATGTCGTGTCGCAGGCTGCGAGGCACGTAAACTATATTCCGTATTTTAATGAGATATCCTCGAATTAATAAGTTGCGATATTAAATACCTCATTTTATATTTAAATAACGTTGATTTAAATTTCGGTGTATCTCGCCTGGCGTGTGAACGTCTGGATTGTTCAGGGCGCGATGTTCGGGCTTCAGCCCGCCGAATTTGCATTGAGGGATTGGTCCTTTGGTACCGTTCTTGGATTTGAAAGCCCAGTACCGAGGCATGAAAGCCGAGATTGATGAGGCAGTCATCGCCGCCATCGACAGCACCCAGTTCGTGATGGGTCCACAGGTCGGAGCTTTCGAAGAGCGCTTCGCCGCATTCTGCAACACCAGGCACTGCAAGGCCGTCAGCAGCGGCACGTCGGCGCTTCATCTTGCGCTGCTGGCCGCCGGCATCGGCGCTGGCGATGAGGTGGTGACGGTGTCGATGACTTTCGTCGCGACGACGGCGGCCATTCTCTACAGCGGCGCGAAGCCGGTTTTCGTCGATATCGACCCGCGTACCTGGACGATGGATCCGGCGTTGATCGAAGCGGCGGTCACGCCCCGGACCAGGGCGATCATCCCGGTCCATCTGCATGGCTTGATGGCCGACATGGATGCGATCATGGCGATCGCCCGCCGGCATAATCTCATCGTGATCGAGGATGCGGCGCAGGCACACGGTGCCGAATACAAGGGCCGCCGCGCCGGCTCGATCGGCGATCTCGGTTGTTTCAGCTTCTATCCCGGAAAGAACCTCGGCGCCTACGGCGAGGGCGGTGCTGTCGTTTGCAACGATGACGATCTGGCGCGCCGTATTTCGCTGCTCAGGGACTGGGGGCAGGAGTCCAAGTACAACCATGTGCTGGCCGGTTACAACTATCGCATGGATGGAATTCAGGGCGCGGTTCTGAACGTCAAGATGAACTACATCGAGGCGTGGACCGAAGCTCGCAGGACCATTGCCGCGCAGTATGACCGGCTTCTCGCAAGCCATCCTTACAGGCGTCCGGCGCCGCGGGATGATTGCCGGCATGTCTACCACGTTTACGCAATCGAGATTCCGCAGCGTGACAGCGTGCAGGCAGCGCTCGATGCGGCCGATATCAAGACCGGCATTCACTATCCCGTCCCGGTCCATCTTCAGAAAGCATATGCGGATCTCGGCGGCCGTCCTGGCGACTTGCCGGTGACCGAAGCACTGGCCAGCCGTTTCCTGTCGCTGCCGATTTATGCGGAGCTTCGATCGGAACAGGTATCGATGGTGGTGTCGGAACTGAACAAGGTGACGCTCACCGAAGCGGCATGATCGGAACTGTGCCGGTGATGCGCACTCAAGACGTGAAGAGGGGATTGCCGTGGCGGATCTGAAAGGCAAGCGTGTTCTGGTGACGGGCGGAGCCGGATTTATCGGCTCTCACATCGTCGACCTGCTTTGCGACGAAGGCTGTCTCGAGGTTGTCGCGCTCGACAACATGGTGAGAGGCCGCCCCGAAAATCTCCAGAACACCAAGGCGCGGGGCCCGGTCCGGCTCGTTCATGGCGATATTCGCGATCATAAGTTGATGGAGGCGCTGGTGAGCGCGTCCGACATTGTCTTCCATCAGGCCGCGCTGCGGATCACGCATTGCGCCGCCGAGCCTCGGCTGGCGATGGAAGTCATGGTCCAGTCGACCTTCGATCTGCTTGAAATGTGCGTCAAGCACAAGGTTGAGAAAGTGATCGCCGCCTCATCGGCCTCGGTTTACGGAATGGCGGATCAGTTTCCGACCACCGAAAGTCAGAACCCTTACGACAACCGGACGCTGTACGGAGCCGCGAAGGCGTTCAACGAAGGACTTCTGCGCACCTTCAACGATATGCACGGGCTCGATTACGTCGCCTTCAGATATTTCAATGTCTATGGCAACCGCATGGATATCCATGGCCGGTACACCGAGGTCCTCATCCGCTGGATGGAGCGTCTCGAGGACGGCGAGATGCCGATCATTTTCGGCGACGGCCAGCAGACCATGGACTTCGTGCATGTTCGCGACGTCGCGCGCGCCAACATTCTCGGCGCCAAGTCGAAGGCAAGCGATCAGGTTTTCAATATCGCGAGCGGCACGGAGACCAGTCTCGCGCAACTGGCGAGGGCGCTCGCAACCGTGATGGGGCGGAAAACGCTCAATCCGATCTTCGCGCCGGAAAGGTCGGTTAATCCCGTGCCGCGCCGTCTTGCATCGACGGAACTGGCGGAGCGCGTTCTCGGTTTCCGCTCGACCATCGGACTGGAAGAGGGCTTGAGCGAACTCGTCGAATGGTGGCGAACCGAGCGCGATCGTTTCGCCCTTCCCAAGCAACAGGCGCTAGGCTCGTGATACCAATTGCAATGCCGGTTCTTGACGCGACCGAGGCGAATGTCGCCCGGGACGCGGTGTTGTCCGGCTGGGTGTCCCAAGGCCCGCAGGTTCTGGCTTTTGAACAGGAGTTCGCGGCTCTCGTCGGCGCGCCATATGCGTGTGCCGTCTCGAACTGCACAACGGCGCTTCACCTCGCACTGCTCGCCGTCGGCATACAGCCGGGCGATGAAGTCATCACGGCAAGCCATTCGTTCATCGCAAGCGCCAACAGCATACGGTACTGCGGCGCGACGCCCGTTTTCGTCGATATCGATCCCGCGACCTACAATCTCGATCCCGATCGGGTTGCCGAAGCGATCACCGAGCGAACGCGTGCCATCCTCGCGGTCCATCAGATGGGCATGCCATGCGATTTGCCAGCCCTGACAGCCTTGGCAAAGCGTCACGGGATTGTCCTGATCGAAGATGCCGCTTGTGCGGCCGGCAGCCAGATCAATATCAATGGTACGTGGGATGCAATCGGAAAGCCCCACGGCGAGATTGCCTGCTTCTCCTTCCACCCGCGCAAGGTCATCACGACCGGCGAGGGCGGAATGCTGACGACGGCGAGCGCCGATTTCGCTCAGAAGTTCAAGTTGAGCCGCCAGCACGGCATGAGCGTTCCGGATACGGTGCGCCATGGCTCACCGCAGGTGATCTTCGAGGATTATCTGTCCGTCGGCTTCAATTACCGGATGACCGACATGCAGGCCGCGATCGGCCGCAAACAGCTCGAGCGTCTGCCCGACATCATCTTGCGCCGCCGCCCCCTTGCCGCGCGGTACGCCGATCTGTTGGGCAATATCGAAGGTCTAATCCTGCCGTTCGAGCCGAAATGGGCGCGATCGAACTGGCAGAGCTACTGTGTGCGTCTGCCCGATCGTGTCGATCAGAAGGCCGTCATGCAGAGCCTGCTCGATCAGGGCATCGCAACGCGGCGCGGGATCATGTGCGCCCATCGCGAGGCGCCCTATCGCGACGAGCCGTTGCGGCACAGCCTGAAGGAATCCGAGCACGCGCAGGACCATGCCATCCTGCTGCCGATCTACGCGCAAATGACCGATGACGATCTGGTCCGGGTCGCGGATGCGGTGCGGGCAGAAATCAACGGGTAGCCGTTATGAGCTCGTTTAGCGTTATCGTGCCTTGCTACAACTACGCACGTTATCTCAAGGCGTGCGTCGACAGTATTCTGTCGCAGGGCGTCGATGTCCATGTTTTGATTATCGACGATTGTTCGAGCGATGACACTCCGGCGGTCGGCGCTGAACTCGCCAAGGATCCGCGCGTGACGTTTCTCCGTCACGAGGTCAATCAGGGCCACATCAGGACGTACAATGAAGGTCTGGCGCTCGCGACCGGCGATTACACCGCTCTGGTGTCTTCGGACGATCTGTTGACGCCCGGCGCCTTGCAACGCGCCCAGGCCGTTCTGGATGCTCATCCCGAGGTCGGGATGGTGTATGGGCACTCGATCTACTTTCAATCAGAGAGCGATCTGCCGCGGCCGCGTATCGGCAAGCCTCGGGTCGACATCTGGCATGGCCGGGACTGGATCGCGCAGCGCTGCAAGACGGCGACGTCCTGCATTTCCTCGCCCGAGGTTGTGGTGCGGACCTCCCTCCAGCAACGGCTCGGCGGCTACCGCGTGGATCTGCCCCACGCCGGCGATCTCGAGATGTGGCTCCGCTTTGCCGCCTACGGAACTGTCGCCTATCTCGGTGAAGTCGATCAGGCCTACTATCGCAAGCACAGCGCGAGTATGCATGTCACGACGTTCAACTCGGTGCTGGCCGATCTGCGGCAACGCAAAACCGCATTCGACGCGCTTTTCGATACACACTGGCCGGTGATCCGGAATCATGACGAGTTGCGAGAGAAAGCATACCGCGCGTTGGCGAAGGAAGCGCTGTGGACGGCGTGCTGGTGCTACGACCGTCGCCGTCTCGATCGCGTTTCGGTCGACGACCTCGAAGCGTTCGCGCGTGAGACCTATCCGGATTTGCGTTCATTGACGGAGTATTGGGGATTGCGCTGGCGTCGTCGCGTCGGTCCCCGCTGGCCGCCGATCCTGCAGCCGTTTCTTCCCAGCGGATACCTCCACTGGTTCAGGAACAAGCTTTGGTGGCGCCGCCGCCGCCTGCGGGGCGTGTAATGAATGGATCGCACGGCACACCTATCGATACCGGCCGGCAATGGGACGGACTGGTGGTTCTGTGTGCCGCGAACAACTACGACGGCATCAAGCTGGCCGACCAGCACATGGCGGAGGAGCTTGCCCGTCTGCGGCCCGTTCTCTACGTCGATCCCCCGATCTCGGTTCTCACGCCCAAAAAGCATCCTTACATCGCAACGTCGCTGCAGCAGCCGCGATTGCGGATGCAATCGGCCGGTCTGGCACGGCTGACGCCCGTCGTTCAGCCGCTTCCGGCGCGCCGCGGGATGACGGTGGTCACCAATATCCTGCTGCGAACGCTTTTGCGACGCGCCACCGCGCGCCTTGGCGGCACCGTAGACGCCGTTGTCTCCGCATGGCCCCTGCACCCGATCTTTGGCGCCTGCCGGGAGCGGACCAGCATCTACTGGGCGCAGGATGACTTTGTCGGCGGAGCGGCGTTGCTCGGACTCAACGCGGCACACCTCGGCGCCGGAGAATTGCGGGTTGCCGCCCAGGCCGACGCGATCGTTGCCGCAAATCCGCTGGTGGACGAACGCTGGCGGCGCTCGGGATCGGCCACCCATCTGATTCCGTTTGGCGTCGATGCCGCAGCCTACGAGGCCGTGGACCACCTCGATATGCCGAAGGCCGTTTCCTTGCCTCGCCCGATTGCCGGATTTGTCGGCCACATCAACGATCGAACCGATCTCGCGCTTCTTGAGGCGATCGCGGCAAGGGGCCGCTCGCTGTTGCTGGTGGGCCCGCGCCATCCGGCGTTCGAGCCGGAGCGCTGGAATGCCTTGATGGCGCGCACCAACGTGGCGTGGGTCGGCCCGCAACCGTTCTCCGCGCTGCCGCCTTATCTCGCGGCGATCGATGTCGGTCTGGTTCCCTACCGCGATTCCGCGTTCAACCGCGGAAGCTTTCCGCTCAAGACGCTCGAGTATCTTGCGGCCGGCCGGCCCGTGGTGGCGACCGACCTGCCGGCGACCCGCTGGCTCAATACCGATCTGGTCACGGTGGCGACGGCGCCCTCGGATTTCGCGGATGCGGTCGATGTCTTGCTCGATCGGGGGCGCACCGAGGCTGATGTCCACGCTCGCCGCGCGTTCGCGATCCAGCACAGCTGGGCCCGGCGGGCGGCCAATCTGCTTGAAGTCATCGATGGCTCGCCTGTTGCTCAGCGCTCTTCAAGATCAGCGGCCAGTTTGGAGAATTATCAGTCTGCTTGACGGACACGGGTCTGTCGAATGTCGACATCCGCAAGGAAGTCAGATGACGCTACTGGAAAGGTTTTCATCCGCATCGTTCAAGGGGCCGGGTTTCGACCAGATCCGGTTCGCCGCGGCATTGCTGGTGGTCTTTCATCATTCGTGGTGGGGCGTTGACGATATCCTGTATCGATATAGCGGCGGATTTGTTCATCTCGGACTGTTTGCTGTCATCGTGTTTTTCTGCATCAGCGGATTTCTTGTCACGCCCGGCTTACAGCGATCAGCAGACGTCGGCAAGTTTGCCGTGCACAGGGCGTTGCGGATATTTCCCGCGCTGATCGTCGTGGTTGCGGCGTCGATGTTCATCATCGGCCCGCTGGTGACCCAGGATTCGCTGACCTCGTATTTCTCGGACCCGCGGCTTTATCTCTATGCCAAGAACGTCACCACCCTGATGGCGCACTATCTGCCGGGTGTGACCGAGGACGGTGCGCCGGTTATCGTCAATGGCGCGCTGTGGACGCTGAATATCGAGGTCTATTCGTATATCGCGCTGGCCGCTTTGAGCATTGTCGGCGCGCTCCGCCATCGGTCGTTGGCGTTGGCGGCCTTCGTTGTAGCGTACGTCATCTATGTCGGGCTTGCGATGAGTCCGGCCTTGAACGCGATGGCATCGGAGCGCCTGATTAACTTCATCGGCCTCTTCGTTTACTTCATCGCCGGAGCAAATCTCTTCCTGTTCGGCGACCGGGTGCCGTTCTCGCCAGTGCTGGCTTTCGGGGCCTTGATCGTTGGTGTCGCGGGGCTGGGCGTGGGCCTGGGCGCGGTCGTGCTTCCGCTATGTGTGTCATATATCGTTGTCTATCTCGGGCTGTCCGATCTCCCCGGCCGGGCGCTGTTCAAACATGACCTGTCGTATGGCATCTACCTGATCCACTCGCCGATCATTCTCGCGGTGACGGAACTGTCTGGCCTGAGGGCCGGCTGGCCGGTTGCGATCATCACGACCTGCATCACCCTGGTGCTGGCCTATCTGTCGTGGAACTTTATCGAAAAACCTGCTCTGGACCGGAAGAAAGCCGCGTCGGAGTGGCTGGCCTCCTACACCCGGCGATGGGCACCGTTGCGAAGCCCGGTCAAGCCGGCGCCGCTGCCGGATGTAGTCCACCCATCGTCTCCCGGCGAATGACCGGCGCCCGCGATATTAACCCCGTTTTCACGGAGTGCCCTGCAGGGCTGATCCGGTTGATGAATTAAATATTATAATATAATATTCTATTTAATGTGATTATATGGCCGGGCCGGGCGAGGTGCGGCCTATGCGGCTTTTCGCGAGCGTATCCGGGTCGTCTTATGAATCGGCAGGCTGCAAACAACCGATCTGCTGGCGATGTCGATCTCAGCATCATCATTGTGAGTTACAACACGCGCGAGATGACCGTCGAATGTCTGAGGTCCATCGCCGCCGAGACCCGTGACACAAGCTACGAGGTGCTGGTCGTCGACAACAAGTCTTCGGACGGCTCCGCCGAAGCGATCCGTGAAAATTTCCCTGATGTGAAACTGACGGCATTGACCGACAACATCGGTTTTGCCCGGGCGAACAACCTCGCGGCTAAAACCGCGCGCGGTCGTCGAATTTTGCTTCTCAATCCGGATACGATCATCCTGCACCGCGCGATCGATCGCCTGATGGAATTCGCGGCCCGCAATCCGTCGTACCGGGTCTGGGGCGGCCGTACCGTCTTCGGTGATGGGTCGCTCAACGCGACCTCCTGCTTCCGCAAGATTACGCTCTGGAATCTGGCCTGCTTCGCCTTCTGTCTCACCTATTTCGGCCGACGAAGCGCATTCCTCAATTCCGAGTCCTACGGTGGCTGGCAGCGCGACACCGTGCGGCACGTCGATATCGTCACGGGCTGCTTCCTTCTGATCGACCGCGATCTGTGGGATCAGCTCGACGGATTCGATCCTGCATTTTTCATGTACGGAGAAGAAGCCGATCTGTGCCAGCGCGCGCGCGTCGCCGGCGCACGGCCGGCGGTCACGCCCAACGCAACCATCGTTCATTATGGTGGTGCATCCGACGTCGTCCCTGTCGACAAGCGCGTGAAGGTCTTCAAGGGACGGATTACCCTGATCAACCGCCATTTTTCATCGATCACGCGCGATCTCGCGCGGGGGCTGCATCTGATTGCGCCGCTGATGCGCTGGTGCGGCTATCGGCTGGCGGCATTCCTGTCCGGCAAGTTCGATCTCGCAAGCAAGGCCGACTACTGGAAAGCAGTCTGGCGCCGCAGAGCCGAATGGATCAACGGTTATGACGCTTATGCTCCCGAAAAGAAGTGATGGTCCGGCGAAGCCTGGCGGAGCGTCTCGCCGCGCGCGGGATGTCGGTTGCGCGATTGCCATTCTCGTCTGCGCCGAAGTTCTTTGCCTGACATCCGTGGCTGCGCAAGGCGGAGCAGGGCAAGGTGATCAAAATCCTGCCGTCAGTGAGGCGACGCCGGCCGGATGGCCCGACGTGACAAACACCGGACCGCCGAAGGATCTGGTCTTGAAGCCGTCGGGTGAGCTCGTGGTCACCGAACCGGGGACGGTGATTTCCGGCGTCGATGTCCGCGGCTCTGTTTATATCAAGGCGTCGAACGTGACCCTGATGAATTGCCGGGTGATGTCCAGTGGCTTTGCCGTGGTCGATATCGCACCGCATGTGAGCGGCGCGGTCGTTCAGAATTGTCTCATCGACGGCACGGGCGCCGCCTTCGACGGCACAGGCAATCAGGGCATTCAGGGGCAGGGGACGTTCCGGAACAACAACATCTTCAACGTCGAGAATGGCATCACTCTCCTCGGCCATAACTCGGTGATCGTGGGCAATTACATTCACGACCTTCGAGCCGGGGGAACGCCGCATTACGATGGCATTCAGATCGATGGCGGCATCGAAAACGTCGAAATTCGCCACAACACGATCATCAATGTCCACGGGTCCGCCAGCGCCGTGATGATCGACAACTATTTCGGGCCCATCTCCAACATTACTGTCGAGGATAACCTGTTCGCAGGCGGCAGCTTTACGATCTATTCGGATGCGAGTTTCACCACCCACCCGATCGTCGGCGTGTCGATCAACAATAATCGTATCGCTCCCGGCCGGTATGGCGCGACGTACTTCAAGAACAATCTTCCGATCTATCGCGGGAACAGGACCGACGGTGCACTTCTGATTCGCAGGCTTAATCTGGGGCCGACGGATATGGTCCTGAAATGACAGGCAACAGCGCCTCCCTCAATCCTCCGCATATGCCGTTTAGCCGGGGCGGTGCGGCGGCTCACGCGATCAAGGGGACGCCTCGCCGGATCCGCCGTCCGAGCCTTGTGCCGGCGTGGCTGATTCTGATCGGAATTATCTTGCCGGCGGAAATCCAGATTTCGATCGGCGGATCGAAGTTCACGGCCGGCCGAATTGGAATCATGCTGCTGCTGGTGCCGGCTCTGGTCACGCTGTTCGGCGGCCGGCGTCGGTTGTTGCCATCCGATCTGGTCGCCTTGGCTCTGGCCATCTGGATGGTCGTCGCCGCGATTTTTGCCGGAGCCTCGGAGTCGTTTACATCAGCGGTCGCGGAAGCCATCGAGTTCGTCGGCGGCTATCTGGTCGCGCGAACCTTTTTCGTCGAAGCGATGACCGTCGAAGGCTTTGTCCGGGTCCTGAAGCTGCTTGTGCTTGCCATTGTCGGCGCGGCTCTGCTGGACGCTTTGTCAGGGCGCTGGCTCATTCACGATACGATTGCATCGTTCCTGGGCGCTCCGCTGTTCGATGCGACGTTCCGTGGCAACATGATCCGCGCGAAAGCGACGTTCGATCATCCCATCCTGTTCGGAACGTTCTGTTCGCTGGCTGCCGCCATATTGTTCTATGCCGAATCCGATCCTCTCAAACGCCTTTTCTGGGTCGGTGTCTGTTTCGTTGGCTGCTTCCTGTCGCAATCCTCGGCTGCGATGATGGGCTTCGTCATCATCACGGCGACGTACACATACGATCATATGCTCCGGCAGTATTCGTGGCGATGGACGCTTCTGTGGACCACGATCGCCATCTGCACTGTGATCATCTTCGCTGTTGCGCGCCATCCCATCGGTTGGGTTATTTCGCACCTGACCCTGGATCCGCAGAGCGGATACTACCGTATCCTGATCTGGGATTCCGCGATGGCACAGATTTCCCAGCAGCCGATCTTCGGCGCCGGTTTCAGCCTGTTCAACGACGACATCCTCGACCATACCGTTGACAGCGTCTGGCTGGTCGTCGCGCTGCGCTTCGGCGTGCCGATGGTCGTGCTGATGATCTTGCTGACCGTATCGGTGGTCCTGCCGGTCAACCGCCGCATCGCAAGGCAGCCCAGCTATCTGAGCAGGATGTCCACCGCATTCACCCTGGTTCTCGTGGTGTTCATGTTCACGGGCATAACGGTGCATTTCTGGAACTACATGTGGATTTTCTGGGGCGTCTGCATCGGCATGCGGGCAGCGCTTCGCGAACAGGCGATGAGACGAATCCGGAGTGGCTATTGAAGCACGCTCTCGCATGGCGTGCGGGCGTTGAAACAGTGAATAGAGGGTTGCGTAACATGACAGCCAATTCGAGCAGCAGCTACGAAGCACAAGCAAGCGTCAAGGACCGGCTGCGGCCGTATGTCTGGACGTTGCGCAACGGCCTTCGCACCATCCGCTTTCTGTTCGGGCGATTTCCGCGGGAATGTTCGGTTTGCGGTTACAAGGGACGGTTCTTTGCCTACGGCAATCCGCTGTCTCTCGGTATCAACATCGATTCCCTGTGCCCGCGTTGCTTGTCGCACGAGCGGCATCGCCTGCTGGCGCTGTTCGATAAGGAGCGCGATCTGTTTTCGGGAAGGAGCATCCTGCATTTCGCGCCCGAAAAGGGGCTGGCGAACTATGTCCGCTCCAAGAAGCCGAGCCGCTACGTCACCTGCGAGTACGGCGGACGCGACGCCGACCTGGATATCAACATCGAGAACATCAAGCTCAACGACGGTGAGTTCGACATGATCGTGTGCTGTCATATTCTCGAGCATGTCGATGACAGTCTGGCGATTCCTGAATTGTACCGGATCCTGCGCAAGGGTGGTCAGCTGATCGCGATGACGCCGGTGATCGAGGGATGGCAGGATACGTTCGAGGATCGCAGCAAGCAGCGGACCACCGAGGATCGTATCCTGTACTTCAACCAGCACGATCACCTCAGATTCTTTGGCAGCGATCTGCGCGAGCGCCTGCGCCAGGCGAACTTCGAGGTCGAGGAATACACCGCGGTCGAGCCCGAGGTTTCAAAATACGGATTAATTCGCGGGGAGAAGGTCTTTCTCTGCCGAAAGCCCTGACGCCGGGAGCCGGCTCCATCGAAGTCGATGGCTCGATTGAGCCAGCCGCCACGCGCGACACTGATCGCAACCGGGCGGCTGCGATCAGTGCGAAAGCAGGTGTGCGACCTGTTCCCGATGCTCGGGCAGCAGAAACCAGTTCATATAACTGCGGTGGTTCGGTACGAAACGCCCACCGACGTAGCCGTAGTAGGCGTAGCTGTTGGCAGCCAGATAGTCGACCAGCGCGGGCCACGGCCATGCCGACATGATGACCGGCCGGCTCGTTCTCAGCGTATCGGTTGCGCCTTTCAAAGCCTCGATCTCGGAGCGCTGAATGTGCAGCTTGATCAGGGCCGGCTTCAGCCCGAAGGAGTCGAGCGTCCGGCCATGCACCCGATAGGTTTCGATCGCGACCTTGTCGGGGCTGAAAAAATAGAACCGCTCAGTGCTCGACCAGTCGCGCGCTTCCTCGAGCTTGAGCGAGGCGAGGCCATCGAGCATGAAGCCGTTGTAGTACGGCATGTGCAGGATGATGTCCTGCTCGGTTTCGCACAACGCGTTATCGATAATAGAGACGTTTGCATCGCCAGCGTGCCGCCGTGCGAGCGCGGCGGCTAATTTCGGGTTCGGCTCGAAAGCCACGATCTGCGGGTCCTTAACGGCATTTTTGAAGGCTGTGATGCTTTGCCCGCGGTTGGCTCCGACATCGAGAAGCAGTTTCCCGTCCAGGTTGAAGTGCCGAAGCCCCCCGTAGTCCGACTTGTAGAGAAGCCCTGTCGAACGGAAGAAAGCGTCGTGGAGCGCGAATTTGGCTTCGACCATCGCAGGAAACTGGACTTGGACAGTTCTGAGGACCTTTTTCACATCAGGCCCGCTCATCGGATTGCTCCCGTCGAGAATACAGTTGGTCTGGCCTCAGTATCTTGGCTGCCAGGATAATTGTTTCGCCACATAATATCCCATTGAATCATCGAATCAGTTGGCATTTTCGTGCCTTTTCTGATTCCCTGTCGAAAATTCAATGAATCGCTAGTTTGAGCCTTCGGGCTAATGGATTGTCTTGCATTAAAAAACCCAGTGTTAAGCAAGCTCCTCGCAATCAATAAAACAATAAACATCGCAATAATAACAGCTAAAGACTTGGCCGTTAGTTTGGTGGCGATACGACATACCTCTCAGGGCCGCAAATGGCCGCGAATCGGAAATTAAAGGAGGGGATGTTCTTGTTTGTATTTATCCCGTGCCGGTTTTTTTGGTTTTATCGAGGGTAGTGAGAGGGTGATGCAATCATAAACTGCAAATGCAAAATTTTTGTTTTATGTAGCATGCGGGCAACATAGCCCGAATGAGGTAATTAATTAAAGGGATTACCGCAATGCAGAATTCTCGGCGGAGGGATTTTGACGCTGCCCGCAGAAATCACCTCAGGTGGGCCGCCATGTTGTCCCAAAAAAGCCCTCGGTCGCCGACCAATACGAAAACACTGTGCAGCACCGTTGTGTCGCGCGGTCAGGCGTTGCTCATTGGCAGTGAAAAGTTGGAATCGAGCAAACGCTGCATCCCCACGTTCTGATCGAAGGAGAATTAATCTTGGCAGCAACCACACCAGCAAATGGATGGCCAGACGCTACAAATACAGGTGTGCCCGCGGGCGTGACCTTGACGAAGTCCGGTGACGTTATCGTCACCCAGGACGGAGCGGTCATTTCCGGTCTCGATATTCGCGGCACGGTCTATATCAAGGCGTCCAACGTGACGTTGATGAACTGCAAGATAACCTCGAATGACTATGCCGTTGTGAATATCGCTTCGAATGCGACCGGCGTGGTGGTCAAGGATTGCACGATCGACGGAACAGGCTCCACGTTTGACGGTGCTGGTAACCAGGGCATCATGGGTAACGGCACGTTCCTGAGAAACAATATCTCGAACGTTGAAAACGGCATTACCATCCAGGGTAATAACACCGTTATTGAAGGCAACTACATTCACGATTTGCAGGCGGCTGGCGCGCCGCATTATGACGGCATCCAGATCGATGGCGGTATTTCGAATGTGAAGATCAGCCAGAATACGATCATTAATGATCACGGCTCGGCCGGTGCGATCATGATCGATAACTACTTTGGCGCGATCAAGAACATCTCCGTCGATAACAACCTGCTCGCCGGCGGCAGCTTCACCATTTATTCGGACGGCAGCTTCAACAGCAATCCGATCACCGGCGTCACGATCACAAACAACCATATTTCGCCGGGTCAGTATGGGTCGACCTATTTCAAGAGCAATTCGCCGACCTATACGGGCAATGCCGAAGACGGCGCTGCTCTGGTGAATGGATTGACGACCGTCGGTCAGCCGCCCGGCACGGGTACGGGTACTACGGAGCCACCCCCGGCGACGACCACTCCCGACGCGCCCAAGCTCGCCTCGTTCTCCAACGACAGCGGCGTTGCCGGAGACGGCATCACCAACGACAACACGCTGACCGTGACCGGGTCCGCTGCCGCAAACAGCGCGATCAAGATCATGGATGCCGGCAAGCAGATCGGAACTGCGACCGCGAACTCAAGCGGTGCCTGGAGCTACACGACAGGTGTTCTTGCTGACGGCAATCACAGCCTGACGGCAACCGCCACCAATGCATCCGGCAAGACCAGCACCGCCTCGTCCGCCCTTGCAATCAAGATCGACACGGCGGCTCCCGTTGCGCCGACGATCACCTCGTCGGCGATGGCTGCGGCCATTGCAGAGAAGGCGGCTGCCGCGACATCGACAGCCACCAACGTTGCGTCGCTGAAGGGGACCGCCGAAGCCAACAGTGTGGTGAAGGTGTTCGACGGCACGACGCAGATCGGCACGGCGACCGCAGACGCGAAGGGAGCCTGGAGCTTCACGACGTCTCCGCTGTCAGCCGGCAAACACAGCCTGACCTCGAAGGCGATGGATTCGGCCGGCAACACCGGCGTTGCGTCCAAGGCTGTCGTCGTCAACGTTCCGTCGGACTCGGGAAATCCCGGAACGCCGGGCACCCCCGGCACCCCGACCGCGCCGAAAATCGGATCGATGTCGAACGACACCGGTACCAAGGGTGACGGTATCACCAGCGACAACACCCTGACGCTGACGGGATCGGCCGCCGCGAACAGTGTGGTCAAGGTGTTCGATGGCACCAAGGGGGTTGGCACGGCCACTGCGAACAGCAGCGGGGCGTGGAGCTTCACCACTGCCGCGCTGGCAGACGGTGCCCACAATCTGACGGCCAAGACCGTCGACAAAGCGGGCAAGATGAGTGACGCCTCCGCGGTGCTTGCTGTGAAGGTCGATACCCATGCGCCCGACGCGCCGAAGATTGCGTCGGTCTCCTCGGATGGCAACAAGGTTGCCGACAAGGGCGTCGCCGGCTCCGATCATGTGACGTTGACCGGCACGGCCGAAGCGAACAGCACGGTGAGCATTTTCGACGGCAACAAGCAGGTCGGCACGGCGACAGCCAACGCCAAGGGAGCGTGGAACTACGCTGCCGATTCGCTGGCGGACGGCAACCACAGCTTCACGTCGAAAGCCATGGATGCCGCTGGAAACCTGAGCAAGGCATCCGCCGCGCTCAACGTGAAGGTGGATGCGCATGACGCGCATGGTGCGGACTCTGTCTTCAACGGCATGTACCAGAAGTGGAATGACAGTGTCTGGTTCAAGGGCACTGCGGATCCGTTCAGCCAGATCACCATTTACGACAATGGCAAAGCCAGTGGCGTCGCAACCGCCAAGGCAGGAGACGACGGGGCGTGGAGTGTTTCCACCAAATCCGCGGTCTCCGATGCGGTCCACACCTTTACCATGAAGGTCAAGGATGGTTCCGGCCACGTCACAGCTGGTGAAGGCAGTGCCGTTCTTGGGTCAAGCCGCTCCGACACGATCAAGAGCACATCGGGCAACGACTTGCTGAAAGGAAATGGCGGTCATGACACCTTCGTGTTCGCGCCGAACTTCGGCAAGGATGTCATCACCGACTTCCAGGCTTCGGGGCGTGGTCATGACGTTGTTCAGATCAGCAAGAGCGTGTTCGACAGCTTTGCGGACGTTCTGTCTCATGCATCACAGAGCGGTCATGACGTTGTTATCAATGCCGGCGGGGGCAATACGCTGACGTTGAAGGATACGAAGATGGCGGCCTTGGACAAGACGGACTTCCACTTCGCCTAACGCGAAGACCGTCTGGTCCAAAGTCCAGAACTCAGAGGTACCCAAGAGCGGAGAACCGCTCTTGGGTACATTTTGACTTAGAGCCTTGGGGCAAAAACAATGGTAGAATTTGGCCGGCGGAGGGCCATCCCTCCGCCTCAGAGAATGCAATCTGCTAGAACGGCATCTGCATCCGGCCCAACGTTCGATACTCAGGAAGCTGCAGCTGCAACTGGCCCAGGGCGATTGTCGCGGATAACCGAGTACGTCGGTGGCTTCCGGTCCTTCGCCACGGATGCGATGCGTCTTCTTGCCTCGCTTGGTTCACGCGATCGTATTCGCGAATCCCTCGAGCGGATCAGGCCGTTTTTCTTTTCGCGCCGCTCTCGTCGCAACGTGGTGCGTTATAACGAAGACCGATCCGAGATTTCGAATTTTCTGGCGTCTGTTCGGCACGCATTTTGGGGGCTCGCCGTCTTCAGCGGTTTGAGCAACGTCTTGATGCTGACCGGCTCGTTCTTCATGCTGCAGGTCTACGACCGCGTGCTGCCGAGCCGGAGCATTCCCACGCTGTTGGGGCTGCTCGGCCTCGCTATCATTCTCTACATCTTCCAGGGTGCGTTGGACCTTGTGCGAACGCGCCTGAGCGGCCGCGTGGGACGCCACTTGGAGGAAACCCTGGGCACGCGGATGTACGATGCTGTCGTTCGCATGCCCCTGAAAACGCGTGGCGACGGCGATGGTATGCAGCCGATGCGCGATATGGATCAGGTGCGAACCTTCCTCGCGAGCGGCGGGCCGACTGCGCTTTTCGATCTTCCGTGGATGCCGCTTTATATCGGTATCTGCTTCTATTTCCATTTCTGGATTGGTGTCGTGGCGCTGGTCGGTGCCTGCGTGCTGGTCTTTTTCACCATTCTGACGGAAGCCCGGACGCGCGGCGCCACCAAGGCGTCGGCGAAGTTCGCGATGTCGCGCAATGCGCTGGCGATCGAAGGCCGCCGCAATGCCGAGGTGCTGCGGGCCATGGGCATGGGGCGTCGCGCGGCGGACCGCTGGAACGAAGCCAACAGGCACTACATGGCGGCCAACGAGGCGGCCAATGACGCGGCGAGCGGACTTGGCGGAGTGTCCAAGGTCTTCCGCATGATCCTGCAATCCGGGGTTCTGGCCGTCGGTGCCTATCTGGTGATCCATCAGGAAGCGACCGCAGGCATCATCATTGCCGCGTCGATTCTGACGGCGCGCGCACTTGCGCCGCTGGAGCTGGCCATCGCGAACTGGAAAGGCTTCACCGCGGCACGTCAGGCGGCGCGGCGGCTTGACCAGCTTCTGATCCTTCTGCCGAAGGAGGAGGAGCCCATGGAGCTTCCTCCGCCGGCGCAGTCATTGAGCGTCGATCGTATCCACGTCGTGCCGCCGGGAGCGGAACGGCCGGTGCTGCAGAACGTCTCCTTCGGATTGAGCGGTGGTCAGGGCTTGGGAATCATCGGTCCCAGCGGCTCCGGAAAATCATCGCTCGCACGCGCGCTGGTGGGGGTTTGGCCGCATCTGAACGGCAAGATCAGGATCGACAGCGCAGCACTCGATCAATGGTCATCCGAGGCCCTTGGCCGACATATCGGATACCTTCCGCAGGACGTCGAACTGTTCGACGGAAGTATCGCGGTCAACATTGCCCGCTTCGACCCGGACGCGACGCCCGCGGCCGTACTTGAGGCCGCAAGAGCCGCCGGTGCGCATGAGCTTATTCTGTCGTTCCCCGAAGGCTATGGCACTCGGATCGGCGAAAGCGGCATGTCGCTCTCGGCCGGTCAGCGTCAGCGGATCGCGCTGGCGCGTGCGTTCTACGGCAACCCGTTCCTGGTTGTCCTCGATGAGCCAAGTTCCAATCTCGATTCCGAGGGCGAGGCGGCTTTGACCAACGCCATCCTCAGCGTGCGAAATCGCGGGGGGATCGTCATCGTGGTGACGCATCGCCCCAAATCGCTCGATGGCGTCGATCATGTGCTGGTCATTGCCGACGGCACCTCTCAGGCGTTCGGCAGGAAGGATGATGTGCTCAAGAAGGTGCTGCACAATCCGGCGCACGCCCCGGTTCCGCTGCGAATGGCGAGTGAAGGGGGGAGAGCCTGATGGCCCCGGTTTCCGACTCGGCAGAGCATTCGATCCAGCGTTACTTGATGCTGGGCACGGTTCTTGTGCTCCTCGTCACCTTCGGCGTCGGCGGGTGGGCGACAACCACCGAGCTGTCCGGCGCGGTGATTGCGCCCGGCGTTCTCGTCGTCGATTCCAGCGTCAAAACCGTGCAGCATCCCACCGGCGGTGTCGTCGGGGAATTGCATGTGCGCGACGGCGATCGCGTGAAGGCCGGTGACATTCTGGTTCGGCTCGATGAGACCCAGACCAAGGCGGCCGCATCGATCATCACCAAGAGTGTCGATGATTTTCTGGCCCGTCAGGCGCGCCTCGAGGCCGAGCGCGATGACATGGACGAGATCGTATTCCCGCCGACGCTGATCGAGCGTTCGCGTGCGACGAATTCAGATGCAGCGCGTGCCGTCGCCGCTGAACGCAGTCTCTTCAAGCTGCGCCGGCAGGCACGTGGCGGTCAGAAGTCGCAGTTGCAGGAGCGCAGTGCCCAGTTGCGGGACGAAATACAGGGATATCTTGGACAGGTCGAAGCCAAGAAGAAGGAAGTCGAGTTCATCCAGGAAGAACTCAAGGGCGTGCGCACCCTGTGGGATAAAAAACTCGTTCCCATCACGCGCTTGACCGCACTGGAGCGGGATGCCGCCCGGATCGAGGGCGAGCGCAGCCAGCTTGCCGGCATTATTGCCCAATCGAAGGGCAAGATCGCCGAAATCGAGCTGCAGATCATTCAGATCGGTCAGGATCTTCGCAGCGAAGTCGGCAAGGATCTTGTTGAGGTTCGCTCCAAGCTGTCGGAACTCGCCGAGCGCAAGATCGCAGCCATGGACCAGCTAAATCGCGTCGACATCCGCGCGCCGCAGAACGGCCGCGTCCATCAGTTGGCGGTGCATACCATCGGCGGCGTGATTGCTCCCGGCGAAAAGATCATGCTGATCGTTCCGGACGCCGATGCGCTCGCGATCGAAGTCAAGATTTCGCCGCAGGATATCGATCACGTCCATCTCGGCCAGACCGCCATCCTGCGCTTTTCAGCGTTCAATCAACGCACCACGCCGGAAGTTAACGGCGAGGTCAGCCTTGTCTCTCCGGATTTGACTGTCGATCAGCGCACGGGGGCGAGTTACTATACCGCGCGTATTCTGTTGAAACCGAATGAAGCCGAACGCCTGAACGGCGCCAAGCTCATTCCGGGCATGCCCGCGGATGCCTTCATCCAGACAGGCGGCCGAACGGCGCTGTCGTATCTGATGAAGCCGTTGCGTGATCAGGCCGCAAAGGCCTTCAAGGAAAACTGACACCCAGCAGGCGGGGCAACGCCGGACCGGCTTTTGCCTCGCCATGCTCGCGCACTGCTCCGGCTTTCAAATCACCGCCGTCGCGGATTCAGCCTGACCAACATGTCCGGGCTGCAGGTGCTTATCTCGTCCCTGAGACGCTTGATGAGATCCGCGATGTCGGGACCCGCGTCTTGGCCCGACCGGTCCGGTCCGGAACTGGACGTCTCGATGCATGGGATATCCCGGCTCCAGTCGCGAACATCCATCAACGGCATAACGTCGGAAGCATCAAACGTCATGCAGGTCAACCGTCCGGTCGCGAACGCGCCGGTATCGATATTGATGCGGTTGAACCGAACATCCGGCTCTTCGACCGGCGTATGGCCGTGGACGATGACTTTCTCGAATTTCTTGTCCCAGTTCAAAAAGTCATCGCGAATCCAGAGCAGGTCGTGTTCGGTCTGGGCGGATAGCGGGACGAGAGGCCGCACGCCGGCATGGACAAAAAGGAAATCGCCGCAGTCGAAAGAAGTTTGAAGCGTCTCCAGAAACCGGCGATGGGTTTCCGGGAGAGCTTTTGCGAATGCGTCGACCAGCGTGACCTGCTCCGACGCGGTGGGATTGATGGGCGGTTTCAACCCATAGGAGATCAGCGTTTCCAGTCCTCCGTATCGCCGCCAGTCGTCGAGCCGCGCGGAATTCCTGAGCATGTCGAGGACAAAGGCTTCGTGGTTGCCCTTGAGAAAAACCATTTCCGGCATCTGGCGGGAGCCGAGGAGCAGGTCGAGAACCTCTTTCGACGCTGGGCCGCGGTCGACGTAGTCGCCGAGAAACACCACGATCGGCCTCGCAATTGGGTGCAGCAGAATGTCGATCTCGATCTGCTGCATGACCAGCGCCAATAGGTCGGCCCGGCCGTGGACGTCTCCAATGGCATAGATCCGTGTGCCATCCGGTACTTTCGGAAGGTGCCGGCCGCTGCGCAGCGAAGGTAGCTTCCACACGATATCGACCCTGAACGTCGTGAAGCGAAATGAAATAGGGAATGAGCCGGAGCCCGGCCGGTATTGAGCGACGCAGGCGATGCTATCCTAAACGTGACGCCTGATTGCTCCAATCGCTTTGTGAATCTCCAGCTTCGATGCGCGCTGGCGTGACCGTGAATGAAGCGGCGAGGGATTGCGGCTTGCGTTGGATAGCGGAAGATGCCTAGAATTCGTTATATATTGGTCATTTCCTGCTAACGCTGAGTCTGAGCCAAGGTCATGTTTCACAGGCTTGTCGTGATCGCTGCGTGGCTCAGTCTGGCATTCATTACCTTCGCAACGCTATCGTCACCGGGCCTGAGGCCTCATATTGCCGGACCGGGCTTCGAGCACCTTGTGGCCTTTACGGTGAGCGGCCTGCTGTTCGGCATCGCATATCCTCGCCACATGATTTTCGTCGTTGCAATTGTTCTGGTCAGTGCGGTCTTGCTTGAGTCGCTTCAACTGGTCGTTCCGGGGCGGCATGGGCGGCTTCCCGATCTGCTGGTCAAGTTGGCGGGCGGGTCCATTGGCGTCGTCGCTTCCCGTTTTGTGAAGCGGGCTTAGGTTTTTTTTAAGGTAGGGAACGATGACCCAACGCGGCGCGGTGCTGGTAACTGGCGGCGGTGGTTATATCGGCGCTCACTGCTGCAAGGCCCTGCATGAGGCCGGGTATCTTCCAGTTGCGTTCGACGACTTCTCGACGGGACATCGCAGCTTCGTCAAATGGGGGCCTGCCGTTGAGGGCAATGTCCAGGACCCGAAGAGCCTTGAAGCTGTTTTCCGGACGCAGGACTTTGTCGCGGTGATGCATTTCGCCGCTGCCAGCGCGGTGGGAGAATCCGTCGTCGATCCGCACAAATACTATACGAACAACGTTGGCGGAACGCTCACGCTGTTGCGTGCGATGCGTGACGCCGGCTGCCAGAACCTGATCTTCTCGAGCACCGGTGCGGTGTATGGCAACGCCAGTTCCGAACCGATCGCCGAAGGCGCGATCAAGAGTCCGATCAATCCCTACGGCCGCTCGAAACTGATGATCGAGGACATCCTCGCGGATTACCGGACGGCCTACGGTCTTCGGTCGTTCTGCTTCAGATACTTCAACGCCAGTGGCGCGGATTCGTCGGGGGAGATCGGGGAGGACAGGGATCCGGAAACACATCTGATCCCGCGCGCGATCATGGCTCTGCAGGGGGAGGTTGGCGACTTCGCTATTTTCGGAAACGATTATCCGACGCCCGACGGCACGGCGATCCGCGATTACATCCACGTGTCGGATCTTGCCGCCGCCCATGTGATGGGAGCGGGCCTGCTCGCGAGCGGCCACGGCGGGGGGATCTACAACCTCGGCACCGGCGCGGGCTATTCCGTGAAGGACGTCCTGTCCGCCATTTTCCGGGAAACCGGACTGACCATGCCGCTGGTCTATCGTCCGCGGCGTGCCGGCGATCCGCCGATGTTGATTGCCGATCCTTCGGCGGCGCGCAGAGATCTGGGATTCAAGCCGTCCCATTCAAGCCTGGATGCGATCATCGCCACCGCGTGGCGCTGGCACCGGAGTATTGCGAAACACCGCTAGAGCGTGCGGTGGCCGTCTGTCTCACCCGTCATCAAAACGACCGAACCGGAGTGAGGCAATCGCGCAATCTTTCGAAGCTCGCCGAGCGTTCCGCGAGAATGCCCGCAGTTGGCGCATTTGACCGGCGTGGACGCTGGCGCGCCTTCGCTGCAGTCGATGCAGACCGCTATGCTGTCGCAGTTGGTACACACAGTTCTGAACGCCTGCGGCCTGCTCATTTGGCTCATCGCTAACGATGGGATGTTTCTGTGATGTCAAAGCTGTGGCGGCCTGCTCAAGCCTGTCGCGTTTGGGCAGGTCGCCGCAGTCGTCACCCTCCTAGCCAGACCGAACTGCCAAGCTCGGACTCGGATGTATCGGCTTTGACAGCCTCGCTCCGGGTATCAGCGGGTTGGCTGTTTTCCAGACGTTGCTCTGCAGCGTTCACCAATTTGCGGAGATCTTCGATCTCGCGAAGTCGCCGTCTTAAATCCGAGTACGGTCCGAATATGAAATCTGTGCAGAGGGATGTATTGCGATGATTTGTCAGTAATTGAGTTTGTCTATGCATTTCGCCCTCCAGAAAAAGAGGCGAAGGTCAGGTTAGCAAGACCGATGGCTATTCGCTATTTACTCAAACGAGTTACGATTTGCGTCGCATGCTGCGGCAATGATTTTGGAGACCGGTTGTCGCTCGCAAAGCCATGTCGCTGACTGCTTTTGCAGCGTCGGCGTTCGCGTGATGTTATCCGCCGACGCTGGCGATGGATTTAGAAGCAGGTCGTATTCCCCGCCACGCCGGCCTGCAGGCAAGCAGCCGAACTCGAGCGCATGACGGCACATCCGCTGTCACTGCCGCGGATCGAAGCCCGCACGAATGACGTCCGGTGCCTGCACCGCCCCTACCTCGAATGGAGTAGGGGGGCGGCTCTTTTATCGGAGGAGATTGCGCTGCTGCGCCCGTCGTTCGGCCGCGTTAACCAAGTCGCGGAGCCGGGCAATTTCCATAAGCCGCTGTCGAAGGCTCTTGTGACTCCGAAAATTACTTCTCGAACCGGCGTTTTGACGTCGTTTATTGGAGAAACTGCGTGCTGAAATCGTCATGGGAAGCCCAAAATGGTTTAGCCCGCAGTATGCTGTGGTCCAGCGTATCCCGAAACACCCATGTGGGTGAAGGATTCCAGGACCTGCAGACCTCCAGCGTCATTTCAGTGTCATTTGTGCCTAAATCGTGGGCAAGATTTCTCGCCCTTTTTCCGCGAACGGTGGTAAAGCCCCGTCAGCCCGGATGCCATCACAGGACACTTAATGATGCACGCCTTTTCAAAGGACGACGATGTTCGTCATCATGCTCAGGGCCCGCAGGGCCGCACCGAACTCAGCGAATCCAACATCTACACCGTGGTGGCGCGGATGCCGGTCGAATCCGATGGCCGGTTGCGCTACCGGATCCGCAGCAAGACCGAAAACGTCGAACGCGTGGTGACGGAAGACCAGCTGAGCCGCCCGCTATAAGCGGCAATCCGCCAGCCAGGTCAGCGAACAGCAGCAAAATGATGCGGGTGAGGGCGGCCGGGGCCGCCCCGCGCTCATGATTGAACACAATTGATGTGTTGCTTTCGTTTGGCCGCATGTTAAAGACGCATATTCGATTGTCGGCATTGCATTTGTTAAGCGCCTCCTCGGCCCCCTTTCCAAAGACATCGCAGAAGTTGGATAGGTTCCGCGCGACGTCGCGCGGAAAAGCGCATGTGCGCGTATGGAGAACAGACAAGTGGCAACTGGTACAGTGAAGTGGTTTAACGGCCAAAAGGGTTTCGGTTTTATCGAGTCGAGCGAAGGCGGCAGCGATGTGTTCGTTCACATCAGCGCTGTTGAGCGCGCAGGCCTGACCGGCCTCGCCGAAGGGCAGAAGGTTTCGTTCGAAGCCAAGAAAGACCCGGTGCGCGGCAAGGTCAGCGCGGAAAATCTTTCGCTGCTCTGAAGATAAAGGACTGACGCCGGTTCGCGGATGTACCGGACCGGCTCGTCCGCTCTTGCGAGCGTTTCGCCTGTTTCACGGATGTACTGAAACATCGGCGCGCTCTTAAGAGCTGTTCAATCGTCACCGCCGGCATTGCCGGCGAGGATCGGCTGGATACCCAAGGCCCCGGATCGCTCCGGGGCCTTTTGTGTTGCGCTTAGAGATAGCGGCGCATGAACTGGCCGGCCTGTGCCAGCGCGCGTCGCCCCGGTTCGAGATGCGCATTCCACAGCGCCCACGCGTGGATCATCTCCGGCCAGACCTCCAGCGTCACCGGCACGTCGGCCGCGCCGAGCACGCGGGCAAGGCGTGTCGCATCGTCGAGCAGGGTTTCGTGCGAGCCGACCTGGATCAGTGTCGGCACGAAGCCGCGCACGTCCGCGACCAGCGGCGAGATGCGCGGATCGTCGCGCGCGATGCCGGCCGGCACATAGGCCGCAGCCAGTTCTTCGAGATAGGGTTTGTGGATCAGCGGATCGACGCTGTCCTCGGTGGCGAGCGACGCGCCCGACATCGTGAGATCGGTCCACGGCGACACCAGCCACGCGCAGGCCGGGCGCTCGCCTTGCGCGCGCAGCGCGTTGACCAGCACGCAGGTGAGATTGCCGCCCGCGCTGTCGCCGCCCACGGCGATCCGGTCCGGCGCATAGCCCTGCGCGCGCAGGAAGCGCCATGCCGCGGTCGCATCGTCGAACGCGGCCGGAAACGGATCCTCCGGCGCGAGGCGATAACCGACCGCCAGCGTGCGCACGCCGGCCGCGCGTCCGGCTTCCGTCACCATGCGGCGGTGGCTCGCGATCGATCCCGAACAATAGCCGCCGCCGTGGAAGAACATCAGCACGCGCTCAGCATCACTGCCGGGCGCCAGCGACCATTCGCCAGCGATGCCGCCGAGGTCGGCGGCCGTCAGCGTGATGTCGTCCGCCACCGGCCACACCGCGCCGACTTCGTCGAGCCGCGCGCGCCGTTCGGCCCAGCCGACAGGGCGCGGCTTCGATGTCAGAAGCTTCCGGACGGCGTCGATCTCGGACATGGCGCATTCCCCGGTGTGTGATCGGGAGCGCAGTCTAGAGGGCGGAGGGCGCGGACGGAAAGAGCGTTCCAGGTGCGAGCAGCCATCAGTTCGGCGTCTCGAACCAAGAGGCGGTGGCTACCAGGTAGCTGAATAGGGTTTCTCTTCGTCATGGCCGGAATAAATCCGGCCATGACGCGCTGATGGGAGTGTCTTAATTTCACCGGCCATTCCGTCGGACTTCAGGAGAATGAATCCGCGAGCCGGACCTTCCGCTCCGCTTGCGGCGGCCGGGCGGCATCCCCATCTGGCGAGAACCGGCGCGGCGACACCGCCGCGCTCCCGCCGATCCACACGGTTTTCCCAACCGCCGTCCCAGAGGTTCTCCCATGTCGCTTTCGATCTATGACGTCGCCATCACGCCGCTGCTCGCCGGGCTCACAACATTGTCGACCTATCTCGACAAGGCCGAGGCTTATGCGACGGACAACAAGTTCGATCCATCGGTGCTGGTGAATGCGCGGCTCGCGCCGGACATGCTGCCGCTGGCGGGCCAGGTGCAGCGCGCGAGCGACAGCGCCAAGGCCGCGGTCGGGCGGCTGACAGGCCTTGAGGTGCCATCCTATGCCGACACCGAGACGACGCTGCCGGAATTGAAGGAGCGTGTTGCGAAAACCATCGCGCTTCTGCAGTCGGTGCCGAAGGAAAAATTCGACGGCGGCGAGAGCCGGCCGGTCGAATTAAAATTCGGCGCGCATGCGAAAACGTTTCGCGGCGATCAATACGCGCTCGGCTTCCTGCTGCCGAACTTCCTGTTTCACGTCACCACTGCCCACGCCATCCTGCGCCACAACGGCATGAAGATCGGCAAGATCGATTATTTGCGGAGCTTTACCGGCGCGGCGGGGTAGCGGAGCGTGCTGCGGCACGAACAGTGCGAGCCTCGCGATAAGAAACAGCAAAAACGATATTGTCATGCCCGGCCTTGTGCCGGGCATCTCGTTGAGGTGGGCACAGTGCCTTCCTCATCGGGATCACCAGGACATAGGCGAGCGAAGCGATGCCGTTCTTCGAACGGCTATGCCCGGTGATGATATCGCGGAAAACAAAAGCCCCGAAGGCGATCCGGGGCTTTTGTCTGCATGAATGTAGTTCCGCGTAAGTCACGTCAAAGAAACTTCGCGTCGTCTCCGATGAGGCGATCGCGCATGTTCTGCGGGACGGGAAAACCGAATCCTTTCCAGTCCTCCCATGTGAGGTGGCCGGCTTTGCCTTCATCGCTGGCGTAAAGCTCGACGCCGATCTTCTGCATGGCGCTGAACAAGGCCTGCACGGCATCTTGTCCAGCCGCGTAACTCTCCCAGGGTGCATCCGGCCAGTCGACGATGTAGCGGCACGTCCATTCGCCGTTGTCCCGCGTCGGCTGAAAAAGATCGATGCGGACATCAGTCACTCCGGAAGGATCGGTCATCTTCAAGGTGCGAGAGGCAATGATCATCTGGGGGCTCGCGATCAGTAGTTGAGAGGTGGAATTGGTTGGCCGCGTTAACATGCAACGAAACGTACCATTGCTTGGGCGTAACAGGTTGAAAGTCCGACCATCTTGCAGTGAAAAATGTCGCTCTCGTATTGAAGATTGCAAGCGGCGCTATGCGCGGCCGCGATGTTGGCACGGTGACGCCGGATTCCCGGCACAGAGTCCCCGCGGTGTCGTCATGCGCCTGCCATTGTCGGCCCACGGCAGGAACGCTTTCCAATGCTTAATGTTTGCCTTCCTCATGCCACGCGCGGCGTCGCGCGCGAACGGCGCGAATGAAGTTTCATCAGCAAGGGGGCGTGATGCATCCAGTACTCGCCGATATCGTCCAGTGTCCGAAATGCCAGAGCGCGGTGATCACGCCCGACGATCCGTTCGACGGGCAGGCGCTGTTCTGCACCAATCCGGATTGCACGTATGCCCGCACCGGTTTCCCGATGGTGGCGAACGCGCCGGTGCTGATCGATTTTGAGCAGTCGGTGGTGTCGCGCGGCGCGGTGGCCGATCTCGGCCATGTCGCCGAACGGCGACGCGCCGACAACACGCTCGCGCGGTGGCTCTACAATTTCCTCACCCGCTCGCCGGGGCCGACCGCCGCCAATGCGCGGACGTTTCTCGCCGAGGTGAAGAAGCTGTCGAACGATCCGGTGGTGCTGGTGGTCGGCGGCGGCAGCATCGGCTTTGGCGCGGAAGCGCTCTACAATGACCCCGACGTCACCGTGATCGGCTCCGACATCTATCGCAACGGCAACACCGATCTCGTCGCCGACGGCCATCGGATTCCGCTGGCCGACAAATCGGTTCATGGCGTCTGGATCCAGGCCGTGCTCGAGCATGTGCTGGAGCCGCATCGCGTGGCGCGGGAAATCCATCGCGTGCTGGCGGAGCGCGGCCTCGTCTATGCCGAGACCCCGTTCATGCAACAGGTCCACGAGGGCGCCCATGATTTCTCGCGCTTTACCGCCAGCGGCCATCGCTGGCTATTTCGCGGCTTCGACCAGATCGATGCCGGCGTCACGCGCGGGCCGGGCACGGTGATGATCTGGTCGATCCGCCATCTGGTCCGCGCCATCTTCCGCAGCAACAAGGCAGGCACCGCGGCGGCGATGGCGTTTTTCTGGCTGCGTTATCTCGATTATCTCGCGGACGGCCGCTATGTCGCGGACAGCGCCAGCGGCGTGTTTTTTCTCGGCCGCAGGTCGCGCCGCGCCGTCGGCCACGGCGACATCATCGCTTATTACGAGAATCTCGGGCAGCCGGTGGAGGCGGATCGCGCTTCGCACCATGGCGGCGCGCTGTCGCCGCAGCATTCGCGCTAGAAAGGGGATTGGTTTCGGCGGTCAAGTTTGGCAAAACTCCTTGCGCGAGGCCTGCCGGTCTCTGACAAGAAACGCACAACGACAAGGAGACCGTGATGTCCGCCAAGCCATCCTCCCGCGACCGCGTCGAAGACGCTCTCAAGCGCATCAGCGATCCCGCGGGTGAGGGCAGCCGCTCGTGCCTTTCGGTTTATGCCGACGCCGCGCGCCAGGCCGCCGATGAGGCTGATGCCCGCGCCAAGGCCGGTAAAAGCCTCGGCCCGATGGACGGCGTGGTCGTCACCATCAAGGATCTGTTTGACGTCAAGGGCGAGGTGACCCGCGCTGGCTCGAAGGTTCTGGCGTCGCGCGGCAAGCCGGCAACGTCCGATGCCGCCATCGTCACGCGCCTGCGCGAGGCCGGCGCCATCATCGTCGCCAAAACCAACATGACCGAGTTTGCCTATTCCGGTCTCGGCGCCAATCCGCATTTCGGCACGCCGGGCAATCCGGCCGACCGCAAGCGCGCGCCCGGCGGCTCGTCGTCAGGTGCGGCGGTGGCTGTGGCCGACGGCATCGGCGAGATCGCCATCGGCACCGACACCGGCGGCTCGACGCGGATTCCCGCCGCACTGTGCGGCATCGTCGGCTTCAAGCCGACCGTGAAGCGCGTGCCGCGCACGGGCGCGTTTCCCTTGTCCTATACGTTCGATTCGATCGGGCCGATTGCCCGCAACGTCGCCGCCTGCGAACTGGCCGACGCGGTGATGGCCGGTGAAAACACCGCGCCGCAATCGCCGATTGCGTTGAACGAGGTGAGGGTCGGCCTGGTCCAGGGCTATCTGCTCGAGGGCATGGACGACATCGTCGGCACTGCGTTTCCGAAAGCGGTGGAGAAGCTGCAATCGAAGTGGAAATCCGCTGAAGAACTGACGCTGGCGCCGCTCGACATCATGCACGAGGTCAACCATCGCGGAGGTATCGCGCCGCCGGAAGCCTACTCGGTCCATCGCGATCTGCTCAAGGACGCGGGTGAGGGCGTCGATCCCAACGTGCGGCTGCGTCTTTTGCGGTCGGAGAACGTCAATGCCACCGACTATATCCAGAACCTGCGCGACCGCGAGCGCGCCGTCGCGGCGATGGATGCGCTGTTCGATAAGTTCGACGTGCTGGCGATGCCGACCACCCCGATCGTCGCGCCGACGCTCGACGAAATCGCGACGGTGGAGACTTTCAATTCGAAGAACATGCGGATGCTGCGCAACACGTCGATCTGGAATTTCTTCGATGTTTGCGGCATTTCACTGCCGATCAAACTCGGCAACCAGCTGCCTGTCGGCCTGATGCTGATCGGCCGCCACGGCAACGACCGCAACTTGCTGCGGATCGCGAAGTCGGTTGAGCAGGCGCTGGCGGGGTAGGGCAGCCGTTCTCAACGCTGTCATGCCCGGCCCTGTGCCGGGCATCTCGCTGAGGGACGCACCGTGTTCGCCTAAGCGGGATCACCGGGACAAGCTCGGTGAGGGCAGTTTTCGACGAGTCGCGCTTTCTTACCTCGCGATCGACACTTTCAGGGTGCCGACGCCATCGATGCCGCATTCGATGTTATCGCCGGGCTGCAGCGCCGCGACGCCGGCCGGCGTGCCGGTCATGATGATGTCGCCGGCGCCGAGCGAGACCTGAAGTGAGAGCTTGGAAATGATCTCGGCGACGTTCCAGATCATCTCGGAGAGGTCACCTTTCTGCTTCTCGGTGCCGTTGACCGACAGCCAGATTTTTCCCTTGGCGGGATGGCCGATTTCGGAAGCCGGACGCAGCGCGCCGCACGGCGCCGACTGGTCGAACGATTTGCCGATTTCCCAGGGCTGCTCCTTCTTGCGCGAGGCCATCTGCAAATCGCGGCGGGTGAGGTCGATGCCGACGCCGTAGCCGTACACGCAATCCAGCGCGCGGTCGGTGGCGATGTTCGCGCCGCCGGATTTCAGCGCGACGACCATTTCGACCTCGTGCTGGAAGTCCTTGGTCAGCGACGGGTAGGGGATAATGGTGCCTTCACCGGCAATCATGTCGGCGTGCTTGGCGAAGAAGAACGGCGGCTGGCGCTCGTCGTTGCCGAGTTCGCGGATGTGCTCGAGATAGTTGCGCCCCACGCACCAGATCCGCCGGACCGGAAAGGCTTTCGCTTCACCGGCGACGGGAAGCGATGGCTGGACGAGTGCGGGAATGACAAAGGATGCGGTGGCGCTCATGGGTGATTCCGGATTGTGGGGAGGAACGAAGGAAGGATGCGCGATCTTACGCGCTCGCGGCGACCGGTGCCAGCGTCCCGTCATGGCGATGCTGTAGCCGGAAGAACGAAGCGTAACGCCCGCCGCGCCGCAGCAGGTCATCATGGCGTCCGGACTCGACGATCTGGCCGCCTTCGACCACCAGAATCTGGTCTGCATGCATGATGGTGTGGAGACGGTGGGCAATGACGATTGTGGTGCGGTTCTGGCACAGATGCTCGATCGCTTCCTGAACCTGCTTTTCGGATTCGGAATCGAGCGCGGCGGTAGCTTCATCCAGCAGGATGATCGGCGCATTCTTGACCAGTGCACGGGCAATGGCGATGCGCTGGCGCTGGCCACCGGACAGTTGCGTGCCGTGTTCGCCGACCGGGGTGTCATAGCCGAGCGGGAAGCCCATAATGAAGTCGTGGGCGCAGGCCGCTTTCGCCGCGGCGACAATGTCATCCTCCGACGCGCCGATCCGGCCGAAGGCGATGTTCTCGCGGACGGTGTCGCGGAACAGGTAGACGTCCTGCCCGACATAAGCGGTCTGCTGGCGCAGCGATTTGCGCGACGCATCGAGGATGTTCTGGCCGTCGATCAGAATTGCGCCTTCGTTCGCCTCATAGAGCCGCAGCAGCAGCGCCAGAACGGTGGATTTGCCGCCACCAGATGGCCCGACCAGTGCCGTCACCTTGCCGGGCTCGGCGACGAGACTCATGTGGTTCAGCACCGGCTCGTCAATCCGGTAAGAAAATGTGACGTCGCGCAGTTCGACGCGGGCATCGGTCAGTTTGAGCGCCGGCTTGTCGCTGTCGTCGGGTTCGCTTGCCGGGCTGTCGACGATTTCCAGCAGCTTGCGCGCGCCGATCAGATGGCTGTTGAGTTCGATATTGAGGCGGGCGAGCCGCTTCGCCGGCTCATAGGCGAGCAGGAACGCGGTGACGAACGAAAAGAACTGTCCGGGTGCCGCTCCGGTGGAGAGCACGCGGTAGCCGCCGTACATCAGCGCGCCGGCAATCGCGAAACCGCCGAGCATTTCCATCAGCGGACTGGAGCGGGCCTGCACCCGCGCCATCTTGTTGGCGTTGGCTTCGACTTCGGAAATGCTCTTGTCGATGCGCGCCTGCATCGTGTCCTCGAGCGTGAAGGCTTTGACGGTACGGATGCCTTGCAGCGATTCCTGCATCGTCTCGAGAATGTCGGTGGTGCCGGTGAACTGCGTATGCGCGAGCCCCTTGATCCGGCGGACCAGCTTGCGGATGAAGATCAGCGCCGGGGGGGCAACCACCAGCCCGAACAGCGACATCCACGGGTCCTGCACCGCCATCACGATCACAAGGCCGATCAGCGACAGGACATCGCGGCCCACCGCGCTGACGAGAAGATTGAGAACCTGCGTGACGGCCTGCGCGCCGGCCGAGAGCCGCGCCAGGAACTCCGACGAATGGCGTTCCGAGTAGAAGCCGACATTCTCGCGCATCAGCTTGGCGAACAACCGGCGCTGATTGTTGGCGAGGATCGCGTTGCCGATCTTCGACAGGATGACGGAATGCCCGTAGGTCGAGAATCCCTTGAGGGCGAACAGCACGATGATGGCGACGGACAGCAGGACGATGCCCTGCACGCTTCGGTTGATGTAGGTCTGGTTGATGACCTCGCCGAGCAGCCAGGCTGCCCCGGCGGTCGTCGCGGCCGAAATCGCCATCAGGACGAAGGCTTTGAGGTATTGGGGCCAATATTCAAGGCCCTGGTCGGCGACCAGCCGGCGGACCAGCGTGGCTGCGCCATAAGGATCGTCGGTGATTTTGCGTGGAACCGTGTTCATCCGCGTCCCATCGGCGGCAAGGAGCGAAACATGCGTCTCCTTGCCCGCTATGGGACGGATTTTCAAGCCAAAACGGGCCTTTATTACGTCAGGCTGAGGCGACCCGGTCATCGTCCGGCTGGCGCTCGCGGAGCAATTTCTGCTCCCAGGCCAGGGCATGGGCGGCGATCGTGTCCAGATTGTCGTATTGCGGCGTCCAGTCCAGCGTGGCGCGGATGCGCGAGGTATCCGCGACCATCGTCATGATGTCGCCGGGCCGGCGGGACGCATATTGAGTGGCGAAGTTGCGGCCGGAGGCGCGGCGAACCGCTTCGATCGTCTCAAGCACTGAATAGCCGCGGCCGTAGCCGCAATTCAGGGTGGCGGACGGGCCACCGTTGCTCAGATACGACAACGCGGCGCGATGCGCCTGCGCAAGGTCGCTGACATGGATGAAGTCGCGGATGCAACTTCCGTCCGGGGTCGGATAGTCGGTGCCGAACACGTCGATCTTGGCGCGCTGGCCGGTCGCGGCTTCCACCGCGATCTTGAGGAGATGGGTAGCACCGGCGGTCGAAAGTCCAATCCGTGCCTGCGGGTCCGCGCCGGCGACGTTGAAATAACGCAGCACCACGTAGCTCATGCCGTGCGCCGTGGCGACGTCGTGCAGCATGATTTCGGTCATCAGCTTGGAGGAGCCGTAGGGCGACAGCGGCCGCGTCGGCGCGTCCTCGGCGACCGGCACACGCTCCGGGTTGCCATAGACTGCGGCGGTCGACGAGAAGATGAAGCGGTTGATGTTGCACTTGACCGCGGTGTTGAGCAGGTTGCGCGTGGTCATCGTGTTGTTGCGATAATACGCAAGCGGATCGCGCATCGATTCCGGCACCACGACCGAACCGGCGAAATGGATGATCGAGCCGACGTTGTGCGCAGCGATGACGCCTTCGACAAGATTCTCATCGGCAACGTCACCGATGAACAGCGGCACGCCCGCCGGCAATGCGGATGAAAATCCGGTGGACAAATTGTCGATGACCACGACCTCCTGGCCGGCTTCCGCCAGCGCGAGAACGGTGTGGCTTCCAATGTATCCGGCGCCGCCGGTGACGAGTACGGTCATGACGATGATCTACCCAATTTCCACCGGCGAAGGTACGGCTTGACGGTGAAGAGGGGCTTTCTGATCACCCGATCTGGTCACTATGCTTAATGTTGCGTATAGCAGTGACGCGAAACGGAGCTACATGGTGTCGATCAGTCCGAACGAGGCGCAAGATCTGCAGGTTGTCATTCCCAACCTGCACTGGCGCTATTCGGGCGTCACCGCAACCAATCGGATGGTTGCACCCAAGCTGGCGGGACTGTTCCGCGCGGCATGGCTCGGGCCGGATGCGCCGGACGGCATCGCGCATATGGATTTCGTCAATCTGCTGTCGCTGTGGCGCCGCAAGACGCCGCTGATCTGGCACGCGCGCCGCAACAACGAAATGATCGTCGGCGTATTGCTTCGTGCGCTCGGCTGGCCGTTCAAGCTGATCTTTACGTCAGCCGCGCAACGTCATCATACCTGGATCACGCGCTGGCTCATCAACCGGATGGATGCGATCATCGCCACCAGCGATGTCTCGGCCTCATATCTGAAGCGCGAGGCAACGGTGTCGCCACATGGTGTCGATGCAGATGTCTACGTACCGGCATCCGATCGCGCGGCGGCGTTTGCCGAGACGGGACTCCCGGGGCGTTATGCGATCGGCTGTTTCGGACGGGTGCGCGCGCAGAAGGGCACGGATATTTTCGTCGACGCGATGTGCGATCTATTGCCGCGCTTTCCCGATTTCACCGCAGTCATCGTCGGCGCAATCACTCCGGATCAAACCGCGTTCGGCAGCGCATTGAAGACGAAGATCGAAGCGGCAGGCCTGTCGGACCGGATTGTCATTCTCGGTGAGCTGCCGATCGAGGAGGTGCAGCGCTGGTTTCAGCGCCTGACGATCTATGCCTTTACATCGCGCAATGAGGGATACGGCCTGACGCTGATCGAGGCGATGGCTGCCGGTGCCGCACTGGTGGCGGCGCGCGCGGGTGCAGCCGAACTGGTGGTGACCGATGGCGATACCGGCGTGCTGGTCCCGACCGGCGATGCCGGTGCGCTGGCGGCGGCGATTGAACCGCTGATGCGCGATCCGTCAGCCGCTCATGCCATGGGCGCACGCGCCCGCAAACGGGTGGTCGAGCGCTTCAGTATCGATGCGGAAGCTCGTAAAATTGCCGAGGTCTACCGTTCAATTTAACCAAAGAACCCGACAAAGCAGCGTATAATGAACCAAGCTGGCTTTCGGATGTTTGAATTCGAGCCAATCCTGCGCCCTATCCTGTTGTGTCGATCCAATTCGACCCTAGATCGCCCTGATGCTGCACACACACAAGGCCACTTTACCGGACTTCCTCTCCGGCGGCGGAGAGATGGGCGCTCTGACACGCGCGTTCGATTGGTCGGCCAGTTCGCTCGGTCCGCCGGATAAGTGGCCGCAAAGTCTGCGGACCGCGGTCCGCATCGTGCTGAACTCCAATCATCCGATGTTCATCTGGTGGGGACCGGATCTGATCCAGTTTTACAACGACGCCTATCGCCAGACGATGGGTCCCGAACGTCATCCTAGCGCACTCGGCCAGCGCGGGCGCGAATGCTGGGCTGAAATCTGGGACATCATCGGGCCGCAGATCGAGCAGGTCATGAGCGGCGGCGGCGCGACATGGCACGAGGATCAGCTTGTGCCAGTGACCCGTCATGGTCGCCTCGAACAAGTCTACTGGACCTATGGTTACAGCCCGATCGATGAAGGCGATCGGGTCGGCGGCGTGCTTGTTGTGTGCCGCGATGTCACAGAGGATCATATGGCCGCCGCAGCTCTGCGGGAACGCGAGGCTGAACTCGCACGTGTCCAGCAGATCGGCCGGATCGGCGGACTCGAAGTCGATCTACGCACCGGATTCCGGAATCGCCGTTCGCCGGAATATCTGCTGATCCACGGGCTGCCGCCGGATGCCGTCACGGAAACCCATGAGGACTGGGTACGGCGGATTCATCCTGAGGATCGCGAAACCACCGACAAACAATTCCGCGACGCTGTTGCAGGCGACGTGCGAGACTACAACGCGCAATACCGTATCATCCGGCCGAGCGACGGACAGGTGCGCTGGATTTCGGTGAAATCCGTGATCGAACGGGACGTCAACGGCGCGGCGATCCGGCTGGTTGGAGCTCACAGCGATGTCACCGAGCAGGTGATGGCGGAGCGGGCGCTTCGCCAGAGCGAAGAGGCGTTCCGCACGCTGGCTGAAGCCGTGCCGCATCACGTGTGGACGGCGACACCGGCCGGCTCGCTGAACTGGTTCAACCGGCGTGTCTACGAATACGCCGGCGCGGCCTTCGGAGAGCTGGATGGCGACGGGTGGAGCAAGGTTGTCCACCCCGACAACATATCCGCTGCGGTGGCGGCATGGTCCCATGCTGTTTCGACCGGCAATCCTTATGAGATCGAGTTTCGTCTGCGCAGGGCGGACGGCGCGTTCCGATGGTTCCTGTCTCGCGCGGTGCCCGCGCGTGACGAGTACGGCAACATCGTGCGGTGGATGGGGACCAATACCGACGTTCACGATCACAAGCTGATTTCCGCCGAACTGGCTCGCCTCAACGAGACGCTCGCCGAGCGCGTGCTTGAGAAAACCCGCGAGCGGGATCGTATCTGGAACGTCTCGCAAGATCTTTTGGTCGTCGCCAGCACTGACGGAATTGTCCACGCGGTGAACCCGGCGTGGACGAGAACCCTCGGCTGGAGCGAGGCCGATTTGTTGAACCGGACCGCGGACTGGCTTCAGCACCCTAACGATGTCCCGAGAACCAGGATCGAACTCGCGCATCTGGCGCGGGGGCGGACCACGGTGCGGTTCGAAAGCCGGGCCCAGCACAAGGATGGATCGTATCGCTGGCTGTCATGGACCGCCGTGCCGGATGACGGATTCATCTACGCTGTCGGCCGTGACGTGACCGCGGAGAAAGTGGCCGAGGAGCGGCTCAAGGCCGCTGAGGAAGCCTTGCGCCAGTCACAGAAGATGGAGGCGGTGGGACAACTGACTGGCGGCATCGCCCATGACTTCAACAATCTTCTCACTGGCATCGTCGGTTCGCTCGATCTAATGCAGACCCGCTTTGCGCAAGGGCGCACCAACGGGATCAGCCGCTATATCGAAGCAGCGATGGCGTCAGCCAATCGTGCCGCGGCTCTCACGCATCGTCTGCTCGCTTTCGCGCGCCGCCAGCCGCTGGTGCCGAAATCCGTCGATGCGAGTCAGCTCATGGCGTCGCTCGAAGATCTGCTGCGCCGAACCATTGGTGAAGGCATCGACCTTGAAGTTGTCGCTGCCGAAAATCTCTGGCCGATCTTGTGCGATCCCAACCAGTTGGAGAACGCGCTGTTGAATCTCACCATCAACGCGCGGGACGCGATGCCGAATGGCGGCAAGTTGACAATCGCGCTCTCCAACGCGTGGCTCGATGACGTACCGGCCGCTAATCCGCCGCTGCCCGAAGGCGACTATATCTGCATCAATGTTTCCGACACCGGAACCGGTATGAGTTCGGAAGTTGCCGCGCGCGCGTTCGATCCGTTTTTCACGACCAAGCCGATCGGCCAGGGGACAGGTCTCGGCCTGTCGATGATTTACGGGTTCGCTCGGCAGTCGAACGGCCACGTTATGATCGACAGCAAATGGGGGGAGGGCACATCGGTCCGACTTTATCTGCCGCGCCTTCACGGTGAGGTCGGCGGTGTTGAACCGGACACGCCGCAAGATGCCGACAGCCGCAATGCGGCGGGTGAGGTCGTTCTGGTGGTGGAGGACGAACCGGTCGTGCGCGGCGTCATCCTTGAGATGCTGAGCGATCAGGGTTACCGCACCATTGAAGCGACCGACGGACCCTCCGCCCTGCAAATCCTGCGCGACCGGGCACAACGCGTCGATCTGCTGGTCACCGATATTGGCTTGCCGGGCATGAATGGACGGCAGCTTGCGGATTTCGCGCGAGAAGTGCGGCCCGATCTGAGTATCCTGTTCACGACCGGTTATGCAGCAGATGCTGCAAGCGCCAAGGGTTTCCTGAAGCCGGGGATGCGAATGATCACCAAGCCGTTCGACCTCGACAATCTGTCACGGATGATCGGTGAGATGATTTGAGCGTGCCGGGACGCTCGTGATAATGCCTTAGAGTTGCAGACATCCCGCGACGAAAGCATCGAGATCGCCGCCGGAGAACAGATAGCCTCCAATACCCGCGGCGGCGGCGGCTTCCAGGTCGGTTTGGCGATCGCCGATCACAAAGCTGCCGCTCTGGTTGATCGGCCAGTGCTTCATCAAGTCGAGGATCATGCCCGGCTTCGGCTTGCGCCAGTCACTGTCCTGACAATAGGCATCCACCGTTCCTTCGGGATGATGCGGGCAATAGCGGATGTCGTCGATCCGCGCGCCTTGTGCTGCGAGTTCGCCGGTCATCCAGCGATGCAGCACTTGCACGTCGTCGTCGGTGAAATAGCCGCGCGCAATGCCGGACTGATTGGAAATCAGGAATACGAAATAACCGGCTTCGTTGAGCCGGCGGATCGCGGCCGCCGCATTAGGCATCCAGCGGATGCGCTCGCGCGTGCCCATGTAACCGTCGTCGTAGTTGACGACGCCGTCGCGATCGAGGAAGGCCGCAGGCTTGCGAATCGGCGCAGCGTTGCCGTCTTTCATGCCTTCTGACCCTTGGTCATCAGTGTGTGCTCGACCGCGCCGCAGATCGCGTGGGCGGCGACCATGTGAACCTGCTGGATCACGGCGGCCTCGTCGCTCGGCGCGACCAGCAAATGATCGCAGAGCGCACGCATCGATTCACCGTTGGTGCCGGTGAAGCCGATGGTCACGAGACCCTGTTCGCGCGCAATTTTCAGCGCGGTGAGAATATTGGGCGAGCGGCCAGATGTGGAGATGCCAAGGAATACGTCGCCGCGGCGGCCAAGCCCTTGCACCTGTCGTGAAAAGACCTGTTCGAAACCGTAGTCATTGGCGATGGCGGTGAGGGCCGACGTGTCGGTGGTCAAGGCGATCGCCGCATAGCCCGGCCGGTCGTGCTTGTAACGTCCGATGATTTCTGCGGCGATATGCTGGGCATCTGCCGCGCTGCCGCCATTGCCGGCGATCAGGAACTTGCCGCCATTGCTGATTGCGTTGGCGATGACGTCTGCGATGGTGCGGGTCACAGCCAGCAACGTGGCGTCGCTCGCCGCCGCCGTGATGGCCGCGAGCGATTTTTCAAAGTGGTTGCCGATTTCGTCGTGGCTCACGGGGCACCGTCGAGGTTGCAGGGTCCATCAGTGGTAATGTTCGCTCCGCCCGGGCGCAAGCGTGGGCATCAGTGGGCCGCCGTCGGTGCGGTACCTGCGAGAATGCCGCGGGCGATCTCCACGACGTCCGCAGCGGTGATGTTCGTCATGCAGCGATGATCGTTCATGGTGCAGATCGTGCGCTGGCACGGCTGGCACGACAGCTTTTCTTTGCGTTGCACCACGGTCGTGGTCGGGTTGAGCGGTGCCCACAGCCAGGGGTCGGTCGGCCCGAAAATTCCCATGGTCGGGGTGCCGATGGCGGCGGCGATATGCATCAGCCCCGAATCGTTGGCGATCGCGACGCTCGCTGCCGCCATGGCGAGAACACCATTGCGCAAATCGTTGCCGGTGAGATCGCGAACTCGGCTGCCGCCGGCGCGGACGATTTCCTCCGCCAGGGCCTTTTCGCCGGGGCCGCCGACCACCCATACGTCGAGGCCCTTGGCGGCGAACTGCCGTGCTGCTCCGGCATAATCGGTCCAGCGTTTGGAGGCGCCGACCGAGCCGGGAGCCAGCGCCACGGCCGGGCCGTTGCCGAGGCCGTTGGCCTGACGCCATGCCCGGGCTTCCTCCCCCGGAACCGAGAGGGCCGGGACAGGCCATTCCCTGGGGAGCGGTGCGTCCGGAGGCATGGCCAGCGCGGCGTTCTTGTCGATGAAGCGCGGCAGCGCCCGCTCGCCCCAGCGCCATTCGTTGATCAGGCCAAACCGGGCTTCGCCGACGAAGCCGACCCGCTCGGGAATACCGGCGAGCGCCGGAGCGAGCGCCGACTTCCACGTTCGGGGCATCACCAGCACGGTGCCATAACCTCCCGCGCGGAATTTCGCTGCGAGAGCCCGCTGCTGGGCCAAGGCCAGACGAGAGCGGGGCAGGTCCCAGACGATCCCGGTCCGGACGCCGGGCATATAGTCCACAAGCGGCGCGCACAGGCTGGTGGTCAGCAGGTCGACCGGTCGGTTTGGCCAGCGATACTTGAGAAGGCGCACCACTGTGTGGCCCCGGACGAAGTCGCCGATCCACATGTACGGGACGATCAGAATCGGCCGCGTATCGTCCGGATCGGGCCGGATGCCCAGCTTTTCAAATGAATAGGAATTCATACTTTCGAGCGACGCTGTTTCCCGGAAATCCTGATCTTGTCGGTATCTGCTCCGTGGACCGGGGTAAAGCCAACCAAAAATTGCAAAAAAGGTCGCTTCGGCCTTCACCAAATCCTGCGGTGGACGTTGCCTGACGGACCTCACTCGGGCAAACGTAACCCCGGTTCAATTGGGCGGGAAACATTCATGCTGCTGGTGACGGGTGGCGCCGGGTTTATCGGATCCAACGTCGTGGCTGCGCTGAACGATGCCGGCCATGCGGACGTGGCCGTGTGCGATTTCCTCGGTCACGACGGTAAATGGCGAAATCTCGCCAAGCGGCAGCTGTCCGACGTGGTTCCGCCCGCTGAACTGATGGAATGGCTAAAGGGCCGCAAGCTCGACGGCATCGTCCACCTCGGCGCGATTTCGGAGACCACCGCCACCGACGGCGATCTGGTGGTTGAAACCAATTTCCGCCTTTCGATGCGGTTGCTCGACTGGTGCACTGTCAATGGGGTGCCATTCATTTATGCGTCGTCGGCGGCGACCTATGGCGACGGCCATCAAGGTTTTGGCGACGATCCTTCGCTTGCCGCGCTGAAGCAGCTCAGGCCGATGAATCTCTACGGCTGGAGCAAGCATCTGTTCGATATGGCGGTGGCGGCGCGGGTGGCGAAGCGACAAGCGATGCCGCCGCACTGGGCTGGCCTGAAATTTTTCAACGTGTTCGGCCCCAATGAATACCACAAGGGTGCGATGATGAGCGTGCTGACCCGCCGCTTCGACGACATCCGTGCCGGCAATCCGATCCAGCTTTTCAAATCGCACCGCGACGGCATTGCCGACGGCGATCAGCGCCGCGATTTCATCTACATTGATGACGTCGTCCGCGTCATCATGTGGTTACTGGCGACGCCGTCGGTGAATGGGATTTTCAATGTCGGGACCGGCGTGGCGCGCAGTTTTCGCGATCTGATGCACGCGGCGTATGCTGCCCTCGGCACACGGCCGAATATCGAGTACATCGACATGCCGGTCCAGATTCGTGACAGCTATCAGTATTTCACCCAAGCGGAGGGTGAGCGGTTGCGCGGCGCGGGCTATAATGGCGGCTTCACCGCATTGGAAGACGCGGTCGGCGTTTACGTGAAAGACTTTCTCGACCAGCCGGATCGCTATCGTTGAGGGCAATGGATTTCGCTGATGTTCGATTTTGATGCGCTCTCGCAAGCGATGGCCCGCCAGATCGTGCTGTGTGTCGGCGATCTGATGCTGGATGAATTCGTCTATGGCGAAGTGTCGCGCATTTCGCCCGAAGCGCCGGCGCCGGTAATCGCCGCGCAGCGCAGCGAATTGAACGTCGGCGGGGCGGGGAATGTCGCGCGCAATATCGCTGCTCTCGGTGCAGGGTGTATTTTCGTCGGGCTGATCGGCAATGACGATGCCGGACGAATGCTCAGGGCCGAACTTGCCAAGGAGCGGCTGATCGAACCCATCCTGGTGACGGATGCATCGCGGCCGACCACGCGCAAGGTGCGCTTTGTTTCCGAGCATTTCTCCACACACATGCTGCGGGCCGACTGGGAGCAGGCGATGCCGGCATCGGCCGCGATCGAGCAGCAACTAATCGATGCGATCGTGGCCGCGCTGCCGCGCGCCGACGTTGTCTTGCTGTCAGATTATGCGAAGGGTGTTCTGACCGCACGGGTAATCCGGAATGTGATCGATGCAGCACGCAAGCTCGGCAAGCGCGTGATTGTCGATCCGAAAAGTGCGAACTTCGCGATCTATCGCGGTGCGACGATTCTGACGCCGAACCGCAAGGAGTTCGCGGAAGCCACCCGCAGCCGCGCCACCACGCAGGCGGAAATCGCCGCGGCGGCTCAAGAAGCGATGTTGCTGGCTGACTGTGAGGCGATGCTGGTCACTCAGAGCGAGCACGGTATGACGCTAGTGGCGCGCAACCGCGATGTGGTTCATGTCCCTGCCTATCCCGCGAAGGTGCGCGATGTATCCGGCGCGGGCGATACGGTAGTTGCCGCACTGGCGGTGACGCTGGCAGGCGGTGCCGATCAGGAAGACGCGTTGCGGATGGCGTCGGCAGCGGCCGCGGTTGCGGTGGGCAAGCGCGGCACCGCGACGGTCACGTTGGCGGAATTGCGCAAGAAGATTTTACCGCAGGCCTCGTTGGCGGCGGAGGAAAAGATCGCGGTAAGTTCCGACGATCTCGACGCTCATCTTGCCGAATGGCGTCAGCAGGGGTTGCGCGTCGGATTCACGAACGGCTGTTTCGATATTCTCCATCCAGGGCACGTCCGCGTGCTGACGCAGGCACGCGCCACCTGTGATCGGTTGATCGTCGGGCTGAACAGTGATGCCTCTGTGAAGCGTCTCAAAGGCCCCGATCGTCCAGTACAGGACGAGCGGGCGCGGGCCGAGGTGCTGGCGGCACTCGAGGCGGTCGACCTCGTGGTGATTTTCGCCGAGGATACGCCGCTCAAGCTGATCGAACGGATCAAGCCCAGCGTACTGGTCAAGGGGGGCGATTACACCCGCGAGCAGGTGGTCGGACACGAGATCGTCACCGCAAACGGCGGTGAGATTGTTCTGGTAGAGATCATGCCCGGTCACAGCACGACGTCGCTGGTTAAACGCGCGCGCGAGAACATGGCATGAGCGGGGAGACGACGAACCCGATAGCCGGTGTCGTGCGTCCGTCGTGGCGCGATCCCGCGGCGTGGGCCCGCACCGCCGATGTGATGGCGATCCTGACCGCTGCAGCGTTGCCGTGGTCGACGTCGCTGGTGGCGATCTTCTTCGTCATTTTCTTTGTGGTCTTGATCCCCTCGGGGAACGTGCGTGAATTTGTGCGGTCGCTTAGGCGTCCGGTCAATCTTCTGCCGATCGTCTTCTTTGCACTCGCGGTGCTGGGGACGTTGTGGGCGACAGATATTCCGTGGTCGGCGCGGCTGCAGGGCATCAGTCCGCTGGCCAAGCTGCTTGCGATTCCGTTTCTGGTCTATCATTTCGAGCGATCGCAGCGCGGCATGTGGGTCTTTTTCACGTTCCTGGTGTCGTGCTTTCTATTGATGATCATGTCGTGGGTGGTGGCTTACGCACCGTCGCTCTCCATTAAAAAAGGTGTCTACGGCGTTCCAGTCAAAAATTACATCGATCAGAGCCAGGAGTTTGCGTTGTGCGCTGTTGCATTGGCATGGCCGGTGCTCGATCAGGTGCGCAGGCGCTCTTATCAGCGGGCAGCGCTGCTCGCAGCGGTGGCGCTGGCGTTCGTTGCCAACATGATGTTCATCAACGTCGCACGAACAGCCTTTGTGTATTTTCCGGTCATGTTGCTGACGTTCGCACTACTCCATCTCAAGTTGCGCGAGATTATCTTGCTTGGGATTGCCGGTGCCATTGCCGTCGGGGTGGCGTGGAGCGCCTCGCCCAATCTGAGAACCAAGGTCGGCACGATCTTCACCGAGGTTGATGAATATCGGGACACTGCCAATCAGATCACGTCGGCTGGTCAGCGGTTGGAGTTCTGGACCAAATCCATCAAGTTTGTGAAAGAGGCGCCGATCGCGGGTCATGGCACCGGTTCGACCAAAACGCTGTTCGTCCGGGATGCGATCGGGCAAACCGGTCTTGCGGCCGAGGTGGTCGACAACCCGCATAACCAGACGCTCAATGTCGCGGTTCAGTGGGGTCTGATCGGCGTCTTGATCCTGTATGCAATGTGGATCGTTCACGGTGCGCAGTTCCTGGGGCCTGGACTTGTGCCGTGGCTGGGATTGCTGGTGGTGGTTCAGAACCTGATCAGCTCGCTTTTCAACTCGCATCTGTTCGATTTTCATGAAGGCTGGATGTATGTTCTGGGCGTCGGAATCGCGGCAGGTATGGTCGCCAAGCAAAAGAACAACGGCACTTTATGAGACAACTTCTCCACTTCACGTGGCGTAACTGGCTAATTGCGGCGCACGATGTACTCGCGACCATCGCGGCGGTCCTTTTAAGTTTCTTTCTGCGGTTTGAAGGGACCGATCTCGATACCCGGCTACCGCTGCTTTTGAAAGTGTTGCCGTACTTCGCCGTCCTCAGCTTCTTTGTGTGTTTTGCGTTTCGCCTGACGACAACGAAATGGCGCTTTATTTCATTTCCCGATTTGATGAACATCGTTCGCTCCGCGACCGTGCTCGCAGTTGCGTTGCTGATTCTCGACTACATCTTCCTCGCCCCGAACGTCTACGGGACGTTCTTCCTCGGCAAGACCACCATCATTCTCTACTGGTTCATCGAAATCTTCGCCCTCAGCGGAGCCCGGCTGGCGTATCGCTATTTCCGCTACACCCGGACGCGCAATCAGGCCCGGGTGATCGATGCCGCGCCGGCGCTGCTGATCGGCCGCGCCGCCGATGCCGAGGTGTTGCTGCGGGCGATCGAGAACGGCGCCGTGAAGCGCATCTGGCCTGCGGGCATTCTGTCGCCGTCCACCGCTGATCGCGGGCAGGCGATCCGTGGCGTTCCGGTTCTTGGTAACCTCGACGATCTCGCGGATGTGGTCGCTGATTTTTCCCGGCGCGACAAGCCGATGGGGCGCGTGGTAATGCTGCCATCGGCATTCGAGCCCGATGCACATCCCGAATCCATTCTGACGCGGGTGCGCAAGCTCGGCCTTTCGGTCAGCAGGTTGCCGTCGCTCGAAGGCAGCGGAGAGGCGCCGCGGCTGGCGCCGGTCGCCGTCGAGGATTTGCTGCTGCGCCCCAGCGTCAAGATCGACTATCGGCGGCTTGAGGCTCTGGTGAAGGGCAAGTCGATCGTTGTGACCGGTGGCGGCGGTTCGATTGGCTCGGAAATCTGCGATCGCGTTGTGACGTTCGGCGCCTCGCGTCTTCTGGTCATCGAGAATGCCGAACCTGCGCTGTTCATGGTGATGGAAGAGCTATCCGCACAGTCGTCCGGCGTTGTGATCGAGGGACGTATCGCGGACATTCGCGATCGCCAGCGCATTATGGCGTTGATGGCCGAGTTCAAGCCGGACATCGTATTTCATGCTGCCGCGCTCAAACATGTTCCGATCCTCGAGCGCGATTGGGGCGAGGGGATCAAGACCAACATCTTCGGGTCGATCAACGTTGCAGACGCCGCGGTCGCCTCCGGCGCGGAAGCCATGGTGATGATTTCCACCGACAAGGCGATCGAGCCGGTGTCGATGCTGGGACTGACCAAGCGCTTTGCCGAAATGTATTGCCAGGCACTCGATCGCGATCTGGCGAAGGCCGCGAATGGAAAGACGCCGATGCGTCTGATCTCCGTCCGTTTCGGCAACGTGCTGGCGTCGAACGGGTCGGTGGTGCCGAAATTCAAGGCGCAGATCGAGGCCGGAGGGCCGGTGACGGTGACGCATCCGGACATGGTGCGTTACTTCATGACCATTCGTGAAGCTTGCGACCTGGTTGTGACCGCAGCGACCCATGCGCTGCAGCCACAGCGGCCCGATGTGTCGGTGTACGTGCTCAACATGGGCCAACCGGTGAAAATCGTCGATCTCGCTGAGCGGATGATCCGGCTCTCGGGGTTGCAGGTCGGCTACGACATCGAAATCGTATTTACGGGTGTGCGGCCCGGCGAACGGTTGAACGAGATTCTGTTCGCGAGCGAGGAGCCGACCGCGGACATCGGCATCGACGGCATTGTCGCCGCGCGGCCGAACGAGCCGCCACTCGAGACGCTGCGCGGTTGGCTTCAGACGCTCGAAAAATCGGTCGGCAGCGAGCAGCGAGCGGTGATCGTCAGCCTTCTCAAGGACGCGGTGCCGGAATTCAAGGCAACCGCCGAATAGCTACGATTTCGGCCGCGAAAAGCGGTAGAGAAGCAGCGACGTTGCGCAGAGACCGGCAACGAGCGCGGCAACATCCATGCTTGCCGCATTGATCGTCACCGAAAGCCCTGCCAGAGCGGCCAGCAAAACGTTCAGCACAAAGATCTCGCCGACGATGCGCTGCACCGTAAAACCGTTGTCGGTGGCACGCTGATAAAAGTGAGAGCGGTGTGCGTCCCAGAACGGTTCGCGGCGCCACATGCGCCGCAGCAGCGTTGCCGTCGCGTCAGTCAGGAAATACAGCGGAAGCAGCAGGGCGGCCGCCAGATGTCCGTGCCAGGCAAGCGCCAGCAGGCACCAGCCGAGCAGCAGGCCGATCGGCAGGCTGCCGACATCGCCGAGGAAGACCTTCGCCACTGGCTTGTTGAATGGTGCGAAGCCGATCATGGCACCGCCAAGCGCCGCGGCGACAATGCCGACGCGCGGTGAGACTTCACCGGCGACACACAGCAGGACGAGAGCAGCGGCAATCGGAACTACTTCCGCGACCATGATCCAGTCGATACCGTCCATGAAATTCACAAGATTGACCAGCCAGAGGCCGGCCACGAACACCATTGCGCGCTCCGCCAGCAGTGGCAGTTGCGGCATGGCGCGGACGCTGTCGGGCAGGGCGGCGACGACGATGATAACGGCGGCGGCTTGCAGCAGCAGGCGTGGCAGAACGGCAATGGTGCGCAGATCATCGACCGCGCCGACGATCGCGAGCAGGATCGTCGCTCCGAACGTCATGAAAACCAGATGCGTCTCGGCATTGTTTGTCGTGAGGATCGCGAAGGCCGCGACCGCAAGCGTTACCGCGACGACGGCGATGCCGGCGCCTTGCGGCGTCGGAACCTTGTGCGACGAGCGCGCATTGGGACGGGCCAGCGCATAGCGCACGAGCAGGGGATGGATCGCCCATGTCAGCAGCGCTGTACCCAGCGCAGCGACGAGCGCGACAAGCCCGCCCAGCATGAGATTGAATCCGTCTGACATATGGCGTTACTCGTGATCGGTGCGGGCGGATTTGCCCATGACCGATCGATAGAGCGCAACCGTCGCTGCGCCAACCGCTTTATCCGACATTTTGTCGACCACCAGTTGACGCGCGGCATGGCCATAACGGCCACGCAGCTCGGGGGAGGCGGCAAGGGTAGCGATGGCCTCCGCGAGGGCTTGCGGGTCTTCGATCGGCACCAGCAGGCCGGTACGGTCATGGATGCAGATTTCGCGGCATCCCGGCGCGTCGGTCGCGACCATCGTCCGACCACATGCCGCGGCTTCCAGCAGGCTTTTCGGCAGGCCTTCGCGGTGCGAGGGCAATGCCGCGATATGCGAGCGCCGCCACAACGATACGATGTCATCGACATGGCCGAGCCAGGTGATGCCGGGCTCCTGACCCCAGGCCTGAGCCTGCGCCAGCGATACCGAGGCCGGATTAGCGGGGTCTGGCTCGCCCGCGATCAGCAGCCGGACATCCAGTCCGCGCTGCAGCAGCAGGCGATGGGCCGCGACCAGCGCATGAATACCCTTGTCCGCGAGAAGCCGCCCGGCGAAGCCGACCGTGATTGCGCCATCCGGTTCGGGCAGGCTCTGCAAGGCATCGGTATCGACACCGGAACCGGGGATCAGTGCGATCCGGTCGCTGGAGATGCCCATCGCGCGGAGTGCGCCGAGATCATCCGGATTCTGCACCAGTGCGACGCTGTGCTCGCGTCCGAACAGAATTCCAAGAGCCGCAGCGACGATAGGTTTGAGAACCCGCGCGACGGCCGATGACGAAGTGAACAGGAAACCCATGCCGGTAAGCGCATTGACCTGCGGCGTCGCGGTGCCGAGCGCGGCGACTGAGCCCAATACGCAGCATTGCAACCCGGAATGATGGATCAGTGCTGGCTTGATCGTGCGTTCCAGCCGCCGTAGCGCGAGCATGGTTGTCAGCGCGGCCGTAGGTGAAAGGCGGCCCCTGCGAAACGGAATCGGATGCAGCGTAAAACCTTCGGCGCGAATTTTGTCGGCCGCCGTATTGACGTTGGTGGCAACATGCACGTCGAAGCCGGCCTCACGCGCGGCCCGTGCCATCGGCAGGCGATGCGAAATGAAGGCCCAGTCTTCATTGGCGAGATAAAGCAGAATCGGTTTCACGCGCGGGACATCAGAGCGGTTGTCTTCTCACAAAGTTGGCAGCGTCTTTTGAAGCTAGATCAGTATGTTATGTTCTTCGTAAAAACAATCGGCGGCTGCCCATTCTCAACCCTGTCTCCGTCGATGCTCCCCAGGAAAGTCGCGGCTTTTCTTGCAAGGGAAGTAGGACTTCGCTCGTTGCGAAGCACCAGGTCAATCGGCCAGTGAGATGGCATGGGCTGGCTGGTACCCCTCGGCTGCCTCCATGCTGATGGCTCTACGTGTCGGCTGTGATCGAGTTCCTCTTGCGCTGCGTGATCGGCTGGAGAGATGCGACGGCCGAATTCGTCTCGGGCGCGCTGCTGATGGCCGTCCGTAAATTTCACACAATTGAAAAGTATTGCTGTGGGAAATTTTGAATGGGGTGTTGCCGGGCAGGAGGAAATTCGTCGCGCACGTCATGGATAGCATGGGCATCGTAGCAGCCCTCGTATTCAAGACGTGCGCAGCGATATGGCCCCAGCCGGAGTTCTACTGCGAGATCTGTGATTTAACTTTTGGGTGGCCGATGATACGTAGGCGGCTTTTCATTGTTGGATCGTTGTGCATCGGCCTATGTTTGATGTGCATAGTATTCATTTCCACGGAGATAGGGCGATCGGCGTTGAATAAAGCCGTGGTGGAATTTCATCTGCTGAAGCCGATTGACCGACAGCGCTCAGAGTTGCGGAAAATCAAAGCTGACATGTTGTCTCGATTCAAGCATCTTGGAGAGTTAAGAGGACGCGATCTTGTTCGAGCAATTGAAGAGATCGCTAATAGAGAAATCACTATAGGTTCCTCGCCTGGAAATTTGGAGGACGATCTCTACGGCGTTTACTCTGATGCGGTCGTTAAAAAATCAACCAGCTATAGTTGCCAGGGCGTGGCTCTTATTTTCAGAACGATGTTAAGCGCGTTCGGCATCAGAAACAGGGCCGTCTTATTTTATGCCACGGTCGAGCAACTGCCAAATGAGGTGATCAATAGTCACGCAAGTGTTGATGTCCTCCTGGATGGGAGATGGGAGGCAATCGATCCAACTTTTGACTTCCATCTCGTTGGAGGGAGCGGTCATCGGCTTGATTGGTTAAGTGCCTACAATCGTCTCAAAGAAGGTCTCGATGTGATAGTCGTGCCAAATGATCCAAGCTTAAAAACTGATCCGCTGAAGCGAGCGGGGATTGATCTGAAGCGCGATATGACGTTCGTTGCATTTATAGATCGCAAAGTTATGTTCTTGCCGGCCAATTGGACTGGTGTTTATCGGATCAAGGGGCGCTTGTATTGGAATGTTGCCGATTCTTATAGCGCAGATCGAAATCTGCCGGAGATCGTTGCTGCAGATGTCGCCGCAGCAAAGTAACCCAATTCTGGTTCCCCCCTTGGTGCAGGATTCGCTTTGGTATCAACGTGCTGGGCATATGATTTCGGGACCCTGAGCGCCCGGTCAATGTCACGATGGCTGTTCTGTAAATTGAGCCTGTTTCACTTCTGGGGATTAGTGCTGGCATTTAAGATCTCGAGTTGATGCCCAAAGTCGTTGCGAGATTTCGATTGGATCGATTGACGCCTTTTGCCACCAAGCGAACTCGTCGCCGAAACGGTGAATCTCTCGATGATGTGCGCGGCAAAGCGGGACTGTGAATTCGTCGCTGACCTTGCGTCCCATTGCGCGCGCCTGCGCAAACCGTAGATGATGGGCGTCCGAGGGGCTACGTGCGCAGATTAAACATGGTTGGGCAGCTACGAACCGCAAATGCTGCTTGTCACGCCTTCGGCGTGGCTCACTGAGAGCAAGGGCGCTTTTGTCGATTTTATGCAGCTCAATTGCGTCGGTCGACTGACCTAAGATGGCGGCGCTGAATTTCAGCTCGGATCTTGCGTCGGTCGACTGACCTAAGATGGCGGCGCTGAATTTCAGCTCGGATGAGCAGTCCTGCGCGGTACCATTGACATTATCTTGCTGAGCTGGACGTCGTCGTTTGCGCTTGGGCGCGATGATCGGCTTGCTGACTGTGGTCTCGAGTTGATCCGCTAGATCACCCTGAGGAGGAGGCGAAGGGCTCGATTGATGAGCGTCTGCAATCTCTAGGTTTTGGAGAAAGGCTAATTTCTCGCTGAATGTTGCTTCAATCGATTTAGCATGCTCGGGACGCAACCGATTTTTGACCTTGAGAATGTTCTCCGCGCTGGCCTGCAAGGCCTCAATGTTTGTTGTGGAATTAATCACTGATTGGATTTCGTTCCGGATAGTTGCCGATTCGTCGAGATCAAGCACTTCTTTGTTCAGGGCTGATGGGATTTTTGCCGAGCGTGGTCGCGCGCCGCGCGCACGTGCCTGTGCGGATATTTCGACGTTCGTTGGTTTTGGTTTCGAATACAGTGGAGGACTCCTGCCATCTGCCGGAACCACAAGATGGGTGCCCGGCGGGGTGACGCCGATGTTCTCGGTGTGGGGCGCATCGAGATCGTCCTCACCGGCGATTCCGACCATGGTGAACAGAGCGTAGCGTCGGGCATAGGTAAGGGCTGCCCCCATTCGTCGAGGTGCGGATGCATCAGAGAGCTGGCAGACCGGCCAGTCGGATGAAATCCATTCACCTGACGTGTGCATGAGAAGGGTATTAAGATTAATCATCCCGTTAGCTCGATCGATGTCGGTCGTCTGGGCGACTGCGATCTGCTGACCCCCCAATGTTTTGCGCACAATTTCTAGCCCGCTTGACAACGGAGCATATCGGAACGTCTGTGGATTATCGTCACGGTAGTGGTGGTTGATAAAGCCGACCATCGATTTTTCGGGATTAGAGAGTTCAGTTTGGGCTTTTGCCAGTGCGGTTGCAATTGCGGCAATGCTTTCACTAGAGCGATGCATGAGCGCTCTCCGTCTCGACGATCTCGAAGCTTACTGCCCCTGCTTTCGATCGTTTGGCACGGATTCCGTGGCCCATGGCTTCTTTGACGTCCTCTGACATTAGGCCCTTGAGCTCAGCCTTAGCGCGTTCATGATCGAGGTGCGCGTCGCGCGTTTGGACGTAAAGAGCCGCAAACTCTGCCCATGAGTTGGATGTGTTCATATCGACCACGCGAATCGCCTTCACCCTCGGTTTTGGTGGCTCACAGCCGAACAATGTTGGATGCTCGCCAGTCTTGACAGCACGCCAAAAGGCCTTCTCAGCGGCTATCATAACAGTCTGGTAAATTGGATCGGCTTCAACGGAGAGTTCGACCCATTTGCCGCCACCATTGATGATCGACAAGGCCGATTTTGTTGTGCCAACGACCAACATATTGTGTTGGAGTTGCGCCGTATGTTTTTCGATCGCAGCTTCTTCTGAAAACGACCAAGGCAGCATAAACTTCGCTTCGAAAACGGCCCCAGTTTCCTTAACCCGACCGTCAAGAGTGGCGGCCATCCACGGAATGGACTTATGGATAACTCTGCGCTGGACATCTATGATCCGATGCCCAGTGTTGCGCTCGTACCACCGCTGGTTCAAATGCTCTGTCGCCAATCCGAGTTGCACGATCAGTTCGCCGGAAAGATCAGGGTGGGGAATCTCGCCGCGCTTTTCTTTCCATAGCCGCACGAGTGCTTTCTCATCTTGGCCCATGACTATCCGAGCATCCGAGCCGCCAATAAAATTTCGACGAGTATTCTGGCTGACTTGCTTTTCTTGAGGCATTCTGGATCTCTCCTGCAGAACAATTAATGATACTAAAAGTATCAAAATGGCATGAAATGTCAAGACCAAAAGTATCGATCCGACAAATCAAGGCGGCTAGAGCTCTGCTTGGATGGTCTCAAGAAGATCTGGCGAGAGAGGCGTCTGTTTCGATTCCAACGGTTAAGCGATTGGAAGCGCTCAAGGGCGAGCTTGGAGGTCGCGAGGGGACCGCGGAAAAGCTTCGAAGTGCCCTAGAGAGATCGGGTGTGCGATTCGTAGGAGAAGATGGGAAAGGGATTGGTGTGCGGCTATATGTTTAGCTTGGGAAAATACAGTGACTCAGTGGTATTTTTAAGTACCGCCGTCCATTGCTTTCAGGGGCGGGGAGCTTGCCGCCGCGGATGTTGATCTGGAGCGCCCGGAACATCAGCCGTGGTGTGGCCAGCGTGCGATCTCTCGTTTCGCGGAGCTGAATGAATTCCTGCTCCGTTTTCGCGGCGAGCAAATGGATATTGTTTGCTTTTTGCGCGCCAACGGTGCTTTCCCATAAGGGTTCACGGCCATTCGGAGGGTAGTCATGTCCTGTGAACAGGCGCGTTTCATCGGGAAGCGCGATGATGTTCTGGATGGTCTGCCAAAGCTGCTTTGCACTGCCGCCCGGAAAGTCCGCGCGTGCGGTCCCTAGGTCGGGCATAAAAAGCGTATCGTGGATAAACGCGGCGTCGCCGATCAAATACGTCACTGATGCAGGCGTGTGGCCTGGCGAATACATGAGCGTTCCGCCTATTTCGCCAATCTTGAAGCTCTCATTTTCCGCAAACAGGTGGTCCCATTGCGACCCGTCGGTTGGAATGTCTGGCAGGTTATAAATCTCACTCCAAATTTTTTGCGCCTCAACCACGTAAGTGCTTGTCGCGGTTTTCGCGCCGGTCGCATTCTTGATGTATTGCGATGCCGAGAAGTGGTCCGCGTGGAGATGGGTGTCGAGAACCCACTGCACTATGAGTTTATTGGCTGCGACGTACGCGAGGATCGCATCAGCGGACCGCGTAAATAAATGTGGATTCCGAGTCTCCGAGAAATCGAGAACGGGATCGATGATGGCGCATAAGGACGTCGCTGGATCGCTGACGATGTATTGGATGCTGCCGGTGTCCGCGTCGTAAAAACCTTTAACCGAGGGGGCCAGTTCATCCATTTCTATAACCTGCGAAGTTCCACGGTCGAGCGCTGCTCACCGGACATCAGACCCGTGTATATGGCGGAGTAATACCATCGCGGAAACCCAAGCGGGGTGCTCCGACGAGGTCAAGTAATAGGGGTTCCACGGGCTGTTCGACTTCCTTGTAAGGAAATTGTGCCTTCCGAATACCTAAACAGGATAAAAATATAAATAATCCAATTGGTTATTCACGTGACTCGTTGTTACTCAACTAAAGATTGCAAATCGGATGAATGCGACTTCGGATTCACGGTTCTGGATCCATACCTTGTTCAAGGCGTGAACAATGTGCTTGACGTTCATGCCGTGAACAGATTAACCCAATCCCCAATTGGGAGGTTTTATGGAGCGTGTGCTGCCCGGCCAGAGCGGCGAGGACGACAGGATTGTTCTCGGATTGCTCAATTCAGTTGAGGACGGCGCGACCTCGCAGCGGAGGATCGCGGCGGAACTTGGCATCGCGCTCGGCCTCGTCAATGCGTATCTCAAGCGTTGCGTTACGAAGGGCCTGATCAAAGTCAGCGAGGCGCCGGCGCGCCGTTACGCGTATTATCTGACACCGAAAGGCTTCACTGAAAAGTCGCGTCTGACGGTTGAATATTTATCCTCGTCATTTTCATTTTTTCGGCAGGCAAAATCAGATTGCGCCGACGTTTTCCGGATTGCGCAAGCGAGAAATTTCCACAATATCGTTTTAGTCGGAAAATCGGATCTGGCAGAAATTGGGATCCTCTCCGCGGCCGATAGTGGGGTCTCGATCGTTGCAGTTCTGGACGATGGCGCGGATGGCTCCGAGATTATCGGCAAAGAAATCGTATCTTCTTACGACGAGCTGACAACAGCTTTCGATGCGGTCGTAATTACCGATTTGCGCAGAGCGCGGCAATTTTTCGATGATGCTGTGACCAGGTTTGGCGCTCAGCGAGTGCTTGCGCCTAGATTGCTGGGACTGAATGTCTCCGGCGTCGAGGCTAGTAAGTCATGACTGATCTCGTAGACAACGCATGGTATGTTGTTCAAACGCAGGTGAACGCGGAAGCGAAGGCCGCGCGCAACTTGATGCAGCAAGGATACGAGACGTATCTACCTCGGTACCTCAAGCGCCGCAGTCACGCGCGAAAGATCGAGAAGGTGCCTGCACCGCTGTTTCCGCGTTATATGTTCGTGCGCATCGATACGGCTGTGCAGCGTTGGCGTTCGATACAATCGACATTCGGCGTTTCGCGTCTCGTCTTGAGCGGCTCTGATCCGGCTCAAGTTGCACCTCAGGTGCTTGAGGTGCTGAAGGCACGCGAGGACGAAAGCGGGTTCGTCAAGCTGGATAGCGGTCCGCAATACTCGCTGGGGCAGAAAGTTCGGGTCATAGCGGGCGTTTTCGCTGATAATTTGGGATTGTTCGACGGGTTGGGTGATCGCGATCGAGTTGCTATTTTGCTTGATCTATTAGGACGAAAGGTTCGTCTCTCGATAGAGTCGGATTTGATCGCGCCGGCCTAGGCTTGCGCGAGCGTGCGGTTGTTGCGCGCGATTGATATGCCATGGTCTGGTGACGTCGAGTCACCCGGGCTGCGGTAGCTTGGAAAAATGCCCTCTAACTTTCAAAGGTAATGATCAGATGACTACATTTGCCCTGATCGGGGCTGCGGGCTATGTCGCGCCGCGCCATATGAAGGCAATGCAGGCGATCGGTGGTGATCTGAAAGTTGCGTATGATCCCAATGACTCGGTGGGGATCATTGATAGTCACTTTCCAGATGCTCATTTTTTTACAGAATTCGAACGGTTTGACCGCCATGTCGACAAGCTTCGACGTCGGGATGAGCAGATCGACTATGTTTCAATCTGCTCACCGAACCACCTACACGATGCACACTGCCGCTTCGCCCTTCGCTCGGGCGCTGACGCTATCTGCGAAAAACCGTTGGTACTTAATCCTTGGAATATTGATGGGCTTGCGGAAATTGAACGAGATACTGGCCGGCGGATATCGACCATTCTCCAACTGCGGCTTCATCCAGCAATCATCGCGTTGCGCGAAAAGTTCGCAAAGAGCAATGATCGACACCAAGTCAACTTGACCTATATCACTTCGCGGGGGCGCTGGTACTACGCGTCCTGGAAAGGTGAAGATGCTAAGTCGGGTGGTGTCGCGACCAATATCGGCGTTCACTTCTTCGACATGCTGAGTTTCGTGTTCGGTCCTGTAAAGCGCAATGAAGCGCATCTACGCGAACCAGAGCGCGCGGCTGGCTATTTGGAGTGCGAGCGAGCCGAGATCAATTGGTTCCTTTCGGTGGACCGCAACGACTTGCCGGATAGCGTCAAGGGTAAGAAGACTACGTTCCGGTCCATTTCCGTCGATGGTGACGAGGTTGAGTTCTCCGAAGGCTTCACCGATCTTCACACCCGTAGTTATGAGGAAATCATCGCGGGCCGCGGGTTTGGTTTGGATGAAGTTAGATCTTCGATCGACATTGTATCTAACTTCCGTAACGCGCCGGTGAAAAGTGGAAGCGGTTTACTTCACCCGTTCGCGCAAAGGATGATCGCCGGATGAGTGAGTTACGCGAAGATCCGCGCTTTCCCAACGTTCTGATACATAAATCCAGCTACATTGATAACGGTGCAATCGTCGGTCGCGGCACAAAAATCTGGCATTTCTGTCACATCCTGCCGGGAACTGTGATTGGTGAAAATTGCTCCATCGGGCAGAATGTCATGATTGGCCCGAACGTCAGGCTCGGCAACGGGTGTAAGATACAGAATAACGTCTCGCTTTATGCGGGCGTCGAGCTTGCCGACGATGTCTTCTGCGGACCGAGTTGCGTTTTCACGAACGTCAACAATCCACGGGCTAACGTTTCGCGCAAGGATGAATTCAGGCTAACGCAGATCGGCCGTGGCGCAAGCATAGGTGCCAATGCGACAATCGTCTGTGGTCATTCGCTTGGCGAGTACTGCTTTATCGGAGCTGGGGCGGTAATAACGAAAAATGTGCCGCCGTTTGCGCTGATGACGGGAAATCCCGCGCGTCGTACTGGATGGATGAGCCGGGTCGGCGAAAAGCTTAAGGCAGACCTTGTCTGTCCGCGCAGCGGGGACCGGTATCGCGAGATTTCCTCCTCCCATCTCGCGCTCATCGATTAACGGAGATAATTGTGGATATTCGCGGAAAGCGGTTCGTAGTTATTGGCGGCGCAGGATTGATTGGATCTCACGCTATCGACCAGTTAGTGCAGCAGGATGTTGGAGAAATCGTCATCTACGACAATTTCGTTCGCGGCACACATGAGAATCTGGCAGGCGCCTTGCGCGATCCGCGCGTGAAGATTTTCGAGGCAGGCGGCGACATTACGCAGACGGATATTCTGGATGCAGCTCTTAAAGGCGCAGACGGAGTCTTTCAGTTCGCGGCGCTTTGGCTACTGCAATGTCATGACTATCCGCGCACAGCATTCGACGTGAACGTCCGGGGAATGTTTAATGTGCTCGATGCCTGCGTCAGAAACGACGTTAAGCGCTTGGTGTGGTCGTCTTCTGCTTCCGTGTACGGCGATGCGATAGAAGAGCCGATGACGGAAGATCATCCTTTCAACAACAAGAATTTTTATGGCGCAACGAAGATCTGCGGTGAGGCAATGGCGCGAGCCTATCACTTCCGCTACGGGCTCAACTATGTTGGCCTACGATACATGAACGTCTATGGTCCTCGGCAAGACTATCGCGGCGCATATATTGCCGTGATCATGAAAATGCTCGATGCGATCGATCGTAACGAGGGGCCGACAATTCTCGGTGATGGTTCGGAAGCATTCGATTTTGTCGCGGTCGAGGATTGTGCCCGATCCAATCTCTGCGCGATGAGCGCCGACACGATGGACAGGTTCTATAATGTGGGAACTGGCAAACGCACGTCACTTAAAGAGGTGGCAGAAAAGCTTCTGAATTTGACAGGATCTAATCAGCCCATCAACTATGCGCCTCGCAGTCAGGCGACGCTGGTCCGCAATCGCATCGGCTCGCCCAAGCGGGCGAAGGACGAAATCGGTTTTGAGGCTGCGATTGATCTGGATGACGGCTTGAGTCGGCTGATCGAATGGCGCAAGGCGCATAAGGATCAGGTCGAGGCTCGCCGCGCGAAGATAGATGGCTGAAGTAGACGCTGTTAAATGAACCCAAAGCCAAAACGAACGATCCAGATCGCCCAGCCTGTCACCGGCGAGGACGAATGGCTGGCGATGCGCGAATCCATCGAGAGCGGTTGGTTGACGCATGGCCCGAAGGTCAATGCCTTCGAGCGGGCATTCAGCGAGCGGCACGATGTCAAGCATTCGCTAGCCTGTACGTCTGCGACCACGGGATTGCATCTGGCTCTGACCGCGATTGGTATCGGTCCTGGGGACGAGGTGATAGTTCCGGCGTTCACTTGGGTAGCGACTGCAAACGCAGTTCTCTACTGTGGCGCTACCGTCGTTCTCTGCGACGTTGACCCCCGCACATACAATATTGACATTCAGGACGCCGTACGGCGGGTGACGTCGCGCACTAAAGCAATCATTCCGGTGCATCTTTTTGGTCTATGTGCCGATATCCCAGCCTTGCGTGCGCTACTTCCTGCCCACATTCGAATTATCGAGGACGCGGCCTGCGCGGCGGGAGGATCGCTCGGCAATACAAGTGCAGGCGCGCTTGGTGACGTCGGCGTTTTCTCATTCCACCCCCGTAAATCGATTACTACGGGCGAGGGTGGAATGATCACCACCAACGATGCGGGGATCGCCGAGCGATGCATTATGCTGCGCAACCATGGCGCTTCGATCTCAGAGGAGCAGCGCCATCGTGGTGCGAAACCTTACATCTTGCCGGACTTCAATCTGCTCGGGTTCAACTACCGCATGACCGATCTACAAGGATCGGTCGGTATCGTTCAGCTCAATAAGCTCGACCGGTTCATCGACGAACGCGCGACCTGGGCGGCCTGGTACAGGAAGAAGTTGTCGCACATCAAATGGCTGCGCCATCCGGAGGAACCAAAATCCGGCAGGCATGCCTGGCAGTCGTATGTGACGTATGTCGAGCCCGATATCGCGCCTTTGGTTCGGAACGAAATCATGCAATTTCTCCAAGATAGGGGAGTATCGACTCGACCTGGCACGCATGCTGTTCACATGCTTGGATTTTATCGGGAGCGCTTTGGATATGACGCTGACGATTTTCCCGGCGCGCGCGATTGCGACATAAACACGATGGCTATCCCGTTGCACAACAGAATGTGCGAAGACGACTACAACTATGTGGTCGATGCTTTACTAGAGATATCCTGAACCAATGTGCGGTATCGCGGGCGTTCTGAATTTGCGAGGTGAGCCTGCATCTCAGGTTTTATTACAGCGGATGGGAGCGGCACTTGCCCATCGCGGCCCAGATGGTGAGGGTCTTTTTGTGGATGGGCCGCTTGGATTTTCTCACCGGCGCCTGTCCATTATCGATCTGACTTCAGGCGGGCATCAGCCGATGCTGAGCTCCGATACGCGGTTCGTTCTCAGCTACAATGGTGAGATTTATAATTTTCAGGAATTGAGGCTCGAACTCGAGGCTGTTGGTCATCAGTTTCACTCGAGAAGCGACACCGAAGTTCTGCTGAATGCCCTCATCGAGTGGGGTGTGGACGCATTGCCGCGCCTCAATGGGATGTTCGCATTTTCATTCTGGGATAAGCGCGAACGGGTTTTGATTCTGGGGCGCGATCGCTACGGCATCAAGCCCCTTTATTGGACGGAACAGAACGGCACACTGCTGTTCGGGTCGGAAGTCAAGGCGATCCTGGCTCATCCATCTTATCGCGTTAGCCTCGATAAGGAGGCGCTCCTCGAATACTTCACATTCCAAAATCTGTTCACAGACCGCACGTTATTTGAGGGTGTTCGCCTTCTTCCGCCAGGCTCGATTATGAGGGTCGATGCAGACGATAGGACGATGGCAACGTCGCGGTATTGGGATTTTTGCTTCGAGGAGCCGGAAAGTCCAAGAGGGCAGCAGGAGTATGTTGAAGAGTTTGATCGCCTGTTTCAGCAAGCCGTCAATCGGCAACTCGTAAGTGACGTAGACATCGGAGCGTATCTGTCAGGCGGATTGGATTCTGGATCCATTACGGCGCTGGCGGCCAGGCAGCTGCCATATATGAAGACGTTTACGGCTGGTTTTGATCTTAACTCGGCGTCCGGTGTGGAGCTCGGATACGACGAGCGCGAAAAAGCCGAGCACATGTCATATCTCTTCAAGACCGAGCATTATGAAATGGTCTTGAAAGCTGGCGACATGGAGCGTGTCATGCCGCGGCTTACGCGCCACCTTGAAGAACCGCGGGTCGGTCAGAGCTATCCGAATTTCTACGCGGCGCAACTGGCGGGGAAGTTCGGAAAGGTTGTGTTGTCGGGAGCCGGCGGAGATGAACTGTTTGGGGGATATCCTTGGCGCTACTATCGCGCTGTCGTCAACGATGACTTTGAGCACTACATTGATAAGTATTATTCGTTTTGGCAGCGACTAATTCCCAATACTGCCATTCAGCAAGTTTTTAAACCGATCTGGTCCGACGTCAAACACGTCTGGACCCGCGACATCTTCCGCGATGTATTCACAGTACATGGTAATCATCTGGCCCGGCCGGAGGACTATGTGAACCATTCGCTCTATTTTGAGTCTAAGACATTTCTGCACGGGCTCCTCGTTGTGGAGGACAAGCTCAGTATGGCTCACGGGTTGGAAACGCGTTTGCCATTCCTCGATAATGATCTTGTCGACTTCGCGATGCGCGTGCCAGTCAGTCAAAAGCTTGGTAATCTCGCTGAGGTCGTCCGCATCAATGAAAACGAGCCGGGTGATAAAACCGAGAAATACTATCAGAATACAAGGGACGGCAAACTGTTGCTGCGCAATGCCATGCGCCGCTACGTTCCGGAGGAGGTCACGTCGCGCGCGAAGCAGGGTTTTTCGGCGCCGGACGCGAGCTGGTTCAAGGGTGAAAGCATCGATTATCTGCGACGGACTGTCTTCAATGATCGCGCCCGGATGTATGAGTTCATGGATCGGAAAACCATTCAGGGCTTGGTGACCCAACATCTTAACGGTGAGAAAAACCGCCGGTTGCTGATATGGTCGCTGCTGAGTTTCGAACAATGGTGTCAGACGTTCCTCCCATGACAGTACCTTCAATCATTGTGACGGGCGCATGCGGTTTTGTGGGGTTCTATCTTGTTAAGCAACTGCACGAAGCGGGATATCCAGTTCTTGCTGTCGACAAGGGGCTGACCGATGAGGCCGAGTATCTTATCAAGAGCGGGATTTCATTTGCGGCCGTCGATATAACCAAGGAAGAGGAATTCGATAGATTACCGAAAGATGGTATATCTGCGTTTATCAATCTGGCTTGCGTTCAGCCGGCGAATATGCCGACAGACGAATCCGACCCTGCGATATATGTCAGCGTCAATACGTTAGGGGTCGCGAACATTCTGAAGTACTGTCGCAAAAATAATATCACGAAAATGCTTCATACGATTTCACACAGGAATGTACAGGGCCTGTGGGAGCGTGGCGAGAAGATCACCGAAGATTCTCCGCGTGCGATCAAGTATACTGGAAAATTTTCACTGTTCAGTATTTCCGAGAGTGCCGCTGCAGACATCATCGAGTACTACAACCAACAGCATGGTATGAACTGTGTAATATTTCGGCTTCCGTCGGTGTATGGTTTTGGCCACCACGAAAGCTTTTTGGTGAACGGCAAGGGGGTCAAGACCGGCCTTGGCGTATTCATTGAAAATGCCGCGGCTGGGAAGCCTATTGAGGTGTGGGGAGATCCAGGGCGTGGCCGCGATGTAATCTACGTAAAGGACGTTGTCGCGGCGATCATCCTCGCGATCAGGAATGAGAATGCAAGCGTTTCGGGTACTTTCAATATTGCTTCTGGAGTTGCCCTGAGCTTGCAGGAGCAAGTGGACAACATTGTTAAAGTGTTCGGGCGAAAAGATGTCTCACCGCAGATTGTTTACAAACCCGAAAAGCAAAATTCGATCGATCCTTGCGTCTATGACATCAGCAAGGCTAACCGAATCCTTGGGTGGCAGCCTCAATACTCGTTTGAGAATATGCTGATCGACTATAGGGCTGAAATGGAACGTGGAGAGTTGGGTTTTCTTCTGAACAGGAAGCTCAGAATGGCTACCGAGGGCACGTCGGGCACTCGGTAAATGAAGGCGGTGAATTCAGCAGCCATGAAAATGTATCAAGGGAGGAACGCATGATTAGCCGTCAAGAAATTCCGGGCGATTTCCCAGGGAACGAGTTCATGGGTGATAGTGTCCGCAAATTGCTCAAGAAGTGTGCTGAATCTGCAAAACTATTTCCCCTGGCGAAACTATGTAAGCCTGACGTTATCGAAATCGGAGAGATGGCGAGAATCCATGATTTCGTTTTCATGTGGGGGGGGCGCGGAATCAAAATCGGAAACTACAACGATATCCAGCCGTTCGTGAACATATGGGGCGGCGGTGAGGCGATCTTGGGAGATTACATTTCGATCGGCGGCGGGTCTCAGCTTCTTACCGCGACATACGACTACAATGGTTATCGTATGGTCGACGGTCTGCCCGACGGCCACACAAACACGCTGTTTGGCAAACTTGTTATCGAAAGTGATGTCTATGTTGGTGTCAATTGTACGATCATGCCAAATGTAACCATCGGTGAAGGAGCTGTGATCGGTGGTGGAAGCTTCGTGAACAAAGACGTGGAATCGTGGAGCGTCTATGTCGGCAGCCCAGCGAAGAAAATAGGGCAGCGTCCCCGGCTAAAAGATCATATTCGTGACTGGAAGCCGCCGGTGTAAAATCTGATACGATGCTGGCTCGTGTTTTTGCGATCTGCATGATCCAACAGTTGGAGAGTGCTTGCTCATTTCGGTTGAGCAAATGAAGCAGTGCATATCAGAGTTAGGCGATGGGAGTGACGCTCCCTATGACGCATTCCTAGCGAACCAACCCGATGCACTTGTGTATGCGTCAAGCGGCTATCGCGATCTTCTACGAGATCTGCTCGGCGGGACGGATCACTATCTATATGCCAGGAACGATGAAGGACGAATTGGAGCCGCGCTGCCGGCTTTTGTTTCGCAAGTGGGTGGCTCCGGCCCGGTCCTCAATTCTCTGCCATTTTACGGCAGCTATGGCGGTATTATTGGATCTCATGCTCACGACTCGTGGAAGCCGCTAGTCGAGCGGTTTTACGAAATTGCACGTGAATCTAAATGTGTATCCTCCACGATCATCAGTTCTCCCTTCGACGGATCGGAAAGGGATGTCTGGTATCGCGAGAACTTAGACTACGACTCTGTTGACGAGCGCATGTGTCAGATGACGGCGTTGAATTTTGATTGCGATCACGAGGATCAATTGATGGCCTCGTTCCATCAGAAAACTCGCAACATGGTCCGAAAGGCTGGAAAGGTCGGTGCGGAGATCAGCATCGAGAACGGAATGCTGGATTTCGTCCATGAGATTCATGCGCAGAACATGCAGACGATCGGCGGCATCGCCAAGACGAAGCGGTTTTTCTCGTTGATACCCAAATATTTCAAGCCGAATGAGGGCTTCAAAGTCTATGTGGCGAGAATTGGCGGTGAACCCGTCGCTGCGGTGTTGTTGTTTTACTTCAACACGACAGTGGAATATTTCACGCCCGTGATCCGTGCCGAGTTTCGCGACACGCAAGCACTAAGCGGAGCGATTTTTCGCGCGATGAGCGATGCTTCGAAGGCTGGTTTTCGTTGGTGGAATTGGGGCGGGACTTGGACCACGCAAGAGGGCGTTTATTCTTTCAAGAAACGTTGGGCGGCAAGGGACCTGCATTATCGGTACTTCGTCAAGATTTACGACGGTTCTCTGATGCGGCGGACGCGGCAAGATATTCTGGCACAGTATCCGAATTTTTATGTACTCCCCTTCAGCATGCTTGAGCAGCAACAGCAATGAAGGCTGCGATCACATTCGATATCGATTGGGCGCCTGATTGCGCGATCGATCTTGCATCCAATTTATTGGCGGAGCGCGGCGTCAAATCGACGTGGTTTGTCACTCATCTGAGCCCGGCGGTTGAGCGGCTGCGCGCCCGTCCCGATTTGTTCGAACTGGGTATTCATCCGAATTTCATGCCGGGATCGTCGCACGGCGAGGATCCCGAGCAGGTTTTGAGAACTTGTATGGAATTGGTCCCCGATGCTGTGAGCGTGCGGACGCATGGTTTGTTGCAATCGGGAAATATTTTTGACTTTTTAATGGCGCTGACCCCGGTGACGTTTGACGTGTCGCTGTTTCATCCGAGAGCACTGCAGATCGACGTCGTGAAGTATGAGCGCTTCGGCCAAACTCTGTGGCGTGTTCCTTACGTCTGGGAAGACGATTATGTGATGGAGTCGTCGCCGCTAAACGTCTCGCGGGAACCCGAGTTTTCCGGATTTTCCGAGACGCTTGCTCGGGCGCGCGGAATTCAGGTGTTCAACTTCCATCCTATTCATGTTCTTTTGAATTCCAACGTGATGGATAATTACAATGCAATGAAGCGCAATTATTCTAGGTTGGCGGACATTACGCCTGCTTTGGCCGCGCCCTTCATCGAGACTGAACGTTCCGGCGCCAAGACTGCATTGGTCGCTCTCGCGGAGGCTGTCTCCACGCGCGGCGGCGGCTCCTTCATCCGGGAATTTCGTGGATGAGCTACGAGTTTCAGCTTCAGGATATCGTGGCATCGAACGAATTGGTTCAACCCGGGTCGTTCACTCATTTTGGCGATCCGCAAGCGACTGCGCCTGCAGCCCTGGCGTATTGCGAAGATCTCGAAAACCTGCGTAGCGCGATGCAGAATCCGAACGTTTCGGCTATAATGGCAAGGCGTAGCGATTTTGATCTGATTGGCGGACTTGCTGGCGGGGGCATTGCGTTTGTTGATCACCCTCGGGTTGTCTACTGGCAGGCATTTCTTTCGCTCGCTGAACGGGGACTGCTCGTTCCCGAGATGGAATTTGGACGTGGCAGTCGTTGTCGCATTCATCCCTCGGCGAGTGTGTCGGGGAAGACGTGGATCGGTGACGATGTGACCATCGATGCCCAGGCTTCAGTGTCGGACTACTCGGTAGTGGGCCCCGGAAGCATTATAGGGCCAGGTGTGCGCATTGGAGCGGACGGACTTCAGAGCCTTTCTATCGACGGGCGTAAGATTTTTATCTCGCATGCTGGGGGTGTCAGGCTTGGAGAACGTGTCGTTGTGCTCGCAAACGCGGTGATTTCACGCGCGGTGCATCCGATCTTCACCCTGGTTGGAGACGATACGCATCTGAGCCTTCTCAGCAGCATTGGTCATCAATCTGAAATCGGTCCCCGATGCTCTATTGCGGGCAACTGTCTGATCGGCGGAAGCGTCAGAATGGGTAGTAATGTTGTGATTGGACCATCTGTCACGATCAAGGACGGACTTCGCATCGGGGACAATGCGCGAATCCGCATTGGCAGTGTCGTCATTGAAGATGTTCCCGATCGTGCTGATATTTCGGGCAACTTCGCGGTCAACCACGTCACAAATCTCCGGATTTACACACGGACTCGTCATGGCGCCCGTTAAGTTCGTTGCGTCATTCAAGGGGGAACGGGACTATATTCAAGGCCCAGACATCTTCGATGGGATGAATGCGGCATTGATCCGGGATTTCCAGGTGCCGGATGCTATAGATATTAAGTTTACGATTCACCGGGTCGTGCGATCCGGACTATCGCTGGTGCTGTCAGAGAAGCAGCAGGAAAGTGCGACGCAATCCAAAGTCGCAGCAACGCTTCTATTTCGTTCGGGAGGAAAGGCCTGGAGGCTGTCGGCTCTTGAAGACGATGTTCCGGTTACAGATCGGCGGGTTTATGACGAAGAGCCGATCCGGAAGGTAAGTGTGTTCGACCATGATCGGTCCGCACTACGGATCGAACGCGTGCTTCCTTATTCAGATATTGAATTGTGGGTCGCGCAGAACAAGCTTTTACTTGAGCGAAAATTTTCTGAACGAGCGGGGAAGTGGTGGTTCGTGCAAGGAGAGTTCGGCGTTTATTCGTTGAATTCTAACTATGAAGTTGTCGAATTGCGCTTGCTGCATAACTTCAACTTCCGGCTCACCAAGAGCGAGATAATGGTAGACGGTATCTCGCGTGGCTTCATTTATTTCTCGATGACGTGAACGGCTCATGCTTGGCATAGAAGAGATCGCCTCGTACCTCCCGCCCTTGCGGATGTCGAATTTCGAACGGAAAGATCAATTCGCGATCGATGACCACTTTATCGAGAAAAAAATTGGCTTTCTTGCTGTTTCGCGGATGGAAGCGGATGATACAACCTCCACCTTATGCGAAAAGGCTTACGCGCGCCTCGCGGACAAGATCGCAATCGACAAGAATGGACTGCAAGCCGTTATCGTCGTCACCCAGAACCCGGATACCAATATCCCGCATGTTTCTGCGATCTTGCATGGCCGTCTTGGTTTGCCGGAGCAGTGCGCTTGTTTCGATGTTTCCCTGGGGTGTTCGGGTTATGTCCACGGTCTTTCGATCGCACTGTCGTTTATGATGGCGAACGGCATGAGTCGCGGTCTACTGTTCACCGCCGATCCATATTCGAAGATCATCGATAATGATGACAAGAGTACAGCTTTGCTCTTTGGCGACGGAGCGACGGTGACCTTGCTGTCAGATACGCCAACTTTTGTGCCAGGACAATTTAGCTTCGGAACGATCGGTCAGGAAAGCGCTGAACTGCGTGTGAGCTATGATGCGCTGTACATGAATGGCCGGGCGATTTTCAATTTCGCCGCACGTCATATTCCGAGAGATGTGAAGCTCGTACTGGCGGCGAATGGTTTGGAGATTGGAGACATCGACAGTTTTGTGTTTCACCAGGGAAGCCGATATATCGTCGAAGCAATCGCAAATTCGCTGGGTGTGCCGAAGTTGAAAGTTCCTTTCGGTGCCGCTGAATATGGGAATACGGTCTCGTCGTCCGTGCCGATGATTCTCGAAAACGAGATGCTGGCAATCGACAAGAATCTGATTTTTGCATCAGGGTTTGGAGTTGGTCTTTCCTGGGCCAGCACTATCCTCACACGAACGCGGGTCAAATCATGAGTATCGACGCCGAAACTGTCCGTACGTTGATAGGGAAGCTGGATCTGATCGCAGATCCTAGCGCTTTGATCGTCGATATACCTTTGAATAAGCAAGGGCTCGATTCGCTTGATTTCGTGAATCTGCTGTTTCGTTTCGAGGAAGACTACGAAATCAAGCTGCCGGATTCCGAGGTTGATGGTGTGAAAACCATCAATGACATCGTTGCGCTCGTTAACATGAAGCTTGCTAGAAAATGACCGAGAGAGCGGTGGAACTCGTTCCGTTCGGGTATATCAAAATTCCACGTTTTTTAACTGGTGATACAAAATCTTGATCCGCTTTATCGCACGTACACGTATGGCGTTTTGGCTACTTAGGCTGATTATCCATTTTGTGCCGAAGTCCCTGCGACAGTTAATTTTCTGCCCGACGCCGCTCATCAATAACAAATATTGGGCCGCTGCACTGAAAGAAGCCGGGCATGATGCTGTTACGCTGATGACGCATTATTATGCGGTCTACAAACGAAGCGATTTCGACATCTATTACGAGGATATCGTCAAGGTTCATTGGGCGCAGGTCTTCCGCGGGTTTTCTTACGTCGTCGATTTTATTGCGTTTTTTTATGTGATTTCTCATGCGAAGGTCGTGCACATTCCGTTTACAGGTGGTCCGCTAGGCCGGACTCCGTTCTGGCGGCACGAATGCGAGCTCTACAAAGCCGCAGGCATCAAGGTGGTTGTCATTCCCTATGGCGGCGACGCCCATATGTACTCTGCGATTTTGAACACATCGATGCGCAACGCCTTATTAATCGATTATCCCGCCGGGGCTCGAAACGAGCGAGCTATTCGCGAACGTGTCGAATACTGGGCCTCGCAGGCGGATTGTGTGATTTGCGGAGCTTTGATTTACGGAATGAGCCGCTGGGACGTCACCACGCCAAGTCCGCTTTGCCTGAATCTTGCTGCGATCGAGCCGCGTCATGATTATTCAATGTCCGACGGCGTGATCTCGCCTGTGCGTATCGTCCACGCGCCTAATCACAGGGGGTTTAAGGGTACAGAGTTCCTGATCCGGGCGGTTGAAGAGCTCCTCTCAGAGGGGCTCAACATCGAGCTGATCCTTCTGGAAGGGGTCCCTAACGATCAGGTCATGGAAGTACTTCGCACCAAGGCGGATATTCTGGTCGAGCAGCTCATTGCGGGAGGCTATGCACTGAGCGCTATTGAAGGAATGGCGACAGGGGTCGCTGTGCTATCGGGGCTTGAGGATCAGCCTCGCAAGACAGTCTTTCGGCGCTATTCGTTTGCGGAGGAATGTCCAATTCTGTCGACCTCGCCGGAGACGATCAAGAAGGATCTGCGCATTTTGGTGACCGATCCAGCGCTTCGGCAACGGCTCGGCAAGGCTGCGCGACAGTATGCAGAGAAATACCATTCGTACGAAACGGCACAATATCTGTTCGGTTCAGTGTACGCGAAGATAGTCGACGGCAAAGACATCGACCTCATGAATTTGTTTCATCCATTGAAGTCTGAGTTCAACAAGCGGCGACCGCGTGTGGACCATCCTCTCGTCGGCGGCCTTCTGCCGGCAGACTATATCGCCAGCAAGTCATAGTTTAGCGAACGCGAATTCATGTCAGCTCCCGCAATCGAAATAGCCGGTCTGCGAAAGGTCTTTCGATTATATCCGGATCTGGTTTCATCTCGGATTAAGCAGGGGCTTCTTTTCTGGAACACTTATTACCGCGAGAAAGTCGCACTCGACGATATCAACCTTCGGCTCGAGAAGGGTGAGGTTGTCGGTGTCATTGGCCCCAATGGCGCTGGCAAGACGACGCTGCTCAAAATTATAGCAGGGATCTCCCATCCGACGGAAGGGCGCGTAAAGGTTGACGGTCGCGTGGTTGCCGTTCTTGCGTTGGGACTTGGTTTTCATCCTAGACTGACGGGCCTTCAAAATATCGATCTTGCTGGCATGATGCTTGGAATGTCGCGAGAGGAAATCCGCAGAAAGCGCGATTGGATCATCGATTTCGCAGGGCTGGAACGTTACATTGAACACCCGCTGACAAGCTACTCCACTGGAATGCGCGCACGTCTTTCGTTCGCAGTAGCGGCCTGTCAGGATCCGGAAATTTTGATCGTCGATGAAGCGCTGGCGACGGGGGACGTCCGTTTCGTGCAGAAATGCATCGACCGCATTCACGAAATCACGAAATCTGGAACGACTGCGCTGTTTGTCTCTCATAATATATGGAGCATCAAGCGATTGACCAATCGATGCATTTTGATCAACGACGGGAAGGTCGCGGATGATGGCGAAACGTCGCGGGTGGCGGATCGCTATTATGAATTCATGCTCAAAAACGAGGTCGGAGCTTATTTGCCGGAAAATGCCGACAATGGGTTCGTCGGTACCGGCGAGGTCAAGCTCACCCGTGTGGATTTCCGAGATCCTTCTGGAAGGAGCGCGCGGATTGTTAGTTCTGGGGAATCTGGCTCGTTGTGGCTCGAGCTCGAAAGCCGCGACTTACCCAGAAATGTTGCTCTGTCCGTCGCCTTCAAACGAGGCGATGGTATATCGGCAACAACCATAGCCGGATTAGCTGGTGGAACGTTGAACGAGAGACATGAGTTCGTCCACACCAGTTTCGAATTGAAGCCGGGGCTTTCGACCGTGAAATTCAGTCTCGATCCTCTGCTTCTCGCTCCTGGTGACTACACCGTCGATCTGCATTTATTTGATCCCGCCACCCACAGTGGTTTTACCAGCGATCAGCAATATTTTTTTAAGACAAACATTTTGGAATTAGGCGTTCGGCGTCTGGGTAACCCGAACCGCTCGGTGGTTTACTATCAGCCGGCTGCTGCGACATTATCGAATTGGAGTGATGCGGTTGCGGGCTGACTTCCTTGTTGAGCTGACCCGCCGTCGCATAGCTGACAGGTATATCGGGACCAGTTCGCGCGTTTTCTGGGTGATATTGTCGCCCATCATCCCGCTGCTTGTTAATATCGCGGTGTTCTATTTTATCGCGCGAATACCTCAAATTCAGTCCATGAGCCTACCTGCGTATGCGGCATTCATGTTCAGTGGGTTGTTGCCATTCCGAATTGTGCAGAAAGCGACGACTGAAAGTTGCGATCTGCTGGTCGGAAATATGGAGATGTTAAAAACGACAGTTTTTCCGCTGCCCTTTCTTACACTGTCCGCTATTGGCGCATTGCTTGTCGAGTTTATGATTCAATGCGTGTTTATGGCGGTACTTCTTATCGTCGCTGGATCGGCGCTAACCTGGACAGTCGTCTTGCTACCGTTTGCTCTGCTGGCATTGTTCACTTTGGCAATTGGCCTTAGTTGGCTTCTGTCGGTTTTGACTTACGCCCTGCGTGACCTTCAAGAGATCATGACTGTGCTGTTTTCCGCATTGCTTTACGTCACGCCGATCATGTATCCGCCGGAATCCGCGCCACCTATTTTACAGACGCTGATCTATCTCAATCCTGCGACGAGTTATGTGATCATATTTCGCGATGTAATCCTGCCTGGCTCTGGAGGAATCCATGTTTCCGCTTGGATAGCGGCCTTTTCGATATCTGCATTCTTTCTCGTAGCGGGCTGGTTTGCGGTTCGCGGGGCGCAGCGTTTTGTCGGCGATATGGTCTAGCATGACAATAGTTGTAACGGGGGCTGGTGGTTTTGTGGGCAAGCGCCTTGTCTCGCTTCTTGCGGATGCGAGTTACGATGTGTTCGCACTGGTGCATTCCATGCCATCCGACGAAGACAGGCACTATTTCTCGAACAAGCGCATTACCGTTCGTGAGGTTGATCTTCTGACATTCGACCCCTCATCCCTTCCCCAAGGGGTTACCGGCGTCATATCGCTGGCGCAGTCAGCTTATTTTCGTGATTTCCCTGAACGCTCGAAGGAAGTGTTCCAGGTTAACGTGGTAGCGAATCTGCAATTGCTAGACTGGGCTGTAAGGTCCGGTGTTAAGCGGTTCGTTCTGGCGTCGTCGGGCGGAATCTACGGCGGTAAGCGTGGTGTTCAATTTCAGGAGACCGATGATTTTCAGACCAACTCCCCTTTGGGGTTTTATCTTGGTAGCAAGTTTTGCTCGGAAATTATTTTACAAAACTATCGTCAGTTGTTCGACTGCGCTGTAACTGTGCGGCCGTTCTTCATTTACGGTCCTGGGCAGCGGTCGGATATGTTTATTGCGCGTATCATCAACTCCGTGCGTGATGGTCGACCGATCACGCTTCAAGGTCCAGACGGTCTGAGAGTTAACCCGGTCTATGTGGATGACGCGGCTGTTGCATTTGCGAGGGCGCTGGAAGTTAATGGAAACAAGACGATCAATGTCGCAGGCCCAGACGTTCTAAGCCTCCGATCCGTGGCGGAGGGAGCGGGGCTGCATCTAGGACGCCCCCCCCTCTTCGAGGCGGTGCAGGGTGAGCCAGTAGACTATGTCGCCGACATTACGATAGCGCGTCAGGTATTGAAACTGGAGCCTCGTCCATTCGCCGTCGGATTGACTGAGACGCTAGGCTCGAAGTGAGATCCTGTCTCAAACATCATCACGATCTATCACTCTCGTTTAATGCGGGTCGAAGTCAAAAGTGCTGCGCTCGGATGATATCTGCTGATCCAAGAATCTCAAATGGAAACTTGTGCGATGTTGTTCTCCCAGGAAACGTAAATCAAATGAATGACGAAGCTATGGCGGACAGGCAGTCAATTGATAATGCCGACCAGACCCGTCAATCGTTTTCGGACAAGTGGAGTAAAAATCCAGATCTTGTCTTTCATCAAACGCTCGATCCTAAATCGTCGTTTCAAGCTTGGATTCTAGAACGCAATGGATGGTCGTCTGCGGATGTGCTCAAGCGGCATTTGAAGGGGCATTGTCGAATTCTCGACGCGGGCTGCGGCAATGGGCGGGTAACGGCTCTATTGGCTTCGTTGGCACCGTCTGCTCAGGTTGTCGGTATCGACCAGGTCGATCTCACGCCGGCCCGAGAAAACAACAAGCCGTTTACGAATACGTCATTTCTAAACGTGAACTTGCGAGAGCCCATAATCGGGATTGACTCTTTTGATTTCATCTACTGTCAGGAAGTGCTGCACCATACGGGGGATGCATTCGCGTCGTTCAGGAATCTTGTTGAAATTCTTGCACCCGACGGTGAGATCGCGATCTACGTTTATCGTCGGAAAGCTCCCGCCCGTGAGTTCATGGACGACTTCGTTCGCGAGCGGATATCGTCCTTGCCTTACGAAGAGGCGATGGCCGTTTGCCGGCAGATCACCGAGCTTGGCCGAAAACTTTCTGAGTCGAAGGATGAGATGGAATTCGATGAAATATCGGCTTTGGGGATTGAGAAGGGCCGCTATACGCCTCAGCGGCTGCTCTATAATTTCTTCCTGAAATGCTACTGGAATCCAGATCTTTCATTCGAGGATAATGCAGTCATTAATTACGACTGGTATCACCCTGTGCAATGTTCGCGACATACACTAGAGGAAGTGCGGAGGTGGTTCTCCGACATGGGATTGCGTGTCCTTTGGGAAAATCAGGATCTTTATGGGATTACGATGCGTGGTCGTCGATGATTCTTCCGCGTTCAATTTTCTGCGTCTGTAAAATGCTAAATAAGCGCAGCCCCCAATGTTGAAGAATATGTTCCAGCGCGCGCTCTCGATGATCGCTGAAGACCTGCGTTTCGGAAAGGTTTTTTGGATCGGAGCGTTTGCCATCGTGCGTCGTTCGCAGTTGCTGCAATTGTATGGTCGTATTGCACAGCTGGAGTGGTTTGCAATCCGCGAAAAAGAATCCACTCAGGAATTTGGCACACCAGTCAACGCCGATAAGCGCAGCGTGGTGTTTCTACACAACAGCTATTACAATTTTTACTATCTAGCGCGAGCTTTAAGAAAAAGAGGATGGGATGCGATCTCGGTAAGCGTTGAGGATCCTAATGGTCCGAATGCAAATTTTTACCATGGGAATGATCTCAGCTTGTACGATCCGTCCCCGACCCAGATGCGCGCCAATATCGAGCATTTTTTCAACGAGAGCACGCGCCGCTTTCACATGGTGCATTTTTACGGGAAAGGACACATGTCATTCTTCCCGTCGGAGTTCGATTCGGGTGATTCCTCAACGCGGTTGCCGTTGGATTTTCTCAAGCTTAAACAACGAGGAACTAAAGTCGGCTATTCGGTGTGTGGATGTCTTGATGGTGTGTCGCAAACGACTTTTAATAGCTGGAGCGTAGGGTGTTGCGATCGGTGCGTCTGGCAAAATAATCCGGTTGTATGCAACGACCGATCGAACCTCGCCTGGGGTCATAAGGTCGCGATGTTCTGCGATCTGATTTCCTGCGAAGGATTTCCCGCCCTAGACTATCAGTCCGGTCCGAAGGCCTATCGTGAGCCCTTAACTACCGCGATCGATCCGGAGATTTGGAATCCCAACCTAGCGATCCCCGAGCAATTTAGGCTTGCGCGCGAGGAGGGCGAGCTCATCGTCTATCATGCAGTCGGAAATTTCGAGCTTCGTGCATCTGGCGGACGGAATCTTAAAGGCACCGGTGCGGTTGTGAAGGCGGTTGATCGCTTGCGATCCGAAGGCATGAATGTTCGACTTGAGTTTCGCTCAAATGTTCCCAACATCGACGTTCGTTACTTCCAGGTGCAAGCGGACGTTATCGTCGACCAGCTGAACCATGGTCGCTATGGTGCGACCGCCCGGGAAGGCATGATGCTTGGCCGTCCGACGATCTGTCACATTAACAAGGCCGAACGGTCGCCAGAGGATCGCCTGGAATCTATAGAAACCTGTCCACTCGTCTCGGCCAACGAAGAAACCGTTTATGACGTTCTGCGTGACCTGCTCCTCGATGCTGAAAGGCGACGTAGGATTGGTATCGAGAGCCGAAAATTTGCGATGAAATGGCATTCGGCTGATTCTTGTGCCGAGCGGTTTGAGCAGGTGTACGATCGCTTGATGATGGGCTTTCCGCCCGCATCGAACTAAATGGTCCAGCTTATCGCGCTGACTTTGTGCAGGATGACGTTTTGTTAAAGGAAATTTTAGGTTGTCGTTTGCAGTGAATATCGATAAGCGGGTCAAATCCCTATCTGCTAGCCGGGTTCTTGATGTTCTCGTTTTGGCAGATACATCGACTAAGCACATAAACACCGTCGATGATCATATCCGTGGGTTGGTTCAATTCAGTCGACATCGGGTTGTCGATTTTGATTTTCGTGCATTCAACCCCTCCACGGACCAACGGCTTCCGTTTTCTTTCGATCGATTTGACGTCGTCGTTCTGCACTATTCAGTTGTAGTTGCTGACAGGGGGCGTTTGTCTCGCGCTTTTCGCGAGAGGTTGAGGAGTTATCGAGGATTGAAAGTCATCTTCATTCAAGATGAATATCGCTGGATCAATGAGACCGCCAAGGCGATCGAAGAATGCGAATTTAACATTTTGTTTTCGGTCGTTAACGAGGAGATTGTCCACAAAATCTATCACCATGAGGGATTGAAGGGTGTAACGAAGAAAGTAACGTTGACGGGCTTTGTCCCCAAGGCATTGCTGTCGATGAATGTGCCCGCTTATCAGGAGAGGCGCGTCGACGTTGGCTATCGTGCGCGGCGGGTGCCTGCATGGTTGGGAAGTTTTGCGCACGAAAAGTGGGTGATCGGTCAGCGCTTTCTTGAAGTGGGTCAGGCTGCAAATCTCGTCTGTGACATCGAGAGCGATGAGCAGAAACGTCTGTATGGTAGGGCATGGATTAATTTTCTGAGCAACTGTAAGGCAGTATTGGGTACTGAGAGCGGTGCATCAGTTTGCGACTTTGATGGCAGTATTCAGGAACATGTAGAAGCGTTCGAAGCCCAGCATCCGGATGTGCATTTTGATCAGGTCCGGGATAGGTTCTTTTCTCAAGCGGACGGCGCGCTTACCATTAGCGTGATATCCCCTCGCTGCTTTGAGGCTGCGGCGCTGAGAACCTTGATGATTCTCTATCCGGGTAAGTATTCGGGACGACTTAAAGCCTGGCAGCATTACGTCCCTCTCGAACGTGATTTCAGCAACATTAAAGAAGTCCTAGCTGTCATACGGGATCCGTCAATGGCTGAAGCTATTACGGAGCGTGCGTATCAGGAAGTTGCTTGCAACTTCGACAACACGTTTGAGGCAATGGTTGCCGATTTTGACGCGGCAATTGATGCAGAATGGCCTTTGCGTCACTTTCAGCGGGTGAGGCAGGAACCTAGTTTAGAAAATATCCGTCGGCTTGGACGGCGTATTGAAACGTATCTTCAGGTACGGCAGTCCCTCGTTTTGGGTGCACGTCGGGTTGTGAATTCATCTATAAAAACAATTGTTCCCAAAAGCGCGCAGCCGGCGGTCACGCGAGCTGCGCAGTCTATTTGGCGGCGTCTTATCAAGGTGGCCTGAGAAAACATGTGCGGGATAGCGGGAATTTACGGCCTGAAGAAAGGTCTTAACGCAGGCATTTTCCGAAAATTATCTGCGATGAGCGATCTCATTTCGCACCGAGGTCCGGACGGCGAAGGAGAGTGGGTTTCACCGGACGAACGGGTTGGTTTTGTGCATCGAAGGCTTGCGATCATCGATTTGTCGCCTGGCGGTGCGCAACCGATGCATGCGCCAAACGACACAGTTATCACCTACAATGGCGAGATTTATAACTACGTTGAATTGCGCGATGAGCTTTCGGCGCATTGGACCTTTCATTCTTCGTCGGACACTGAAGTTATTCTCGCCGCCTATGAGCGCTGGGGAGAAGATTGCGTCTCTCATTTGCGCGGTATGTTCGCTTTCGCGATCTGGGATGAGCGTAAACACAAATTATTCGTGGCACGCGATCGCTTTGGCATCAAACCATTTTACCATACTGAGCAGAACGGCGTGTTGTATTTTGCGTCAGAAGCGAAGGCGCTTCTGCCGTTCCTGTCGGACATTGAAACAGATTCGTCCGCCCTCGCTGAGTATTTGACCTTTCAGTACACGATTGGCGTTAAGACGCTTTTCAAGGGCATCGATACTCTTCTGCCCGGTCATTCGCTTGTCGTCGCCGACGGTCAAGTCAGGATCTCCCGCTATTGGGACGTGCAGTACGAAGTTGATTTTGATCACAGTCCGCGCCATTTTGAATCGCGTTTCAAGGAGTTGCTCGCCGACTCTATGAACGTGCATCTGCGCGCCGACGTTCCGGTTGGGGGGTACGTCTCGGGGGGATTGGATTCAAGCCTGGTCGCGCTGCTTGCGTCAAAACACGATCATCGCAACAGATCCGCTTTTCACGGCCGGTTCCTGGAGTATCCTGGTTACGACGAGAGTCATTATGCCCGCGAGGTCACAGATCTTGCGGATATGTCGTTGCATATCGCCGATATCACGGCGGAGGATTTCCGTACACATATGCATGACGTGATTTACCATCTCGATTTCCCAGTTGCCGGGCCGGGTTCATTTCCGCAGTTCATGGTTTCCGCGCTGGCGGCGAAGCATCTCAAGGTCGTTCTTGGCGGGCAGGGTGGCGACGAGTTGCTCGGCGGCTATGCGAGATACCTGGTCGCGTACTTTGAGCAGAGCATCAAGGCTGCGATGGACGGTACCTACAAGCAGGGTAATTACGTCGTGACGATCGAATCGATCGTGCCAAATCTTGGACTGCTGCGCGAATATAAGCCAATGATCAAAGAATTCTGGCGCGAAGGATTGTTTGAGGATCTCGACAAACGATACTTCAGGCTCGTCGACCGCTCAACCGACATGGTCGGCGAAGTCGATTGGTCGTCGCTGGACAAGAGCCGGGTCTTCGAGGCGTTCCGCGCGATTTTCAACAATCAGGATAACGTCCGCAAGGAAGCTTATTTTGACAAGATGACTCACTTCGACTTCAAGTGCTTGTTGCCCGCATTGCTTCATGTTGAGGATCGCATGAGCATGGCGCACGGGCTTGAAAGTCGCGTTCCGTTTCTCGATCATCCGCTAGTGGAATTTCTCGCTACGGTGCCTGCCGACGTCAAGTTTCGTGGCGGACAGATGAAGCAGCTCATGAAGGAAGCTTACAAGAATACGCTTCCAACGAGTGTCGTCGAGCGGCGCGATAAAATGGGATTCCCGGTTCCTCTCAAGGAATGGTTTGAGGGACCGCTGGCAAGCTATGTCCGGGATGTTTTTGCCCAGCAGAAGGCGCGGCATCGGCCCTATTTCAACAGCGATCTCGTGCTGGAAAATTTTGGATCAGCCTCTCAGTTTTCCCGCAAGACATGGGGTTTGCTCAGTCTAGAACTCTGGCATCAGCGGTTTCACGACCGCGCTGCCGAATTCAGGGCGATGGTGAACTGACGTGGCGCTGTCTATTGCGTTTTGCCGCAGGTGCGCTGAAGTCGTCCTCATGAACATTGGAGATTTCGCGTGAGCGCCGTCGATGAAAAGAACATCGCGTTCTGGAACGAGCTATGCGGAACGATTCTAGCGACCCAATTGGGTATCAAGGACAACTCCGAGGCGAGTTTGAAAAAATTCGACGACTGGTACTTCGACTTCTACCCTTATCTGTACGATCACATTCCGTTCTCCAAAGTATCCGGCCGGAATGTTCTCGAAATCGGTCTGGGATATGGAACCGTCGCGCAGAAGCTGATGGAATCGGGCGCCAACTATCATGGGCTCGATATCGCCGACGGTCCGGTCGCGATGGCTCAGCATCGCGCTGATATGCTGGGCAAACCTATCAAGGCCTCGCAGGGCAGCGCGCTTGCCATTCCTTACCCCGACGAGACGTTCGATTTCGTCGTCACGATCGGTTGCCTGCATCACACGGGCGATCTGGCTCTGGCGATGCGCGAAGTTCATCGTGTACTGAAGCCAGGTCAGCCGGCGATTATCATGGTCTATAATGCGCTTTCTTACCGTCAGTGGTTGCGAAGCCCGCTGGCTGCTTACAGACGCATGAAGAAGCCGGATTTCGAATGGTCTAACGCCGATCCGAGGCTCCGGAACGCATACGACTCTAACCGGAAAGGCGTCGCCGCACCTTCAACGACGTTTATCTCGCCGGGAGAGGCAAAACAGTATCTGCTGAAATACTTCAGTTCGGTGGATGTGGTGCCTCGCAATATCGGCCAGGATTTTCTGCCCGCTCGTTTTATCCCGCGCTCCATGGCGAACGCGTGCTTCGAGCCGTTTCTAGGGCTTGACCTATATATCAAATGCATCAAGTAACTCGTTCACTCTAAGGAATCTCGTATGAAGATTTTTGTAACCGGCGGAGCCGGACAAGTCGGGTCGACCGTGATCGAGATGCTGTTGGCGCGCGGTGACCAGGTTCTCGCGATCGACAATTTCTCGACCGGCCGGCGTGATAACCTTACGCAGCATCCGAACCTGAAACTCGTCGAGGACACCATCACCGACGCCACAGTTGTCGATGCGCTGTTCGCCGACTTCAAGCCGAGCGTCGTGGTCCATACCGCCGCGTCGTACAAGGATCCTGACGATTGGGGTACCGACGCGCTGGTGAATGCGGCGGGCACGGCGAATATCGCCAAGGCATCGAAGGCCCATGATGTTTCGAGGTTGATCTATTTCCAGACCGCACTCTGCTACGGCACCAAGCCGATTCAATCTCCGATCACGCTCGATCATCCGATTGATCCGGTGAACTCAAGCTATGCGATCTCCAAGACAGCCGGCGAGCACTATGTGCAGTTTTCGGGTGTCGATTGGGTGACGTTTCGGCTTGCCAACGTCATCGGCGAGCGCAACGTTTCGGGGCCGCTGCCGATTTTCTTTGAGCGTCTGTCGGCGGGCAAGAAGTGCTTTGTGACGCCGGCGCGCCGCGACTTCTGCTACGCGCGCGATCTGGCGCGGGTCGTGGTTCGTGCCGCCGACGGCGACGGTCGCGGCACTTACCACTTCTCGTCCGGAAAGGATGTCGCAATCATCGAGCTTTACGATGCGGTCGTCGCGGCGATGAAGCTGAACGATTATCCGGAGCCCGAAGTGAAGCCGCTGGGGAAGGACGATGCCGCGTCCATCCTGCTCGATCCGTCCCGGACATTCGCTGACTTCGGCGCGGTGGAGTTCACCCCGCTGGCGAAGATCGCGGAAGCCGCTGTCGAACGCTGGAAGAAAGAAGGCGTGCAGGGCGGTTACACTCATCTCAAGATTGCGCGCTCCTGACGGAAGACCACTGACATGCGGATTCTGATTACCGGCGGCGCCGGCTGTCTGGGCTCGAACGTGATCGAGCACTGGTTGCCACAAGGTCACGACATTCTCGTCATCGATAACTTTGCCACCGGGAAGCGTGAAGTCGTGCCGCCGGTGAATGGCCTGACGCTGACAGAAGGGTCGGTGGCTGATCGTGATCTGGTGTCGCGCACCTTCGACGCATTCCAGCCGACGCACGTGGTGCATTCCGCGGCGGCATACAAGGATCCGGCGGATTGGCGGGAGGATGCAGCCACCAATGTCGCCGGAACGATCAATGTGGTCGAAGCTGCCCGCGCCCACCAGGTGTCGCGCATTCTCAACTTCCAGACCGTGCTTTGCTACGGCCGGCCGGAAACCGTGCCAATCCCGGTCGATCATCCGCTGCGGCCGTTCACGAGCTACGGCATTTCCAAGGTTGCGGGCGAGCGTTATCTGGCCATGAGCGGCTTGCCGTTTGCGTCATTGAGGCTCGCGAACGTGACCGGGCCACGGCTCGCCATTGGTCCGATCCCGACGTTCTACAAGCGGCTGAAGGCCGGGCAGGGATGTTTCTGCACCGACGCGCAACGCGATTTTCTCGACATGTCGGATTTTCTCGCCGCGGTCGATCTTGTGATGAAGGACGATGCTCCTGCGGGGATTTTCAACGTGTCGAGCGGCGAGGGACATTCGATCCGCGACGTCTATGACGCGGTGCGTAGCCATTTGGGATTGCCTGCCGACCCGGACGTCAAGGTTGTGCCGGTCGGCGATGACGATGTGCCGGCTGTCGTTCCCGATCCCTCGCTGACCCGCTCCCGTCTTGGGTGGAGCGCAAAGGTTTCGTTCGCCGAAACCATCAAGCGGATGCTGTCCTGGTATGACGCGCACGGTGTCAGCGATGTTTACAGCCACCTTGCGGCTAAGAACTGATCGGCCGTGGTAAGGGCAACCTGCCGGGTATCGGCACGACTTACGGCACAGACATCAAAAATGAGGAACGTCACCGGCCTGTCCGGCTAGACGATCTTGCGCCATTAAACCTGTTTCGCAGAAAGCTTGATTCAATGACACAGAAGACGTTCGCGAGCGCCAATATCCTTGTTGTCGGAGGTGCTGGATTTGTCGGTTCGAATCTCGTGCGGTTTCTGCGCGAACACCGCCCGACACGCATCGTTATCGTGGATAATCTGCTGTCGGCCGATATTTCCAATGTTCCGGAAGGTGATGATGTCGATTTCCGGCTCGGGTCGATTGCCGACGACGCTCTGCTCCAAAAACTTCCTGACGATCTCGATTATGTTTTTCATCTCGCCTGCTATCATGGCAACCAATCGTCGATTGCCGATCCGTTGGCGGATCATGCCAACAATACGCTGACCACCCTCAAGCTGTTCGAGCGGCTCAAGGGAATGGGATCGCTGCGCAAGGTTGTCTATGCGGCGGCCGGATGCGCTGTGGCGGAGAAAACCTTCGACGGCGCGAGCGCGACGACCGAAGATGCTCCCGTGAGTTTGTTTCACGACAGCCCGTATTCGATTTCAAAGCTGATCGGTGAGATGTACGGAAATTACTACTTCGCGCGCCACAAGCTTCCTTTCGTCAAGGCGCGATTTCAGAACGTTTATGGTCCGGGAGAAATTCTCGGTGCAGGACGTTGGCGCGGAACGGTTCATACCGTGTGGCGCAACGTGACGCCGACATTTGTATGGAAAGCCCTGCACAACGAAGCGCTCCCGGTCGAAAACGGGGGTATCGCGACGCGAGATTTTATTTTCGTCGAGGACATGGCGCGCGGCTTGATGGCCTGCGCCCTCAATGGCGACCCCGGCGAAATCTACAATCTCGCCTCCGGCGTCGAGATCACCATCAAGGAACTGGCTGAACGCATCAATGCGCTCACGGGCAACGCCACGCCGATCGCATTGACGCCGGCGCGGGACTGGGATCGGTCGGGTCAACGTTTCGGTGATCCGTCCAAAGCGGCTGAGAAACTCGGCTTTGCTGCAACCGTGGCGCACAAGGACGGGTTGGCAAAGACCGTCGCGTGGACGCGGGACAACAAGGAACGCATCCTAGCTTGCATGAAACAGCACCAGCGCTATGTGCCGCAAGTCGGGAGCTATCGCCCGTGACGTTGAAGATTCTCACCGTCGTCGGCGCGCGTCCCCAGTTTATCAAGGCCGCCGCGGTCAGCCGCGCCATTCGCGAAACCGCGGGTCTTGAAGAGGTCATGGTTCATACCGGGCAACATTTCGACGCTGACATGTCGGATGTGTTCTTCACGGAGCTTGATATTCCGGCGCCAGCGCACCGGCTCGACATTCACGGCGGTGGCCATGGCGAGATGACGGGCAGAATGTTGGCTGCGATCGAGCCGATTCTAATATCCGAGAAGCCGGACTGGGTCGTTGTCTACGGCGATACTAATTCCACGCTTGCCGGTGCGCTCGCAGCGGCCAAGCTGCACATCCCGATTGCCCACGTCGAGGCAGGTTTGCGGTCGTACAATCGGCGAATGCCGGAAGAGATCAATCGCGTTTTGACCGATCATCTCTCCGTGCTGCATCTTTGCCCGACTCAAGCCGCGGTCGAGAACTTGTCCAAGGAAGGCGTTCGTGACGGCGTGCATCACATTGGCGATGTCATGTACGATGCAACGCTCTTTGCGATCAGCCGCGCGGAAGCTGAATCGAATATTTTCAGCCAGCTAGGTCTCACGCCGAAGAGTTACAGCGTTGCAACCGTTCACCGGGCGGAGAACACGGACGACCCGGGGCGACTCAAGGCTGCGATTTCTTTTCTACAAAAAGAAGCGGAAAGCCACCCCGTTATCCTCCCCCTACATCCCCGCACGCGGCAGAACGCCGAACGAATGGGCATTGCTCTCACCGGATTGAAGGTGGTCGGTCCGGTGGGTTATCTCGACATGGCCAAGCTGTTAAATGGCGCAGTTGCTGTCTTTACCGATTCCGGCGGATTGCAAAAGGAAGCCTATTTCCACCGCGTTCCGTGCACGACCTTGCGTGATGAAACCGAGTGGGGCGAAACCATCACGCACGGCTGGAACAGGCTTTGGCAGGGGCCGGATTTCACCGCACGTAAGGAAATCAACGAGTATGGCGATGGCCGCGCGGCATTTCTGATCGCGGACCTTCTGAAAAAGTCCTTATGATTTCAGGTGGAGACAGCCGGATGCGGCTGCTGGTCGGTTATGCCGATTACACCGACCGGCTGTCTTATTTCGACGACTGGCGCGATGCGTTTGTAAGCGCCCCGCAGTTTGACGCTGTTCCCCTTAATCTCGCTGCCTCCGATGCGAAAGGGAAGCTTCCACGCTTGCTGCGCGAAGTCGATGCCGTCGTTCTGTTGCACTCCACGAACGGCGATACGACGATATATCTGGAGCCCCACCTCGAGGTCCTTGCAGATCGCAAGGTGCCGCTTTTGACGTTTGTCGGCAACGAGGTGAATCTTCCGGGCTCGCCGATTGTCGACAAACGTAAGGCGTTTGCCCTGTTACGTCCGGAGTATGTTGCCACCCAGCTTTTGCCTGAAGCAGGAAAGTATCTTTTTGAGGATGTAACAACCCGTGGGGTTGTTTCGATTCCTCACGCTCTGAACCCCAGCGTTTATCACCCCACGATTGCGCCGGAGGATCGTGCACTCGATATCGGCGCCCGGGCAACCCGATATCTGCCGCATCTTGGCGACGACGACCGCAATCGTTTATTGCAATGGTTCGCCGATCATGGGTCCGGCCGTGGTTTGCATGTTGAAGTCTCCGACGAGCGGCTCGATCGTAGCGGCTGGGCAAACTATCTCAATCAGTGCAGAGGCACGGTCGCGACCGAAGCCGGCTCCTGGTATCTCGAGCGTGATGACAAAACAGTCGATCTCATTCGCGAGTACGTGCTGTCGAAACCATCGAAAGGGTACGTGCTCCGCAATGATTCAGTGCTGCGCCGGTTCGGCCATCGCCTGCCATGGTGGATGAGATCGTTGGCCCGGCACGTCATGACGCGTGGCCCATTGCGGCACGAGGCGCTGGTCAACGAGCAGGCCGATCACGAAGAGATTTTTACGAAGTTCTTTGCTGACCGGCCGCGTCCGGCACACTATGCAAAATGCATCAGTTCGCGGCATTTCGATGCTGCAGGCACCAAAACCTGCCAGATCATGTTCCGCGGCCGTTTCAACGACATCCTCAAGGCGGATGAGCATTATCTCGCGCTTGAACCGGATTTTTCCAACGTTGATGAAGTGTTGACGCTGTTTCGCGATCCTTTGGAGCGCCAGCGCAGAGCCGACGCGGCATTCGCTCTGGTCACTGAGCAACACACATATGCGCACCGCATGCGGCAGGTCCACGATCTGCTCGTGGCAGCATCAGGATAGTCTGATGTGCGGCATCGCAGGAATCCTCCGAAGTGCTGGCGGGGGCGACATTTCCGAAAATGTCGGCCGTATGATCTCCACTCTGATCCATCGCGGGCCGGATGCGGGCGACGTCTGGACGGATATCGCGGGCAAGGTCTCTCTGGGACATCGGCGCTTGTCGATTCTGGATCTCACCACGGCGGGCGCGCAGCCGATGACAAGCGAATGCGGGCGCCTGACCGTGACGTTCAACGGCGAGATTTACAAACATCTCCAGATCAGATCGGAGCTTGACGCGGCGGGAGTTGCGCCAAACTGGCGAGGCCATTCGGATACCGAGACACTTCTGGCAGCAATTCGCCATTGGGGTGTTCACGAGGCATTGCAGCGCTTCAATGGCATGTTTGCTTTCGGGCTTTGGGATGCGCGCGACAACTCATTGACCTTGTGCCGGGACCGTTTCGGCGAGAAGCCGTTGTTTTACGGCTGGGTGGGCCGCGACCTGGTCTTTGGATCGGAGCTGAAGGCCCTCGCGGCTCATCCCAAATGGAATCCGGTGATTGATCGCCGGGCGCTTACCGCGTTCACGCGCTATTCCTACGTGCCTGCGCCAATGACGATCTGGCAGGATATCAGGAAGCTTCCACCGGCATCGAGCGTCACATTCACCGACACTGCCCGGCCTGGAAGCCTGCCCGAGCCCGCGGCTTATTGGTCGCATAGAGAATGTGTGGTCGCGGGGCAGGAGTCCCGGATCGCCAGCGAAAGCGAAGCCACCGAAGAATTGCAGCGGCTGCTGTCGATCGCAATCAAGCGACAATCCCTGTCGGACGTGCCGCTCGGGGCCTTCCTGTCCGGCGGAATCGACTCGTCTGTCATCGTCGCCTTGATGCAGAAGCAGGCGAGCCAACCGGTAAGAACGTTCACCATCGGGTTTTCGGAAGGGGCGTTTGACGAGGCCAACGACGCGCGCAAGGTCGCGGATCATCTCGGCACCCTGCATACCGAGCTTCGTGTCGATCCGAAAACAGCGATGGACGTGATTCCGAAGCTGCCGCGGATGTATGACGAACCATTCGCGGATTCGTCGCAGATTCCGACGCATCTGGTGTCATCGCTGGCGCGCCAGCACGTCACGGTCGCGCTGTCCGGCGATGCCGGAGACGAATTGTTTGGCGGCTACAACAGACATGTGTGGGGCGGTCAGTTGAATGATCGGCTGGGGCGAGTTCCGGCTTCACTCCGGCGTGCGCTTGCTGTGCTTCTCAAAGCCGTCTCACCCGAACCGGTCGGTACGCTGGCGCGACTGGCGCAGCCGCTGCTGCCCTCGCGCCTGCATGTTCGCCGCGCAGGTGATCAAGCCGTTAAGCTGGCGCGCGTTCTCGATTCAAGATCGGCCGACGACATATATCGACTTCTGTGTTCCATCGACAGCGATCCCTCTCGAACGGTTGTGCAGGGCAGTGAGGTGGATGGCTGGTCTGCCGCGGAGATGAAGAAGATCGGAACGACGATCGATCCTCTCGATCGCATGACGTTGGCGGATGCATTGAGTTATCTGACCGACGATATCCTGCAGAAGGTGGACCGTGCGGCGATGTCAGTGAGCCTGGAGACGCGCGTGCCGTTTCTCGACAGGGATGTTGTCGAGTTCGCGGCACGGGTTCCCGCATCGATGAAGGTCCGCTCCGGCCGCGGCAAATGGCTGGTGCGGCAGGTGCTCTATCGGCACGTTCCTCCCGCTCTTGTCGATCGGCCCAAGACCGGCTTCAGCATCCCGATGGACGACTGGCTGAGGGGGCCGCTCAGATCGTGGGCCAGCGATTTGCTGGCGCCGGCGCGGCTGCGGCAACAGGGTTTGTTCAACGACAAACGTGTCGCGCAAATGCTCGGCGAGCACATGAGCGCGCAACAGAATCACGGCTACTGGCTGTGGAATGTCCTGATGGCACAGGCGTGGCACGACGAGTGGTGTACGCGATAAAATCCAAGCTGTGCGATAGCTCCTTGGGCTGAAAGTGCAGCGCCGTTAATCGAGCTTCGGTGCCACATCGGGCAATTTCGATCCTTTCTCGGCGCTCAGAATCCAGACCAGCCCACCGATCGCGCCGACGATGAACGACGCCGCACCGAACAGCAAAGACACCAGCGTGCCATCGGCCTGGGCAAGGCCGGCATAGCCAAACGCGACCATCATCGTCGCTTCGCGCACGCCCCATCCCGCAATTGAGATCGGCAACATGGTGATCAGCATGATCGGCGGGATCAGCAGGAATACCTGTTCGAATGTGACCGGCGCATCGATTGAGCGAGCCGCACACCACGCGATCACGACGGTCAGCACATGGACGAGGAGCGACAGTACGGCGATCTTCGGCCCCGCGCGCCGGTCGAAGATCACGCGATTGGCGATCACGGAGCAGGCGTGAATGTGGTGCGTCGGCCACCATGTTTTCAGCCATGGCCATGGCAGGCGGCTGAGGAGAAGAAAGACAACGCCGGCGCCGATCGCCGCCATGTCGACCAGCACCAGCGCGAGGCGGCCGTGGGAGTTGTCAATCAGCCGGTAGCTCCACGGCAGGCTGGTGACGACAATGATCGCCAGCGCGATCAGGCCGACCGCACGGTCCACCAGCACTGAATAGGTTGCCGCGCGCCAGCCCGCTCCGGTGCGGTTGACCAGCCATAGCCGCATGGCATCGCCGCCGATGGTGGAGGGCAGCGTCTGATTAAAGAACGTGCCGATCATGTTGAAGCGGAACGCCTGCAGGTCCGTGAGTGGCGCGCTGCAGCGCTCGGTGATCTCCCGCCAGCGCAACGCGCCGAAAAAGGTCTGGATGAGTGTCGCCAATACCGCGAGCGCGATCCAGCCCGGGCTAATCTGGCTCAGCCTTGCCTGAATCGCGGCAAAATTTATGCCGCGCAACGACAGATAGAGCAGCGCCAGCGATACCAGGATTCGAACGGTAAGAACGAGAAAAGAACGCATTCCGGACCGGGGTTGTTAGCACCTAGATTTGGCGGCTTGGATGACGCAAAACAGGCGTCTGGCGCCGGAATTCTCATATCTTGGTATGGCGTTGAAGCCAACCTGGCAATAGTAAAGGCATCTATTGCGGTGCATGTGGGGGCAACGGCTAAACAGCCGTGAATCGGCCCCTTTGAGCGGACTTGGGGAATCTATCGAATGTCACACGGCCGGAAGATCGCGGTTATCGGATTGGGATATGTCGGGCTTCCGGTTGCGGTTGCCTTCGCCCGTGCTGGTGTACCCGTGATCGGATTTGATATCGACGCGGCGCGTATTGCTGAACTCAAATCGGGGCAGGACCGGACCCGCGAAGTCGAGGCAGGTGATCTGAAACATCCGTCGCTGACATTCAGCAGCGATGTTGCTTCACTTCGCGAATCCGACTTCTACATCGTCACCGTCCCGACGCCGATCGACGAGGCGCGCAGGCCGGATCTTGGCGCCATGCTGTCCGCGTCGCGCAGCGTCGGCGGCGCGTTGAAGGCGGGCGATATCGTGGTTTACGAATCGACGGTGTACCCGGGCGCGGTTGAGGAAGAATGTGTCCCCGTTCTCGAGCGGACATCGGGGCTGAAGGCGGGTTCTGATTTCAAGGTTGGTTACTCGCCGGAGCGGATCAATCCGGGCGACAAGCAGCACCGCTTCGAGACCATCATGAAGGTGGTGTCCGCGCAGGATGAGGAAACGTTGAATGTCGTCGCCGATGTCTATGGATCGGTGGTGACCGGAGGCATCCATCGTGCCCCGTCGATCAAGGTGGCCGAAGCGGCAAAAGTCATCGAGAACACGCAGCGCGATCTCAACATCGCGTTTATGAACGAACTGTCTCTGATCTTCCAGGCGCTGAACATCGATACCGGCGATGTGCTTGCAGCGGCGCGGACCAAGTGGAATTTCATGCCGTTCCAGCCCGGTCTGGTTGGTGGTCACTGTATCGGCGTCGATCCATATTACCTCACTTATCGGGCTGAAAAGGCGGGCTATCATCCCGAAGTCATCCTGGCGGGCCGGCGCATCAACGATGCGATGGGCCAGCGCATCGCGCGCGAATGTATTCGCGGGCTGCTGCAGCAAAAGGGGCAGGGCGGCGGTGTGGTGACCGTGCTCGGTCTAACGTTCAAGGAGAATGTCCCCGATACGCGCAATTCGAAGGTGATCGATATCATCCGCGAATTGCAGTCGTTCGGGATCACCGTTCAAGTGCACGATCCTCTCGCGCATCCCGACGATGCACGTCACGAATATGGCGTGACATTGACAAATTTCGACATGTTAAAGCCCGCCGACGCTGTCATCCTCGCAGTGGCGCATGATGAATACGTGGAAGGCGGGTGGCCGCTGGTTGAAGGCTTGCTCGCCGGAGCCCGTGGCTTCGTGCTTGACGTAAAAATGAAACTTGATCGTGCCACGGTGCCGGCGGCGATCCAGTTGTGGCGGATTTAGCGGCGGTATTGAGATTTCATGACAAACAAAAAAATCCTGGTGACGGGCGCCGCCGGTTTCATCGGCTTTCACGTGGCGCAACGCCTCTTGCAGGCAGGACATGATGTCGTCGGCCTCGATAATCTTAATTCCTACTACGATCCGAAGCTGAAGGAAGCGCGGCTCAATATTCTGCGTAATAATCCTCATTTTTCGTTCGAGAAGATCGATCTCGCCGATCGTCCGTCGATGAAGAGGATCTTCGAGGAGCATCGCTTTCCCGCAGTTGTCCATCTGGCCGCACAGGCGGGTGTGCGTTATTCGCTCCAGAACCCGCATGCCTATGTCGATGCCAACTTCGAAGGCTTCGTCAACGTGCTGGAAGGCTGCCGCCACAATGATTGCAAACACCTGTTGTTCGCTTCGTCGTCATCGGTCTACGGCGCCAACACCAAACTGCCGTTCTCGGTTCACGACAATGTCGATCATCCGATCAGCCTCTATGCAGCGAGCAAGAAGGCCAACGAGCTGATCGCGCATTCCTACAGCCATCTGTACCGCCTGCCGGCCACCGGCCTGCGTTTCTTTACGGTCTACGGGCCGTGGGGTCGCCCCGATATGGCGATGTATCTTTTCGCCAAGGCGATCCTCTCCGGCGAACCGATCAAGCTGTTCAATCATGGCGATATGCGCCGCGATTTCACCTATGTCGATGACGTCACCGAAGCGATCCAGCGGTTGATCGATCATGTACCGACCGGCGACAAGGCGTGGTCAGGCGACAAGCCCGATCCTGCCACCAGCGCGGCTCCGTGGCGAATCTTCAACATCGGCAATAATCGGCCGGAAGACCTGATGGAGATTGTCGGCTTGCTCGAACAGGAGTTCGGGCGGACCGCGAAGAAAGAAATGCTGCCGATGCAGCCGGGCGACGTGTACGCGACCTACGCCGATGTCGACGATCTGATGCGGGAGGTCGGTTTTCGACCCGCGACCTCGATCAAGGACGGTATTGCCCGGTTCGCGGCATGGTATCGTGACTATCACAAGCTCTAGTTCAATCAACTGACGCCGGGGACGCATGAGTGAGCGCATCATTCCACTAATCATGTGCGGCGGCGCCGGGACCCGGCTGTGGCCGGCATCGCGCGAGGGCCGTCCAAAGCAATTCCTGCAATTGTTCGGATCGCGCTCGACGTTTCAGGAAACGCTGTTGCGTGTCAGCGATGCCACGCTGTTCGAGCGGCCGGTCATCATCACCAACAACGCCTACCGCTTCATGGTGCTGGAGCAATTGGCCGCCGTCGAGATCGAGGCGGATGTGCTGCTCGAGCCGGTGCGCCGTGATTCCGGCCCGGCGATCGCCGCAGGTGCCGCATTTGCCCTGACGAGGAGTGCCGATGCGGTTGTGTTGGCGCTCGCCGCCGACCATGTCGTACGCGATACCGCGGCGTTCGCCGAGGCGTGCCGCAAGGCGCTCAGTGTCGCAAGTGCTGGCCGTATCGTGACGTTCGGCGTTCAGCCGGAGCGGCCGGCCACCGAATATGGCTACATCCGGCCGGGCGAGGAAATTTTCGGCGGCGTGTCCGCGGTCGCAGCTTTCGTCGAGAAGCCGGATGCGGTCACCGCTGCGGGGTATGTCAAAGATGGCTATCTCTGGAACAGCGGCAACTTCATGTTCCGGGCGCAGATGCTGCTCGACGAATACGCCAGGATGGATGCAGGCAGCGTCCAGGCTGTCAGGGATGCGGTGAAGGAAGCGGGGCGTGACCTCGGATTCGTTCTGCTCGATCCGGAGGCTTTCGGCAAAGCCAAGGCGATCTCGATCGACTACGCGGTGATGGAGAAAACCAAGCAGGCGGCGGTGGTGCCGGTGTCGTGCGGCTGGTCCGATGTCGGCTCGTGGCATGCGGTGTGGGAACTGTCCGACAAGGACGATCACGGCAACGCAGCCCAGGGGACTGCGGTGTTTGAGGGCGCGACCAATTGCAACGTCTCGACCGACAAGGCGTTGGTGGCGCTGGAAGGCGTCGACGACCTGGTGGTGGTGGCGACGCAGGACGCCGTGCTGGTCTCGCGCCAGAAGGATCCGGCCGGGCTGAAACGGCTGGTCGCCAAGCTCAAGAAGGTCGCGCCTGAGGTTACCGCCGATCATCTCAAGGTTCACCGTCCGTGGGGGTCCTATCAGTCGCTCGACATCGGCGACCGCCATCAGGTCAAGCGCATCATCGTCAAGGCGGGCGGGCGGCTGTCGCTGCAGAAGCATCACCATCGCTCCGAACACTGGATCGTGGTGCGAGGCGCTGCCCTGGTCACGGTGAATGAGACCGAGAAAATCGTTCATGAGAACGAGTCGATCTACATTCCGATCGGCGCGACGCACCGGATGGAAAATCCCGGCAAGATCCCGCTGGAACTGATCGAGGTTCAAACCGGCAGCTATCTCGGCGAGGACGACATCATCCGAATCGAGGACGATTACCGCCGTTCATAGGAATGTCGGTCGCCTGAGCAATAACGATGTCGGCGATCATGTAGGCAAAGCAATTTCTGTTGCTCGTTGCCTAAGTTATCCACAGCCGTTCTACTAAGCATTTTTCAAGAGCGGCGAATCAGCTCTAGTTCCGTCCGGCCAAATGGGCAGGCCATTTCGTAACTCTAAACGAAAGGAGTTCAGCTATGGCTGAACAGCCCAATAATATTCCCAAAAATCAGAAGTTCAGTGCGCCCCAGATGTTCTACGACCTCTTGGGGTCGCCGGCATTTGGTCCTGGCGAAGATCCAAATCTGTTCTGCGTGCTCGTCGAGCAGATGTTGGAAACTATCCGTCCTAAAGATTTCGTTGAGTACCTGTACACCGTTGATTTGATCAATCTCACGTGGGAGTTGATCCGTCTGCGCTTAATAAAGGAGGCTGTAAAAGCGCAAGGTCGTAGCGTGGCTGTTGAGGCGCTCTTGTTCAGGGAGTATCTGTCTGATGCGCCTGTGGGAGCGGAACAGTTTGCCCGTGTCCAGACGAAGGCCGAATATAAGAACTGGCGTTTGGACACAGGCAAGCGCGAAAAGATCGAAGCCAGACTCAACAAGGGTAGCGGAGGTGACGACTTCGCGATCATGGCACAAAGTTACATCTTGAACCAAAGTATGTTCGACGCTCTCGATAAGTCGATCGCATTCGCCCAACATCGCCGAATGCTGATATTCCGTGAAATTGATGGCCGTCGGGAGTTCGCAAAACGCTGCCGTAGGGCTTCCGACGAGGCGCTCGCCAACAACATCCCGAAGTTGCTGCCGACGTAAGATGTCTTCCGACAAGAAAACCGCGGCAAACCGCAAAAATGCCCTCCGCAGCACTGGTCCCCAGACTGCGAAGGGCAAAGCGCGTTCGAGCACCAATTCGCACCGCCACGGGCTTGCTTCGAAGTCCGGTTTGGACAGCTCGGATAATCTGAAAATAGAGCAACTTTCGCGAGGACTGTCCGAGGGAAGCAATGACTACTGGGTTGCCGAGGCTGCAAGGTCTGCGGCGGAACGATTCGTTCAGCTCCAGCGTGTAAGATCAGTCAAGGGAGAGATTATCAGGAGACTGCTTGATCCTTCGGTTGATGACACGTCCAATTTTCTTTTCAGGGAACTTGCGAAGTTTGAGACCTATGAGCGGAAGGCGCGATCTCGCTGGAAGAAAAGTATGCGTGACCTGGACCTTGTTAAAGCCGCTTGATGGCGCTGAGGATCGAATTTCCCAGTGATCGAATATGTTGTGAGTGATGGACAGGGCTGCTTAAGTTCAGACCATCGTACCATGACACTTGTTCCAGTGCTTTGGAGGTCGTGTAAGCTGGGTTTAGTTTTAGATCGCGCTTAAAGCCTCGGTTGAGCACCAGTCATCTGGGGAAACGCGCGTTCGAGCACCAATTTTTCCATATTCGATTTGCATCAGAATGAGGGTTTTGGCCGAGTTGCCGGTCACCCCGCGGACCGTTGCCGCAACGCAGGCTTCCCAATGGCGACCATGAGGGCGCGGTTTACTCACTTGGATATCTGTTGCTTCGCCGACAAATACAGCATTGGGATTTTCTCCCACCAATTGACGGACATCCGGTTCTGGGTCCGGAAATAAGTCCTGGGGCTTAGCTGCCAGGAAGACCTTCGGCATAAACGTGTTTTCGGCGTCCACAATTCCGCATGCAGAAAGTGTGTGAACGCAGGCAATGAGGGCTAAGCAATTTCGCAGTTTCATCGTCGGGCAATACCAATTTTTATGCAGGAAAAGAAGCTGGTTGGGTTCCTGACGGGATTAGTTTTGGCCGAACGAACCCACGGATCACACCAGGCAACGGTTCTTGGCAAAACGAACCCAGTCCATTCTGCACGGTCAGTGCATAGTTAATCTCGCTGCGGATGGATCCTCGCGGGCTAATAGCAGCGGCTGAATTTCGCGTCACTCCAAGGAGTTACGACGGATGTCCTTGTAACTGTTTGAATCAAAACGTGTTCGGTTTCATGGGCTGCGTCCTTCGCCACACATGTGTCCACGTGCTAGAGAGCGATTCTGGCGTTGTCGCATGAAACGCGCCAGCGCATTCAAAGGACGTTTTCAATGAGTTCCAGCAAACCGGCGCACGAGATGGGCACCGCAGAACGGCCGCTTCGTGTCGGCGTGATCGGGGCCGGTGTCATGGGCAGCAACCATGCACGCGTCTTTGCCGGACTGCCGGGAATATCGCTCGTCGGCGTTGTCGATCCCTTGCCGGCGAATCGCGCCCGCGTCACCGGAATGGCCGATTGCCCGACCTATGAAACCGTCGAGGAGTTGCTGGATATCGGCGTCGACGCCTTGACCATCGCAGCACCGACCCATCTTCATCGCGATATCGCGCTGGCCTGTATCGCGCGCAAGATCCACGTCATGGTCGAAAAGCCGATCGCCTCTACCGGTGAAGAAGGGCATGAGATCGTCAACGCCGCGCGCAAGGCTGGCGTCACCCTGATGGTCGGCCATGTCGAGCGGTTCAATCCGGCGGTGGCGGCGATCAAGGAAGCGATCAGCGGCGAGGAAATCCTCTCCATCGCCATCACCCGCGTCGGCCCGTTTCCGCCCCGCATGTCCAATGTCGGCGTCGTCATCGATCTCGCCGTGCATGACATCGATCTGATCCAGTGGTTCACCGAATCCGACATCGTCGATGTGCAGCCGCAGCTGGCCCGCGCCGTCGCCGAACGCGAAGATATCGCGCTGCTGCAGTTTCGTACCGCCTCGGGTGTCCTGGCTCACATCAACACCAACTGGCTGACGCCGTTCAAGGCGCGCAACGTCACGGTCGCGACGCGCGGCAAATACGTGCAGGGCGATCTGCTCACCCGCCAGGTCACCGAGTGCTTTGGTTTCCAGCCCGACGGTAGCTACTCGATGCGGCATCTGTCGGTCGGTCACGACGAGCCGCTGCGCGCTGAACTCATGGCCTTCGTTCACGCCGTGCGCACCGGCGGGGTGCCGGCGGTGACGGGTGAGGAAGGAGTCGGCAGTCTGGAGATCGCGATCCGCTGCCTGGACACGCCGGCATCGGCGATTGCTTCGGTCGAACGTAAGGGTCCGCGCCGGATCGTCGGCTGACCCTCATTGCCATCGTGCAGGAAATTGAAAGTCTCATGAACCAGCATTTGCGCCAAGAGCCCGTCGCCTTCATCGATGTTCACGCCCAGCGCCGCCGGCTTGGCGCATCGATCGACGACGCGGTCGGCCGCGTTCTGACTCATTGCCAGTTCATCAACGGTCCCGAGGTCACCCAGCTCGAATCCGATCTGGCGAAGTTCAGCGGTGCGAAGCATGTGGTCGCCTGCGCCAGCGGAACCGATGCGCTGCTGATGGTGCTGATGGCGAAGAACGTTGGCCCCGGCGATGCGGTGATCTGCCCGTCCTTTACGTTCTGCGCCACAGGCGAAGTCGTGGCGCTCACCGGCGCGACGCCGGTGTTCGTCGACGTCGATGAGACTTCCTTCAACATCAATATCGACTCGCTCAAGCGTGGGATTGCGGCTGCGAAAAAGCTGGGCCTGAAGCCGAAGGCGGTGATCCCGGTCGATCTGTTCGGTCAGAGCGCCGATCACGATGCGATTGCCGCCGTTGCCGCGGCTGAAGGCCTGTTTATTCTCGACGATGCGGCACAGAGCTTCGGCGCCACCTACAAAGGCAGGCGGCTCGGCACGTTCGGCCTGGCGACGGCCACCAGTTTCTTCCCGGCCAAGCCGCTCGGCTGCTTTGGCGATGGCGGCGCGATCTTCACCGACGATGCGGAGCTGGCCGATGCGCTGCGCAGTGTGCGCGTCCACGGGCAGGGCAACGAAAAATACGATAATGTCCGCATCGGACTGACGGCGCGGCTCGATACCATGCAGGCTGCGATCCTGATCGAGAAGCTGAAGATCTTCGAGGACGAGATCGTAGCGCGGAACGTCGTGGCGCAGCGCTATTTCGACGCACTCCATAACCTCGTGATTGCTCCCCGCGTGGCCGACGGCAATCTGTCGGTGTGGGCGCAATACACCATCCGCCTGCCGAAAGACGGGCCGGGACGCGATGCCTTCGCCGCGGCGCTGAAGGCGCAGGGCATTCCGACCGCGATCTACTATCCGAAATCGATGCATCAGCAGACCGCCTACAAGCATTATCCGGTGGCCGAAGGCGGCCTTCCGGTCAGCGAGAAGCTGTCGGAGGAGGTCATCAGCCTGCCGATGCACGCCTATCTCGATCAGCCGACTCAGGAACGTGTCATCAAGGCTGTGCGCGACGCGCTCGGGGCGTGACCCCGACCCGAAGGGCAGCGCCAGCCAAACCGACCGTCCGGTTCTCGGAATAGGCTATGCCGGGTGTGATTAAGCATGACTTTGTTATTAAACATGACTTGGGCGTTTTGCGCCGCCGCGTGATGCTGTAGAAGCGGCGGATGCTCGGTCGCATCTTCACCGTCGGCGGCTATACCCTCCTTTCGCGCCTGACCGGATTCGCGCGCGATATCATGCTCGCCGCCATCCTCGGTGCCGGGCCGGTGGCCGACGCCTTTTTCGTGGCGTTGCGGTTGCCCAATCACTTCCGGGCGATCTTTGCGGAGGGCGCGTTTAACGCCGCATTCGTCCCGGCCTACGCCCACCTGCAGGATCAGGGCGGCTCGCTCGCCGCCAGGCTGTTCGCGAACCGTATCTTCACGCTGCTGTTTAGCGTGCAGGTCGTTCTGCTGGTTGTCGCCTGGCTTTTCATGCCGCAGGCGATCTCGCTGCTGGCACCGGGCTTCTCCGATGACCCGTCGCAGCGCGAACTGGCGATCTCGCTGACGCGGATCACCTTTCCCTATCTGCTGCTGATTACGCTGGTGACGCTCTACGGCGGGATGCTCAATGTGATGCACCGCTTCGCCACCGCGGCCGCTGCGCCGATCTTCCTCAACCTGTCGATGATGCTGACGCTGGCGCTGGCGGCGTTCTTCCCCAGTGCCGGCCATGCGGCGGCGTGGGGCGTGCTGCTGTCGGGCTTCCTGCAGTTCTTCCTGCTGGCGGGCGATGCGGCGAAGCACGGCGTGCTGCCGAAATTCACGGCGCTGAAACTCGACGACGACGTGCGCGGCTTCTTCAAGGCGCTCGGTCCGGCAACCATCGGATCGATGGGAACGCAGGTGGCGTTGTTTGCCGACACCATTATCGCGACGTTTCTCGCCGCCGGTGCGTTGTCCGCGCTGTATTATGCGGATCGTCTGAATCAGTTGCCGATCGGCGTGATCGGCATCGCCATCGGCACGGTGCTGCTGCCGGAGATGTCGCGGCGGCTGACCGCAGGCGATCATGCCGGCGCGATGGCGTCGCAGCGCCGCGCCTTCGAATTCACGCTGCTGTTCTCGGTGCCGTTCGTCGCCGCCTTCCTAACGGTGCCGGATGTCATCATGCGGGCGATGTTCGCGCGCGGTGCCTTTTCCAAGGCGGATGCGGCGACTGCCGGCGCGACGCTGGCGGCCTATGCGGTGGGCCTCATCCCCTTCGTTCTGATCCGCAGCGCGGTCGCGACCTTCTATGCCCGCAAGGATACCGCAACGCCGGTCAAGGCTGCGTTGACAGGTGTCGCTGTCAACGTCGCGCTCAAGGTCGCGCTGGTTGGCTCGCTGGCGCAAATCGGTCTGGCGCTCGCCACGGCCGTTGGTGCCTGGATCAATCTGCTTCTTGTCGTGACGTTCGCCGTGCGACGCGGCTTTCTCGAATTCGACCGCGCATTCGCTCTGTCACTGGTGAAATTCGCAGCGGTCGGGCTGATCCTTGCCGCTGCGTTGTGGGGGGCGGCGCGATGGGCGGCAACGGCGTTCGCGGGTATGGCAGCAATGCGCGATGAGGCCGCTCTCGGAGTTTTGATCGCCACCGGCGTCGTTGTTTATGGCGGCGCGATCTTGCTTCTGTTCGGCATGCGTTGGCTCCGCGCACTGGTGCGCCCTTAAAGCCGTTTGCGCTTCCGCCCGATACGCTGCAATATATCTGAAATCAGCAAACATCCGGAGATCACATGGCTCCCGCGAATATGACTCCCGTGAAATTTGGCGTCGGTCAAAGCGTCGTCCGCAAGGAAGACGATCCTCTTATTCGCGGCAAGGGCCGCTATACCGACGACCATGCGCCTGCCGGGCTGCTTCATGCGCTGGTGCTGCGCTCGCCCCATGCTCACGCCAGCTTCACGATTGATGTATCGAAGGCCCGTCATCTGCCGGGTGTCGCCGCGATCCTGACCGGCGAGGACACCGCTGACCTTGGCAGTTTACCGTGCCTGTTCAACCTGCCGGATGAACCGTTCACCGCGCCGCCGTATCCGATTCTCGCGCGCGACAAGGCGCGTCACGTCGGCGATGCCATTGCTTTCGTCGTTGCCGACAGCGTCGATCATGCGCGCGATGCGATCGAGGCGATCGACGTCAAGTGGCAGCCGCTGGCGCCGGTGATCGGCGCCGCCAACGCGATCAAGCCCGGTGCGCCGCTGGTGTGGACCGAGCATCCCGGCAACGTGTTGTTCGATACGTCGATTGGCGACAAGGCGAAGGCGGCAGCTGCGTTCAAGAACGCCCATGCGGTCGCGGAGGTTTCCATCGTCAATCCGCGCGTGGTGACCAACTACATGGAAACCCGTGCGGTCGTTTGCGAGTACGACGCCAAACGCGATCATTTCACGATGACCATTGGCAGTCAGGGCAGCCACCGGCTGCGGGATATCCTCTGCCAGAATGTCCTGAATATTCCGACCGATAAGATGCGTGTGATCGCGAACGATGTCGGTGGCGGGTTCGGCACCAAGTTGTTTCCGTATCGCGAATACGCTCTCGCTGCGGTGGCGTCGCGCAAGCTGCGCAAGTCGGTGAAGTGGGTCGCGGATCGTGCCGATCACTTCCTCGGCGACAGTCAGGGCCGCGACAACATCACGACCGCGCGTATGGCCCTCGACAAGGATGGCAAGTTCCTCGGCATGGATGTCGATCTGGTCGCCGACATGGGCGGCTACCTGTCGACGTTCGGCCCCTACATTCCGCACGGTGGGGCGGGGATGCTGCCGGGCCTGTACGACATTCAGGCGTTTTATTGCCGCGTCCGCACCGTGTTCACCAACACCGTTCCGGTGGACGCCTATCGCGGCGCGGGCCGTCCCGAGGCGGCTTATGTTGTGGAGCGTCTGGTGGACGCGGCCGCGCGCAAGCTCGGCATGTCGCCGGACGCGATCCGACGCAAAAATTTCATTCCGCCGCGCGCGATGCCTTACAAGACCGCGACCGGCAAGGTCTATGACTCAGGCGACTTTACCGCGCACATGAAGCGCGCGCAGGACATTGCGCAGTGGAAGGAATTTCCCAAGCGCGCCAAGGCAGCAAAGAAGGCTGGCCTGGTGCGCGGCATTGGCATGTCGACCTATGTCGAGGTCTGCGGCACCATGGGCGAGGAGACCGCCGATGTGCGGCTCGATCCCAACGGCGACGTCACGATCCTGATCGGAACGCAATCGACCGGACAGGGTCACCAGACCGCCTACGCGCAACTCGTTGCCGAGCAGTTCGGCCTGTCGCCTGATCGCGTGCATATCGTGCAGGGCGATACCGATCGGGTGGCGACCGGTCTCGGCACCGGCGGATCGAGTTCGATCCCGTCCGGCGGCGTCAGCGTGGAGCGGGCGACGCGCAAGCTCGGCGCCCGTCTGAAGGACATCGCGGCAGAGGTGCTGGAAGCCGGCGCCGGCGATCTCGAAATCAGCAACGGCACCATCCGTGTGGCGGGCACCGACCGCACCATCACCTTCGCCGATCTGGCCAAGCGGCCCGGCATCGATCCGTCGAAGCTCTCGGCCAGCGAAAAGTTCAGCAGCGTCGACGGCACTTTCCCGAACGGAACGCATCTGGCGGAGGTCGAAATCGATCCTGCCACCGGCGTCGTCCGCATCATGAACTACGTAATCGTCGATGATTTCGGCGCGACGCTCAATCCGTTGCTGCTGGAGGGGCAGGTGCATGGCGGCGCGGCGCAGGGCATTGGCCAGGCGCTGATGGAACAGGCGGTCTACGATCCAGAGGACGGCCAGCTTGTGACCGGCACGTTCATGGATTATGCGCTGCCGCGCGCGGCCGACGCGCCGTCGTTTATCTTCGAGACCCACAACATTCCGTGTGCGACAAATCCGCTCGGGGTAAAGGGGGCCGGCGAGGCAGGCTCCATCGGGTCCTGCGCGGCCGTCGTCAATGCGATCATTGAAGGCTTGTCACGCGAATATGGCATCGAACACATCGACATGCCGGCGACCGCCGAGCGGGTGTGGATGGCTATCAACCAGAGCCAGCAACGCGCTCGATGAAAAAATTCCCTGACTTCAGAAAAATTTGATGGGTTGCGGGAGTTGGGCCGGAATGATCGACTGACGGTTCCTGCCTGACTCGCTCAGCATCAAGAAAGGGAGTGATTTGATGAAGCGCACTGGAATTGCCTTGGCCGTCTTGCTGTTGGGTGCCGGAATCGCAGGCGCACAGCAGGATCTGGTCGCAACCCGCATCCAGTTGATGAAGGATAATGGAAAGAGCATGGCTGCTTTCGCCCAGATGGCGAAGGGCGAAAAGCCCTACGATCAGGCGACCGTCGATTCCTCCCTTACCAAGCTCGAAGCAGCGGCCAAAAAGCTGCCGACGCTGTATCCGGCAAGCACCAAGGACGTGCAGACCGAAGAGAAATATACCGCGTCATCGAAAGTCTGGGAGAACAAGGCCGATTTCGAGTCGCACATCGCCAAGCTCGGAAAGGTGGTTGCCGACAACAAGGGCAAGATCACCAGTCTCGATACGCTGAAGGCCGCGATCCCTCAGTTCGGCGATAGCTGCAAGGGCTGCCACGAGACCTATCGTATCAAGAAGAGCTGATCATTTCCCGCCCGTGCGCGATGAAATGGACAGGCTGAAATAAAAGGCGGATGCAAAGCATCCGCCTTTTGCTTTTGAACTGTGCGTGGCCGCTGAGCGGCTATTTCTTGACCTGCCCACGGATTTCGCCGCCGGGATTCTTGGCGGTGTGAACGTTGATATACAGCTTGCCCGCCATCAGGTCGGCGGCCTGCGCGTCGGTCAATGTGGCGCTGCCGCTCGCGCCGCTCGATGCATCCTTGAACGGAATGACGACCGCCGCGTTCTTGCCCGCTTCCGCCGGCCCGTGGAAATGCGCCATGGTCGCAGGTCCGGTCAGGCCGGAATACGTCGTTTTCCAGGTCAGCATTTTCGATGTGGTGTCGTAGGTGACGTCGGCGGTACCCTTGGCGGGGCTGTCGTTCGGCGGCACTTCGGCGGCGCCGGTCAGGTCAATCTTCATGGTCATCTTTTCGGCGCTGGCCGGTGCCGCAAAGGCGAGAGCGGCACCGATGGCGAGTGCTGCGATCCCAAATGTTTTGCCGTTCATGGCGTTCTCCCATACTCTGATTGGTGACATTGCCCTAACAATCGCCCGCGCATTTTATTCCCGGAGATACGCGAATGTTACGACGGCTTCTTCTTCCGGCAGGGCTTGTCGCCGCAGCGGCGTTCGCCGTGTTCTGGGTTGTCACTGTTCCCGCGGTTGTTCCGGCGAGCGCGCTGCCGTCTTACACACCGAATGTCGCCAATGGCGAGGTGGTCTTCAACGCGGGCGGCTGTTCCTCCTGTCATGCAGTTAAAGGCGAGCCGCGCACCATGCTCGGCGGGGGACTGGCGATTCCGTCGCCGTTCGGAACTTTCTACGCGCCGAACATCTCGCCGCACCCGACTAACGGAATCGGAAAATGGAGCGAGGCGGGCTTCGTCACGGCGATGATGAAAGGCACGTCACCGGCCGGGACGCATCTATATCCGGCGTTTCCTTACACGTCGTACCAGCACGCCAGGGTTGAGGATGTCCGCGACCTGTTCGCCTACATCAAGACGCTGCCGCCGCTGTCCGGTCGCACCCGTCCGCATGATCTGAAGTTTCCCTTCAACATTCGCCGTTTGCTCGGTGGCTGGCAGTTCCTGTTTCTCGATGGCAAGCCGTTCGTGCCGGACCCGAAACAGTCGGCGAAATGGAACAGGGGCGCGTATCTGGTGAACGGCTTCGGGCATTGCGCCGAATGCCACAGCCCGCGTAATTTTCTCGGCGGCATCGTTGAATCGCAACGCTTTGCCGGCGGACCGAATCCCGAAGGCGAGGGCTGGGTGCCGAACATCACCGGGAAGGGACTGAAGGACTGGTCGGAAGCCGACATTGCCGGGTTGCTTAAAACCGGTGACTTGCCGGATGGGGACTCTGTCGGAGGGTCGATGGTCCGCGTGGTCAAGAATACCTCGCAGCTCAGCGACGACGACCGTGCCGCCATGGCGGCCTACCTGAAATCGCTGCCGCCGGTCGAGGGGCCGCCGCGGCCACCCAAGCAGAAGAAATCCTGATCGCTGGAGCCGTCGTCCTCGCCCGCCGCATGGTTGCGAGCAAAGCCATGCCGGAGCGGGGCTGTTTTTCGCCGGACAACCATGGTTCTGTCGGGTGTAGATTCCCCGTTTCCCGCCAGAATTGATGAATATTGTTAAAGCCGTTTCGCTCAAGCTCGCCAGCACATTGATGTTTGCGATCATGGGCGCCCAGGCGCGCTATCTCAGCGGCGCCTACCCGATCGGCGAGGTCGCCTTTTTCCGGTCGCTGTTCGCACTGATTCCGATCCTGATCTTTTTCGGCTGGCGCGGTGAGTTGCGGGGCGCGCTCAGAACCGACCGCCCCAAGGATCACGTCATTCGCGGCATGTTCAGCGTGGTCGGGACGTTCTGCACATTCGGGGCGCTGGCGCGGATTCCGATCGCCGATTACACCGCGATCGCTTTCATCGCGCCGCTGATCACCGTGGTGTTCGCCGCCCTGATCCTGAAGGAGCATGTTCACGTCTATCGCTGGTCTGCGGTCGGGGTCGGATTCACCGGGGTGATCCTGATGCTGACCCCGTACCTCGGGAGTCATGCCGAACTCAGCACCGCGATGCTGATCGGGGTCGGGTTCGCCATAACCAATGCTTTTACCGCGGGTGGCGCGACCATCCAGATTCGCCGCCTGACCACGACGGAGTCGACCTCCGCCATCGTGATCTTCATGACCCTGATGGTGATGATCGTATCGCTGGTAAGCGTCCCGTTCGGCTGGCTAATGCCGGCGTCATGGGGCGACCTCGCAGTCCTGATCGGGATCGGGATTAGTGGCGGCTTGGGCCAGATCTTCTTCACGGACAGCTATCGTCACGCGCCGGCCTCGTTCCTCGCGCCGTTCGACTATAGCGCCATGTTGTGGGCGTTCGCGCTCGGTTACTGGCTGTTCGGCGAAGTGCCGACGATCTATGTCATGATCGGCGCGGTCATCGTTGCGGGAGCGGGCATTTTCGTCATCCTGCGCGAGCGCTATCTGGGCCTGAAGCGACTGCGCGACGTGCCGATCTCTGCAATCTCGTCGATGACGGATCAGGAGGCCGACCCGGATGCGCCGGTGATTCTGTCCAAGGCGTCGTGAGCGGCGCCGGTCCGTCGAGGCTCAGGCGTTGAATGCCTTGAACGTGATGATGGTGTAGGTGTCCTGGATGCCGGGGATGCACTGGACCTTTTCGTTGACGAAATGGCCGATATCCACGGAATGGTCGACGTAGAACTTGACCAGCAGGTCGTAGTCGCCCGCCGTTGAATAGACTTCCGAGGCGATTTCGGCCTCCGCCAGCGCATTGGCGACGGCATAGGACTGGCCCATCTTGCATTTGATCTGGACGAAGAAGGGGACCATCGCAATTTCTCCCGGCAGGTGCGTTTCGCGGGCCATAGAGCCAAAATCCGTGGGCCGTGGCAAGCACTTGCCGCAGGCTCGCGCTTGCTGCCGCGCGTGGAGAGCGTTACGAGGGTGCGGCGGGCTGACGCCTTCGCAGGCGCTTTGACGGAACGGACATGCGGATACCGATTGCACTCACCATTGCCGGGTCGGATTCGAGCGGCGGTGCCGGCATTCAGGCGGATCTGAAGACGTTTGGCGCCAGCGGTGTCTATGGTGCGTCCGTGATCACCGCCCTGACCGCGCAGAACACCCGGGGCGTGGCCGGCATCCATGAGGTGCCGGCGGAATTCATCACCGCGCAGATCGACGCCGTGTTCGGCGATCTCACGGTGGATGCAGTGAAGATCGGTATGGTGTCACAGCGGATCGTCATCGAAGCGATTGTCGAAGGCCTCAAGCGCTGGTCGGCAAGGAACGTCGTCGTCGATCCGGTGATGGTGGCGACTTCGGGCGACCGCCTGCTGTCGCCTGCCGCCATCGATGCCTTGCGCAACGACCTGATCCCGCGCGCCCAACTCATCACGCCGAACCTGCCGGAAGCTGCAGCCCTGCTCGAAGAGGAGATGGCGACGAGCGTGGACCAGATCTCGGAGCAGGGACGGCGGCTTCTCAAGCTCGGCTGTCCTGCGGTTCTGATCAAGGGTGGCCACGGCGAAGGCGCGGAAAGCACGGACTATCTGGTTCGCGCCGACGGCGTGATACCGTTCGCGGCCAAACGTATTCAGACAAAGAATACCCACGGCACCGGTTGTTCGCTGTCGTCGGCGATCGCCGCCGGCCTTGCGAAAGGCGAAACGCTCGATGTCGCGGTCGGTCATGCCAAGGCGTATGTCAGCGCAGCGATCGCCGCTGCCGACCGGCTTGATGTCGGCCACGGTCACGGCCCGATCCATCATTTTCACGCACACGATCAGGCATGATCCCGACCAGAAGGGCGGTGCCAGCGAAAAGCGGATTCCGGTTTTCGGAAATGATCATGCCGATCTAAAACGCCTGCGACGTGGTGCCGCGTCTGTCGTGCGGTTGTCGCAGTCGATTGCTATTCGCCGGACAGGTTCATTTCGATCCGATTCCCGGATCGCCTGTCGGACGAAACGCAATGACTCCCGATCTCGAAAAGACCATCGTCGAAACTGCCTATGCGCGGTGGGCACCGATCTATGACGCGGTATGTGGCCCGGTGATGGTGAAAGGCCGTCGCGCCGCCGCCGCCGCCGCGCGCTCGGTCGGCGGTAAAATTTTGGAAGTCGGCGTCGGCACCGGCCTGTCGTTCGACGACTATGACAACACCACGGAAATCACCGGCATCGACATGAGCGCGCCGATGCTGGAGAAGGCCCGCGCCAGAATGGCGACCGGCCGCTATCCGTTCGTCAGGCAAGTCCTGCAGATGGACGCCCATCGCATGACATTCGCGGACGCGACCTTCGACTGCGTGGTGGCCCAGTTCGTCATAACACTCGTCGAAAATCCCGAGCAGGTGCTGTCCGAATGTCACCGGGTGGTGAAGCCGGGCGGGCGGATCATTCTCGTCAACCATCTCTATTCGGAAGTCGGCGTAGCGGCAGCGGTCGAGCGCTGGGCCGCGCAACGCACCCGCGCGCTCGGGCTGCGCCCCGAATTTCCGTTCGCGCGCCTGCAGGCATGGGCGCAATCCAACGAAAATGCCATCCTGGTCGAGCGGCGGAAAGTTGCACCGTTCGGCATTTATACGCTGGTCTGTTTCGAGCGTGCCGCGTCTCCTCTGGCGGCCTGAGGGCTGGTCTGGATTGTCATTCGCCTGTCACACGATTCTGCTAGCTGCTCCCCCATGGAAAGGCCGGTTATGAGCGATAGTCATCCGGAACGGAACTTTCGCACATTGTTTATCTCCGACGTTCATCTCGGAGCCCGAGGGTCCCAGGCGGAGCGATTGCTCGATTTTCTCCGCGTCCATGATGCCGAGACCATTTATCTCGTCGGCGATATCATTGACGGCTGGGCATTGAAGTCGAACTGGCACTGGCCGCAATCGCACAACGACTTCGTGCAGAAGATGCTGCGGCGGGTCCGCAAGGGCGCCAAGGTTTTCTACATTCCCGGCAACCACGACGAGTTTCTGCGCTCCTACTACGGCACGCATTTCGGCGGCGTCGAAGTGGCGGAGCAGGCGATCCATGAAGGCGCCGACGGCAAGCGCTATCTCGTGATCCACGGCGATATCTTCGACCTCGTGGTGCAGAACGCGCGCTGGCTCGCGCATCTTGGCGACAAGGCCTACGATTTCGCGATCCGGATGAACCGTCTGGTCAATGCCGGCCGCCGCCTGTTCGGCTTCCCGTATTGGTCGCTGTCGCAATGGGCGAAGCTGAAGGTCAAGAACGCGGTGAATTATATCGGTGCGTTCGAGCAGACGCTGGCCGGCGAGGCGCGCCGTCACGGGGCTGACGGCGTGATCTGCGGCCACATCCACTACGCGGTGATCCGCGATCTCGAAGGCATTCGCTACATGAATTGCGGGGACTGGGTCGAGAGTTGCACGGCGCTGGTGGAACATACCGACGGCCGTTTCGAAATTCTGTCCTGGACCGATCCCGTGCGGCGGGCGGAACCATTGCCGTCGATGACGGCGCGGGCTGCCTGATGCGTATTCTTGTCGCCACCGACGCTTGGCACCCGCAGGTCAATGGCGTCGTCCGCACTCTGACCATGATGGCGGAAGCCGCCGCGGCACTTGGCGTCGATGTCAGCTTCCTGACTCCGAAATCGTTCGCCACCTTCGCGCTGCCGAGCTATCCGGATCTGCGCGTCGCGCTGCCGGGACCGGCACGGATCGCCCGGCTGATTGCGGAAGCCCGGCCTGACAATATTCACATCGCCACCGAAGGGCCGATCGGCTTCATGGTCCGGCGCTTTTGCCGCAAACACCGTCTGCCGTTTACGACCAGCTTCCACACCCGTTTTCCTGAATACATCTCGGCGCGCTCGCCGATTCCGGAGTCGTGGGTCTGGGCCGCGCTGCGGCGATTTCATTCCACCAGTCACGCGGTGATGGCGGCGACGCCGGCGCTGGCGGATGAATTGCGCAACCGTGGCTTCAATAACATCGTGCTGTGGCCGCGCGGCGTCGATGCCAAGTTGTTTCATCCCCGCACAATCGATCTCGGTCTGCCGCGTCCGGTGTTTCTGTCGGTGGGGCGCATTGCGGTCGAGAAAAATCTCGAGGCATTTCTCGACCTCGATCTACCCGGCACCAAGGTCGTGGTCGGTGACGGGCCGGCCCGGGCGGCGCTTGAACGGAAATATCCTGACGCTGTTTTCCTCGGCGGGATGCAGGGCGAGCGGCTCGCCGAGGCGTATGCGGCTGCGGATGTGTTCGTATTTCCGAGCCGCACCGATACGTTCGGACTGGTCCTGCTCGAGGCTCTGGCAAGCGGCGTTCCTGTCGCGGCATTTCCGGTGTCGGGTCCCCGCGATGTGATCGGTGATGCGCCGGTCGGCGCTCTGAACGAGGATTTGCGGGTGGCCTGCCTGTCGGCGCTCGCGCTGTCGCGCGAAACCTGCCGCCAGTTTGCCTTTGCTCAAAGCTGGGACGTGTCGGCCCGCGCGTTCGTCGAGAACGTCGCCTGTGTGCGCCTTGAAGCGCTTAAGGGCAGCAAGCAGCATCTCCACGTTCAGCCGACGCAGACGGCGGCTTGATCCAAGTTTGCGCCTTGATCGTGTCGCGCGGGGCGCGATACAAGATGTCATGACCGACAAGCTCCTGCCGACCTTCGCCGACATTGAATCCGCTGCGCGTGTTCTGTCTCCTTATGCCGTCCGGACGAGATTGATCTCATCGCCCGCCCTTGATGAGCGGGTTGGCGCACGGGTGCTGCTCAAGCCGGAAGTGCTGCAGCGGACCGGGTCGTTCAAGTTTCGCGGCGCGTTCAACAAGCTGTCGTCGATTCCGCAGGACAGGCGAGCCGCCGGTGTCGTGGCGTTTTCATCCGGCAACCATGCGCAGGGCGTCGCGGCGGCGGCGCAGATCCTCAAGATGCCTGCGACCATCGTGATGCCGTCCGATGCGCCGGCCTCCAAGCGTGAGCGCACCAAAGGGTATGGCGCGCAGGTCGTGCTGTACGACCGCGACAAGGAAGACCGCGAGCAGATCGCGCGGGATATTTCGGGCAAGAGCGGCGCGGTGCTGGTGCCGCCGTTCGATGATCCGATGGTCATCGCGGGGCAGGGGACGGTCGGGTTTGAAATGGCCGAGGATTTCGCAGCCATCGGTGTTCTGCCGGACATCGTCTCCGCGCCGGCGTCTGGCGGTGGGCTGATGGCCGGCATTGCGCTGGCGATCAAGGCGAAGTTTCCCGATGCGACCCTGATGACCGCGGAGCCGGACGGCTTCGACGATCACGCGCGTTCGCTCAACAGCGGCGTTCGCCAACCGCATCGCGCCGAGGGTCGCACGATTTGCGACGCGCTGATGGCCTCGATCCCGGGCGAATTGACCTTCGCGGTCAATAGCAAGCTGGTCGCCCATGGCGTGACGGCCTCTGACGCCGAGGTCGGCGAGGCGGTCGCGTTTGCCTTCCGTGAGTTGAAGCTGGTGGTCGAGCCGGGTGGTGCGGTGGCGCTGGCGGCGCTTCTGGCCGGCCGCATCGACGCGCGAGGCAAAACGGTCGGCATCGTGCTGTCAGGTGGCAATGTCGACGCCGACCTGTTCGCGAAGCTGATCCAGCAGGTCTAGCTGAAGAACGCGATCTTTTCGGCTTGGCTCATCCGCTGGATCGGCGCCAGCGGGTCGATGCGCGGCTCGGCCGGCTTAGCGACGATGCCGCTGGCGATCAGGCTGGCGCCCAGCGAGATACCGGCCGGACCGGGTAGTTCGGCCGCCGGGCCGGGTTCGGTGACGGGCATCAGCTCAACCTGAGCCAGAATGGTGTGCCGGGCGGGTGGTTCGATCACGCCCGGTTCCTCGAAGATTTCAGCCGCCAAGGCGTCGGCCAGCTCGGTTTCGGGTTCTGCCGGTTCCGGCTCCATCGCCTCCGGGACGGCCTCCAGACCGGTTTCAGACGCCTCTGGCAGTATCTCCGGGACCTCAGAGCCGATCTCCGGTGCATCGTCAGACTCCTGCGGCAGGGCCTCGAAGGCTTCAGCCGAGGCCTCCAGAGCGATTTCGGGGGCCGCTGGTTCGTCCGGGGCCGATTCATACGCAACGGCTTCTGTTGCGTCCGGCGGCGCGGTTGCCGCTGCATCGGTCTCTGTTGGGTCGGCCAGTCCGGAAGGGGGGATATTCCCAGCCGCGAGCCGATCAATGTCGGCCATCGCCGCATCGACCGCCAGGAGAGCGGCCTCACGCATCGGAAACGCCGCGAAGCTGTCGCAAGCGGTGTTGATCGCCCCAACCTGCCCATCGAGCAGATCGCAAATCCGGACATCCGCACCCGATTCACGAAGCCCCCACGCGATCTCGCGGATGACGCGCGCGCTTTTGCGATGGGGAGCAAGGATATGGTCGAGCGCCGGATCGCCCAGCGCATCCGCGACGGCGGTTTTGGCGCCGGCGACAATGGCCCTGACCGCCGCGAGCGTGTCGTTCAGGTCGTCGGACGGCGATGCCTTCTGGGCGGCGATGGTGCGCTCGATCCGCGTGACGGCGTCGAGCACCATGGCGGTGTCGGCATTGCGGTTGCGCTTGGCGAACTCGCCCAGAAACCAGCGCCCGCGCGCGGTTTCCATGAAGGCTTCGCTGATGGCGTCGTAGTCGGCATCGGTCGGCGACGCGCTTCGTGCGGAAATCGGCGATAATGCAAAGGCTTCGTCAGCCATGAGTGATCCGTCGCTCAAAATCGTCGGGTGTGAAATCCGTACCAACATCCGCCGGATGCGCGCTAGATAAGCGTCGGCATCCTACGCAGCGAATCGCAATTCTCCCAATGACTACGGAATCACAGTTTCCCGGTGGCGCGCAATCGTCCGGTCGCCGGTTTGCGGTGGGTGTCGGCCTGTTCTACGCAACGACCCTCGGCATTATCGGTGTTTATCTGCCGTTCTTCCCGGTCTGGCTGAAAGCGGTCGGCGTTGAAGCGTCATTGATCGGGATCATCACCGCTCTGCCGTCGCTGTCGCGCTTTACGGTCCTGCCTTTCGTGACCGCCCTGGCGGAGCGTCATCAGGTGCTGCGCGGCGCCATTGTTTTCATGGCCTTTGCAACGGCATTGGGTTTTGCCGCCATTGGTGTGCTTCACCAGCCTGTGACGATCCTGATCCTGTTTGCGCTCACCGCCTGCGTGTGGACGCCGCTCGGCCCGATGACCGACGGCTATACGCTCAAGGGGGTGGCGCGTTACGGCCTCGACTATGGCCCGTTGCGGCTGTGGGGATCGGCGGCGTTCGTGGTCGGCGCTCTGGGATGCGGCCTGCTTGCCGGCGTCATCGCCGCGCCGCATCTGATCTGGGTCATTGTCGGCGTGACCGTGCTGAGCGCGTTCGTCAGCCTCGGCCTGCAGCCGCTCGATACCCCACCGGTTGTCGCAACTGCCTCGCTGTCTCGCGCCAATGCTCTGCTGCGGCGGCCGCTATTCCTTGCGATCATTGGGACGGCCGCTTTGGTGCAGGGCAGTCACGCAGCTTATTACACCTTCGCCTCGATTACCTGGCAGGATACCGGACTGGACGGCATGACGATCGCGGCCCTGTGGTCGCTCGGTGTCATCGCCGAAATTGTCGTGTTCGCGCTGTCGCCTCGCTTTTCGGGTTCACCGGTGGTTCTGGTGATGATCGGCGCAGCGGGAGCGGCGCTGCGTTGGGTCATCACCGCGCAGGAACCGCCGATCGCCGTATTGGCCGTGGTGCAACTGATGCACGGCCTGTCCTACGGCATGACCCATATCGGCACCATTGGCCTTCTGGTACGCAGCGTGCCGCATCACGTGCTGGCAAGCGCACAGGGTTATCTCGTGGCCTCGATCGGGGTGGTGACGACCATCACCATGGTGCTGTCGGGCTTGATCTATGCGCAGGTCGGACAGGGCGTCTATTATCTCATGGCCGCGATGGCGGGTGCAGGGCTGCTGCTGATCGGCGTCGCCCGCCAGAAGCTCGATGCGTCATCCGAGATCGCGGGTTAGCCCCACAGGCTCGCGTCGGGCGGATAGACGGTGCTGCCGTCGTAGCGCAGGCCGCCGTCGCGATCCTTCGCCAGCAACAGTGGCCCGTCGAGATCGACCACACGCGCTTGCTGCGCCGCCAGTATCGCCGGCGCCATGGCCAGCGAGGTCGCAACCATGCAGCCGACCATGATCTCGAATCCGAGCGCCCGCGCCGCATCGCTCATCGCCACCGCCTCGGTGAGGCCGCCGGTCTTGTCGAGCTTGATGTTGATGGCGTCGTAGCGATCGCGCAGCCCCGTCAGCGAGGCGCGGTCGTGAACGCTTTCATCGGCACACACCGCGATCGGTCGCTTGATGCGCGCCAAGGCCGCGTCGTGACCGGCCGGAAGCGGCTGCTCGACCAGCGTCACGCCGGCCGCGGCACAGGCCGCGAGATGGGATTCGAGGCTGGCCTCGGTCCATGCCTCATTGGCATCCACGATCAGGGTTGAGTTAGGTGCGGCACTGCGAACCGCGGCGATGCGGGCGACGTCACCGTCGCCTCCGAGCTTGATCTTGAGCAGCGGCCGGCGCGCCGTCTTCGCGGTCGCCTCCGCCATCGCCTCGGGGGTGCCGAGCGAAATGGTGTAGGCGGTGGTCAGCGGCTGCGGCGCGGCCAGTCCGGCGATCACCCAGGCGGGGCGGCCGGACTGTTTGGCGTCCAGATCCCACAGCGCGCAATCGAGCGCATTGCGCGCCGCGCCCGCCGGTATCGCCGTCTGCAGTTCCTGCCGAGACAGACCGCACTCGATGGCCTCGCGCACGGCAAGGATCGCCGCCAATGTGGCCTCCGGCGTTTCGCCGTAGCGCGGATAGGGCACGCACTCACCGCGCCCTATGTGTGGCCCGCTGCATACTTCAGCCACAATAACGACCGCTTCGGTTTTGACGCCGCGGCTGATGGTGAAATTGCCGGCAATGGGCCAGCGTTCGAGGCGCGCGGTCAGCGTCGGTTTGGCGGAAGTCATTCGGAAATGGACGATTTTTCGTGTGTGGGCTTGCTCAACGATGGCAAGTATGGCTCTTAAGAGCATCTCCGTACAGTCACAGGTTCCAAGGTCAGATTGCTTGCGATCGAGGGACGGAGAATTGATGCGCGGGAGCATGCGTTGAACGGCAATCCGACACTGGAGCAGACCAGACTGGGCTCGGGCCTTGCGCTACGCGCAGCCGGCCAGTGGACGGTTCACCATGCGCCGGATCTGGAAAAGATCGTCGACACCACCGAAAAACTCGGGGGCAGCGGCGCCAATGCCAGCATTGTGATCGATGTCTCACAGATCTCCAGCCTCGACACCTTTGGTGCGTGGCTGATCGAACGGCTGCGGCGCACGCTCACCCAGGGCGGCGCCGATATCAAGATATCCGGACTTTCAGCTGACTATGCGAGTCTCGTCGGCGAGGTTCAGCGGGTCAAGGAAGGCGTCGTTCACAAGCGGCAGCGGGCGACCCTGACCGGCGCCGTGGAAGCGGTCGGCAAGAGCGTCGTGGAGATCGGCGAGACGCTGGTCGGCCTTATCAATATGGCGGGCTCGATCATCTATGCGCTTGGCCGCGTGATCCGCCACCCGACCACATTCCGCTTCACATCCACGATCCACCACCTCGAACAGGTGTGCTGGCGCGCGGTGCCGATCGTGGTGCTGATCACGTTCCTGATCGGCTGCATTATCGCGCAGCAGGGGATATTCCAGTTCCGCAAATTCGGCGCTGATGTGTTCGTGGTCGATATGCTCGGCGTGCTGGTTTTGCGTGAGATCGGCGTGCTGCTGGTCGCGATTATGGTCGCCGGCCGTTCGGGCAGCGCCTACACCGCCGAACTCGGTTCGATGCGGATGCGCGAGGAAGTCGATGCGCTGCGCACCATGGGCTTCGATCCGACCGAAGTTCTGATCCTGCCGCGGATCCTCGCCCTGATCATCGCAATGCCAATCCTGGCGTTTCTCGGCGCGATGGCCGCGCTCTATGGCGGCGGCCTGGTGGCGTGGGTCTATGGCGGCGTGCAGCCGGAAGCGTTCCTGGCGCGCCTGCGCGAGGCGATTTCGATCAACCATTTCACGGTCGGCCTGATCAAGGCGCCATTCATGGCGCTGATCATCGGCATTATCGCCTGCGTCGAAGGTGCGGCCGTGCAAGGCAGCGCGGAATCGCTCGGACGCCACACCACGGCCTCGGTGGTCAAATCGATTTTCTTCGTCATCGTGGTGGACGGCATCTTCGCCATCTTCTTTGCGTCGATCGGGATCTGACCAATGACGACACCTTCAGGCGACGCCATCATCCGCGTGCGCGATCTCACGGTTGGCTTCGGGAACAATCTGATCCTCGATCATCTCGACCTCGACGTGAAACGCGGTGAAATCCTCGGCTTCGTCGGTGCGTCCGGCGCGGGCAAGTCAGTGCTGACCCGCACCATCATTGGCCTGATGGCGAAGCGCAGCGGCACGATCGAAGTCTTCGGCGTCAACATGAATGAGGCGAGTGAGGATGAGCGCCGCGCGGTGGAACGCCGCTGGGGCGTCCTGTTCCAGCATGGTGCGTTGTTCTCATCGCTGACGGTCCGGCAGAATATCCAGTTCCCGGTCCGCGAGTTCATGGATGTTTCGGAAAGGCTGCTCGACGAGATTGCGATCGCCAAGCTGGCGATGGTGGGCCTCAAGCCCGAGGTTGCCGACCGGTTTCCTTCGGAACTGTCCGGCGGCATGATCAAGCGCGTGGCGCTGGCGCGGGCGTTGGCGCTCGATCCCGAAATCGTGTTCCTCGATGAGCCGACCTCGGGACTTGACCCGATCAGTGCAGGTGATTTCGACGAACTGGTGATGACCCTGCAGCGTACTTTGGGGCTGACCGTTTTTATGGTAACCCATGACCTGGATAGCCTTAAAACCGCCTGCAACCGCATTGCAGTGTTAGGGGATCGCAAGGTTCTGCTGGTAGGCACGATGGACGATATGCTGGCCTCGCAGCACCCGTGGCTGCGGGCCTATTTTCATGGCAAGCGCGCACGTGCAGTTGTTTAAGTCGAGTGGCGTAGGTTTGGAGTTAAAGTAATGGAAACGCGGGCGAATTACCTGCTGATCGGCTCGTTCACCCTTGCGGTGATCGCCGCAGCGTTTGGCTTCGTGTTCTGGTTTCAGAACCTCGGCGCCGTCGCTCAGCGCACTCCGATCCGGATTATTTTTGAAGGCGCAGCGTCCGGATTGCGAACCGGCGGCAACGTCAATTTCAACGGCATCAAGATCGGCGAAGTCACCTCGGTGAAGCTCGACGATCCCAAGCGGGTGGTCGTGCTGGCGACCGTCGACAAAAGCGCCCCGATCCGCAAGGACACCTTGGTCGGATTGGAGTTTGCGGGCCTGACCGGCGTGTCATCGGTTTCACTCAAGGGCGGCTCGCTCGAAGCGCCCGGCGTGCCGGCAGCCGAGGATGGCGTTCCGACCCTTACTGCTGACCCCAATGCGATTCAGGACATCGGCGAGGCCGTGCGCGCCACGCTTCAAAACGTCAACCGGCTGGTCAACGACAATCAGGAAGCCCTGCACAACAGCATCAGCAATCTCCAGTCGTTCTCCAAGAGTCTGGCTGACAACTCCGGCCGCATCGACAACATCATGGTTGGTGTCGAGTCACTGATGGGCGGCAAGGACGGCGGGGAGGGCGAATTGCAGAAGGCGGCGAAGTCGTTCCGCGAACTGGCTGAGAACCTCGACAAGCGGACGGCGCTCCTGCTTTCAGATGGCCGGGTGCTGATTGGCGATAGCCGCAAGACTCTCGCGGACATCAGCCGCGCCGTGAACAATTTCGACCGCAACCCGACCCGGGTGCTGTTCGGCGCGAGCAACACCGATGCACGGCCAGTACTGCCACAGCAGCAGAATCCGAACGATGCGCGGGCGAGAACTCCGCGTCGCTAAGGTGAGGGCGTGCCTGGCATCGGCGGACGTCGATGTATTGCCGGCGCGTTTCAGGTGACTGTTTGAAAAGCTTGCGGCTGATCGCTGACATCGGCGGAACGAACGCTCGCTTCGCCATCGCACAGAACGGGCAATACAGCCATCTCGTGCATGTCGCTGTCAGCAAATACGCGTCGTTGCACGATGCGTTGACCGACTATCTCGACAAACTGCCGTCCGACCGGCGGCCCTCGCAGGCGGCTATCGATGTCGCGGGCCCTGTGATCGGTGATCGCATCACGCTGACCAACCTGGGCTGGTCGTTCTCCGTATCCGAGTTGAAAGACAAACTGGGCTTGCGCTCGCTGCGCGTGTTTAACGATTTTGCAGCGACCGCGATGGCCGTGCCTTATCTGCCGGCCGCCGATCGTTTTCTTGTCGGGCCGTCTTGCCCCGAGGCGCGGGGACCGATCGGTGTCATCGGCCCGGGGACGGGCCTTGGCGTCGGATCCCTGGTGCCGGATGGCGGAAGATGGGTCCATGTGCCGGGCGAAGGAGGTCACGTCACTCTCCCGACCTCGACCAAGGCTGAAGACGAGATACAGGCTTTCCTGCGAACGCGCTGGGATCACGTGTCCGCCGAGCGCGTGCTTTCGGGATCGGGGCTGGTCAATCTTTATGAAGCGATATGCGCGATCGAAAATATCGATCCGCTGCCGCTGACGCCGGCCGATGTGACCGATCGGGCGATCCGCAAGACCGACACGGCCTGCGTGAAAGCGTTCGCGCATTTCTGCGAGATATTGGGGACGGTCGCTGGCGATCTTGCGCTCACCATTGGCGCGACCGGCGGCGTCTACGTCGCGGGCGGCATTCTATTGCGATTCAAGGAAGCGTTCGCGTCGTCCGGTTTCCGCGAACGGTTCGAAAGCAAGGGCCGGTTCCGGGAACTGATGCAGCGGATTCCGACGCATCTGATCCTGGAAGAATCTCCGGCACTGCTCGGCTTGGCGAATATCCCGGCCGACCCTGCGACCTGATTCACCGTATAAAAAAGCGGAGGCTTGCGCCTCCGCTTTTTTGAAATGGCGTTGCGTGCTGCCTCAGCCGAGGCGGCCGGCCGCATGCGCGAGCAGGGTGTAGACCAGGCCGGTTTCCGAAACGAGATGGTTTCGCAACGCCGCCGGTCCGCGCTCGTCGCGCGACACCTCGTCGAGCAGGCGCTCGAACTCGTTGATGTAGCGGTCGACCGTCTGCTTGAAAGCCCGATCGGCCCGATACTTCCGCGCAACCTCGTCGAACGCCTTCTGTCCGGCAGGCGTATAGAGACGCTTGCTGAAAGCCTTGCGTTCGCCGCGCTGATAGCGATCCCACATCTCGGCCGCCATCTCCCTGTCGACCAGACGGCTGATGTCGAGCGAGAGAGCCTCGAGCGGGTTGGCGCTCGGACGGCTCTGCGGTGCGCGCCCACGCGGCGCGGTATCGTTGTCGGCGCGGGTCAGCAGATCGGAAAGCCAGCCGTCGCGGCTCTGATCGGCTGCTGCGGCGGGGCTGACCGGAGGCGCCTCGGTTCGGCGAGGGCCGGCAGTCATGCCGAGATCGGGCGGTGGCAGGTTTGACGCGCTGGTGGTGTCACGTCGCGGCGCGGCAGGACGGGGAGCTTCGGCCCGGCCACCGGCGGCGGCCAATACCGGCTCCTCTTCGCGATGATTGACTCGCGTCGATCCCGCGACGTCCAGACCACGACCATGGCGCGCGACGATCCGGTTGAGTTCGGCCAGAGCCTCGATCTGATCGACGATGACCTTGCGCATCTGCGCGGTGCTCTCGGCTGCTTCCTGCGGCATATCGAACACGCCACGCCGAAGCTCGGCGCGTGTCGCATCGAGCTCGCTGTGAAGCTCCGACGCCATCTGCTTCATGCCATGAACGATGGAGCTGAACTTGTCAGCCGCCTGCTGGAACATCGATCCGGCGTCCTGCGTGCCCTGTTCGTAGATTTCGGACAATACCTCCATCGTCTGACGGCGTTCCTCTTCGACCGCCAGCCTGACGGCCTCGAACTGTCGGCCGACCGCGGTCGAGCTTGCACCGGCGCTCTCCGCCACCACGCGTGCGATGTCTCGAGCGCGGTTTTCAGCGGCGACCAGGGACTCGTCGAGCAGGGTGGTGAAGCGCTGCAGACGCTCGTCGAGGTCGAGGGTGCGAATGTCGATCGTTGTCACGAGCGACTCCAGCATGGTGTTGCGGTCCGCAACTGATGCACTGGTGCGTTCGTTGCTCTCATCGACCAGCTTGGCAGCCTCAGCCAGCATCTGCCCATGGCTTTCAAATTTGCTGGACAGTGCGCTCAGGCCCTCAAGGGCACCTGAGGTCGACCTGTTGAAGATGGCAAGCTGTTCCTCGAGTGCATTGGTGGAGGCGCCATTGCGCGTCGTGACGTCGTTCAGCGTCGAAACGAAGTCAGCCACGCGGGTCACCAGCGCTCGCTCAAGCGAGTTCAGGTTCTCGTGTGCCCCGGTCAGCACTTCCTGCAGCAGGATGTTGCCTTCGCGCAGGCGCTCGAACAGGGCGACTGTATCGGTCCGCAGGATTTTGCTGGTCTCCTGCATTTCCGTGACCGCCGAAGTCGCGACCTGTCGCGACTGGTCGATCGCTGCGCGCGAGGTTTGCTCGATATCCTTCAGGGCCTTGTTGACGGCGCCGGTCGCGATCTCGCTCGCGGTGTTGATCTGACGGGCCAGATCGGCGCTGTTGTTCATCATGGCGAGTGTGAAGGCGCCGCCACGGCCCTCGATCGAGGTCAGCGCCACTTCGGTGGCGTTGCCGATCACCGCCGCAAGCTCTTCGCTCTTGGTGCCGAGCGCGTGAACGAGCTGGTCGCCCTTACCGGTGATGACTTCAATCAGTGGTGCGCGGCGATCGTCGAGTGCGCGGGCGATCCGGTCGCTCTGCTCCTGTAGTCCGTTGGTCAGCTCCGCGACCTTGTTCGCGACATGCGCGCCAAGGTTTTCGGTCGAAGCCGCGATCGTACGCTCGATTTCCGCGGACGACGCCTTCACATGCGTGCTGGCATTGTTGGCGGCGAGAATGAGCGTGCTTTCGGCTTCGCGCGCACCGATCTGCATCGTACGCTCGATCTCGGCGGACGATGTCCTGATCTGCGCGCTCGCGGCGTTGGCTGCGGCGACGAGGGCGCTTTCGGCCTCGGCGGCGCCGGTCTGAAGGGCTCGCTCGATCTCGGCCGACGACAGCTTGATCTGGGCGCTGGCGTTGTTGGACGCCTGAACGAGGAGAGTCTCCGCCGCGCTGGTGCCCATCTGGAGGGCCCGCTCGATTTCACCGGAGATCGACTTGTACTGGCTGCTGGCACCGCTGGATGCCTGGACGAGTATGTTCTCGACCTCAGCGACGCTAATCTGGACCATCCGCTCGATTTCGGCGGACGATGACTTGATCTGCATGCTTGCGCTGCTGGATGCCTGAATGAGGGCGGTCTCGGCCTCGCGGGCGGTGGTCTGAACCGTGCGCTCGATTTCTTCCGAAGCGGCCTTGATCTGTGCGGTCGCGTTGGCGGAGGAGAGGGTGAGAAGATTTTCGGCCTCGCGGGCACTGGTCTGGACCGTGCGCTCGATTTCCTCCGAAGCAGCCTTAATCTGCGTGGTGGCATTGGAGGAGGAGAGGGAGAGAAGATTCTCGGCTTCCCGGGCGCTGGCTTCGACCGAGCGTTCGATGTCCGACGATGCCGCCTGCAACTGCGAGGTGACTTCTCCCGACAGCGTCAGCAGCGATTGCTGTGCAACGCGTGCGCTCGACTGAATGGCTTCGCTGGTTCCCGCGATGAGGGTAGTGAGTGTCCGCTCCGAATCGTCGACGCGGGACTTGATACCCTGCGTGAGTTCTTCGGCGCGGGTGAGCAGAACGTCGCTCGCCCTCTGGCCGCTCGCTTCGACGCGGCTGGCGGCGGCATCGACGCGGATGTCGAGCAGGTTCTCGAAACGTCCGACGCGGGCCTCGATATCGGAGGCGACCGAGCTGGCATGGTTTTCGATGCCCTGCTGAATCTGGGTGAAGCGATTCGAGATCGTCTCGTTGAGATCGTTGCTGCGGCTCTCGATGGTCTGCGTCACCGAGGTCGCGCGACCGTCGAACGATTCCTCGAGCGCCTTGAGCTTGCCGTCCACGGTTTCGTCGAACTGCTTGATCTTCGAGTCTAGCGACACGTCGAGGCTGGTCACGCGGGATTCGATGGCCGACTGGAAGCCGGTGAGGGTGCTGTCGAGGACAGACTGGATCTGGCCGCTATGGGCATTGATCCGACCGTCGAACGTGTCGACGTAGTTCTTCAGGTTGTCGCCGATGCTCTGGGTGTGCTGGCCCATACGGTCGACGATTTCGCCGCCGAAGGTCTTCACGGTGCGATCGAACTCGGCAACATGACGGGTGATCAGCGCGCCCAGCGTGCCGCTGTCCCGCGCGAATTTCTCCGCCAGTTCCGAGCCGCGGTCGCGTATCAGGCCTTCGAACGAGCCGATCTGCTCGCTCAGCGCATCGTGCGATGTTTCTGTCTGGCTGACGACCTTCGCAACCAGTGCATTCACCGTCACGTCAAGGGATTCGCTGACCTTGTCGCCGCTGGTCAGGATGCGCTCGGCAAGCCGGTCGCCGATTTCATCGATCTTGCTGACGACTTCGCCGCCGCGGATATCGAGTTCGTCGATCAGGGAGTCGGTGGAGGTTTTCAGCGAATCGTAGACCTTCTCGGTTTTCTCCGAGACGCCACCGACGATCTCGTCGGCGCGTGCGGCAATACCGTCCACGATCGTGGTCGATTTCAGTTCGAAAGCGCTGGTGATGTGGTCGATCTTGTCATTGAGGATCTCGTGAACGCGATCCGCCAGATCGGCGAATTCCTCGTGAACGTGGCCGGTCTTGAAGTTCAGGCTGGCGGTCAGTTGCTCGCTTGCTTCCATGACGGCTTGCGCGGTCTGGCTGCTGGCTTCCTCGAGGCGATCGAGGAGGTCGCCGCCGCGCTCGCCAAGCGCGATGATCATGTTGTCGCCGGCCGCGCCGAGCGCGCCGGTGATGTGTTCGCTGCGGCTTTCGAGAGTCTGGGTGATATTGAGCGCGACTTCGTCGACACGCGCGGCAATCGCGTCGCTGATGAGCGCGATGTCCTGGCGCAGGTCGATCTGGACGCCTGCGATGGCGTTGCGGACCTGTTCCGCCTGGCCGACGAGATTGTCGCGCTGGACCGAGATATCCTGCAGCAGGGCGCGCATGCGCACTTCGTTGTCGCTGTAGGCGCGCTCGAGCGCGGACACTTCATTGGTCACGAGGGCTTCGAGTTCGCCGGCGCGGGCGATCGCGCGTTCGACGCCGTCGCCCATCGCGGAAACCTCGCGACGGATCGCCTGTCCGACAGTGACGATAGCGCCGCTGGCGACGTTCTCCGGCTCGGAAAAGCGAATCGCCATTTGCGCCATGGATTGCGCGATCAGGCTCAATTCCTGGCTGCGCCAGGCGACCCCGGCAAGGAAGTAGAACAGCAGCAGCGGGGCGACGAAAGCGCAGGCGAGGCCGGCAAGCGCAAGCAGGCCACTGCTGCCTGGCTGGGCGGTGATCGCTTCGAGGGTCGGCAGGAAGGCAAATGTCAGCAGGCCGGCTGCGGCGAGCCACAAAACCGAGAATACGGTGGCGAAGGTATAGGCGCTGCGGCGCGGGCGGCCCTTCTGGATGATCTGGAGAATGGCGCCAATGGTTTCGCGGTCGTCGTTGGCGGCGGGGCGCGCCATGCGAGGCTGATCGAAATCGTTGCCAGCGGAGCGCAGTTCGGCGGCGTGCGTGTCAAAGGACCCCAGCGATGACTCGTGAACGGTATCGCGCCCTGAACCGTCCGGACGAATGTGATCGGCCGGTGCATCGGAGATGTTGAGGGCTTCCTGAATAGCCGAAAGTGCGACTTCGGTTGGGTCTTTGACCTTCGGATTTTTTGCCATTTTTCGTCTACGCCCTTGTTTTACTTATCCGGAAGGGTCCCGCAGCGGCTTGACGCCGCGCCGGTGTCCCGCTCCCGGACCTTCGACTGCCGCCAAAGTCCAAAGTGGAGCTCGTTGCTGCTTGGCTTGTCCCCTACTTCCGCAAACATCCTATTGGCTAGGCGGTTCGAATGAAATGGTTGCCGTTAAGAACATTTTAATCATCGTTAACGATGGGCGGCTAACGCTTTCAAATTTCACAAAATTCTGCGCCGTTATGGGACTTCATGGCGCTGGCATGGCAAAATAGTGGCGTAATCGTGTCTTATTCAACAAGGTTTCGTTAACCACCGGTGTGCTTGGTTAGGCGACTTCGGCTGCCGGATCACCCGCGCGGCAAACGTGCTTGGCTTACTATGCCACCTCTTCTGGAACAGATCGCCTGGATGCCATCGCCGCCGCTGGTCCCCGATCAGACCTCGATCGATATCGTGCACCTGCGCAGGATGACGCTCGGTGAGATTGAACTTGAGCGGGAGGTGCTGTCGCTGTTCGCGCAACAATCCCGCGATCTGCTCGGTCGCCTCGGTGCGATGCCCGACGACGCTGCTGCACTGGCTCATACGCTGAAGGGATCGGCGCGCGCGATCGGAGCGTTTGGCGTGGCCGATGCCGCGCAGGCCCTCGAGGCGGCGATGCGAGCCAGGAGCGGTATCGCAGGAGCCTTGCGGGAACTGGAAGCCGCTGCGGATGCGGCGCGGGCCGCGATCGACACGATCCTGAATCAGCCCTGATCGCCGTGAATAGGTCCTCTTTTGCCGCCGAACGCTAGCGTGGCGGGGATTGACCCGTTATAGGACTGCCTCGTCGTTTATCTTTCGGCAGCGCGAGACATCATGGCCAAGATCAATTTCACCGATCACGCAGGAACAACACGCACCGTTGACGCCGAGACCGGCTCGACGGTGATGGAAGCCGCAATTCGCAATGCGATTCCCGGCATCGAAGCCGAGTGCGGCGGCGCCTGCGCTTGCGCCACCTGCCATGTGTATGTCGACGAGGCGTGGCGCGCGAAAGTCGGTGATCCGACACCGATGGAAGAAGACATGCTCGATTTCGGCTACGACGTCCGGCCGAACTCACGCCTGTCGTGCCAGATCAAGGTGACCGATGAACTGGACGGGCTGGTGGTATCAACGCCGGAACGCCAGGCTTAAACCCAAGCTTGACTGCAGGCCTGAGCGGGGACCGTTCAGACCTGCTCGTTTGTTTCGCGCAGCCGCCATGGCTGAAATTTCGCGATCAGTTCGTCCGGCAAAACCGTCGGCCTCCGGGTCTGCTTGTCGACGAGGACCGTCACCGCTTCGCACGAAGCTGCGCACTTTCTTTCGGAAAAGACCACTTGCCGATAGGCCACCGACGTGCGGCCGATCCGCGACACGCCGAGACCGAGTTCGACGGTCCCTGGCCAATTGACCTCGGCGTGAAAATCGATCGCGAGCCTCACCAGCATCCAGCTCTGCCCGTCCGGCATCAGGCCGTAGGCCGGATTCCGCATCAACGTGACGCGGCCGGTCTCGAAATAGGTGGAATAGACCACGTTATTGACGTGGTACTGGGGATCGAGGTCCGCGAAACGGACATTGTCCGAAAGGCGGAAGGGATAATCTTCCAGTCGCAGCGGGGTTTCGAGACGAGTTGGCGCGTTCACTGAGGCTCTCCGGCAGACCATCGCCCATACAGGGAAATATCGGGGTCTTACAAGCTCTTATCAGGGATGGCAGAGCCGCAATTATCGCTTTCCCAGGGGGCTGTCCTTGGCTAGACAAACCTCTGAAACACGGCGTCCGGGCCGGTCCTCCCGCAATCGAAGCCAACAACTGACAAAGAACGATCATGAGTGAAGTCATCAAGACCGATGTGCTGATCATCGGCGCAGGCCCCTGCGGACTGTTCGCGGTGTTCGAACTGGGGTTGCTCGATATGAAGGTTCATCTTGTCGACATTCTCGACAAGCTCGGGGGGCAATGCGCGGAGCTCTACCCTGAGAAACCGATCTACGACATTCCGGGGATTCCGCTTGTCACCGGCCAGGGCCTGACCGAGGCGCTGATGGAGCAGATCAAGCCGTTCAACCCGACCTTCCACCTCAACGAGATGGTGGAGACAATCGAGAAGATCGGCGATCCGCTGTTTCGCGTGACAACGGATGCCGGGCAGGTGTTCGAAGCGAAGGTGGTTGTGGTTTCCGCGGGTGGCGGATCGTTCCAGCCGAAGCGTCCGCCGGTGCCGGGCATCGAGGCTTACGAAGGCACGTCGGTGTTCTATGCCGTGCGCAAGATGGAGCAATTCCGCGGCAAGGATCTGCTGATCGTCGGCGGCGGAGATTCCGCGCTCGACTGGACGCTCAACCTGCAGCCGATCGCACGGCGAGTCACGCTGCTGCATCGCCGTGACGATTTCCGTGCCGCGCCCCACAGCGTCGAGCAGATGCGGGCGCTGGTTGCTTCCGACAAGATGGATTTGCGGATCGGCCAGGTGACCAGCCTTGAAGGCGAGGGCGGCCAACTGTCAGGGGCGCAGGTCAAGGGCAATGACGGGGAGACGATCCGGGTCGACTGCAACATCATCCTTCCGTTCTTCGGCCTCACCATGAAGCTCGGTCCGATCGCCAACTGGGGCGTCAAGCTCGAGAACAACCTGATCCCCGTGGATACCGAGGCGTTCGAAACCAATGTCCCCGGCATCTTCGCGATCGGCGACATCAACACCTATCCCGGCAAGCTGAAGCTGATCCTTTCCGGTTTCCATGAAGGTGCGCTGATGGCGCAGAAGGCGCATCGCTATGTCTATCCGGACAAGCGCCTCGTGTTTCAATACACGACGTCTTCATCGAGCCTGCAGAAGAAGCTCGGCGTCAACTGACGCCGGGTTTTGTTATCGCAGCTGAGGGGGCGGGAATGCCGCCGGCGCCAGCGGTTCGCTGACGACTTCAGCCTCCGGCCTTCCAAGCCCGAGCACTGCCGCAGCGGCAGGCAACGCGGCGTCCGCCATCGCGGCATGCCCTTCGGCAGTCGGATGAATGGCGCCGCCGTAGACCGCCGACAGAACACCCCAGGTCGCATCGTGAATATCCGACGGCTGGCTCGAGGTCTTGGCCGCCAGCGGATACGTCATCGCCGCGAAGTAGCTGTCATTGGCGTCGCGAATCCAGCGTGCGCGCGGCAGATAAGCGCGGAATTTACTGGCGGGCTGACCGCACGCCATCGGGTTGTTCGCCGCAGCGACAATGTCCTCGGTGAAACTGTGCCCGTTGGCCAGGAAGCATTGCTGATCGAACGCAGGGTCGTTCGGCCCGCGCGCGCAGAAGCCATGGTTCGCAAATGCCGCCTGATGACTGTCGACGAATGTCATGGTGTCGCCACGGCCGTCGCAGATGATTCCGCCGGTACAAAGTGCGAGGTTCTTCATCTGCGGCAGGAATTCGTTCTCGACGAAGCCGATGGTGCTGGCAAGCCGGCGAGGATCGGCATTGAACGAGGGATGAACGTCGAAGCCGGCCCGTCCGCCGGGGCAGGGCGCCCCGTTGGCAAGGGCGGGATTGCCGTAGGACACGAACACCACATGAGACAGGTCGCCGCCGACCATCGGTTTCAGCGCCTGCCGCAGGCGGCGGAAGCGTTGCGGCAGGTCGCGCTTCAACGTCGCGCGCGAGGTTTCGACCGATCCGAGAACGCCGCTGCGCTGGAATATCGCCCGCTCCGTGCTCTGGTCGACGATCACATCGGCGACCAGACCCGAGAAGTCGATGTCGTTGGCGCCAACCGACAGCAGCACGAGATCGAGCTCACGGCTTGGCAATCTTTTCTTGGCGGCCGCCAGCGCTTCACGCAATTCCGCCAATTGTGCGTTGACGGTGCCCTGGCAATTCATCGTTTTTTTCGTGACCAGGCATTCGCGCGCGGGCATCGACTCGAACAGGCCCTCATCGATGGTCGCGCCTGAACATGCCAGCGGCAGATAGGTGACGGCGATGTGCGGATGGCGCACCGCCAGCGCCAGCGCCACGCGCGTCTGATAGCTGTACAGCGAGCGATGGCAGGCGGCATTGAGCCATTGCGCGCTGAGGCGCTGCCAGGTTTGCAGGGCATTTGGCCCGTCCGACGAACCTTCGCAGGCGCGAGTGCCTTTGAAGTTGGCCCGGCTGGGACGGAAATACTGGCCCGAAAGCCCGCCGAGATAGGAGCGGAAGCAGAAGCCTTCATCGGATAACGCAACCGCAAGGTCAGGATTGCCTTCGCCGGATGCGATGGAGTCACCCAGGCCTGCGACCAGGATGTCCCGCACCCCGACCTCGGTTGTGACACGTTGCGGAGCATCTGTTCCGCTCGAAACGTCGACCGTGACCACGGTCGTCCTGCCATAGCGAGCGCGGAAATTGATCGGCTCGTTGCAGTCGAGAATTGGCGCTCGGGGCTGTCCTTCACCGTCGTCGAAAGACCATGCACATGTGGCGCCGACCGGAATCGTTCCCGACAGCCGCACCGTGACGGGATGGTCGACCGGCGCAAGATAGTCCTCTTTCACGCCATCCCGGGTGCAGGGCTTGTTGACCCGTCCCGCCAGATCGATGCAAAGGCGCCGGAATGTATTGCGTGCCCAGCCGCGGCCGTCGCTTTGAATCTCGAGCGCCTGCTCGGAGGCGAGAACGCTGTGTCCACGCAGGGCTTCGGTCTGAAGCAGGAAATCGCGCTCCTCGCGAAACAGCCGGAAGCGGTTGCGGACTTCCCATGAAATCTGCAGGTCACCGGAATTCACGAGCGGCTGGGGTTGCTGGGCGGATGGAAACTGCAGCGGGGATTGCTGAGCCGGTACTTGCGGAATGGGAGCAGGCGGCTGCTGTGCGAAAGCCGATCCCGGAATGGCAATCGGGAACGCCAGCAAAAACAGGAGGGCAGTTGCGCAACGCTGGATCATGGAGTTTTGAAGCGCACGGTTAAGGCGAAAATGAGGGAGCGACGAAACGACTGTGACCGGACGCGCGAGGTTCGCAGCATTATCCCTGCGGCTGCTGCTGCTTTGCCGGTTGCACGATAGCACGGGCAGCACTCAGGCCATTGGCCTTGCGGCGTTGCCACGGCAACCAGACGCTCAGCCAGATCTCGCGTGTTCCCATGATGGTGATGGCGAGCGTGAAGGGAATGAGGAAATAGAGAATCCGGAAGATCAGCAGGGACGCCAGCAACTGTTCCTTGCCGAGTTCGGGAAGGCCGACGAGCATTGCGGCGTCGAACACGCCCAGGCTTCCGGGTGCGTGGCTGGCAAATCCGAGCAGGGTCGCCAGAATAAAGACCACCGCCATCGAGACGAAGTCCACGTGCGGCTGGGTTGGGATCAGCAGATACATCGCCAGCGCGCAGAATCCGAGATCGACCACGCCGATCAGGATTTGCAACAATGTCAGCGGCGCGGATGGCAACACCACCTTCCAGCCGTTCTGGCCGAGTTCCCGCCGGTTGCGGCCCATTGCCAGCCACAGCAGATAGGCGGCGATGCCAATGAGAACGCCAAATCCGATCAGCCGGTTGATGCCTTCAGGCAGCAGATCGATCGCTGTCGCCGCCGTCGGATGCCAGATCATTCCGATGCCGAGAACGAAACTGTTGCCGAGCCAGAACGTCAATCCGGAGATGAAGCAGATCTTGGCGACGTCGATCGCACTCAGGCCCCAGTCCGAATAGATGCGGAAGCGGATTGCGCCGCCGGTGAAGACAGTGGCGCCGAGATTATGGCCGATCGAATAGCTGGCGAAACTTGATAGCGCGGCGATGCGGTAGGGGACGTGCTTCTTGCCGATCGTGCGCAGGGCGAACAGATCGTAGAAGGTCAGGGTGCAGAATGCGCATACGACGCAGAGTGCGGCGAGCGCGATCTGGGTGTGCGATTTCTCTTCCAGGGCGGTCAGGACGATGCCCGTGTCGACGCCCTTGAGCGTACGGACAAGATGCATGATGGCGACGACGACAATGACGAGGCTGGCGATGAGGCCAAGCCGTTTCCAGCCGATCCAGTCATAAAAGACACGCCGAAGCATGCTCAACAAACCTTGCATTCGTCCTCCCGGCGGGGCGAGCAGAAAACATAAGCCGATTGAGGCGACAGGAAGCAAGCGGCTGCGTGGGTACTCATACGCGAAATCTCATACCGGCAAAATAGGGCGTTGTGCTGTCCGGCCTGCCGTTGCAACGCCTGAAATGCGGCCAAAAAACGGGCTGTCTTATTATCTCTATATATTCACGCGCAGGCACTTGCGACAGCTCATGGTTCAAACATGACAACGCCCGGTCTTCGGCCGGATTCACTGCTTGCGAAGGGGCTTGAAGCATAGCCGGGCCGGCTCATTCCGCCCAGAGCAACCGCGCTCCGGCAAAAAAATATTTGCGCTCGCGGCTGATCCGTAAAGGCGATCGATCTCATCGGTGCGGCCGATGTGGAAAACGCCGATAGATCATTCGCGCGCGGCAATAAGTCCAGCCGTAGCATGAACGCTATCGAGGATGCGACGGATTGAGACAAAAAGCCGCGCAGACAAGGCGCGTGCGGACCCGGTTTGCCGGCGCTGCTATTCGCGGCGAAGCGCGAAGTGCGCGCCGCAAAAGGCCATCACCGCGCCGAGTACGAGGGCGACGATACCGGCGAGCAGTCCGGATACGGTCGGGATGGCGCTCGGCGCCGAAGCGGCCTGACCGGCCGCGGCCAGCAACACAACGCCGACGGCAATCAGGAATTGACGCATCCGTCGCGGAATCTGCCCCGATGCGGCGCTGTGCATCAGCGAGGCCGTTACGAATCCGCCGACGAAGGCCGTGGCGGCGATCAGCCACCAGGCGATCGCCGCCGAGGCCGGGATCAGTCCGGGTGCATCCGTTTTCCATAAATCGCCGAGATACAATCCGAAGCGCTGTCCGAGGATATGAACGCCGAGCGCAAGCAGGACGCCGAAAACCGCGGCTCCGGCCAGGATCAGATGGCGTGGATAGGTGGTCACCGCGGCCATGTGCTTCAACTGCGTGGTGTGGAGATGATAGGACGTTGCCATCCGGTACGTTATCATCGCTTGTAAGATAGAGTTGAACGCCAGCGCAAGCACGGGGTCGTCGAATTGATCGTTCAGGCACAGACATCGAAATCGGCTAAGCCCCCGCCGCCTCAGGCTCCGGGCGATGGCTCGCGCTACACTTTCAAGCCTACGCTGGTTGGATCGGCGCGCCAGTTCGAACTGCGTGACGACGGCCTGTGGTGGAGTGCGTCGGGGAAGTCGAGCCTCTGGCCTTACAACAAGATCGCGGCCGTTCGCCTGTCATACCGGCCGGTCTCGATGCAGTCGCGGCGGTTTCGCGCCGATATCGAGAACACGTTGGGAGAGCGTGTCACGCTGTATTCGACGACATGGCACACCCTGGCGCTGATGTCGCCGCAGGACGACGACTACCGCGCGTTCATGGTGGCGTTGCATCGGCGTCTGGCTGAGGCAAAGCCGGATGTGGTCCTCGTCAGCGGCATCAATCCGAAGGTTCATGTCGCGGGCATGTGCCTGGTCGGACTGGTGGGCATCGCGCTGGCCGGATTGATGATCCGCGGGTTGATGGTCGGTCAGTTCACCGCAGTGCTTTTTCTGGCGGCATTCGCTGCGTTGTTCGGCTGGCAGATCGGCGGATTCCTGAAACGCAACGCGCCGGGCCGATACACGCTGGACCCGCTGCCGTCAGATCTGTTGCCGTAAACCCGTCAGTGCCTCACCACCAGAACCGAACACTTGGCATAGCGCACCACGTGACCGGCATTCGAGCCGAGGAAATAGCTTTGCATCGACGGCCGGTGTGACGTCATCACGATGAGGTCGGCGCCGACATCGGACGCCTCTCCAAGAATTTCGTGGTAGATGCCGCCTTGGCGTACGATCGATGAAATCCGGCTGGCTTCGATGCCCGACTCGCGCGCCACGATGATCAAGGCTTCCTCCGCCGATTGCCGCTGCTGTGTATCGAAATCAGGCGGCACATATTCGGCGAGCATGACCGGCGTCAGCGGCATGACATTGAGAAGACGCACGACCCCGCTGGAGTATCGGGATAACGATGCCGCGGTTTCGATCGCCGGTTTGGCCAGATCGGTGTCGGCGAGATCGATGGGGACAAGGATCGATTTGAACATCTGTGTCTCCGCGGTTTCGGTATGTCGGCGTCGCTAGTCGGTGTCGCTCGCAAAAGGTTGTTGAAGAAGCTTAGGACTCTTGAACTGCGTCAATGTGCCGGTTCGGAATGATACCTCGGTCCAGTCCTCGATGTCGAAGTCGATGACCGCAAGACCCGTCGTCGGCAGGTTGTTGATCAGTGCGCGCAGCCCGGCCTTGTCGCCGCGCGCCGGCAAGGTCAACGCCAGTTCATGAAGACCGGGATTGTGCGCCACGATAAGAAGGCTTCGGGGAGCGGTTGCCGCCGCATCTCGAATGATCCCGAGCAGTTCGGTCGCGCCTGCGTGGTAAAGTTCATCGACTGACTCGACGAGGCAGTGCGGCATGACGGGTGCAACCAGCGCCCAGGTCTCCTGCGCCCGTGTCGCGGTCGAAACGAGGGCGAGGTCCGCCCGATAACCATTGTCGGCCATCCATGCCGCCATGACAGGGGCATCGTCGCGGCCACGCGGGTCGAGGCGGCGGTCGCGGTCCTTGCCGCTTGTCGCGTCGCGCTCCGTTTTGGCGTGGCGCAGCAGCATCAGACGGAGCATGGCGCGACCTCGATTCGGCTGGAGCCGATGATACTCGATACAGGCTTTGAACCGGGAATAGTGTACAAGCCGGCGTCCGACAAGTGACAAGCATCCGATCGGCGGCTAAGAAAATCCGATGGCGCAGTCTGCGACACATGAAACCGGGAGCGAGGCTGGCGATGCGTCCGCGGATGCCGGCCGCCCGCGGCTGACATTCGACCTCGATGTCGATGTGTGCGTTGTCGGCGGCGGACTCGCCGGGCTGACCGTTGCGCGCGAGGCTGCCCGGAACGGCGCGAGTGTCGCGCTGCTCGAAGGACGGCAGGTCGGCTGGAATGCATCGGGGCATCATCTCGGCACAGTGATGCCCGGATATGGCGTGCCGGTTTCCGACCTGATCGCGCGGGTCGGCTTTGATAATGCCCGCGAGCTTTGGTCGCTCTCTCAGGCCGGCGCGGATTATGTGCGGGCGACCGTCATGACGAATGCGCCCGAAACCGCGGTGACCGATGGCGCGCTCGAAGTCTCGACCGTCGACGCCGGGGATGAGATCATCAGCCGCCTGCAAACGCTGGGTGAGGATTTCGGCGCCGACGTCGAAGGCTGGCAGGCCGACCGCGTCCGTGACGTTCTCAAGACCCGACGCTATTTTCACGCCATCCATTATCCGAAAGCGTTCCAGATCGACGGACGCAAGTATGTGCATGGTCTTGCCTCGCTTGCGGAGCAGGACGGGGTGCGGATTTTCGAGAACACGCCGGTGGTCAATATCGACCCCGCCGGTGTCCGCAAGCGTGTCGTGACGCCATCGGCGCGGCTGCGTGCCTCGCAGGTCGTGCTTGCGGGCAATGCGCATATCGGCGCGGCCGGCGTTCGGTTGGCGACGACGCTGTTGCCGGTCTGGCGCTATGCGGCATTGACGGCGCCGCTTGGCGAGCGTCTTGCCGAGACGGTGACGTTCCAGGGATCGGTAATCGATACCGACGGGATCGATCATTTTCGTATTGTCGATGGCGACAGGCTGTTGTGGTCGTCTCCGGAAACGACGTGGCAGGCCAACCCGTCGAGATTTGCCAAGGCTATCCGCCAGCGCATCGCGACCATGTTTCCTCAACTCGGCCGCGTCGAGATCGCGGAGACCTGGGGCGGGGTCTTTGGCCAGACCGTCCATGGCATGCCGCAGATCGGCCAGCTTCGGCCCGGCCTCTGGGTGGTCAGCGGTTTCGGGCGTCAGGGTCTCAACACATCTGCGATGGCCGGGGAGTTGATCGCCAGAAGCATGTTGCTGGGGGATGATCGCTGGAAACTGTTTTCGCCCTTTGAACTGGTCTGGGCAGGCGGGACCGCCGGGCGGGTGGTCGGTCATGCCATCGGCAAGCTCTCGCGGCAGCAATCCGCGGCGGCCGGGGCGCTGGCACGTTATCGCGAGCGAGCGGCGGCGCGGGAACAGACCCGCGAATTGGCGCATGAAAAACGGGTGGCCGTGGCCCAATCGCGCTCCGCAGCGGCGGCCCGGCGTGCGGCTGAACTGCAAAAGCCGCATGGCCGGCCCTGATCACCTCGCGGGAATGTGAGCCGAGGCGGGGATAATCACCGTAACTTCCGGTGTTTTAGGTCGTAGCTGCCATAGGACCCGGTATCGCCCGGCTTGAACGGAGTTTCCAATGATCAACCGCCGCTTTCTTCTCGCATCCACTGCCGGTTTGGCGGCGTTCGCTGCGCTGCGCTGGCTCGGTTTTCCGGGGAAGGCCGAAGCTGCCGGCAAATTCGAGATCGAAAAAACCCCGGAAGAATGGAAGCGGCAACTGACGCCTCGGCAATATTACATCCTGCGCGAGCATGGCACCGAGCGGCCGTTTTCGAGTCCGCTCAACAAGGAGAAGCGTAAGGGCATCTTCGCCTGCGCCGGTTGCGACCTGCCGCTGTTCGCCTCCGAAACCAAGTTCGAGAGCGGAACCGGATGGCCGAGCTTCTACGATCATCTGCCGAATGCCGTCAGCAAGACCGAGGATCGCACCATGATGATGGTGCGGACCGAGATCCATTGCCGCCGTTGCGGCGGCCACCTCGGACATGTGTTCGACGACGGCCCGAAGCCGACCGGACTTCGTTACTGCATGGATGGCGACGGCATGGTCTTCAAACCCGCCGATGGCTCGTCGTCCTGACACCCGGCTCCGGCAATTCTTGCCGCGCTAGGCAATTGTGCCCCGGTCAAATGGCCGGGGCTTTTTCTTAAGTGATTGATATAGCAATATTTTATACGTTGGCACGACGCTTGCGACTCCACCTTCGAAACGCGGCCCTTGTTTTGGCAACCGGCAGGCCGCCCGGATCGAAGCTGGAGACGATGTCATGGGTATCTTCGGGGCTCTCACCACATCCGTCGCGGGCCTCCGCGCCCAGTCCTACGCGCTGGAAAATATCTCCGGCAACATCGCGAACTCGCAGACCACTGCATTCAAGCGCATCGACACCAGCTTTCTCGATCTCATTCCAGATACCGGAACGACCAGCCAACTCGCCGGCAGCGTGACCTCGGCGTCGCGCGAAACCAACACGGTGCAGGGCGACGTGCAGGCCGCTGCGGTCGCCACCTACATGGCGATCAACGGCGACGGTTTTTTCGCCGTCCAGAAGCCAGGCAATTTCACGGACAACCAGCCGGTGTTCGACGGTGTCGATCGCTACACGCGCCGCGGCGACTTCACGCTCGACAAGAACGGTTATCTCGTCAACGGTGCGGGCTACTATCTCGAAGGCATTCCGATCGACCCGACGACGGGCAACGTGACCGGCAGTGTGCCGACGGTGTTGCGGTTCGGCAGCGACTTCCTGCCGGCGCAGCCGACCACCTCGGTCACTTATCGCGCCAACCTTGCGAGCTATCCGCTGACCTCGAAGCATGACAATTCGGTGCCTGGCTCCGAACTGCTCAACGTCGGCGACTTCACCTCCAATCCGCGGATCATCGGCACGCCGCCCAATCCGTACATGGACAATGCATCGCCGGGCACCGCGGCCAGCAGCAAGCTGACGACTCCGACCGCGATCAGCGGTGCGACGCTGCTATCGGGCGGCGCCAACACCGACTCGCTGACGACGGATTTCGCGATCGGTGACACCGTGACCGTGAATGGCGTGACCATCACTTTCACTGCATCCGGCGGTCTCGATGACGCGACCAATATCCCGGTCGATTCCACGGTCGCAAACCTGCTTGCCAAGATCGACGCGGCGAACGGAAACACCACCAACCCGTCGACCGTCTCGGCGACGGGCGTCGTCACGATGCACACCGGCCTTGCGAACAATCTCCAGATCACCAGTTCGAACACCGGTGCGTTCACCGCGCTCGGCCTGTCGCTGCCGGTGACCGCCACGCGGCTTGGCGGCGGCACGCCCGGTACCGGCACTGTGGTCGGATCGGATATTCAGTCGTTCATCGATGAATCGGTATCCGGCGGCGCAACCACCGCCTACGACGTCTCGGGTTCGCCTGTCAGCCTGCAGTTCCGCTGGGCCAAGGTGGACAGCTCGAATCTCGGTGCCGGTCACGTCGACAAGTGGAATCTGTTCTATCAGGTCGATGCCAATGCAACCGGTGCAGCCGTCGCCTGGCAAAACGTCGGGACCGACTTCACCTTCGGCGCCAACGGCCAGATGAACCCGGCGGTGTCGTCGGTTACGCTGAACAGCGCGACCATTGGCGGCGTGGCGCTGGGTAACGTCACCGTCAATTTCGGCGCCAGCGGCGTCACGCAATTCGCCGATGCCAATGGCAACGTGCAGGTCAACGATATTCACCAGGACGGCTTCCCGGCCGGTCAGTTGCAGACCGTTGCGATCAGCAACAACGGCCGCGTGGTCGGCAGCTATTCCAACGGCCGCAATATCGATCTCGCGCAGATCACGCTCGCGACTTTCAACGGTCCGAACTTCCTCAAGCGCATCGACGGCGGCGCGTTCGAAGCAACCGACGAGTCGGGTCAGGCGCTATATGGCAAGGGCGGCACCATCGTCGGTTCCTCGCTCGAAGGCTCGAACAGCGATATCGCCGACGAATTCACCAAGCTGATCGTCACCCAGCAGGCCTACTCGGCGAACACCAAGGTCATCACCACCGCCAACCAGATGGCGCAGGATCTGCTGAACGTGCTGCGATAAGCGGCAAGCGTTCGCAATCAATTTGAGATGGGCAGTATGTTATGGGTCTGAGCCAAGCTCTCTCAACCGCGATGGCTGGCCTGCGCGCCAACCAGGCTGCTCTGGCGCTGGTGTCGTCCAATGTCGCGAACACCGAGACGCCGGGTTATGTTCGCAAGACGATCAACCAGCTTCAGACCGTCTCGGGCGACAGCGCGAGCGTTCGCGTCGCCGGCGTCAATCGCGAGCTCGATCAGTACATCCAGACCCAGTTGCGCACCGAGATGTCCGGCGCCTCTTACGCCGGAACGCGCGCCAGCTTTCTGAACAATCTTCAGACGATCTATGGCAATCCAAACTCGAAGTCCACGATCGAAGGCGCGTTCAACTCGTTGACGACGGCTTTGCAGGCGTTGTCGACCAGCCCCGACTCGCAGTCGGCACGCGCCGCCGTGCTCAACGCCGCGCAGTCGATGGCGCAGCAGCTCAATTCAGCAACGCAAGGGATTCAGGGTCTGCGCGCCAGTGCGGAATCCGGAATCAACAGTGCGGTGTCGATCGCCAACAATGCGATGGCGCAGATTGCAGCGATCAACAAGCAGTTGCAGGGCCACTCGACGCAGGACACCGCGTCGGCCACGCTGATGGATCAGCGCGATCAATACATCACTCAGTTGTCGCAACTGATGGACGTGCGCGTCGTCACCAGCGGCAATCAGGTGTCGGTTCTCACCGGCTCCGGAATGCAACTCGTCAGCGGTCCCGACGCCATTCAGATGGCATTCAATCCGCAAGGCACGGTCACGCCGAACACGCAATGGAGTGCCGATCCGTCGAAGAGCAATCTCGGTTCGATCACTGTTGTTTCACCGGGCGGCGGAAATATCGATCTGATCGCGACCGGCGCGATTCGCTCCGGCGCGATTGCGGCCTATGTGGAGCTGCGCGATAAAACGCTGGTTCAGGCGCAGGCGCAGGTCGATCAATTGGCGGCCTCGATGTCGAGCGCGCTGTCCGACCGGACGACCGACGGTATTGCCTATCCGCCGTCGCCGGTGCCGCCCGGCACGCCGGCTGGATTCGATGTTGACCTGACCGGACTTCAGAACGGCAACGTCATTCATCTCACCTACACCGACACGGCGACCAATACCCAGCACAGCATCTCGATCGTTCGCACCGACGATCCATCGGTGTCGCTGCAGAATTCAGCAACCGCCGACCCGAACGATCGGGTCATCGGCGTGGATTTTTCCGGCGGCATGGCGTCGGTGGTGTCGCAGCTGACTGCCGCGCTCGGCAGCGCCGGTCTCCAGTTTTCGAATCCTTCGGGTCAGAACCTGCGCATCCTCGACGACGGTGCCGGGGGAATGTCGGACGTCAATTCGGCATCGGTCACCACGACGATGACGTCGCTGATCAACGGCGGGCCGCAGCTGCCGCTGTTCACCGATGCAGGGAATCCCTATACCGGCGCGATCACCGCATCGGGCGCGCAGCAAACCGGTCTGGCGGGGCGGATCACGATCAACCCTGCACTGCTCGCCGATCCGTCGCGCCTGATCGTCTACAGCACCTCGCCGCAGACGGCGTCGGGCGACACCACGCGGTCCGATTATATTTTGTCGCAGCTGACGTCCGGTACTTACACCTACCTGCCGCAGTCCGGCCTCGGCACCACGGCTTCGCCGTTCAAGGGAACGCTTCTCAGCTTCACGAAGCAGTTCACCAGCATGCAGGGCGATGCCGCAAGCATGGCGCAGCAGATTTCGGACGGTCAGAACGTCGTGCTGAATACGCTGCAGAACAAGATGAATGCATCGTCCGGCGTCGATATCGACGAGGAGATGGCCAATCTTCTGGCGCTGCAGAGCGCCTATGCCGCCAACGCCCGGGTGATGTCGACGGTCAACTCCATGTTCCAGGCGCTGCTGCAATCAATTTGAGGAAGTTCTCATGACCATCGATGGCGTCAGCGGTCGGACATCGTACCTCGGTTCGCAGCTCATCAATATCAAGAGCCAGCTCGATTCCCTGACGCAGCAGCTCGCGTCCGGACAGAAGTCGAATACCTACGCTGGTCTCGGTGTCGACGCCGGCACGGCAACGGGCCTGCGCGCGCAGATCGCCAGCATCGCAAGCTACGCCGGCACCGCCACCAACCTCAACACCCGCATCGGCATCGTCAATCTTTCGCTGCAGGGAATCGCGGACGCGACCAGCGAGGTGAAAGCCGCCGCGGCGGGTGCGTCGCTGACGCTCGACAACACCGGGCAGACCGCGGGCCAGCAGACCGCGATGGCGTCGTTCACGCAGACGATCGCGCTGCTCAATGCTGATTCCGGCGGCCGCTATCTTTTCTCGGGTCGCGCGACCGACACGCCGGCGACGGCATCGGCAGATGCCATTCTCAACGGCACCGCCACGCAGGCCGGATTGAAGCAGATGATTGCCGAGCGCAAGGCGGCTGATCTCGGCGCAGGCGGTATGGGGCGCGTAACCGTTAGTTCGCCCACGGTTACTTCGGTCGCGGTCAGCGAAGACGTCACCGGATCGCCGTTCGGTCTCAAGCTCGATTCGATTTCCTCGAGCCTGACGGGGTCGACGGTGACCGCGCCGCCAGATCCGCCACCGGTTTTACCGGCGCCGCCGTCGACGATGTCGGTCGATCTCGGGCCGACCAATCCCGGCGACGGTGAGAAGGTGAAATTCACCTTTACCTTGCCGGATGGTACGACCGAGTCGATCGAGCTCACCGCTTCGTCCGAAGTTCCATTGCCTGCAGGCAGCTTTGCGATTGGCGTGGATTCGACTGCGACCGCGGCAAATCTCAACGCCGCACTCAATATCTCGGTCGGCAAACTCGCCAACACGTCGCTCGTCGCGGGTTCGGCGATCGCGGCGTCGGGAAATTTCTTCGATTCCTCGCCGCCGCAGCGGGTCAACGGCCCTCCGTTCGATTCCGCGACGTCGCTTGTCGACGGCACCGCCGCGAACACCGTGTCATGGTACACCGGCGAAGACGGCGCCGATCCGGCGCGCGGCACGGCTGTCGCCGGAATCGATACGGCGATCACGGTGCAGTATGGTGCTCGGGCCAACGAGGATGCGTTCCGTACCGCGCTCAAGAATGTTGCGGTGTACGCGGCGGTCACCACCAGCACCAGCGATCCCAATGCTACGGCGCAATTGACCGCGCTGAACTCCCGGCTGGTCCAGAATCTTGGCGTCCAGACCGGACAGCAGACCATTCAGGACGTTCAGGCCGAGTTCGCTGGCGCGCAAGCGTCGATCAAGACGACGACGGACCGGCAGACGCAGGCCGGTGCGATTGCGCAGTCGCTGCTGGATTCGATCCAGGGCATTGACGACAATGAGGTCGCGACCAAAATTCTCGCGCTGCAGACGAGTTTGCAGGCGTCGTACCAGACCACGGCATCGCTTTATCAGATGAGCCTGATCAACTTCCTGCCGCGCTGATGACGGTCAAATGGCTGGCGAGCCTGTGGAGGCTCGTGCGCCGGTCCCGCCGGAAGTCTCAGGCGGCCCCGACCAGACCGTCTGCGGCTTGTTGCGCCCGGGCCTGCGCGAGAAGCTGCTCCTCATAAGCGATCAGCTTCTTCGAGTCCTTCAGCGCCTTGTAATAGTCGCCCTCAAGAATGTGGTTGTTGATATCCGCGATCGCCGGCGCGCTGCTGGGTGCGGCGCTGAGGACGTTCCTGATCAGATCGAAATAAACCGCGTGATGCTGTTGCGGGTCCGGCGAGATGTACATCAGCTGTACCGCCAGATAGATGAGCTTCGCGGGCGTGTCGGCGGTGGCCGGCGTCAGGACATCCTTCTCGCGCAGCACCGGAATCCGCTCGCCTTCGATCAACAGCTTGGCCCGCTGGTCCGTGTTGGTAATCACGCAGGAGCCGATGATGATCTTCTCGTGCGGCTTGAGATCGACTTTCAACGCCATCGGAGATCTCCAAAATGGTTTCCGTTTCAGACATCCCCAGCCCGGGAGCCATCGTTTCCTATCGTGGTTAACGCCACGTAAACGAAAACGCAGGGTGGCTGATCTGGCTGCTAGCGATTGCTGAATGAAATCAACGGTGTCGCGATTCTGTGTCGGCGGTTTGCATCGCCCAACCGCCGACAAGTGAAGCCATTCAATTCATAGCTTCTTCAATTGTTGACCCCAGTCTGCGTGGGCTCAACGCTGATTGAAAGTCAGCGTCGCAAGTACACATGCGTTCACCAGAAAGGTACATCCATGTCTGACATCGTTCTCTCGTCATCGGTTCGTCAGAACCTGCTCTCCCTCCAGTCGACCGCGGAACTGCTCTCCACCACGCAGACCCGCCTTGCTACCGGCAAGAAGGTCAACACCGCTCTCGACAACCCGACCAACTATTTCACCGCTGCCGGTCTCGATGCGCGCGCCAGCGACATCAACAACCTGCTCGACGGTATCGGCAACGGCGTGCAGGTGCTGCAGGCTGCCAACACCGGCATCACCTCGCTGCAGAAGCTGGTCGACAGTGCCAAGTCGATCGCCAACCAGGCGTTGCAGACTCCGGTCGGCTACACCAAGTCCAGCGCGACCAGCTCGGCCATCGCCGGCGCGACCGCCAGCAACCTGCTCGGCACGCCGGATACTGCTGCGACGCTTACCGGCACAGCTGTTGCGACCCTCGCTGCTTCTTCGGCCCTGACCGCTGCGGCTGGCGGTGGCTTTGTTGCGGGTGACACCATCATCGTCAACGGGACGACGATCAACATCACCGCTGCGGGCACCGGTGTTAATGCGCTCACCACCGATCCGGACGGCACCATCAACCTGAACACCACCGCGACGGCTGCTGCCGACACGGACGACCTGACCACCGCCATCACGACGGCGCTCGGCGGCGGCACCGCTACTGCGGCGATTGCGACCAACCAGGTCACGCTCACCGCGGGCAACGCTTCGGACAGCATCACTCTCGGCGGTACCGCGCTCGCCAAGATTGGTCTGACCGCCGGCACGACCGCTCCGACGAGTTCGCATGAGGCTGAAACGCTGACCATCGCTGCAATCGACGGCAGCCCGGCTCAGACCATCACCTTCGGCACCGGCACTGACCAGGTCAACACGCTCGATGGGTTGAATGCGAAGCTTGCGAAGAGCAATCTGCAGGCCTCGATCAGCTCGACCGGCGTTCTGACCTTCACGACGTCGAATGACGAAGCTTCGTTCGACCTCAGCTCGGGCAGCATCTTCGGTGGCACCGCGGTTTCGGGCTTCCTCGGTTCGCTGACGATTGCCGGACCGGCGGAAGACGTCAACTCGCAGAACACCCGCGCGAGCCTGGTCAATCAGTACAACACCGTGATCGACCAGATCCGCACCACGGCGCAGGACTCGTCCTTCAACGGCGTCAACCTGCTCAACGGCGACCAGCTCAAGCTGACGTTCAACGAAACCGGCAAGTCCACGCTGAACATCACCGGCGTGCTGTTCAACCCGGAAGGCCTCGGCCTGTCCTCGCTCACCAAGGGCGCGGACTTCGTTGACAACGCCTCGACCAACAAGGTCCTGACGTCGCTCAACGATGCCAGCACCTCGCTGCGGTCGCAGGCGTCTGCCTTCGGTTCGAATCTCTCGGTCGTGCAGATCCGTCAGGACTTCTCGAAGAACCTGATCAACGTGCTGCAGACCGGCTCGGCGAACCTGACGCTGGCCGACACCAACGAGGAAGCGGCAAACAGCCAGGCGCTGTCGACCCGCCAGTCGATCGCGGTGTCCGCGCTGGCGCTGGCCAACCAGTCGCAGCAGAGCGTTCTTCAGCTCCTGCGCTGATCTCGACGGTCCAAAACAAAACGAGGCGGCGGGGCAAAACCCCGCCGCTTTTTTTATGCGGTTTTCCGGATGGCCGGGCAGGGCAACCGGGCTCGTTTCAAAGCCATTTGCGGGGTTTCTGGCGGCGTTTACACTTTGTGAAGGATGAAATTTAAGCGGCTGTTAACCATACCTTAAACCGTGCCTCCTAAGAATTGGGGAAAGACGCGTTCTCCAAGGGTGCGCTTGCCGTCGGATTAGCGGCATCGCGCGGATAATCAGGAAGGTACATCGACATGTCCGATATCGTTCTCTCGGCATCAGTCCGCCAGAACCTGCTGTCGCTTCAGTCAACGGCTGATCTGCTTGCGACCACGCAAAATCGGCTTGCGACTGGCAAGAAGGTCAATACCGCCCTCGATAATCCAACCAACTACTTCACCGCAGCCGCGCTCGATAGCCGCGCTGGCGACATCAACAACCTTCTCGATGGCATCGGCAACGGCGTGCAAATTCTGCAGGCTGCCAACACCGGCATCACCTCGTTGCAGAAGCTGGTCGACAGCGCCAAGTCGGTCGCGAATCAGGCCTTGCAGACCACTGTCGGCTACACCAAGTCGACCGTGAGCACCGGCCCGAATCCCGGCGCGACCGCTGCCAACATTCTTGGAACTGCGCCTCCGACCAACAACACGGTGACAGGCGCGGTCGTGAACAACGACGATACCGGCGGTGCGGCTCCGATCACCGGCGCGACCAATCTCGCGGGCGCCGCGGGCGCCGGTTCGGACAACCTCGCGACGAACTTCGTCGCCGGTGACACTCTCGTGATCAACGGCATCACCATCGCGTTCAACTCGGGCGCGGGTACCACGGGCGTGGCGGCCGACGGCACGCTGTCGATCGACGTCACCACCGGCACGGTGCAGAACGTTCTCACCGCCATCGACGCCATCACCGGCACGGCCGTGCCGTCCACAATCACCGGTGGCCAGATCACCCTGAGCACCGGCACCGCCAGCGACCTGACGGTCAGCGGCAGCGGCCTGTCCAAGCTCGGTCTCGGCGCCGTCAGCACCGTCGCGCGCACGCCAGGCGTTCCGGCGCTCGCCGGCAAGACCCTGACCATCGATTCGACGGGAGGAGGGACGCCGACCAATCTGACCTTCGGCACCGGCCCCGGACAGATCTCCTCACTCAATCAGCTCAACGCCAAGCTGCTCGCCAATAATCTTCAGGCCAGCATCGACTCGACCGGCGCGATTACGATCACGACTTCGAACGATGCCGCGTCCTACACCATCGGTGCGATCGGCGGCACCGCAGCGGCGGCGACGCAACTGTTCAACGGCCTGACGATTGCCAATCCGGTGGCCGACCCGACCTCGCAGGATGCCCGCGCCAAGCTCGTCGATCAGTACAACCACATCATCGAGCAGATCTCCACGACCGCGGGCGACGCTTCGTTCAACGGCGTCAACCTGCTTGCGGGAGACCAGCTCAAACTGGTGTTCAACGAGACCGGCAAGTCGACGCTGAACATCACCGGCACCTCGCTCAACCCTGCCGGCCTCGGTCTTTCGACGCTTACGTCGGGAACAGACTTTATCGACAACGTTGCGACCAACAAGGTGCTGGCGCAGCTTCAGGGTGCCAGCAGTCTGCTGCGGTCGCAGGCGTCGACGCTCGGTTCGAATCTCTCGATCGTGCAGATCCGTCAGGATTTCTCGAAGAACCTGATCAACGTGCTGCAGACCGGCTCGGCCAATCTGACCATTGCCGATACCAACGAAGAGGCTGCCAACAGCCAGGCGCTCGCGACACGCCAGTCGATTGCGGTGTCGGCGCTCGCTCTCGCCAACCAGTCGCAGCAGAGCGTGCTGAAGCTGCTGCAGTAATTTGACGGCCCAATGATAGTCGGTGCGGCGGGTAATCATCCCGTCGTGTCTTTGCGGTATATGTAAAATTGTCTCGATATGTCGCGTTTGATTCAAGCGCGGTATGATGGGAAGATATTGCGCTTGTGCTGCAGCAGGGCGCGTCCCGAATCTAGATAACTGGAGACGATCGTGTCCCTTCGTGTCGAATTGAAACCGCATGAGCGGATCGTCATCGGTCAGAGCGTCATTACCAATTCGGAGACACGCGCATCGTTTCTGGTCGACGGCGAGACGCCAATCCTGCGCGAGAAAGACATCCTGACAGCGGAGACCGCGGATACACCGGTCAAGCGACTCTATCTGTGCATACAGATGATGTACCTCGAGAACGATATCCCGAAGTATCAGGATCTCTACATGAGCTTCGTGAAGGATCTTCTGGAAGCTGTTCCCAGCTTCAGGGAAGAGATTGAAAACGCCAGTAACCATATTTTAAATGGTGCTCTTTATAAGGCATTGAGGGAAGTCAGGAAACTGATGAAGAGGGAAGAGGGGTTGTTGAGGTGACGAATGTCTAATGCTGCTCAAGCCTACGCACGCGTCGCCCAAACCACCGCATCTCCGCGAGACATCGAAGCGCAAGCCTTGCTGAAAGCAGCCAATAAGCTGCAGGACGTCATGATCAATCTCGGCCGGACCGACAATGATTTTGCCGAGGCCTTGCTGTTTAATCGCAAGCTCTGGTCGATTCTTCTCAGTGCAGTGACGAGCGACGAGAGTCAGCAGACCCTTGAGGTTCGGCAGAACATCGCCAATATCGGCACCTTCGTCATGACGCAGACGATGGAGCTTCAGCTCAATCCGCAGCGCGAACGGCTTAAGCCGTTGATCGACATCAATTGCAATCTCGCTGCAGGGTTGTCGGGTCGCGCGTAGGTCACGTCAGGAGCGATCCAGATGGGTGACATCTACACCATTCTCCAGTCGAACTATGTCGCTGTCGGCGCCAACGTCAACTATTCCAGGACGCCATACGTCCCCGTGGATGCCGACAGTTATCAGGGCACGTGGAGCGGCGCATACGCCGACAACACCAAGTTCACCGTCCAGGTTTCGAACGTGGTCGGCTTCCGCGCGAAGGTGCGATACCAGAGCGGATCGACGGTGAAGTATCAGGATGTCCTCATCAAGGACAATGCCTTCAAGTTCGGCGATTCCAAATTCACGCTGACAAAAATCGGCACGGCGCAAATCAAGACCGTGATGACGAACCCGGCCACCGGCGGGCAGTCGCTTGAAACGGCTTACGCAAAGCAGTCCTGATTGCGTGCGGCGAACCTAGGCCTCGCGATCCGTATTCCGGCTGGAGGCTTCCTGTTTGGCGATGTCCTGCGCCCGCAGATAGGCGCGCGCGCGAAGCCGCGCTTCGTCGGGAAACTGGCGCACCACCATGCTCGTCCTGTTGTCGACGACGCGATAGACGATCTCGGCCGCAGCCCGATCGATCACGATCTGCTTTGACTGCTGATCGGCATTGGCCTGGGGGTTGTTTCTGGCCGGCAATGACGTATCCGCCGCGCTGACGGCCTTGTCACGCGGCAGTTCGGTCGGCACAGCCGTCCTCGCTGCGTTTGGCGCGGGCCAAGCAATTGCGGTTACGACCGATCCCCCGATCGGTCGGATGTTGAAATCCGTACCCATGGCAGCCTCCTGGCCCCACTTGAGTCAAATCCCAACCCTCTCCGGAACCCGTTATCGCAGGTTGTTTCTAAATTTTACGATGATGCGGGTGCGCCAATTTGATTCAAACGCTAACGATCTGCCGCCCGTCGCCGGTGCGCAGATGATGGAGATGCGGTGATGCGGAAGATGCTGCGTTGCTAGCCGGCGTTTGAGCGTCAGAGCACGCGGCTGACGGCGAGCGGAGTCGCGTGGCGCGGGGCGGGCGCGGAGCGTTGTCCACCGGCGGTGTATCCTTGCGGCAGGTTCCGGCGCTGCAATTCGCCGTTGACGCCGCGAACGATGCCTTCGGACACGGCATGGGCGGTCGCCAGTACGGTCAGGTTGACCTGAAGCATGGCGCGGAACACGTCGTGATGACGATGCAGGGCGGTCAAAAGCTCGGGCGTCGATGTCTTGAGATAGTCGCTGTTGTTCTTCAACTGCGTGATCGCTGTCATGTACTGGCGCGACGCTTCGCACTTCTTCGCTTCCAGCGCCATCGCATCGCGCACGCTGCCGGCGCGCACCAGTTCTGTTTCCTGTTCGATGATGCCGAGCAGTGCGCTCATCACATCCATCAACCCTTCGGCCAGCCGGCGCGCTTCGGAAGGCGACGATACCGGCGCCGCTGGTGCGTGAGGCGTAGCCGGTTGTGTGGATGAGTTCATGAGGGTCTGCTCCGGATCTTTTAGCTGGACCGATTTGCCTGTTGAAGAATGAGCGTCCGGTAGACATCGTTGGAAATCCCGATGCCGCCGGTTTTGGCGAACGACTTGGAGTATTCCTCTGTCATCATTGAGCGCCACACGCCTGTGCCGGGCGTGTTGCCGAACGGGCCTTCGCCTTTAAGTCCATCGGTCATTTGCGAGAACATCGAGTTGAGGAACACCGCCTCGAAGTCCTGCGCCTTGGCTTTCGCTTTGGCCTGATCCTGCGGTGAAACCTTCGTCAGCGCGTCCGCCAGCAACAGGTCGCGGCGGCCGTTGATCATCGGAGTGCCGGTGCTGGCCATCGGAATGGTCGACATCACATCACCTCGATGTCGGCCTGGATCGCACCGGCCGCCTTGATCGCCTGAAGAATACCGATCAGGTCGCGCGGGCCGATGCCGAGGCCATTGAGACCGTCGACGAGTTGCTGGAGCGAGACGCCGTTCTTGACCAGCGCGAGCTTCTTGCCGTCTTCGGTGACGCCGACCCGCGTGTTCGGTGTGACCACGGTGCGGCCGCGCGAGAACGGCGCCGGCTGGCTGACCTGCGGGCTTTCGGAAATCGAGACGGTGAGATTGCCTTGCGCCACTGCAACCGTATTTACGCGCACGTCGCGTCCCATCACGATGATGCCGGATCGTTCGTCGATCACGATCTTGGCGACCTGATCGGGCTCGACCTGCAGCTGCTCGATCTCGGTGAGCAGGGCAACGACATTGCCCTTGAACTCGGCTGGAATGCTCAACTGCACGGTCGAGGGGTCGACCGGCTCCGCCGTCTTGGTGCCGAGGAAATCGTTGACGGCGGCTGCGATGCGCTTGGCCGTGGTGAAGTCGCTGTTGCGCAGCGCGAGCCGCACATTGGGCAGGCGGTTGAGCGCAAACTCGATTTCGCGTTCGATGATCGCGCCATTGGCGATGCGACCGACGGTGGGAACCCCCTTCGTTACGCTCGCGGCAGCGCCTTCGGCGGAAAAGCCGCCGATCGCCAGTGAACCTTGGGCCACGGCATAGACGTTGCCATCGGCGCCGAGCAGGGGGGTGACCAACAGCGTGCCGCCCTGAAGGCTTTTGGCATCGCCGAGCGCCGAGACCGTGACGTCCATGCGGGTGCCTTGGGTGCCGAACGCCGGCAGGTTTCCGGTGACCATCACGGCGGCGACGTTGCCGGTGCGGATGGTCGCGCCGCGGATGTTGACGCCCATGCGTTCAAGCATCGCCTGCAGCGATTGTTTCGTGAACGGGATGTTGTTGAGAGTATCGCCGGTGCCATTGAGGCCGACGACGAGGCCGTAGCCGATGAGCTGGTTCTGGCGCACGCCTTCGATATTCGCGAGATCCTTGATTCGCGACGTCGCACCCGCAGACCCGCAACCGATCGTCAATGCGATCGCCGCCAGGCCGGCTGCTCTTAGAACCCGAAACATCCTCTGCTCCCCGCTGAGGTCTTTGGTGTCCGCGCCCCATGCTCCCCATGAGGTTAGGCCGCTATTAACCATGCGAGGGTCGTGCCAGATTTGAGTTTCGATAAAAGCGTTGAATTTGCGAGGGGAATTCACGACTTGCGGCGTCGCGCGCGCTGACTGTCGCGGGAGAAACTGCCGCGTCCGGCAGTTTTTGCCGGGTCGTTTACCGCTTGTTAACCATAAGGGATGAGGTTGGTGCCGATAAATCGGACAGCCGCTGATTCATGTTGCTGGCGGCTATCGCCTCTCCGAGGCTGTTCCCACCACTGTCGCGAGCGATGACGATGCGCATCTACGGACCCAACGGCGTGATTGCGGGATCGCCGTCCGCAAATACCAGGCGGTCCAGTTCCACTACATTTTCGCTTGGCGAAATTGCCACCGCCACGGAAAGCCGGGCGGCGACTGCCCCGCGAGCTGCAGGTGGAATCGATGCCCTGCTTGCGATGCAGGGGGTGGAGGATCCGACAGAGCGCCGCAAGCGATCGGTGACCCGGGGCAGAACGGCGCTCGATGTGCTGGACGACCTCAAGATCGGCTTGCTGGCCGGTTCCCTCGATTCGTCGACCGTTACCCGCCTCAGGACGGCGGCGGCCGACCTGAAATCGACCTCGGGCGATCCCGGACTGGATCAGGTGCTGGCCGAGATCGAACTGCGAGTCGAAGTAGAACTCGCCAAGGCTGGTCAATAAAGGCTGCTAATAAACGGCCCGGCATGGTTCCCTTGGCCGTTTTTGGGGAAAACGGCGGTTAAACCGCCCAAACACGATATCCTGCGCGCTGCACGAACCCTGTTTCCCGATATTGTTTGTCACAGAGTGCCGCTATATAAAGCGCCTCCGCGCCGGACCTGTGTTCCGGCCAATTGCACGGACGAGAGATCGGTGTTGGAAAAAGTAAAGAGCTACAAGCCTTCTGAGAAGGAGCCCTTTATGAACGAGCGGCAGCGCGAGTATTTCCGCGCCAAGCTGCTCGCCTGGAAGGAGGAGATTCTTCGTGAAGCGAAGACGACGCTCCAGCAGCTTCAGGAAGAAAACGTCAATCACCCGGACCTAGCGGACCGGGCGTCTTCGGAAACGGATCGCGCCATCGAACTGCGCGCGCGGGATCGGCAGCGAAAGCTGATCTCCAAGATCGACGCTGCGATCCAGCGCATCGAAGATAATACCTACGGCTATTGCGAAGAGACCGGCGAGCCGATTTCGCTGAAGCGGCTGGAAGCCCGTCCGATCGCGACGCTGTCGGTAGAGGCGCAAGAGCGCCACGAGAAGCGCGAGAAGGTTTATCGCGACGAATAGCCGGGCTGCCTTAGTCCTGGCGCGAAAGATTGCTGAAGCTGGATGACTGTCCAGCTTCAGGAATTCCCATGATCATCAATCGACGTACTCTGCTCGCTGCCGTGCCTGGCCTTGCAATATGGCCCGCGTTTGCCGAAGAGGCGCCGCCTGCTCTTCAGACCTATGAGCGCGAGAGCGGCGGGCGGATCGGCTTCCATGCCGAGAATCTCGCCTCCGGCGCGAAACTCGGCTGGCGTGCCGACGAGCGCTTCGTCATGTGCAGCACGTTCAAGGCCTCGCTCGCAGCTTTCGTACTCGCGCGTGTCGATCATGGCGAAGATCGGCTCGACCATATGATTTCATACGGGCCGAAGGATATTCAGCCCTACGCGCCGGTGGCCAAGCAGAACCTCGCCAAAGGCGCGATGTCGATGGAGGACATGTGCCAGGCTGTGGTCGAACTCAGCGACAACACCTGCGCCAATCTGTTGCTTGCCCATGTCGGCGGACCCGCGAAGCTGACAGAATTCTGGCGCTCGCTTGGCGATACCGTTTCGCGTCTCGAGCATTATGAACCCGAACTCAACCGTACGCCGCCGGGCGGTCTGGACGACACCACCACACCCGTCGCGATGGCCGGCAGTCTTCACCGCCTTGTGTCGGGTTCGGCGCTGTCAGCGGGCTCGCGCGAGCGACTGACCGGCTGGATGGTGAACTGCAAGACCGGAGCCGACCGGCTGCGCGCTGGCCTGCCCAAGGACTGGAAGATCGGCGACAAGACCGGCAACAACGGCAAGGACGGGTTTGGCGACATCGCGGTGGCGTGGCCGAAGCCCGATGCGCCGATCGTGATCTGCGCTTATACGAGAGGCGGTTCGCCCACGGCCGCGCAGGTGAAAACCGTTTTCACGGCGATCGGCCGGATGGCGGCGGAACGGCTGGGCTAACAGCCTAACCAAATGACTATGCGTCGCGAGGGTCGTTCATCGTGTCGCGCCGCTTAGCCATGCTTCCTATCGACAAGGTTAGTTGTAGTACCGTGAACGAAGCCGTTCGCTGTTAGTGCCTTAACGTCACCACTTGCACGAGTGATCGTTGCGCGCCTTCAAGGCCGAACCGCCTTGTAAGACGACCTGCACAACGGGGCCGAGGTGCCCAGTAGCGTCTGCAAATTCGCCGGCCAGCCTTTGCGCAAGGTGAAGATCGATCTGAGAGATTGCCAGAAGAGCATCGCCTCTAAAGTAATCCAATTCCGTCCTGTCCTTTGCGATCACTTCAAGCGCAGGAAGAGCCTCTCTGTAACCTCCGTCGCCAAGAAACCCGATAGCGTAGCGGCGTCGGGGCATCGAACGCTTTGGTAGCTCTGCGATGACCAGCGGCACTACCATTCTCCCCGCTTGGCGGAGGGGAGCGTCTTGCATGCATTCAAAACCGGGTGCGCCCGTATAAAAGGCTGCAAGTGCGGCTTCGGGGGTGCTGAACGGGTTACGAACCAAAGCCCATGTGCTTCCAGCAAGGAACGCGAGAGCGATAGTCAGTCCCGTCCATCGACTCCAGCCCACTCGTCACTATCCTTACCGTGAGTCCACGATGGTCCTAGCACTCATTAATTCGCGGCCTCTAACAGCACTAGCGTTTAGCGAACAGATGATGAGGGTTGAAGCGAGAGTGGTCAAGGCGGGGCCGGCGGATGCTCATTGTATGGCTGAAGTCGATTCCATTGCACTGTCCCAAGCGATCGAGCAGCATGCAGTGCAAGCTATAAAAACCAACTGCGGCCTCCGTCAGGGGAGCTGACGAAGGCCGCGTCGTAACGCCTTGCCGCGCCTAGGTTCGCGGATCGGCGTGGGAGCTCGGGGAGGCGGCGCGGGAGAGCGCCGCTACGATCAGAAGGGCAGCAGCACGTCCATCACCTGTTGGCCGTAACGCGGCTGTTGCACATCGGTGATCTGGCCGCGTCCGCCGTAGGCGATGCGGGCCTGTGCGATCTTGCTGGAGTCGATGGTGTTGTCGCTCTGGATGTCTTCCGGCCGCACGATGCCGGCAACGATCAGTTCGCGGACTTCGAAGTTGACCCGGATTTCCTGCCTGCCTTCGACCACGAGGTTTCCGTTCGGCAGAAGCTGCGTGACGACCGCCGCGACGCTGGTCTGCAATGCTTCCTGACGGTTGACCGAGCCCTTGCCGTCGGTACTGGCGGTTGAATCGGTCGTCATCAGCCGTCCGGGAACGGGCGCGTTCGTCAGCGGCACCTTCGTGATTCCGAAGAAATTGGTGATGCCGGAATCCTCGGTGCTGGTCCGGCTGCGCTGTGTCTCGTTGGCGATGGCGGCCTTGTCGGTGAAGTTGACGGTGACGGTGAGAATGTCGCCGATCTGGTGGGCGCGCTGATCCTTGAAGAAGGCGCGCGAGCCGTTCCGCCACAACGAGTTCGGATTATACGATGCGGCTTGCGGTGCGGGCATCGGCATCGAGACCGGCTTGTAGCCCGCCTGTGTCGTCGGATTGTCGATCGCCGACAGCTTCGGCTGTTCGCCGATCGCCGCGAGACGATCGATCGCCGAGCATCCGCCGCCAAGGCCGCCGATGGCCAGCAAGCTGCCGATGAGAAGTGCGCGATTGATGATACTGGCCTGATACATGGGCGTTACTCGACTTTGCTGGCTTCAGCGACGCTGACGGAGGATGTCGTTTCGTTCGAGGCGATAGCGGCGGTCTGGCGTGGTGGCGTTGCAACGATGATCGCAACCTGACCGGGGCCGATGACCTTGCCCTGCACGACGCGCTTGGATTGCAGGCTGGTCACGCTGATGGTGTCGCCTTCGGTGCCGGCTTCGAGGGCCTTGCCGCGGCCGGTCACGTAAATTCCGGGTACCTGATAGACCAGCGTGATGTTCTGATCGCGCGTTACCAGATCGGCCTTGGTGAGGTCGGTCGCCTTCAAGGCCAGCCCGACGCGCAGTGGGCGGCGTGCCTGCATGCCGATGGTCTGATCGCGGGTTGCGGGGGCGCTTCCGACTTCGGACTTCGGACGCCGCTCGACGACGACATCGGATGCCTTGAGAATTTCATTTCGGTCCACGCTTCGCGTCAGCACCATCGCTTCCACGGTGTCCACCGCGACGCCGGTGAAGCGCAGCCGGGTCGGCACCGAAGCTGCGTCGTTGGCGATTTCGAATGTCACATCGAAGCGGCCGTTGCGGCGGTCGAACCGGACCATCGCCGGCTTCAGGTCGCCGCTGTTCGACGCGTCGAGCTGCAGATCGCCGAAGTTACGATCGAAGGTGATCGAGAGATCGGCAGCTTCGCCGAGACCATTGCGCCCCTCGAGCGCGTGGGCGACCTGGCTCTCGACATCCTTGCTCGACAGTACGCGCGACAGGCGCGTCACGCTGATTTCACGGAGGTCGTGGGTGTCGACGCCAATGATCTGATGCGACCGCAGGATGTCGACGATCTGTGCGGCCGGAACCATTCCGGTGGTGCCGAGGTCGGGCGCGCGATAGATCGCGATTTGCGCCGCCGTCCCGGCGTTGTCGATGACGTCGCCGATGCGCACGACATCGCTGCTGACGGTGACATTGGCGCGCAGCACCGGGGTCGTTGCCGCGTCACGATCCTGTTGCGCCAGCGCGGGCGCGACGCCGGCGGCGAGGAGGGTGAGGGCGACGAGGAGGGGGCGGATGGTCATGGTTGGTCTCATTGTCCGGTTGCGCGTCAGCGGAACATGCCCGTGGTCGATTGCAGCATCTGGTCGGCGGCGCTGATGACCTTGGCGTTCATCTCGTAGGCCCGCTGCGCGGCGATCAGGTCGGAGATTTCCGACACCACCTCAACGTTCGCCTGTTCGAGGTTGCGTTGCTGCATGTCGCCGAAGCCGTCATTGTTGGCGAGGCCGTCCTGCGGCGGACCGGAGGCCGGCGTATCGGTGAACAGGTTGTCGCCGATCGGCTGCAGGCCGGCCTTGTTGATGAAACGGGTCATGCCGATCTGTCCGACCACTGTCGGCGTCGTCGTTCCCGGCAGCATCACCGAGACTTGGCCCTGTGCATTGATGGTCAGGCCGGATGCGTTCTGCGGGATCGTGATTGTCGGCTGCACCAGATTGCCCTGTGGTGTCACGATGCGGCCGGTCCCGTCGGTCGTGAACGAACCGTCGCGTGTGTAGGTGTAGGTGCCGTCGGTCATCTGGATCTTGAAGAAACCCTCGCCGCGGATCGCGACATCGAGGTCGTTTCCGGTGGGCAGCAGCGTGCCCTGGGTCATCTGGCGCGGCGTGCCGGCGGTCTTGACGCCGCCGCCGATGTCAATGCCGACCGGCAGGATGGTGCCCTGATCCGACGCCTGCGCGCCGACACGCTGAACGTGTTCGTAGATCAGATCCTGGAACTGCGCGCGCTGCTTCTTGTAGCCGGTCGTGCGCATGTTCGCGATGTTGTTCGAGATGACCTGAACGTTGAGTTCCTGGGCGGCCATGCCCGTCGCTGCTGTGTAGAGTGCGCGCATCGGTCAATCTCCTCAGGCCGGAACGTCGGCAAGCGTTTGAATGGCGGTTTTGCGCAGATCGCTCTGCTGCTGCATCAGCGATGCGACCTGTTGATAGGTGCGCATCACCTGCATCATGCGGCTCATTTCGGTGACCGCGCTGACGTTGGATTTTTCGATGAAGCCCTGATTGACCCGCGACGACAGGTCGGCCTGGGCAAGAACGCCGGCCGGCGCCGAATACAGATTGGCGCCTTCCTTGACGAGCCGCTGCGGGCTGTCGAACTTCACGATCTTCAACCGGCCGCGGATCGAGTCGGCCTGGGTGATGGTGCCTTCCTGCACGGTGATGGTGCCGTCGTTCGAGATGACGATGTTACGATCGGTCGGCTGGAAGGCGATTGGCCCGTTGGTGCCGAGCACGATGTCGCCGCCGGTCGTGACCAACTGGCCCTGCGAGTTGATCTGCAGCGCGCCGTCGCGGGTGTAGCGTTCACCGCCGGTCGTCTGCACGGCGAGGAAGCCGTTGCCGTTGATCGCGACGTCGAGCGGATTGCGGGTCTGGTCGATGGCGCCCTGTGCGAAGTCGTGGAACGTCGCACGGTCCTGAACGAAACTGACGCGCCGGTCGGCGGTCTGGAAATTATCTTCATGGGCGCCGGTCCGGAGGAATTCCTCGAACAGCGACTTGTCGGCCTTGAAGCCGGCCGTGTTTACGTTCGCCACATTGTTGGCGATGACGTCGATTTGCCGCTCAAGCGACATCTGGCGCGATAGCGCGACGAGAAGAGTATTCTCCATCGGCAGTTCTCCCCTGAAGAACCGCGGCTGCCTCTCCCAAGACCGCCGGGGCTCGTGCGAACCGTTTGGCTCTCCCAAGCCGGGCGGTTCGGTATGGTTAATGCGAGGAGCGTGCCAACAAGGAAAATATCATATTTTCAATGTATTAGATGGTTTCGGCTATCGCCGCAGGGCGGCAATAAGATCTTGTTGACCATGTTGCCCCGGCAAAATTTTCCCAGTTCGGGACAAAAAGAAAGATTCCGTTAACCATTGCGACCTAGCGTCCAAACGAGGGGCGCTTGGGCGCCGGCGGGCCTTCGTATCGCGTATTTCAAGCCAGTTCGGCAGCATCGAGCCAATCCGACAATGTGCGGGCAGGGCGATGGCAGACGACGATCAAACCGAGGAGGGCGCGGCAGCAGCCGATGCCGCTTCTCCGAAGACCAAGCGCAAGCTCATTATTATGGCTGCGGCCGCGGTGGTGCTGTTTGGCGCACTTGGCGGCGGAGGCTGGTTCTTCTTTCTGCGCGGTCACGGTGAGAAACACGCCGAAGCCGCGCCGCCCAAGCCGCCGGTTTTCCTCGATGTGCCGGACATTCTCGTCAACCTCGCCAATCTGCCGGGCGAGCGCATCCAGTATCTCAAGGTGAAGGTGACGCTCGAGGTCAAGGATCAGCCGCTGGTCGAGACGATCAAGCCGACGATCCCGCGCGTCACCGATCTGTTTCAGACCTATCTGCGCGAATTACGGCCGAGCGATCTCAATGGCTCGGTCGGTCTGTTCCGGTTGAAGGAAGAACTGACGCGGCGCGTCAACGCGGCGATCTCGCCGAGCCAGGTGAACGCCGTGCTGTTCAAGGAAATCATCGTCCAGTGACGGAACGGAATTGAAGACATGACACCCGGCGATGATGTCGATCAGGATGCGTTAGCCGCCCAATGGGAAGGCGCGCTCGATTCGGAGGATCCGGAGGCCGCTGCTGCTGAAGCCGCGGCCAACGAACTCACCGAAACCATGGCGGAGCAATGGGCCGCGATGGTCGACGACGGCAGTCGCGGCCTCGGCTCGGCCAAGGCCAGCGGCGAACGCGTGCTGTCGCAGGAGGAAATCGACAATCTGCTCGGTTTCAGCGACGGCGAAGTCAATCTCGAGGATAATTCAGGTATCCGGGCGATCATCGATTCCGCGATGGTGTCCTATGAGCGTCTGCCGATGCTCGAAATCGTGTTCGACCGTCTGGTGCGGTTGATGACGACGAGCCTGCGCAATTTCACCTCCGACAACGTCGAAGTCTCACTTGACCGCATCACCTCGGTGCGGTTCGCCGACTATCTCAACTCGATCCCGCTGCCCTGCGTCCTGACCGTTTTCAAGGCCGAGGAGTGGGAGAATTTCGGGCTGTTCACCGTCGATTCCAGCCTGATCTATTCGATGATCGACGTGCTGCTCGGCGGCCGGCGCGGCGTCACGTCGCTGCGCATCGAGGGCCGGCCCTACACCACCATCGAGACCAATCTGGTCAAGCGCCTCGTCGAAGTGGTGCTGGCGGATGCCGAGCAGGCCTTCCGGCCGCTGTCGCCGGTGACGTTCACGATCGACCGTCTTGAGACCAATCCGCGCTTTGCCGCGATCAGCCGCCCGGCCAACGCCGCCATTCTGGTGCGTCTGCGCATCGACATGGAAGATCGCGGCGGCAACGTCGAACTGCTGCTGCCTTACGCCACCATCGAACCGATCCGCAACGTGCTGTTGCAGATGTTCATGGGTGAAAAATTCGGCCGCGACCCGATCTGGGAAGGTCATCTCGCGACCGAGATTTCAAAGGCGTCGATGGCCGTCGATGCGGTGCTGTACGAAGCCAAGATCCCGCTCAAGCAACTGATGAGCCTGAAGGTCGGCGACACGCTGCCGCTCGGCATTCGCCCTGACGCGCTGATATCAGTGCGTTGTGGCGACGTCACCCTCAGCGAAGGGCGGATGGGCCGGGTCGGAGACAAGGTCGCCATTCGCGTGTCCAAGCCGTTGCGCAAGCCGCATACGACCTACGCGATGTTCGAGAAGGCCGACGAGCAGACCAAACTGATGGAGGCGCAACAATGAGTCATTCATTCGGATTCATGATCGAGAGCATGGTGGCGGTGCTGCTGCTGTTCACGATCTGGTACTGCATGATCCTGAACCGCCGTCTCAAGGCGCTGAAAGCGGACGAGCATTCGCTGAAAGCGACGATCTCGGAGTTAATCACCGCAACCGAAATCGCCGAGCGTGCGATCGGCGGACTTAAAATTACGGTGCGCGAGTGCGACGCGAATCTCGGCGAGCAACTGTCGACGGCGACCGCGCTCACTGAAAAGCTCGGACGGCAGATTCTGATTGGCGATGAGATTCTCAAGCGCCTGTCGCAGATCGCAATGGCGGCGCGTCCGGCTGAGGTTGAATCGATGCCCGCGGCCAGGGCTCCGGATGCGAGGGCGCTCGTCGCCGCCGCGCAGGCTTTCTCCGAGCGTAGACGGGCTGGCATTGCGGCATGAATCTTATCCGCGAATTCCGGATCATTCCGACGGTGCTGATCGCGATCTCGTGCCTGGTCGTGCTCAAGGTTGCCGGTTTGCTTCTGGATGGCGGGTATATTCTCAATGACAAGTCGCCGCCGCCCAAGATGTCGTGGGCGCAGGAGAACCTGGGCTTCCCGACGGGGCGTCCGGCGGTCGATATGTCGGATGTCACCGGCTCTGTCAGCGCAAAGAAGGAAGAGCCCGCAACCAAGCCGGCAGCCGAGCCGGACCCGCCGCAATCGGAAGGCCAGGTGATCTATCCCGATCCCACCCGCCCGGTGACGGCATCGGAGCGCGCTGTTCTTGAGCGGCTCCAGTCGCGGCGTCAGGAAATCGAAGCGCGGGCGCGCGAGATCGACATTCGCGAGAGTCTTATCAAGTCGGCCGAGAAGCGGATCGAGGGCAAGACCGAGGAACTGAAGGCAATCGAGTCTCGCATCACCGCAGCCACCGAGCAGAAGAAGGAAGCCGAAACCGCGCGCTTCAAGGGCATCATCACGATGTACGAGGGAATGAAGCCGAAGGACGCGGCACGGGTGTTCGATCGTCTTGAACTGCCGGTGTTGTTCGAGATCGCCTCGCAGATCGCCCCGCGCAAGATGGCCGACATTCTCGGGCAGATGAAGCCGGAGGCCGCCGAACGGCTGACGGTCGAACTCGCGCGCCGGGCCAGCGGCGACAAGATGATGTCGTCGGCCTCCGATCTGCCGAAGATCGAGGGCCGGCCGCAGCCTGTCGGCACCCATTGAGTTGCATGATTAACAGGTCGTTAAACGGCAAAATCTAGATTTGAATTCACACACGCAAGCGGCAACGGGCCGATCGAAACCTTAAGCCGAGAGACAGTCACGATGGCCTGCACGGCCGCTTCTCATTCCAGGGCTGCCGGCGAATATGGGCCGCGGGTGCGTAGCTTTGCGCGCGCCGTGCGCCAGTATGCCGGTCGATTGGCGTGCGTGGCGCTGACGGGACTGGCTGTCGCATGGGCCACGCCGTCGCGGGCTGAACCGGCCAGGAGTGAACCGGTCAAGGGCGAGGCGACGCTGTCGGCCGCGAACGGCTATGCCCGGCTGCTGCTCAAGTTCGATCAGGAGGTTGCGACCGAGGTCGTGGTCGCGGGTGCAATTCTGGTCGTGCGTTTCAACAAGCCGGTCGATCTGCCGGTCGACCAGCTCGCCGATGCCGTTCCATCCTACATCGGGTCGACGCGTCGCGATCCCGACGGCACGGCCGTCCGTTTCGCGCTCGCGCAAAAGGTCCGCGTCAATGTCATGACCGCCGGTGAGCGCGTGTTCGTGGATCTGTTGCCGGACAGCTGGGTCGGATTGCCCCCGCCGCTTCCGGCTGAAGTGGTTCGCGAACTGTCGGAGCGGGCGCTTGCGGCCGAGCGCGCGCTGCGGCTGCAGCGTGCGGCGGACGAGGCGAAGAAGAAGCCGCCGGTCCGTGTGCGAACCTCCGTGCAACCGACCTTTGTTCGCTTTGTTTTCGAATTGCCGGACGGCATCGCGGTGTCGTCCTCGTTGAGCGCGGAGAAGTTCTCGCTGTCGTTCTCCTCGGCCCTGACATTCGATCTCGCCGACGCCAAGATTTCCGCGCCCAGCAACATCAAGTCGATTGATCAGAAGGTCGCGGGCGACAGTGCGACGGTGGATATCTCGCTGATCGGCGAAGTGGACGTTCACGCGTTCCGCGACGATCGGAACTACATTGTCGATATCGGCTTCGATCAGGCACAAAAATCCTCGATCAGGCTGCCGGTCACGCAGGCTGCGCCGGTTGCTCCGAAAAACGTGGCCGACTCTCCGTTGGTTGCGCCGCCGACTTCGGAGAGCATTGCAAAGGAAGCGAGGATCGAGATCGGGCCGCGCACCGGCGCCGATGCGAAGTCTCAGGTCGCGAAAGTTGAGACCCGTCTTCAAACAACCCCGACGCCATCGGGCGGCGATATAGCAAAGCATTCGCCACCGGTGCCGCCGGTCGCGGCGATAGAGCCTCCAGCGGTGAAAACGGCCACGCCGCTACCCTCGGCCGCTGCAGCGCCCGTAAAACCGTCCGGCGATGTCGTCGCGGTGGACGCGAAGCGCACCAGCGATGAGCTTCGTCTGACGTTTCCGATTGGAACGCCGACGCCTTTGGCGCTGTTTCGCCGCGCCGACGCGGTCTGGATTGTTTTCGCCACCGAAAAGAAATTCGATCTCGATGCCGCTCGCCGTGAGGGCGGCTCGTTGCTGGCGGATGCAACAACGACAGACATACCGCAGGGGCGGGCGATCCGGATCAGGCTGAACCGGCCGCAGCTTGCTTCGCTGACGGGAGACGCGGACGCGCCGGTGCTGACGCTGTCCGACAAGGCACAAGCGTCGCCGCAGCCGCTGGTCGCCTTGCGCAACATCGCGGATCCAGGGCGCGAAAACGTCAGCATCGCTTTGGACAAGCCGGGGCCGGTCCTCCGCTTCACCGATCCAGGTGCAGGTGACATGCTGATCGTTGTTCCGGCAACGTTACCGGCTCGCGGCTTCGCGCGGCGCCAGAATTTCGTCGAGTTCACTCTGCTGGAATCGATTCATGGCGTCGTGGTCAAGCCGAATTCCGATGACATCACGGCAACGCTGTCGACGGCCGGCATTGTGCTCAACCGTCCCGGCGGCCTCACGCTGTCGGCATCAAATTCGGCGCCGGAGCGTGCCGCCGTTGTGGTCGGGTCCGCTTTCGATGTCAGGGAATGGCAGGACAACCAGAAGAGCAACTTCAATCAGCGGCTTGATGAGTTGATGCGAGCCGCCGCCACCACGACCGGCGACGATCAGGTTCTGGCGCATCTTGCCCTTGCACGCTTTTATATCGCCCGCGGCTTCTATCCGGAGGCGAGAGGCGTTCTCGACCTTGCGCGGGCGGAGTCCAAGACCAGCGAGGGTGAAGCCGCGCTGATCGCGCGTTCGGTGGCGGATACGCTTTCGGGACGCCCGGCGCAGGGGCTGAAGGATCTGGATAGTCCGGCGGCGGGCAACAGTCTGGATTTGCAACTGTGGCGGGCGCTGGCGAATGCGCGCCTTGGCAAATGGGCGGAAGCGCGGGAAAAATTCAAGAACGTCGAGTCGGTCATCATTGGCCTGCCGATCGATCTGCAGCGCATCGTCATGATGGACTCGATGCGCGCCTTGCTTGAGGTCAAGGATTATTCCGGTGCGACCGCGCGCAGCAACGAACTTGGGATCGTCGGCGTCATGCCGGAGCAGAAAGCCGCGCTGGCCCTGTTGAGGGGGCGTTTGGCCGAGGCATTGGGTCAGGATAAGGACGCGCTGACTTATTTCCATGACGCGGCCGCGTCCGAGGACCGGCCGGTCGCCGCCAAGGCCAGGTTGCACGAAATCGCATTGCGCCAGAAGCGGAACGAGATCAGCGAAGACGACGCGCTTCGCGATCTCGAAACGCTTGCCGTAACCTGGCGTGGTGACGATACCGAAATGCGAACGCTGCAGATGCTGGCGCGCATCTATGGCGAAAAGGAACGCTACAGCGAGGCCTTCGCGGCTTCCCATATCGTGACCAGGTTGCAGCCGAATTCCGCAATTGCCCGAGCGATGCAGGACGACGCATCGGAGCTGTTCTCGCAACTCTATCTCACGACCAAGGGCGACAGCCTCCCGCCGGTCGAGGCGCTGGCGATGTTTTACGAGTATCGCGATCTGGCCCCGATCGGGCGGCGCGGCGACGAAATGATCCGTCGTCTCGCTGACCGGCTGGTCGCCTTCGATCTGCTCGATCAGGCGAGCGAACTGCTGCAGTACCAGGTCGATCATCGCCTCGAAGGCGCAGCACGTGCGCAGGTCGCCGCGCGTCTTGCCACGATCTATCTGATGAACCGCAAGCCGAACCGCGCCATCGCCGCGCTGCGAACCACGCGTATCGCCGATCTTGCCGGCGAGTTGCGCCAGCAACGGCTGCTTCTTGAGGCACGCGCGCAAAGCGACATCGGCCGCCGCGATCTGGCGCTGGATATCATCTCGAATCTGGCCGGCCGCGAAGCGATCCGCCTGCGCTCGGATATTTACTGGGCCGCGCGGCGCTGGCGTGAATCGGCCGAGCAGATCGAACTTCTGTATGGCGACCGCTGGCGCAACTTCCAGCCGCTGACGGAGTTGGAGAAGAGCGACATCATTCGCGCAACCATCGGCTATGCGCTGGCCGAGGACGCCATCGGTCTGTCGCGCTTCCGCGAGAAGTATGCGCCGAAGATGGAAAGCGCCGGGGACCGCTCCGCCTTTGCTGTCGCCAGCAAGCCGGCGTCTGCGGACAGCGCCGATTTCGCCAAGATCGCGAAGATGGCGGCGACCATCGACACGCTCGATGGCTTCCTGCGCGAAATGAAGACGCGTTTCCCGGACGCTGTCGCACGCGCCAAACTGCCGCCGGGGATTTCGGCCGATCTCGATCCGACAGGATCCCTGCCGGCGATCATTGGCTCGAAGCCGGCGAGGGTCGAGGCGAAGGCCGAACGTTAAGGTCGATCGCGGCTAACCGCCGTAACTCTGCACCAGGCTGCCCGCGACCAGCGCCCAGCCATCGACCAGCACGAAAAAGATCAGCTTGAACGGCAGCGACACCACGACCGGCGGCAGCATCATCATGCCCATCGACATCAGGACCGACGCGACGACGAGGTCGATCACCAGGAACGGCAGGAACAGCAGAAACCCGATCTCGAACGCGCGCCGCAATTCCGAAATCATGAAGGCCGGCACCAGAATCCGCAGCGGCATCTGGTCGGGGCCGGCGACCGGCGGCTCCTTCGCGAGATCCATGAACAGCTTGAGGTCTTTCTCGCGCACGTTCTTCTGCATGAAGCCGCGCAACGGCATGGCGCCGCGTTCCATCGCCTCCTCGACGCTGATCTGATTGGCGACCAGCGGATGGATGCCGTCGTCGTAAGATTTCTGCAGCACCGGCCCCATCACGAAGGCCGTCAGGAATAGTGCCAGCGCAATGATGACAGAGTTGGGCGGCGCGGTTGCGGTGCCCAGCGCCGTGCGCAGCAGCGACAGCACGACCACGATGCGCGTGAACGACGTCATCATGATCAGGATGGACGGCGCGATCGAGAGCACCGTGAGCAGCGCGATCAACTGAATCGCGCGCTCGGTGACGCCGCCGCTGCCTTGTCCGAGATTGATGCTGATGTCTTGCGCGACAGCAGGATCGGCCAGCGATCCCGCAGCAATCAATATGGAAAGAAATAAAACTCTACGCGAAAGTTGTCCCGGCCTCACGATGGGGTTTTCGGGCGGCCGAGCAAACTCGCCATCTCGTCTTCGAGATTCTCGAAACCGGATTTTGCGTTTGGCTCCGGCGCTGCTGCCGGCGTCGGCGCGACGGGAGCATCGGTTTCGGATATCGGGCGGCTGGCGGGCTGTTCGGGTGCCACCGACGGCGCGCCAATGCGGTCGGCATGGCTGACGGTGGGCGCCTTGGGTTCACCGCCGGCGGGCCGGCGCAACGCAGCTTCAAGCCGCTGGGCCATTTCGGCGAGGTTCTGGTCCGCCGCTGACATCGGTGGCTCGGGTGGGCGCGGTGGTGTCGAGCGCGTCAAGGCCGCGGGTCCACGCGAGGGCATTTCCGGCGGTCGTGGTGGTGACCGCGGAATCACCGGCTCGGTGCGCGACGAAGGCCGCGGCTCGGCGCGGAGGGGTGCTCCGGGTCGAACGGATGGCTCCGGCCGGACGGGTTCATGCCGGGTGATCGGCTCGGGGACGAAGCTGCCGAATTCGCTGCTGCTGCGCCGATCGGCAGTTGCGGGACGGCGAAGTTCATCGGTGTGCGGCACGCGGGCAGCAGGGCGCTCGGGGACAATCGGCGGCTCCGGCAGATCGAATGTATCGGCCCGGGCGGCTTCGTTGTCCGCGCCCCAGTTGTTGGCGTCGGGCAGCGGCGAAACGCGAGCCGGCAGTTCGGTGCCGGCGGGGGATCGCGAAGGAGCCTGATCGCGCGGCGCGCCCGCGCGGACGATATTGGTTTCGACGACGACGTCGGTGGGGCCGCCGATAATCAGCAGATGCTCGACATTGTCGCGGCGGACCAGAACCAGGCGGCGGCGGCCATCAACGGCCGCAGCGTCGATCACGGCGAGCCGGGGCATCCGGCCGCGCGTTGCGCCTCCGCCAATGCTGCCACCTGCGAATCGACGTACCAGCCAGGCCGTCGCTCCGATCAGCGCCACCACAATGACGAAGGCGATGAAGTACCAGAGCGGTTGCATACGTTATCCTCGTCAAACAGCGCCGATTCCGGCCCGGATTCGCGGGCAGCAGAGCGCGTAAGATACAACAAGCGGCGTAAACAGCGGGAAGTTTTGCGCCATCCGTTAATTCTCCACGGCAAAAACCTGCCGCGTCAGCCTTCATAAACCCAGAATCGGCTCAGCCCAAATCTCTTGTTAAGTGGGCACCGAGGGTCCGGACGGTTCGGGAGGGTTAATGTGCTTATCGTGGCGAAATTGTGCCTGATCCCCGAAGGCGGCGTTGCACCACAGGATTACCGTTTCCTCCCGTCCGAAGGCTGGGACTGGCTCAGGTGACGATCATCGGACCGGCTCGGCCCGCTTTCTTAACTCCCTGTTAACCATACAGGCGGCAAATTCTGCCTACCTCGGACCCTGTGCCGGGGCTTTGCGGGTGGAGAGCCGATATGGCAATCAACGATCTTCCGATGCTGTCGATGCTCCGCACCAAGATGCAATGGCATCAGGAGCGTCAGCGGGTGCTGGCCGAGAACATCTCGAATTCGGACACGCCGAACTTCAAGCCGCGCGATCTCGTCGAGCCCAAGTTCAATCCCGACACCATGAGCACGTCGGCGATGACCCATTCGCTGGCGATGACGCGCACCAGCGCCGGGCACATTCAGGCGGCGGGGACCAGCAACAATTTCGGATCGAACAATCGCGGCGGCTACGAGACCCGGCCCGCGGGCAACGCGGTCAACCTCGAGGACGAAATGCTGAAGGTCTCGGCCAACCAGATGGACTACGCCGCGGTGACATCGCTCTACACCCGCAGTCTCGGTCTGATTAAGACCGCGATCGGCAAGCGATGACGCGTCGGACAATCAGGATTGAGGAGACAGGGTCATGAGCGAGGGTGGTGATTTTCTGCGGTCGATGAGCATCGCGACCTCCGGTCTGCGGGCGCAGGCGGGCCGGATGCGGGTGATCTCCGAAAATATCGCCAACGCCGACTCGACCGCGAAGACCGCCGGCGGCGATCCGTATCGCCGCAAGGTGCCGACCTTCTCGTCCGAACTCGACCGCTCGCTGGATGCGCAGGTCGTCACCCTTGGGCGGATCAAGCCGGATACGTCGAGTTTCCGGATCAAGCACGAGCCCGGCAATCCGGCGGCGGATGCAGCGGGCAACGTCAAATATCCCAACGTCAATCCGCTGATCGAAATGACCGACATGCGCGAGGCGCAGCGGTCCTACGAAGCGAACCTCAACATCATCAGTGCGACGCGCCGGATGATCCAGCGCACTCTTGATATCCTCAAGGCCTGATCGGGAGATTGAATCATGGCATCGCCTACAGTCGCCGCAAATGCTTACGCCTCGCTCTCGCGCATCCTCGAGTCCGCCGGGGGCGCGGGCGGCCTCGGCAAGTCGGGCGAGACCGCCGGACCGTCGTTCAGCGCGATGCTGAAGGACGCGGTCGGCGGCGTTCTTGAAGCCGGCAAGAAATCCGATGCCCAGACCGTCGCGATGGCGTCGGGCAAGGCGAACGTGATGGATGTTGTCACTGCCGTCGCCGAAACCGACGTTGCAGTCTCGACGCTGGTGTCGGTGCGCGACCGGGTGATCCAGTCCTACGAAGAGATCATGAGGATGCCGATCTGATTTCGGTCGGGTTGGGGAATTGCCCACGGGCAGGGGAATGACATGACAGGTGCTGAGGTTCTCGACGTTGCGCGCGATGCGATCTGGACGATCGTTATCGTGTCGCTGCCATTGCTGCTGGTCGGCCTCGTGGTCGGCGTCGCGATCTCGCTGGTGCAGGCGCTGACGCAGATTCAGGAGCAGACGCTGGTGTTCGTGCCGAAGATTCTCGCGATCTTCGTCACCCTGCTGCTGGCGTTGCCGTTCATGGCGGATGCCTTACACGGTCAGATGATGCGGATCTCGTCGCGAATCATCGCCGGATAAGCCACACTATGCCTCGCCCATGCGCATCGACATCTCGCTTCTTCCGGCTCTCGCCGCGTCCTTCATGCTGGTGTTCGCCCGCATCGGCGCGATGGTGATGCTGTTGCCCGGATTCGGCGAGGTCAATATCCCCGTCCGTATCCGGCTCGGCATCGCGCTGATGCTGACGATGATCCTGCTGCCGCTCCATCGCGCGGCCTATACCGTGGACATGAACTCCATGGCGCCGCTGATGGTGATGATGGTTCACGAGATCATCATCGGCGTCGTGCTGGGCGCCACCGCGCGGGTCACGCTGTCGGCGTTGCAGGTCGCGGGCTCGGTCATCGCCCAGCAACTCGGCCTCGGTTTCGTGACGTCGATCGATCCCACGCAAGGCCAGCAGGGCGCGCTGATCGGAAATTTTCTCACCATCCTCGGTCTGACGTTGCTGTTCGCGACCGACATGCACCATCTCGTCATCGCGGCGCTGAACGATAGCTATAATGTTTTCGCGCCGGGCCAGTTGCTGCCGAGCGGCGACGTCGCTTCATTGTTCACCCGCGCGTTCACCACCGCTTTCAAGATCGGCATTCAGCTGGCGGCGCCGTTCATCGTGTTCGGGCTGGTGTTCAACCTCGGGCTCGGCATCCTGGCGCGGCTGATGCCGCAGATGCAGGTCTATTTCGTCGGCGTGCCGCTTTCGATTCTCGGCGGCTTCATGATTCTCGCAGTGATCATCGCGACCATGATGGGCACGTTCATGGACTATTTCGGCGGCGTTCTTCACGAACTGGCGCCGGGATAACGGGACGCCGCCATGGCCGATGATGACCAGGACTCCAAAACACAGGACCCGACGCAAAAGCGTCTCGATGACGCTCATGAGAAGGGCGACGTCGCCAAGAGCCAGGAGGTCAACACCTGGTTTCTGATCGCGGCCTCGACGCTATTGATCTCGTCGTTCTCGGGTTCGATCGGCGTCAGCATCGAAGGCCCGATGCGGAACCTGCTGATGAACGCCCATCAGATTCGGGTCGACGGCCCCGGCGTGCTGTCGCTGGTCGGCCGGCTCGAATGGCTGATGATCGGCGCGCTCGGCGTGCCGCTGCTCCTTCTGCTGATCGCCGCGGTGGGCAGCAACCTGATCCAGCATCGCCCGGTGTGGTCGACCGAGCCGCTGACGCCGAAGTTCAGCAAGATTTCCCCGATGGCCGGTGCCAAGCGTCTGTTCGGCAAGCAGGCGGCGGCGAACTTCCTCAAGGGGCTGTTCAAGGTGATCGCGCTCGGCGCGGTGATGTGCATGGTGCTGTGGCCGGAGCGCGACCGGCTCGACGCGCTGGTGCGGACCGATCCGGCGGCGCTGATGGGAATCACCCGGGGCCTGTCGCTGGAACTGATGGGAACCGTGGTCGCCATGCTCGCGGTGGTGGCGATGCTGGATTACCTGTTCCAGTATCGGCAGTGGTTCGAGCGGCAGAAGATGTCGTTCGAGGAAGTGAAGGAAGAATACAAGCAATCCGAAGGCGATCCCCACATCAAGGGCCGGCTTCGCGCCCTTCGCCATGCCCGCATGAAAAAGCGCATGATGACGGCGGTGCCGACCGCCTCGGTCGTCATCACCAACCCGACCCACTATGCGGTGGCGCTGAGATACGAGCGGGGAATGCCGGCTCCGATCTGCATCGCCAAGGGCGTCGACCTGATGGCGCTCAAGATCAGGGAGGTTGCTACCGCCAACAACGTCCCGATCGTCGAGAATGTGCCGCTGGCGCGCGCACTCCACGCCTCGGTGGAGGTCGACGGCGAGATTCCGGTCGAGCATTACCATGCTGTGGCCGAAGTCATCGGTTACGTCATGCGCCTGAGGCGAAGGCTGGGCGGCTAGGGCCATCGGCCCTTCCTGTGGATATGGTGCTTGCGTTGGGCGGGCCGATTCAGGCACTCAAGGACTGGAATTCGGGCGTATCCGGCAAATCGCAGGCATCGGCCCTGTGATCAAAACCGCCCAGAACGGGTTGCGCAGCGTTCGATGACAATCGATCGGGACCATATTTCCCAGGATCCATTTGCCGCCGTGCATGAGCCGGCGCGGCGCAGCGGCAGCATCGTGCTGGTGCTGGTGGTCGCGGGCATTCTCGTGGCCGCCGCCGTCGCCTTCATGACGCTCGGGCGGACGCAGGCCCAGCCTTATATTATGGGCCTGCTGGCGCTGCTGGCGATGGTCGGGCTGTTCACGCTGTTCGCCTTCGCCGCTGGAATTGTCCGCTTCGCCGATCGCGCCGCCGAGGATCCGGTCACCCGCCCGATTGCCGACCATGCGTTCGACGGTCTCGCCGTCACCGATCCGCGCGGTCATGTGGTCTATGCCAACACCGCCTATCTGGCGCTGACCGGCGCGACCAGCGCGCATGACGTGCGGCCGGTCGAGCGGGTCTTCATCGGCAACCCGGACGTTTCCGAAGCAGTGTTCCGCCTGCTCAAGGCCGCGCGCGAAGGCAAGCGCCAGCAGGAGGAGGTGCGGGTCGCCGCCGACGGCAGCAACGGCCGCTGGCTGCGGATGCGGGTGCGCCCGCTCGGCACCACCAAGCGCGAGGCCAAATTCTCGGTCTGGTCGATCGCCGACATCACCCGCGACCGCGAACGCCAGGAACACGTCTTCCAGGAATTGCAGCACGCCATCGAGTATCTCGACCACGCGCCGTGCGGGTTCTTCTCCGTCACCCCGGCGGGCGAGATCACTTACATCAACGCGACGCTGGCGAACTGGCTCGATCACGATCTCGCCGAGATCGGCTCCGGCGGGCTGAAGCTGACCGACATTCTGTCCGGCGACGGCGCGGCGCTGCTGACCTCGATCGCGCCCGAACCGGGTGAAGTGAAAACCGAGGTGTTCGACGTCGACCTGCGGATGCGCAATGGCAAGACGATGCCGACGCGGCTCTATCACAAGCTGGCGTTCGGCGCCGACGGCGTGCCCGGCGCGTCGCGGACGCTGGTGATCAACCGCGCACGCGACGAGCGCTCCGATCCGCAGCGCGCCGCCGAAGTCCGCTTCATGCGCTTCTTCGATCACACGCCGATGGCGATCGCCACCGTCGACAAGGCGGGCGACATCGTCCGCGCCAATGCGCGGTTTGCCAAGCTGACGCAAAGCCTGTCGGCGGGGGCCGGCGCCAACAAGTCGATCTTCGCCGTGGTCAGCGAACGCGATCGCGGCGAACTGACGTCGGCGATCGGCAAGGCGACCGACGGGCAGGGCGATATTCCACCCGTCGAGGCGGTGCTGGACGGGCCCAAGGAGCGCTGGGGCCAGTTCTTCGTCACCTCCGTGGAGCATGACGAGCGCGACGCCGAGGTCGCCATCGTCTATCTGCTCGATACCACCGAGAAGCGGACGCTCGAAACGAATCTGGCGCAGTCGCAGAAGATGCAGGCGGTCGGCCAGCTCGCCGGCGGCATCGCGCACGATTTCAACAACGTCCTCTCGGCCATCATGATGGCCAACGACTTCCTGCTGAACGCGCACAAGCCGACCGATCCGTCGTTCCAGGACATCATGCAGATCAAGCAGAACGCCACGCGCGCGGCGACGCTGGTCCGGCAATTGCTCGCGTTCTCGCGCCGTCAGACCCTGCGACCGCAGGTGCTCGACATGGGCGATGCGCTGTCCGACCTGACGATGCTGCTGAAGCGCCTGATCGGCGAGAAGGTGAAGCTCGATTTCGTCCACGGCCGCGACCTGTGGCCGGTCAAGGTCGACGTTTCCCAGTTTGAACAGGTGATCGTCAATCTCGCCGTCAATGCGCGCGACGCGATGCCCGAAGGCGGCAAGCTGATCATCAGGACCGCGAACATCACGGCGCAGGACGCCGACCGGCTGCAGTACAAGGGCATGCCCGCCGCCGATTACGTCTCGATCGACATCAGCGACACCGGCACCGGCATTCCGGCCGATATCGTCGACAAGATTTTCGAGCCGTTCTTCTCGACCAAGGAGGTCGGCAAGGGCACCGGCCTCGGGCTGTCGACGGTGTACGGCATCGTCAAGCAGACCGGCGGCTTCATCTACGTCGATTCCGTGCCCGACCAGGGCACGGTGTTCCGCATCTTCCTGCCGCGCCATATTCCTGAAAAGGAAACCGTGATCGAGGTGCCCGCCACCAACGGCGCGCCGCTGGCGCCCGAGAAGCCGAAGGCGCCGGATCTCACCGGGCACGGCACCATCCTGCTGGTCGAGGACGAGGACGGCCTGCGCTCGCTCAATGCCCGCGGCCTGCGCTCGCGCGGCTACACCGTGATCGAGGCCGCGAACGGGCTGGAGGCGATGGAATCGCTCGAGCAGGAGAATGGCGAGGTCGATCTGGTGGTGTCCGACGTCGTGATGCCGGAAATGGACGGCCCGACGCTGCTGGCGGAGATGCGCAAGCGCAATCCCGACCTCAAGATCATCTTCGTGTCGGGCTACGCCGAGGATGCGTTCGCCAAAAGCCTGCCGGAAGGCCAGCAGTTCAACTTCCTGCCGAAGCCCTTCACCCTCAGCCAGCTGGTTGCAGCGGTGAAGGAAACCATGGCGCCGTCGTGAGTTGGTTTGACTAAAGCGGTCAGCGAAACACGGCACTATGACGGTTCAATATGTGCGGTCGCCACCCGGGCTGACGGCGGCAACATCTCGGTATCCAACCGGCCGCGACCGAGCGCCGCAGCTTTTCGTCACCGCGGAGGCTTCCCTTTCGCTCGTACTTGCCCATCTTAAAGGCAACTCCCCGTAGTGGGGTTGGAGGGAACTTTAGATGAACTTTCCGCAGCGCACGCGCGCCATCGTCAAGACATTTGCCGTCGTTCTCGCGCTGGCGATGCCGTTGGCGATGATCTCGTCGGCTATCCTGTCGTCATCCGCCGATGCCCGCGCCGGTCGCGGCTTCTCGTCGGGGTCGCGCGGGACGCGCTCATTTACGCCTCCGCCGTCGACACGCACCGCACCGACCGCGGCGCAGCCGATGCAGCGAAGCATTACCCAGCCCGGCGCGACCAACGCGGCCCGTCCGGGAGCGACCGCAGGCGGCGGCTTCTTCAACCGTCCGGGGATGCTCGGCGGTCTCGCGGCCGGCTTCCTCGGCGCGGGCCTGTTGGGCATGCTGTTCGGCGGCGGCCTGTTCGGCGGCCTCGGCAGCCTGTCGTCGATTTTCGGCCTGATCCTGCAGATCGGCCTGATCTATCTGGTCGTCCGCCTTGCGATGTCGTGGTGGCGTCGCCGCAATGCGCCGGCCTTTGCCAGCGCGGCAGCGGGCGCGGCTCCGGTAGCGAACGACGGCGCGCAGGGTTACGCGCGTTCCGGTTTCGGCCTCGGCGCCGGCGCCAACGCGCCGCCGCTCGAAATCACGCCGCAGGACTACGACACGTTCGAGCGCATGCTCGGCGAGGTCCAGACCGCGTGGACGAACGAGGACGTCAACACGCTGCACACCATCGCGACGCCTGAAATGGTCTCGTACTTCACGCAGGACCTGAAGGAGAACGCCGACCGCGGCGTCGTCAACAAGGTCAGCGACGTCAAGCTGCTGCAGGGCGACCTTGCGGAATCCTGGCGCGAGGGCCAGACCGACTACGCCACGCTGGCGATGCGTTTCGCACTGGTCGACAAGACCGTCGAGCGCGCCACCGGCCGCGTCGTCGAGGGCAGCGAGACGCCGATCGAGGCGACCGAAGTGTGGACCTTCGCGCGCCGTCCCGGCGGCACCTGGGAGTTGTCGGCGATCCAGCAGGTGTGATCGATTGTCGCATTTGACGAAACATCGAGGCGTCGCGCATCGCGCGGCGCCTTTTGTTTTGCGCCGCGCCCGGAATATGTCGCGGCATTGTGTGTTGATAGGAGACCTGAACAAACAGACGTTTCTTCCGGAAAAAAATCTAGGGAGGTGTCGATGTCTACGTTCTCGAAATGCTTCGCTTCTGTCTGCTCTGTCGCCGCACTTGGATTTGGGTCGGGTGCGGCCGGTCCCGCGCTCGCCCAGCAGGCCGCCGCCATGACGTTCTTCGTGTCCAGCACGCCGATCGGCAATGGCGGCAATCTCGGCGGCCTCGCCGGCGCCGACAACCAGTGCCAGACGCTGGCGCAGGCGGCGGGGGCGGGCGCCAGGACGTGGCACGCCTATCTCTCGACGCAGGCGGCGGACGGCAAGCCGGCGATCAACGCCCGCGATCGCATCGGCAAGGGTCCGTGGACCAATGCGAAAGGCGTCGTGGTCGCCAAGGATGTCGCCGAACTCCATGCCGCCAACAATCTCACCAAGCAGACCGCGCTGAGCGAGAAGGGAGAGGTGATCAACGGCCGCGGCGACACGCCGAACCGTCACGATGTGCTCACCGGTTCGCAGCCGGACGGCACTGCGTTCGCGGGCAGCGACGACCGGACCTGCAAGAACTGGACGAGCAGCACGCAGGGTGCCGCGATGGTCGGTCACGCCGATCGCACCGGCCTCAACGAGGAGCCTCCGGCGAAGTCGTGGAATTCGTCGCATCCCTCGCGCGGACCTGACGGCGGCTGTTCGCAGAAGGATCTCAGGAGCACCGGCGGCGACGGCCTGCTGTACTGCTTCGCGGCGAACTGAGCTTTCAGTTTGACGGCTGACGGCGGCGCGGAAACCATCCGCGCCGCCGTTCGTTGTTTCGTCGCCATGTCGCGCGGGAATTTATCATGACATATGAACTCTATTACTGGCCGACCATTCAGGGCCGTGGCGAATATGTGCGCCTCGCGCTGGAAGACGCGGGCGCGGATTATGTCGATGCTGCACGCCGCAGCAACGGCACCGCGAAAATGATGGCGATGATGAACAGCAGGCGCGGCGCGACGCCGCCGTTCGCGCCGCCGTTTCTGAAAGCCGGCAAGCTCGTGATCGGGCAGACCGCCAACATCCTGCTCTATCTCGGCGCGCGACACGGCCTCGCGCCGAAGGCAGACGCCGGGCGGCTGTGGGTGCATGAACTACAACTCACCATCGCCGACTTCGTGGTCGAAATTCACGACACCCATCATCCGCTCGGGCCGACGCTGTACTACGAGGACCAGCGCCCGGCCGCGAAAAAACGCACGACGGAATTCTGGGACGAGCGCGTGCCGAAGTATCTCGGCTATTTCGAAAACCTGATCGAGCGGAACGGCCCTTATGTCAGCGGACGCCGGGTGACTTACGTTGACCTGTCGCTGTTTCAGATCGTCGAAGGGCTGCGCTACGCGTTTCCCGGCCGCATGAAACGTTTCGAGCGCAAGGTGCCGAAGGTGGTCGCGCTGCATGATCGCGTCGCCGCGCGGCCGAACATCGCGGCTTATCTTGCGAGCAAGCGGCGCATTGCGTTCAACGAGGACGGGATATTCCGCCATTACAAGGCGCTTGATCTCTAGAGCGTTTTCGAGCGAAGTGGGGACAGGTTCGCGTGAAGAAAAAGAGGCTGCTTTGTCTCTGCCGCGATCCTATCTGTCAGGAGACATCCCATGAAAATCACCACTGCAGGCACCATGCCGTCGCGTCGCGCCCCCGCCGAATATTTCACCGGTACGGTGTGGCAGGATCTGGTGATCGAAGCGGCGGATCCCGCCCGGCTAAACGCCGTGCGCGTCAGCTTCGAGCCGGGCGCGCGCACCGCCTGGCACACCCATCCGCTCGGACAGACGCTGCTGGTGTTGTCGGGGTGCGGCCGTGTTCAGAGCGAAGGCGGGCCGGTGCGCGAAATCCGCCCCGGCGATGTGGTGTGGATTCCGCCCGGCGAAAAGCACTGGCACGGCGCGTCGCCGGCAACCGGGATGGTTCACCTCGCGATGCAGGAGCGCCAGAACGGCGGCGCCGCCACATGGCTTGAACACGTCACCGACGCACAATACGCGGCGCCTGTCGGCACCTGAGCAGCGAACGCGTGCTTCAAGTCATGAGCCGCCCGCGAGGAGCGCAGAAACCCGGCGAGCGGCGGGCGCTTGGGTCCGCCGCTCCCGCATCCGGCGAGGGCGATCCGTTCAGACCAGCAGGTTTGCCGGCCACTCCCGGATAGCCACCTGCTCCTCAGTCGCCTCGTGATGCTCTTCCGCACGCTTCTCGCTTGCGGGCAATTGCAGCACGGTGGCGATCTGACCCGGCGCCAACTGGGTCAACAGCACGAAATGGCCGTTGGCGAATTCCAGCGCGTCGTGGTGGCGGTGTTCCTGATCGAGATTGACGGTGCGGAATCGCGCCATCGTATTCCCGACCTTCTTGCGGAAGAAGCTTCCGTCGAATTCGACGTCGCCTTCGAACGCGATCTCGGTGCCCGGCAACAGGCAGACCGCGACTTCGGGTTCATTGGGCGCGGCGAACCCGCGGGTGATGGTATGAGGGAATTTGGTCGAAACCAGTTTATCGCCAACCTTGGCGGGGCGGGTGGCGACGGCATGCAAGCTATAGTCACACATGGCTGCGCTCCTCTGACTGTTCCGAGCACGCCAGCCTCTGCCAGCGTGCTGAGCAGGTAATGCACAGTGAGCGCCCGGTTCGCGGCGTTCTTGTGAAAACGTGAGTGACGTTTTCGTGAGAAGTATTGCAGCCGGAGCGCTGGCCGTGCGGCGGTCGCGGCGACGGAGTGAGCCTGCGGTAACGCCGCGCGGGCTCCCGCGAACGGCGGAGCGGCGCGGGCGCCGGATTTCGGCCCAAGTTCCATGTCTTATGCCTGTCGTATTGGCGCGATTCCTGTTGTAGAATCCGCCCGGAACGCAACGCTGGAGGCTCCGATGCGCTACCTGACCCCCGTCCTCTACGCAGGTGCGCTTGCGGTCTCGATTTACGCCGCCATCGCGCAGACCTCGCCGCTGCCGCCGGTCCCGCAGGCGAGCGTTGCCCCCGCCGGGGAAACCAAACTCGCTTATGCCTCGCCGTCGGAAGGCGCCACGCCCGCGAAAGCGGCGCCGGTTCGTGTCGGCAAGCGTGAACTGTGCCGCCAGAAGGTCGCGTCGCGGCACCTGCGCCGCCATCAGGCGCGCGATCAACTGCAGCTCTGCGTCGCCAAGGCGCGGGTCGAGTGCCTCGAACAGGCGATCAAGCAGAACATCCGCGGCTCGCTGCGCAAGACCTACGTCAAGAGCTGCGTCGCGGCGTAAGGCGCAACCGAAATCACTGCACATTGTTTCGATGTCGTCCCCGCCTGCGCGGGGACGACATTGAGAGATCGTAGCCCGGATGAAGCGAAGCGGAATGCGGGGTGGCGACGGATTGCGCTCGCTGCATCCGGGCGACGCTCTTGACCGCGCCCGCCGCGCCATCTTTTATGCGCCGCCAACAAGAACAAAAGGGAGAAGCGCCGATGTCGCTGATGTCGTCAATCGTCTGGGATCACGTTCACCTGCGCAGTCCCGATCCCGAGGCGACGGCGAAGTGGTTCGAGCAGAAGCTGGGCGCCGAGATCGTCCGCGCGCCGAACCGCATCGATCTCAATCTCGGCGGTGCCCGAATTTTCATCGCGCCGGTGACGGACGGCGACGGCGTCAATCCGCCGCCGGTGACGCCCTATCAGGGCCTCGACCACATCGGGCTGGCGGTGAAGGACATCGACGATGTCGCCGCCGAACTGAAAGGCAAGGGCGTCGAATTCACCCGCGAGCCCTACACGCTGCGCCCCGGCATCCGCATCTGCTTCATCCGCGGGCCGCAGGGCATTTCGATCGAGCTGCTCGAGCGCGACAAGAAGTATCAGTAGGTCCGATATCTTAGCCCGCATGACGTGCGGCGAAATGCGGGGTGACGACGCGGTTTCCCGGATTGCGCTTCGCGCGCGAACCTACTGCTCCTTCTCCCGCGAAATCGAGATGCTGGTGCCCGACTTGGTGCGGTTGCAGAGAATGTCGAGCTTGCGGTAGCGGGTGGTGATGTTATTGCCGCGCAGCAGGCCGATCCGTTTCAGGCAGCGCCGTGCGCCGCGCTCGGCATCGCCCTTCGGGATGGTGAAGATCAGCGCGGCGGCGGTGGCTGCGAACTGGACGAAGGCGTCGGACGGTTTCTTGACCGGGGTAAAGGCGTAGAAATCGTTCTGCCTGTTGCGGCTGGAGCAGCCGAGGGTGGCGCGCGCCGCTGCCGGGTGCTTGAGGTAGATGACACCCGCGCGGGTTTCGCCGATGGTCACGCCGTCGATCTGCCCGGCGAGTTGCTTGGCGAGATCATCGCAGCGGTCGGCGCGGGCGGGGGAGGCGGCGAGCGCCACCATTCCCAATGCGGCCAGACCCAGACATTTAAAATTCATGACAAGCCCCCCGGCTGATTGTCCTGACCCTACGGAAAATTCGCCTGCCGGGCTAGGGCCTTGCGTCGGCGACTCCGCGCTCTGCGGCGCGGACAGGGCGGACAAGGCAGCCGCGCTCCGGGTGCTATTCCTTCCGGCGAAAAAGTGCTTAGAACGGTTCTATCAAAGGCGTTTCGGCCTGTCTGGACCGTGCCTTTTCCATCCTGCGAGCCTCGAGAACCTGTCATGAATGCACCTGTCACCCCGCCCGTCGCCGTTCCACCCTACAAGCACACGCCGCTGTTCCCGCTCGGCCGCGACGAGACGCCCTACAAGAAGATTTCGTCCGCGGGCGTGCGGGTCGAGAAGGTGATGGGCCGCGACATGCTGGTGGTGTCGCGCGAGGCGCTCAAGGCGCTGTCGGAAGCCGCCTTCGTCGATATCAACCACTATCTGCGGCCGGGCCATCTGGCGCAGCTGCGCAAGATTCTCGACGACCCCGAGGCCAGCGACAACGACAAGTTCGTCGCCTTCGACTTTTTGAAGAACGCCAACATCGCGGCCGGTGGCGTGCTGCCGATGTGCCAGGACACCGGCACCGCGATTATCATGGGCAAGAAGGGCTTCAACGTCATCACCGACGGCGAGGACGAGGGCGCGCTGGCCGAAGGCGCGCGCGACGCCTACCTCAAGCGCAATCTGCGCTATTCGCAGGTCGCGCCGCTGTCGATGTTCGAGGAAAAGAACACCCGCAACAACATGCCGGCGCAGTGCGAGATCTACGCCGAGGGCGATGACGCCTACAAGTTCATGTTCATGGCCAAGGGCGGCGGCTCGGCCAACAAGAGCTTCCTGTTTCAGGCGACGCCGTCGGTGCTGACCCGCGACCGGCTGCTGGCGTTCCTGAAAGAGAAGGTGCTGACGCTCGGCACGGCGGCATGCCCGCCCTATCACCTCGCCATCGTCATCGGCGGCACCTCCGCCGAACTGTGCATGAAAACGGTGAAGCTCGCCTCCGCGCGCTATCTCGACGCGCTGCCGACCAAGGGCAGCGAGGACGGCCATGCTTTCCGCGATCTCGAGATGGAGCAGGAAATCCTCAAGATGACGCAGTCGCTCGGCGTCGGCGCGCAGTTCGGCGGCAAGTATTTCTGCCACGACGTGCGCGTGATCCGGCTACCGCGCCACGGTGCGTCGCTGCCGATCGGTCTTGGCGTGTCATGCTCGGCCGATCGTCAGGTGCTCGGCAAGATCACGAAAGACGGCGTCTACCTCGAAGAACTCGAGCACAATCCCGCGCAGTACCTGCCGGCGCTCGAAGGCCAGCTTGGCGGCGAGGTGGTGAAGATCGATCTCAACCGGCCGATGAAGGAGATCCTTGCGACCCTGTCGCAATATCCGACCAAGACCCGGCTGTCGCTGACCGGCACCATGGTCGTGGCGCGCGACGCGGCGCATGCCAAGCTGCGCGAGCGGCTGGAAAAGGGCGAGCCGCTGCCGGATTACTTCAAGAACCATCCGGTCTATTACGCCGGCCCGGCCAAGACGCCGGAAGGCTACGCGTCCGGCGCGTTCGGCCCGACCACGGCGGGGCGGATGGATTCGTTCGTCGACCAGTTCCAGGCGGCGGGCGGTTCGATGGTGATGGTGGCGAAGGGCAACCGCGCGGTCGCGGTGCGCGAGGCCTGCAAGAAGCACGGCGGCTTCTATCTCGGTTCGGTCGGCGGTTCGGCGGCGAACCTTGCCGAACACTGCATCAAGAAGGTCGAGGTGGTGGAATATCCCGAACTCGGCATGGAAGCGATCTGGCGCATCGAGGTCGAGGATTTCCCGGCCTTCATCATCATCGATGACAAGGGCAACGACTTCTTCAAGGAATTGAATCTGGGGTGATGCTCGCTGGCGCGGCTTCCTCATTCTGAGGAGCGCGCTGTTGCGCGCGTCTCGAAGTTCCGCCTGCGCGGCGACGACACACTCGATAAATCGTGCGCTCGTCTTACGGCTCCAGCGTCACCACCTGCAGACCGTCGCCGCTTTCGACATGAACATAGCGCGGGGCGATCGGCCGGCCGCGTCCGCTGGCGACGGTCACGATGTCGTCGAGCGGCATCGCGCGCGCATCGGCCTCGGGGCGCGACAGGATCAGATCGGCGTGGAACAGGCCTTCGGATTCGAGGCCGGTGGAATCGACTCCGAGTTTTGCAAGCGTCGCGAGGCTGTTCTCGAACTCCTCGGCGTCGCGGAAACGGCGCTGGATGAAAGTCACGCCGGCGAGCCGTTCCGTCACAAGACCGCGCTGTGCGAAGGTCTTCGCCAGCTCATCGAACGGAAACATCCGCAGCACGAAGGAGATGACCCAGGGAGTCTTTTCCGTCGCGTCGAGAAGCTTGCCGAAGGTCTTCTCCGTCACATAACCGATACAGCCGGTCGACATGATGACGTCGGCGGGGCGGACGATGCGCGCGTCATCCTTCGAGAGTGCGTTGTTCTCCAGATCCGCGACGACGCCTTGATCGAGAAGACCGGCATTCGTTGCATAGCGAATGGCCGGCGCCGATATATCGAGACCGATAAACCGGGCCAGGCCGACATCGGGCCACGATGAATAAAAATTGCGGTCGAGACGCATCAATTCTTCGGAGCAGACCGCCTTCATTTCGCGCCGCGCGTAGCGGTGACGCAAGCCGCCGAACGTCAATGGGAAGCGATGCACCGCGGCGTTGATGCCATAGGAGCAGCCGACATCGAGCACGACCGGTCTGGTGCCGGTGACGGAAGCCTTGGCGGATAGGATCTGACGTATGACAGGTTCGGCGACATCCGGAATCATGTAATCGAGATCGCCGAGAACGGAAAAATATGATCGCGGGTCTTCCTGAATATAAATGTCGTCGAAGATCGCTTTTGCCTGATTGATCCGTGAAAATTCTGTCCCCAGCTCCAACATCAGCACCTCTTTCCTTATTGTTGTTTTCCTCGATTTGCGAACGCGCAAAAACTTCCGTCGTCACTCACGTACCGTCGCTGTGGCGGAAGCAAATCGCTTATTACAGAAACGGGAGTGGAGATAAACCCTGCGATGCCTTCATGTGTCAGCGTGACATCGCGATGCACGATGCGCATGAGCATCGAGAGTCTGACTTTTCACTATAAAGCAAGGACTTGCGCGATGCGTTGCGGTGCGATGCGCGGATGAAATCGGCGCGAAATTTTATCGCGAATCCGCAATTGTGACGCGGAATATCGCGCATTTCAGCGCGCATGTTTCATGATCACGTCGTCAAGCGATTCAGATGTTGCAAATCATGGTCGCGATAAAACGAAATCACCGGGACAAGCCCGGTGATGACGCGTCGGAAATGTCGAGATGTGCTCGCAGCGAAGCGCGCGCCGGATTTACGCGCGCGATCCCGTGAACGGGAAACTGCCCATCGGGCCAATGCCCATTTCGCCCGACATGGAATCGCCCTCGACCTTGCCGGAGAACGCCAGCGTCAGCGGCATCGGGTCGGTAATCTTGAGCTTCCAGGCGACATCATCGCCGGTCACGGTGCCATCGAAAATCTCGCCGGAATTGCCGTCGGCGGCTTGCGTGCCGGTCAGCGTGCCGCCATCGGCCTTGAGCGACAGGTCCGCGTCGCGGTCACCCATCGGCGTGGTCATGGTGATTTTCCAGTTTCCATCGATTGACATGTAGCTTCCCCTCGGTGCGGTCCGCGGCGACCGGAATTGGTTCTGATCGGGACGCGCTTCGACGATATAACTCATTTTGCCGGTGCCACGCCAATACATCGGCTGCGATTCCGTGTCGCGCGTCCCGCCGGAACCCTTCGGCGGCATCCGTGTTTGTCATCGTCGGGTCACACGGGAGCGCGCATGGGCCAACTGACGCGGGAGGTGCCGCCGCAAGCGGTGCATTTGTGCATCGATATGCAGCAGATATTTTCCAGCGACGGACCATGGCCGACGCCGTGGATGGAGCGGGTGCTCCCCAATGTGGAAGAGCTGGTCCGCCGCGCGCCCGGCCAGACGATCTTCACGCGCTTCATGACGCCGCGACGCGCCTCCGACATGCCCGGAACGTGGGCGCGCTATTACGAGAAGTGGCACGAGACAACGCGCGAAGAGGTCGATCCGCGTCTGCTCGATCTGATGCCGCAGCTTGAGCGGTTTGTGCCGCCGGCCGCGGTCATCGACAAGATGGTCTATTCGGCGTTCGCCGACGGCAAGCTGGTGGCTGAACTGCGACACCGCCGCTGCGACACGCTGATCATGAGCGGATCGGAGACCGACGTCTGCGTGCTGTCGTCGGCGCTTGCGGCCGTCGATCAGGGCTATCGGGTCATTCTCGTGTCCGATGCGATGTGCAGTTCGTCGGACGAAAGCCATGACGCGCTGCTGGACCTCTATCGGCGTCGCTTCGAAATCCAGATCGAGATCGCCGACACGGAAGCGGTCATCGCCCGCTGGCAGGTTTGAACGCCGCGTCAAGCCACAGCCGTCTGCGCGCGCAGCTTGCGGTGGACGAGGATGCGGATCACGGCATACTGAACGAGGAAGGCAACGATCTTGGCGCCGACCGCGACCACCGACACATAGATGGCCCACAGCTTGATGTCACCGGTCATCGCCACCGCGATGGTGCCGGCGCCGAGAATGAACATCAGCGCCGCCCAAAGATAGCCCGCGACGGTGATGGCATGCGGAACATTGTCGATCACGATCTGCGGCATGTAGCGCAGCATCCAGCCGCGCTTGAGCATGATGAAGCCGATGGCGAAATGCGCGATGCTCGGCTTGATCAGCACGAAGCGCGGATCCCTGGTCAGCAGCGTCGCGCCGCCGAGCACGATCACCAGCGCAACGCTGGCGAGCGTCATGATTTCCAGCTTCTGGTTGCGGAGCCGCGCGACAAGGAATTGCGCGATGGCGCCGGCAATCGCGACGCCGGTGGCGACCAGCACGTCCCCGCTGACGGCATAGACAGCGAGGAACACGATGGTCGAGAAGAAGTCGCTGAAGAGCTGTTTGAGAGAGTGGCCCATGCGGCATTTCTGTCACGGGCGACGGCCTGCAGGCAACAGGACCGAACGGCTGACGCAGGCCTGTCCTGAGCGGAGCCGCCGGAGAGCGAGGGGCATCTCGGTCGTCCGGCGGGTTCCTGATCGGCTCCGGTGGAAGATCCTTGGAGGCGGAGCTTGGCGATATGATTGAACGCCCGGAAGGGCGGTCTGCCGGCGCTCGCCAGAACGCCGGCGAACGCGCTTAGATCGGCAGCAGCGGCATACGGCAGACGCAGTGCGGTCCTTCGCAGCTCACTTTGGCCGGTGACAGCTTCAGCGAATTGACATCCGTTCCGGCAAACGTCGCGCCGCCGAGTGCGAGAACGACAGCGAGGCTGACCCACACCAGCACGCCGGCCTTTTTCTGCGCCGACCAGGTCAGGATGAGCTGCGCCATCGCCCCTGCGACTGCAAGGAGAGTGGCGATCAGGATATCGCCAAGCACCGCGAAGGCCGCGAAGAAGATGAGAACGGGCAGCAGGCCCGCAATGAGTTTAAGAAGCCAGGTCATTTTTTGTCTTTCAGATTGCCGAAGCCGTTCGCGCCAGCGCGGGCAGGCGGGGCATTGCGTCGCGAGCAAGCCCGGCGGCCGCCGCGCGGCGGTGGTTCGGGTACCATTTGGTGAAGTAGACCGCGCCGTTACGGGCGGCGAAGGCGATGCCGGCGCAAGCCCACAGCGGGAAGCTCGGCAGATAGATCGCGATAACATCGACGGCCAGCATCAGGACGAAGGCCGAAGTCCACACCCATGTCAGGATGTAATTGACCCGCATGAAGCCCGGCAGCTTCATGATCTCGGGCTCGACCGTTTCGCGGGCGTATTGCAGGGTGAACGGAAACCGGACGGCCAGTGAACCCAGCGCCATGGCAAGAACGCCGCCATCGACCGCGAGGCGAATCGCGGTGCTGCTCCAGTCCGCGCCCACGATCGTCAGATAACCGCCGATCAGCGAAAACAGGACGAAGGCGCCCAGCGACAGCATTTTCACCGAACGGCCGTTGGCGAGATCCCAGATCATGGCAATCAGCGCCACCATGGCGCCGGCCGCCAGGCTCAGCTTGGCAGGCACCAGCATCAGCAGGGTCGCGAAAGTGGCGAAGGGTGCGATGATCATGAACAGCGTCATGGCGAATGGTCCGGCTGAGTGCTTTTTCAGAACGATCTTTACGTCGTAAAGATGTATTTAGAGGTCGATCTTGTCACCGTCAAGTAAAATCTTGACAGTGTAAAAAATTGAGGTCATATTGATGGCATGGCGACAAAACCGCTTAAAACGGCCACAAAGTCCGGTTTCCGGCAGGGCGCAGCCCCCGCCGACCGGAAGACGCATGGCAAACCTGCGTCCAAGGCACGTGTTGCGGCCGCGGCTGTGGCCGCGCCTGTCCGCCAGCAGCCTTATCATCACGGCGATTTGCATCAGGCGCTGCTCGCCACCGCCGAGCGGATTCTGGAACGTGACGGGATTCGCGGCCTGACCCTGCGCGCGGTGGCGCGCGAAGCCGGCGTCTCCCATGCCGCGCCGACCCATCATTTCGGCGATCTCGCGCGGTTGCTGAGCGAACTCGCCGCGATCGGGTTTCGCCGCTTCACCGAGGCGCTGGTGGAAGCGTCCGCCAACAAGCCGTTTCCTGAGGCGAGCAGGGCGCGGGCCAAGGCCTATATCGGCTTTGCGCAGGCGAGCCCGGCGATGTTCAAGCTGATGTTCCGGCGCGAACGCCTCGACATGGGCTGCCCGGTGCTGAACGAGGCGCAGAGCTGCGCCTTCGTCCTGATGGCAACCGCCGTCGGGGAGCGCCGCAACGAGCAGGTGGAAAAAGAGCATCTGACGCTGCCGCAGGCTGCCGACATCGCGCGGGTGTGGTCGCTGGTGCACGGCTTCGCCACGCTGGCGATCGACGGCCGCCTCAATGAAATCCTCCACGGCCTGCCGGACGGCACCACGATCGACATGCTGCTCGACGCCATGCTCGATGCCGTGCTGGCCGGACGCACATGTTCGTCCTGATTTTCCCCTGATCCGTCAGCCGCTTCCCTGATTCATGCCGAATTTTTCGCGGTATCGCTTGACGGGCGGGGTGTTCGGCGGTATTTAACCGATCAGTTATTTAACTGAATGGTTGAATATGGATCACCTCAGCAGCACCTTCGCAGCTCTCGCCGACCCCACGCGCCGCGCCATCCTCGCGCGCCTTGCGCTCGGCGAAACCTCGGTGAACGAAATCGCGAAACCCTTCGCGATGAGCCTTCCGGCGGTCTCGAAGCACCTGAAGGTGCTGGAAGGCGCGGGCCTCATCACCCGCGGGCGCGATGCGCAATGGCGGCCGTGCCGGCTCGAAGCCGGCCCGCTAAAGGACGCCGCGAGCTGGATCGAGAACTATCGCAAGTTCTGGGAGGCGAGCCTCGACCGCCTCGAGGAATACCTGCACCGGCTGCAATCGGATGAAGCCAAGCAGCCATCGAAAGCGAAACCCCGGAAGCCGAAGACGCCGAAATCCACGGAGACAAAAAATGACCGCAAGTAACGCCGCGACCAAGGAGTTCACCATCAGCCGCACCTTCAACGCGCCGCGCGATGTGGTGTGGACAGCGTGGACCGATCGTGACGCGCTGGCGCAATGGTGGGGACCGAAAGGTTGCACCATCGATGTCACCAGGCTCGAGGTGCGGCCCGGCGGCATGTTCCTCTATTCGATGGGTTTGCCGAACGGCGACAAATGGTGGGGCCGTTTCATTTATCGCGAGATCGTCAAGCCGGAGCGCATCGTGTTCGTCAATTCGTTCTCGGACGAGAGCGGCAACGTCACCCGCGCGCCGTTCAGCGACAAATGGCCGAAGGAAATCCTCAACGTGATGACGCTGACCGAGGAGGGCGGCAAGACCACGCTGTCGCTGCGCGGCGGCCCGATCGACGTCAGCGATGAAGAACGCGCGATGTTCGAAGGCATGTTCGCGTCGATGCAGCAGGGCTTCGGCGGCACCTTCGATCAGCTCGACGCCTATCTGGCCAAAACCTGACACCACGCGCATCGGCATTCAACGGAGAGAAACAATGCAAGCCCAGATGCAGGCGCCGGCGATTTCGACCGGCACGATTTCAGGCGGCGCGATCTGGACCGGCCGCATCCTCAGCGGCCTCGCCATCGTATTCCTGGTGTTCGATGGCGGCATCAAGCTCGTTCCGCTCGACATCGTCATCACGACATCGCAGCAGCTCGGGATCCCGACGGACCTCGCGCGCACGCTCGGCGTCCTGACGCTGGCCTGCACCGCTCTTTATGCTTTCCCGCGCACCTCGGTGCTCGGCGCGATCTACACCCATCTGCGCGTCGGCAGCCCGCTGTTCACGCATACGCTGTTCGGCGTCTATCTCGCGCTGCTGATCTGGGGCGGTCTCTATTTGCGCGACGAGCGGGTGCGCGCGCTGATCCCGTTCCAGCGGACATAACAGCTTCGCAATTATTTTGTCTGATCGCGCCATTTCCATCGGAATTGTCGCCCGCAGCACATTCAAATCAACGATCAACCCAAGGAGACGATCATGAAGGTCCAGCCTTATCTGTTCTTCAACGGCAACTGCGAAGAAGCGCTGAAATTCTACGAGACAGCGCTCGGCGCCAAGATCACGGCGATAATGCCGCATGAAGGCACACCGGCGGAAGAGCATGTGCCCGCGAACTGGAAGAAGAAGATCATGCACGCCCAGCTGATGCTCGGCGACCAGATGATCCTCGCATCCGACTCGCCGCCCGAGCACTACAAGAAGCCCGAAGGAATTTCGGTGACGCTGAACGCCGACAACGGCGCGGAGGCCGAACGTGTGTTCAAGGCGCTGTCGGATGGCGCCACCATCACCATGCCGATCGGCGAGACCTTCTGGGCCGAACGCTTCGGCATGCTGACCGACAAGTTCGGCACGCCGTGGATGATCAATTCGCCGGAGAAGAGCGGCGCGAGCTGCTAGTCGTCGGTTCCAGCGTAACAAACGGAGTTTGTCATGAGTGCTCCCGCCACTGATACCGGATTCGGCAAGGCCGAGGTGACGATCGTTCGCACCATCGCCGCGCCGTGCGACCTTGTGTTCAGGATGTGGACCGATCCGGTTCATATGGCGCAGTGGTGGGGGCCGCACGGCTTTACCAATCCGGTGTGCGAAATGAATGTGCGGCCGGGCGGAAAATTGCGCATCGTGATGCGCGCGCCCGACGGCACCGACTATCCGATGACCGGCGAATTCAAGGAGATCGTTCCGAACGAGCGTCTGGTGTTTGTTGCCGTCGCCCGTGACAAGGATGAAAATCCGCTGCTGGAATCGCTGACTGAAGTCACCTTCGCAAGCGAGGGGTCCGGAACGCGCCTGACGGTCGAGGCGCGCGCCGTCGGCCTTGTCGCCACTGCGCCACAGATGCTGGCCGGCATGGAAGCCGGATGGACCCAGAGCCTCGAGCGGCTGGCTGCGCTCGCCGTTCGCTGAAAACCGTCCGCTCCGTCTTGCCGGAGCGGACCTCCAACCGCCGTTTTTTGATGCGCGTCCGCGCAGCGCCTTCGCTGTGCTTGAAAACGCCCAACAAGGAGTTCTGTCGTGAACAAGATCAATCCGTGCCTGTGGTTCGACAATCAGGCCGAAGACGCAATGAATTTCTACGTCGCGACCTTCAGGAATTCAAAGCTCGGCGCCATCGCGCGTTACGGCGACGCCGGGCCGGGCCCGAAAGGGTCGGTGATGACTGTGACCGCCACACTTGACGGACAGGAGTTCATGGCGTTGAACGGCGGCCCGCATTTCAAGATTTCGCCGGCGATCTCCTTCATCGTGAATTGCGAAACGCAGGCGGAAGTCGACGACATGTGGACGAAACTTTCCGCCGGCGGCGCCGAGCAGCAATGCGGCTGGCTCACTGACAAGTTCGGTGTGTCGTGGCAAATTGTGCCGACCGCGCTGGGCGAGATGATGAAGTCCGGCACCGGCGAACAGCGCGAGCGGGTGATGAAAGCCGTGCTGGCGATGATCAAGCTCGACATCGCCACATTGAAGGCGGCTTTTGACGGCAAGTGACCGCGCGCACGGGACAACATCGGTGGCGTCGATGGTCCCGGGCAGCGCTTTTCAAAGATAAAAACTGAAACGTCTGAACTGAAAGCATCCGTGATGTCCTCGAGCTACGCCAAAAACGCGATCGTCCTCGGCCTCCTGTCCGCGGTCGGGCCGTTCGCGATCGACATGTATCTGCCGGCGCTGCCCTCCATCGCCTCCGATCTGCATGCCTCGACGGCGGCGACGCAGATGACCCTGATGGTGTTCTTCATGGCGTTCGGCATCTGCCAGATCGTCTATGGCCCGGTGTCGGACATGGTGGGGCGAAAGCCGCCGCTGTATTTCGGCCTCGTGCTGTTCACCATCGGCTCGGTCGGCTGCGGGCTGGCGCCCAGCATCGAATGGCTGATTTTCTTCCGCGCGGTGCAGGGCATCGGCGCATCGGCGGTGATGGTGATTCCGCGCGCGATCATCCGCGACCTGCACACCGGCGTCGAAGCGACACGGCTGATGTCGCTGGTGATGCTGGTGTTCAGCGTGTCGCCGATCCTGGCGCCCCTGACCGGCAGCGCGCTGATCGTACCGTTCGGCTGGCGCGCGGTGTTCGTCGCGGTCACGGTGGTGGCGCTGCTCGGTCTTGCGCTGGTCGCGACCTTCCTGCCTGAGACGCGCCCGCCGCAGGACCGCATCAAGGTCAGCGTCGGCAATGTGCTCGGCGGGTTCTGGCAGTTGCTGCGCGACCGCCATTTCCTCGGCCTGACCTTCATCGGCGGCTTCGGCATGGCGAGCTTCTTCGCCTTCCTCGCCAGTTCGTCGTTCGTCTATATCGACCATTTCGGCCTGACGCCGACGCAATACAGCCTCGCGTTCTCGGTCAACGCGATCAGCTTCATCGGCGCGTCGCAGTTCGCCGCCGCAATCGGCGGCCGCTTCGGCATGGGGCGGATGGTGATCGGCGCGGTGTCGATGTTCTCGCTGCTGACGCTGATCCTGCTCGCCATCACGGCAGCGGGCAGCGACAGCCTTGTGGTGCTGATCGCGATGCTGTTCGCGGCCAACGCCTTCCTCGGCCTCGTCATTCCATCGACGATGGTGCTGGCGCTGGAGGATCACGGTCCGATCGCGGGCATTGCCTCGGCGCTCGGCGGCACGCTGCAGATGCTGACCGGTGGTGCGATGATCGCGGTCGCCAGTCTGTTCTTCGACGGCACGGCGTTGCCGATGGTCACGATCATCGCGATCTCCGGTTTCGGCGCCTTCGTGCTCAGCGTGCTGACGCTGCGGGGCAAGGAACTCGCGCCGCAACTCGCGGAGTAGGTTCAGCCGTTGCCGCTGTCGCGGCGCAGGGTCGGCAGGCCGATGCCGGTGGCGTCGAAGCCGCCGTCGACGGCCAGCGTCTGTCCGGTGATGTAGCTCGCGCGGTCGCTGCACAGGAAGAAGATCGCATCGGCCAGTTCTTCCTCCAGCCCGTAGCGGTTGAGCGGAATGGCGTCGTGATAATCGGCGCGGATCGCGGGCGTATGCACGTCTTTCGCCATGGCTGTCTCGACCGGACCTGGCGCGACCGCGTTGACGCGAATCCCGAGCCCGGCCAGCTCCACCGAGAATTGCTTGGTGAGATGGGCCAGCGCCGCCTTGCTGGTGCCGTAGGCGGTGCGCAGCGCGGAGGCGCGCAATCCCGAAATCGAGGTGATGTTGACGATGGCGCCGCCATGCTCGCGCATCAGCGGAACGGTCGCCTGCGTGCAGATGAAAGGCCCGCTGAGATTGACCGCCAGCACCCGGTTCCAGTCGTCCAGCGTGGTTTGCAGCATCGGCTTGAAGATCGCGATGCCGGCATTGTTGACCAGTGCATCGAGGCGGCCGAAGCGTGCGCCGATCTGCGCGACTGCGTCAGCCACGGCCTTCGGATCCGACACGTCGCAGGGCAGGGCCTGCGTCGCGTCCGGCTGTCCCAGTGCCTTGACGGATTGTGCGAGCAGGTCGCGTTCGATGTCGAGCAAGGCGACGCACCATCCGTCCGCAAGAAAGCGTTTGGCGGCGGCAAGGCCGATCCCGCGCGCGGCGCCGGTCACCAGCGCGACTTTTCTTGCGTCCTTGGTCATTGTCATCCTGTCTGCCTGAGCGAGCGAGAAGCGTGAGCCGCTTTCATCATTTTTTGCGCTTCGCCACAACCGCTTCATAGGCCTTCTGCAATCGCTCGCCGACCGACGGCCCGCTTTTCCGGCGGCGCCTGGTGCCGAGGTGAACCTCGCGCAGTTCGTCCATGAATTCGTTCCACATTTTCGGACCGCCGTCGGCGAGCAGTTCGGCGCGGATGCCTAGCTCCTCGCTGACCGGGAGATACTTGAATCCCCATGCCGCCATCTGCGCGAGGATCGGCAACAGCTCGATGCCCTGTTCGGTGAGGCTGTAGATGCCCTTCTGCTTGTGGGTGGGATCGTCGACGCGGGTCAGGATGCCTTCCTCGACCAGCGTCTTCAGCCGGTCCGACAGGATGTTCGACGAAATTTTCTCGTCCGACTTCGTCAGCAGTTCGCGGAAGTGGCGGCGGTTGCCGAACATCATGTCGCGGATGATCAGCAGACTCCATTTGTCGCCGAGGATTTCCAGCGTGAGATTGATCGGGCAGCCCGACCGCTGTGCATCGTCCATGTTGACATTTCCGATAGCCGTCGAAAACCGGTTGCATTCTCGCACCAGTGATCCTAGGATGCAACCAGTTGCAAAACGCAATCAGTTAAGAAGCGGCACGATGGCACGGCTGATCATGTGGAATGTGATGACACTGGACGGTTATATCGAAGGTCCCAACCGCGATTTGTCCTTTCACAATGATGTCTGGGGCGACGAGCTCGAAAAACTGTCGATCGAGCAGTGCAACAGTGCAGGCGGCCTGCTGTTCGGGCGTGTCACCTACGACCTGATGGCGGGCTACTGGCCCAGTGAAAAAGGCGAGGTCGCCGATTTCATGAACGCGCTGCCGAAATTCGTGTTCTCGCGCACGCTGGCCGGATCGGACTGGACCAACACCACGATCTTCAAGGATGACGTGGCCGGGACGGTCGCCCGGTTGAAGCGCGACACCGCGAAGGACATTTTCCTGTTCGGCAGCGCCGATCTTGCTGCTGGCCTGATCCCGCACGGTCTGATCGACGAATATCGCATCGGCGTCTGCCCGGTGCTGCTCGGCGCCGGGACGCCGCTGTTCAAGGCAAGCCCGCAGCGTCTCAAGCTGAAGCTCGTCGAATCCCGTCCGTTCTCGACCGGCATCGTGATTTCGCGTTATTTACCCGCCGCACAGGATTGATCTCATGTCGCTCAGGCTACTGTTCCATCCGCTGTCGTCGTTCTGTCAGAAGGCGCTGATCGCGCTTTATGAGAACGATACGGCGTTCACGCCGCAGATCGTCGATCTCGGTGACGCTGCCGACCGCGAGGCGTTTCTCAAGCTGTGGCCGATCGGGAAATTCCCGGTGCTGCGCGACGAGCGGCGCGACCTGACGATCCCGGAATCGACCATCATCATCGAATATCTCGACACGCATTATCCGGGGGTAACGCGGTTCGTGTCGGCGGATGCCGATGAGGCATGGCGGATGCGGCTGTGGGACCGCTTTTACGATCTATATGTCAACGATCCGATGCAGAAGATCGTCGGCAATCGCCTGCGGCCCGCCGACGCCAGGGACCCGAGGGGCGTTGCCGATGCGCGGGCGCGGCTGCAGACGGCCTATGGCATGATCGAGCGCGAGATGGCGGCGAAAACCTGGGCCATGGGCGACGATTTCGGCATGGCCGACTGCGCGGCGGGACCGGCGCTGTTCTACGCCAATCTGGTCGAGCCGTTTGGTGACAATCACAAGACTGTCAGGGCCTATTTCGATCGCCTGATGGCGCGGCCGTCCTTCGCGCGGGTGGTCGCGGAGGCCAAACCCTATTTCCATCTGTTTCCGCAGCAGGATGCGGCCTGATCGCCGGGGCCGGCGGGAACCGCGACGAAGATGGGGATGGTTCGCTTGAGCTGTCCCTGTGGCCGCGAAAAACCTGACATTGTCGCGGAATCGCATTAGAAAGCGTGTTCCCGTTGTTGTCGTCTGTCAGTGAGCCATGCCCGCCATTTCCCCCAAGAAGCCTTATCGCATCGGTCGTTCGAAAACCGGCCTTGGCCTTTTCGCCACCAAGCCGATCAAGAAGGGCACCAAGATCATCCGCTATTTCGGGCCGTTGCTCGATTCCAAGAAGAAAAAGGATGACGCGGTCGACAACAAGTATCTGTTCGAGATCAACAACCGCTGGACCATCGACGGTTCGGTGCGCAAGAACATCGCGCGCTACATCAACCACGCCTGCAAGCCCAACGCGGAATCCGACGTCAATTCGCGCAAGCGCAGGGTGGTGATCCGCGCGATCAGGAACATCGAGGTCGGCGACGAGATCAACTACGATTACGGCACCGACTATTTCAAGATTTTCCTTAAACCGATCGGCTGCAAGTGCGACGCCTGCGAGAAGAAGCGGGCGAAGAAGCGCGCGGAAGAGCGCGCCGAAAAATTGCGGCTGAAGAAAAAGGCCGAGAAGAAGGCGGCGAAGGTCGCCGAGAAGGCGCTGAAGAAGGCCGACAAGGCGAAGGCCAAGGAAGCCAAAGCCAAGGCCAAGACCGAAGCTAAGGCCAAGACAAAGGCAGAAAAAGCCGATGTCGCGAAGGCGAAGGTCGTTAAGGCCAGCGCTCATGCCCGTGGCACCGGCAAGCCGAGCAAGACCAAGGCGTCGCGATCCGCGCCGGCTGCGGGTGCTGCGAAGGCGGGTCGGAAAAAGCGCGCGGCTGCGGGCTAATTGCGCTGAGGCCAGACGCGAAAGCGGCTGCAGAACAAGATCTCACCGCTGTCATGGCCGGATTTATTCCGGCCATCCACGTCTTGACGGCTGGCAAAAAGGAAAACGTGGATGCCCGGGACAAGCCCGGGCATGACGGGAATCACATTTCACGTATTCCTTAGAGTGTTCACGCCACCGCCGCCGCACCGCGGCGCAGTCCGATGAACTGCAATTCCGCGAACACGCCGACCATGATCGCCTGCATGACCACTGCGGCTTCGCCGAGCAGGTTCGGCGAGACGATGCCGCTGAGCAGCAGCGCCACACTCGCCAGCGTCCACGCCGCATTGCCGGCAATCACCAGCAGCACGAGTGCCTTCGGCATCGCCGCGCGGCTGCCGAGGATGCCGACGAACGCCGCATAGGCGATCAGGAACAGGCCGGTTTCGCGCAGCAGCGTTTCCGGCAGGTTGAGCAACGTTGCCAGATAACCTGCGCCGAAGGTCAGCAGCAGCGCCGATACGCCGCTGAAGATGGCGTCGGCCAGCAACGCACGGCGAAGAAACATCGAGGGATGGATCATGGCAGTCTCCTTCTGGTTGAGGGGATTACGACGTGCGGCGACGGCTGCGGGCGAGCGCCCGGCGCAGCAGCGTGAACGGGCACAGCGTTTTCGCGGCGCGGTGTTCGGCGGCCTGCACCTGCGCGACGACATAGAAGCCGGTGGTGTGAACCAGCGGCGCGGGCATGTTGAGCGTGTGCGCCAGCAGCCGGATCGCAAGATCGTGCATCCATGCCAAGGGTTCGGCTAAGGCCGGGCTGGACGCGGGAAAGCGGGAACGGTCGGTCATCGGTCATCTCCTGTGGTGGCGAAGATGATCCCGGCCCGCGCGCAAAGCGATTACCTGGCAGGTAATGGAAGCTGGAAAATTTGCGTGCTAGCTTTTTGGCATGATGACACAGCTCGCCACCGCGTCTTCCCCCGCCAAATCCATTCACGTCGGCGCGCACCTGCGCGAATGGCGCCAGCGCCGCCATCTCAGCCAGCTCGATCTCGCCGGTGATGCCGAAATTTCAGCGCGGCATTTGAGTTTCGTCGAAACCGGCCGCGCCGCGCCGTCGCGCGACATGGTGCTGCGTCTGGCCGAGCGGCTCGACGTGCCGTTACGCGAGCGCAACGTGCTTTTGGTCGCGGCGGGCTTCGCGCCGGCGTTTCCCAACCGCCCGCTCGACGATCCGGCGCTGAAGGCGGCGCGCGAGGCAATCAACATCGTGCTCAAGGCGCATGAGCCTTATCCTGCGCTGGCGGTCGACCGGCACTGGAATCTGGTGTCGGCCAACCGCATGGTCGCGCCGCTGCTCGCAGGGATTTCGCCCGACCTGATGGGCCAGCCGTTCAACGTGATGCGCCTGAGTTTCCATCCCGAAGGGCTGGCGCCGCGCACGGTCAATCTCGCCGAATGGTGCGCGCATCTGCTGGAGCGTCTGCATCGCCAGTGCGAGGCCACCGCCGATCCCGAACTGGTGAAGCTCTACGACGACCTCAAGGCGATTCCGATTCCGGCGCGCAAGACACCGGCGTCGGCCGCCGACAGCGTCGCGATTCCGTTCCAAATGCGCTTTGGCGGCGATGTGCTGAGCTTCATTTCGACGACGATGATCTTCGGCACGCCGGTGGACATCACGCTGTCGGAAATCGCGCTGGAGACGTTCTTTCCGGCGGACGAATTTACCTCAGCGAAAATGCGCGAGATTGCGGCGGGGTTGGGGTAGGGACTTTTGCACGAGTTGTCATCGCCGGGCTTGTCGCGGTGATCCCGAGCAGGCTGGCACTGTGCTCACCTAAGCGAGATGGCCGGAACAAGTCCGGCCATGACATTGCGGATGAGGCGGAGACGATACCGTCGGTTTGCCTTGTCTCGATAGGAAGTCAGGCCTATCTCTGGCGGGTCATAACGCAAAGGACCCGCCCATGAGCACCGTCAAGCCGCTGCAGATCGATATCGTCTCCGACGTGGTGTGCCCGTGGTGCTACATCGGCAAGCACCGCATCGAGAGCGCGCTGGCGCTGGTGCCGGATGTGCCGGTCGAGGTCAACTGGCGGCCGTACTTTCTCAATCCGTGGGTGCCGCGCGAAGGCATCTCGCGCGACGAGTATCTCACCGCGAAGTTCGGCTCGCCGGAGGCGTATAAAAGCATCGCCGGGCGTGTCGGTGCAGCGGCGGCGGAAGAGGGGCTCGAATACAATTCCGATCGCGTGAAGCGCCAGCCCAACACCACCGACAGCCATCGCCTGATCCATTGGGCGGAGGCGCAAGGCAAGGCGGCGCAGATGAAGCAAAAACTCATGGAGCTTTATTTCCGCGACGGCGGCGATCTCACCAGCGCCGACGTGCTGGTGCAGGCGGCGGCCGATGTCGGCCTCGATGCTGACAGCATCCGCAAGCGCCTGGCCACCGACGAGGATGTCGAGCTGATTTCCGCGCAGGCCAAGGAAGCGGCCGACAAGGGCATTTCCGGCGTGCCGACGTATGTGTTCGCGCAGAAATACGCGGTGTCCGGCGCGCAGCCGCCGGAGCAGCTGGCCCGCGCGATCCGTCAGGTGTCGGCGGAGATCAATCAGTAGCTCTTTCTTTCCCTCCCCCTTGTGGGGAGGGTCGGCCAAGCGAAGCGAAGGCCGGGGTGGGGTATGCGACCTTGCTCGATAATTCCCCCACCCGGCTCATTGCTCGCGTCGCTCGCAACTCGCCACCTCCCCACAAGGGGGAGGGATGAAAAAGAATCTTGCAGGTTTGACTACGCCGTCGCCACCGCCGGGGCCGGCAGCCTTGACGGCAGGCACATCACCGCAACGAAGATCACAGCGGCCGCGCTCGCCATCAGCTTGAACAGCGTGTCGAAGCCGTAATTCTCGTAGACGAATCCGATCAGCGGCAATGCCGCCGCCAGCGCGGTGAAGCTGACGACGTAACGCACGCCGTAGACGCGGGCGCGCGCCTCGCCGCTCGCCATCTTGCCGATCATGAAATCGTTGATCGGGATCTGCCCGAACGCGCCGAGCATGAAGCCGAGGGCCACGGCCAGCGCGAGGCCGTCATGCAGGCCCGGCATCAGCGAGAAGAACACGATCTGGATAGTGGCGACGATCAGGAACACGACGCGCGGTCCCCATTTGTCGAGCAGGTGGCCGACCACCAGCTGCGCCATCGACGCCACCGCGAACACCAGGAACGTGAATGCACCGAGCACGGTGGCGACATCGCCCTTGGCGGCGGGCACGCCGCTCGCCGACAGCCATTGCGCCATGCCGGTCGCGAGGCCCTGCAGGCGCTCGTCGAAGATCTTCGGCAATGCAAACGTCGTCGACTGGAAGATGACGCTGCAGATCGCGGTGGTGAGGAACACAATGGCGGAGATGCGCAGCAGCAGCGCCCTGGCGTCCGCTGTGAATGCCGATCCTGAGGCGGCGGCAACAGCCGCAGGCGCTTTGCGGTGCGATACTTCCGGCCACTGGTGGATGGCGTAGAGGATGCCGATGATGATGGAGAGGATGCCCGGCACGACGAACGCCACGCGCCAGCCGCCGTGGTCGATGAAATAGCCGGTGATCAGCGCGGCGCTGGCGACGCCGAGATTGCCCCACACGCCGTTCACGGCCAGCCGCATTCCGGTGTTTTTCCAGCGCGCAGTGACGATGGCGAGGCCGACCGGATGATAGATCGCGGCGAACACGCCGACGATGAACAGGCCGATGCCGACCTGCAGCGGCGTCTGCGCGAAGGCGGTGGCGATCGACGACGCGCCGATGCCGACGAAGAACACCGCGATCATGCCCTCGCGGCTCCATTTGTCGGCGAGCCAGCCGGCCGGCAGCGAGAACAGGCCGAACGCGAAGAAACCCGGCGTCGCGTAAGCCAGAAGCTCGCCATAGCTCAGGCCCCATTCGCGCGACAGCGCCAGCGCGGCGACGGTGGCGAAGATCAGCGTGAACAGGTGATCGAGAAAATGGCCGAGATTCAGGAACAGGAAATGGATGCGGTCGCGCGTCATGGGGGCCTCAGGTTCGATTCCGGCCTCAAAATACCCTTGGCACGTTGGCGTCGTCATGCCAAAAATCGTCGAGAATGCGCCATTCCCGGTTCGGGCCTCAAAATGGTTTCACGCAGCCGCCAGACCCGCAGCAGCAACGCCAATGATTATCAGGGCGTGCCGCGTCCGCTCGCCGCGATGTCGAAGAGTTTCCGCGACGGCTTCGAGATCGCGCCGCATCACCATGCGCGCGACCAACTCGTCTATGCGGTGACCGGGGTGATGCGACTGCGCACCGAGAGCGAAGCGTGGATCGTGCCGCCGGATCGCGCGGTCTATCTGCCGGCGCGGACGACACACTCGATCGGCATTCGCGGTCAGGTCGAAATGCGCACGCTCTACATTGCGCGCGATGCACATGACGACCTGCCGTCGGCGCCGACCGTGCTGGAGGTGTCGCCGCTGCTGCGCGAACTGGTGCTGGCGCTGATCGAGGAGCCGGTGATCTATGACGAGCAGGGGCGCGGCGGCGCGATGGCGTATCTGATCTTCGCCGAGATAGCCCGCGCACGGCGGCTCGGACTGGTGATCCCGATGCCGCGCGATCCACGTTTGCTGCGCGTCTGCAACGCGCTGCTCGCCGATCCCGCGAGCCGCCTGACGCTCGAGGGATGGGTCGATGTCGCAGGCGCATCGGCGCGGACGCTGGCGCGGCTGTTCGAGACGGAATTAGGTCTCAGCTTCGCGGTGTGGCGGCAGCGGGTACGGTTTCACAGTGCGCTGGAAGCCATCGTCGCCGGCGAGCCGATCGCACGCGTTGCCGAGCGCAACGGCTATCGCAGTTCGAGCGCGTTCTCGGCGGCGTTCCGCAAGGCGATGGGGCAAGCGCCAAGTTCGCTCAGGGGTGAAGGTTCAGGGGCGGCTTGAGCCTGCCAGTTACTCGGATGTCGTCCCGGCGTAAGCCGGGATCCATAATCACCGAGCGTGATGACAACGGTGAGACGTTGCTCCAGCATCTCACGAGAATGGAGGGTTCACAGCATATGGGTCCCGGCTTTCGCCGGGACGACGTGAGAATTCGTACTGACGATTGAGGCCTCGCTCACGACGCAGAAACGTAGAACGTGGATGGCGGGGACATAGGCGAGCGGTACCGAACCGTTCGTCGAACGGCTGTGCCCGCCATGACGCATTGACAAGCAAGTTTGGCGTTCGCCTCACGCCTTCTTCAGATAATAATTCGCGTTCTTGCCGAGCGCGATGCGGCGGATGACGCGGCGCATGGTCTCGGATTTGCGCAGCGGCTCGATGAACGCGGCGATGCCGCGATAGGTCGCGAGTTTCGCGGCATCCCACGCCGGATGCACGCCGGGCGCGGCCTGCGCAAAACCGGCACTGCGCAGCAGCGAATTGAAGCGGTGCAGGTCGTTGAGGCGGCGCACTTCCGCGGTCTTCCAGGTGATCGCCATCGAGATCGAATGGGTGCCCGCGGTCTTGACCCAGTGTGGCCACTGATACGGCACGTAACAGCCGTCGCCGCCGACCAGATGGAATTCGACGCCGCGCGGCTTGAAGCTGTCGTTGTAGGGCACGTTGCGGTGCTTGACGGTCGAGTATTCGACCTGCTCCTCATTGGCGATGAAGCCGTCGCGGTTGTCGAAAATCGCGAAGGTTTTATCGCCGTGGATCTGGACGAAGAAATTGTCCTCGGCGTCCATGTGGAACGGCGTCGTCGAATTCGGCGACGACACGAACAGGAAACCTTCGACCTGCGAGAAGCCGGCATCGTTGAGGCTCTTGAAGCCGCGGGCGCGGGCCACCGAGAGCAGAGTGTCTTCGAGGAGCGCGCGATATTCCGGCGACTCGTCGATGCGCTTCAGCACCATCCAGGCGCCGGCCGACTCGATGCGCTTCACCACCTCGACCGGATCGAGATCGACGCTCTTGACCTTGTCGGGATCCTGGCTGATCGCGGCGTCGCCTGAGTTGTATTCGATGCGGTCGCGCGGCAGTTCGGCCGCCAGTTGCGCGATGCGCGGCAGCGTCAGCAGCGGATGGCCGGCGAGCTTGTGGCGGATCGCGAACGGCTTGAGCGGGAAATCGAGGGTCAGCGCGTCGTTGTCGGCGGTGATGACGGGGGCGACGTTCGATGTGGCGTTCATGAGCGTTTCTCCTTCAATTTTCTCAAGGTATGGACGGCGCGGCGGGCCGGTTCGCGTATCGCCTGGCGCAGCGCGAGCGCGGCACGGATGGCGGGGACCAGCGGATCGTTGCGGCGGAGCGGAATCAGCACATCGCCGATGGCGAGGCGGTCGCGCCAGATCGGATCGATCATCGGATGGTTGGGAATCGCGGTGGAATCCACCGTGGCGATGGTGTCATCGGCGCACATGTGGCGCGTCAGCTCCAGCGTGAGCTGGACGCCGGGCGAATATTTCGCGAAACGCTCGTCGACGCCGAGCTTGAAATAGAACGCGCGGTCGAGATGGCGCAGCACGATGGCGGAGGCAAGCGGCGTATCGCCGGCGTAAAGCGAGATCACTTCGCAGTTTCCACGCGCCGCCATGTCGCAGACCGCACGGCGGATGAACGCAAGGTGGCCTTCGTCCTGGATCAGTGCGGTGCCGCGCCGCGCCTTCCAGCCGCTGGCTTCGAGTTTGAGAAATGTTTCGAGCGCGGGCGCGGCGTCGCCGGTGGTCCCGGCAATCGAGAACACCACGTCGCCGATATCGGCGAGGCGGTTGCGCTGGCGGCGCAGCTCTTTCATTTTCTTCGGCCCGAGCGCGTCGCGCAGCAGCTCTTCGGCGTCGCGGGTGGCGTCGAGCATCGCGCGCTGGTGCGAATGAAGAACGTGCGGGCGCAGCCCGGTCCACGCCAGCGCTTTCGTGAAGGCCTTCATCACCGCGCCGTCGAGCGGCAGGTCGCGCAGGATCAGCGCATGGGCGCCTGCATTGCGCGCCTGTTGCATCAGTTGCCCTGCCGCCGCATCGGCGTGATCGCGGTCGAGCAGCAGCGTGCCGAGCGGCGGGAAGGCGTCGGCCGTCACCAGCGCGGGCAGCGGAATGCGATAGGCGCGCCACGCGGAGATCGCGGGCATCAGGCCGATCAATCGTCCGTCATTGTCGTTGGCGGCGGCGACGGCGTCGAAGGTGCTGTCGCCGGTCGTCCTGTCGTTCCACGCGGCGAGCGCGGACACGCCGGTGCGCCCGCGCGAAAACGCGTTCACCGCCAACTCCCATTCGGGCAGGTAATAGCCGTTGGCTTCAGCGGCGCGGTCGGCGAGTTGCCGCCAGGGCGCAACAGGAATTTCCGACAGCTTGACGAGTGGCGCGCCGGCCGGCGCAGCCGCCGGAAGCGCTGCGTTCGCGCTCGGTGCAAGCGTCGCCTCGTCGTAGGTCGCGCTGTTCGATACAGCAGCTTCTGCCGCTTTCATGACTTCAATCACGTCCCAATCCCCAAACCAAATAGGCTTCGCGCGCCCGCTCACGCGAGCCTCGCCGCCTCTTTCATTGCGGGGAACGTTAGGGGAGAGACTTCAAAATAAGCTTGGAGATTGTCGCTAAATCCCGGGGGTCGGCTTAAACACGGATTAACCACGGGCGATGCCGCGTCCCGCCGATCAGTCGAAGGCGATGCCGATGCGCTGGTTGTGATGCCAGATCAAATGGCACGGCCGCGTCACCTGCTCGGCGGCGATCGCGAGCTTGAACGACGCCGGCAGCATCATCGGCGTGGCGACGTCGAGCGCTGCGCCGCGCGTCGACAGGTTGCGGATGGTGCAGTCAACAGTCTGACCGCTGAATGCGATGGTCCCGCTCTTGAGTACGCGGCGCCGCGGTTCTGCCCGTCGTTCGATCATGGCCGTCATCCATTGCCCGAGTGCAATGGCTGGTAATTTACGACCGCTTGTCTTGCCGCTGGATAAACCGGTGCTGCACCAGGCTGCATCGGCCGTTTAGAAACGGTTAGGGATGTCAGTCACACCTGACCTGCTTCGGCGTTACCTTGCCGTTGTCGGTAAACCTGCCGTTGCGGATGGTGAAGCGGCCATTGCTGCTGCGGTTGGACAATGCCCGGATGCTGCCGTCCGGTTCTTTGCCCAGGCTGTATTCACGGGTTTGCTTCAGCTCGGGGAAATCCACCGTCAGCACCAGCGAGCCGTCCGTGCCGATCGTGGCATCGCGGACATCGTGACTGTCGGTGATGTCGCCGAAGTCACGGTCGTGAACGAGGCGGCCGTCCTCGGCAACCCGATAGGTCAGGCGGGCGCCGCGATTGCGGTCGGGCGGCACGTTGCAATCGATCGCCCAGATTCCGAGCAGGCCCCATTGCTGCGCAGCGTCGGCAGCGGATGATGCCGTTGCCGGTCCGCTCAGGGCCAGTGCGGTCCATACGATCGCGCATTGCGTCAGATAGCGGGCGGCAACAGCGCGACGTGCAAGTCCGGTCATCCAACAAGTCCGGTCATTCAATCTGTCCAGAATCGCGCAAGCGCCAGTATCGGTAGAGACAGCAATGGAACATGGTGTGACATGCCGCCACCGAAGGATTGTCATGAACGGCGCAGGCGCGCAACGCCGCTGCATCGTTCATGATCCCGCCGTGAAAATGCCGCGAAAGCCGACGCTCGCGGCTCCATCGGCTTGGAGCTTGCGCCCTGGCTTTGCTATAACGCTGCCGGCCGGGCAGGGTGGAAGCTTGGCTGGATGTCAGGAGATGTTTGAATGAAAGCTCTGTGGATCGTGGCTATTCTGACCGCACTGGCGGGACCCGCGTTGGCGCAACTCTCGCCGACCTTTCCCATAGATGACGGAACCAAGCTCACGCCGGAGCAGAAAGCGAAGCTCGAGGCGAACGAAAGGGCCGCGCGCGCGGCGTCTTCCCGGGTTCCGACGCCGAAGGTGAGCGACGATCCGTGGGCGGATGTGCGCGCGACGCCGGCGCCGGCGAAGTCGGCGACGAAGCACAAGTCCGGCAAGTAACATCTCGCTTCAAAAGGCGGGAGTGCGTCGCCCGATACCAGCAATGCTGTACCGGTTTCACGTTCACAGAACGCTGCCCGCGCCGTCGCAGATACCAATTCCGACGTGCGCGATGCGGTCGAGGCCGAGGGCTATTGCCTGTTCAAGATCGGCGCCCGCTCGCCGACCTCGATGCCGACATGGAGCGGCATCGTTCCCGCCCATCAGGGCCCTCACCCGGCGGGGGAGAATGACCGGCCCGGAGAATGCTGCCAAACTCTTGCTGCCCGGAGAATATTTTTTCAGATCGTGGAACGAACGGCGCGGCGCCGGTTTGCATAATAAATAAGTGTATGCCGGGACAATGCAGAACTTGATTGCGCGACTTTTCGGCTGGCTCTGGGCTCCCGAAGCCACCAGCCAGGCTCCCGAGGAAGACCGTTCCAGCATGGCCGACCTGGTTCGGCTGTTGAGTACGGATGAGCCAGCCTCCGGCGCGGACGATGCGCCGCAGCCGGGTTTCTTGCCTCCGGACTGACCCTTCCACGTGGACCGGCGCGGTGGCGATTGTGCGCGGTGCGCAACTGTGTCCGCGCCCTTTCGGAACTGCCTTGAAATATGTCAGATTAACGCAGGCCGGTTCAACCACGCCGACCGGTGAGGGAGTGGCGCGTGAGGCGATACCTGATTTTCGGGCTGGTGGGGCCGCTGATCGGAGGCTTTCTGCTTTTGATCGCCAACACCTATATGGCGGGCTATTGGGACGAGACCTCGGCGTCGGAAGTGGCGACGCTGTTCAAGGTGTTCGTGTCGACGCTGCAATACACCTACATGTTCGGCATCCTGCCGGCGCTGATGCTGGGCGCGATCGACGACATCATCTATCACGTCAAGCGCGTGCCGCCGGTCATCCGCATGCTGCTTGTCGGCGCCATCGCCTTCGCCACCACGTTCTATCTCTACGGCTCGCTGGAAAACGCCAGCGGCACGCGGCAGGTTCTGCTGTTCGGCTTCGTCGGCCTGATCCCGGCGATGCTGTCATCGTGGTGGGCGCACAAGGTCTATGACAAGGAAGGCCACCCGCGGCTGGCGTGAAAGGTCGGAGCGCGCCGTGGCGCGCACCGGGATTCAATCGCTCACCTGCGTTCGATGAATGCTTGCCGCGAACCGAGGCTTGTACGATGCGCGGCGCGCGTTACAGCGCAAAATGAAGAGCCCGCCGACGAAGGCGGCCCCGCGCGCTTATCAATAGCGGCCGCAATCCGCGCGGGCCTGGGGTTGTCTCAAACACGCCCGGTAAGCCTGGCCTCTGCCGTAAAGGCGGGTGCACTCGTTGTGCCAGTTGGCGCAAAGGTCGGCGTCCCGATATCCGCCGCCGTAGCCGCCGCGACCATATCCGCCGCGACCATACCCGCCGCCGTAGCCACCACGGCCGCAATCGTACTGCGCCTGTGGCTGGTTCATGCAGGCATTCCACTGGTAGGTGCCGCCGCCGTAAAGCCGGGCGCATTGCCGTTGCCAGTTGGCGCAATTGCCGCCGCGGGACTGGACCTGCACCACATCCGATTGCACGGCGTCCGATAACGGCGCGCGATCCAGTGCGGCCGCGGGCGTCATGGCACTTGCCGAAAGGATGGCAGCTAACACAAAGAGCATCTTCCGAAGCGCGCGCATCTCACCTCCCAAAAACGGCACCCGATGAATCGCAACTATAGCGTATTCCGTTTCGGGCGCGAGTGCCGCCTGCCAGGGCCGTCTGCGTGTATCGGTGGTCTCGAAATGAGACGGTCTGGCACATCGGCGCTTCGGCAATTATCCTATACGCATGGATGATTGCTGCGCGCCCCCGCCGTTGAACCTCGGCCCGAAAAACTCCGATGCCGGGAAACAGAACGACGTCCTCCGCCGTGTGCTGTGGGCGGTGCTCGTCATCAATGGCGTGATGTTCGCGGTCGAGGTGGTCGCCGGGTTGGCCGCCGGTTCGGCATCGTTGCAGGCCGATGCGCTCGACTTCCTGGGCGACACCGCGAACTACGCCATCAGCCTGCTGGTCGTGGGCATGGCGCTGCGTTACCGGGCGTCCGCCGCGATGGCAAAGGGCCTCACCATGGCGGCGTTCGGCCTGTGGGTCGTCGCGATGGTGATCTGGCACATCGCGCAGGGGACGTTGCCGAGCGCCCTCACCATGGGGACGGTCGGCATTGCCGCGCTTGTGGCGAACGCCGTCTCGTTCGGTCTGCTGTGGGCTTACCGCCACGGCGACTCGAACATGCGCTCGGCGTGGATCTGCACCCGCAACGACGTTCTCGGCAATCTGGCCGTTTTGGTCGCGGCGGCCGGCGTGTTCGGCACCGGTACCGGCTGGCCGGATATCATCGTGGCGGCGATCATGGCCGCTCTCGCGCTGCAGGGCGCAGTCCTCGTGATCCGGCAGGCCTTCGGCGAACTGCGCCATGGCAAGGTGATGGCGGCGGAGTAGGGGGCTTCCGCCGCTGTGTCACGCGCTAGCGCTGTACTTCATGTTCTACAACTTCTGCCGTATCCATAAAACGCTGAAAGTGTCGCCAGCCATGGCAGCAGGCGTCACGGAAAAGCTATGGAACATGGAAGATATCGTTGCACTGATAGATACGGCTGACGAGCGAAAAGCCCGAAAAATCAGAGGGTAGTCGCTCCCACACGGCAAACCAGCGCTGCCGAATAGCTCAATAGCTTCTGCAATCTTTCAAAATAATCGAGCCGCGTTTTTGGGTCATCGCTGTAGAGATACAGTCCGTCTTCGTTGTACCAAATACCTTTGAACTCTGCCGGATTCTTGGCAAAAACGACCGCCTGATCGTGGAATTTATGGTAGTCGGCCCATTCCTTTGAAACCACGCCAAGCGGTTTGTAGTTTCGATTGACCGGAAGGTAAGTGTGCTTACGTGGTCCATCGATTTTTACGAATTGATATGGCAGCCAATAGCGAAACCATTGGTCCGGGCCAGTCAGACTGTGTGCTTGTTTCAAATTCATATCGAAATCCTCTTCAAAAGGACCGATAAAATGGATGCAGTTCCTGATCATCAAGATGAGTGACTGCAACCCGTAAGCATAAAAGTTCAGCTTTCAAACTGAGACACTACCCCGCCGGTAGTGTCTCAGTTTGAAAATTTAGGGTCTTGACGCTGGGGTGCGCCTCCATAGCTGCCGTGGTATGCTTAGCGATAAGCAGGAGCCAGAATATGCCCCGAGGACCTAAAGGCGAGAAGCGCCCCGCTGACGTGATCGGAGCCGCCGTCATGGTCGGTAGGATTGCCACCGGCGAGATTGACGAGAAGCCACCGGCCAGCACCAAGAACGCTGCTGCCGTCGAGTTGGGGAGCAAGGGCGGGAAAGCGCGGGCGGCTAGCATGACGGCCAAGAAGCGTAAGGAAATCGCCAAGAAGGCAGCTAAGGCCAGATGGAAATAAGAGCCAGCTTGTTCACATTTGTTCCGAATTAGCTTGCCCTTATGTAAGGGGCAGCATATCACCGTCTAAGCTTAGCCTTAGAGGTGATTCTATGAGCGATATTCCCGAGGATTCAAACGTTCCTGCTGAACGGCGGCGCGAAATCGCCAGTCTTGGTGGAAAGGCCCGATGGGCCGATTTGCCAGAGGCCACACATGAGGGGCCGCTGACCCTTGGGGAGTCGGTCATCCCCGCCGCCGTCCTGAAGGACAAGAGGCGCGTTCTTACGCAGAGCGCTGTCATGAAGTCATTGGGGCGAGCGCGCCAAGCCAAGGGTCGCAGCCATTACGACGGCGACGTCAACTTGCCAGCATTTATCACGGCAAAGAACCTAAAGCCCTTTATCCCCAAAGAGTTATACGTGACGTCAAGTCAGATTGAATTTCGCCGAAAGGGAGGTGGCAAGGCATATGGCTACCCAGCAGAATTGCTCCCGAAGATTTGCCGCGTTTTTATTGACGCCGACAAGGCTGGCAAGCTGAATGCTCATCAGAAGCATATTGCGGCTAAGGCGCGAACTCTCTTAAGCGGCCTAGAAACGGTCGGCATCATCGCCCTCGTCGATGAGGCCACCAAATACCAGGAGGATCGCCCAAGGGACGATCTCCAAAAGATTCTCGCCGCATACATTTCGCCGACGCTGCTGCCTTGGACCGAGAAATTCCCCCTCGATTTTTTTAAGGAAATGTTCCGGGTTTATGGATGGCCTTGGCCATACACCGAGGCCGATTATCCGGGTCCCCTAGGCCCGCGTTATGCGGGAAAGCTCGTCAGACAGATTATCTTTGAAAACCTTCCGCCCGGCGTTTTGGAAAAGCTCGATGAGATCAACCCGGCAGACGGCAAGTGGCAGAGGAAAAGCCGCATGGCGCAGTTGCTATCGAGCGAAATCGGCCACCCCCATGTCGAAAAGCTAGTTGCCGTTGCAACTATGCTGTTTCGAGTTTCCGCCGACAAAACAGACTTCTGGCGGAACTACAAAAAGGCCTTCCCAAAGAAGGGCGACCAAGCCGAAATGAGTGTGTGAACTTTATGCTTGACGCTAAGCATAAAAGTTCAGATACTCGGGGCATGAACAAATTGCCCCTCAAAACCCGTGTCCAAATCCTGTCGATGCTCTGCGAGGGATCGTCCATGCGGTCGATCTCCCGCGTGGCTGATGTGTCGATCAACACGGTTTCGAAGCTGTTGGTGGATGCTGGCGAGGTTTGCAGCGCCTACCACGACCAGTATGTGCGGGGCCTGACTTGCAAGCGGGTCCAGTGCGACGAAATCTGGTCGTTCTGCTACTCGAAAGAGCGCAACGTGAAGGGCGCTAAGGCGGCTCCGGAAGGCGCTGGCAACGTCTGGACGTGGACGGCGCTGGACGCCGATACCAAGCTGATCTGCACATGGGCGGTCGGCGGACGCGATGCCGACACCGCTCAGCTTTTCATGGAGGACTTGCAGGCTCGCGTGAAGACGCGGACGCAGATTACGACTGACGGCCTCCGCTTGTATCTCGACGCCGTGCAGGAAGCCTTCGGCAACGATGGCGTGGACTACGCCATGCTGATCAAGATTTACGGCAACACGCCCGGTAAGGGCGACGAGCGCCGCTACAGCCCCGCTCAGTGCATCGGCGCAAAGAAGGTGAAAGTCGACGGCGACCCGGACATCAAGCACGTTTCCACGTCCTACGTAGAGCGCCAGAACCTCAATATGCGGATGGGGATGCGCCGGTTTACCCGCCTGACAAATGCCTTCTCAAAGAAGATCGATAATCACTGTCACGCGCTGGCGCTGTATTTCATGTTCTACAATTTCTGCCGCATCCATAAGACGTTGAAAGTGGCACCGGCGATGGCGGCTGGTGTGACGGAAAAGCTGTGGAACATGGAAGACATCGTTGCGCTGATCGACGCGCGGGATGAGCGGGCGCGGAACAAAAATTCATAAAAATCTGATAGGCATTGAAAAATCACGACTATTTTAGTCAGCCATGCGTGTAAGTTACTGAATTAACTCTTGATTTTTGGAACAAACAACGCAATATCTCATTGTAAATGAGTATCAGATAGGCACTTTCCTGCCATGACCAAAAACAGCAAGACCCGCAGAATCGTTCGGAGATCCGCATCGTCGGGGTCGCTCGTGGCTGGTTTTGTCCACGGGCTAGCTCAGATTGGCTCCTTCGGCACCGCCGGGCCAATAACAAATTACCCAAGCACGCGAAGCGATGACGCTATCCGCGGGGACTGGAAGCGCGTTGGTGGTGACATGCAGCGCGGCATGGACAAGGTGCGGGGACGTGAAAAAGCCAAGGCGTAACCGTCCACCCGCTCCTGTTCCTCAGCCACAGCACAATCAACACATTAACGAGCGCCGTCAGATTATTTCCGCGGGCTGGAGCGGGCCTCTCCCGCCGCCTGCGGCTCTGGACGAATTCAATCGTATCGTACCTGGCGGGGCGGAGCGTATTTTCAATCAGTTCGAAGCCGAAGGCGCTCACAGGCGCGAATTAGAGCAGCGGCAATCCAAGTTTTTAGTGAGAGACGTGCATATTGGCCAGTTTCTTGCTGGCCTTTTTGCAATAAGCGGATTGGCTGTAGCGGCCCTTGCAATCTATTTAGACAAGCCTTGGGCGGCTACGGTGATAGGGGGCGGTACAATCGCCCCCATCGTTTACGCTTTTCTGCGTCAAACGTGGACTGACGATCAGGCTTGACCCGAACAAGGCCTAAGCAAAAAGTTCAGCCTTCAAACTGAGACACTACCACCCCGCCAAAAAAGAACATATTGCGAACTGAGAACAAATGGGGTACATTTCTTTCATCGGATCCCCCCGCTGATTCCGGTCCGCCGTCCCTGGGAAGCCGTTTGTCCGGCTGGCGAATCCCGTTCATATGGAGCATCACTATGGCCCCCGCAGCCCTGCGTATCGTTGAAGGAACGTCCATGGACAAGACCAAGGCCCTGTCGGCCGCGCTCTCCCAGATCGAGCGCCAGTTCGGCAAGGGTTCGGTGATGCGGCTGGGCAAGAACGACCGTTCGATGGATATCGAGGTGATTTCCTCCGGCTCGCTCGGGCTGGACATCGCGCTTGGCGTCGGCGGCCTGCCGAGGGGCCGGGTGGTCGAGATTTACGGGCCGGAATCCTCCGGCAAGACCACGCTGGCGCTGCACACCGTGGCCGAAGCCCAGAAGAAGGGCGGCATCTGCGCCTTCATCGACGCCGAACACGCGCTCGACCCGGTCTATGCCCGCAAGCTCGGCGTCAATATCGACGACCTGCTGATTTCCCAGCCCGACACCGGTGAGCAGGCGCTCGAGATTTGCGACACGCTGGTGCGCTCCGGCGCCGTCGACGTGCTGGTGGTCGATTCGGTGGCCGCGCTCGTGCCGCGCGCCGAACTCGAGGGCGAAATGGGCGACGCGCTGCCCGGCCTGCAGGCGCGGCTGATGAGCCAGGCGCTGCGCAAGCTGACCGCCTCGATCAACAAATCCCACACCATGGTGATCTTCATCAACCAGATCCGCATGAAGATCGGCGTGATGTACGGCTCGCCCGAAACCACCACCGGCGGCAACGCGCTGAAATTCTACGCCTCGGTGCGCCTCGACATCCGCCGCATCGGCGCGATCAAGGAGCGCGACGAAGTCATCGGCAATTCGACCCGCGTCAAGGTGGTGAAGAACAAGCTGGCGCCGCCGTTCAAGCAGGTCGAGTTCGACATCATGTACGGCGAGGGCGTCTCCAAGATGGGCGAGATTCTCGATCTCGGCGTCAAGGCCGGCATCGTCGAGAAGTCCGGCGCGTGGTTCTCCTATGACAGCCAGCGCCTCGGCCAGGGCCGTGAGAATTCCAAGGCATTCCTCAAGGCCAATCCCGACATGACGGCCAAGATCGAAGCCGCGATCCGGCAGAATTCAGGCCTGATTGCCGAGCAGATTCTCGCCGGCCCTGTTGAGCGCGACGCCGACGGCGAGGAGCCGGCCGAAGACTAAATCACTTTATTTCCGAGGCCCGCGTTCAACGGCCCGGGCTATGGCGCGATCCCGAAAGACGGGAATCCTTTCGGGACAAAATCGTGCCTTCGGAAGACAGCGGGCGTTGTGGATGTTGAGTTGCCGACATCCCCAGCGCCCGTTTTGTCTTTTGGATTGTTGATCTGAGGGGCATCGTCTCTGGGGCGGCCGTCCTCCTGAGGTGCGAGCCGCGCTTGCGGCGAGCCTCGAAGGATGACGAGGCGGTCCGACGCCTCGTACTTTACCGATGTCGTCACCGGGCTCGTCCCGGTGACCTCGATAAGGGACGCACCATGCCTGTCTAAGCGGGATGGCCGGAATAAATCCGGCCATGACCACTCTCGGGGTGACGATGCCTTCGCGATCAACTGGCTACTCCGCCGCCTGCGCGTAGTCCGACACCGGCGGGCAGGAGCACACCAGATTGCGGTCGCCATAGACGTTGTCGACGCGGCCGACCGGGCACCAGTACTTGTCGGTGCGCGAGGTCCCGTTGGGGAAGCAGCCTTCGGCGCGGGTATAGGCCCTCTGCCAGTTGTCGTCGGCGATGTCGTGGACCGTATGCGGCGCGTGGCGCAGCGGCGACGCCTCGATCTTGAACCGCCCGGCCTCGACCTCGGCGATCTCGCGGCGGATCGCGATCATTGCCTCGCAAAAGCGGTCCAGCTCCGCCTTCGATTCGGATTCGGTCGGCTCGATCATCAGCGTGCCCGGCACCGGGAAGCTCATGGTCGGCGCGTGGAAGCCGTAATCGATCAGCCGCTTCGCGATGTCGTCCACCGTCACGCCCGACGTCGCTTTCAGCGCGCGCGGATCGACGATGCATTCGTGCGCCACGCGGCCGTTGTGGTTGCGGTAGAGCACCGGGAAATGCGGATCGAGCCGCTGCGCGATGTAGTTGGCGTTGAGGATCGCGATCTCGGTGGCGCGCTTGAGGCCTTCGCCGCCCATCATCAGGATGTAGATGTAGGAAATCACGATGATCGAGGGCGAGCCGTAGGGCGCCGCCGACACCGCGCCGACGCCGGCATGGCCGCCGTCGATGGTGACATGGCCAGGCAGGAACGGCGCGAGATGCGTCTTGACGCCGATCGGCCCCATGCCGGGACCGCCGCCGCCATGCGGAATGCAGAACGTCTTGTGCAGGTTGAGATGGCTGACATCGGCGCCATACGCGCCGGGCTGCGCCAGCCCGACCTGCGCATTGAGGTTGGCACCGTCGAGATAGACCTGTCCGCCGTTGGCATGGACGATGTCGCAGATGTCGCGGATCTGTTCCTCGAACACGCCATGGGTCGAGGGATAGGTGATCATCACCGCCGCGAGCTTGTCGGCGTGCTGTTCGGCTTTCTTGCGCAGATCCTCGACATCGACATTGCCGCCGGCGTCGCAGGCCACCACCACCACGTTCATTCCCGCCATGCTGGCGGAGGCCGGGTTGGTGCCGTGCGCGGAAGAGGGGATCAGGCACACGGTGCGGTGGGCTTCGTTGCGCGAGCGGTGATAGGCGCGGATCGCGAGCAGGCCGGCATATTCGCCCTGCGCGCCGGAGTTCGGCTGCAGCGACACTGCGTCGTAGCCGGTGATGGCGGCGAGCCATTCCTCGAATGTCGCGAACATGGCGTGATAGCCCGCCGCCTGGTCCTTCGGCGCGAACGGATGCAGCGCGCCGAATTGCGGCCACGTCACCGGGATCATCTCGGTGGTGGCGTTGAGCTTCATGGTGCAGGAGCCGAGCGGGATCATCGCGCGGTCGAGCGCGAGGTCGCGGTCGGAGAGCTTGCGCATGTAGCGCAGCAGCTCGGTTTCCGAGCGATGGCTGTGGAACACCGGATGGGTGAGGAAGTCGCTGGCGCGCGCAAGCTCGGGCGGCAGTGCGTCGCGGGATTCTTTCTCCACGTCGGCGTAAACGAGTTTGCCGCCGAACGCGCGCCACACGGCTTCGACGATTGACGGCGTGGTGGTTTCATCCAATGCGATGCTGATAGTGTTCTCGTCATGACGCAGGTTGATGGTCTCACCCAGCGCGCGCGCGATGGTCGCCTTCTGCTGCGCGGGATCGGCTTTCACCGTCACGGTGTCGAAGAAGGTGTCGCTCGTCGGCGCGAAGCCGAGCTTGCGCAGGCCCTGCGCCAGCACCGCCGCGCGGCGATGCACAGTGCGCGCGATATGCGCGAGACCCTCGGGGCCGTGATAGACCGCGTACATCGACGCGATCACCGCCAGCAGCACCTGCGCGGTGCAGATGTTGGAGGTCGCCTTCTCGCGGCGGATGTGCTGTTCGCGGGTCTGCAGCGCGAGGCGATAGGCAGGAGCCCCGCGTGAATCCACCGACAGGCCGACGAGACGGCCGGGCAAGGATCGTTTCAGTGCATCCTTCACCGCCATGTAGGCGGCGTGCGGGCCGCCATAGCCCATCGGCACGCCGAAACGCTGGGTCGAGCCGATCGCGATGTCGGCGCCGAGTTCGCCGGGAGAGGCCACCAACGCCAGCGCCAGGATGTCGGCGGCAATGACGGCGAGGCCGCCCTTGGCATGGAGAGCGGCGATCGCGGCGCGCGGATCGCGCAAGCTCCCGTGCGTGCCGGGATACTGGAACAGCGCGCCGAACACGTCGGCCTTCTCAAGGTCGCGTGCGGGATCTCCGACAACGAGTGCCCAGCCCAGCGGTTCGGCACGGGTTTTCAGCACCGCCAGCGTCTGCGGATGAACCTCATGGTCGACGAAGAACGCCTTGGTCTTTACCGATGAGGCGCGCTCCGCCAGCGCCATCGCTTCCGCCGCAGCGGTTGCCTCGTCGAGCAGCGAGGCGTTGGCGACATCGAGGCCGGTGAGGTCGCAGATCATGGTCTGGAAATTGAACAGCGCCTCAAGCCGGCCCTGACTGATCTCGGGCTGATATGGCGTGTAGGCCGTGTACCACGCGGGGTTCTCCAGAATGTTGCGCTGGATCACGGCTGGCAGGATCGTGCCGGAATAGCCCTGACCGATCAGCGACGTGAAAATCCGGTTCTGGCTTGCCAGTTCGCCCATATGCGCGAGCGCTTCGGTCTCGCTCAGCGCGCGGCCGAGATCGAGCGGCGTGGTCTGGCGGATCGACGCCGGCAGCGTTTCGCCGATCAGCGCGTCCAGGCTTTTGGCGCTGACGCTCGTCAGCATCGCGTCGATGTCGCGCGGCGAGGGGCCGATATGGCGGCGGACGAAATCGGTGGCGGGTTCGTTCGATGAGCGATGCGTCGTCATGGGACATCCTCGAAGGGAAATTGATCTGCTTTCGTCATGCCCGGCACAAGGCCGGGCATGACGAAAAATCACGCCGTATGCGCCTTGTAGGCAGCTTCATCCATCAGGCCGTCGAGTTCGCCCTTGTCGGCGATCTTGATCTTGAAGAACCACGCGCCGTTATTGGCGTCGGAATTCACCAGCGACGGGTCCGCCACTAGCGCGTCGTTGACTTCAACGACTTCGCCGGTGATCGGCGCATAGACGTCGGAGGCAGCCTTGACGCTTTCGACGACGGCGGCGGCCTCGGCCTTCTTCAGCGCGCGGCCGACCTTCGGCAGTTCGACGAACACCACGTCGCCGAGCTGCGACTGGGCATAGTCGGTGACGCCGATGGTCGCGACATCGCCCTCGATACGGAGCCATTCATGGTCGTCTGTGAACAGGGTGGTCATGGGTGGTCCTCAGCGTTGATAGGTGGGAGCGACGAAAGGTAGTTTGGAAACGCGCAGCGGCAGCCGCTGTCCGCGCACTTCGGCGAACACGACGGTGTCGATGGCGGAGAGGGATGTCGGCAGATAACCCATCGCGACCGGCGCGTTGACGCTCGGGCCGAAGCCGCCGGACGTGACCTTGCCGATGGCGTCGGATGACGTGTCGTCCGCGAACAGCGCCGCGCCTTCCCGCACCGGGGCGCGGCCTTCGGCCTTGAGGCCGACGCGGCGGCGCGCGGCGCCACTGTCGAACTGTTTCAGGATGCGATCCGCGCCCGGGAAGCCGCCGGCCCGCGCGCCGCCGCTGCGGCGGCTCTTCTGAACGGACCATTCCAGTGCGCCTTCGACCGGCGTCGTGGTGGTGTCGATGTCGTGGCCGTAAAGACAAAGCCCGGCTTCGAGCCGCAGGCTGTCGCGCGCGCCAAGACCGATCGGCAGCACGTCGGGATCGGACAGCAGCGTCGTCACCACGCGCTCGGCGGCGTCGGCCGGAATCGAAATCTCGAAGCCGTCCTCGCCGGTGTAGCCGGAGCGCGACACGAAGCAGGCGGTGTCGAGAATCGTGCGCGGCCCGGCGTCCATGAAGCGCATCGCCGCGAGGTCCGGCGCGTGTTTCGCCAGCACGGTGACGGCCTTCGGCCCTTGCAGCGCGACCAGCGCGCGACCCGGCAGCGGCTCGATCACGCAATCGCCGGACAGGTGAGTGCGTAAATGCGCCTCATCGTCGTCCTTGCAGGCGGCGTTGACCACGACGAACAGGTGGTCGCCGAAATTCGCCACCATCAGGTCGTCGAGGATGCCGCCATTGTCATTGGTGAACTGGGCGTAGCGCTGGCGGCCCGGCGCGACGCTGAGAATATCCTGCGGCACCAGCCGCTCGAGCGCGCGGGCGGCGTCCTCGACCTTGCCGGATTTCGGCCGCAGCACGATCTGGCCCATGTGGGAGACATCGAACAGCCCGGCCGCGGCGCGGGTGTGGAGATGTTCCTTCAGCACGCCGGCCGTGTACTGCACCGGCATCTCGTAGCCGGCGAACGGCACGATCTTGCCGCCGCAGGCGACATGGAGCGCATGAAGCGGAACGCGTTTGAGAGAGGGAGTCCGGGAATCGTGCGACGGCATATCGAGGCTCCTGACGGCTCACGGGGACCCATTCCCCAAAAAGCCTGTCGAAACCCCATCTGTCGCTGTGCCTGAGAGTATTATCCCGTCGGCGGATGCCGCGCCGGAAGTCCGGCCGCATCTCTTTCCAGATTTCAGTCGATCACGCGGTCCTTTTGCCTGAGAGTTTCCGGGGCGGTTGCTCCTTCGGCGCCGGCCTCGAGGGCCGGTCTCTCCCGACGTGACGTCGTCTGATATGGGGACCAGAACATGGCTTTCGAGCCCCTGTCAACGCGACCGAAAGAGCTATCAACGGTCCTCGCGGATGCTTGCAACCCGCTGATCCGCTGCACACTTTCTGGACAGGTCCGGCCCTCGCGTCTAAAAGCGGTGCCGGACAGGCTTTCCTTGCACGCGTCATGATCGCGGGCGAATTTTCAGGCGCGATTGGACGGACATGAGCGGCGTTAACGAGATCAGATCGGAATTCCTCAACTTTTTCGCGAAGAACGATCACGAGATCGTGCCATCGTCGCCGCTGGTTCCGCGCAACGACCCGACATTGATGTTCACCAATGCCGGCATGGTGCAGTTCAAGAACGTCTTCACCGGCCTGGAAAAGCGGCCCTACCAGCGCGCCACCACCTCGCAGAAGTGCGTTCGCGCCGGCGGCAAGCACAACGACCTCGATAACGTCGGCTACACCGCGCGGCATCACACCTTCTTCGAGATGCTCGGCAATTTCTCGTTCGGGAACTACTTCAAGGACCGCGCGATCGAACTCGCCTGGAACCTGATCACCAAGGAATTCGCGCTGCCGAAGGACCGGCTTCTGGTCACGGTTTATTCCGAGGACGACGAGGCGTTCGGCCTGTGGAAGAAGATCGCGGGCCTGCCCGAATCGAAAATCATCCGGATCCCGACCGGCGACAATTTCTGGCAGATGGGCGACACCGGCCCCTGCGGCCCGTGCTCGGAAATCTTCTTCGACCACGGCGACAAGATTCCCGGCGGCCCTCCCGGTTCGCCGGACGAGGACGGCGACCGTTTCATCGAGATCTGGAATCTCGTGTTCATGCAGTTCGAGCAGATCGCGCCGGGCAACCGCAATCCGCTGCCGCATCCCTCGATCGACACCGGCATGGGGCTGGAGCGCATCGCCGCCGTGCTTCAGGGCAAGCATGACAATTACGAAATCGACCTGTTCGTCGCGCTGATCCGCGCCGCGGCCGAACTCACCGGCGCCGACCCGCACGGCCCGCAGAAGGCGTCGCTGCGCGTGATCGCCGACCATCTGCGCGCTTCCGCCTTCCTGATCGCGGACGGCGTGCTGCCGTCGAACGAGGGCCGCGGCTACGTGCTGCGCCGGATCATGCGCCGCGCGATGCGCCACGGCCAGCTGCTCGGCGCCAAGGAACCGTTGATGTACCGTCTTGTGTGGGCGCTGGTGCGCGAGATGGGCCAGGCCTATCCCGAACTGGTGCGCGCCGAGAGCCTGATCGAGGAAACGCTGCGGCTGGAAGAGACCCGCTTCCGCAAGACGCTGGAGCGCGGCCTGTCGATTCTCGACGAGAAAAGTGTCTCGCTCAAGAAGGGCGACATGTTCGACGGCGAAACCGCGTTCACGCTGTACGACACCTATGGCTTCCCGCTCGACCTGACGCAGGACGCGCTGCGCAATCGCGGCATCGGCGTCGATATCGCATCGTTCACCGATGCGATGGAACGGCAGAAGGCCAAGGCGCGCGAATCCTGGAAGGGCTCGGGCGACAGTTCGGCCGAGGCGGTATGGTTTCCGCTGCGCGAGAAGCTCGGGCCGACGGAATTTTTGGGCTACGAGACCGAAAGCGCCGAAGGCGTCGTCGCCGCGCTGGTCAAGGACGGCAAGGAAGCCGACAGCCTGAAAACCGGCGATACCGGTTCGGTGGTTCTCAACCAGACGCCGTTCTACGGCGAGTCCGGCGGTCAGGTCGGCGACATCGGTGTCCTGACCGGCGATGGGGTACGCTTCCGCGTCACCGATACACAAAAGAAGGGCGGCGATCTGTTCGTGCATCTCGGCACGGTCGAGGAGGGCACGCTCAAGCCCGGCACGGCGCTCGCGCTCGAAGTCGACCACGGCCGCCGCACTGCGATCCGCGCCAACCATTCGGCGACGCATCTGCTGCACGAGGCGCTGCGCCAGGTGCTCGGCGATCACATCGCCCAGCGCGGTTCGCTGGTTGCGCCCGATCGGTTGCGTTTCGATTTCGCGCATAACAAGCCGATCTCGGCGGAAGAACTGAGCCGGATCGAGGACATCGCCAACGATGTCGTGCTCGAGAACGGCGAAGTCGTCACCCGCTCGATGGCGGTGGACGATGCCCGCGCCTCCGGCGCCCGCGCGCTGTTCGGCGAGAAGTACGGCGACGAGGTTCGCGTGGTGTCGATGGGCAAGGGCAGCGGCAACATGCTCGGCTGGTCGGTCGAACTGTGCGGCGGCACCCATGTGAAGCGCACCGGCGACATCGGACTGATTTCGGTGACCGGCGAGAGCGCGGTCGCCTCCGGCGTGCGCCGGATCGAAGCGCTGACCGGCCGCAATGCGCGGCAGGCCGCCAATGCCAGCATCCAGACCGCGAAGGCGGCAGCCGCCGAACTGCGCACCACGCTCGACGACATGCCGGCGCGCATCGCGACGCTGCTGGAAGAACGCAAGAAGCTGGAGCGCGATCTGTCCGACGCCCGCAAGAAGCTGGCGATGGGCGGCGGCGCGTCCGCTGCCGGCGGCGACGGCGGCGCGGACATCCGCACCGTTGCCGACGTCAAATTCCTCGGACGGGCCGTTCAAGGCGTCGATGTCAAGGATCTCAAAAGCCTCGCCGATGCAGGCAAGAAGCAGATTGGCTCCGGCGTCGTTGCGCTTGTTGCCACCAGCGAGGATGGCAAGGCGAGCGTGGTGGTTGGCGTCACACCGGATCTCACCTCGCGGTTCAGTGCGGTCGACCTCGTGCGCAAGGCCAGCGAAGCGCTTGGCGGCAAGGGCGGCGGCGGAAAGCCTGATATGGCGCAGGCGGGCGGGCCGGATGGCGCCAAGGCCAACGACGCGCTGAAGGCGATCGAAAAGGCGATGGGCGCCTAGTGTCCTGAATCCACGAACCGCCGGCGCACGACGCGCCGGCGACGATGCCGTTTAACTAGTGCGACATGAACACCGGCACCGTCATCGAGCCGAGGATGGTGCGCGTCACGCCGCCGAGCACGAATTCGCGCAAACGCGAATGCCCGTAACCGCCCATCACCACCACATCCGTTCCCTGTTCGGCGATGTAAGACAGGATGGCGTTGGCGGCGTCGACATCAGGCGCGTGCAGTATTTTCAATGTCGCTTCGATGCCATGACGGGCGAGATGGTTTACTATGCCTTCGCCGCTGGCCTGATGGCGTGAATCCGCGGTCTTTTCGTTGGCAACAATCAAAATCTCGACGTGGCTGGCCCGCTTCAAGAGCGGCCGGGCGTCATTCACCGCACGCGCGGCGGTCGAACTGCCGTCCCAGCAGCATACCACGTGGTCGAGTTTCAACTTCTCCCTCTGGATATAGGGCACGATCATGACCGGCCGCCCGGAATCGAACAGGACACTTTCGATGATCGCCTGGTTGTCGTCGCCGCTGTCCTCTGTCTGCTGGACGATACTGATGTCGGATCGCCGCGCTCTCACCGCGAAGGCTTCCGCCGAGCGTGGCAGGCGGTGAGTTACAAGCTCATGGTCGAAGGACAGGTTGCGGCCGCGCGCGGCATCCTCGAACCGCGTGATCGCGGCACGGGCTTCTTGCTCCTTTTCCATGATGATGTTGGAGACGACCGATGCGGGCATCTTCGGGATCGGATACTGCGGAAAGCTGATCGGGTCGCAGAACGCTATCGCCGTCACATGCGCGTCACAGGTCTCCGCCACCGATATCGCGTAGCTGAGAGAGCGGTCGCGGGATTTCTCGGTTTCGAGTTTGAGGGTGATATCCTTGATCACGGGATGCCTCCAATCAGTTGATCGTTGCAGTTCACGCGGCATCATCGCGCTGTCCCCGCGCCGACACATTGAGGCACATCAACTTGCGGCGCAGGGTTGCCATGCCCTCATTGTCGCATGTCGGCCCCGCCTGACTGCGGCGATGGGTAGCCGAACAACGCGCTGGCATCTTATTCGCGAATGCAACAAAATGCCGCATGCATCACAACACCCCTCTGATGTCGACGGTCGTCGTCGGCCTTGTGCTCGCTTTTATCTTCGGCGCGCTGGTCCAGCGTATTCGCATCTCTCCCCTGGTCGGCTACCTGCTGGCCGGTGTGGTGATGGGTCCATTCACCCCCGGTTACGTCGCCGACCAGAACATCGCGAATGAACTCGCCGAAATCGGCATCATTTTGCTGATGTTCGGTGTCGGCCTCCATTTCTCGTTGAAGGATTTGTGGTCGGTGCGTGCCATCGCCTTACCCGGCGCCGTGGTGCAGATCACGGCCGCCACGGTGATGGGATGGGCGCTAGGCTGGATGCTCGGCTGGAACACCGGCAAGGGCATCATGTTCGGCATCGCGCTTTCCACCGCATCCACGGTGGTGCTACTGCGCGCCATGCAGGAGCGGCGGCTGATCGATACCGAGCGCGGACGGATCTCGGTCGGCTGGCTGATCGTCGAGGATATCGCCTGCGTTCTGACGCTGGTCATGCTGCCGCCGCTGGCGGGGCTGATGAATGGCCAGGCAGCGGGCGATATTGCGCTCTCGACGCTCGCCTGGCCGCTGGCGATAACACTCGGCAAGGTCGCGGCCTTCGTGGTGCTGATGCTGGTGGTCGGCCGCCGCGTCATCCCGTGGCTTCTGCACTATATCGCTCATACCGGATCGCGCGAACTGTTTCGCCTCGCGGTGTTCGCGATCTCGCTCGGAGTGGCGTTCGGTGCGGCGATCCTGTTCGACGTCTCGTTCGCGCTGGGAGCGTTCTTCGCCGGCATGATCCTGAGCGAATCCGAACTCAGCCAGCGCGCCGCCAGCGAGACGCTGCCGCTGCGCGATGCGTTCGCGGTGCTGTTCTTCGTCTCGGTCGGCATGCTGTTCGATCCTTCGATTATCGTGAAGGAGCCGCTGCCGCTTCTGGCGACGCTGTTCATCATCCTGTTCGGCAAATCGCTGGCGGCGTACGCCATCGTGCGCGTATTCGGACATTCCAATTCGACGGCGCTGACGATTTCGGCGTCGCTGGCGCAGATCGGCGAATTCTCGTTCATTCTTGTCAGCCTTGGCGTCAGCCTGTCGCTGATGACCGAGCGCGGGCGCGATCTGGTGCTGGCCGGCGCAATCATCACCATCATGCTCAATCCGTTGTGGTTCGCATTGCTGGATCGCGTGCTGGCGGAGAAAGAGGGCGCGCCGAAAGCGCCACCGGACGCGAAGCCGGTGCCGCGTGTCGAACTGCCGGTCTCCGCGCTGACGAACCATGTGGTATTGGTCGGTTATGGCCGGGTCGGCAGCGTGGTCGGCAGGGCGCTGCGCGCCGGAAATATCCCGTTTCTGGTGATCGAGGATAATCCCGGCACGATCGAGCGGTTGCGGCAGGAGAGCATCGACGTCATCACCGGCAATGCCGCCGCGCCCGACATGCTGCAGGCTGCCAATGTCGCCGCCGCGCGTGGACTGCTGGTGGCGATTCCCGATGCGTTCGAGGGCGGGCAGATCGTGGCAAAAGCGCGCGCCATCAGCACTGCGCTGCCGATCATCGCGCGCGCCCATTCCGAGGAGGAGATCGCGCACCTCAAGCACCACGGCGCGAATTCGGTGATCATGGGCGAACAGGAAATCGCGAAAGCGATGATTGCGCAGATCGGAGTGGCGAGCGCCTGACTGCGTTAGGCCGGCCGCATGTGCCGTGCGTAGAACGCCAGTTCGATCGACACAAAGCGAGCGAAGCTGTCTCGCAGATAGGCGGTCGGTTGGGGAGTTCCTGTTTCATCGGTTGAGAAAAAGCCGAGCCCGGTGCCTTCAGCCACGATGCTCGACACCTGCGTCTTCGACAGCCCGAAACGCTTGGCGACCTGCGCCCGGCTCGGCAACGGCGTACCTGTGATGTCGGACAGCATGACCGCCAGCACGACAGGAATGGCGCCCTCGCGCTTTCCGAAAAAGCAGGTGAATTCAGGCATGCGGTCAATCAGCGGGATGCCCGTAGCATGCTCGCGTCCGGCAGCGGCGGCGAAACGTCGGCTGAAATCCGGATCTTGCGCAAACATCTGCGCGCGCTGCATGTCCGGCTGCAGTGCGTCGAGAGCGTTCACCGCATGGGGCATCCAGTTCCTGACGAAATCCATCATGCGCGCGGTCGGCTGGTAGGATTTCGAGCGGCGGTCGGATGTGTTCCGCGATGTTTTGACGAAGCCTGCCAGTTTCAGCAATGTCAGCGTTGTCTTGAGGACGCGCGGGCTGAGTTCTTCCCGCTGTGTGCACAGTTCGAGCAGCCGGGTGTAGGTGGCGCCGCCCAGCGGGCCATAGTTTTCATGATCGGCAGCAAGATAAAATACATAGGCGGTCAGACGGAAGCGCGTTTCCGAAGCCATCAGCTTGTTGATGAGGCGCGGCGCCTCGCGAAAGCGCGCGATGGCGACCGTGTATTCGCGAACGGCGTCAGCGAAGGCGGGCGAGGCGCGCAGGTGTGCGGCTTCGGCGAGCAACGTGTCTTCGCCGCGATGCCTATCGCGCGATCCCGACTTGAGAAGTTCCGCAAGACCTTGCATTGAACAGGGATTCCGGACCAGAGACGTTTGTGATCGCGCATTCCGGCGCGGAGCCATTTAACCCTGTTTACGGCTGGCGAAGCCCGGGAATCAAGGGAGGCTCCGTGATAAGCGGTGCACAGTTGCGCTGGGACGCCGGAATCGCCTGACACGGATAGGAAAAGGCGCGGAGTGATCCGCGCCTTTGATGTTTTATGGCGTCAGCATCGCAGCGCCGGGTGTCGGTGCGCTGGCGCTTGGCGGCGAGCGGCATCGGCGCGGGCTACAGCGTATGGACCGCCAATGCGCGGGCGTCGTGGCCGTTCTAGCTGCCGACGTGATCACGGCTTCAGGTGAGATTCGCGCGTCGCGATCAGGCGGCGGATGTCGTCGGAGATTGCGGTCGGCCGGTGTGTTCGCTGATCGGTGTTGACCCAGACCACTTCGCCGGTGGCGAGCAGGTCGCTGCCGTCTTTCGGAAAAATCGCGAGTTCGAACACCAGGCTTGAATTGCCGATCCGCGCGACACGCGCGCCGACCTCGAGTTCCTGATCGAAGCGGATCGGAGCCTTGTATTCGACCACCGATTTGACGACGTGGAAATCCACTCCGGTTTTCTTGGCATCGGCGTACTGGTCGTAGTCGAGCGCGCGGAAGTACTCGGTGATGGTCGTGTCGTAGTAGGTCAGGTAGTGGGCGTTGAACAGCACGCCCTGGCCGTCGATCTCCGAGTAGCGCACCCGGAAGGGATGGAAAAAGCGGAACTGGTCGCGATCCATTGCCTGTAATTCTCCTTGTTGCCGAAGCGGTGTTTCGTCATCCTGAGGTGTGAGCGAAGCGAGCCTCGAAGGATGACAGGCGCCGGCATCTATATCTACATGCTACGATGTGCCGACGGATCTTACTATGTCGGCAGCGCGACCGGCTCTGATTTGAACAACCGGATCGACCAGCACAACAGCGGTGCTTATCCCGGCGACACCTTTTCGCGGCGCCCGGTCGTCGGCGTGTGGTCCGAATACTTTGACAGAATAACCGACGGGATCGCGGTGGAGCGGCAGATCAAAGGTTGGAGCCGCGCAAAGAAGGAAGCGTTGATCCGTTCGGACCGGGCTGCGGTTCGCCTATTTTCCCGACGGCGAGGCGGGCGCTTGCCGGCCGATTGATCAATCCCGTCATCCTTCGAGGCTCGGGCCATAGTGCGTCGAAGACGCGCTTATGGCCCTCGCACCTCAGGATGACGGGAAAAATTGTGCGTCGCTTACGCGGCCATCGCCTTGGTCAGGTTCTCGGCGACCTTGTCGAGGAAGCCGGTGGTCGACAGCCAGCGCTGGTCGGCGCCGACCAGCAGCGCGAGATCCTTGGTCATGTAGCCGGATTCGACGGTCTCGACGCAGACCTTCTCGAGGGTGCTGGCGAACTTCGCCAGCGCGTCGTTGTTGTCGAGCTTGGCGCGATGGGAGAGGCCGCGGGTCCAGGCGAAGATCGACGCGATCGAGTTGGTCGAGGTTTCCTTGCCCTTCTGGTGTTCGCGGTAGTGGCGGGTCACGGTGCCGTGGGCGGCTTCCGCTTCCATCACCTTGCCGTCCGGGGTCAGCAGCACCGAGGTCATCAGGCCGAGTGAGCCGTAACCTTGCGCCACGGTGTCGGACTGGACGTCGCCGTCGTAGTTCTTACAGGCCCAGACGTAACCGCCGGACCACTTCATCGCTGCCGCGACCATGTCGTCGATCAGGCGATGCTCGTAGGTGATGCCCTTGGCGTCGAAGTCCTTCTTGAACTCCTTGTCGAACACTTCCTGGAAGATGTCCTTGAAGCGGCCGTCGTACTGCTTGAGAATCGTGTTCTTGGTCGAGAGATAAACCGGATAGCCCTTGGTCAGACCGAGGTTCATCGAGGCGCGGGCGAAGTCGCGGATCGAATCGTCGAGGTTGAACATGGCAAGCGTGACGCCGGGGCCGGGGGCCTTGAACACTTCGCGCTCGATCACCTTGCCGTCGTCGCCGACGAATTTCAGGGTGATGGTGCCTGCGGTCGGGAATTTGAAATCGGTGGCGCGGTACTGATCGCCGAAGGCGTGGCGGCCGATGATGATCGGCTTGGTCCAACCGGGGACGAGGCGCGGCACGTTCTTGCAGATGATCGGTTCGCGGAACACGACGCCGCCGAGGATGTTGCGGATGGTGCCGTTCGGCGACTTCCACATTTCCTTGAGGCCGAATTCCTTCACGCGGCCTTCGTCGGGGGTGATGGTGGCGCACTTCACGCCGACGCCGACCTTCTTGATGGCGTTGGCGGCATCAATGGTGACCTGATCGTTGGTCTGGTCGCGGTATTCCATCCCGAGGTCGAAATACATCAGGTCGATATCAAGGAACGGGTGGATCAGCTTGTCCTTGATGTACTGCCAGATGATCCGGGTCATTTCGTCGCCATCGAGTTCGACGACGGGATTGGTCACCTTGATTTTTGCCATGTGTGATCGGGCCTTCTTGAGGGGGGATTTGGCGGGGTGGATGGAATTTGCGCTGGCTATAGCACCGCAGGATGGGTCGCGAAAGCCAGCCAAACGCATCAGAGACGAGGGAATTTGCCCGGAGCGGGTCACCGCGCGATGAACCCGTTCGGCTTGAGCCCAAGATTCCATGTGATTCTTTAACCCATTTATTTTATTGATGAATTTACGGTGGGCGATGACGGTTTGACGGCCGCTTCCGGTGCAGCCGCTGAATCAGCTTCTCAGGAGGTTGATTCAAACCCTTCAGCCGTTGAATCGGTATCTTCAGAACTTGATTCAGATCCTTGAGGTCGTGCATCAAGGCACTCGCGGGCTGCCTCGAATCCCCTCAGCCCGCGATGATGCGCCGCGTCCGGCCTCGGGGATGGAAGACGGCGCATTGGCAGATCAACCCTCGCTCTGGCATCAAGTCCGCGGCGTTACCGGCCGCTTTCGCCGGCAGATGCGCAAGCGCATTCTGGAGCCCGTGCTTGTCGGGCATCGCTCCTTCCGCGAAACCGTCCTGAATGCGGTGTCGGCGCGCGGACACCTGATCTATTGCGACACCCCGCATGGCCGTTTTTTCGTCGATCCCGCCGACCGCACGGTCGGGACCCATCTGGTGTGGCGCGGGGTATGGCAACACGCCGAACTTGATCAGGCCATTTCCATTCTGGTTCAGGAATCGCGGCTCCAGCCCGGTACGTTGTTCGTCGATGCCGGCGCCAATATCGGGGTCCAGACGGTTTACGCCCTCCGCAGCGGCCGGTTCGGGAGCGCCGTGTCGTTCGAACCCGAGCCGGGCAATCGCCGCCTGCTCGAAATGAACGTCGCGGCCAACGGACTCGCGAATCAGGTTCGCGTGGTCGGCAAGGCGCTGGGCGATACCGAAGGCCACGCCACTCTCTATCTGCATCCGCGCAACAAGGGCGCTCACGCGGTCGGCCGCCGTCCGTCCTATGACGGCACCGAGAGCATCGAGGTCGAGATCGTGCGGCTCAGCACCGAGCTTGATGCATACGCAGTCTCCGAGATCGGGATGATCTGGATCGACGTCGAAGGCCTCGAGCCCGACGTCGTGCGCAGCCTCGGCAAATATCTCGGGCAGGTCCCGCTGGTGATCGAATACGCGCCGGCGCGATATTCAAAAGCGACGCGGCAGGCGTTCGATGAACTGCTCGCCGCCAAATACAGCACGCTTCACCGGCTCGGGGCCGAGGCGTCGCCAGCCCAGTCGCCGCGTGTCCTGCCGTCGGTCGAGGGCATCGTCGATATCCTGGTCTACTGAGATCGTCCCGTTCGCGAGCGTGACCGCTCCCGGCGACGCTGCTCCGCTTTCGCCGGAGATTTCAAACGATTCTGCAACCTGTTTATTTTATTGATGAATTTTAGATTCTCAGCGAGGCTTGCGCTGCGGGTTACCAGCCAGCGCCCTGAATCGCCGTCTTAAGCGGTTGATTCAAATCCTTCAGCAGTTGAATCAACGTCTTCAGAACCTGATTCAGACCCTTCAGGCCTTGATTCAAAAGCTTCAGCAGTTGAATCAGTGCGTTCAGCAGCTGAATCAAATCGTTCAGCCTTTGAATCAGAAAGTGAGCCGATGTCCGGGTCTGGGACCGATAAAACCAAAGCGCGGAAGGAATTGGCCGGCCCGATCGTGGTGCTGGTCGAACCGCAGCTCGGCGAGAATATCGGCATGGCGGCCCGCGCCATGGGAAATTTCGGGCTGACGCGCCTGCGCATCGTCAAGCCCCGCGACGGCTGGCCGAACGTCGCGGCGCAACGCGCAGCGGCAGGCGCCGACCACATCCTCGACAAGGTTGAACTGTTCGACACGGTGGAGGCGGCGGTGGCCGACTGTTCGCTGCTGTTCGCCACCACGGCCCGCGCCCACGATCAGGCCAAGCCGGTGGTCGGCCCCGAGGAGGCGGCGCGCCAGAGCGTGACGGAAATCGCATCGGGCGGCACCGCCGCGATCCTGTTCGGCCGCGAACGTTGGGGGCTGAACAATGAAGAGGCCGCGCTCGCCAATCGCATCGTGACCTTTCCGGTCAGCCCAGGCTTCGCCTCGCTGAACCTCGCGCAGGCGGTTCTGCTGATGGGCTACGAGTGGTTCAAGCTGTCGACCGGGAACGCGCTGCCGTTCACGATGCCGGAGCGCTCCGAGCGTGCGTCCAGCCATCAAATGCAGGCGTTTTTCGACAATCTCATCGGCGAACTCGACAAGGTGGAATTTCTGCGTCCGGCAGAAAAGCGCGACACCATGCTGGTCAACCTGCGCAACATTTTCACGCGGATGGAGCCGACCAAGCAGGACATGCACACGCTCCACGGCGTGGTGATGGCCATTGCCGAGGGCCGCAAGGGCCCCGCCAAGGGCGGCGTCCTCGACGGCAACGAGGCGACGCGGCTGCGCGCGCTGCTCGCGGAACACAGCGAGGGGCGGGCACCGTCGGAAAGCGGCACGGTGCGGGGATTGGCGCGGCTGCTGCGGCGGAATCCGACCGACGCCGAACGCCTGTTGTGGCAGGCGCTGACCACTGACCGGCGCTTCGCGGCACAGTTCAAGCGTCAGACCCCGGTGGGGCGGCATATCCCGGATTTCGTGTCGTTCTCGAAGCGGGTCGCGATCGAGATCGTCAATCCCGGGGAGAACGATGTCGTGCGCAAGGACCGCGCCGTGCGCAGCAACTGGCTGGCGGAGCGCGGTTATTGCGTCGTCGCACTGTCGACAGACCAGATCGAGCGCGATCTCGCCGCGGCTCTGGATCTGATCGAAAACGGAGCGCCGTCCGCCTCCGCGTAGCGCGAAAGGCGTCGCGGGCGGTTGACCGCCCACGGCGCCAGGTCGCTTGCGGTCAGGTTCCGGCCTTCACCTGCACGGCGGCGACGGCGAGCAGTTCATCCATTTTCTTGCGGATCTCGGCCTCACTGGCCTTGCCGTCGAGGTCCTTGGCGACCTTGCGCAGGACATCGTCGTCACCCGATTCCTCGAAATCCGCCGCTACCACGTCCTTGGCATAGGCGGCGGCATCGTCGCTGCTTTTGCCCAGCTTCTCGGCGGCCCACAATCCGAGCAGCTTGTTCCGGCGGGCGAGCGCCTTGAATTTCTGCTCCTCATCGAGCGCGAACTTCTTCTCGAAATCTTCCTGGCGTTTGTCGAAGCTGGACATATATCTGTTCCGTAAGGTGAATTGGCTGCGCTCGGACCGGCAGCGGTGATCCCTGCATATAGGTTTCGAACGCGGCCGGGCAACGTCCGAAAGGTCGCAGGATTGATGGCCAAACAGGGCGGTAAAACACGTCTCCTTGCGTTGTATCGGGGAGATCAATGGGTTACGTTGCGGCTGGGTCCGGTTCGCGGTTTGTTTCGCGATTCTGGGCTTTGCGGCAGCTCCGCCGTGAGTCGCGTAACCATTCGGAGCACACCCATCTCATGGATTTCAACAACACACGGTACATCCCTATGAGCCGTCGGCGTCGCATTTACGAAGGCAAGGCCAAGGTCCTGTATGAAGGACCGGAGCCGGGAACCTTGATTCAACATTTCAAGGATGACGCCACCGCGTTCAATGCCAAGAAACATCAGGTGATCGAGGGCAAAGGCGTCCTCAATAACCGGATTTCGGAATACGTCTTCCAGCACCTGAACGACATCGGCGTGCCGACGCATTTCATCAAGCGGCTCAACATGCGCGAGCAGTTGATCCGCGAGGTTGAGATTGTGCCGCTCGAAGTCGTGGTGCGGAACGTCGCCGCGGGTTCGCTGTCGCAGCGCCTCGGCATCGAGGAAGGCACGCAGCTGCCGCGCTCGATCATCGAATTCTATTACAAGAACGATCAGCTCGGCGATCCGATGGTGTCCGAAGAACACATCACCGCTTTCGGCTGGGCGACGCCGCAGGAAATCGACGACATCATGGCGCTCGCCATTCGCGTCAACGACTTCCTCAGCGGGCTGTTCCTCGGCATCGGCATTCGTCTGGTCGATTTCAAGATGGAGTGCGGCCGCCTGTTCGAGAACGAGATGATGCGGATCATCGTCGCCGACGAAATCTCGCCGGATTCGTGCCGGCTGTGGGACATCAAGTCGAACGAGAAACTCGACAAGGACCGTTTCCGCCGCGATCTCGGTGGCCTGCTCGAGGCCTATACCGAAGTCGCCAAGCGTCTCGGCATCCTGATCGAGAATGAACGTCCGGCAGGCTCCGGCCCGGTGCTGGTGAAGAGCTGATCTCCGATGAAAGCTCGCGTCACCGTCACACTGAAGAACGGCATTCTCGATCCGCAGGGCAAGGCCATCGAAGGCGCTCTGAAATCGCTCGGCGTCGATGGCATCGCCAGCGTGCGGCAGGGCAAGGTGTTCGACATCGAACTCGGCACCACCGACAAGGCCAAGGCGGAGGCGGCGTTGAAAGCCGCCGCCGACAAGCTACTGGCCAATACGGTGATCGAGAACTATCGCGTCGAGGTTTTGGGCTAAGCGACCAATGAAATCAGCCGTCCTCGTTTTCCCCGGCATCAATCGCGAACGCGACATGGCGCGGGCACTCAAGCTTGCCTCCGGCAACGAGGCTGCGATGGTGTGGCACGCGGAAACAGCGCTGCCGAAGGGCACCGATCTGGTGGTGGTGCCGGGCGGTTTTTCCTATGGCGACTATCTGCGCTGCGGCGCGATTGCCGCACGCTCGCCGGTGATGGACGCGGTGCGCGCCCACGCCGCCGCCGGCGGCCTCGTTCTCGGTGTCTGCAACGGCTTCCAGATCCTGTGCGAGTCGGGCCTGTTGCCCGGCGTGCTGATGCGCAACGCGCGGCTGAAATTCATCTGTCACGATGTGCATCTGCGCGTCGAACGCTCCGATACACCGTTTACCCGCGGCTACAACGCCGGTCAGGTGATCCGCGTGCCGGTGGCGCACGGTGAGGGCAACTACGCCGCCGACGAAGACACGATCCGCCGTCTCGAAGGCGAAGGCCGCGTGCTCTATCGTTATTGCTCGCCGACCGGCGAAGTCGGCGACACCCACAACATCAACGGCGCGGCGGCGGCGATCGCCGGGATCGTCAGCGACAAGGGCAATGTGCTCGGCATGATGCCGCACCCGGAAAATCACGTCGAAGAGATCATGGGTTGCACCGACGGCCGCGGCCTGTTCGCAGGCCTCGTCGATCATCTGAAAAACGCGGCGTAACTCTTACGTCTTTCGCTTCACCCGCTTGATCGTCCCCGAGAACGAGAACAGCGGCCGTTCGCCGCTCTTGAGAAGTCCGCGCACGAAAATCAGCGAACCGCCGGCGCGGGTGACTTCACCTTCGGCCTCAACGAGTTCGCCTTCATAGGCGGCGTTGAGGAATTCGCTGGCAAACGTCACGGTCACGGCCGGACCCTGCAGGACAGGCGAGGCGAATGCGAACAGGCAATAATCCGCGAACGTCATGTAGCAGCCGCCGTGGACGTGCTTCAGGCCGTTGAGATGTTTGGTCTCGGCGCGGAATGCGCAGCGGACCCGGCCGTCGTCCTCGATCTTGTGCCAGAACGGCCCGTTGTGGGATTCGAAAGTGTCGCGGCTCCAGGTCCGCCAGCCGGCGAATTCGCCCTCGGTGGCGACCAGCAGGTCGGGGCGGCGGGTGAAAGGTGTTTTGGTCTGGTCGTCCAAGCGCTTCGGCCCTTGTTCGAGGAGGTATTGCGTGCTGTTAAATCCGATCCTGGTGCAGCGCGCAAATCCCGCCTTGGCGGGATATCCCGCAAACCGGGGGATTGTTGAAAACACTCGGAAAAAGCCCTTTTCTCACCTCTTTGGTGCCCCTAAGAAGGGGTTTAACCCGCACCCAGGTCCACGATGCGAAATGAACCCCAGATCACGCCCGAACTGATCGCCGGCCACGGCCTCAAGCCGGACGAGTATGAGCGCATCCTCAAGCTGATCGGGCGCACGCCGAGCTTTACCGAGCTTGGGATCTTTTCGGCGATGTGGAACGAGCACTGCTCGTACAAATCCTCGCGCCTGCATCTGCGCGGCCTGCCGACCAAGGCGCCGTGGGTGATCCAGGGGCCGGGCGAAAACGCCGGCGTCATCGACATCGGCGACGGGCTGGCGGTGGTCTTCAAGATGGAGAGCCACAACCACCCGAGCTACATCGAGCCGTATCAGGGCGCGACCACCGGCGTCGGCGGTATCCTGCGCGACGTATTCACCATGGGCGCGCGCCCCATCGCTTGTCTCAACGCGATCTCATTCGGCGCGCCGGAGCATCCGCGCACGCGTCATCTGGTGTCCGGTGTCGTCGCGGGAATCGGCGGTTACGGCAATTCGTTCGGTGTGCCGACGGTGGGCGGCCAGATGCGCTTCCACACCCGCTATGACGGCAACATCCTCGTCAATGCGATGGCGGTGGGTCTCGCCGAAGCGGACAAGATTTTCTATGCGGCGGCGTCCGGCGTGAACATGCCGATCGTCTATCTCGGCTCCAAGACCGGCCGCGACGGCATCCACGGCGCAACCATGGCGTCCGCCGAATTCGATGACGACAGTGCGGAGAAGCGTCCGACCGTGCAGGTCGGCGACCCGTTCGCGGAAAAGCTGCTGCTGGAGGCCTGCCTCGAAATCATGGAAGCGGATTGCGTGATCGCGATTCAGGACATGGGCGCGGCGGGCCTGACATGCTCCGCCGTCGAGATGGGCGCCAAGGGCGATCTCGGCGTCGATCTTGATCTCGATTCGGTGCCGACGCGCGAAACCGGCATGAGCGCCTATGAGATGATGCTCTCGGAAAGCCAGGAGCGGATGCTCATGGTGCTCAAGCCCGAGAAGGAAAAGCAGGCCGAGGCGATCTTCAAGAAGTGGGGCCTCGACTTCGCCATCGTCGGTTACACCACGCCGTCGCAGCGCTTCGTCGTCAAGCATGGCGGCGATGTGATGGCGGACCTGCCGATCAAGGAGCTGGAGTCAGAGGCGCCTCTGTATGACCGGCCGCACGTGCCGTCGCCGCAACTGCCGACGATCCGCGCGCAGGACGTCAAGCCGCCGCTCGGCATCGTGGCGGCATTGGAGAAGCTGATCGCAACACCCGAACTGTGCTCGAAGCGCTGGGTGTGGGAACAGTACGATCATGTCATCGGCGGCAACACCGTGCAGCGCCCCGGCGGCGATGCCGCGGTGGTGCGCGTGCAGGACGGGCCGAAGGGCCTTGCGCTGACCGTCGACGTGACGCCGCGCTATTGCGAGGCCGATCCGTTCGAGGGCGGCAAGCAGGCGGTCGCCGAAGCGTGGCGCAACATTACCGCGGTCGGCGGGCGTCCGCTCGCGATCACCGACAATCTGAATTTCGGCAATCCCGAACGGCCCGAGATCATGGGCCAGTTCGTCGGTTGTCTGAAGGGCATTGCGGAAGCCTGCCGCACGCTCGACTTCCCGGTCGTGTCCGGTAACGTCTCGCTCTACAACGAAACCAACGGCCGCGGCATCCTGCCGACGCCGTCGATCGGCGGCGTCGGGCTGCTCGAGGATTTCACCAAATCGGCGACGCTCGCTTTCAAGGCCGAAGGCGAGGCGATCCTGCTGATCGGCGACACCCAGGGCTGGCTCGGCCAGTCGGTTTATCTGCGCGACATCTGCGGCCGCGAAGAGGGCGCGCCGCCTCCGGTCGATCTCGCGATTGAAAAGCGCAATGGCGACGCGGTGCGCGGCATGATCCATGGCGGCACCGCGACTGCGGTCCACGATCTGTCGGATGGCGGCTTGCTTGTCGCGCTGGCGGAAATGGCGATGGCCGGCAGCATCGGTGCAAAGCTCGATGCGGGGCCGGAAAGCCTCGTGCCCCATGCGTGGTGGTTCGGCGAAGATCAGGCGCGCTACATCGTCACCGTGCCCGAATCCGACGCGCATGCGTTGCTGATGAAGACCCATGCCGTCGGGGTGCCGTGCGTTCGCATCGGCACCACGGGCGGCGACGCAGTTGCGATCGCGGGCGAGAAAGCGGTGTCGATCGAGGCGCTGCGCAAGGGCTTCGAGGGCTGGCTGCCGGATTACATGGCAGGCAAGGCCTAGAGCTTTCGCTTCGCCCCAAGCGTTGTGGCTTATAACACGCGACGCGCGCCGGGAATCCGCAGCAGCACCGCGGTCACTGCCCAACTCGCGAACAGCCCGACCACGAACAGGCTGGCGGCCTTGACGCCGGCCGGCAGGTCGATGTCGCGCAACCAGTACTGCATCCACAGAACTGGCACGTAGTGAATGAGGAAGATCCCGTAGGCGGCCTCGTGCATGGCGTCGAGGAATCCGGTGCCCGGTTTGTCGAAGTGCAAATAGAAGGCGAGGAAGCTGAAGGTGATCGCTGCGCTGAACAGCGGGAGCGCGAAGCTGTAGGCAACCTCATACCACTCGGGCAGATGATCGGGATCAAGCGCGATGCCGCGCTTGTAAACGATCAGCATCACCAGAAAACTGTAGGCGACGAGTGTGACGAGCGCCCACCGGCCCCAGCGTTTCGCGAGTTGCCCTTCGCCGGACAATAAACCCTTGTCCAAGGCAGCGAGGCCGACGCCGACGCCGATGGCGAAATAACAGGCGTACAGCAGCACGCGGCTGGCCTGGACCACCAGCGGGCCGCCGAACTCGAACCAGTAGGTGGTGCCGTAGTGCAAGCGCATCGGCACATAGGCGAGGGTGGTGACACCGAGGAAGAATGCGAAAAACAGCGCGGGGTTGCTGTATGCGCGCTGGGCCAATCGGTTGATCGGCTCCAGACAGTTCGGGGCGACGCGATACAGCAGCGCGGCGCAGGTGTCGAACGCCAGCAGCACCCAGACGAACCAGATCGGCCCGCTTGGCCACGGGCCGACCGTGACCGTCTTCCACCAATAGGCGGCAAAGCCGATATTCGCGTCGCGCGGCTGGAGCGCATAGTAGGCGAGCGGCATCAGCGTCAGCGCAGCGATCGCGAACGGCAGGCCGAGACGCAACAGCCGGTCATGCAGGAAACTTGCGGTGCTCTTGCGTCGCAGGCTCGGCCAGGTGAACAGTCCCGATAGAAAAAAGAACAGCGCCATGAAGAAGCTGTCCGTTGCCAGGATAATGCCGTCGAAGCCGACCCACCTGTTTTTGTCGGCGTAGCCGTAATAGGTGTACGGGATCACCGCGTGATGGATGACCACCAGAACGGTGAGCGCGGTGCGGGCGCGGTCGAGGGCAACGTTTCTCTCGGACATGATTCCCGATACCAGCACCGAAGATTCGTCGCAATCAGGCGGGCAGTTCCTCGATCGTGACCCTGTCGGGATAGAATGCCAAGTGCCCGGCGATTTCCTTCACCGCGTCATAGGGGGCCTCATAGGTCCAGATCGCGTTATCGAGCATCTTGCCGTGGGTCTTGATGGTGAAATAGCCGGCGTCGCCCTTGTACGGGCAATGGGTCCGGCGGTCGGTGGCTGACAGCAGCGCCATGTCGACATCGGCCCGGGGAATGTACTGGACCGGGGGGTAGGAGGCTTCCCGGAGGGTCAGTGCTCCGGTGGTGTCGGCGACGACCTTGCCGCCGGCGGTGACGCGGACCCGCTTCGGGTTGGGCGCGATGGTGATGGGATGGTCCGGTCCGGGAATTTTCATAACGGGCTCCGGCAGTCTCCTGTGGGTGTTCGCGATATAGGAACGATTGCGACGATTGCCCGCGTGACCCCGCTGCTTGTCGGCGCTAGAATTGGGCATATCTGGTATGATGGAAGGGCCGGTGGCCCGAGACGGGAGACCTTGGAATGCCGATGGACGCGCGGGATATCGAAACCATGATCAAGGCTGCGATTCCCGATGCAACCGTGACGATTCGCGACCTTGCCGGTGACGGTGACCACTACGCGGCGACGGTGATCTCGGAATCGTTTCGCGGCAAATCGCGGGTTCAGCAGCACCAGATCGTCTATCAGTCCCTGAAGGGACAGATGGGCGGCATCCTGCATGCGCTCGCGCTCCAGACCGGGGTGCCGGACGCCTGATCGGCTACCATCGGGGGCGCTGATGTCGCGGTCGGAAAACGGCGAAACCCTGCTGCGGCCGAGCAGCCCCGACGGCCATCATCGCGTCACCTATGTCGAACTGTTCTTCGACCTGGTCTTCGTGTTCGCGATCACCCAGATTTCCCATACCCTGCTTGCCCATTTCACGCCGCTCGGCGTGCTTCAGACCACGATCCTGATGTTCGCGGTGTGGTGGGTCTGGGTCTTCACCTCATGGATCACCAACTGGCTGGACCCGGAGCGCACGCCGGTGCGCGTGATGCTGTTCGTGCTGATGATCGCCGGGCTGGTGCTATCCACCTCGATCCCGAAAGCATTCGAGAGCCGCGGCCTCGCCTTTGCGCTGGCGTTCGCCGCGATGCAGGTCGGCCGCTCTCTCTTCTTTCTATGGGCAGTGCCGAAATCGGAAGTTGCTCATCGCAAAAATCTCGCGCGGATTACGTTCTGGCTGTCCGTCAGCGCGGTGTTCTGGATTGCCGGCGGTCTGGCTGATCCGCAGATGCGGCTTTTCCTGTGGCTGATCGCACTGGCGATCGAATATGCCGGGCCCGCGACGCGATTTCGGACACCGGGATTAGGCGCATCCTCGACCCATGACTGGGTGGTCGAGGGCGGGCACATGGCCGAGCGCTCCGCGCTGTTCATCATCATCGCGCTCGGCGAATCGATCGTGGTGACGGGCGCGACGTTCGCAGAAGCCGCATGGTCGGCACCTGCGATCGCGGCCTTTCTTGTGGCGCTGCTCGGCAGCATCGCGATGTGGTGGATCTATTTTCACATCGGTGCCGAAGCAGGCGCGGAACATATTTCAAATGTTCAGGATACTGGCCGTCTCGCGCGGCTCGCCTACACTTACCTTCACTTGCCGATCGTCGCCGGCATCGTGGTGTCTGCGGTGGGGGACGAGATGCTGCTGGCGCATCCCGACGGACACTCCGGGATGAAGTAGGTGCTGACCATCGGCGGCGGTCCGTTGCTCTATCTGGCAGGCGTGATCCTGTTCAAGCGCAGCATCCACGGCCGCCTGCAGCTCTCCCATCTCGTGGGCATCGGGGCACTGGTGGTCCTGATGTCGTTCGCGCATCTGCTGTCGCCGCTCGTGCTGTCATCGGTGACGACGGCGATCCTGCTGGGTGTCGCGGCGTGGGAAGCGATCTCGCTGCGATCGGGCCCGCCGGTTCAATCCGACGCCACCACCGCATGAACCGAGAACATGCCGTTGTCGTCGGTCCAGCTGGCGCGCGGCGTCCAGCCGGCTCCTCGGGCCAAAGCCTGAAAGCGCTCGACGCTGTACTTGTAGCTCGACTCGGTGTGGATCGTTTCGCCGGCGCGGAATGACATGTCCTGCCCGAAGATACGCACGGTCTGCGCCTTGAGGCTGACGAGGTGCATCTCGATGCGGTGGCGCTCGCGATTGTAGATCGCGCGATGGGCGAATCCCGACAGATCGAAATCGCCGCCGAGTTCGCGGTTGATGCGCACCAGTACATTTTTGTTGAAACGGCCGGTGATGCCGGCGGCGTCGTTGTAGGCATCGTGCAGGAGGCGTTCGTCCTTCTCGAGGTCGACGCCGACGATCATGGTCGCGCCGTCGCCGAGGATCGCGCGGGCGCTACGCAGGAACGCGCTGGCCTCATGCGGTTCGAAATTGCCGAGTGTCGAGCCGGGGAAGAATCCGACCTTCGGCATCGCCTTGACGGCGCCGGGCAATGCGAACGGCGTCGTGAAATCGGCAACGACCGGATGAACGGCGAGGTGCGGAAAGTCCTTGCGCAGCGCGTCGGCCTGGCCGTTCAGGAATGCGCCGGAAATATCAACCGGCACATAGGCGTCGAACGCGCAGCGATCGAGCAGCAGGCGAACCTTGGTGGTGGCGCCGGCGCCGAATTCCACCAGTGCCGCGCCCTTCGGAATGATCGCCGCGATGTCGGCGCCACGATCGCTCAGGATGCCAAGCTCGGTGCGGGTCGGATAATATTCAGGCAACACCGTGATCTGCTCGAACAGCTCCGAGCCTGTTTCATCGTAAAAGTATTTTGGCGGCAGCTGCTTGGGCTGACGTGCCAACCCGTCGATGACGTCGCGCGCGAACACGCTGTCTTTCGGATCGCGGGTGCCGTTCTTGGCCAGCGCGGATACGTGAACGTTCATTGAAGTCTCCTGTCGCACAAAGATCGAATCGCGAGCGGTTCTAAAGGAAATCGTCGTGCGCGTTGCGTCCGGACCCAGGTCGTCCGTTCAGGTTGATGTGGAATAGTCGGCAAGCCGCAAACCGGTGAATTGCCAGCGATGATGCGGATAGAAGAAGTTACGATAGGTGACACGGCTATGACCGGCGGGTGTTGCCAGCGACGAGCCACGCAGCACAAGCTGATTGACCATGAACTTGCCGTTGTATTCTCCGAGCGCGCCTTCGATAGCGCGATAGCCGGGGTACGGCGAGTAGGCGCTGCGCGTCCATTGCCAGACGATGCCGAAGGCGTCGTTCAGATGTCCGGCGCGCGCCGCCACTTCCCACTCCATCTCGGTCGGCAGATGCTTGCCGCTCCAGCGCGCGAACGCATCGGCCTCGTAGTAGCTGACATGGGACACCGGCGCGTCGGGATCGACGGGTTGTAATCCGCCGAGCGTCATGATCTGCCAGGCGCCGTCGATCTTGCGCCAATGGCCGGGCGCATCCCATTCCTCTCTCTCGACGGCGGCGAATCCATCCATCAGCCATAACGTCGCGGTGCGATAGCCGCCGTCCTGCATGAAGGCGAGCCATTCCCGATTGGTGATGAGGTTGCGCGCGAGCTTCACCGGGCCGACGAGGGCGCGGTGCGCGGGTTTCTCGTTGTCGAAGTGGAAGGTTTCGTTCGGGTGGCCGACGGTGTGAATGCCTTCGGTCAGCGTCACCCAATCATCGCCCTCTCGACGCGAGGCCGGAAATTTCCAATCCGGATCGTAGGCGGGTGGAATGGGATTCTGCGCGAAGGCATGAAGAATGTCGGTCAGCATCAGTTCCTGGTGCTGCTGCTCGTGATTGAGGCCGACCTCCATCAGCGGGGCGACGTCGCGCAACGTCTCGGTACTGGCCGAGCCGAGAAATTTCGCCATCGCGGCATCGACATGCTTGCGATAGGCGGTCACCGCTTCCGCGCCGGGCCGGGTCAGGTGGCCACGTTGGGCGCGGGCGTGGCGCGGGCCGGCACTGACGTAATAGGAATTGAACAGATAGGCGTAGTCCGGATGGTAAGGCTTGTAGCCGGGGACATACTTGCCGAGCAGAAACTGCTCGAAAAACCACGTGGTATGGGCGCGGTGCCACTTGGCCGGGCTGGCGTCGGGCATCGACTGAACAAGCTGATCCTCGGGTGACAATGGCGCGGCGCGATGCTCGGTCTCGTCGCGGACGCGCCGATAAGCATCGAGCAGACTGTCAGCAAGGCCGGTCAGCGATTTGGCGGACGGGGAGTTGGATCTCTCGACGCTCGCGGCCGGTATATCTGCTGCTTTTGTCACGAAAATCTCCGGTTTGGGAGAGAACGATACTCCTGCGGATCGGTTCCGAAGAAGAAAGGTCCCCCTAGATAGGGGCTGATGTCCAGAAAAAAAGATGCAATCGCATCTGATTTGATACGCGGCGAGACTGCCGAATGTTACCGCGCGGGTCGCTGAAATTGGCCTAAAGCATGGCCTGCACGTCAATTTTATTGGGATGCAGAAGGATTTCAGGCTACATATATGATGAAGCGGCAGGTCACGTCGTATTGCGCGGCCGCGCGGCAAGCTGGATGAGCCTCACGGAAGGCTCCCAAAAGGACAGACAATGAGCATCGAGCAATTTATCGATTCCGAAGTGAAGTCGAACGACGTGGTCCTCTTCATGAAGGGAACCCCGCAGTTTCCGCAGTGTGGTTTCTCGGGCCAGGTGGTTCAGATTCTCGACCATGTCGGCGTCGCCTACAAAGGCCTGAACGTTCTCGAATCGTCCGAGCTGCGCGACGGCATCAAGATCTACTCGAACTGGCCGACCATTCCCCAGCTTTACGTCAAGGGCGAATTCGTCGGTGGTTGCGACATCATCCGCGAGATGTTCCAGGCTGGTGAATTGCAGCAGTTGCTCGCCGACAAGGGCGTCGTGGTTCATCAGCCTGCGGGCTGATCGGTCGCCGGACCTGCCTCCGTTTTGCAAGGAACGTGTGCGTCGCCAAAGCATTGGTGACGCACAGGAGGTCAGGTCATGATGAAAGCCGCGATATTCGGAACAGCGCTGATTGCGCTGTCAGCAGGCGTCGCTGTTTCGGACCAACCCGGTCCTGACTGGATGAGTGCGGATGCCGTCCTCAAGATCCTCAACAACGAAGGATATTCCGCCGTCACCGAACTTGAGGCTGACGATGGACATTGGGAAGCTGACGCGACCAAGGACGGCAAGGTCTACGAGCTTCATATCGATCCCAAGACCGGCAAATTGACCAAGGTCGAACTGAAGAAATAGCGGCCCCCATGCGGTGGCCGTCGTCTTGCCTTGCGGCAGGCGGCCGATACACTTCCTCTCAAGTCCGGACTGCAAACACCGGACATCGGGAGGTGTTTATGCTCATGTTGCGTAGCCTTGTCGCGCCGGCTGCCGTCGCGCTGGCCTTCCTTGCCGCGGGTCATGCGCGCGCCGATAGTGTCGTTCAAACCCGCCCCGCTGAGGCGGGTTTTTCGCAGGCAGGGCTTGCCCGCATCAGCGCCTACATCAAGAACGAGATCGCTGATAACAAAATTCCCGGCGCGGTGATGTTGATCAAGCGCCACGGCAAGGTCGCCTATTACGAAACCTTCGGTGTTCGCGATCCCGCCACCAAGGCGCCGATGACGGCGAGTTCGATCTTCCGGATTTACTCGATGTCGAAACCGGTCACCTCGGTGGCGGCGATGATGCTGGTCGAGGAGGGCAAGCTTGCCCTGAACGATCCGGTCGCGAAATACATTCCCGCGTTCAAGGACGTCAAAGTCGGCGTCGAACACAAGCGTGAGGACGGCAGTCTGACGCTCGAACTCGTTGCGCCGAAGCGGCCGATGACGGTTCAGGACCTGATGCGCCACACGTCGGGGATTACCTATGGGTTCTTCGGCGAAGGCATGGTGAAAAAGCTGTATGTCGATGCGCATGTGTTCAACGGCGATTTCGACAACGCGGAATTCGCCGATCGCATTGCCAAACTGCCGCTTGCCTATCAGCCCGGCACGACTTGGGATTATAGCCACTCCACCGACATTCTCGGCCGCGTAGTTGAAGTGGTGTCAGGAAAATCGCTTTACGAATTCGAGAAGGAGCGCATCCTCGATCCGCTAGGCATGAAGAGTACCGGCTTTTACGTCACCGATAAAAGCAAACAGGATCTGATCGCCGAGCCGTTCCCGACCGATCGCAAGATCGGCAACGATGCAGAAATGAACGACCCGCGGATCGCCCGTAGATGGCAGTCGGGCGGCGGGGGGATGGTCTCCACGGCCGGCGATTACGCGCGCTTCGCGCAGATGCTGGCGAACGGCGGGGCGCTTGACGGCAAACGCTATCTCAGCCCGAAAACCATTGCCTACATGGGATCGAACCACATCGGCCCGGGCTCCGGGGTGAAGCCGGGTCCGTATTATCTGCCGGGTCCCGGGTTCGGATTTGGCCTTGGTTTCGCGGTGCGGACCGATGCGGGGATCAGTCCGATGGAAGGTTCGGTCGGCGAGATGAACTGGTCGGGTGCCGGCGGCACGACGTTCTGGATCGACCCGAAAGAGGACATGTACGTGGTGTTCATGGCCCAGACGGTGAAGGAACGCGGGCGAATTCGCTCAGCGCTCAAGAATCTCGTCTACGGCGCGTTCGAAAAATGATCGTGCGGTTCACCTCTCGCACGGACGGAGCTTGGCCCTCTTGATACATCGCCCGGCGCGGTTGCGAATGGCACGGCGGTCAGTCCTTCGGCTGGCCGTTTCTGCCGCGATCACGTCGGTCGTGTCCGGACGAAGCCACGCGCGCGACGGCGGCCGTATGCGGACATGGCCGCCGGATGCACCGTTGTCGGTAAAGCGGCTCGAACGGATTACCGCCTACTTCAAGAATGAAGTTGCCGAGAGAAAGATTCCGGGCGCTGTCGTCCTGGTTCAGCGCGGAGGCAAGCCGGTCTATCTGGGCGCATTCGGCTTGATCGATCCGCGTTCGAGCGAGCGAATGACGCCACAGGCGATCTTTCGCATGTATTCCATGACCAAGCCGATCACCAGTGTCGCGGCGATGATGCTGGTCGACGACGGCAAATTGCAGCTCGAGGATCCGCTGTCGAAATACATTCCGTCGTTTGCCACCATGTTTGTCGGCGTCGAAAGCAAGAGTCCTGAAGGCGATGGCGTGTTGACGCTCGAACGGGCGACTCGGCCGATCACGATCAAGGACTTGATGCGTCATTCCGCAGGGTTTCCCTACGGGTTCTATGGTGAGGGCCTTGTTCGAAAGGTTTATGGCAATGCGGATTTCATATCCCAGGACATCAGCAACGCTGAGCTTGCGGAGAAGATCGCGCTGGCGCCATTGAAGGAACAGCCCGGAACGGTGTGGGACTATGGCTATGCGATAGATGTGCTTGGCCGCGTAATCGAGGTCGCGTCTGGAAAGACACTGTACGCTTTTGAGAGCGAACGGTTGCTTAAACCGCTCGGCATGTCTGATACGGGATTTTACGTTCCGGACCAGGCGAAGCATCACTTGATCGCGGAACCGCTTCCGCAGGACAGAAGGTTGAATATCGATTTGATCAGAAACCCGCGGAAGCGCCCCAAAATGGAGTCGGGCGGTGGCGGCATGGTGTCGACCGTCGGCGACTTCGCGCGCTTCTGCCAGATGATCCTGAGCGGCGGCACGCTGGACGGCCGACGGTATCTTCGGCCCGAGACGCTGTCAGCGATGACGACCAACCAGATCGAGCCGGACGGTCCGATCAAGCGTGGCGACTATTACTTTCCCGGCGACGGTTTCGGGTTCGGCCTGGGGTTCGGCATCCGGGTCGAGCCGGGCGAGCGCGCCGATCCGGGCGTGCTGGGCGAACTGAAATGGGACGGGGCGGGCGGCGCCTATTTCTGGATCGATCGCATGCACGACATGTTCGCGGTCCTGATGATCCAGTCGCCCTCGGAGCGGGGCCGGATCCAGCGCGAGTTCAAGGCGCTGGTGTATGACGCGTTCGAGAACTGACTCGCCTTTCTCCGACCCAAGAAAAAAGGCCGCCCGGTGGGGCGGCCTTGGTGTTCCGTATCGCGCGGAAAGAGATCAGCGCGAATAGAATTCGATGATCAGGTGCGGCTCCATCTGAACCGGGAACGGCACTTCCGACAGGCTCGGAACGCGCGTGAACTTCGCGACCTGCTTGCCGTGATCGACTTCGATGAAGTCCGGCACATCACGCTCGCCGAGCTGATTGGCTTCGAGAACGAAGGTGAGCTGCTTCGAAGATTCCTTGATCTCGACGACGTCGCCGACCTTGACCTTGTAGCTCGCGATGTTGACGCGCTTGCCGTTCACCTTGACGTGGCCGTGGTTGATGAACTGGCGTGCCGCGAACATGGTCGAGACGAACTTGGCACGATAGACCACGGTGTCGAGGCGGCGCTCGAGCAGGCCGATCAGGTTTTCGCCCGAGTCACCCTTGAGGCGAGTCGCTTCGACATACACCGCATAGAACTGGCGTTCGGAAATGTTGGCGTAGTAGCCCTTGAGCTTCTGCTTGGCGCGCAGCTGCGTGCCGAAATCCGAGAGCTTGCCTTTGCGGCGCTGGCCGTGCTGGCCGGGGCCGTATTCGCGCTTGTTGACGGGGCTCTTCGGGCGGCCCCAGATGTTCTGGCCCATACGGCGATCAATCTTGTACTTCGCCTCACTACGCTTAGTCATCGCGTCCTCTTTCTAGGTTACGGTTTGAGGAAACGCGCCCTCCTGTGCAGCGGGAAATCCCGGTGCTGACAGGTCCGCCTCGTAAGCTTGACGAGGAAAACCACGGGTCGCGAAACGCAACGCGGGCCGAAAACGGCCCGCGAGCAGGGGGTTTTTAGGGAGAAACCGCCGCCAAGTCAAACAGATCGATGGTTTGGCGCGGTTTTCCGCAGGGGCCGTTATTTGGCCGGCGAGGCCAGCGGCTTGGTTTTGTCGACGATATAAATTCCAAGCACTTTCAATGACTTGTCGCCATGGACCTTGGCGTCATGGACGACTCCGGCCGGGATCGAATAGGACTCGCCGGCCTTCAGGTGCAGGGGCGGTTTGCCGTCGATGAGGAGCTCGGCTTCACCTTCCAGCACATAGCCGGTCTCGATGCCGGGGTGGGTGTGCCGGCCGGCCGCGCCGCCGGGGCCGATTTCAGCGATGCCGGTGACGGTGGTGTAGCCCTCCGGAAAGTCGATTTTCTGCAATGGGGTGCGCTTGATCCCCGCCGGCGGTTGCTGGGCCGCCGCAACACTGAGGCTGGCGAAAGCGACGACAGACGCGCAAAGCAATGCCTTCCTGAACATGACGATCCTCCAAAACCGTTCTCTTCGCGGAACGGATCGATGTCAGGCTATCAGCGGCGCAAAATGCCGGGAAGGATATCTTTGACGCCGCTCAGGCAATCGACCTGATTTTGCCGAAGGCGGCGATCTCGTCGGCGATCTCGCCGTTCATGACCTCTTCCATCCGGTCGAGCGCGCTCGCGACCGGGACGCCGTCATAGATGCGATGGTCCCAGTGAAAGATGATTTCCATCGTGTGATCGGACCGGACCAGTCCGTAACTGATAAGGCAGGGGCCGGGAAACAGCGCCGTGACGGTTTCGATTCCCAGCGACGCGACCGATGTAATCGCGAATGTGCCGGCATGATTGGAGCGTTGTCGGCCGATATTGAGCGCGAAGGCCCAGATCAGGCGCCGCAACGGCCGCGGCAGCCGCGAGACCTGCATCAGCCTGCTGAGGGAGGGAATCTTGTCCAACGGTGCTTCCTTGCCGTGACGGATCTCTTCGTCGATGTCGTTCAGCGACAACTGTTCGGGATCGCCGACCTTCAGGAAGTGGACCGCCTGTTCGTCGAAATCGTTGCGGACGATCGCGATCATTGCGGCGTTACGGTGGACTTCAAAGAAATGCGGCCACGGCCATTTCACATAGAGCGTGCGGAACAACGCATCGTCGCGGGCGACGACGCCGAACGCCTTCGCGATGATCGAAGACCATCCCGGCCGCTGGACCTGCGCCGCGCGGGCCTGAACCAGTGGGCCGAGATTCAGCGTGCGCCGCACCGAGACGCGCGGGACATCCATCGACGCGTGCATGAGATCGCCGATCAGCCGCCGCGGCAGCGATATTTTCTTGTAAGTCCCGCGCATCCCGACAGTCTTTCCCCGGCTTGCCTCTGCGTGCTGGCAAGCTCCGCGATACGGCGGAGCGATATAGCACGAGCGCGCGTCACAGGCAGTCTTTTTGAGACGCGGCGGTCACCGTAGCGGCCGAACGCGTCAGGCTGCGGGCAAAGTTGAGCCAAAAAATGGTTCGAGCCCCCGTGCCAGCACAGGGCCGGGTTGCCGCCCCGAGGTGAAGGCGATGCGGGCGGGTGGAGGAGCGGGAGCGTCGATGGCCGGACCGAGCAATGCGGTGACCCGCCGCGCAATGGCGGGTGCCGGATCGATCCAGTCAACCGGCCACGGCGCGAGCCGGGTCAATTGCTCCATCAGCAAAGGATAATGGGTGCAGGCGAGCACCACCGTGTCGGTTGGCGCTGCGCCATCGAGAAAGCATGGTGCGATTTCGGCGGCGATGCTGGCGTCGCTCACGCTCTGGCCGCGCAACGCTGCCTCGGCCAGTGAGGCGAGGTTTTCCGCACCGACCAGCGTGACGTCGCAGCCCTGCGCGAAGTCGCGGATCAGCGTCTTGGTGTATTCGCGTTTCACGGTGCCCTTGGTGCCGAGCACCGAAACGCGCTTGGTCTTCGAGATCGCGCAGGCCGGCTTGATCGCAGGCACAGTGCCGACGAAGGGCACGGTATAGGCGGCGCGCAAATGCTCCATCACCAGCGTCGATGCCGTGTTGCAGGCGATCACCACCAGATCGGGCGCATGTTGGGCGATCAGGTCGCCGATCAGCGGCACGACACGGGCGATGATCTCGCCCTCGGTGTGATGGCCGTAAGGGAAAAAGGCGTCGTCGGCTACGTAGGTATAGATCGCGTCGGGCCGCGCCTTCACGATCTCGCGGAACACCGTGAGGCCGCCGAGGCCGGAATCGAACACCAGAATTGTCGGAACGTGGGGCACGGACATCATGATAGCCGATCGGCGGTTACCATTCGGTTGTGATGCTAGACCGGCTGGAGCGGCCGATGCGGTTCCGCAGGTAGCTCGATCTTGATGGCATCACCGGGGCGAACATCGCCTTCGGTGAGAACCACACTCATAATTCCGGCTTTGCGGATCAGATGGCCGTCGGCGTCCCGGTCCAGCGTGGCCGCCATCAGGCCCCTCTGGAAGCGGTCGATCTGGACGCAGGGATTGCGCAGGCCGGTGATTTCCACCACAGCGGCGTCGCCCAGACTCAGCCGTGTTCCGGTCGGCAGCCCGAGCAGATCGACGCCGCGCGTCGTCACGTTCTCGCCCATCTCCCCAGGCCGGACGATGAAGTCCTTAGCCTGCAGCTCGTCGAACAGCTCCTCGTGGAGGAGGTGGACCTGGCGCAAATTGGGCTGGGTCGGATCCCTCGCCACCCGCGAGCGGTGCTTCACCGTCTCGCCCATATGCGCGTCGCCGTCGACGCCGAGCCCCTTGAGCAGCCGGATGCTCAGGCTGTTGGTCTTGCTGAAGTGGTGGCCCTTGCGCAGGCTGACGGCGGTGACGACGCCCATGAAGTTCACGATGCTCCGAACACCCGCTTGAAGATCGTGTCGACGTGCTTGAGATGATACCCGAGGTCGAACTGCTCCTCGATCTCCGCGTCGGTGAGATACTTTCTTACGTCGGCGTCCTTCTTCAGCAGCGTCTGGAAGTCGCCTTCGCCACGCCACACCGGCATGGCGTTGCGCTGAACGAGCTTGTAGGCGTCCTCGCGCGACGCGCCCTTCTGGGTGAGCGCGATCAGCAGACGCTGCGAATGAACGAGGCCGCCGAGGCGGTCGAGGTTCTTCTGCATGTTCTGCGGATAGACCAGCAGCTTGTCGATCACACCGGCCAGACGGTTCAGCGCGAAGTCGAGCGTCACCGTGGCGTCCGGCGCCATCATGCGCTCGGCGGAGGAGTGGGAGATATCGCGCTCGTGCCACAGCACGACGTTTTCCATCGCCGGAGTGACGTAAGCACGCACCATGCGCGACAGGCCGGTGAGGTTCTCGGTCAGCACCGGATTGCGCTTGTGCGGCATCGCCGACGAGCCCTTCTGGCCTTCCGAGAAAAATTCCTCGGCCTCGAGCACTTCGGTGCGCTGCATGTGGCGGATTTCGGTGGCGAGGCGCTCGACCGACGATGCGATGACGCCGAGGGTGGCGAAGAACATCGCGTGGCGGTCGCGCGGAATCACCTGCGTCGAGATCGGTTCGACTTCGAGGCCCATCGCCTTGGCGACGTGGGCTTCGACGCGCGGATCGATCTGCGCGAAGGTGCCGACGGCACCGGAGATGGCGCAGGTCGCGATTTCCTTGCGCGCGGCAACAAGGCGGGCGCGGGCGCGGGTGAATTCGGCATAGGCGTAGGCGAGCTTGAGGCCGAAAGTTACCGGCTCGGCGTGGATGCCGTGCGAGCGGCCGATGGTCGGCGTCATCTTGTATTCGAAGGCGCGGCGCTTCAGCGCGTCCAGCACCTTGTCGATATCGGCGAGCAGGATATCGGCGGCGCGCGAAAGCTGCACGTTGAGGCAGGTGTCGAGCACGTCGGACGACGTCATGCCCTGATGGACGAAGCGCGCCTCGGGGCCGACGATTTCGGCAAGATGCGTCAGGAAGGCGATGACGTCGTGCTTGGTCTCGCGCTCGATCTCGTCGATGCGCTCGACATTGAAGGTGACCCCCTTGGCTTTGGCCCAGATGGTTTTCGCCGCTTCCTTCGGAATGACGCCGAGTTCCGCCAGCGCGTCGCTGGCGTGGGCCTCGATCTCGAACCAGATCTGGAACCGGGTCTGCGGCTCCCAGATGGACACCATTTCGGGGCGGGAATAGCGGGGGATCATGGAATGCCTTTCATCGTGCTTACCGCTTTGGCTTCATCCTGAGGAGCGCGCAGCGCGTCTCGAATGGCCAAAGCGATTTCAGAACTTGCGCTCGTGGTTCGAGACGCCGGGCTTTGCCCGGCTCCTCACCACGAGGAAATCAAATCGCTTCACCGCGCGCCATGGCGGCGGCGTTGCGGATGGCGGAGATGTTTGCCTTGTAGCTTTCCAGCGTGCCGCCCTTGAACACGGCTGAACCGGCAACCAATGCGTTCGCACCGGCCGCGGCGATTTCCGCGGCATTGTTCGCGGTCACGCCGCCGTCGACTTCGATATCGATCGGACGGCCCGCGCACATCGCGCGAACCTGTGAAATTTTCTCCAGGGCGGATGGAATGAACGACTGGCCGCCGAAGCCCGGATTGACCGACATCACCAGCACCAGATCGACCATGTCGATGACGTATTCGATGGCGCTCGCGGGCGTCGCCGGATTGAGCGAGACGCCGGCCTTCTTGCCGAGCGCGCGGATCGCCTGCAGCGACCGGTGCAGGTGCGGTCCCGCCTCGGCGTGAACCGTGATGTGGTCGCAGCCGGCCTTGGCGAAGGCTTCGAGATACGGATCGCAGGGCGCGATCATCAGGTGGGCGTCGAAGATCTTCTTCGAGTGCGGACGCATCGCCTTGATGACATCGGGCCCGTAGGAAATGTTCGGAACGAAATGGCCGTCCATCACGTCGAGGTGCAGCCAGTCGGCTCCGGCCTGATCGACCGCACGGACCTCCTCGCCGAGTTTGGCGAAATCGGACGCCAGAATCGACGGCGCGATGATCAGAGGGCGCGGTGCAAGCTGTTGAGACATCAGCGTTTCTTGCCTGTCTGCGAGGGCGGCCCGGAACGGTTTCGGGATCGGCCTTCGCCTAACACGGCGGCAGGCCGGGCGCAAAACCGGAAATCGGCTTTTGCGCAGGGAATATAGCGGTTTTGCCCGGCAGTTTCTGCCGTTTACGGCACGGTTTGCCGTCCGGGCGCCATGCGTACGGGCTCAAAACCCTTGTTTATGGGCATTTCCCATGCGGCACGGGATTTGCTCCGTCTTTCGTGGATGGGGGCCGTGCCTGCGCGGCGATCAAGGGAGTTGGGCCATGTATTTTGCCATGGGAGCGATGGCCGGTGCGGCGGCATCCACTGCGCTGGATCTGCTGTCGTCGCTGGGCTCCAAGCTGTCGGGTTCGGCCTCGACCGGGGTCAAGTCCGGGTCGTCGTTCAAGGTCAACGGCCCGGAGTCGCTCAATCCGCTGTCCGCGTCCGGCGGCACCCCGAATCTGTCACCGGCGACGTTCAACGCGTTGCTCGCGGCGCAGGACGGCTCGCAGACCTTGGCGCGGCCAAGCCCGAGCGACAGCCTCAAGGATTTACTGTCGCTGATCGACGGCAATGGTGACGGCAAGATCAGCAAGGCGGAGTTCGAGGACAAGCTCGGCGCCGGCGGCACCAACGTCTCCGCGGCCGACGATATGTTCGCGAAGCTCGATGCCGACAGCGACGGCTCCGTGACGCTGAAGGAAATGTCATCCGCGCTCCGCAATCACCGTGCGGCGAATGCGGCTCATTCCTACAATCTCGTCGAGCAACTGACCGAGATGCAGGCGAACGGGCTGTCGACCGCCGCCAAGCGGGCGGTGTCGCTGAACGTCTGATTTTGCGGGTAACGCCGTCCGCATCGCCTCCGTAGCACTACGCAACGCAGGCCTATCTTCACTCCGCGCTAACGACGCTCCGAAGTAATCGCAGCCACGCAAATGTCGTGGAGGCTGCGTAATGGTGAGAGTGTTTGTCTGTGTCTGCCTGACAATGATCGGGCTGCGCGCCACGATGGCGGAAGACGAGTTCGTCGCCTCGGTGCATCTTCGCGGCGGCTTCGATACCAATCCGCAGTTTTTGCCGGGCCCGAACTCCGGCCGCACCGCTTTCATCGGCACCGACGCCGCGCTGGCGGCAGGCACAAAACAGGACGGTTACAGCTACGGCGTCGTCGCCGAAGCCGGCACCACGCAGTATTCAAATTCCGATGTCGTCCCATCCATGTCGGGCAAGGTGGTGTTGCGCGGATTGCTCGGCGATGACAACGCCAACGTCTCTTCAACCACGACCATCGGCGACACCAACAGCTACAATCTGCGCTCGTCGGATCTGATCCAGACATCCAAGGGCGAAGTCCGCGTCGGCTCGTTCAAGCTGTTTGCCTCAGCCGAGGGGGCGCGGTCGTCGCTCAACCAGACCAACGTCATCTTTCAGGATTTCCTGCCGAACCCGCAGCAATATCTGCGCGGAACGGTGATCCCTGGCGTCAGTTTCGTGAAAGACAAGTTCGAGATCGGGGCCTCGGTCAATCTGTCGGTGCGGCGCTATCTCGAGGAGTTCGACGATTTCGGCTACCGGCGCGACAACGAGCGTGTGCAGCCGTTTCTGTTCGCGAAATATGGCTCGGCGGATTTCTCCGCGTTCGGCGCGATCTCGTATCTGCGCGGCACGTGGCACGATGTCGATTTCACCAATGTCCGCGAAGTTCTGTTCGATACCAACCTGACCTGGCGCATCGCGCCTTTCACGATCGATCTTAAAGCTGCCCGCAGCGCCGGAGAGACGACGTTTCCGATTTCGCCGATCACGATCGATACAATCTATTCCGGCAAGGTCGCGTGGCAGGTCGACCCGAAATGGACGCTGACGGCTGCAGCCGGATACGCAATCACCAAGTATCTCGACTCGCCGTTCAAGGCGCAGACCGCGACCTATGGCGTCGGCCTGTCGCACGATCTCGGCAACGGTTATGCGCTGGGGCTCGATCTGACTCGGGCGCAGGGCACCCTGATCTCCGGCGACAAGGCCGATGGGACAATCATCAGTTCGTCGATCACCAAGAAGTTTTCACCGTTCGCGAAAGACGAGACGGACAGCAGGGCGATGCCGGTATTGGCGAGTAAGGGATAGTGCGGACGGGAGTGGAGGGGAGACTCCCGTCCGCGGCCATCAGTGGTTCGGGTTAGTGGCAGCCGCAGCCGCCACCGCCGAGCAGTCCGCCCAGCGCACCGCCGCGCCCGAGCAGGACACCGAGCACGCCGCGCTTGCCGGTGGTGAGGCCGGCATTGACCACGAGAGCGCCCTTGCCGTTGAGCAGGCCAACCACGCCGCCCTTACCGGTGAGGACGTTCGCTCCCAGGTTCAGGCGGTTGCCTTTGGCAAACGCCGGAGCGCCGGCGAGCGCGGTTGCGAGGACAGCCAGACACAAGACTTTCTTCATGACGCTTTTTCCACTGTTGTGTGCGTGGGGTTACGCACGACGCGGAGAATGATCGCGAAAATCGATCCGGCAATCGAAATGCGAAGCTAACCTTAAACGGCCGGGGTTTCTCGCAATTTGATGCAGCAGGATACGCGTCGGCCTACGTGCTTTTGCGTATCGCCGCAGCAGAGAAAAAATTCACTCGGCGAATTTGGCTTTCCACGACGGCAATGCGCCTGCGAACGGCAAGGGACGCGCCTCATAAACGCCGCGCGCAACGGCACGCGCCAGTACGTTGGCCGCAACCATGCCGAGTTCAGTCAGGCCGTAGAGCGGATCGACGGATTTTTCGCAGGTCGCGGCCGCGAACACGACGTCGCCGTCGAGCGGTGCGTGAACCGGATAAATCGCGCGCGCGAATCCGGTTTGCGCGATCATAGCCAGTCGCTTTGCCTGCGGCTTGGTGAGGATCGCATCTGTGACGACAACTGCAAGCGTGGTGTTTTCGATTGCAGTGGCCGCAGTGCCGCCTTTCAGGCGTGCGGCGAGCATGTCTTTCGTAAACTCCGCCGGCAGGCCGCGCCCGCCGAACTCCTTGTTCTGCTCGAACGGAGCAGCCCAGAACCAGGGACCATCGCCAACCGTCACGCTGCCGACGGCATTGACCGCGGCCAGTGCTGCGACGCGAATGCCGCTCTCCATCTGCGCCGATGCTGAACCAAGACCACCCTTGAGATTCGCCGTGGTCGCGCCAAGACCGGCACCAATGCTGCCAAGCGCGAATGTCTCGCTCGCCGCGGCCGCGGCGGTATGACCGAGATCGCGAAACGGCGCGAAGCGGCCCCACTTCTTGTTGCCGCCGTTGAGCAGGTCGAACAGAATCGCGCCGGGAACGATCGGGATGACGGCATCGCCGATGGTAAAGCCACGTCCGTGCTCGGCGAGCCACGCCTGCACGCCATCGCCGGCATCGAGGCCGAAAGCCGAACCGCCGGAGAGCGTGATGGCATCCACCGTCTCGACCGTGTTGACCAGATCGAGCAATGCGCCTTCGCGGATTCCCGGTCCGCCGCCGCGCACGTCCATTGCCGCGACAGCCGGGCGGTCGAACACCACTGCGGTGACACCGGAGGCGACTGCGGCATCGTCGGCGTGACCGACACGAACGCCAGCGATATCGGTGAGAAGATTCTTCATGCAAATACCTCTACATCGATAATTGCACAGGCGCGTACCGCGCAAAAGCGGGATAAAGCGTAACAACGAGCAGCAGGCGCGCTTCATCTTCAATGATCGGCGCGTGAAACTCGCGATCACGATGAGTTCAAATACAAGTCAACACGTGCCGCAGCCCTTGCTTTCCGGTGCCGGGGCAGGGCATCTGGCGTCATGATTGAGACTGTTTCGATCCCCGCCGCGCTCATCGCAGGCCTTGTCAGCTTTTTGTCGCCCTGCGTGCTGCCGCTGGTACCCGCCTATCTCGTCTATCTGACCGGTGCGACGATCGAGCGCGTCGCCAACGACGAGGCTCCGTCCGTGTCGCGCCGCGCCGTGATGCTGTCGGCGCTGATGTTCGTGTTCGGCTTTTCAACGGTGTTCGTCGCACTCGGCGCCAGTGCCAGCCTGATTGGCGGACTGATCCGCGCATGGTCGGCGGAACTGTCGATCGTCGCAGGTATCGTCATCATCGTCATGGGGCTGCATTTCCTCGGCCTGACCCGCATCGGCTTCCTGATGCGGGAAGGGCGGCTGCCGATCCCGAAGCCGGTCGGCATGTGGGGCGCCTACGTGATGGGACTGGCATTCGCGTTCGGGTGGACGCCATGCATCGGGCCGATTCTGGCGGCGATCCTGTCGGTCGCAGCCTCCGAGGCAACCGTAGCGAAAGGCGCCGGCCTGCTGGCAGTTTATTCCGCCGGGCTCGGGATTCCGTTTTTGATTGCCGCCTTCATGATCGAGCGGTTCTCGTCCGTTTTCAGCCGCATGAAACGGCATCTCGCGACCATCGAGCGCGCGATGGGTGTCCTGATGATTCTGGTCGGCATTGGCTTTCTGACCGGAATGGTCTCGACGTTCAGCATCTGGTTGCTGGAGACATTCCCCGCGCTGCAGAATTTCGGCTGAGGAGATTACCGTAATCCCGTCATGCCCGGCTTTATGCCGGGAATCTCGCTTAGGGGAGCACCGTGCTCCCTGAATCGAAATGGCCGGGACAAGCCCGGCCATGACGACTGTTGTTAATCTGGTGCACCCTCAGATCGAGGATGACGAAGTTACGAGCCCTTGCCGGGATTGATCTCGGCGTAGTTGCCCTTGGCGTCCCACTTATAGACGACGTAGTCGATCTGCTTGATGTCGCCCTTGGCATCGAACGACAGGTTGCCGAGAACCGTGTCCCACGAGCCGTCCTTGATCGCGGCGATGACCTTCTTCGGATCAGTGGACTTCACCTTGGCGGCAGCCTGCGACCAGATCTGGAAGGCGGCATAGGTGTAGAGCGTGTAGCCTTCCGGATCGATGCCCTTGGCCTTGAACTTCTCGACGATGGCTTTCGCAGTCGGCTTGTTGCGCGGATCGGGGCCGAAGGTGAACAGCGTGCCTTCCGCGGCCGGGCCGGTGATCGAAGCGAATTCCTTGGCGTTCATGGCGTCGCCGGCCATCAGAACGGTCTTGAGGCCCTGGTCGCGCATCTGGCGCAGGATCAGTCCGGCTTCCTGATGGTAGCCGCCGACATAGACGAGATCGATGTTCTCGCGCTTCAGGCGCGAGACGATCGAGTTAAAGTCCTTGTCGCCCTTGTTGTAGGATTCGAACAGCTTCTCCTTGAAGCCAGCGGCGTTCAGAGCCTTCTTGGTTTCGTCGGCAAGACCCTTTCCGTAAGTCGTCTTGTCGTTGAGGATCGCGACGTTCTTGTCCTTGAAGGTCTTCAGGATGTATTGCGCGGCGACCACGCCCTGCTGATCGTCACGGCCGCAGATGCGCAGCACGTTCCACAGCTTGCGTTCGGTGAAGACCGGGTTGGTCGATGCCGGAGTGATCTGGAGAATATTGTTTTCGGCGTAAGATTCCGACGCGGGGATCGAGGACGACGAGCAGAAATGTCCGGCGACGAACGGCACATGCGCGCCGGCGAGCTTTTCGGCGACCGAGCGGGCCTGCTTCGGATCGCAGGCATCGTCGCCAACCTGCAGGGCGAGCTTCTTGCCGAGCACGCCGCCGGCCGCGTTGAGATCGGCCACCGCGAGTTCCGCGCCATTTTTCATCTGGATGCCGAAAGCCGATTCTCCGCCCGTCATCGGTCCCGCAACGGCGACGGGGATGTCCTGGGCGAATGCAGCAGTCGACAAGGCAAGGGATGCGCCGAGCGCCAGGCCGATGATGTGACTCTTTCTCATAAGGTGTTCCTCACGCTGATCCGGAATTGTCAGATATTGCCCGGCGGCCGGAAAGGTGCCGGGACGGAGCTAGCCCGACGCATTGTCGGCTGATTTGGCGCCGGTGTCATGGGCATTTTTTTAGCCTCGTGACGGCCGCGCTGGCACATCTTGCCGCAGCCGCCACCCCAGCGGGCCGTGCGGCTGATAGAGCCAGTAATATTGCCTGACCATCTGGAGCGCGCGGGTGCGCTGGAACGACAGGCATGACATCACGATCAGAACGATTGTCTCGATGACAAACGTTTGCGGTGCGAGAAGCGTTTCATCGAACAATGCGAAATGGATAAAGCGCACTGCCATCCCCATCGGGATCATGGCGATGACCGCGATCCAGATGCTGCGCCAGGTCAGCGCGATGGCGCGACCAGTCAGGATCGCGCAGCCGCCGCCGAGGACCAGCGTGATCAGCGCCACCTGAATGATGGATTCGTTTGAGTAGTATGCGCCCATCAGTGCCGTCCGCCTTCGAGATAGGCCGCGCGGATTTCGGGCCGTTCCAGCAGTTCCGTTCCGGTGCCGCTCAGCGTGATCAGGCCGTTGACCATGACGTAGCCGCGGTGGGCGAGCTTGAGCGCATGGTTCGCGTTCTGCTCGACGATCAGGACGGTCAGCCCGTCCTTGCGGTTGAGCGTGCGGATCGCGTCGAAGATCTGCCGTGTGATCAGTGGAGCAAGGCCGAGCGAGGGCTCGTCCAGCATCAGAAGGCGGGGACGGCTCATCAACGCGCGGCCGATCGCCAGCATTTGCTGTTCACCGCCGGATAATGTGCCGCCGCGCTGGGTCATGCGCTCCTTGAGGCGTGGAAACAGGGTGAGGACGCGATCGAGATCGGCACTGCGCTCGCTCTCGCTGCTGCCGCCGTTGGCGGCGTCCGCGCCCATCCGCAGATTCTCGGCGACGCTCATGCGCGGAAAAATTCGCCGGCCTTCCGGCGATTGCGCAATCCGCATCCGCGCGATGTGATGGGTCGGAAGCTGCGTGATGTCCTGGCCGTCGAACTCGATCCGGCCGGCCGCCGCGCGCGGCCTGCCGAACACCGACATCATCAACGTCGATTTGCCGGCGCCGTTGGCGCCGATCAGCGCCACGATCTCGCCCGGCGCGATCTCGATATCGACGCCCTTGAGCGCTTCGATATTGCCATAGGCCGCGTGCAGTCCGCGAACGGCAAGGAGGGGTGTCGCGGCGGCCGCGCTCATGCGTTGCCCTCCATCACCGCGACGGCGGCTTCCTCGTCGGCGCCGAGATAAGCGGCGATCACCTTGGGGTCGTCGCGGATGTATTCCGGGGCGCCCTCGGAAATCTTGACGCCGTAGTCGAGCACGACGATCCGGTCGGAGATTTCCATCACAACCGACATGTCGTGTTCGATCAGGAGAACCGACGTGTCGTGTTCCTTGCGAATCATGCGCAGCAATTCGCTGAGCGCTTCGCCCTCGCGCGCGTTGAGCCCGGCGGCGGGTTCGTCGAGACACAGCAGTGCCGGTTCGGAACACATCGCGCGGGCGATCTCCAGCCGCCGCTGGTCGCCATAAGGCAGGTTGCCGGCGGCATCGTCGGCCCGTGCGGTCAGGCCGATGCGCTCGAGCCAGTAGCGCGCGCGCTCGATCGCCGCGTTCTCGGCGGCGCGGAAACGCGGCGCACCGATCAGGCCGAGGAACGTGTAGCCAGAGGCCCGCATCAGCGGATTGTGCTGGGCCACCATCAGGTTTTCCAGCGCGGTCATGCCGGCGAACAAACGGATGTTCTGAAAGGTGCGCGCAACTTTTGCGAGCTTGGAGATGCGGAAGTCGAACAGCCGTTCGAGCAGGAACACGCTGCCGTCGCCGTGGATCATGCGCATCATGCCGGTGGTCGGTTTGTAGAAGCCGGTGATGCAATTAAAGACGGTGGTCTTGCCGGCACCGTTGGGACCGATCAGCGCGGTGATGTCGCCGCGCCTGGCGGTGAACGACAGATCGTTGACGGCGACGATGCCGCCGAAGCGCATCGACAGGTGATCGACCTCGAGGATGTTGTCGGAAACTTTCTCTCCCGTCATCCGTGGCCTTCCTTGACCATGGATGATGAAATCGCGGTGGGTTTCTCGAGAAAAACCGACGGCGCACGATGTCCGATCAGGCCGCGTGGCCGCCAGATCATCAGGAAAACCATCGCCGCGCCGAACACCAGCATGCGGAATTGTTCGAAGCCGCGGAACAGTTCGAATCCGCCGATCATCGCCACCGCCGCGAGCGCGACGCCAAGCTGCGAACCCATGCCGCCGAGAACGACGATGGCCAGCACCAGCGCCGATTCCTGGAATGAAAACGATTCGGGGCTGATGAAACCTTGCCGTGTGGCGAAGAAGGCGCCTGCGAATCCGCCGAACATCGCGCCGGTGGCGAACGCCGTAAGTTTGGTTGTGGTGGTGTTGATGCCGAGCGAGCGGCAGGCGACTTCGTCCTCACGCAGGGCTTCCCATGCGCGGCCGATCGGCAGGCGGCGCAGCCGGATGGTGACCCAGTTGGTCAGCAGCGCGAGCGCGAGGATCAGGTAGAACAGGAATATCACGCGATGGGAGGGCGAGAACTCGATGCCGAGCCGCGCCGCCAGTCCGTCTTCCGCGGGCGTGAGCGGGATTCCGAAAAACGACGGGCGAGGGATGCTGGAGATGCCGTTGGGTCCACCGGTCACATGCTGCCAGTTGAGCAGGATCAGCCGGATGATTTCGCCGAATGCCAGCGTGACGATCGCGAGATAGTCGCCTTTGAGCCTCAGCACCGGAAAGCCCAGCATCATGCCCCAGAAGGCGGCGAGGATTCCGGCGAGCGGCAGGCAGATCCAGAACGAGAGCCCGAACGTCGTCGCCAGCAGCGCGTAGGAATAAGCGCCGACGGCGTAGAATGCGACATAGCCGAGATCGAGCAGCCCGGCGAGGCCGACGACGATGTTCAGGCCCCAGCCGAGCATGACGTAAGTCAGCACCAGAATGCCGAGGTCGAGAATGTAGCGCTGGTCGTAAAAGATGACTGGCATCAGGAGTGCGAAGATCAGCAGCGCAGGGCCGGCGAAGCGGCCGATCCTGGAAAACGCAGCCTGCGCACCGGCTGACAGGACTGGCGTGCCGCGTCGCGGAGCCAGCCGTTGTCGCAGCAGTTCGACGACGATGCTGCCTGCGAAAACCGCGACGACCATGGCCGCGAGATTGCCGAATCGGGTCCAGTAGATCAGTCCACCTGCGTCGCCGGCCTCGGTGCGGATGCCGATCATCAGCGAGAACAGCACCAGCGCCACCAGCGCGCTGATCGCGGATTTTTTCAGGATGAATGCGATGCCATGGGCTGGAGCCGTGTTGCCGGCGAGTGCTGAGGGTTGCCGATCGATGAGCGCCACGCCGGTCTCTCAGACTTTTTCGACTTCCGGACGGCCGAGCAGGCCGGTCGGAAGGAAGATGAGAACGATGATCAGGATCGAGAAGGCGGCGACGTCCTTGTATTCCGATGAGAAATAAGCCGACCAGAATGTCTCGATCAGGCCGATGGCGAGACCGCCGAGCATCGCACCGGGCAGCGAGCCGATGCCGCCCAGCACGGCGGCGGTGAACGCCTTGATGCCGGCGACAAAGCCCATGAAGAAATCGACGACGCCGTAATAGAGCAGGTACATCATGCCGGCGACGGCCGCGAGCGCGGCGCCGATCACGAAGGTCATCGAGATCGTGCGATCGACATCGACGCCGAGCAGCGCCGCCATGGTCTGGTCCTGCTCGCAGGCGCGCATGTCGCGTCCGAGCCGGGTGCGCGCGACCAGCCAGGAGAAGATCGCCAGCAGAACAACCGTCGTGATGACGACGATGATCTGGACGTTGGACAGCCGGACCACGAAGCCGTCCTGCTCGAACAGCGTGTATCCGCCGGTGATGATCGGCGGCACCGGCTTGACGCGCGCGCCTTGCGCGACCTGCGCATAGTTCGACAGCACGAAAGACATGCCGATCGCCGACAGCATAGGCGCGAGGCGAAACGATTGCCGCAGCGGCCGGTAGGCGATCCGCTCCACCGTCCAGCCGTAGAGCGCGGTGATCGCCATCGCCACCAGCAGCACCAGCAGCAGGATCACAGGAACGAAGGTCATCCCGATCGAGACCAGAATCAGGAAGGAAATCAGCGCGATGAATCCGCCGATCATGAAGATGTCGCCGTGCGCGAAATTGATCATGCCGACGATGCCGTAGACCATCGTGTAGCCGATCGCGATCAGGCCGTAGATCGAGCCGAGCACCAGTCCGTTGATGAGCTGCTGGGCGAAATAATCCATGGGCTGCCGCGCTTGAGAAATCTGGAAATGTCACGTCGAAGGCTCCGGCAGCCAAGACGTTGCATTGCTACAATTTTTAACAGCGGGAACCGGGAGCGGCAACAGCGCGGGACGCGGCAAGTTGAGCCCTGTGTATAGCGCGTTTGCAGTGCACGCGTTTTGTTCCGCGCCCATGGCCAACACATCATCGTGTCGGAGGAACTCAAAGAGCAATGAGTTCCGTTGCAACCTTGGCGAGGACGGACAGTTGGTCCCGCGTTCAACAGGAGGTCCAAGATGTCGAACCAGAATCAGAACAATCCGAACCAGAGCCCCGGCCAGCAGAACCAGCAGCCCGGTCAGAAGCCTGGTCAGCAGCAGCAGGGCGGTGGTCAGAAGCCGGGTCAGCAGCAGCAGGACCCAGGCAGCCAGAAGCCAGGTCAGAAGGCCGGCCACTAGTCAGGTTCGGATGGTTCAGCCGGAAAATCCCGCCGCAAGGCGGGATTTTTCTGTTCCGGGTCGAGAGATGGGGATAACCCGGCGTTTTCGGTCCCGCCGTTAAGGTAAACAAATGGTTGACGTTGCCGCTCTGACTTGAGGAGAGTTACCTCGCAAACGTCGTGGCCGCGCCGGTCGGTGGCGCGGCTGAAGCGGGGAGCGACGCGAAATGCCCGAGGGCTGGACAAAGAACTGGACAGCGGACTGGCGGCTCAGCACGTTCAACGGTGCCTTGGTGGCATCCTATTTCATTCCGGCGTGGACCATCGCTGCGATGAAAATCTGGATTTCTCCTGTCCACGGACTTTACGACCGCGCGAATATCGCGCCGGGCATGTTCATCAGCGACCATCTGAGCTTCTCTGTCCTTCAGACGGTGCGGTTCGCGTGGCTGCTGGCGCTCGGCAAGGTGATCGTGGCGGCCTTCTTCCTCGTCTTTCTCGTGCTGATCGTGCGCGAATCGGTGCGCAGAAAAGCGGGCTGCGACGAGGCGCTCGGATTCGCGCTGCTGTTCGGTGCGCTCATCAGTATGGCGAGCCTGATCGCGGCATCGCAGCTGGGTGAATTCGAGGCGCTTCGCCTCCATGCCAGCGAAACGCTGGTGCTGATCGGCGCCGGTATCCTTCTCCTGATCGACATGCCGCAACAGCAGGCGTCGTCGTCAGCAGCGCAGGCAATGCATGCCCGGCACCTTGGGCATCACTTCAGCCCTAACTCCTGAATCACGCTGGCGGCTTCCTTGGTTGCGTGATTGGCAGCAGGCACGCCGCAGTAGATCGCCTGCTGCAACAGGATTTCCTTGATGTCATCCGGTGTGAAGCCGCCTTCGGTGAGGGCGGCTCTCACGTGCATCCTGAACTCGTCCCATTGTCCGAGCGCCATCATGGTGCCGATCACCAGCACGCGGCGGGTGCGTTCGTCGAAATGCGGCCGGGTCCAGATCTCACCCCACGCATAGCGGGTGATAAGATCGAGAAAGTCCGTGTTGAAGGCCGTTTTGTTGGCGGCGGACTTGTCGACCCAGGCGTCGCCCAGAACCTTTCGGCGCTTCGCATCGCCGGAGTTGCGGCGCTCGCTTTCGTCCATCGTGGGTCCTTTAGCGCTGGGTCAGGAAACCGACCACGGCTTCGGTGAAATTGTGCGGCTGCTCGATATTGGAGATATGCGCGGCATCGAGAATGGTCATGCTGGCGCCGGGAACACGGCCGCGGATGAATTCTCCAGCCTCGACCGGTGTGGCAGGATCGCTGCGGCCGGCGATCACCAGCGTCTTGGCCTTGATGCGCGGCAGCAACTCGCGCTGGTCGAGCGTGCTGAGCGCTGCGCAGCAGGCGAGGTAACCCTCGACCGGCGTCGCCTGCAGCATTGCCTTCATGCGTGCGACGATCTGCGGCTCCCGCTCGCGGAAATCGGCGGAGAACCATCCGGTCATGACGCCATCGGCGATCGATGCGAGGCCGCCTTCTTTCACCGCCTTGATGCGGTTGTGCCAGTTGGTCGGGTCCGGATAGTAGCAGGCGGTGTTCGACAGGATCATGCGGTCGAAACGCTTCGGGGCGTTGGCGCCGAGCCATTGTCCGACCATGCCGCCCATCGACAGCCCGCACCAGTGGGTTTTCTCGATGTTGAGATCGTCGAGGATCGCGAGCACGTCCTTGCCGAAGCGCTCCATGGAGTAGGGCGTCGTGCCGAGGCCGGACTTGCCGTGGCCGCGCCGGTCGTAGCGAACCACGCGAAACAGCTTGGTGAGCGCCGGCATTTGCGGCTCCCACATCTGCATGGTGGTGCCGAGCGAGTTCGACAGCATCAGCGTCGGCCCGCCGTCGCGGCCTTCCACGGATACATTCAACAGGCAGCCGTCGGCATCGATCATCGGCATGGGAGTCTCCGTCTCTTATTGCTGCTCGATCGAGGTGAGCAGCCGGTCGATCAGCGTTTGCGAAACACCCTGATAGGCCATCGGCTCGAACAATCGTTCCAGTTCGCTGGCGCTCAGATGCGCCGTCACGCGGGTATCCTTTGCCAGAACGTCGCGCAAGTGCGTTCTGCTCTTAATCGCCGTGCGTGACGCAGCTTCGACGATGTGATGAGATTCGCTTTTTCCGACCTTCTCGGCCAAAGCCATCGAAATCGCTTCGGCCATCACAAGACCATGCGTACTGTCGAGATTGGCGCGCATCCGCGTCGCGTCGACTTCCAACCCCTCCGCAATGTCGACGATAGCGGCAAGTGCCCCCGAGGTGACCAGTTGCAGCGTCGGCAAGGTCGGCCATTCGGCATGCCACGGTCCGGCGCTGCGTTCGTGATCCTGCACCTGGGCCGCAAACATTGTCGCCGCCAGATTGGGGGCCATGGTCGCCGCAGCGAGTGCGGAGGCTGACGCGACGGGATTGCGCTTGTGCGGCAAGGTCGAAGAGCCGCCACGGCCGGCGCTGGCCGGCTCGAAAGCTTCGCCGACGTCGGTCTGCATCATCAGTGAGATATCGCGCGCGATTTTTCCGCAGGTGCCCGCCAGAATCGCCAGCACCGATGCGGCATCCGCGATGCGGTCGCGATGGGTGTGCCATGGCGCATCCGGCAACCGGAGATCCAGCTCTTTCGCCAGTCGCTCGGCGACCTTCAATCCGTCGGCGCCAAGCGCCGCCAGCGTTCCGGCCGCGCCGCCGAATTGCAAGACGATGTCATCCGCGCGCAGCCGCTTCAGTCGCCGGTGCGAGCGGTGCAGGGCGGCGGCATATTCGGCAAGCTTCAACCCGAATGGCATCGGCAGGGCGTGCTGCAGCCATGTCCGCGCCGCCATCGCCGTGTCACGGTGCTGGCGCGCGAGCTGGGCGAATCCGGCGATGGCGCGATCGAGATCCGGCAGCAAGGTATCGACCGCGGCGCGCAGGCCCAGCATGGTCGCGGTGTCGATCACGTCCTGGCTGGTCGCGCCCCAATGGACATAGCGCGCCGCATCGGGATCGGATTTGGCGACCTCTGCGGTGAGGGCTTTGACCAGCGGAATGGCAAGATTGCCGGCGCGCGCGACGCCCTCCGCCAACTCCGCAATGTCGAATCGGTCTGCCTGGCAGGCCGCTTCAATCGCGGCCACGGCGGACCCGGGGATCACGCCGGTTGCTGCTTCCGCCCTAGCCAGCGCGCTCTCGAAATCGAGCATGCGCTGCAGGTGTGCCGTGTCGTCGCAGGCCGCGCGCATGGCGGGGCTGGACAGGAGCGGCGCCAGCGAAGGCGGGAGGGACGTGCTCATGGGCCGCGACCCTAGCCAACGCGCCTAATCCTGCCAACGCCTTTCATCGTCCCATTCCAATGTCTTTGCGGGCGTGAATATGGATCATCTTCAATCCGGCGATCCCCTTTTCTTTGGCCGCGCGGTGGCTTAACTGGTGGAAGCTGCGGCCGGGCCGCATCGGATCAAATGGGAGACAATACTCATGGCAATGACAATGACCGGCGAAGTTCAACTTCCGGCGCCCCGTCAGGTGGTTTGGGAAAAGCTCAACGATCCGGCCGTGCTCAAATCCTGCATCCCGGGATGCGAAGAATTGGACAAGACGTCCGACAACGAGTTTCAGGCCGTCGCCAAAATGAAGGTCGGCCCGGTGTCGGCGCGCTTCAAGGGCCGCGTGACGCTCAGCGACTTCGATCCGCCCAACAGCTATAAGATCACGGGCGAGGGTGAGGGCGGAGTTGCGGGATTTGCCAAGGGCGGCGCGACGGTCAATTTGCAGGACAAGGACGGCGGCACGCTGCTTGTCTATAATGTCGAAGCCCAGATCGGCGGCAAGCTGGCGCAGCTCGGTCAGCGTCTGATCAACGGCTCGGCGAAAAAGCTGGCCGATGAATTTTTCGCGAATTTTGCCGAGGCCGTCAAAGGTGGCAATTAACGGGCGTTTTTAGCATATCACGCCTGCGTCGACTCTGGCCGGCTGAGGTTGCCCATTGGCGCTTTGGCACATATTATGTCTTTGGAACGATTTTAAGCTGGCTGATGCCGTGCAATGCGGCATGCTGCGATGGCCGGCGATAAGCTAACCAGCAAGAGAGTGCCGATGGCCAAGATTTCGCTGATCGTGAACGGCAACCCTGTGGCGGCCAATGTCGATCCTCGCACGCTGCTGGTGCAGTTTCTGCGCGAGAACCTCAAGCTGACCGGCACACATGTCGGCTGCGACACGTCGCAATGCGGCGCCTGTGTCGTCCATCTCGACGGCAAGGCCGTGAAGTCGTGCACCACGCTCGCCGTAATGGCCGACGGACACAATGTCACCACCATCGAAGGTCTTGCCGCCGATGGTGCGCCGCTGCACCCGATGCAGGAGGCGTTTCGTGAGCATCACGGCTTGCAGTGCGGCTTCTGCACCCCCGGCATGATCATGACTGCGGTCGATCTGGTTCACCGCAAGGGCCATGATCTCGACGACCACACCATCCGCGAGGAACTCGAAGGCAATCTCTGCCGCTGTACCGGCTACCAGAACATCGTGCTCTCGATTGCCGCCGGCGCGAAGGCGATGGCGAAATCCGACCTGGCGTAAAGCGACCGAACGGCGACCCCAAAGGACCGCTCATGTACGAATTTAAATATCATCGCCCCGGCACCGTGCGGCAGGCCGCCAATCTGCTCGTCAAGAACGAGGACGCCAAGCTGATCGCGGGCGGACATACCCTCGTCCCGGTGATGAAGCAGCGGCTGGCAAGCCCGCCGCATCTCGTCGATCTGTCGCACATCGAAGGCCTCAACAGCATCGAGATGAAGGGCCGCAATCTGGTGATCGGCGCGACCGCGCTTCATGCCGATGTTGCCAATTCGGCAATCGTCGGTGAAGCCATTCCGGCGCTCGCCAATCTCGCCGGCCTGATCGGCGATCCGGCGGTGCGCCACAAGGGTACCATCGGCGGCTCGCTGGCGAACAACGATCCGACCGCGGACTATCCCGCCGCCTGCATGGCACTGGGCGCGACCATCATCACCAACAAGCGCCGGTTGAAGCCGGAAGAGTTTTTCCAGGGCCTGTTCACGACTGCGCTCGAGCCGGACGAGATCATCACCAAGGTGATGTTTCCGCTGGCAAAGAAGGCCGCATATCAGAAATTCCGCAATCAGGCCTCGCGCTACGCGCTGGTCGGCGTGTTCGTCGCCAAGCGGCCGTCCGAAGTGCGCGTTGCGGTCACCGGCGCCGGCGGCGATGGCGTGTTCCGGGTGACGGAGTTCGAGGAGGCGCTGAAGAAGCGCTTCTCGCCGAAAGCGCTCGACGGCCTGTCGGTGTCGCCGGACGGGCTGAACAGCGATCTTCATGGCAGCGCCGAATATCGGGCGCATCTCATTCACGTGTTGGCGCGGCGAGCAGTCGAAGCGGCAACGGCAAAATCCTGATCGGTGAGGCAAGCGTTATCATGAGTGCGACATCGGCGATTCCCACTTCCGTCGATGCGACGCTCGACCTGCTGACAAGTCGCGGCTATCTCGCCGAACGTTCGCTGGCGACGGTGGTTTATCTCTCGCTTCGCATGGGCCGGCCGCTGTTTCTCGAAGGCGAGGCCGGTGTCGGCAAGACTGAAATCGCCAAGGTCCTCAGCGCCGCGCTCGGCCGCAAGCTGATCCGGCTGCAATGCTATGAAGGTCTCGACGTTGCGTCCGCGGTATATGAGTGGAACAGCGCGGCGCAGATGATCGCGATCCGCCTTGCCGAAGCTGGCGGCGAAACCGATCGCGAGCAGCTCTCCGCCGATATTTTCGCCGAGAAGTATCTGATCAAGCGGCCACTGCTGCAGGCGCTCGAACCGGATGTCGCCGGGCCGCCGGTGCTGCTGATCGACGAGCTTGACCGCGCCGACGAAGCCTTTGAGGCGTATCTGCTGGAAATTCTCAGCGACTTCCAGGTGACGATCCCTGAACTCGGTACGGTGCGCGCGCCGCATCCGCCGATCGTGATCGTGACCTCGAACCGGACCCGCGAAATTCACGACGCCCTCAAGCGCCGCTGTCTCTATCACTGGGTCGACTATCCGTCGGCCGAGCGAGAACTTGCGATCGTCAAATCGCGGGTACCGAACATCAGCGCGAAATTGTCGCAGCAGGTGGTCGGCTTTGTGCAGGCGCTGCGCGATCAGGATCTGTTCAAGGTGCCGGGTGTCGCCGAGACCATCGACTGGGCGACGGCGCTGACCGAACTCGACGCACGCTCGCTGACGCCGGAAGTGGTCGGCGATACGCTCGGCGCGCTTTTGAAGTATCAGGACGATATCGGCCGGATGCAGGGAGATGCCCTGACCAAGGTCATCAAGGAAGCGGTCAGCGACCCTTCGAATTGAGCACACCGATGCAAGGCAGCGATACGCCAGCGAACGGTCTGATTGCAGACAACGTGGTGGGTTTCGCGCGCGCGCTGCGTGTCGCGGGGTTGCCGATCGGTCCCGGCGCGGTGATCGATGCCCTGAATGCGATTCGCCTGATCGACATCGGCAATCGCGCCGACATGTTCACCACGCTCGAATCGATCTTCGTCAAACGGCACGAGCACGCGCTGATCTTCGCCCAGGCGTTCGATCTGTTCTTCCGCCGCTCTGAAGGCATCGAGCACATGCTGGACTCGGTGCCGCTGCCGCCGGAGGCGAAGAAGCCGCCGCCACCGGCTGCGCGCCGCGTGCAGGAAGCGTTCGCGCAGAGTCGCGAGGTCGCAACGCAGGAGATCGAAGAGAAGAATATCCAGCTCTCTGTGTCCGATCGCGAGGTGTTGCAGAGCAAGGATTTCGCGCAGATGAGCGCGGCAGAGATCGTCGAAGTGACCCGCGCCATCTCGAATATGAAGCTGCCGCAGGCCGAGTTGCTGACACGGCGGTTCGCGCCGAATGCCCGTGGTCACAAACTCGATCTGCGCCGCACCCTGCGCGGGAGCCTCCGCACCGGGGGCGAGATCATCAATTTCCAGCGTCTTGGGCGAATCGAGAAGCCGGCTCCGATCGTGGCATTGCTCGATATTTCCGGATCGATGAGCGACTACACCCGGCTGTTTCTCCATTTTCTCCATGCGATCACGGATGCGCGCAAGCGCGTCTCGGTGTTCCTGTTCGGCACCCGGCTGACCAACGTCACCCGCGCCTTGAGGGCGCGTGACCCGGACGAGGCGCTGGCGTCTGTTTCGTCCAGTGTCGAGGACTGGGCTGGCGGCACCCGGATCGCGACGTCGCTGCACAAGTTCAACAATCTCTGGGGCCGCCGCGTGCTCGGGCAGGGTGCGATTGTACTGTTGATTTCGGACGGGCTGGAGCGCGAAGCTGATTCACGGCTGGAGTTCGAGATGGACCGGCTCCATCGTTCCTGCCGCAGATTGATCTGGCTCAATCCCCTGCTGCGTTTCGAGGGCTTCGAGGCCAAGGCGCAGGGCATTAAAATGATGCTGCCGCATGTTGATGAATTTCGCCCAGTGCATAACTTGAGGTCGATGGAAGGGCTGATTGCCGCGTTGTCATCGCCTCTCCATGCACCCCCGGCCTATGAGCGGCGCGCGGCATCCAAACCGGCAGCTTGAGGACATCACCATGCTCAATCGCGACGAAGATATTCTGAAGGCGGCGGAAGACTGGAAGAAGTCCGGGCACGGCGTGGCGCTTGCCACCGTGGTTGAGACCTGGGGCTCGGCGCCGCGTCCGGCCGGATCGAGCCTCGTCATCAACGACGAGGGCACGTTTCTCGGCTCGGTGTCCGGCGGCTGCGTCGAAGGCGCGGTGGTGACCGAGGCGCTGGATGTCATCGCCAGCGGCCAGCCGAAGATGCTGGAGTTCGGCGTCGCCGACGAGACCGCCTGGAATGTCGGCTTGTCATGCGGCGGCACCATCCGCGTGTTTGTCGAAAAGGTCGGCCAGTCGTGAAGGACCAGACGCTTTCCGAACTGAATGCCGAGCGTGCCGCGCGCCGTGCTGTCGTCGTCGTGACAGATGTCACCAGCGGCGAGCAGCGTATGGTGAAGGCGGCCGATGTTGCTGCCGATCCGCTTCATGCCGATCTCGACCGGCAGTTGCGCATGGGCAAAAGCGCCACGATCGAGATCGATGGCAGGAAGCTCTTTCTCAACGTCTATGCCCCGACCGCGCGCCTTATCATCACCGGCGCGGTCCATATCAGTCAGGCGCTTGCGCCGCTGGCACGGCTGCTGGGTTACGATGTGTTCGTTGTCGATCCGCGCACCGCGTTCGCTTCGCCGGAGCGCTTTCCCGACGTGCCGCTGTTCGCGGACTGGCCGGATGTCGCCTTGCCGACGCTGAAGGTCGATCGTTACACAGCGTTCGTAGCTCTGACCCACGATCCGAAAATCGACGATCCGGCGTTGCTGCATGCGATGGAACGCGATTGCTTTTACATCGGCGCGCTCGGCTCGCGGAAAACTCACGGCAAGCGGCTCGATCGCCTGAAGGCGCGAGGTGCGACGGAGCAGCAGCTCGCGCGTATCCATGCGCCTATCGGTCTCGCCATCGGCGCGGTGTCGCCGGCCGAAATCGCCGTTGCCATCATGGCGGAGATCACCGCCGTACTGCGGCTGCCTGCCGAGAAGACTCCTAAAGCCGTGCCTGTCGAGAAAGTCGCATGAAATTCGGTCCCGTTTCGCCCGCCGATGCCATCGGCGGCGTCACCGTCCACGCTATCCGGCAGAACGGGTTTGTTCTCAAGAAAGGCACCACTATCGGTGCCGCGGAAGCCGAGCAATTGCAGAAGGCGGGCATCACGCAGATTGTGGTGGCACGTCTCGATGATAACGAAGTGTCGGAGGATGCGGCTGCCGCCGGTATCGCCGAAGCGGTGGCGGGAGAGGGTGTCACCGTCGAGCGCGCGTTTACCGGACGCGCCAATCTTTTCGCCGCGACCCCGGGCGTTCTCGTCGTTGATCGCGAGGCGGTCGACCGCATCAATCGTGTCGACGAGGCGATCACTTTCGCGACGTTGCCGGCTTACAAGGCGGTCGTCGAAGGCGAGATGATCGCGACCGTGAAGCTGATCCCGTTCGGAGTGGAAGCGAAATTGCGCGATGCGGCCGTGGCGGCGGCGAAATCCGGCCGGCTGAGCGTCGCGCCGTTCAAGGTCAAGCGTGTCGGCATTGTCTCGACCATGCTGCCGGGGCTGGCTCCGAAGGTCATCGACAAGACGTTGCGCGTGACGGCCGAGCGCCTTGCTCCCGCCGGTGCCACGATTATCGCCGAACGCCGCGTTCCGCATGACCAGAATGCGCTGACGCCTGCGATCGCGGAGATGCTGTCGCTGGGGGCTGAACTGGTGCTGGTGTTCGGCGCGTCGGCGATTGCCGACCGCCGTGACGTGATCCCGGCCGCGATTGAGAATGTCGGCGGCGTGGTCGAGCATTTCGGCATGCCGGTCGATCCCGGCAATCTCATGCTGATCGGCAATGCCAACAACGTGCCGGTGCTCGGCGCGCCCGGCTGCGCGCGCTCCCCGAAGGAAAACGGATTCGACTGGGTGCTGATGCGCCTGCTCGCCGGGCTGAAGGTGACCCGTGCGGACGTCACCGGCATGGGGGTCGGCGGACTTCTGATGGAAATCGTCACCCGGCCGCAGCCGCGTGTGCCGGTCGGTACCGACGGCAACCGCAATGTCGCGGCGATTGTTCTCGCCGCTGGCCGTTCGACGCGGATGGGCGGGCCGAACAAGCTGCTCGCGGAAATCGGCGGCAAGCCGCTGGTGCGGATCGTCGCGGAGCAGGCCTTGGCATCCAAGGCGTCGCCGGTCGTGGTCGTCACCGGCCACCAGAAGGCAGAAATCGAGCAGGCATTGAGCGGGCTCAACGTTAGGTTTGCCCATAATCCGGATTTTGCAGAGGGCCTTGCGACTTCGGTCAAGACCGGCATCGCGGCTGTGCCGGAGGAGGCTGACGGAGTGGTCGTGTGTCTCGGCGATATGCCGCTGATCGACGCCCAACTGCTCGACAAGCTGATCGAGTCTTTCGCGCCGGATAAGGGTTCGTTGATCGTGCAGCCGGTGGCGGGCGGGCGGCGCGGCAATCCGGTCCTGTGGTCGCGGCGTTTCTTCGGCGAACTGATGATGCTGGACGGCGATATCGGCGCGCGCCATTTGATCGCGCAGCACGGCGAAGCCGTCGCCGAGGTCGAAGTCGAGGGCAAAAGCGCTTTTCTCGATATCGACACGCCGGAGGCGCTGGCGGACGTTCGGCGTGCCTGACATGGTCGTGTGACCCGGCAGGGTTTCCTCTCATCTTTTGCCGACACCTGAATCGGCTGAGCCACCGGCTTGAAACGACTCACATTTTGGTGAGTCGCTGCGCTGCGCATGGGCGCCTGTGCGCGCGTTCACCAAGTTGAAACGCCGCGTGATTACGGTGCCTCCGGGGTGAACCACGCACGCGATCCGGATTGCCGGATCATGCAGGGGAGAGGGCTTTGAAGGTGTTGTCTGCCGCGCGCGTTCGCGCGTTTTTTTTGCTCGCTTTGATTTTCGCTTTTGCCGCCATCACTTTCGCCTCGCCGTCGCAGGCCGCTGGTGCTTTAGCGGTCGGAAAATGCGCCGCCTACGGGCAGGCGTTCGACTATCCCACGGAGGCCGGTGCCCGCGCTGCCGCCAGTAAGCAATGCCACGGCAAATGCACGGTCGTTACCATGAAGCGCGCCTGCGTCGCGTTGTCGGTGGACATGTCCAATCCCTGCGGCGCGCACGGCTATGCGATTGCGCCGCGCATTTCCAGCGCGCTGAATTCGGCTATGCGCAAGTGCTATGCCTTCGGCGGCAAGGAATGTGTGATCCGGGCCTGGGCTTGCGACGCGCGGGGCTGACCCTAGAATGACCTGAGTGATTTGATCTCCCAAGGCTCCATCATGCAATTCGACACCAAGATTGCCCTCGTGATCCGTTCGGATCTCGAGGGGTGGCAGAAGCTGAATGTCTCTGCGTTTCTCGCCAGCGGTGTCGCCGCGGCCTTTCCCGTTTCGATCGGCGAGCCGTATCAGGACGGCTCCGGCACGCCGTATCTGTCCCTGATCGGTCAGCCGATTCTGATTTACGGCGGTGACGGACCTCAACTCTCCCGTGCGCTGGATCGCGCGCTGACGCGTGACGTCGTCCCGGCGATCTACACCGAGGATATGTTCAAGACGACCCACGATGGCGCCAACCGCGAGGCGGTGAGGGCGGTGGCGCGGGCGGACCTCAATCTGGTCGGCCTCGGGTTTCGTGCCGAGCGCAAGATTGTCGACAAGATACTGGACGGATTGAAGTTTCACGCCTGACGCACGGGAGGAGCGGTCACCGTCACGTTGCCGCGATGGCGATTTTACTATCTTGAATATGACTGACCAGTCAGTCATATTGTGAACATGAAGAAGCCGGCGAGGATAAAAGCAGCCGAGGCGAGCGCACCCAAAGCGGCAAGCAAAACGACACCCAGGGCCGCTACCGGCGCCGCAACCGGCAAGCGCCCCTCGAGCCGTGAAATGCGCGCCAGCGAGCGCCGCGCTGCGATCGTTGCCGCCGGTCTCGACGAATTCACTGCGCGCGGCTTTGCCGCGACGCGCCTTGATGACGTTGCAAAGCGGGCGGGCGTTGCCAAGGGGACGATCTATTTGCACTTCAAGGACAAGGAAGCGCTGTTTCAGGAGTTGGTGCGGACCGCGCTGGTGCCGCTGATTGGGCGGATGGCCAATCCACCGCTGATGAGCGGCGTCTCGGCCCGCGCGATGATGGAGGGCTTCGCCGACACGTTCGCGCGCGAGGTGGTCGGCACCCGGCGCGGCGACATCCTTCGCCTGATCATTGCGGAAGGGACGCGCTTTCCATCTCTGGCGGAATTCTATCACCGCGAGGTGGTCTCGGTCGGAATCGCCGGGATGCGGCGGATGATCGAGTACGGCATCGCCCGCGGCGAAATCAAAAACAAAGCCGTTGCCGAGTTTCCCCAAGTCGTGGTGGCGCCCGCGGTGGTGGCGGTGATCTGGCAGGGCCTGTTTGGCACATATTCGCCGCTCGATGCGGCAGCGATGTTGCGCGTTCATCTCGATCTGATTTTCGGCGAAGGGAAAGCGGCATGATCGCCTCTGGAATAGTAACCCGCGCCGCTGCAGCATTCGTGCTGATCGGATGTCTTGCGAGCTGCAGTGGGCAGAAAGACCCCGGCTTTCAGGGCTGGGTAGAGGCCGACATGATTTTCGTCAGCCCGGATGAATCGGGCCGCGTGGTTTCGCTGAGGGTGCGCGAAGGTGACGAAGTCAAGGAAGGCCAGACGCTCTATGCGGTGGATGACGATTTGCAGCAGGCGGATCTCAACCAGAACAAGGCGTCGCTCGCGAATGCGCAGCAGATCTACGATCGCGCGTTATCGCTGAGCAAGACTGGGTCAGGCACGCAAGCAAATCTGGATTCGGCGCTGGCAACATTGCGTGTTGCGCAGGCGCGCGTGGTAACGTCGGAAACCCGGCTCAATCGCCGCCGCATGGCCGCGCCGATCAGCGGCATGGTGCAGCAGATCTATTTCCGCGAAGGCGAGACTGTGCCGGCGCAGCGGCCTGTGGTCTCGATTCTGCCGCCGGGCAACATGAAGGTGCGTTTCTTCGTGCCGGAAACCGTGCTGGCAAAACTCAAGATCGGACAGCAGGTCCGCGTGACCTGCGATGGCTGCGTCGCCGATCTGTCTGCGAAGATCTACTTTATTGCGACGCAGGCCGAGTATACGCCGCCGGTGATCTACAGTCAGGATGAGCGTTCGAAACTCGTCTACCTGATCCAGGCACGGCCCGAGAAGCCGGACGATCTGCGTGTCGGCCAGCCGGTCAGCGTCTTTCTCAACGGCGGCTCGCCATGACAGCGGTTTCGGAGTGCCGGCCAACTTCGACTTCCGATATCGCCATCGACGTGTCGGGATTGTCGAAATCGTTCAACGGCCATGAGGTCGTGCACGATCTGTCGATGCAGGTGAAGCGCGGCAGCATCTACGGCTTTCTCGGCCCCAACGGTTCCGGCAAGACCACCACGATCCGGATGCTGTGCGGCCTGCTGACGCCGGACAGCGGCGAGGGCACTTGCCTCGGTTTCGACATCCGGCGCGAGGCGGACAAGATCAAGCGTCGGGTCGGCTACATGACGCAGCGGTTCAGCCTGTATCAGGACCTGTCGGTCCGGGAGAATCTGGAATTCGTCGCGCGGCTCTACGGCGTGCCCGAGCCGCGCAGGGCGGCGCGCGACATGATCGAACGCCTCGGCCTGAAAGGGCGCGAGGAGCAACTCGCGGGCGATCTGTCCGGCGGCTGGAAACAGCGTCTTGCGCTCGGTGCCTGTACGCTGCCAAGTCCGCAATTGCTGCTGCTCGATGAGCCCACCGCGGGCGTCGATCCCAAGGCGCGCCGCGACTTCTGGAACGAAATCCATACGCTGGCCGCCGACGGGCTGACCGTGCTGGTGTCAACGCACTATATGGACGAAGCCGAGCGCTGCCACGAGATTGCGTATATCGCTTACGGCCACCTGCTGGTTCACGGCACTGTGGAAGAGGTGATCGCGAATTCGGCGCTGACGACCTACACCGTCGCGACCAATGGCGACGGCAATGGAATCAACCGGCTTGCGTCCGAGCTGACCGGAAAACCCGGCATCGACATGGTGGCGCCGTTTGGCAACAGCCTCCACGTCTCCGGCCGCGACGAGGCCGCGCTGGAGCAAGCTGTCGCGCTGTATCGCGACCGTACGGGCATGACCTGGCACAAGTCTGAGCCGTCGCTCGAAGACGTGTTCATCGAACTCATGAGCCGCTCGAAGGATAATTTCCCATGAGCGAACAGGGCATCGCTGTATCCGACAGGTCAGGGTTCCTGCGCCGCACCTTCGCGATGCTGACTAAGGAGTTCATCCAGTTGCGGCGCGACCGCGTCTCGTTCGCGATGATCGTCATGCTGCCGATCATGCAACTGCTGTTGTTCGGCTACGCCATCAACACCACGCCGCGCCATCTGCCGACGGCGGTCCTGCTGCAGGAAAACAGCGACCTCGGCCGCTCGATCCTGAAGGCGCTGCAGAATACGGCCTACTTCAGGTTCGTGCGGGAAGTTCATACCGAGAAAGAGTTCGACGGCCTGCTCGAATCCGGAACCGTGTTGTTCGGCGTCGAAATTCCGCGTGGTTTCGAGCGCGCGGTCCGTCGCGGCGACAAGCCGGCCCTGCTGGTGGCGGCGGACGCCACCGATCCCGTTGCATCGGGTTCTGCGATGTCCGCGCTCGGACAATTGATCCAGAGCGCGCTGGCTCACGATCTGTTTGCCGGCGATCCGCCGTCGCCGCCGTTCGAGATTCGCGCCCACGCCCGCTACAATCCGGCGGCGGAGTCGCGCTTGAATATCGTCCCGGGTCTGGTCGGCACCATCCTGACCATGACCATGCTGATCTTCACCGCGCTGTCGGTCACCCGCGAAATCGAGCGCGGGACGATGGAGAATTTGCTGGCGATGCCGATCACGCCGATCGAGGTGATGCTCGGCAAGATCATTCCCTATATCCTTGTCGGTTTCCTGCAGGCAACGATCATTATCGGCATCGGCTATTTCCTGTTCGGTGTTCCGATCCGCGGCAGCCTCACCATGCTGGCGCTGCTGTCGACGCTGTTCATCGCCGCGAACCTGTCCATTGGCTATACGTTTTCGACCATCGCGCAGAACCAGTTGCAGGCGATGCAGATGTCGATGATGTTTTTCCTGCCGAACATTCTGCTGTCGGGGTTCATGTTTCCGTTCGCCGGAATGCCGGTGTGGGCGCAATGGATCGGTGAGTGTCTGCCGCTGACGCATTATATTCGCATCGTCCGCGCCATCATGCTGAAGGGCGCCGCACTGGAGAATCTGCAATACGATACAATCGTGTTGGTGGCGCTGGTGCTGGTGGCGATGACCATCGCCGTGACCCGGTTCAGGCGGACGCTGGATTGAGCACGGCGGGCGATCCTGTATGCTGTACTCGAGGCAGGATGGAATATCACGATGCGTGCGCCCAACGGCAAACCAGCAGGCGACGGGCAGTCAGCGCTTTCGTCTGATTTTCAACGCGCGTTGACTCGCGAGATTCTCAAGACCGAACTCCTGCGCGTCAAAGCCCTGATCGTCACCACCACCGTGATTACGGCAATTCTCTGGACTGTTTATATTCTTGCGCCCGAGAAGATTGAGAATCTCTGGCACGGTAATCTGAAGCCAGCATATCTTTATATTATCCTGGTGCCGTTCATTCTGTTCGAGATTGCGGTCCATGCTCTCGTCAAGCGACAGATCACGCTTGATCGCGATACGCCGCCATTGCGCCGTTACGTCGGCGCTTTCATCGAGACCAGCATGCCCACGGTGGCGCTGGCGCTTCACATCCAGAATATGGGATCGGTTGCGGCGCTCGGTTTCGTGGTGCCGTTCACCTATTTCATCTTTATCATCCTGTCGACATTGCGGCTGGATTTCTGGCTGTCGACCTTCACCGGGTTCGTTGCGGCGGCCGAACTGTTTCTGATGGCCATGTATTATCATCCCGAGCCAGGCCCTGATTCCTTTTATCATCTTGCGCGCAGCCTGATCATTCTGGTTTGCGGGATACTGGCCGGAGCGGTCGGCGTTCAGTTGCGTCGACAATTCGCGACCAGTATCGCCGCGGCTACTGTGCGCGATCGTGTCACCAATCTGTTCGGTCAGCACGTGTCTGCTCAGGTGGTCGAGCGGTTGATGGCGGAGGGGACCGGGACGCCCAGCGAAACCCGGCACGTTGCCGTGATGTTCGTGGATTTTCGCAGCTTCACGGCTGCTGCTCAGGCGCGGTCTCCGCAGGAGGTGGTGGACCGGCTTGACGGCGCCTTCGGAGTGCTGGTGGATATCGTCGATCGTCATAATGGCATCGTGAACAAGTTTCTGGGGGATGGATTCCTGGCGCTGTTCGGTGCGCCGTTTGAGGATACCCACGCCACGCATAACGCGGTTGCAGCTGCGCGTGAGATGCTGGCCGCAATGTCACGCGACAATGAGGGAAATACTTGGCCCCTGCGTATCGGTATCGGGCTTCATGCCGGCGAGGTGGTCGCGGGGAATATCGGTTCGCCGCGCCGCAAGGAATATACCGTGATCGGCGACACCGTGAATCTGGCCGCGCGGATCGAATCCCTCAACAAGGAGTTCGAATCGCAGTTTCTGATTTCGTCGACGGTGCGCGATGCGCTGGGCGATGTCGACAAGGATGCCGTGCCGCTCGGCGATGTTGCCATCAGGGGATACGAGCAGCCATTGGCGATCTGGCGTCTTGGATGATCCGGCTCACTGTCGTGTCAGCAGGCTGAACCGTCCGTAAAGCCCCGAGCGGTGATCATTGTCCTCGACGTAACCGGCGCCGAATGCCCATTCAAATCGGCCGTACTTCAGCGACGTGACGTGAGCACCGGCGCGATACTGACGATAGATGTCGTCGCCCGACGTCTCTATCTCCGGTCCCACCCAGAAGCTGTCGAACAATCGCCAGCCGACCGCAGCGCGTGCGCCGAAATTCGTGCCGATGGTCGAGCCCGAAAGGGAAGATGCAATCATCAGCTTGCGCGTCGGCTCCCACCACAGATCCGTACCGACGCGCAGTCCTGCGTGGGTGCCACGCAACGCGTTGTTCGGATCGACCGGCGACAGGATGTGATGCTGGAGATCGAGACCGGCGAAGACCTTGATCTCGAAATTGCCGCGCTTGATCCGCCAGCCGGGCAGGGCCGCTCCGAGAAAATTGGTGCCGGTGATATTTGTCGTTCCTGCTGTGTAGAGATACTGCCCGCCCGCGAGCAGCAATTTCAGCGTGAAGCCATCGCTGTTCAATCCGCCCGGCGCCCATTGCACGCCGCCATACGATGAGCCGCCCTCGCGCCACAAATCGAAGCCGCTGAAATAGAGAAATGTCTCCGGAGCACTGCCGCCCGTGAGGTTGTTTTTGAAACCAAAGATGTCGCTCAGCGGATTGGCAACAACGGATGCAGCGCCGCTGATCGAAAGGATCGCGACCGCGCCCAATATGCGCATGACTTCGACGCAACGCATGGAGCCCCGCAGCCCCGGAGTACGCAATAGTACGGATATGATTAAAATGCGGGAGATCATCGCCGTCCAGTAACGGGCGGAGAACAAGCAATGAACGCGACGAAAGTTTTGCTGCGACAGCGGTAACTTAGTGTTGCGGCGGTATCAGATTGTCGATTTTCACGCCGTCACGTTTTTCGATGATCTCGGCAATGAAAGTCCGGTGGCAGTTGGTGTGATCGCGCTCGTAGCACAGCAGACACACCGGGCCCGCTTTCATCACTAGCGCCGCCAGTTCGTCCATCTCTTCGCGCGCTTCCGGTTTCTTGAGATGAGCGCTGTAAATCTTCTCCAGCGTCTTGATATCGCCGCTGCGCGCGGCGAGGCGTCCTTCCTTCGGCGTGCCGAGCCCGCGCAGATGAATATATGAGATGCCGCGTTCGTCGAGCGCCGCCGCAAGCTGGTTTTTCGAGAATCCCGGCCGCCGCGACGACGTGACGGCGCGGACATCGACCAGAAGTTTGACGCCGGCTTTCTCCAGTGCGTCGTACACCGCCAGGGGCGGCGTTTGCTCATATCCGATGGTGAACAGCTTTTTTGATTTCGCCATGTGGTGCTCCGACCGGATCAGTGTCGGTCACTTCACGCGCGCGATCAACTCCATCGCGCCGGCCGGCGCGCGAATTTTTCCTTCGTGGATGACGTAGGCAAAGACGTCGCGTGGTTGCTTCTTCGCAGGTTTGGCATCGACGCGGTTGAGGTCGTCGGGCTCTCCGCCTTTTGCCCATAGCTTGAATCGCTCCGCCCACTCATCCAGTTCCTTGGGCGGGTAGGCGGTCTTCACCGTGTCCTTGCCGGTCTGGAGGCGGACGTAGACGAAATCGCTCGCGAGGTCGGCGATCGCCGGATACTTGCCGTGCTCGGCATAGACCACCGGCACCTCGTGCTGGCGCAGCAGCGCGATGAAGGCCGGTGTCTGGAAGCTGTCGTGCCGGACCTCGACCACGTGACGCAGCGTGCGGCCCTCGAGCTTGCGCGGCAGCAACTCGAGGAAGGCGCCGAAATCGGCCTCGTCGAATTTCTTGGTCGGCGCAAATTGCCACAGCACGGGGCCGAGCCGGTCGGCCAATTCCAGCACGCCGGAATCGTAGAACCGCTTGATGGAATCGCCGGCCTCCGCCAGCACCTTGCGATTGGTGGCGAACCGCGGACCCTTGACCGAGAAGATAAAACCGTCCGGCACTTCGCTGGCCCATTTGCGGAAGCTTTCCGGCTTTTGCGATCCGTAATAGGTGCCGTTGATTTCGATCGAGGTCAGCTTCGAGGCGGCGTAGCTGAGCTCCTTGGCCTGCGTCAGTTTCTCCGGGTAGAACACCCCGCGCCACGGCGCGAAGGTCCATCCGCCGATTCCGATGTGGATTTTGCCTGCCTTGCCAGCCATTTTCTGCCCTCTTGCGAAACGTCTCGTTCATTACCATCTAACACATAACGGCGATGTCGCTGCCCCCGCACCATCGCCGGGACGACCACGAGATGACTGGGCGCTGTCACGATGACACCGCCTTGGGCCAGCGCCGGATGTACGCGCGGCCCGCGTCGTTCGTGGTCGTTGGCATGTCTGGCCGATTTTTCCGCGCCATTTCCACCCGTTTTCCCGCCTCGTCTCACAGGCGGACGCCGGATTGCCGCCAAACCCGTCCGGCGTCGCTTGGCAGGGCCGGAACCGCCGGATATATGCTGGCGCCATGAGTTCAGCCATCGCCCCGTCCGCAGACGCCCGTCAATTATGCGTGGTGGTGCCGACTTTCAACGAGCGCGACAACGTTGCGAAGCTGCTTGCCAAGTTGCAGGCGGCGCTCACGGGCGTGTCGTGGGAAGTCATCTTCGTCGACGACAATTCGCCGGACGGCACCTGGGACGTGGTGAGGCAACTGGCGCAGGCCGACACCCGCGTGCGCTGCATCCGCCGCATCGGCCGCCGCGGCCTGTCCGGCGCGTGCATCGAGGGCATCCTGGCGTCGTCGGCGCCGTATGTCGCGGTGATGGACGCCGACCTTCAGCACGACGAGACCCAGTTGCCGAAGATGCTTGGCCTGCTGCAGGGCGGGGAGGCCGATCTCGTGGTCGGCAGCCGCTACGTCAGCGGCGGCAGCGCCGATAGTTTCGACAGGCAGCGGCTCGGCGGCAGCATGTTCGCGACCTCGATCGCCAAGCGTCTGCTCCATATCGACATCGCCGATCCGATGAGCGGCTTCTTCATGGTGCGGCGTGACCGCTTCGAGCAGCTGGCGCCGTCGCTGTCGATACAGGGCTTCAAGATCCTGCTCGATCTCGTCGCGACCGCGCAGGGCGCGCTGCGCATCGTCGAGGTGCCGTACACGTTCGGTTCGCGGCTGCACGGCGAGAGCAAGCTTGACTCGCTGGTGGTGATGGATTTCCTCGGCCTCGTGCTGGCGAAGCTGACGCGCGATCTGGTATCGTTGCGGTTTCTGCTGTTCGCGATGATCGGCTCGCTCGGTCTCGCGGTGCATCTCGTCACGCTTTATGTCGCGTTGAACGCGTTCAACGAGCCGTTCGCCGAAGCGCAGGCGGTGGCGGCGTTCGTCGCGATGACGTTCAACTTCCTGCTCAACAATCGCCTGACCTATCGCGACCAGCGGCTGAAGGGTTTCGCGCTGCTGCGCGGCCTCGTGATTTTCTATCTGGTATGCAGCATCGGATTGCTCGCCAATGTCGGCGTTGCGTTCTCGCTCTATGGCCAGCGCGCGCTGTGGTGGCTCGCCGGTGCTGCGGGCGCGCTGATGGGCGTAGTGTGGAACTACGCGGTGTCCAGCCTGTTCGTGTGGCGCGCGCGCTGACGCGCGGCGTCGACGCGATGTGATCGGCCCATTCGGACCTGCGCGCGGCGCTGGTGTTGGATTTCACGATCCATATCCGGGAGCCGGTCATGTTGTCGAAAGCAGTTTGCGGCGCGATTGCGGCGATGGTGTTGTTCGCAGGAAGCCAGGCGGCGCAGGCGCGCGGCACTGAAGCCGAGCGCGAAGCCTGCACGCCGGACGCCATGCGGCTATGCGGCCGGTTCATTCCCGACGAGGATCGCATCGAGACCTGTCTGCGCGACAACAGCCCGCGCCTCAGCCGCGCGTGCTACGTCGTGTTTCATCCCGAGGAGAACGCGGCGCAGCCGCAGCGGCCCGGCATGCGCCGGCCTTTGCCGCCGCCCGCGGGTTATGATGAGGACGACGATTGAGCACTTATCGCACACCGCAACGCGCCCGGGACTCTTTCCTGTCATGGCCGGACTTGTTCCGGCCATCCGCGTCTTGCCTCACCACGCAGGACGTTGAAGACGTGGATCACCGGGACAAGCCCGGTGATGACAATCGAAATGTTGAGACGTCGTCGCGCTTCGCGCGCTCCAGATTCAATTTTCAAACAGCAGATGCACGTTCGCGATCCCGCGGCGCGAATGCGCCCGAGGTATGGGGTGAACATTCCGTCCCTCATCACATGAGGGCGCGCGGAACGCCGGATGCTCGCCGCATCCGCAGCCTCGTGCGCAAAAGTAAAAAGCACACGAGCATGGTCACCACGAACACGCCGAAAACATCCGGCGTTCCGCACGCAATGGTTTTAACGGCTTGCTGCGCGAAAACCTCCGGTGACCGGCCCTTCGGTCCATCACCGCTGGAGGGACTGACGCCGCCGCCTTCCCGCGAACGGGAGGGACGGTGGCGCGCTGCCCATGGCGCAAGGCGATGCGCCGGGATATCGCGCCTTGGGCCGTACGCTTTCGGCGTGGTCGTCATCACCATCGGCGCGCGTCCCGGCAAGCCGGGGAAACCCCGCACGCGTCACGGCGATCGAACACCGATCGCGTCCACCGCATCCCGCCTCGCGTCCTGTGACGATCGCGAGCCGCCCCTCAAAGTGAGACGGGATGAGAGGAATATAGTCCCAATTATATACTTGAAACCACAAGCGGGAAGATATAGCCCTATGCCTGACAGGCCGGCCTCACCGCGAATAGACCTCAGCCCGGAAGCGCTTGATCGCCTTCCGAGCTTAGAGGCTCTGGGAGTTCGTCCGGAAACTTTGGAGGCGGCGGAAGCGCTTCTCGTTCAGTCTGGAAGCTCTGGAGTTGAGCCAGAGCTTGTTCAGCTAGTTCTGCGTGTCGTTTTTTCTCAGCCACGTCGTTAGTAAGATCGCCCATCGCGCAATGATGTAGAACTTTGAATAGTTGGTTCATCTCAAGCCCGACAAGACTGAGCCGGGCGAAGATAGCATCAAGCGCCGCTTGTGAAATGAGTACTTCATCGGCAATGCCCTGACGCTGTATTGTGTCAGCAACGTCAGCACTTGGATCTGATATTTTTACGTGAACGACGCCGTCGCGGTTCTTTTTATACGCCTGAACGGCGTTCAGGGTCTTACTAAGCAGGACCCGCGTGTGTTCCTTGGGTTGGGCTAACAGGATAGACTCCTTGATGATCGCTATTTTCCCGTCGGTTCCATTTATTCTAGAACTGACGTGGGGAAACATTTGAACATCAATGCGGAGCGCCAAGCCAAGACTAGCATCCAGGAATGTCTCGATATAGTTCCAGACGATCACGATAGCCGCGAACTTCTGCAGACGCTCAGGGCTAATATCGGTTAAAATGTTGAAGGCGTTTGATGCATCTTTGGGCCCTGTGGATTTTCTTCGCATGAAAAAGAACCCTGACAATTATTCGGATAAGGAAACTAAAGATCGTTTCGACGCGATGCTAAAGGGCGCGCTTAAGTCGCCGCCAAAGCCGATGAAAGACATTCCGAAGACAGCGACCGCCAAGCGCAGGGCGCTAAAGGCAAAGAAGAAAACTTAAGCTGGGGGTGTCCAGCCCTGTGGTGGCTCGTATTCCCTCGGCCTTCGCCCGGCTGGTTGCCCTTCTTTAAAAACCATTGCTGAAAACAGGCAGCGTTCTAGGTGCTCTTGATTCAAGGCGATCCTTGCCGAAGCGTTTGCAAGGATGTGGGTGGAAAAATTTCTGCCGGGCGGCGCGACGGTAACAAGCTTTTTATTTTCGAAATTTTCACGAAGCATCTTTGCGGTTGCCGCTTGGTCTGAGTCCGCTGTTACTAGATAAGCTGTGTCAAACACGTCCAACCTTGCGTCGTTAAAGATAGACAATGCGAGATTGATGTCGGTCTCTTTCTCATTTGGTTGTTGCCATTTGTCGCCGCAGGAGTTGCACTTTTTTGGTTCGTGAATGTAGTGGCCAAATACGGGCGTTGCCCCAACAACCCTTAGAGCGTTCAGATATTGATCGTGTCGCCATCTCTTTTGAGAGTCTCCGGGGTGGTAGGCGGTGCAATAGACGGTTCGAACCAGCTTTTCTGTAGCTTTGGGAATGATTAGATTCCCAAGTTTTACTAGATCCAGCCACTTTAAATGCGGGATTTTGAGATCGTCTATTGAGTGGTAAAGATTAAACCCGTCGATATACATGGCCGATCTAGTAATCACGGAAACCTCTTGACAATTCTTGGTTTTAGAATATCTAGGGTATATCAACGCTTTAACGGTACGCCGTTGAGCACCCCCCGGACCTCGGTCTGGGGGTTTTCTATTTGTGGCATACGTTTCTTAATTTGCCGCCTATTTAGTTCGCCAATAGCGGACGAACTTCGGCTTCGGCTTGGGCAGCTTTGAGCGCCAGCGCAGGAAGCGCCCCGCCTTCTTGGAAAAGTCAGGCTCAGTTAGCTTGACGATACGTCAGACGCTTACCGGCAGCACCCTTGACGGCAAGGTCAGCACGTTCCCCATCGCTGTAGCCGAGCTTGACCCGGTGATTGTAGCGGAAGTCGTATTCTGAAAGGTAGCGGTGCAGGTGCTTCTCAGCGCAATGCTGATAGACGCCCTTCATGCCTCTTTTGAAAATTGAGAAGTAGCCTTCGACGGAGTTCGTGGTCACATCGCCGCGAGCGTATTCCTTGCGGCTGTGATTGATCGTCTCATGAGAGGCGAAGTGCAGTTCTGCGCCGTGATAGAGGCGGCTTTCGTCAGTGTGCAGGCGGGTTTCACGAGCGACGTTGTCCATGACGATCTTGCGAACGCTGGCACCGTCAGCAACGGCGACATGGAACGAGCGAACCGAACCGCCGCGCTCAACGAGAGACACGATAGCACGCTTGTTAGACGGACCCGGACGGCCGGACTTGGTGAAGGGACGGCCAGAGGTCGTGACCTTACGAACCTTGTCCTTAGCGACCGGGCCAAAATAGGTTTCATCGGCTTCGACGATTGCGCCTTCGCCGCCCATCGGGGTCGGCGGGAGCAAGCCACCATTGCTCATGGCTTCGCGGATACGATGCGAAAGGAACCAAGCGGTCTTATAGGTGACGCCCAAGGCGCGGTGCAGTTGATGGCTGGACACGCCCTTCTTGGACGAGGCCATGAGGTAGAAGGCCTGAAGCCAGATGTGCAGCTTGATATGGCTGCTTTCCATCACGCTTTTGGTAGTCACGCTGAAGTCCTTGCGGCACTCCTTGGCGCTGCAACGGTAGACGCCAGCCTTCTTGGTGGCGAACGACAGATTGACCGAACCGCAATGCGGGCAGACCCGTTCACCGCCCCAACGCAGCTTTTCGAGATAAGCGCGGGCGGCTTCCGGGGTCTGAAAATGCGGTGCGTTGAACTGAGACATTGGGCCAATCCGTGTTGATGGCCCTTTCTAGGATTCTATCCTTATGGTGTCAAGTATATAATTGGGAATATAGTCCTATTATGGGGAATGTCAAGCCAATAGATGCTCGATCATTGAGTATAGACTTCGTGGAATCGGATACTGCGAACATTCCGAATTGTTCTGATGTAGTCGCGATATTTATCGTCCGAGCCATAGACGCACTTATGCCATTCAGCCATACCCGAAAGATAGTCTAGGTTATTAGCACCCCACCTTAAGTCTTTCGAAGCTTTAAAAAACGCTGCTCGAAAGCCGCGTTTTGCTGCACGGGATAGTTCAGGTGTTTTTCCTGATGTTTGAAGTCCTAAGGTAAATCTAGGTGAGCTCTTTCGGTGAAAGCGAGTTTTGTCCGGATGAATCTGAAATCCATTTTCCGTCAAAATACTAGCGGCGATTTAGCGTACGCGAGTGTGATTAAAATTTGTGTTAGCGAAAAGAAAAATGTCGTCCGAGTATCTGACATAGGAAAGTTTGAATGATTTTGCCAACGAGTGCATCTGCCTATCGGTCTTTCTGAAAATCAAGTTGCTCAGACAGGGGCTAGTTGGAGCTCCTTGGCACAAGGCTCCGTTCAAGGTGCAAAGTCGTGAGAGAATGTATGCAACCTTGCTATTGTAGCCGATGGACTCAAAAAATCTATGAACTCGAAATTGGCTTATGGATGGGAAAAAATCTTTGATATCTAATCTTAGTAGAGCTTTATGTCCGCTCAGTTGCGATGCGGCGCCCACAACCCCTTTATCTTTGACATAAGCAAAGCAAGCTTGATCCACAGGAATTGGCTCAAGTATCTTTCCAAGAATTGCGCGTTGAACCCCTTTTAGCTCCGAACGTGGAGCTGATATTTTCCGTTTCCCGCCGGTTGCTTTTGCGATCTCAAACTCAAAATACATCTTGTCGGCTAGTTCAACCAAATAAAAAATATGCTGTGGCGCAAATCCCAGAAACGCACTTAACGTATTTAGATCATTTGCAGCCACAGCTATTCGCTCTTACTGACTTATCAGTTCGAAGGACGATTGTTCCGGCCGAAAGCGAGAGTCTGAGCTTTAGGCCGGAACTACGGCCGGGTTTCTACGTTCTATCCTTGCCCACGACGAATCGTCGTGGCCCGTATGAGGGATTACTAAGAGCGGTTGCAGCGTAATTTTGCTGCAACCGGCTCAGTCAAGCTGCTGCCAGAAAATTTGCTTTTAATACGCTCAAATAAGTTGAATTAGCTTCTGCCATGAGGGGGTCAAAAAATCCCTTCGTGGCTCTCCAGATGTTTCCCTCTCGTTGAATTGCTTCTTTGCGAATTAATCTTCCAATTGTTTCGTTTGTGTCTTGAGGGTTCAATCTTGTGAGTCCCACGATCATAGGAAAGGTTGGAGTTTCCAACATATTTATTCCCACCAGCACCGAAAACTCCAAGAAGCGAAGCTTTGCTTTTGCAAGGGCACGTAGATATTCCGCCGGACGGTCTGCGCTGTTCGCTGTGAACATTGCGAAAAATGAATCTGTCAATTTTGCATATTTAAACAGAGCGATAGGCATCTGAAGCGCGTGTATAGCTTCCTCTTGCCTTTTTTCGTCAAAGTAAATGACGTTATTTAGGTGCGCTTTTGCGAGAACGCTTAGTGGTCCGCGGGCAATATAGCTCTCTGAATTGTAAAATCGGTCTGGCACCATAACGAACAGCCGAGGGCGGATATTTTCCATCATGCTGAAAGTAGCGAGCTCTGCAATAGCTCCAGGTGATTCAAGTAGTAATATTGTAAAGTCGGCCTTCTGAGCAAATGCGAGTTCGGCGGTTTGCAAATCGCTTCGCTTTAATCCGTGCTTTTTGGGATCAAGCTCTTCACCCAGTATTGTTTGTGTGTTTGGAAACGATTCCATAAAAATTTCGGAGATTCTCGCGAAATCCATATCGCGAACTTTCATACCCAGGACCACATAGAAATACTCGCAGGCTTTTTTCGATGCCTGCTTTTTTCAAAATTCTAGGATCGTAAGGTGATACGATATTCATCTGCAAATTAGAGCAGTGGTTTGATTCATTCGCAATAGGATGGATGAAGCTATCAAATAAAATCCCAGCGCATCCGCCCAGGGTTTTCCTTTTTGGAATCATTTGCAGCACCCAAAAAGAAAAAGCCCGGGATTTCTCCCGGGCTTCTTTGTTTGTTGCGGTAGTCGGATAGGATTTAGAAATCCATGCCGCCCATGCCGCCGCCCGGAGGCATTCCGCCGCCGCCAGCGCCGCCCTTCTTGGGCAGTTCGGCGATCATCGCTTCGGTGGTAATCAGGAGCGAAGCAACCGACGCCGCGTTCTGGATCGCCGCACGCACGACCTTGGTCGGGTCGATGATGCCCTTGGAGACGAGGTTGCCATATTCGCCCGACTGCGAGTCGAAGCCGTAAGCATACTGCTCCTTCTCCAGGATCTTGCCGACGATGACCGAGCCGTCTTCGCCGGCGTTGATGGCGATCTGGCGGGCCGGAGCGGAGAGCGCCTTGCGGACGATCTCGACGCCGGTCTTCTGGTCGTCGTTCTGGGTCTTGATGCGCTTGAGCTGCTCGGAGGCGCGGAGCAGGGCGACGCCGCCGCCCGGCACGATGCCTTCTTCCACAGCGGCGCGGGTCGCGTGCATCGCGTCATCAACGCGATCCTTGCGCTCCTTCACCTCGACTTCGGTCGCGCCGCCGACGCGGATCACCGCGACGCCGCCCGCGAGCTTCGCCAGACGCTCCTGCAGCTTCTCGCGGTCGTAGTCCGAAGTGGTCTCTTCGATCTGCGCCTTGATCTGCTGCACGCGCGCCTCGATGTCGGCCTTCTTGCCGGCGCCGTTGACGATCGTGGTGTTCTCCTTGTCGATCATCACCTTCTTGGCGCGGCCGAGCATGTTGAGCGTCACGTTCTCGAGCTTGATGCCGAGGTCTTCCGAGATCGCCTGGCCGCCGGTCAGGATCGCGATGTCCTGCAGCATGGCCTTGCGGCGGTCGCCGAAGCCCGGAGCCTTGACGGCCGCGACCTTCAAACCGCCACGCAGACGGTTGACGACGAGGGTGGCGAGAGCTTCGCCTTCGACGTCTTCCGCGACGATGACCAGCGGCTTGCCGGTCTGCACCACGGCTTCGAGCAGCGGCAGCAGCTCGTTGAGCGACGAGAGTTTCTTCTCGTTGATCAGGATGTAGGCGTCGTCGAATTCAACGCGCATCTTTTCCGCGTTGGTGACGAAGTACGGCGAGATATAGCCGCGGTCGAACTGCATGCCTTCGACGACGTCGAGTTCGGTGTCGAGGGACTTCGCTTCCTCAACGGTGATGACGCCTTCGTTGCCGACCTTGGCCATCGCCTTGGCGAGGAAGTCGCCGATTTCCTTGTCGCCGTTCGCCGAGATGGTGCCGACCTGGGCGATCTCGTCGTTCGAGGTGACCTTCTTGGAGTTCTTGACGAGATCCGCGACCACGGCTTCGACCGCGAGGTCGATGCCGCGCTTCAGGTCCATCGGGTTCATGCCGGCGGCAACGGACTTCGCGCCTTCCTTCACGATCGCCTGGGCGAGCACGGTGGCGGTGGTGGTGCCGTCGCCGGCGAGGTCCGCCGACTTGGAGGCCACTTCCTTGACCATCTGCGCGCCCATGTTCTCGAACTTGTCCTCAAGCTCGATGTCCTTGGCGACGGTGACGCCGTCCTTGGTGATGCGGGGTGCGCCGAACGACTTGTCGAGGACGACGTTGCGGCCCTTCGGGCCGAGCGTCACCTTGACGGCGTTGGCGAGGATGTCGACGCCGCGCAGCATCTTGTCGCGCGCGTCTACGCCGAATTTCACTTCTTTAGCTGACATGTATTGTTTCCTTCGGTTGAGGTTATCCCGTCATCCTGAGGAGCGAGCCGTTTGGCGAGCCTCGAAGGAGGACGGGTTGATCGTTGCTGTCATCCTTCGAGGCCCTCGCGTGCTCGGGCACCTCAGGATGACGATCGCGTCAGGCGGCCTTCTTCTTGGCAGCGGGCAGTCCGGTGATGACGCCCATGATGTCGCTTTCCTTCATGATCAGGACGTCCTGACCGTCGATCTTCACCTCGGTGCCCGACCATTTGCCGAACAGGACGACGTCGCCGACCTTGAGATCGATCGGGATCAGCTTGCCGGCCTCGTCGCGGCCGCCCGGACCCACCGACAGGATCTCGCCCTGCGACGGCTTTTCCTTCGCGCTGTCCGGAATGATGATGCCGCCTGCGGACTTCTCTTCGGCGTCGATACGCTTGACCACGACGCGGTCGTGAAGCGGACGGAATTTCATGCAGTCCTCCTAGGATATTGATAATACTTGGGTTTAAGTTTTGGCAGTCGCGGAGAGCGAGTGCTATCGCAACTGCTGGGGACATAGTCCGGAGCCGGCTGTCCGGCAAGGGGCTGTAGCAGAATTTTTGGCACTCCAGAATGACGATTGCCAGCGGCCGCTGCGCTTTCGTTAAGCATCGTTAACTGCGTGGGGTTAGCCGCGATGGCTGTCAGCAGACTCGCAAGGGCGCTGCTAGTGCCTTGATTGTTAACACTTTATTTAATCTTTAGGCTTGAGATCGAGGCTTGTACGGCGTCAAATTTCATCTGAGCGCGTTGTCCCACGAAGCGGATTCGGACGTGTGCTGAGTGAGAACCGAGTTTCGTGCGGCCGGATGCGCTCCAGACATGGAGATTGGCAGATGGCTTCACAGTACCCGGCGTCCCCAGGGGGACAGGTCTCGCCGGATTTTCTCAAGCAACTCGCGGGCTATGGGCTGACGACGGCGGAGATCCTTTACCGCCGCCCCGATCACCGCTGGCTGCTGCAATCCTACGTCTGGCAGAACTACGACGTGTTTCCGAACTTTCCGGCGCTGAAGGATTTTCTCGCCTTCTGGCAGGACAAGCTCGAGGGCCCGTTGTTTTCCGTCACGGTCGCGCACTCGAAGCTGATCAAGCCCGCCGAACTGAAAGCGGTGGACGGGATGTTCCGGCTGCATTGAGCGGTTGGGCGCGCCTCGCGATTGCATTGTCGCGCCGCCGGGCAATGGCTAACCTCACTGTGCTGCGCGCGATGCGATGCAGACCAACGCAGGGAGGTCGGTCATGGCCAAAGCCAAAGCCAAATCACGCGCGGCCGCGAAGCCGGGCGCGCTGAAAAAATCACCGCCACGCAAGACAGCCGCGGCTGCGAAACCCTCATCCCGTGCATCCGGCAAAACAAAAGCCCGCGCGTCGGTATCGCCGCGGCCGGCTGCGTCGGCGAAGCGGCCCGTCCGTCGCAAGCAACGTGTCGCCGTGAGCCATCACCGCGAGGAAGATTTCGCGCCGGGACTGCGCGCTTACGCGCATTATCGCGATCTCGGGATTGCCGATGCGACCCGCGGCCTCGCCCAGGCCCATGTCATCCGCCTGATCGGGCCGTGCGACCCGAAGGAGGTTTCAAAACTCCACTTCCACGACATCGAATTCCAGATGGTGTTCGTGCTCAAGGGATGGGTGAAGGTCTACCTCGAAGGGCAGGGCGAGGTCATGATGCGCGAACGCAGCTGCTGGACACAGCCGCCGCGCATCAGGCACCTGATCCTCGATTATTCGGACAACTGCGAATTGCTCGAAATCATCCTTCCTGCGGAGTTCAAGACCGTCGAACTGGTGGCTTAGAACGCGGCATGTGCGATTGCCGCAGGATGGTGCGAACCGGCAGTCGATAGCGTAGACCTCAGTGATGTTCGATGAATATCTGTCCGCCTGGGATCTGATCCCCGATGGTGCTCCCATCGTGACCCGTGCGGCGCGCCTGCTGCCGGTCCGGCAGCACGGCGCGGCGGCAATGCTGAAGATTGCCGACCACGAGGACGAGCGGGTCGGTGGCTCGGTGATGCAGTGGTGGAACGGCGACGGCGCCGCCCGTGTGCTGGCCCGCGACGATGCTGCGATTTTGCTGGAACGTGCCGAGGGACCAGCGTCGCTCGCGGTAATGTCCCGGACCGGACGCGATGACGAAGCTTGCGCGATTCTCTGCACCGTTGCCGCGCGGCTGCATGGTCGCCGTTCAGACCCGCCGCCAAATCTGTTGCCGCTGGCACACTGGTTTCGCGATCTCGAACCCGCTGCTGCAAAGTACGGCGGCATTCTGGCGCAATCCGCCGAAGCGGCGCGAAGGCTGCTGGCGCAGCCGCGCGATGTCTGCGTTCTTCACGGCGATCTGCACCACAACAATGTGCTGGATTTCGGCGCGCGCGGATGGCTCGCGATCGATCCCAAGCATCTGATCGGAGAACGAGCGTTCGACTATGCGAACATCTTCACGAATCCGGACCTCGACCATCCGCAATGGCCGGTCGCGACTATTCCGGAGCGGTTCGCACAGCGGCTGGAGATTGTGACAGATGTCGCGAAGATCGACCGGACGCGGATGCTGCGGTGGATTCTGGCGTGGACCGGACTGTCCGCGGCCTGGTACTTTGACGATAGCGATCCTGCCGAGGTCGATCTGCGCGTCGCTGAACTGGCGTCAGCGGAATTGAACCGCTGACGGAGTTGACGAGACGGCTTTGTCCGCATGGACGCATTATTCTTGTCGATCTTGAGAAACAAATTCGGCGGTGCTGATTGGTTCCCGGTCTTGGATCGAGCCGAGTGCATCCAGAGGTTTGTGAAGAAGACGATTTTTCAGTGCCGATAATTCTTCTTCTGTAACCCCCATCTCTCTTAAAATGCGGAGTTTGCCACTAAATATCTCATTTTTCCGCAGCTCATTTTCGAGTCTAAGCTTTTCGTTCTCGTGACCTTCGCGATAACTCTTATCCTTCCGCCGTTCGTGTCGGTCGTTTAGATAAAGTCGTAATACCTCAAGCGGGTTTAATTTTCCGAAGAACTCCCAAAAACCCGGAGAGTTAAACGTAGCTCCTCTAAGGACTAGCTGGCTTTCGGCCGGCACCATCTCGTTCGGGCTGAAATATTCAGTTTGAGACTGTCGATAGTAGAAGCCAATTTTACTTAAGAATTGTCTTCGAAGTAATCGAGGTGAGCGATAGCGAAATTCCGGGGAGAATCTTTCGAACTCATGTGCCATTGCTGCAACCTGCCAAGTGATCGAGTCAAATAGAAGAACCGAGTTGTAGGCGGTCAGGACTGCCCCAAAAAGAGTTTGAATTTGATCGAGAGGAACTCCGCTGACACCACGAATGCGTAGAGTGGTGGATGGTATGTATGGAGTCGATAATTCGAATTCCGGAGAAATCATGAAATATCCCTTTTAGAAATCGAGATGGTCCTTATTCGCGGCTAACACAAAACGTCACCCCCGCCCGACGAACGGCATCTGGGTCGCCATGATGTTGACGAACATCGCATTGGCGTCGAGCGGGCGCGTCGCCATGAACACCAGTGCGTCGGCGACGTTCTGCACGTCCATCCGCGGTTCGATCATCATGTCGCCGCGCGGCTGCTTGACGCCGGCGGTCATGCGCTCGGTCATTTCGGTGGCGGCGTTACCGACGTCTATCTGGCCGCAGGCGATGTCATAGGCGCGGCCGTCGAGCGATGTCGCACGGGTCAGGCCAGTGATGGCGTGCTTGGTGGCGGTGTAGGGCGACGACAGCGGACGCGGCGCGTAGGCCGAGATCGAACCGTTGTTGATGATGCGGCCGCCGCGCGGCTTCTGGTCCTTCATGATGCGGAAGGCGTGCTGGGTGCACAGGAACGGCGCGGTGAGGTTGGTGTCCACCACCGCCTGCCATTGCGCGAGGCTGAGATCTTCCAGCGGGATCGCCGGCGCGCCGATGCCGGCATTGTTGAACAGCACGTCGAGGCGGCCGAGGTCGCTCTTGATCTTCGCGAACAGCGCCGCGATCGAGTCGGGATCGGTCATGTCGGACGGCACTACGAGGCTCTTGCCGAAATCCTTGCCGGCCTTGGCGGTGTCTTCGAGGTTTTCCTTGCGCCGCCCGGTCAGCACCAGCGTGAAGCCCGCCTTCATCAGCGCCAGCGAGCACGCCCGCCCGATTCCCGAGCCCGCGCCGGTGACGAGTGCGACTTTGAGATCAGCCATGTTTCTTCCCTTTGTTCTTGTGTGGCGCGACGCTGGGTGGAGATCGCTGTCCGCCGCCAGGCGTCATTGCCCGGCGCCGCTTGATGCGGTTGTACGACAAGATACGACGGGAGGTCGGGCCGATGCAATCAGCGCGGCTGGCCGTAGGGCGGGCGGGGAATGCTCTGGTGCGCGGCGCGCAACGCTGTCGACCAGCGCGTGCGCAGGTCGTGGAAATACGTGTCGCCTTCCTCGATGCGATAGTTCAGTTCGGCATCGCAGACATCGGGGCGCACCACGAGAATATCGATCGGCAGGCCGACGCCGAGATTGGACCGCAGGGTGGAGTCCATCGACACCAGTCCGACTTTCAGCGCCTCGTAGAGATCGACATCGTAGTGGATCGCACGGTCGAGCACCGGCTTGCCGTATTTGTGCTCGCCGATCTGCAGATACGGCGTGTCGATGGTGCATTCGATGAAGTTGCCTGCCGGATAGATCATGAACAGGCGCATCCGCCCGCCCTTGATCTGCCCGCCGAACAGGAAGGAGACGTCGAAGCTGATGTCCTCGGCCTTCAGCGCATTGCCTTCGAGACGGTGCACGTCGCGGATCGCGCGTCCGATGCGCTGCGCTGCCTGAAACATCGTCGGCGCATTCATCAGGGTCTGGAGTTCGCCCGTCTCCGGGTCCTCGACACCTTCGGTCAAGGTCGAGATCACCGACTGGCTGATCGCAAGATTGCCGGCGGAGGCGATCGCCAGAATGCGTTCGCCCGGTTTGTTGAAGACATGCAGCTTGCGGAAGGTGGAAATGTTGTCGAGGCCCGCATTGGTGCGGGTGTCGGCCATCATGACGAGGCCTTCCTTGACAAGAATTCCGCAGCAATAGGTCATTCCGGCTCTCCAGCTTGCGCTTTTCTACGCGGCGAAGTGGAGGCAGGCAACCGTGGACGGGGTTGGCCTGTTCCGCATGCACAGCAGGCGAAACTCTCGGGCGAGGTCAGCTCTGGCTCTGGCGTCCGGCCTGATCGACCGTGACCGCCACCGACATGATTTCCGGCCCGCCGCCGTAGCGGGTGCCGCGCACCGGCGCGGCGCCCAGATAGTCCAGCCCGATGGCGACGCGGGCGTGGGCGTCGGTGGTGGAAATGCCGTTGGCGGGATCGAATCCGATCCATCCGAGGTTTTCGACGAAGGCCTCGACCCAGGCGTGGCCGGCGTCCTGATGAACGATACCGTCGGCGCGCAAAAAGTGCCCCGATACGAAACGCGCGGGGATGCCGGCGTTGCGTGCGCAGGCAATGAAGATGTGCGCATAGTCCTGACACACGCCGCGCTTGAGCACGAAAGCTTCCGAGGCCGAGGTCCCGGTGTGGGTCGGGTCGGGGTCGAACGTCATGCCGGCATGAAGCCTGCGCAACAGGGTGTGGAGATAGTCCAGCGCAGGAGGCCCTGACTCCGCGCGCACCTCATCCGCGAATTGTGCCATTGCGGAATCGGTCAGGGTCAGCGGCGTCGCGCGCAGGAACAGCTCGGGCGGAAAGCGCTCGTCGGTGCCGCGCAGCACGCCGCCGGTGTCCTGGGTTTCGATCCGGCCCTCGACGCTAATGGTGAGGTCCGATACCGGGCCGTCGGTCAGCACGTGGGTGATGTTGCCGAACGCATCCTCATGGACATCGAGCCGCGTGTCGGTCGAGACGTCGATCTGCCAGTCGGCGACATACTGGCCGTCATGGTTGCCGGGCGTCAGGCGCAGCACCTGGATCACGCTCGCCGCCGGCGGGTCGTAACGGTAGGTGGTGGAGTGGCGAATCTGTAGTCGCATGGTGCGCTCACAAAAGATATTGCTTGGAGATGATCTCACCGAGCCGGCTGTTGTCTGCGAGGAATTCCTGAATGAACTCGTGAACGCCGCGCTGGAAAATGTCGTTCATGTTGCTATGGCCGAGCCGGTTCCGCACGCCGCGCGCGTGGCGCTGCGCCGCGCCCTGGCGGCCGTAGGCGACGCCGATCTGGTCGAGGTTGCGAACGAGGTTGCCGTAGCAGCTTGCCAGCGAGCGCGGCAGCGTTTCATTCAGGATCAGCAGATCGGCGATCAGCCACGGCTTCAGCGTCTCGCGATAGACCCAGTGATAGGCAGTCAGCGCCGACACCGAGCGCAGGATCGAGGTCCATTGATAATAATCGAGCGGGCCGCCGACATGCTCCTTCTCCGGCAGCAGCATGTGGTACTTCACGTCGAGAATGCGCGCGGTGTTGTCGGCGCGCTCCAGATGCAGTCCGAGCCGCGAAAACCAGTAGGCATCGTTGCGCAGCATGGTGCGGTAGGCCGAACCGTCGAAGCGCAACGAAATTTCCTGCACGAAGCGCAGGAAGTTCGCCAGTTCCTCGCGGGTTCGCACGCCGCATTGCCAGATCTGCTGCAGCTCGATCCACGCGCTGTTGATGGTGTCCCACATCTCGCCGGTCAGCGCGGTGCGGACCGAGCGCGAATTGAGCCGCGCATTCTCGATGCAGTTGCGGATCGATGACGGATTGTCGCGCGAGAACGACAGGTAATCGACCACGGTGCGCTCGTTGGCCTCCTGATGCACCTCGTAGAATGCATCGCCGATCCCGGCGGTGAGCAGGGCCGATTCCCACTCGTTGGTCTTGCCGGCATAGGCATCGGGCAGCGAGGTGGCGCGCAGCGTCGCTTCCATCGTGCGGGCGAGATATTCCGCGCGCTCGACGTAGCGTGCGAGCCAGAACAGGTTTTCGGCGGTGCGCGACAGCATGGCTAGCTCGCTCGCGCCGGCACGGAAAACAGGTCGCTCTGCGCGTCGGGTTCGTCGTCGAGAATCCAGGTGTCCTTGGTGCCGCCGCCCTGGCTTGAATTGACCACCAGCGATCCTTCCTTGAGCGCGACGCGGGTGAGGCCGCCCGGCACCACGGTGACGCGATCGCGCCCGGTCAGCACGAATGGACGCAGGTCGACGTGGCGCGGCGCGAGGCCCGCCGCGGTGCAGGTGGGGCAGGTCGACAACGCCAGCGTCGGCTGGGCGATGAAGCCTTCCGGATCCTCCGTCAGCCGGGCGCGGAAGGTCTCGATCGCGTCCTTCGTTGCGGCCGGGCCGATCAGCATGCCGTAGCCGCCCGAGCCGTGGACTTCCTTGACGACGAGGTCGTGCAGGTTGTCGAGCACATAAGAGAGGTGGTCCGGTTCGCGGCAGCGCCAGGTCGGCACGTTCTTCAGGATCGGGTCTTCGCCGAGATAGAATTTCACGATCTCCGGCATGTAGCTGTAGATCGCCTTGTCGTCGGCGATGCCGGTGCCGACGGCATTCGCAAGCGTGACGTTGCCGGCGGCATAGGCCGACATCAGGCCCGGTACGCCGAGTGCTGAATCCGGACGGAAGGTGAGGGGATCGATGAAATCGTCGTCGACGCGGCGATAGATCACGTCGACGCGCTTGAGCCCTTCGGTGGTGCGCATCAGCACTTCGTTGTTGCGCACGATCAGGTCGCGGCCCTCGACCAGCTCGACGCCGAGCTTGTCGGCGAGAAACGAGTGTTCGTAATAGGCGGAATTGTAGATGCCGGGCGTCAGCAGTGCGACGGTCGGCTCGGTCTTGGCGGTGACCGGCGCTACCGAGCGCAGCGCGGACAACAGCTCGTCGGGATATTTCTCGACCGGCGCGACGCGATGGCGCGAGAACAGGTCCGGAAACAGCCGCATCATGATTTCGCGGTTTTCCAGCATGTAGGAGACGCCGGACGGCGTGCGCGCATTGTCCTCCAGCACGAAAAATTCATCCGGATTGACGCGGACGACGTCGATGCCGGCGATGTGGACATAAACGTCGTACGGCACGTTCTGGCCGTTCATCTCCGGGCGAAACACCGGGTTCTGGAAAATCAGGTCGCTGGGAATGAGTTTCGCGCGCAGAATGTCGCGATCGTGATAGATGTCGCGCAGGAACATGTTGAGCGCGCGGACGCGCTGCCGCAGTCCCTGCTCGAGCTTGGTCCATTCGCGGCCGGACAGGATGCGGGGGATGACATCGAACGGGATCAGGCGTTCAGTGGATTCGGCCTCGCCGTAGACCGCGAAGGTGATGCCGATCCGCCGAAACAGCAGCTCGGCTTCCTTGCGGCGATAGTCGAGTGCATCGGGCGGGGTTTCCTTCAACCACCGCGCCAGTTCTTCATAGGCCGGGCGCAAATGCCCGCCCGGTCCATTCATCTCGTCGAACGCAACTGCCATAAGTCCCCTGGTGCTTCCCAGACGATCTGAGCAAATGCCGTACCAAGGGATGCTAGCAAGGCTTGCGCCGTCGCGATATGCCTTGTCAGGTGGCATTTCGCAGCCGCGGGCGATGCATTGCCTGGAAAACAGGCGGACAAGTGCTTGTTGATTTGGCAGGCGCCCCGTGACTTCAATGCGCCGAACGTGCAACGGTTCCCGAAAGGGTGGGAGACAAGAACAATGAGCGAGATCGTCACGGCCGGCATTCTGGTGATCGGCGACGAAATCCTGTCCGGGCGGACCAAGGACAAGAACATCGGCTTCATCGCCGAGTACCTGACCAATATCGGCATCGACCTGAAGGAAGTGCGGGTGGTGGCCGACGACGAGGGCGCGATCATCGAAGCGCTCGACGCGCTGCGCAATCGCTATACGTATGTCTTCACCACCGGCGGCATCGGGCCGACCCATGACGACATCACCGCCGACAGCGTGGCGAAGGCGTTCCGGGTCGGCATCCATCATCACCCGGACGTGGTCGCGCGCTTCAGGGAGCGGTTCGGCGCCGACGCCAACGAGGCGCGGCTGCGGATGGCCCGGATTCCCGATGGCGCGGAGCTGATCGAAAGCGCGACCATCCTCGCGCCGGGATTCAAGATCGACAATGTGATCGTGATGGCCGGCGTGCCGTCGATCATGCAGGCGATGATGGACATCATCACGCCGCGGTTGAAATCCGGCGTGCGGATGCTGTCCGATTCGGTGCGCGCCAACGCCCGCGAGGGCGATATCGGCGGCCCGCTGCGCGCCATTCAGGAGGCGCACCCGGACACCAGCATCGGCAGCTATCCATTCCTCGACGAGAACGGCAAGCCGAACACCAACGTCGTGGTCCGTTCGCGCGACGAAGCCAGGCTGCAAGCCGCGATGGACGAGGTCAAGGCGATGCTCGCCGGTCTCAACGTCGCGCGATGAGCGGAGCAGGCGCGATGGCGGACGAGAATGCGAAAAAGCCGTTTCCGGTCTCGTGGGATCAATTCCACCGCGATGCGCGTGCGCTGGCGTGGCGGCTCAATGGTGCTGGGCCGTTCGAGGCGCTGGTGGCGGTGACGCGCGGTGGCCTCGTGCCGGCGGCGATCGTCGCGCGTGAGATCGGCATCCGCGTCATCGATACGATCTGCGTGTCGAGCTACAATCACACCGCGCAGGGCGAGCCGACCGTGCTGAAAGGTGTCTCCGATGCTGTTGCGAAACTTGGGCGCGGCACCGGAAAAGGCTTGCTGGTGATCGAGGATCTCGTGGACACCGGCAAGACCGCGCGCATCGTGCGCGAACTGGTGCCGCAGGCGCACATCGCGGCAGTCTATGCCAAGCCGATGGGCAAGCCGCTGGTTGATACGTTTATCACTGAGGTGTCGCAGGACACCTGGATCTTCTTTCCGTGGGATACCGGCCTGTCGTTCCAGCCGCCGATCCGGGATGGCGCGGCGTAGTTTCTCGCCCACGCGCGATCAGTCCGAAGGCGAATGTTTCCCAAAGAAAGACGGGTCCGTCATTGCCGGGCTTGACCCGGCAATCCACCTTTCGGAAATGGATGGATGCGCGGATCCTGGGCGAGCGAAGCGACGCCGTTCTTCGGACGGCTATATCCGCGCATGACAATTTGAGTCTCGTCGTCGGGCCGTGGTTCGCGCATCTACCGCAGCTTCGCCGGATCGATGGCGAACAGCACCGGATAGGTGGTTGCCCAGTCCGACCAGCGGAGCGAGCCGGCTTCCGACACGGCCCAGATCAAGCCTTTCGAATCCATCGCAAGGTCCTCGATGCCGGCGGGCATCGGATAGGTCGCGATGACATGGCCGTCGGCGGGATCGAATTTGAGCAATGCGCCGTCGTGCGAGCCGGAAATCGTCATCCAGCCGTTGCCCTTGCCGTCGAACAGCAATCCCTGCACGCGGGCAGGGATCGTCAGCGTCTTCGTGGCGCCGCTCTCGTCGATGTCGGATCGGCTGAACACATCGGATGGCAGTTGCCACAACGCGCCGCCGCTTTTGTCGTAGGAGCCGATCCACAGCGCGTTGCCATCCGCATCGGCGAACGAGCCGCGCAGCTTGCCTTTCAGCTGGACGGTCGCGGTCACCTTGCGGTCCTTGATCTCATAAATCGCATGGGTATCGGCGACGACAATGCGGCCATCCGCCAGCACCGCGATGCCGCCGGCCTGGCCGCAACTCTCCGGCAGATCGACGTGATCGTTCACCGCGCCGGTGTCGGGCGCGATGACGAACAGCCGGCATGGGCCGCGACCCTGTTTCGGATCGGTGCTGCGATACGCCGACAGCAAGAGATGCCCGTCCGCAAAGGACAGGCCCTGCGGCACGTAGCCGTCGTCGATCTGCGGCGCCCAGATGCGCGCGGTGAATGCTGCGCTGTTCGGCACCTCCGACAACGGCTTGGTGACGGAGGAGGGGCGCGTCCCGCGCGGTTCTTCCGCGTGCAATGCCGCACCGGTCATCGCCGTCACGGCGGCGGCGATGACGATGTGTTTGAAAGATGCGAATCCAGTCATGCTCAAAGTCCGGCGTAGCCGTTGGGTCTTTCGTCAACGACGGTGGCGGTCTCCGGTCCCTGACTGGCTTTACGCAAGCCTCTCCCGTGCCAGTTTCGCGCCGGCGCCGAGCGCCTGCAGCTTGGCTTCGGCGATATCGCGGCGCATCGGCGCCATGCCGCAATTGGTGGTGGCGATGATCTTGTCCTTCGGCACGAACTTCATTACCGCTTCAATGGTCTTCACCACATCTTCCGGCGTCTCGATGGTGTCGCTGGCGACGTCGATCACGCCGGCCTGCACGGCGGTGTTCTTGAGCAGGCCGAGAATATCCAGCGGCACATGCGAGTTGCGGCACTCGATGGCGACCTGCTGGATCAGGCTGTTGTCGATCGCCGGGAAGATCTTTTCGTATTGCCGCCATTCGGCGCCCAGTGATCCCTTCCAGTCGATATTGGCCTTGATGCCGTAGCCGTAGCAGATGTGAACGGCGGTGGTGCAGGTCAGTCCCTTGGCGGCGCGGGTCAGCGCCTCGATGCCCCATTCATTGACCTCGTCCATGTAGACGTTGAAGGCAGGCTCGTCGAACTGGATCAGGTCGACGCCATCGGCCTGCAGGGCGCGCGCTTCCTCGTTGAGGAGGTCGGCGAAGGCGAATGCCATCTTCACCCGGTCGCCGTAGTGCGAGTCCGCAATGGTGTCGATGATGGTCATCGGGCCGGGCATGGTGAATTTCAGCTTGCGCGTGGTGTGGGCGCGCGCGGCGCGGGCCTCGTCGGCGTGGACGCGGCCTTTCAGTTTAAGCGGCGCGACCACCTGCGGCACCATCGCCTTGTAGCGATCGTTGCGGATGCCCATTTCGACCTTGTGGGCGAAGTCGATACCATCGATGCGCTCGAGAAAGCCGTGGACGAAATGCTGCCGCGCCTGCTCGCCATCGGTAACGATATCGATGCCGGCGTCTTCCTGGACTTTCACCGCCAGCAGCGTTGCGTCGCGCTTGGCGCTTTTAAGCTCCGCGCCTTCGAGCTTCCACGGCGCCCACAGCGTGTTGGGCTCCGCGAGCCATGAGGGCTTCGGCAACGATCCGGCATTGGTGGTGGGAAACAGCATGGGCGTGTCCTCTCCTGGTGTTTTTTGATTTTGCCGGAGTATGTGCCACAGCGGAGCGGTGGCATACAAGATAATCGGGTTTATGAACGGGGCCGTTCCATACTCCAGAGTTCGTCATGGTCCCGGGCCCGCAAAGCAGCGTTACACGCTGCGTCGCCCGGGACACCAAGCCTTGGACTGCGCGCGTCGAAATGATCCGTCAAGGATGGAATGTGCCGGAAGCCGCGGTTAGGATCGCGCCGCCGTCAGACCCCGTCATATTCGAGCGGATGAATTCATGATCGATCTGCATTACGCGCCGACCCCGAACGGATGGAAGATTTCCATCATGCTCGAGGAACTGGGGCTGCCTTACACCGTCCACCCCGTGAACATCCGCACCGGCGAGCAATTCAGGCCGGAATTCCTCGCGATCAGCCCGAACAACCGGATTCCGGCGATCGTCGATCAGGCGCCCAAGGACGGCGGCGAGCCGATCGCGATGTTCGAGACCGGCGCGATCCTGATCTATCTCGCGGAAAAGACCGGGCGCTTTTTACCGTCCGACACGCGCGGGCGCTTCAAGGTGATTCAATGGCTGATGTGGCAGATGGGTGGGCTCGGGCCGATGCTCGGCCAGCACGGCCACTTCGCGCTCTATGCGGCGGAGAAAATTCCCTATGCCATCGATCGTTATCGCGCCGAGGCAGCGCGGCTTTACGGCGTGCTCGACATCCAGCTCGGCAAAACCGGCGCCTATGTTGCCGGTGACGACTATACCATCGCCGACATCGCCTGCTTTCCGTGGACCATGACCCACAAGGCGCAGGGCTTTACCCTCGACGACTATTCGAACATCAAGCGCTGGTACGCGACGGTGCGCGCGCGGCCGGAGGTGCAGAAGGGGCTTGCGGTCGGCAAGTTCGTGAAGGAGCCGTTTACAGAAGAGGAACGGCGCAACATGTTTGGCCAGACCGCAGCCGCCATTCAAAAGGGACAACGCTGATGATTGAGTTCTTCTTCGACTGCTCCAGCCCGTGGACCTATCTCGCGTTCCACAACATCCAGCCGCTGGCGACCGAGCTTGGCGAGGACATCACGTGGCGGCCGATCCTGGTCGGCGGCATTTTCAACACCGTCAACCCGACGATGTATGAGACCCGGGCCAAGCCGGTGCCCGCGAAACAGGCCTACATGCTGAAGGACCTTGCCGACTGGGCGCGCGTCGCGGGACTGAAGATCAAGATGCCGCCGACGGTGTTTCCGGTGAATGCGGTGAAGTCGATGCGCGGCTGCTGCTGGGTACAGGAGCAGGCGCCGGACAAACTGGTGCCGTTCGCCACCGCCGTGTTCGAGGCCTATTGGGGCGACGATCAGGACGTGTCGCAGGAGGCAGTGCTGACCAAAATCTGCGAGCGGGTCGGGATCGACCCTGCAGCGTTTTTCGCCGGCATCGGCGAACAGGCAACCAAGGATCGACTCAAGTCGAATACAGACGAGGCGATCCGGCGCGGCGCCTTCGGCTCGCCGACAATCTATTTCGAAAAGACCGATATGTACTTCGGCAACGATCGCCTGCCGCTGCTGCGCGCGGCAATCATTCGGAAGAAGGACGGCAAGGCGTGGTCGTGATGCTTTCACCTCTCCCCGTTTACGGGGAGAGAGCCCGCCCTCGGGCTTGACCCGAGGGTCGTGAGCGAAGCGAGCGCAAGTCTGCCAGGAAATCGAACCATGCCCCGCGCCGTGATCTGCCGCGAACTCGGTCCGCCGGAAAGCCTGACGCTTGAAACGGTATCGTCAGCGCCGCTGGCGGCCGGGCAGGTGCGCGTGGCAATCCGTGCCGCCGGAATCAATTTCCCCGATATCCTGATGGTCGCCGGCGAATACCAGCTCAAGCCGCCGCTGCCGTTCACGCCGGGCATGGAGGCGGCGGGGGAGGTGATTGAAGTGTCCGGCGCAGATGGTGTGTCGATTGGCGACCGCGTGATCGTGAAGGCGCGGCACGGCTGCTACACCGACGAGATGGTGGTGATGCCGGACCAGTTGTCGCCGTTGCCGGAAAATTTCGATTACGCGCAGGGCGCTGCGTTTCTCGCCGCGCATGGCACCGCTTATCACGCACTGGTGGATCGCGCGCGCCTCCGCGCAGGTGAGACGCTGCTGGTGCATGGCGCGGGCGGCGGTGTCGGGCTTGCCGCCGTCGAACTCGGCAAGGTGTTGGGCGCGACCGTGATCGCGGCGGCATCGAGCGAAGAGAAGCTCGCGGTCGCGAAACAGCGCGGCGCGGATCATGTGATTCTCTATGCAAGCGAGCCGTTTCGCGATGCCGTCAAGCGCATCACGGGCGGGCAGGGCGCCGACGTGATTTTCGATCCGGTCGGCGGCGAGATTTTCGAGCAGAGCCTGCGCTGCATGGCGTGGGGCGCGCGCGTGCTGGTGGTCGGCTTCACCGGCGGCATTGGGTTGGCGCGCACAAATCTGGTTCTGATCAAGGGCGCGAGCGTGCTCGGGGTGCGGGCCGGCGAAGCGGTGCGGAAAAATCCCGCGCTCGGTGTTGCGCGCATGAAGGCCCTTGATGCGCTGGCCGTCGAGGGCAGGATCAGTCCCAACATTTCGCACCGCCTGCCGCTCGCGGAGTTCGCGCCCGCGATGCGGCTGCTGATCGAGCGCAAGGCGATCGGCCGCATGGTGCTGGAGACGCGGTAACGCTTATCCCTCCCCACAAGGGGAAGGGATGACTACCTCAGGATGACGAAGTTCTTGTACCGCTACTTATATTCCCGCTCGGTCCACCACGGGAAATAGGACGGCATGTCCTTCGACACCGTCTGGGTGAATTTCGCCGGGCGCTTTTCGAGGAACGACATCACGCCTTCCTTGACGTCGGCCGATTGGCCGCGCGAATAGATGCCGCGACTGTCGACTTTGTGCGCCTCCATCGGATCGTCGGCCCCCAACATCCGCCACATCATCTGGCGGATCAGCGCGATCGACACCGGCGCGGTGTTCTCCACGATTTCGCGGGCGATGGCGCGCGCTGTCGGCAGCAGTTCGTCAGCCGGGACCACCTTGCTGACCAAACGGCCTTCGAGTGCTTCCTGCGCCGGAAACACCCGGCCGGAATAGGTCCACTCCAGCGCCTGCGAAATGCCGACGAGGCGCGGCAGGAACCAGCTTGACGCCGCTTCCGGCACGATGCCGCGCCGTGCGAACACGAAGCCGAAGCGCGCGTTCACCGAGGCGATGCGGATATCCATCGGCAACTGCATGGTGACGCCGATGCCGACGGCTGCGCCGTTGATCGCGCCGATTACCGGCTTGAGGCTTTTGAAGATGCGCAGCGTCACGCGCCCGCCGCCGTCACGCACCGCATCGTCGCTCCATTCCACTTCGCCATTCGGGCGCAGCGGCGCGGTCTTGCGGTCGGGGCGCGCCGCGCGGTCGAAGGTCGCGCCGCCGGCGGAGAGATCGGCGCCGGCGCAGAAGGCGCGGCCCGCGCCGGTGACGATGATCGCGCGCACATCGTCGTCGGCATCCGCCTTGTCGAAGGCGTCGATCAGTTCCGCCATCATGATGTGCGTGAAGGCGTTGAGCTTGTCCGGCCGGTTCAGCGTGATGGTGAGGATATTGTCCTGAACTTCGTATTTGATCTGCTCGTAGGCCATCCGGCGGTTCTCCTGTCGGCTCTTTTTGGAACTGCGTCCAGCCTGTCACGTCGCGCGGCTGGCGTAAATGCGGCGACGGGAAATCGGAATCCGGTTCACAGCAATGGAAATTCGTGGGGGACTTTGCTAGAGGTGGCCCGGAAAAGGGATGACATGAAAAACGTCGACACAGCGGTCGCTGCGGGCTTTGGACGGGAATGGTCCAGCTTCAGCCAGAGCGAGCAAGAGCTGAGCGCGTCCGAGCGCCAGAAGCTGTTCGACGACTATTTCCATATCTTCCCGTGGGAGCGCTTGCCCGATGACGCTGTCGGGATCGACGTCGGCTGTGGCAGTGGCCGATGGTCGATGATGGTGGCGCCGCGCGTCGGATCCTTGCATCTGCTCGATGCCAGCGCGGAAGCGCTTGAGGTCGCCAAACGAAATCTTGCGGGCGCCGAGAATGTGTCGTTTCACCACGCGAGCGTCGGCGATATCCCGATTGAAAACGCCTCGCTTGATTTCGCGTTCTCGCTGGGCGTGCTGCATCATGTGCCGGATACCACGTCGGCCATTCAATCCGTCGCATCGAAACTGAAGAGCGGCGCTCCGTTCCTGATCTACCTCTATTACAGTCTGGACAACCGGCCGTGGTGGTTTCGCCTGATCTGGCAAGTCTCGAATGCTGGACGCCTGATGATCTCACGACTGCCGACGGCGCTCCGGATGCTGGCAAGCCAGATCATCGCTGTCACCGTCTACTGGCCGTTTGCGCGTTTCGCGGCCGTCGTTCAGCGGATTGGCTTGCCGACGTCGCTGATTCCGCTCGAAGCGTATAAGAATTTGAGCTTCTACACGATGCGCACCGACGCATACGACAGGTTCTGTACCGCCCTTGAAAAGCGCTTCTCGAAGATCGAGATCGCGACCATGCTGACCGATGCCGGATTTGAGCGGGTGTCGTTTTCCGAGACAGTCCCTTACTGGTGCGCGGTCGGATACAAGCGCTAAGTTACCGTCGGCCGGGCCGCGATGGCCGTTTGCCGCGTTCGTATCGCAGCCGCTGGCAGCAATGAACCGGCTTCCATGCCCGCCGCTCGGTCGCAGTCTGCAAACGCGACGGACGTTTTGCGACACCACGGTTGCTTTTCCCGCCCAGGTAATTGAAAAGAAAGCACGCGGACGTGGCGGAATTGGTAGACGCAAGGGACTTAAAATCCCTCGATGGCAACGTCGTGCGGGTTCGATTCCCGCCGTCCGCACCAGCCTTCTCAGCAGGCTGCGCCTACCACGCCACTTTCAGTTCAATTTTCCCGCTGTAAACGTCGCCATTGTTGTCGCCGTCGATCCCGGTCTTGTTGATGGCGCCGCCGTTCATGATCAGCGTGTCGTTGCCGATGCCGAACAGGATCGCGGTCGCGCCATTGGATGTGATGTTGCCGGTGTTGGTGACCGAGTTGTTGAAGTTGCCGAAATTGATCGCCGGGCCGTTGCCGCCGGCGATGGTCCCGGAGTTGACGATCGTGGTCGCGGCGCCGAACTGCATCGCGGTGGTGTCGGAGGAGACCGTGCCCTGATTGTTGAGCGTCCAGTTCGATGAATTGTTGCCCTGGATGGCGATGCCGGCTGCACCCGTGCTGATGACGACGCCGGGACTCACCGAGACGGATTGCCGCCCGGAAAATTCTGCAACAGCAGTGGAAGGTTCGAGTTGGGAAGCGCGGTCTGCGCGGTGGCGGGAACTGTCGCGGCAGCCAGGACCAGTGCGGTCGATCCCGTCAGCCAAGCGATGCGATGTATGCTAAGGGAAACGCGCGGGTCTTTTGGTGCGCGAGAAGGTTTCGCGAGCAGGCATTCGCGCCGCCGTGCCATCCAGCCTCTCCTTATAGCGGTGCGCATCGCGCACTTCGGGACTTCTTTTTCTTCAAGCGCAGGCAACGTGAATAGCTGACACAATTTCGGCACTGGCGTGGCGGCATGTCAACATTCGACAAAAAACGAACAATATCTCGCAAAAAATACTAAATTGCTCCATGAAAGGCCTTCCAAACGCTGCGGGCACGCCGTGCCGCTCCCGTATACTCGCCGTTGCTGCGTCACTTATGATTCGCGAAATGGATCGTCCCTGCATGTTGTTGTCATCTCGAACCGCTCGCATCACTCGCTGCCGTACGATCGCCGGCGCGCTTGGCGTCATTCTGATTGCCGGCGGTCTTGGCGGTTGCGCGGGAACGTCGATCGGCGGTCCGCGCACCAGCGCGTTCGTCGATCCGGCACGCTACGACCTGTACAACTGCACGCAACTCGACGAAGCGCGTAAAGCGACGTCAGCACGGGTTGCTCAGCTCGAGAGTTTGATGGCGAAGGCGAAGACCGGCGCGGCCGGAGGGCTGGTGTCGGCGGTCGCCTACGAGAGCGATTATGCCAAGGAGCGCGCCAATCTCGACCTGATCGACGATACGCGCCGCAGCAACAATTGCGGCGAGGCCGCTCCTGCCGCACCGCCGCCGCATCAGGCGCCGCGCGAGCGGCGCTAGATCGTCATCCGATCATCGCGCGCTCAGTCCGCGCGCCAGCCGTAGATCCAGTCCTGACGCGCGAGCAGCCGCTGCCCGCCGAGCATCCGCATCGCGGTGTCGCGCGCCAGCGCCATCGGTCCGGCGAGATGATAGATGCCGCCGGTCTGGTGGGCGGTGCGCTGAACACGGGTGACGCGCGGCGCGCGAAGATTTTCGTAGCGTGTCAGCGCGGCTGGAATGTCGCTCTGTCCGTCGGCGAGACATCCCGCAAGCACCGCCGCATCCTCGATCGCCATGCCGGCGCCCTGGGCGACGAACGGCACCATCGCATGCGCCGCATCGCCGAGCAGGGCGACGCGTTCCTTGTGCCAGACGCCGCCGTCGCGCAGGGCGAACAGCGCCCATTTGCGCCAGTCGCTGACGGCGCCGATCATCGCGCGGGCGGCTGCCGGCCAGTGCGTCACCGCGAACTGCGCGGCGAGTTCGGCCGCGTCGCCAGGTTCGCTCCAGCCCTGTGCGTGCCATGTGCCGGTGGTGATCGCCACCACGTTGATGCGTTGTCCGTCGGCCATCGGATAGGTGACGAGGTGCGCGTTGGCGCCGAGCCAGAGCTGGACATTGTGCGGATCAAAGCCGGCCGGTGCGCGCGAGGCATCGACGATCCCGCGCCACGCGATGCGGCCGGTGAATTGCGGATGAATCTCCGGAAACAGCCGTTGCCGGACGGCGGACCACACGCCATCGGCGCCGATCAGCGCTGCTGCGGAGTCCTGACTGCCGCTGGCGCAGGTCACCGTCACTCCACCGGCATTCTGCGTCACGTCGGTGACTTCCGCGCCGAGACGCAATTCGATGGCAGGTGTTTCGGCGACCTTGCCGATCAGCGCGGCCTGCAGATCGGCGCGGCGGATCACCCAATAGGGCGCGCCGTAGCGCACGGCTGCGTCGGCCAGCGGAATGCGGCCGACCTCGTCGCCGGTTCGCACCGTCATCACGCTGACGGCGTCCGGCGCGATGGCGTTAGGGGCAAGGCGCGACTCCAGCCCGAGGCCGATCAGCACCCGGCTGGCGTTGGGCGATAGTTGGAGGCCGGCGCCGGCTTCTTCCAGCCGGTCGGCGCGTTCGAGAAGGATGATACGAAAGCCGCGCCCTGCGAGAGTGAGAGAAGCGGTCATCCCTCCGATGCCGGCACCTGCGACGACGATGGTCGGCGCGGCGGTCACCTAAATCTCAGGCGACCTTGTCCCGCAGCACGCATTCCGGCGGGCGGGCTTCGCCCGGCGCGAGATCGGCGGCAAAGCGGTACAGGGTCGAGCAATAGGGGCAGATAATCTCGGTGTCGTTGCCGAGGTCGAGAAACACATGCGGATGGTCGAACGGCGGGTTGGCGCCGACACACATGAACTCACGCGATCCGATTTCGATGACGGGCACTCCGGCATCATTTTGGAAGTGAGGAACGACGTGATCGGCCATGACATTCACCTTGAGCAGTCCAGAGTATTCGCAAGCACTGGCGAGCGAACAAGCCGCCGCACGAACCGGCGCACCATACGGTTGGCGGCGAGGGATTGCTAGATCGCCCCGAAAGATTCGAAAAGCGGAAGTGCCGACCCTCGTGCAAATTCGACACAATCTCGTTCTCTAGGGATAGCCCTTCTTTCGTTGGGGCAGTTGCGTCCTAAAAGCGCCACACTACCTCCTGTGAGCCACAGGAAATCCGAACAATGTGTCGGATGCCGGGCAGGGTGAGGATCGAGATTGTCGCAGGCGGTATCGTTGCGAATCGGTATGGCGGTGGGGAGTGCTGCTGCATGCGCGTTGCTGCTCGCCATGCTGTGGCCTCAGGCCCGTTCGGCGGGTGAAATCCTGTTGTCACAAGACGATCCAGCGCGCCTGTCCGATGTCCAACTCAGTTCCACGCTGCGGAACGACCCGGCGTTGCTGGAGCGGAATGCCGTCGCCGCGCTGGATACCGGCGATGCCGACCTGGCGCAGAGCTTTGCCGATCTGGCCGCCGACAAGGGGATCATTCTTTCGGATGAGACGGCCGCGCGGGTCGCCGCCGCCACGGCCGACGACCGCGCGCCGTCGACGCTGGCCAAACGGTTCGTCACCGGCCTTGTCGTGGGCGAGGCCACCGACGTTGCAAGCCTGTCAGGCACGGTAGCAGGTGACCTGTTCGTGTTCGGCGACATTCGCGACATGGTGCGTGAAGGCAAGCGGCTGGCGATGGGCGAGGACGCCGACCGGCTGGTGCTCGGCCTCGCGTCCGTCGGCCTTGCGGTGACGGCTGCGACTTATGTTTCGGCAGGCGGCGCGGCGCCGGTTCGCGCCGGACTGACCATGGTGAAGGATGCCCGCAAGTTCGGCCGGCTCGGCGCGGGGCTCACTGAATGGGCGGGCCGCTCGGCGCGGGCCGTCGTCGATGGACCGGCGCTGCGCAACGCAGTGGCGACGGCGTCGCTCGCCCATCCCCGCCAGACCGTCACCGCGCTCAAGGCGGCCTTCAAGGCCGAGAAATCCGGAGCCCTGGTGCGGCTCGCCAAGGATGTCGGGCGGGTCGGCGAAAAGGCCGGCACGCGTGGCGCGCTCGATGTGCTGCGGATCGCCGACGGTCCCAAGGACGTCGCGCGCGCGGTGCGGCTTGCCGAAAAAAAGGGCAGCCAGACCCGCGCGATCATCAAAATTCTCGGACGGGGAGCGTTGCTGCTGACGGCTGGCGCATTCAATCTCGCGTGGTGGGTATTCGGCGCGCTGCTGGCGCTGATCGGAGTCCTGTCCTCGATCAAGTCCATGACGGAGCGTATGACTATGGCGGTCATTCAGCACCGGAAACGCAAGCGTGCATTACGCCAACTTGCCGTGACACAAGCGCAGTGCGCATAGGTCGGTTGACCTGATCGCATTGGCACGAAAAGTTTCTCTCACCATCCTTGAATCATCACGACAATTCCGGAAAACCGGTTTCCACTTTCCGGATCATGCCCTAAAACCCCCCGCCACGCCTGACGACCCCCACGCACTGGAAAGTCCTATGCCGAGTTTTCACAACGGCTCCGTTGAAATTGCCTACCTCGATGAAGGTGAGGGCGATCCGATCTTTCTTGTTCACGGCTTTGCGTCGAGCAAGAACGTCAACTGGTCCTATCCCGGATGGGTCTCGACGTTGACAAAAGCAGGTCGCCGCGTCGTCGCGCTCGACAATCGCGGCCACGGCGAGTCAAGCAAGCTCTATGATTCCGAGGATTATCACATCGGCATCATGGCCGGTGACGTCTGCGCACTGATGGATCATCTCAAGATCGCGCGCACCGACATCATGGGTTATTCGCTCGGCGCGCGTATCAACGCCTATCTCGCGCATCGCGACCCGAAGCGTCTGCGTTCGCTGATTCTCGGCGGACTGGGCATCGGATTGATCGAGGGCGGCGGTCCCGGCGAGAACGTCGCGCTCGCGCTCGAAGCGGATTCGCTCGACGACGTGCGCGATCCCATGGGACGCACGTTCCGTGCATTCGCAGACCAGACCCGCTCCGATCGCAGGGCGCTCGCGGCATGCCTGCGCGGTTCGCGGCGGCTGATGACACGTGACGAGGCGGCGTCCATTACCGTCCCGACGCTGATTGCGGTGGGGTCCGCCGACGATATCGCAGGCTCGGCGCAGCGCCTTTCCGAGGTCATTCCCAACTCGCAAGTTCTTGATATTCCACACCGGGACCACATGCGCGCGGTGGGCGACAAGGTCTATAAAGAGGGCGTGGTGGCGTTCCTCGAAAATCGGGACTAGCCCGCAGGATCAATTTATTATCCTTGAGCCGGGGCTGGCGGGATTGCGGCCTTTTTTATGCCGATTATGTGGTAAGATTGTTCTCCGCTAAAAAACGGACATACGCATGGCTAAGTCTCAACTCGACCCGAAGTCCGCTCTTTCGACCGTCGATCCGGTATGGACGCGAATCCGCGAAGAAGCGGAGGAGATTGTTCGGCGCGAGCCGGAGCTTGCGACCTTCATCTATTCAAATGTGCTGCATCACGATCGCCTCGAGGTGGCGGTGGTTCACCGCATCGCCGACCGGCTCGATCATGCGGCGCTGTCCGGCGATCTGATCCGTCAGGCCTTCAGCGATGCGCTGCGCGACGAGCCAGATCTCGGCAACGCGTTTCGCGCCGATCTGGTTGCGGTGTACGACCGCGATCCGGCGACCTCGCGCTTTATTGATCCGCTGCTCTACTTCAAGGGCTTTCACGCCATTCAGGCGCATCGTCTCGCGCACTGGCTGTGGAACAAGGGCCGCAAGGATTTCGCTTATTACATCCAGAGCCGTTCGTCGTCGGCGTTCCAGACCGACATCAATCCGGCAGCAAAAATCGGACGCGGGATTTTCCTCGATCACGCCACCGGCTTCGTCGTCGGCGAGACCGCGGTGATCGAGGACGACGTGTCGATCCTGCATGACGTGACGCTCGGCGGCACCGGCAAGGAGAACGAGGATCGTCATCCGAAGATCCGCCGCGGCGTCATGATCGGCGCGGGTGCGAAAATTCTGGGCAATATCGAAGTCGGCCACTGTGCGCGCATCGCCGCGGGCTCCGTGGTGGTGAAGCCGGTGCCGAACAACGTCACCGTCGCCGGCGTGCCGGCCAAGGTGGTTGGCGAGGCCGGATGTTCCGAGCCGTCACGCACCATGAACCAGATGCTGAACGCGCTTGGTCTTTGAACTGCAAACGCGCTAAACGTCGCGGCAGGTTCAGTCAGATTGGAGAGACACGTGGACGTTCAGGAAGTCAGGAAACTCGACGCCTATCTCAAGCGCCTGTTCGGCAACCCGAAGATTCGCGTCGTGCCGCGGCCGAAGAAGGACGATTCCGCCGAAGTCTATATCGGCGAGGAGTTCATCGGCGTGCTGTTCGTCGATGACGAGGATGACGACCGCTCGTACCAGTTCCAGATGGCGATCCTCGAAGACGATCTCGCGGCGCAGGAGTAGGGGCGCAAACGAACGTCATTCTCTGTTGTCATGGCCGGATTTATTCCGGCCATTTCGATTCAGAAGGCATGATGCGTCCCCAAGCGAGATGCCCGGCACATAGGCGAGCAAAGCGACGCCGTTCTTCGAACGGCTATGGCCGGGCACAGAAGCAAAGATTGGATATTACCCTCGCGGTCCGCGCATCCGCGCCACCAGCGTTTCCATTGCGCCAGCGACATCGCGCCAGCGCGACAGCCAGTCGCGCGGAAACCGGAAAACCAGATCGGCCTCTTCGATACGGCGTTCGCTCATGCACATGCCGGGCGTGTCCGCGTCACGCGAGCACCGCGCGACAAAATTCGGTGACGCGGCCGTCACCAGATCCTCGTTGCTGTAGGGCGAACCTTCCTCGAAGCTCTGCCAGGTCAGCCCATCCTCGCTCCGGGCCTTGGCGGAATCGTAGTAGCGCGGATAGATCGTGCGCAGCCGTTCGTCCGGCGACAACGCATCGTGATGCGCGGCGATCGACACGAAGATGCGGTCGATGGACGGCAGTTCGGTTTCGACCGTTTCCGCGGTGACGTGCTTGGGCGCGGCAGGCGGCTCGAGCGAGGGGAATACGAATGCCAGATCGACGCGCTCCTGCGGGCCGGTCCGCTTCTGCAGCCGCATCCGGACCGCCTTGGTCGGCACGTTGAACAGCGTGTTGGCGATGGTGATCGGCAAGGTATCCGGCTCGTTGCCGCGTCCGGCGTTCCATGTCGGCCACAGGAGATAGGCGATGGCGACGATGGCGCAGCCGCCGATCACGGTGGAGGCGACCAGCGGCAGCAGGTGGCTGTGGCGCGCGCGCCGGGCAAGGGGTGACAGCGAAAACAGGGTCATGTGGGAAGGAATGCTCTCGGAAGGGTCGCGCGAATCAGCCGGGAGTATGCCATGGCGATTCCGGTGTTCGGATGGCGTGTGACGCGCCGGAGCGGGTGATGCCATGCGTCGGGCACGCGCGCCGTTAACCCTTTCTTAAGGATAAACTGGCGGGCGCGGCCGGAGTTTGCGAAGCGTGGCGGATCGTCCCGTTGGGTGGAAGCCGCCATGTCGCCGGAAGCGTTGAACTCGCTGATGTCCCTGCTGATCGGATTTGCTGTCGCAGGGGCGCTGACCAGCGGCTATCAGGCGCTGGTCGATCGTCCGGCCGGCTTCGGGCTGCTGCAGAAGGGACCGGCGCCGACCGCCTTCGCCGCCGTGCCGTTTCTGGTCTTCGCCGCGCCCTTCATCATCCTGCGCAACACCGTTCTCGGCCGCCGGATCGAGCGCCGCCGCGTCGAATTCGTGGCGATGGCGACGATCCTTGCCGGCTTCTGGAGCATGATGTCCGGAACCTTCGTCGTCATGACATTGCAGGCCGTCGGCCTGATCGCCTGACGCAGCGTGCGTCCTCTCGCCATCCCATGTTCATTCGTGGCAAGGTCTTCCGCAAAAGGAGACACGATAAATGGCGATCTATGAACTCGATGGGCGCGCACCGGAACTGCCGGCCGACGGAAACTATTTCATTGCCGACACTGCGACCGTGATCGGCAACGTCCGCCTGCGCGATGGTGCGAGCGTGTGGTTCGGCTCGGTGCTGCGCGGCGACAACGAACTGATCGAGATCGGCGAAGGCTCGAACGTGCAGGACAACTGCACCTTCCATACCGATCCGGGATTTCCGATGACCATCGGCAAGAACTGCACCATTGGTCACAACGTCATCCTGCACGGCTGCACCATCGAGGATGGCGCGCTGATCGGCATGGGCTCGATCATCATGAACGGCGCGCGCATCCGCAAGGACAGCGTTGTCGGTGCCGGTTCGGTCATTACCGAAGGCAAGGAATATCCCGAGCGCTCTCTGATCGTCGGCGCGCCGGCGCGCGTGGTGCGCGCGCTGAGCGACGAGCAGATCAAGGGGCTGATGCGCGGCGCGCCGCATTACGTCAACAACGGCCGCCGCTTCAAGGCAGGCCTGAAGAAGATCGGGTGAGGCCTCCGGCGGTTACGCCGGTGGCCCGCCAGTCAGCTCACTGCGCGAACTGTTCGGCCAGCGCCCGCTGCACGTTGGGGCGTGCGGCGTTGCGTTCCCTGTGCGCGCGCACGTTCGGAATTTTCGCCATGTCCACGCCATCGGCTTCGAGCCATTGCGACAGCGTGAACAGATAAGGGTCGCAGATCGTATAGGTGTCGCCCATCACCCACGGCCCCTGAATCATCTCGCGATCGATCAACTCGAAACACGCCGACACCGAAGCGGGCACCTTGCGTTGCATGGCGGCAATCGCCTCCGGCTCGTCGGCCCAGCGATATCCGCGCATCCGGTGGGAATGCGCGACATGCACCGTCGAACACAAATAGGAGTTGAACGCCTGAACGCGCGCGAACTCGAACGGGTTGCCGAGGGGTGCGAGTTTGGCCTGCGGATATTTCTGGGCGACGTAGGCAAGCAGAGCCGGCGTCTCGGTCAGGTTGCCCTCGTCGGTAACGAGTGTCGGCACCCGCGCTTTCGGATTGAGCAGAAGATATTCCGGCTTGCGCTGGTCTTCGCTGGCAAAACTCAGCCGAACCGTTTCGTAGTCCGCGCCTGCGTCGATCAGGGCGATATGTGTGGCCAGCGCGCATGTGCCGGTGGCGTAGTACAGTTTCATCATGATGTTGAGCCTCCCACGTGGGAGGTATCACGCTTCCCTCGTCGTTTGCAAAACATGCATGATGGATCATCGCGCGAATTGCATGATCGCGCGTCGTCAAAAGTTGCGGCCAGTCTGGGAGACACAGCAGACAGACCGGACCAACTCACATGCGCGAGCGCGCATGCCGAAGTGCGTTGCTTCAAGACGATGACGCGAAGCTGCTAGCGCCCACAGGGGCTCGGGCGCACCGGCCGCTTGGACAAGTCGGAATCCGCGCTACTTTTTTTCCTTGTCCGGTTCGACGACCGTCTTTGAAGAGCCCTCGGGTGCGGCCTGCATGCCGGGCGGGCTTTGTCCTTGCGGGCTTTCCGCAGGGGCGCCACCGGTGGTGGTCTCGATCGGACCGGTCCATCCCTGCGGCTGCAATTGCCCTTTGGTTTCCGGGGTTGTTGTGCGGCCGGTGGAGTAATCGGACTTGTCGGACTGCTTTGGGTCCGAAGTGGTCTGAGCAGCGGCGATGCTGCCGGACGATACGAGGCAGACGGCAATCAGAGCAAGACGCATGGCATTCTCCTGTGCTCGACACGTAACGGATGGAACGCCGTTGCGTTCCTCCTTTTGGAGAGGTTGCCGCGTGGTTCAGTGTCGCGCCGGGTGTGGTCTTGTCACGCCCAGGCCATCGCGACTGCCGGAATGGCGTGAGGAAACTCCAGTAAGCACGTGTTTTCATCGCACAAAAAGTTGCGGCCAGCCCCTGGGGAGGGGCTGGCCGCGCGCGAACCGGTCGGGGACGGGGAGGGGTGGGGATGTGACCGGGTCGCGGGTCTCCTGTGTCTCTGTCTTGCTTCAACGTGAACTTGCGGTTGCGATGTTCGGGCGTGGCTCGCCGAGCGCAACCCGACGGATGAGCAGATCAAAGCGCTGATGCGCGGTGCGCCGTATTACGTCCGGAACGACCAGCGTTTCGAGGCCGGACTGAAGAAGTTAGGGTGAGCGCAGTTGGGCTCGGCGCGCGACGGAAGCTTGATTTACGCCGCTGTGCAATCAGTCTGCGGCTGGTGCAATGTGCAAATGTCCCAGTCAAAAATGTGGTCTTCGACCATTCATTGAACGTTGTTCGAAAAAACACGGCCGACTAGATTGCGCCGTGTTCAAGAACGTTCAGGGAGTGAAAATTTGATCTCGAATATTTCTCGTCGTCATCTGTTGGTCGGCAGCGCGGCAGCCGCGGTCGCAGCGACCGGAGCATCTGACGCCGTCGCGCAAACATCCTCGCCGAAAACATTCGTTCTCGTGCATGGCGCGTGGCACGGTGGATGGTGCTGGCGGCAGGTCTCCGACGCGCTCATCAAGCAGGGCCATCGCACGTATTCACCGACGCTGACCGGACTGGGAGAACGCTCTCATCTCATCAGCAAGGACGTCAATCTCACCACGCATATCACTGACGTCGCCAACGTATTCAAGTACGAAGATCTTTCCGATGTCGTGCTTGTCGGTCATTCCTACGGCGGCATCATTATCAGTGGTGTTGCGGAGCGGCTGGCCGACAAGATTTCCTCGATCGTTTTCCTTGATGCATTCTTGCCTGAAGACGGTGAAACGCTTCTGGAGAAATCGTCGCCTGCTTTCGTCAAGGCCATCAACACTGCGATTGAGGGTGGCGAGGCCGGTATCAAGCCGCCGCCGGCCGCAGCCTTTGGTGTTCAGGAGCAGGCTCGTGCCTGGGTCGATGGCAAAACCACTGCGCAGCCGGTAGGAACGTATACCGAGCGGTCAGTCTTCAAGGGCGGACGCAACAAGATCGCGAAGAAGACCTATGTCCGCGCGAAGGGCTACAAGAGCACCACGTTCGACGCCAATCTGGCCAAAGTGAAAGCTGCCGGAGATTGGAAGACACTCGAACTCGATATCGGGCATGACGTCATGATCGTCGATCCCGAGCAGGTTACATCGATCATTCTGGCGTCGGCTTGAGGGCAACCGCTCTTCGCCGGGTTGCGATCTAAAAAATACGGCCAGCCCTGGGGCTGGCCGCGCATTCTGCTCACGACCGTTTGCATCGCTTTTAGCCGTGCGGCTTTTATTCCGTGCAATGGCAGGTCAGTTCATGCCGCTGAATGCATATAGTTCAGCTTGATGCGGAAGATGTGCGAGGCGTTGTCGAAGCTCACGTCGCTTGCCGGGAAAAGAAAGGGGCCGAATGGCGTGGTGACCGCCGGTTGTTCAGGCATTGGCGGGGAAAAGAAGCCGGCTGCCATTGGCTGTTTTGCGGTACTGGATGTCGGCTTCGATGCCGAACACCGTCATCCCCGACTGCCAATTGTAGCCCGCCTGACCGCCGATCAGCAGTCCTGACGGTGAAATGGGAACGAACGACGAGCCGTATATCTGGCTATAGTGCACACCGGCATCGGGGGTGCCCGCGCGTCTTTCCGCGCGATCGCGCCACCTTCAGCGGACCGCTCCCCGTCACCGCTTCACGCGGCTTCATCGCACAAAAAAGTTGCGGCCAGCCCCTGGGGAAGGGCTGGCCGCGCGCGAACCGGTCAGGGACGGGGAGGGGTGGGGATGTGACCGGGTCGCGGGTCTCCTGTGTCTCAGTCTTGCTTCAGCGTGAACTTGCGGTTGCGATGTTCGGGCGTGGCTCGCCGAGCGCAACCCAAAGATTTTCGTCGCCCTGCGATTGGCGTTTGACAAAACGGTAGCCGGTCTCGGTCCAGGCGACGACTTCCTCGTTCTGGTTATCGAGGATGAACTCGCCCTTGTCGGTCTTCACCGTCAGCACGGCGTGGCCTTCGTTCTTCTTGTCACGCACCACGGTGATCAGCAGCGCCTGGCGCGGCCAGCCGGCATCGATCAGCATCTTGCGCTTGAGCAGCACGTAGTCCTCGCAGTCGCCGTAACCGTCGGTCGGATACGACCACTTTTCGACGACGCCCCAATGATCCATGTCGGTCATCGGCTTGATGTTGTCGTTGACCCAGCGGTTGACCCGAAGCAGATCCTTCCATGCGGCCTGCGTCATGACGATGTCGCGCGGCTGCGCGCGGCCGCTCTCGCAGTCCGCCGGATTATCGGCGCAGAACTCTACCCAGCCGATCGGCGAACGCGCGGTGTCGCCAAGGCTGGCGTAGAGCACGCGTGCGCTCGGCGCGGTGGTGCCGATCGTTTTCGTGTTGGCCGCGGATGCGGCGACCGTCATTCCCATCAGGCTGGCGGCAATCGCCATACCCAATCCCCGTCCACGTATCGAAACCATTGTGGCCCCCGTTTTTCTTGTTGGGACCACGTTTCGCACAAAGGATTTGCGCGGCAGCTAAGTACGTGAAGTACAATTGAGACAAGTCAAAGTAAAAACTGGAGATAAGGCGATTTATACTTTAGTAAAATACGCGTAAAATTTGATCTATTCAAATTTGATTCAAATTTTATCGAATCTAACCAAAGTTATTGCAATTGAAGGCTTTTCGATCTGCGCCGGAGCGTCGCGAGTGCCCGCTTGACGATGCGCAAATGCAAAAGGCGGCGCCGCAGGGTTGCGACGCCGCCTCGATTGATCCGGAAAGGAAGAAACCGGTAACCGCCGTTCTTTACCGGGCGGTGACGTTATCCTCGACAGTCTCCGCGAGCTGCGGGTGAATGAACTCTAGCGCGAAGCCGTCCTCGAGATGACGAACGACGCGGGCCTGGACCCGGCCGAGCACGACCTGGGTGCCGATGGCGGGGCGCACTTCGGCGGCGACGGCTGCGCCGGACAGCGAGAGGTCGATGATGCGGCATGGCATCTGGCTGCCGTTTTCCATCTTGAGCACGCCCATCGGATTGCGCGGTGCGACGCGATCGTGGCGGCGGTCTTCAGGCAGATTGAGAATGTCGCGGTTGGCAAGCCATGTCAGCTGCGCCGCGAGCTTGTCGCGCTTGCGCGGGGTGGCGCCCACCGTCATGGCAAAACCATTGTCGAGCAGGCGGGTGATCTTGCCTTCGACGCGACCGATATGATCGAGGTAAGCCACGACGCGCTCGCCGACATTGCCGATGCCGGGTGCCAGCATGGCGAGTCCGCCGGGCGACATGTTGATGACCTGGCACGGAAATTCACGCCGGTCGGCCAGCATGTAGCGGCCGAGCAAATGGACCTTGACCCGCTGAAACCGGCGCCGCTCCTCGGCGACGGGAAGAACTGATTTTCTTTGCACCAACGCCATTGCACACCGGCCGACGGGTTTATCGGTAAGGATAAACCATAGGTCGGGTAAGGTTAACGGCGCGTTAGCAATCCGAGCGCGCGGGCGGGAGGCAGCTATCGCAAGCCTTCATAGACCATGAAGCCGCGCGCGACCGCGAGCTTGCGCAGCGCGCGGGGGCCGAACAGCTTTCGCTCGTGCCCGACATGCCGCCATGACGTCAGCTTGAAATGATCGACGGTCTGATGACCGCCGTCGAGCGGCGCCAGCAGGCCGGTGAGGCTGAGCGGGGCGTTGGTGCGAGGATTGAACGGCAGCAGCAGCAGTTCGAGATGAACCAGTGTGCCGTCGGCCGCGGTCGCGGTGATGCCGGCGATTGTCGCCAGCATTTCCTCGGCGACGACGCCGAGAATGTCCTCGATCTCGTGGCGACTGTCGCCTGCGAACAGCGCCGAAAACCCTTCGCCCTTCACGTCGCGGCCGAGCAGGGCGCAAACCCGGGTTCCCGCCACCCGGAACGGGTAGCCGGCAGCCGGGTCGTAGGACAGCACGAAGATGTCGCCGAGCAGGTGGCGAACCGGCTCAGGCCCCAGACGGCTGCGATCCGGCGCGGCCGCGCCGCCCCGCGCTTCATCCCAATAGGCGAAGAATTCCCGGTTCGATGGATGCTTCATGGTGTCCGACCCTGCCCGGGACGTGACGTCTGCGGGACAGAACTGTCCTGCTTTCAGCCACGGCGCGGGCCCCTTGTTGTTGTGCGCAATGGACGTTGCAGCGTCCATGCCGAACCGGCCTCCGGGGCGGGGAACTCCCTGTTTTGTCCTGTTAACCTTAAGTTAACCAAGAGCTTGGTGGTTCTGCGGAGGGAGGCTAGGATCATCGCACTCCAAGGTTGCCCGCCGGCCTTCTCCAGGGGACGGCGGATCGAAGTCGAACAGGTGGCGAAAAACAGTTTGGTCATTGCGCGGGGAGGGGTGGGGATTCGTCCTCGGCGCAAAAAGACCAGTCAAACGAAAGGGAGGGCCTTCAAGCCCTCCCTTTTTCTTTTCCACGGCATGCCCGTTCCGCTTGCGCCGAACGGGAAAAGCCGTATCTGGAAGCATCCCGTCCGTTGCCTGATCCCGATCCGGCGGCTTTTTTCAGCTTTCTGGAATTTCGACCGTTGGAATCTCCCCGCGAACCGATCCTGACCATTCCCGGCGCGATGACCGCGCTGCTTGTCATCATGTTCGCCATTCACGGCGTGCGCGCGCTGCTGCCGCTGGCCGTGGACCAGGAGGTGATCTGGCTGTTCGGCTTCGTGCCCGCGCGCTACGACGCTTCGGTGATGGCCGGGCAGTTTCCCGGCGGATTCGCCGCCAGCGTCTGGACATTCCTGACCTATTCCTTGCTCCATGCCGACATCAGCCACATCGTCTTCAACATGTTGTGGATGCTTCCGTTCGGTAGCGCGCTGGCGCGACGTTTTGGCGCGGTGCGGTTTTTCGTGTTCCTCGCGGTGACGGCGATTGCCGGCGCGCTCGCCCATCTCGCCACGCATCAGCATGAGGTCGCGCCGATGATCGGCGCCTCCGCCGCAGTTTCCGGCGCGATGGCGGCTGCGATCCGGTTCGCGTTTCAGCGCGGCAGCTTTCTGTCGCTGCGGCGTGGCGACGCCGAGATGGCAGCCCGCGTGCCGGCGCTGCCGCTGCTGCGCGCCTTGCGCAACGGCCGCGTGCTGGCATTCCTCGGCATCTGGTTCGGTCTCAATTTCATCACGGGAATTGGCGCGATCACCATCGGCGGCGCCTCCGCCCAGAGCATTGCGTGGCAGGCTCATGTCGGCGGTTTCATCGCTGGACTGTTGCTGTTCTCGCTGTTCGATCCGGTGCCGCGGACGATTCTTCAGGACAACACGGCCGGCGTTGCGCCGCCGCTCGATGGTTCGGACCTGCGCTGATCAGCCCTGCGCTGCGCACCTTGCGGCCCTGCCATATTTGATCCATCATTTCAGAACCAAATCGACGCCAAGTGGTTTTCTTCGAGCTGAAGACTCTAAGATGAAGGGCCGCGTCGACTACGGACACGGTCGCTTCCGGGAGGCGACAATGACGGTTCGAGCAATTCTGGACATCAAGGGACATCACATTGTAAGCGTCGCGCCGGACGTAAAGCTGTCGGCTGCCGTGCGAACGCTCAACGAGCGCCGCATCGGCGCGGTTCTGGTGATGACCGATCACACCGTCGAAGGCATCCTGTCGGAGCGCGACATCGTGCGCGTGCTCGGTGAGCGCGGTGCATCGGCGCTCGATGAGCCGGTGCGTGCGGTGATGACGCGCAAGGTCATCACCTGCAAACAGACCGACACCGCGGCCGCGATCATGGAAATGATGACCACCGGAAAATTCCGTCATCTTCCCGTTGTTGAAAACGGCAAGATCGTCGGGTTGATCTCGATCGGCGACATCGTGAAGTGGCGCGTCAACGAGTACGAGCGTGAGCAGGAACAGCTCCGCGACTACATCAAGACGGCCTGACGACCCAGACCGGTCAGTCCTGACTTGGCTGATCGAGACTTGGCTGATCCAGATTTGGCGCGATTGCGCACCGCGCGCCGTCCGGTACGTCGGGTCACGCCGATTGCTGTGCTGGGCCCGGGGTGTCGCTGCCGACCGGAGCCAGCAGGCTGATTGCTTCCTGGATCGATTCGACGGTGCGCTCCGCAGCGCGCGCACCGTGTTCGATCGCCTCCTCGGCACGGTGGAAGTCGAACCAGCCGATTCGTCCGACCCGCGGCGAGATCAGAACGTCCGGCGGATCGCCGGCAAGACGCGCGCGCGTGATGCGGTCCTGCATGATGTTGAAGGCTTCGACCATCACGGTGGAAATGCCCGGCCGTCCGCCGCCGCCGAAGAATTCGCGCTTCACGGTTTTTTCCGCGGAAAAGAATTTACTGAAGCCGCGCTTCTCGACAACGGGCTCGGCGACCGGCTCGCGCTCGTCGTCGGAGGAGCCGTGCGTGGAGATAATGGTGCCGTGGCCGAACACGTCGGTCGAGACGTTGCAGGCGATGACGATTTCCGCGCCGAGCGCGCGCGCTGCCGATACCGGCACCGGATTGACCATTGCGCCATCGACCAGCCAGCGCCCGCCGATCAGCATTGGCGCGAAGATGCCGGGCAGGGCATAGGACGCGCGCATCGCATCGACGAGGCGGCCGTGGGTGATCCAGATTTCGTGGCCGGTTTTGACCTCGGTGGACACTGCCGCGAATTTCAGCGGCAGATCCTCGATGCGGGTCTTGCCGATCGAAGCGTCGAGCTGCGAAGCGAGCTTGTCGCCGCCGATCAGGCCCGAGCCGTTGAGGCGAATGTCGAGATAGCTGAAGATGTTTCGCGGCAGCAGACCCTTCGCCCACTCTTCGAGGGTGTCGAGATGACCGGCCGCGTAAGAGCCGCCGACCACCGCACCGATCGACGTGCCGACCACAATGTCCGGCACGATGCCGTTCGCAAGCAGGGTGCGCAGAATTCCGATATGGGCAAAGCCGCGCGCTGCACCGCCGCCGAGTGCCAGGCCGATCTTGGGGCGTTGGGTAATCGGTAAGTCCATCTTGTCCCTGTTCGAGCGATTCTGGCCAAATCCGATCAAATTCTCAAGTAACACACCAGTCTCCTCGACGCAGGGCGGTCTATCGATTTGGATATATGACTCACCTGCTGGCTCATGAAGCCATGGAAAGACGAATGATCCGTGACGATGTCGGTTATGTCGCCTGCGGTATTTGTAAATTATGACTGAAGCGGGACCAAGAGCCCTAAACGCGGAGGTGCGGGGACGATTTGGCCGCAAACCCTGGTATTGGTTTGCTTACAGGCTTGAATTTGCCGCGTTTTCGGTGAAAAACCTCCGCCATGACAGCCCTCCGACAAGATGGCAGGACGTCGGGACGGCGCGTGGGCCCACTTACAGGGCTGGCCTGTGTGCTGGCGCTGGTGTGTGCGCTGGTTGCACTGACGCCGCGGGCGGCGTCGGCGCAGCTCTTCGGCGACAACCCGCCGCCGGTTCCACCCGCTTCGGTGCCTGAATCCGGAATCCTGACCGGGCCGGCGGTCAGCCTTGCGCCTCCGTCGGGACCCGCAGCGACGCCGTCCTTGCCGGCTCCGCTGTTGCAGCCGCCGATGGCTCCGGCTGCGCCACAACCTGTGGTCGGCGCCGATCAGGGCGTGCTGTCACTCACGGCGCGGTTCGGCAAGGACTTGCCGGTCATCACCAGCGGCCTGACATGGCGTATCTATGCGGACAAGCCCAACGCGGCCGGCGCATTCCAACTTGTCCGCGAGGAGCGCAGCGCGACGCCGAGCATCGTCCTGCCGCCGGGCGGCTATATCGTCTACGTCAATCTCGGTCTCGTGAACGCGGTGCGCCCGATCGTCCTGCATCGCGATACGCTGCGTGAATCGTTCGAGCTTCCCGCCGGCGGATTGCGGATCGAGGGCCGCGTCGGCGCCACCAAGATTCCGCCCGGCCAGATTTCGTTCTCGATCTACAAGGGCAGCCAGTTCGAGGTCGGCGAGCGTTCGCCGATTGCGCAGAACATTCCTGCCGGCGATGTCGTGCTGGTGCCGGAGGGGACGTATTACATCATCTCCAACTACGGCGACGCCAACTCGATCGTGCGCTCCGACATCCGTGTGCAGGTCGGGAAACTTACCGATGTGACCGTGACTCATCGCGCGGCGGTGATCACCCTCAAGCTCGTGAGCAACAAAGGCGGCGAGGCGCTCGCCAATACCGCGTGGTCGGTGATCACGCCGGCGGGCGACGTCATCAAGGAATCGATCGGCGCTTTTCCGCACATGGTGCTGTCGGAAGGTGAGTACCGCGCCATCGCCAAGAACGAAGGCAAGGTCTATCAGCGCGAATTCAATGTTAGCAACGGCGTCGACGGCGAAGTCGAAGTGCTGGCGCGCTGAGACATAAGGCGTTTTATTCCCCAAATCGCGTGACGATCTCGCTGAGCACCGGACGCGGGCGGTCCTCGACTGGCTGCGATGTTTTGCCGATGTGAATGAAGCCGGCGATCTTCTCTTCCGGCCCGAGGCCGAGCGCATGGAGCACGTCGCGGTCGAACGCCATCCATCCGGTGAGCCAGTTCGCGACATAACCCAGCGCATGGGCGGCGTGGACGATGTTCATGGCGCTGGCGCCTGCCGACATTTCCTGTTCCCACGGCGGCACCTTGGGATGGCTCGCGGTCCTGCTGACGACGGCAATCACCAGCGGTGCGTGCAAGAAGCGCTTGCCCTCGGCTTCGATCTGGTCCGCCGTCGCGGTGGCGTTCTTTGCCCGGAACACTTTCTTGAAAATGCCGCCCGCTTTCGCGCGTGCCTCGCCTTCAAACACGATGAAGCGCCACGGTGCCATCTTGCCGTGATCGGGCACCCGCGCGCCGATGGTGAGGATGGTGTCGATTTCGGCCGGCGAGGGGCCGGGGCCGGTCATCTCGATAGGCTTCAGCGAACGGCGGGTTTTCAAAAGTTCGAGCGCATCAGGCATGTCGTGATCCGGTAGCATGAGAGGGTGCTGTGGTCATATCGGAAGGCGCGGCGCGCGAACAAGGTGCGATAGTTATGAGACCTCTAAACTTGGCGGTCAGTCGCGCCAGATCACGCGGTGGTCGATGTCGGCGAGCGTGCGGCAGCCAGTCAGTGTCATCGCCGCTTCAAGTTCAGCGCGCAACAGTCCCAGCACATGCGCGACCCCGGCCGCGCCGCCGACGGCGAGCCCATGAATGCACGGTTGTCCGATCAGCACCGCGCGTGCGCCGAGCGCCAGCGCTTTCAGTACATCGGTGCCGCGGCGAATTCCGCCGTCGAGCAAGAGCGGAATGCGACCGGCCACGGCATCCGCCACGCGGGGCAGTGCGTCGATGGTCGCGGGTAGCGTATCGAGCGTGCGTCCGCCGTGATTGGACACGATCACCGCCGCTGCGCCATGATCGATCGCGGCTTGTGCGTCGGCGGGCGACACGATGCCCTTGAGGACGACAGGAATTTTTGAAGCCGCTACGAGTGCTTCGATATCGCGCCATGTCGGTGCGCCGTCGAGCATGCCCTTGAACACCGGGCTTTCGCCGGGACCGACCTGCGGCATTGGCGGCGGTGTCATGCCGGCGAGATTGACGGCGCTGACGCCGGGCGGGAAGCGGAAGCCCGCGCGCTGCTCGCGGTTGCGGACACCATTCACCGGCGCATCGACGGTGACGACCAGCGCGCGATAGCCCGCCGCCGCCGCGCGTTCGGCGAGTCCTTGCGTGAATCCGCGGTCGTGCTGAATGTACATCTGGAACCACAGCGGTGCGGCGGCGCGGCGCGCGATGTCCTCCAGCAGCACGCTCGCCTGCGTACTGACGACCATTGCGGCGCCGAGCGCCGACGCGCCGACCACGGTGGCGAACTCGCCGTCCGGATGCACGAGCTTCTGGAACGCAACCGGCGCGACCATGATCGGATGCGGCAATGTCATGCCGAGCAGTTCGACCTGTGTCGTCGCGCCCGCCATGTCGCGCAGGACGCGGCCTTCAAGACGGATGCGGTCGAACGCCTCGCGATTCCAGCGCATGGTGAGTTCGTCGGCGCCGCCACCCGCGACATAAGACCAAACGCTCTCGCCCACGCGCTTGCGCGCGATCGCTTCATAGTCGGCCAGCGAGACCGTGCCCGGCGGGATGTCGAAACCCGAACTCATCTCCGCGCAGGCCTCCTCATGCGTTGGGCTTGCAGGTCAGGCTGACTGCGCTCGCTTGATGTCGGGCGGCGTTGCCTCGTCGACCAGCGCCTTCAGCGCCTCGTCGAGCGGCAGCACGGTCTGGCCTTCGCTGCCGAGACGGCGGATCGAGACCGAGCGGCTTTCGGCTTCCTTCTTGCCGACGACGAGAAGCGCCGGCACTTTCGCCAGCGAGTGCTCGCGCACCTTGTAGTTGATCTTCTCGTTGCGCAGGTCGATTTCCGTGCGCAGCCCGGCCTTGCGGCACGCCGCGAGAACCTCGCGGGCGTAGTCGTCGCCATCCGAGGTGATGGTGGTGACGACGGCCTGCGTCGGCGCGAGCCACAACGGGAAGTGGCCGGCGAAATGCTCGATCAGAATGCCGGTGAAGCGCTCCAGCGAGCCGCAGATCGCGCGGTGAACCATCACCGGCGTCACCTTGTTGGAGTGATCGTCGATGTAGAACGCGCCGAAGCGCTCCGGCAGGTTGAAGTCGACCTGCGTGGTGCCGCACTGCCACTCGCGGCCGATGGCGTCGCGCAGCACGTATTCGAACTTCGGCCCATAGAACGCGCCTTCGCCCGGATTGATCGAGGTCTTGATGCGGTTGTGGCCTTGCGCCTCGATCTGCTTGAGCACCTCGGTCATGATGCCTTCGGCGTGATCCCATGCCGCATCGGAGCCGACGCGCTTTTCGGGGCGGGTCGAGAGCTTGACCGTCAGTTCGCCGACGAAGCCGAAGTCCTCATAGGTCGACAGGATCAGGTCGTTGATCTTGAGACATTCCGCGGCGAGCTGATCCTCGGTGCAGAAGATATGCGCGTCATCCTGCGTGAATCCGCGCACGCGCATCAGGCCGTGCATCGCGCCCGATGGCTCGTAGCGGTGGACGATGCCGAATTCGGCGAGGCGGATCGGCAGTTCGCGATAGCTCTTCAGGCCGTGCTTGAAGATCAGCACGTGGCCGGGGCAGTTCATCGGCTTGATCGCGAACCAGCGCTTGTCCTCGGCCTCGTCGCCGGCGGACTGCGCCGCGAACATGTTTTCGCGATACCACTCCCAGTGGCCGGAGGTTTCCCACAGCGACTTGTCGAGCATCTGCGGCGCGTTGACTTCGTCGTAGTCACCGGCGAGGCGGCGGCGCATGTAGGCGATGATCGCCTGGAACATGGTCCAGCCCTTGGCGTGCCAGAACACGACGCCGGGGCCTTCCTCCTGGAAGTGGAAGAGGTCCATCTCGCGGCCGAGGCGGCGATGGTCGCGCTTCTCGGCTTCCTCGAGTTGCTTCAGGTAAGCGTCCAGCTCCTGCTGGTTGGCAAACGCCGTGCCGTAGATCCGCGTCAGCATCGGGTTGTTGCTGTCGCCGCGCCAGTAGGCGCCGGCCACCTTCATCAGCTTGAAGGCGTTGCCGATCTTGCCGGTCGAGGTCATGTGCGGGCCGCGGCACAGATCGAACCAGTCGCCCTGATAGTAGATCTTGATCGGCTCATCGCCCGGAATGGCGTCGACCAGTTCGACCTTGAAGGCTTCGCCCTTGTCGCGGAACACCTCTTTGGTCTTCTCGCGCGACCACACGTCCTTGGTGAAGGGTTTGTCGCGCGCGATGATCTCGCGCATCTTCTTTTCGATGGCGGCGAAGTCTTCCGGCGTGAACGGCTCGTTGCGGAAGAAGTCGTAATAGAATCCGTTCTCGATCACCGGGCCGATGGTGACCTGCGTGCCCGGCCACAGGGCCTGTACCGCTTCGGCGAGCACATGCGCGGCGTCATGCCGGATCAGCTCCAGCGCGCGCGGGTCGTCGCGGTTGACGAACTCGATCTTGGCGTCCTGCTCGATCGGATCGGCGAGGTCGGTCAGCACGCCGTCGAGCGCCATCGCCACGGTCCGCTTGGCGAGCGAGGGCGAGATGCCCTTGGCGATATCGAGGCCGGTGGTGCCTTTGGGAAATTCGCGTTTCGCGCCATCGGGGAAAGTGACGGCGACCTGGTCGGATTCGACGGCCTTGAGGTTGGCGAGGCCGAACTGGAATCCGGGCGAGGCATTGTCTTCAGACATCTTCATCTCCTGTGGCTCACTCCTGCGAACGAGCGCAGGTAAGCGTGTGGAGAGGTGTATAACAGCGGAATTGACCTGTGCAACGCCAGTTTGCGCCCGCGCGCCGGTTTCCGGAGGGCAGGCCGTCAGGGCCGCGATGTCGTGACGGCCGCCATGATCGCAGCGCCGACGATATTGGCCGCGATGCTGGCGAGGATCGGCAGCATGTAGCTGTGGCTGGCGTCAAACGCGAAGCCGGCGGCACTGGGGCCGACCAGAGTGCCGACGGCGACGCTGGTATAAAGGATGCCGATGATGCCGCTGACGTTACGGCCGCCGAAATAATCCATCACCACCGCAGGCAGTACGGCGACCCATCCGCCGTAGAACACGCCATAGGCGAAGGCGAACGCCGCCAGCGCCCACACGCCGGTCGCGACCGCCCAGATCGCCAATGCCGCCGCCATGCCGAAATACATCGTCAGCAGCGCGAGACGCCGCCCCATCCGGTCCGCGAGGCCGCCGAGAAAGAAGCGCCCGGCGGTGCTGCCGATTCCGATCACGCCCAGCAGCAGGACGGCAGTCGATTTGCTGACGCCGTGATCGATCGCATACGGCACGAGGTGAACGAACGGCACGAACACCCCGAACGAGCAGATCACGCACGATACATAAAGGCCGATGAACTGCCGGGACCGGACCGCTTCGCCGACGGTGAAGCCCGTGGGCACCGCAGATGCGGCGCCGGCTTGTACTGCGTCACCATCGGGCGCGAGGCCGCGATCGCGCGGATCGTTCTCGATCAGCAACGCCATGCCGGTGCCGACGACGGCGGCAAGGATGCCGAGAATGAGATAGGCGCTGCGCCAGCCACCGCTGTCGATCAGCCAAGCCGCAAGCGGCGGCATCACCAGCGTGCCGACGCCGATGCCGCTGACCGCAAGCCCCGAGGCGAAGCCGCGCCGCTTGACGAACCAGCGCTGCACCGCGCCGATCGCGGGGACATAGGACGCGCCGACGCCAAGGCCGACGCCGAGCCCGTAGGCGATGTAGACCTCGTTCAGGCTGCGCGCGACGCTGGCGAGCGCAAGACCGAGCCCGATCAGGATCATGCCGGCGATGGCGAGGCGGCGCGAGCCGAAGCGATCCGCGAGCGGGCCGCTGACGACGCCGAGCGCGAAATACAGGAAGCCGGCCAGCGAGAACACCAGCGATACCGAACCGCGCGACGCGCCGAAATCCGCCTGCAGCGATTCGACGAAGGCGCTGAAGGTATAGGCGCTGCCAAAGCCGATCATCATCACCGTGAAGGCGGCGGCGACCACGAACCAGCCATAGAACAGGCGCGGATTGGGCGACATTGTTTGGCTGCTCATCATGCTCTCCCGCGCCCGTGCGGTTTCATGCCGGACGTTACGGAGACTAGACCGGCGGCGCTTGCTGTCAACCAGTAAAAATGCTTTACTGGTGTCGATGTCGAAAGCCTCGCGCAAGTTCAAGGTTCCGGACGAATTGGCCAATGTCTATGACTTTGCCAATACGCTCGACCTGCGCCGGTTCGTCCATAACAGCGTGCCGCATCCGCAGGGCGACGAACTGACCAGCCCGGCGGCTCTCGCCGCATGGCTGTCGGAGCGAAAACTGCTGCCGTCCGGTGCGAGGATCACCGCGCCGCTGCTGGGCGAGGCGCTTGAACTGCGATCGTCGCTGCGCGCCTGTCTGCAGCGCGATCCGGACGAGCGGGGGGACAGGATGGTCTTGCGCGCACTCAACCGGGCGATCGAGAAATTTCCGCTGGTCGCGGCGGTCGCGACTGACCGCACGATGGTTCTGAGTGGTGCGCGGAAGGATGCGCTGTCGGGCCTGTCCGTTGTCGTCAGCGAATTGTTGCGCGCTTCGGATAACCGTAGTCTCGACCGCTTGAAGATGTGCGCATCGGATGAATGCCGTAGGGTGTTCTACGATCGCTCGAAGCCGGGGACCCGGCGCTGGTGCGTGTCGGCGCTGTGCGGCAATCGCGAGAAAACGCGTGCCTATCGCGCGCGGATGCAGGGCGAGGCGTGACGCGCGTCTTGTTCAGTGTCGTCCGCGCTTCGCGGGGACGACATGGAGAAAGTCGCGCCCGCAATTTCCATTGCGCTTTGCAACGCACCATTGCAATTTCATGCAATTGCATGTAAGGTATTGGCCCTGCTAACAGGCCCTCATGAAACGCTTCGCTGTCACGTCTCTGATGATCGGTAATATCGTAACCGGCGTGAGCGTGCTCGCGCCGGCAGGCATGCTGCCGCAACTGTCCCAAGGCCTCGGCGTCAGCATTCGCGACGCCGGATTGCTGATCACCTTCGGCGCCATCGTTCTTTGCATCGCATCACCGGCGACAGCGTGGCTGACCAGCCGCTTCGACCGACGGCCGCTGCTTGCGGGCGCCATGCTGTTTACCTCGCTCGCGCATGTCGCATCGGCTCTGGCGCCGGACTACCGCACGCTGCTGGCATTGCGGCTGGTGATGCTGGCGGTGGTGGCGCTGTTTACGCCTCAAGCCGCGAGCCTCGCTTCGGTCATGGTGCCGCCGGAGCGGCGCGGCAGCACCATGACTTACGTGTTTCTCGGTTGGTCGCTTGCGGCCGCGGCGGGATTGCCGGCGGTCACTTATCTGGCCAGTCATTTCGGCTGGCGCGCCGCCTATGCCGGCATTGCGCTGATTGCATTCATTGCTTTTGTGATGACCGCATGGCGGCTGCCGCGCGGCATCGTCGGCGTCCGCGTCGATTTGAAGACATGGGGTGCACTCGGCGGCAATCCGCTGGTGCTCATGCTGCTGCTGATCACCATGATGCAGATGGGCAGCCAGTTCATCATCTTCACGTTCATGGGCCCGCTGGTGCAGCACCAGACCGGTGCTGGGCCGGAGGCCGTCGCATTGCTGTTTGCGATCTACGGCGTGATGGGATTCGCGGGCAACGTACTCGCGAGCCGGATCGTCGATTCATGGGGCGCCTGGAAAACCTCGCTGGCGTTTTCGATCGCGATCCTGCTCGGTATCGCCGGATGGACGCTCGGCAGCGGCATGTTGTCCGCGATGCTCGTCGCGATGTTGTTCTGGGGATTTGGCTTCGCCGCGGCGAATTCGATGCAGCAAGTGCGGCTGATGGCGGCAGCGCCAACGCTGGCCAGCGCCTCGGTGTCGCTCAACACCTCGGTTCTCTATATCGGGCAGGGCCTCGGCTCGGCGCTGGGTGCGATGTTCTATGTGCGCGAGGCCTACGATGCGATGAACATTGCAGGCGCGGCGGCAATCGGGTTCACGGTGCTGCTGATCGTGCTGACGCGACCGCGTGTCGGCATCAACTGACGGATGTGTCGTTGACGCCGCGCCAGCGCGCATAGCGCCACGGCAGATACCAGCGCGCATTCGCGGGCGTCTCGTCCGGCACGTTGTCGATGCCCGACGTGCCCCACGGCTGGCAGCGCAGCAATCGCGCGAGAGTCATCCAGCCGCCGGCCCACAGTCCGAAGCGGCCGATCGCCTCGTCGCCATAGACCGAGCAGGTTGGCAGATGGCGGCAGTTGAAACCGATCAGCGGCGACAGCGTGTGGCGATAGATCCAGATCATGCCGCGTCCGGCGTTGCGCGGCAGATGCGACAGCGCGGTTCCACACTGCGGACATTGCGTCGAAGGTTTCATCTCGATCCATTTGCTCGCGCAGCGATCAAGGCTGGTTCCGGGCGCGGAACTGGTTGTGTTTTCGCGCCACACTTCCCCAACAATCGCACGCTTTTGACTGCGATGCAGCAAAAGTGGAATAGACGCAAATCCTCCGTATCGTTACGGTTTTCATAACGGCCATGTGACAGGATTCGTCGCGTGGACTGGGACCGTCACCGTTGCCCGTGAAACGGGTGTGGGGAACCGGCTTGAAACTCTTGGAGTCGCCGATTTCGAGCGGCTGGGTGCAGGTCTGCACCGCCGCTTTTTTTCTGCTCCTGCCGGGCGCAGCCCTGGCTGGTGACGCACAACAGTCTATTGCCCCGACGCTCGAGCAACGCAAACTTCCGATGACGTTCGACTGGCACGCTGCCCGGACTGGTGCGTGCGAACCGGATTGCCGCGACTGGATTTCCGCGGTTGGCGTGGTCACCAACGACACGCCTAAGCAGTTTGCTGCCTTCGCGAAAGACCGGAAGGTCAAGGGCGCCACAGTAGTTCTCGATTCCAGCGGTGGCTCCGTGCTCGATGCAATTTCGCTCGGCCGGCGCTGGCGTGAGCTTGGCATTCACACCGCGGTCGGCGCGGTTGTCGAGCGGAATGGCAAGAGCGGCCCGGAGCGCGATGTTCTGGCCGATGCTTATTGCGAGTCGATGTGCGTGTTCCTGCTGCTGTCGGGCGAAACCCGCTACGTCCCGGTCGGCGCGCATGTTCGCGTTCACCAGATCTGGATGGGTGATCGTGCCGAGAATGCCAAGGCGGCAAACTACACCGCGCAGGATCTCACCATCGTTCAGCACGACATCGGTAGTCTCGCCAAGTTCACCTTCGACATGGGCGGTTCCGGCGATCTTCTGTCGCTGGCGCTGAGTGTGCCGCCTTGGGAGCCGCTGCACGAACTGACGCCGTCGGAATTGCGGCAGACCCGAATTCTGCGCGACGATGCGGTGGCCCGCGCCCCGCAGCGGTCGGGGACCACGACCGATGTCGTTGCCGTCTCCGAACCCAAGCTGTTTCAGGATCGCATTGTGTCCGAGCCGGCCGCGCCGTCACCGTCAGCCGTGACCAAGGCGACCAAGACTGCCGACGCGCAACCCGCGACCGGCGGCGCGGCACCGGCGAAATAGCTCGTCGACACATCTGCGGAAATCAGGATTCCGACGCCGCCAGCGCGCCGGCCTTGGTTTTGTCCTTGGCCTCGATCTGGCCGACAGCATCGACCACGGCATCGAACGTCAGCATGGTTGACGCGTGGCGCGCCTTGTAGTCGCGCACCGGCTCGAGCAAGGCGATGTCCGCCCACTTGCCCTGCGGCGGCGCGCCGTTTTCCTTCAGCATTTTGCGCACGGTTTCGCGCAACTCGCGCAGCTCGGCGGCATTGGAGCCGACGACGTGGCTCGCCATGATCGAAGAGGACGCCTGACCAAGCGCGCAGGCTTTCACGTCGTGGGCAAAATCCGTGACCACGCCGTCGTCCATCTTGAGGTCGATTTTGACCGTCGAGCCGCACAACTTGGAGTGGGCGGTCGCCGAGGCGTCCGGATCGGAAAGCCGTCCCAGCCTTGGAATATTGCCCGCCAGCTCGATGATGCGTTTATTATAAATGTCGTTCAGCATGGCGTTGCATAGACCCCTGCGTCGCCGCCCTTGGCGGCGAACCGTCACACCCTATATAGTCTGGGTTGCACAGGAATAAACCCGCCTTTGGGATGGTCGCCGGGATGTGAATTGATCCGGATCGATACCATTGCGGGAACGAGGCGTCCGGCAGGCCAGATTGGCCGCCGCGGCGGCCGGTGACACTCCGGCTTTATGGTAGAAAGCCGGTCGAACGGAGAGCCGAATGGACGCTGTGATCAAGCCTCTGCGGGGTGGTAAAAACCCCGACAAACCTTCCGAGATTCCGGTTTCCGAATTTCAGGCGCCGGCCGTCCGGGCCGACCTGCCGCGCGCATCGCGGGAGGAGGCCGAGGCGGCAGTCAAGACGCTGTTGTCCTACATCGGCGAGGACCCGGCCCGCGAAGGGCTGCTCGACACCCCGCGCCGGGTGGTCGAAGCGTATGATGAGCTGTTTCAGGGCTATCACCTGTGCCCGGCCGAGGTGCTGAACCGCACGTTCGGCGAGACCGCGGGGTATGACGATTTCGTTCTGGTGCGCGACATCAGCTTCCATTCGCATTGCGAACATCACGTGATGCCGTTCTACGGCAAGGCACATATCGCCTATACGCCGGTCGAGCGGGTTGTGGGCCTGTCGAAACTGGCGCGGCTGGTCGATATTTTCGCCCATCGCCTCCAGACCCAGGAGCATCTCACTGCCCAGATCGCCGGCGCGATCGATCATATTCTTCAGCCGCGCGGCGTTGCGGTGCTGATCGAGGCCGAACATACCTGCATGTCGGTGCGCGGCATCGCCAAGCAGGGCGCCCGGACCATCACCTCGCGCTTTTCCGGCGTATTCCGCGATTTCCCCGAAGAACAGGCCCGCTTTTTGGCGATGGTGCGCGCGCCCGGCGCTTGAGCTAAAAGGCGCGCGTATCCTTCAAGGCCCGTGCGCCAATTTGCGAAAGTCATTGCCGTGACCACTCCGACACAATCATCCGCACACTCGCACGACATCGAGGAAGGGCTGGCCTTCAGCCCGAAATTCGATGCTGCCGGCCTTGTGACCTGCGTCGCGACCGATGTCGCGACCGGCGACGTGCTGATGGTCGCGCACATGAACGACGAGGCATTGCGCAAGACCATCTCGACCGGCGAGGGCTGGTACTACAGCCGCTCGCGCAAGGCGCTGTGGCGCAAGGGCGAAAGCTCGGGCCACACCCAGCGCGTGGTCGAGATGCGGATGGACTGCGATCAGGATGCGGTCTGGATCAAGGTCGAGCAGACCGGCGCGGCCTGCCACACCGGACGCCGCTCCTGTTTCTATCGCGCGGTGACGGGCAAGGACGGGACGGCGACGCTGTCCTTCGTCGATGCCGAGAAGATGTTCGATCCGGCGAAGGTTTATCGGTAGGTCCTGCGATCGTGGTTTATCTCCACGAGTCGTGACCAATGTCGTCCCCGCGCAGGCGGGGACCCAGTCTTTTTTCAATAGCTTGGATGGACGACTTCGAGTTCTCCTTCGCAGACACATCGGTATGGGTCATCGCCTGCGCGGGGACGACATCTCAATAATGATGGCCCAGGTTCATCGAGCGCCGCGCGAAACGCGTTAACCACCCATTAACCATAATTGCCCCACCTTGGCGGGAGGCTGGGAGGCCTGCGTGCGCTGGGAGGCGCACACATTTGAGGCGTGTCACCGGGGAGCGGGACACAACATGGCGATCGATACCATCGCGGCCGGACTCGATTCGGTTCGCGCCAAACTCGCAAGCACGATCAAGCAGGCCGCTGCGGCGACCGGCGCGAGCTTTGAATATCTGGTGTCGGCGGCGAAGATCGAATCCAATCTCAATCCGACTGCGGCAGCATCGACCTCGTCGGCGCGGGGGTTGTATCAGTTCATCGAGCAGACCTGGCTCGGCACCGTGAAGGAAGCGGGCGCGGCGTTCGGCTACGGCCAGTATGCCGACGCGATTTCGAAATCGCCGTCGGGACATTACACCGTCGACGATCCGTCGGCGCGCAACGAAATTCTCAAGCTGCGTGACGATCCCGCGGCGAATGCAGCGATGGCCGGTGTGCTGACGCAATCCAACAGTTTCAAGCTGACCGGCGCGCTCGGACGCAGGCCGACTGACGGCGAGCTTTACATCGCGCACTTCATGGGCGTCGGCGGCGCGTCGCGTCTCATCACAAGTGCGGAAAACAATCCGAGTGCATCCGCGCCAGCGTTCTTTCCGCAGGCTGCGGCCGCGAACCGGCCGATCTTCTATGATCGCGACGGCTCACCGCGCAGCGTCTCGCAGGTTTATACAGTGCTGACATCGCGCTACGCGGCGGCCTCCAATTCACCGATGGCGCGCACCGCGATGGCCAGCGCAGGCGTCACGCCTGGCACGTCGGAGCCGGTGTCGCTGAGAGCGCCGAACACCGCGACGTATCTGTCGTATTTTCCGCAGCCGACGGTTGCCGCCAACGAGCGCGTCGCGTCGTTGCAAGGCCCGCAGGACCAGATGTTCCGGTCGCTGTTTCAGGCCGGCAATCGCACCGAGCCGGTGTCGCCTGCGGTACAGTCGTTGTGGAGCAACACGGCGGCTCCGGGTTCGACGCCTGCCGCGACGGCGACGAGCGGCGGTGCAAACGTGCCGTTCAATCTGTTCAGCGATCCGACCGGCGCTTACAGCGGCTAGCGCGCTGCAGTGAGGTTAACGAAACCTCAACAAACCCAGCTGGTTATGGTGAACTGTTTCTTAAGTGTCATGGTTTACGCTTTCTGACAGTGGCATCGCGTGTCGATGCTTTGGCATGTTGCGTAAGCCGGAACACCCATGATCGTTCGGCAGTTCATAAGTTGGATCCGTACCGCGTCAGCGGGCGAGCGTGCAGAAGCGACGAGGGCTTTGGCCCGTGCGTGGCTGATTTCCGATCTGTCGGATGACGATCGGGCGGCGGCGGAAGGCGCGCTGCTGATGCTGCTCGACGATACCTCGCCGCTGGTGCGGCAAGCCCTGGCTCAGGTTTTCTCACGTACACCCGATGCACCGCCGGCGATCATCGCAGCGCTCGCCACCGATCAGGCGTCGGTGGCATTGCCGGTCCTCGAATTCTCGCCGCTGCTGATCGATGCCGATCTTGTCGACATCGTCGCGACCGGCGATTCCGAAATCCAGTGCGCGATTGCCCGCAGGGCTGCGCTGCCGGTGTCGATCTGCGCTGCCATCGCCGAAGTGGGCGCTCCGGCGGCCGCGCTCGAACTGATCGAAAATCCCGACGCGGCGCTGGCGCCGTTCTCGATCGACCGCATTGTGGAGCGCCACGGTCATCTCGCCGCGATCCGCGAGGCGCTGCTGACGCGCGACGATCTGCCGGCGGCGACGCGGCTGGCGCTGGTCGAGAAGCTGTCGAGCACGCTGGCGCAATTCGTCACCGCGCGCGAATGGATGGCGCCCGACCGCGCCGAGCGGGTTACGCTCGAGGCGCGGGAGCGCTCGACGGTCAACATCGCGGCGCAGACGCGCGGCGATGAGATGACAAGTCTGGTGCGGCATCTGCGCGCCACCGGCCAGTTGAACGCCGGCCTTGTGCTGCGCGCGCTGCTGTCGGGAAATATGGAGCTGTTCGAAGCTGCGCTGGTCGAATTATCGAGCCTGCCGGCGAGCCGCGTTGCGGCGCTGGTTCACGATCGCGGCGGCGCTAGCCTGAATGCCTTGCTGGTCAAGGCGGGCTTGCCGGAATCGACCTTCCTTGCATTCCGCTCGGCGCTGGAAGCAGGCCATGAGGTCGGCTTCGTCGGCACCGTCGGCGGCGCGACGCGGCTTCGTCGCCGCATGGTTGAGCGCGTCCTGACCCATTGCGAAACCGGGACCGAAGAGGCGAGCGGTGCGCTTCTCATCCTGCTGCGGCGGTTCGCGACCGAATCCGCCCGTGAAGAGGCACGGTTGTTCTGCGACGAACTGGCGGAGGAAAACGATCAGCTGGTAGCCGACGATTTCGTCGCGCGGCTGTCGTTCGCCGCGATCGATGCCGACTTCACGGATACTCCGGACGAGTTCGATGAGGTCGAAATCGATGTCCAGGACCTGCACGATCATCGCCACCTGATCGCGGCCTGACCGCGCGGCGGCAATCTCATTCAAGCTGCTAAGCGAATTGGATCGTGCGCGGCCTAGTCGCCGGGCACGATGCTCGGCGTCATCAACGCATCGAGGTGTTCGGGGCGATCTCGGTTGACGTGGAGCAGGTATTCGTCGGCGACGCTGCGCAGACGCTTGCTCAGCGCATCCGCCGTTCCCATCATGTCGATCCGCGCCTGTTCGCGGAATATCGCATGGATCGCGTTGATATGGTGCGTGATGAGTTCAGCCGGCACCTTTTCGAGATCCGGCGCATGTTCGATAATCCGGCACAGGCTTTCGGCGGCGACGCCCGCGGTGGCGTAACCGAACGTCGCCGCACCGCCCTTGATGTCATGCGCGGCGCGGAAAAGCTCTTCGCGGGCCGGTCCGCTGAAACCGTCGCGCAGGATCGCGGCGTGGGCGGCGGAAAGCCGTTCGCATTCTTCCGCCATCCACGATTTGAACTCGCCGGAGATTTCGGCGAGCGCCTGTTCGGCGCGCGCGACCGGATCGTCCATGTCACGTTCGTCTACCCTGCGGATGGCGCTGCGCAACGGATTCGGCGGTGTGATGACCTGATACTCGGCGAAGGTCTCGACGGTGACGGGAGGCAGCTTCTGCTTGGCCATGAAGTTTTTAGCCTCCGGTGCGGGCTTTATCGAGAAGCGAAGGCTGCTCGACGATGTCGGGTTGAACGCCGCTGCGCCGTCGTTCGGGGCCGATGTAGTTGTTGGTGGTGTTGCGGCGGCGATCGGGGCCGAAATAATTCTTGGTGCGGATGAAGGGCCGGGGATTGGTCACCACATTCATGATGCGCTGATAGAGGCCCTTCGCCGAGATCGGCTTGGCGAGAAATTCGGTGACGCCGGCGTCGCGCGCATACATCACGCGCCGCTTTTCGGAGTGACCGGTGAGCATGATGATCGGCGCGAACGGACTGCCGATGCCTTCGGGCTGCCGGATCATCTGTGCGAGTTCGATGCCGTCGAAGATCGGCATTGCCCAGTCGGTGATGACGATGTCCGGCACGTAGTGGCCGTACATTTCCAGTGCGGTGGCGCCATCCTCGGCTTCATAGACTTCGCGCGCCCCGAACGAATGGAGCAACGTGCGCAAGATGCGGCGCATGTGCGGATTGTCATCGCACACCAGAAACCGCAGCTTGTTGAAATCGATGCGAAACATGATTGGCCGGCCAGGGCGGAATATACCCGGCGTTAACTATAAGCGGCTGCCGTTAACGAATGGTTATCCATGACGGGCCGGTCTGATGACGTCTATGGTATTGCCAACGCTACGCTTTTTGGAAGGCGAGTCTCAGAATCCGAACTGTTCGCTGAGAATCCGTTCCTCGAGGCTGTGGCCGGGATCGAACAGCATCCGGATCGAAATCGTCCGGTCGGTGAGAATTTCGACCCGCCGCACGTCGCGCGCTTCGTCGTGGTCGGCGACGGCCGCGACCGGGCGCTTTTCGCCTTCGAGAACCTCGATCACCACGAAGGCGGTGTTCGGCAACAGCGCGCCGCGCCAGCGCCGCGGCCGGAACGCGCTGATCGGCGTGAGCGCGAGGAGAGCGGCGTTGATCGGCAGGATCGGACCCTGCGCCGAAAGGTTGTAGGCGGTCGATCCGGCGGGCGTCGCCACCAGCACACCGTCGGCGACGAGCTCGGCCATCCGCTCCCGTTCGTCGACCATGATGCGCAGGCGTGCGGCTTGGTGGCTCTGCCGGAACAGCGAGACTTCATTGATCGCGTGATGAATGTGGACATTGCCGTGAACGTCGGTGGCGCGCATCAAAAGCGGATTGATGACGGTCAGCTTCGCTGCTTCAAGCCGCTCGATCAGCGAGCGCTGGCTGAATTCGTTCATCAGGAAACCGACGGTGCCGCGATGCATTCCGTAGATCGGCGTTCCCGAACGCATGTAGCGATGCAGCGTTTGCAGCATGAGGCCGTCGCCGCCGAGCGCGACGATCACATCGGCCTGATCCGGATCGTTGTTGCCGAATTCCGCAACGAGCTGCGCAAACGCCTGCTGCGCCTCGGCTCCCTGGCTCGCCACGAAGGCGATGCGTTGATATTTCCTGGCGGCGTTCATTGATAAGATTTCGCTTCGCTGTCTCGTGGCAACTGGCGCGTTCTCATGGCTCGTGTGAAGCAGCACAACCGAGCCCGCGCGGAGATCGTCGTATACGACCATAGCCGCCGTTGTCGAGGCGCGACACTGGTTAATTCCGCTCTGCGAACGTTGTCGCCGACAGCGTTAAGACAAAAACAAACCGGCGCACCCTTCACAGGATACGCCGGCTGGTGTCGATCCGGGACGAGATCAGTAGGTCGTTTGCCCGGTGGAGATTGCCTGGGCGAGGGAGCGGTATTCCGCGCTGTCCTTGCCGGCGAGCTGCTCAAGTTTGGCGAGGTGATACTGCGCCTGCTGCCGATTGCCCTGTTCGACCTGCCACAGGCCGTAATATTGCCAGGTGCGGACGTGACCCGGGTCGGCTTTCAGCGCGCGCTCGTACCACAGGCTGGACAGCTGGTAGTTGCCAAGCTTGCGATACGAATAGCCGATCAGGTTGGCGACGTCGGCCCGGTCGTCCTGCTCGAGCGCCTTCAACTGGGTGATCGCGGCGGCGTAGTCGTTGCGCTCGTAGATCGTCGCATAGGCGGCGCGATAGTCCTGCAGAAATTTCGGATCGTCCACGCTTGATCGTTTGTCGGACTTCTTCGACTTCTTGGTGTCTTTCGATTTGGTGCTCGAAGGTGGCGGCGGCGACGGCTCGTCGGAGCCGGCGGCAAGCGCGGTGTTCAGCGTCGGGATCGTCGCGAAAGTGGCGACAACGGCGGCGAGAATCGTCAACCTGATGCTCTGGATCATGTCTGCTCCTCTCTGACGGGTGGGGTGATTGTATCCGAGGTTGTCGGTTTAAACACCGGGCAGGTTCAAAAAGTCCGGTGTCGGCGATCCCGATCCGGAAAATTTGTTTCGGTGGGCCGCCGGGCCAGATGACGAAATTGTCATCCAGATGAACGTAAGCCATCAGTTAGCTTCAGGCCGGGTTCAGCGCGGCGGCGTCAGGATCGCTCCCATGATCGACCAGCCCGGCCAATCCGGCTGCGGATAAGGCGATCGAACGAACAGGAGACGACCATGTTTAAGACAATTTCCGCTGCGGTGCTTGCCGGTTCACTGCTCGCCGCGCCCGCGATGGCAGGCACGGTTGTCATCAAGACCGGCCACGCCCCGATCACCCATTCGTTCGCCAACGCCAACAACAAGGTCGTGGTGATCAAGAAGCATCGTCATCACCGCGCGCATCGTCACGTTGTGGTGAAGAAGAAGGTGTTCGTGACGCACGGTCACCGCCATGTGGTGAAGAAGCGGGTCGTGATGACTCCGGGTCACCGCACTGTGATCGTCAAGCGGAAGCACATCTGACGCCATTCCAGCGTCACGCCCGCAACGCCCCCGCGATGGCGTGACGATGGAGAGAAGGCCGGCCCGCGAGCATCGTTCGATGCCGCGGGCCGAGCTTTTTGATCAGAACGTCATGCCGGCCTTGAGCATGTAGGTCCGGCCGGGGAGGGGGTAGGCGTTGAACGAGCCGGGAGTGACCGCGCTTGCGACGCTGTAGTCGTAATAGTCGACGTCGAACACGTTGTTGACGCTGAACGACCAGAAGAAGCGGTCGACTTCGCCGCTGATCTTGAGATCGAGCGTCGCATTCGCCGGGATCAGGGGCTGGAAATTGGCCTGATCGTTGTCCATCCGGCGCGCACTCCAGGCCCGAACGGCGGCGTCGAGCACGAGATACTTCTGCCAGACATTCCATGACACACCTGCGGTTCCGGACAGGCGCGACACCAGCGGAACGTCGTTGCCCGCAAACTGGCCTTCGGAGAACACGGCGCGCGTATAAGCGAAGCCGCCCTTCAGCAGCAGCGTATCGCTGAGGCGCAGGGACGCGCTCGTTTCGACGCCATAACGATGCGTCGGATCGAGGTTGTAGTCGAGGAAGGCAATCGGATCGAAATGCAACTCGTTCTTGAGGTGCATATCGTAGTAGCTCGTCTGGATATCGAGCGGGCCACGGTGAATCCGGACGCCACCTTCAACGTCGTAAGACGTCTGCGTTTTGACGTCGAACGTTCCGACGGCGCCGAACGGGCTGGCGCCGACCCGCTCGTCGACATTGGGAAGACGGAACGCCCGCGCTACGCGTCCGAACAGGGTGAGGGTGTCGTTGAGACGATGCTCTATCCCGATATGCAGCGCGTGATTGGTTTCATCCTTGTCGAGCGAATTGGCTTGCTGATCGAGGAAAAAATAATTGGGAGCCAGCGGGTTCAACGTGTCCTTGGCATGAACGCGGGTGTTCTGAATACGGCCGCCGTAGGAGATGTCGGTGCTCGGCAGAATTCCGATCGTCTGCTGCCAGTATGCCGCGAGGCTCTGCTGGTTCAAATCGTAGACGTGAATGGCAGGATCGGCGAGGTAACGCCCGCGGCTAGATCCGTAGGTCGCGTCGTAATAGTCGATGCCGGTCAGAATGTTCGACTTCAATCCGAACATGTCGTTCTTGATGCTCAGCCGCGGCGTGATCGACCAGGTCTGCAACGATGAATCGACCGAGCGCGCGCCAAACGGGCTCAGAGGAACGGTGCCGAGGAACGCGGTCTGCGAATCCTTGTTCCGCACGCCGCCATCGACGATCAATTCTGCGCCGGCCCACAGCGTTTTGGTGAAGCCTGCGGTCGCATTGGCACCCTGGGTCTCACCGTAGTCGAACGGCGACGACGTCCCTCGAGGATCGGTCGCCAGGCGATTGATGCCGGTTCCGAATTCCTGCGTCGCACGCGCGCCCGGCAGTCCAAGGTGCTGCCGGTCGCCGGACAGATTGAGGAAGGCGCTGAAATCGGAGGTGGTGTAGCGGACCTCGCCGACGCCATTGCGCTGGCTGAGTTCGTTGTTCTTGCGGTAGCCGTCGGAGTTGATGGCATTGGCGAACACCGCCGTCGACCACGGGCCGTAGTTGGTCGTCGCCGACGCGCTGCCGAAACGCTGCTTGAATGATCCGACGCCGGCCTCGGCGCGCATGGTCATCGGCTTGCCGGTGCTCGCGCCGGTCTTGGTGATGATGTTGATGACACCACCGACGGCGTTGTCGCCGTACAGCACCGCGCCGCTGTTGCCGCGTGTCACTTCGATGCGCTCGATCGACTGGAGCGGGATCGTCGAGAGATCGACGCCGGAGAGATCGAGATCGTTGATCCGGCGGCCGTTGACCAGCACCAGCGTGTTGGCGGATGCGAAGGCGCCGAAGCCGCGAAGGTCGACGGTCGTTCCCGTGCCATTGACCCCGCCATAGAGCGAGCGCAACTGCACGCCCGGAACGGTCGCGAGCACGTCCTGCACCGTCTGGCTCGGCGAGCGCGCAATGTCTTCGGCGGTGATGATGCTGGTCGATGCGCCGACAATGCCGACGCTGGCCAAACGGCTTGAATCGACATTGACCGGCGGCAGCGGCGCTTCCTGGCTGTGGGCGCCGCTTGGAGCGATGATCGCCGCGCTGGAAAGAAATGCTGCGAGCAGGGCAGGCGATACCAGCAATCTGGAAAAGCTGGGGCGAGAAGTATGGGTCAATCCGGTCTCCGTCGATGCTGTCGATCGCGGAGGGGCAGCGCCGGTTTCCACATGGATCGCTGCGGCGCGCGGATGGGTGCGGCCGGGTGGCAATCTGAAAGTGGGGAATCGAGCCATCAGCCGGTTCTCCGCAACGGTTTACGTCACGTCACCGCTGCGGAAACACCGCTCCTTCGCACGCCCCGTGCGACGGAAGGATGACCGGTACAGGCAGGTCTCCTGGCTCGCGGATCGCCGCCGTTGCCCGCCTTCCCGAGCTTTCGCTCAGTGGCATCGTGGACAACGACTCACCGCTGACAGTTGCGGGGGCAGCTTCGGAATTGCTGCGATCGATCATCTATGCAAAATGCACGGCGCTGATCGCAGCGGCACCGAATTCCCTATTAGCCGGCTCACGCCGGCACCTGTGCCGTAGCGGCAATCAATCGTCCGGCGCCTGCCTTGTCAATGCCACAATATCTGCGGCCGGGTGGGGTGGGGACTTCCTCGGGGTGCGTGGCAAATTGGCGACAGTCGGAACGGCGGATATGTTTGGCAGATTGGCTGCAATTGCAGTGCTCGCATTCTCTCTCGCAGCCTGCGCGAACAGCAGCAATGACAGCCTGAGCTACACCGCCGACCGGGGCGTCAGCGACCAGCCTTACCCCCAGAACTACCGTCCCGAGTTGCTGGCTTTCCTGCGTACCTATCTCAACGATCCGCGCGGCGTGCGCGGCGCGATGATCGCCGAGCCGGTTCAGCGCACCGTCGGCGGACGCCTGCGTTATGTCGCCTGCCTGCGCTACAGCGTTCGCGAGAGCGATGGTACATTCAAGCCCGCGCGTGTCCGCGCCGTGCTCTATGTCGACGGCCGCCTCGACCGGATGATCGAGGAGGGCGGCGAGATTTGCGAGAACGTCACCTTCGCGCCGTTTCCCGACATGGAAAAGCTGGCGCCCTGATCGGGAACGATGCGGCGGCTTGCCCGTTGAGCGTCGTTTGTGGGAGTCGTCATGACGCTGAAATCCTCCGGCCGTTTGCTGTTGTGTCTGTTGCTGTGTCTCGCCGTCGGGTTTCTTGGATCGTTGGTGACGCGTCCGCAGATCGCAACATGGTACGCCGCCTTGGCGAAACCGTCATGGACGCCGCCACTCGCGGCATTCCCCATCGTGTGGACGATCCTGTATGTCCTGATGGCCGTGGCGCTGTGGCGGCTGTGGGACAGGGCTGCGCCGTCGCCGCAACGAAGCAAGGCCATCATCTGGTTTCTGATCCAGCTGGCTCTGAACGCTGCGTGGTCGCCGATCTTTTTCGGCGCTCATGCCATCGTCGCTGCGCTGATCGTCATCGTTTTGCTGGTCGTGGCGATCGTCATGACGATTGCCGCAAGCGCGCAGGCCGATCGTCTCTCGGCCTGGCTGCTTGCGCCGTACCTTGTCTGGGTCGCTTATGCCACGACGCTCAATGCAGGCATCGTGGCGATGAATTGACGGTTCGCGGGAATCACGAGAAATGCGCCGCGATCGCGTCGAACGCCCGCCGCCATGTGTGCGTGGCCGGAAGGTCGAGCGGGATGTGGTCTGAGCCGACACGAACGATGACGGTCTCCGACGGGGGATCAATGTAAATGTACTGGCCGTGGATGCCGAGGCAGGCGAGCGTGCGCCGCTTGCGGTCGATCTGGTAGAACTTGCTGCGATAATTCCCGCCGGGGAAAACCTCGGCAAAGTCTCCGCGCGCCCAGGCTTCGGCACTGCCGTTCTCATTGATGTCGTCGATCCATGACCCGGGCACCACCTGCCGGCCATCGACCACGCCGCGGCGGCGGATCATTTCGCCGAAGCGCGCCAGATCGCGGGGGGCGGCACAGATCCCGCCGGCGGCCCGCATCGCGCCGTGGGCATCGAGCGTGATGTAGGCATCAACCTCGGCGCCCATCGGCTTCCAGAGGTGGTCGCTGAGAAGATCGGACAGCGCGCGGCCCGAAGCGCGCTCATAGACCCAGCCCAGCATATCGGTGTTGGTCGAGACGTAGTGGAACGTGTCGCCGTGCGTCTTGCCGTCGGGCTTTTGCATGCCGAGAAAACCGCGCAGGTCGATCACGCTGTGGCCCGGCGGGGTCACATCCCAGCCGACCGCGCGGCGATAGCGCGCCACGTCGCCTTCGGGATCGAGATAGTCTTCCTCGAATTTGATGCCGACCGACATGTCGAGCAGGTGCCGGACCGTACATCCTCCGCTGCCGTAGACGCTCGATGCGATCTCGGGAATGTAGGCGGTAACAGGCCGGTCCGGATCCAGCACGCCTTGCGCCGCGAGAACGCCGCCGAGCGCGCCGCAGATCGACTTACTGACCGAAAAGACGATGTGCGGCGTCGTGCCGTTCATGCCCTCGCCATACCATTCGGTGACGATGCGGCCGTTCCGCAGAACCACGAAGCCGTTGGTTCTGGTGCCGCGCAGCCACGCGTTCAGCGCGATGGTTTTGCCCTCAGCGTCCTGGAGCGTGATGCCGCCTATATCCTGACGTGCGTCGTCGAATGGCGATGGGGTGCGCGACGCCGGAATATCGGCTGTCGGCAGCAGGCGGCGAACGTTGCGGTAACTCCAGTCGTTGAACGGCTGCGTGCGCCAGTTCGCGAGCGTGACCAGCCTGTCCTGCGCCGGCGGATATTCGTTCATGAGACTCTTCGCGGTCATCTTGTTCTCGTTGCTCCCTGTTACAGGCGCCATTGTGCAACACATGCCACGTGACACAAGGGCTCGTGGTACGGCGCCGGCGCAGGCCGGGTATGTGGGGGTGGAGTGAGGATGCGACTCGGTCAGACGGACTCGGAATCGGTCCGTTCGCAAGACGGTCCGCAAAAAACAATCATTGGGACTCTTCACCCGAATCTCCGTCAGATAATCCGCATGACGAAGATGATTCGACTTTCCGAAGTTTCTGACGAAGGTGGCTCGTTGAACTGCACGCTTGCGGTGCTGCTGGCTGCGGCCGTCGTCATCAACAGCGTTTGCCTGCTGTCGTTTCTGTAACCGCGGCGGGAGCAAACAAAAAGGAGCGATGCGCCATGGCACCGCTCCTCGTCTGTCGATTCAGTATCCGATTTTCACCATCGGCCTGGATTGGCCTGCGGTGATAAGGCCGTTACTGCGTGCCGGAATACTTGAATTGCGGCATCGCCTTGAGCTGCTCCTTGGTGCCGGCCATCACCGCGTGATCGGGATACCAAGGGTTCTTGGTCGAGGCTGCCATGCCTCCGCCGGACGACGAGCCGACTGTGGTCGACTTCGACGCGCCTGAAGCACCCGGTGCGCCGGGCATCTTGTCCGCAGATGCCGTGGTCGCCTTCACCGGCTCATCGACCCACTTCAACTGATCGAAATTCACGGCGATGTCATGCTGTCCGACGCCAAGGAAGCCACCGACGCCGATGATCGCGGCGGTGATCTTGCCGGATTTATCGGTCAGCAGTTCGCTGATGCTCCCGAGTTTTTCGTTGGCTTCGTTATAGACGGACAGGCCGATCACTTTCGACGCACGCCAGTTATCGGTGAAGCTCTGTGACGTAGCTGCACGGGGCGTGGCGCTGGTTGCGGGAGTCGACGGCTTGGTTGCGGTTTGCGCGAATGCAGCGCCGCTGACCAGCGAGGTTCCGATTAGGGCTGCGGCGGCAAATTTTGTAATTGTCATCATGCGTCCTCCTTGTCTCAAATGAATCTGGAGAAGCAACGCGACTTTGCCGATGAAGTTCCGGGAACCACACCGATTGCGTGCAACGAATCAGTGCGGCGTTTCGTCTGTTGGCGATAAAATGCGGGAACCCGCAATTTGACGAGTTTTAGGTGCCGGATGTTCTGGTGCCGGTTGAGAGGATTGAACTCCCGACCTTCGGTTTACAAAACCGCTGCTCTACCGCTGAGCTAAACCGGCATCCGGACAGACAGCTATCAGCGCTGTCGCCACTGGACAAGACCGTCAAGGCGCCTCTGGCTGCTCTGGCCGTTAACTTTTCCGCTTTCCAAAACCTTATCGCAAAACCGCGCAATTGAACGGGGTCGTAACCTTTCGCGTTAGGCTTACCGCGAGATTGGCGGCCAGCTTTAACACCTGTTCGGACAGCGTGGATTAGGGTGCTGCCTCAATAAGAAAGAGGTCGCCATGCGGCGAACGGCATTGTCGGTTGCAATTCTGGTCGGAACATCACTGGCGGCGCTGGCCGATACCGGACCGGTTCTGGTTGTTCCGGGCCGCCCGGGCGTGCCGGTGATCATCAACGGCCGCGATGCCGCCTACGCCGTTGTCGAAGGTGACCGGGGCCTCGCGAAGCATTTTGTCGTTCAGCCGACGGTCTATGGCGGCTGGGACAGCTACGAGCAGCCGCCGGTCGGCCATTATTATCCAAGCCTCGGACGCAAGCCGGGTTACGGCCGCCTGGAAATCGAACCGCCTGCGAACCGCAAGCTGCCGCAGCCGGCCGAGAGCTATCACAAATCCTATTCCGCCCAGTCGGCGCCACCGGCTCGGCAGGACATTCCCTACGATCCGCCAGCCGTGATCGTGGCACCGCCCGAACCGCGCGGTTTTCAGCAATTTCGCAAATAACGGTTACCGATAAAAAGAGACACACAGGAGAGAGTAAGATGCGTCAGATAATTGCGGCAGCGGCGGCAGCCCTTGCCTTGGCGGTGAGTGCGGCCCCGGCGATGGCCTGCTACAATCCGTGCTCGCAGGGATTCAATTTCGGCGTTACCAGCGGTTACGGCTACGGTTACGGCGCGGACTATTATGCTCGCGGTCACCGTGAGCATCTGCCGAACCCGATGGGTCCGTGGTCGGCACGCGGTCCGCAGTACTACTACGTCGATCAGGGGCCGCTCTACACGGGTCCGGGCAACATCGCGCCGGTGCCGACCTATCAGGAGCGCGCGGTATCGGGCTGGCATGCCTATCGCCAGCCTTATTATTACGGCTACAACGGCGGCCCTTACGGCAACGCCACCAGTCATTACTACGACGGCGTGCGAATTCAGCGCCCGGGCATCTATAGCCGCCGCGCCCTTCAGCGCGTCCACCGCTATCATCGCGCGGTCTATCACACGCCACGGGCGGTGCGTCCGCAGCCGATGCGTCGTCCGCATCACCGCTATCAGCGTCCGGGCACCAAATATTACTACACGTCACGGCCCGGCCCGCGCGTTGTCCAGCGCAACGGTTATTCGGATTACGCCAAGCAGCGTGCCCGCGCGCGTCCGCATCATCGGGTTTACTAACCACCCCAAGAGCTGTCGAACTCTTGGACGCCCGTTCGCACCTGGTGCGAGCGGGCGTTTCTCGTTTGTGCGGCGGACTATGAGCCCCCCATGGTGAGGAGCGAGGCGAATGCCTCGCGTCTCGACTCATGAGGCCATAATCTTCAGACCTCATCCTTCGAGATGCGCCGTTGGACGGCGCTCCTCAGGATGAGGTCAGCACAACCTTCAACGCATCAGACCGAGCTTGCTGGCGCCGATGTAGAGTGCGAGCGCGGTGGCGTTCGATACATTGAGACTCTTGATCTCGCCAGGCATGTCCATGCGCGCGACAATGCCGCAGGTCTCGCGGGTGAGCTGGCGCAGGCCCTTGCCCTCGGCGCCGAGCACCAGAGCGAGCGGAGCCTGCAACTGCACATCCGCGAGATTGTCGCTGCCGGCGCTGTCGAGACCGACCGTCATGAATCCGGCGTCCTTCATCTCGCCGAGCGCGCGGGCGAGATTTTGCACCGTTACCAGCGGCACCAGTTCGAGTGCGCCGGATGCCGACTTTGCCAGCACGCCGGTCGCTTCCGGGCTGTGGCGCGCGGTGGTCACCACGGCCTTCACCGCGAACGCCGCCGCTGAACGCAGGATGGCGCCGACATTGTGCGGATCGGTGATCTGGTCGAGCACCAGCACGATGCCGTCCTGCGGCAGGGTGTCGATGTCCGGCGAGGGAAGCGCATCGGCTTCCGCCAGAAGTCCCTGATGCACCGCATCCGGCCCGAGCCGACGGTCGATCTCCGACGGGCGCACCATCTCGGGCGTCACTCGGGTGTCGATATTTTCGTCGGCGAGCCGCTTGGCGGCATTCTCGGTGACAAACAGCTTGCGAATCTTGCGCTCGGGATTGGCGAGCGCGGCGGCGACCGTGTGCCAGCCGTAGAGAATGACGGGGCCGTCCGACGACCGGCCCTCGCGGCCACGATAGGGCTGCCCGCCGCCGGGGCGGGGGCGGCCACGGTCCTTGCCGTAGGCAGGCTTGCGGTCCTTGAAACGGGGCTTTCGGTCGCGATCGCTCATGGCGGCTTGTCTCACGGCGCCGGAAACTTGGCAATTTGCTGTTCCGGTGGGATCGGTCGATTTGTCAGTTTGGTCACAGCCTTGGTTGACTTTGCCCTGCCGCTTCCCGCATAAACGCGCCCGACCGGGTGCCCGTCTGCGGGCTCGCTTTTAACCGTCATCCATGGCCGTCCAGCCGCCCGACAGGGCGCGAAGGCGGTTCGATGGCGAAAGCGGGGGAGTGTCCCGAGTGGCAAAGGGAGCTGACTGTAAATCAGCCGCCGTATGGCTTCGAAGGTTCGAGTCCTTCTTCCCCCACCATATTGAAGACGCTCGCGAAATTCACATTTCGCGGGCGTTTTTATTTGGCCGCGAGCGCGCCGGCCTCAGCCTTTTTTCGGCGTCTGCTTGCCGAAGACTTCTTCGACCTCGCTTTTCTTGATCCGGGCCGATGGATCGCCCCGCTCGCCGAGATTCTGCTCCTCGGTGCCGTCACCCATCATGCCGGGGTGTTTGATCTTGTCCTGCTTTTTCGAATCGTGAGGCTTGTCCTTGCCGGTCATGTCGCCACTCCGTTGTTGGCTCCTGCTGCGGCAGCCGGGGAGATCCCGGGCAATCCCCAGCCGTGCCGCTGCCGTCAACGGCGCGCATGCCGGTGGGGTTCCGGGAGGGGATGGAGTTATCGGCCGGCGGCCCACAGACAGGATCGCGGGGGCGGTTGAGACGGCCGGGATGCCATGCTAGGTCATCGGCGCGACGCGGGTGTAGCTCAATGGTAGAGCAGCAGCCTTCCAAGCTGAATACGAGGGTTCGATTCCCTTCACCCGCTCCAGCTTCGCGCCGCAACCTGCGTGGACTCCCGACGATCATCTTCCGTTGAGACTGCCGCGCGATGCGGCGATGATGTGCGCGTATCTTCCGTACCGCCGCGCATGGCTGGCCTTCTCATCCGAACGTTGGCTTTCGGTGCGCCATGCTGTGCGCCTATACTGCAAGAAAATACGTCTTGAGCGGGAGGGGCATCCGAAATGTCATCTGTAAAAGTTGCTGCGGTCCATGCGGCGCCGGTTTTCCTCGATCGTGCGGCGACCACTGCCAAGGCGATCTCGATTATCCGCGAGGCGGCGAAAGCAGGCGCGCAACTGATCGCGTTTCCAGAAACCTACATTCCGGCTTTTCCGGTGTGGGCCGCGCTGTGGGCGCCGATCGACAATCACGATCTGTTCGTGCTGATGACGGAGCAATCGGTCTCGGCTCAGGGGCCTGAAATCGCTGCGCTGCGCCGCGAAGCGCGCGCGCTCGGCGTCACCGTGTCGATGGGCATCAGCGAAAGCTCACCGGCGAGCGTCGGTGCGATCTGGAACAGCAACATCCTGATCGGGCACGACGGCGCAATCCTCAATCATCACCGCAAGCTGGTCCCGACGTTTTACGAAAAGCTGATCTGGGCGGCGGGCGACGGCGCCGGCCTCAAGGTTTCCGCCACGTCGGCGGGGCGTGTCGGCAACCTAATCTGCGGCGAGAATACCAACCCTCTGGCGCGCTATACGCTGATGGCGCAGGCCGAACAGATTCACATTTCAAGTTGGCCGCCGATGTGGCCGACGCGCCGTCCCGGCGCGGGCGGCAACTACAGCGGCAACTTCAACAACGTCGCCGCCAACCGGATTCGCGCCAGCGCCCATTCATTCGAGGCGAAGGCTTTCGGCATCATCACCGCGGGATACACCGACAAGGCGATGCGCGACTTCCTGATCGCGCGCGATCCGTCCGTTGCCGACGTGATCGATCGCACGCCGCGCGCCGCGAGTTTCTTCGTCGACCCCACGGCCGAGGCCATCGGCGAGATGCTGCAGGATGAAGAGGGGATCGCCTACGCCGAATTCGATCTGTCGCGCTGCATCGAGCCGAAACAATTCCACGACGTGACGGGTTATTACAATCGATTCGATGTCTTCGATCTGACCGTCAATCGGAAGCGGCTGAATCCGGTCACGTTCGTGGACGTCGCGGAGTTGCAGGCCGACGTGCCGCTGGACGCGTTCCTCGAGCAGCGGGACGGCTCGGTCTGAACGGAATCTAGCCTGATTTGCGCTGCGCACGCGCGGGCATCGCGGTGGCGTTGCCAACAAGCGCGCCGGCCGCAATGGTGACGATGCGGCGGATGATGTCGTCGGTGTCACTGGTGTCGCACAATCCGCCGGACAATTTGCGCAGGCGCTCGCTGTCGGTCACGGTCTGGCGGATCATCGCCAGCGCGAAGTGCAACCCCCAATAGACGTCGACTTCGTCGCGGCCGGGCAGGGCCTTGCACAGTGCGGTCGCGAACCTCTGCAAGTGGCGGAATTCGCGGTCGACGATCTTCTTGATCGGCGGCACGGTCTCGACCGACGCGCGCGTCATGAATCGCGCCGCCGCCGAGCGCTGATGATCCGGGCTGAGGCACCAGCGCAGCGGCGGGCCGACCAGTGCATTGAGAATCGCGGTGACGCTGGGCTGACCTCCGCCGGCTTCTTCCGCCGCCTTGAGTTCGGCGAAGCGCTCGCGGTTCAGCACCGTGGTGCGGCTGACGAACAATTCAGCCAGCAATTCGTCCTTCGATCCGAAATGGTAATTGACCGCGGCGAGATTGACGCCTGCGGAGGACACAATGTCGCGCATCGTCACTTCGCCGAAGGAGCGTTCCGCCCACAGCGTTTCGGCGGCGGTGAGAATGGCGGCCCGGGTTTGATCGCTCGACATGAAAGCTACCGTAACTGAAAATTGCGCACCTGGTGGAGGATGTTTCGCGTAGCGAAACACAAATCAAACAATTGTTTGCCTGCACCCTTGTAATTCAAACAAATGTATGAAATCAAGTCGGCAACGAGATATTCTTGCGATGAGATGATCACAGTCGAACTGCAATGTCAGCAGTGCTGACGTTCTTTACCTGCTGTGGACAGTCCGCCGCGAGTGTTGCAAGACATCCTCCAACCAACAAGAGCAGGAGTGCCCGATGGATTTCACGATGACTGATCGCCAGAAGGATTGGCTGAATCGCGTTTCCACATTCATGGAAAAGAACGTGCGCCCGGCAGTGCCGATCTACCGGGAGCAGGACGCGAAGGGCGATCGCTGGAAGGTGATCCCGATTCTTGAAGACCTGAAGAAGAAGGCGAAGGCCGAAGGCCTGTGGAACATGTTCATGCCGCCGTCGACGCATGAAGACGACGAATTCCGCGGCGCCGGCCTCACCAACCTTGAATACGCGCTGCTCTCCGAGCAGATGGGCCACATCAGCTGGGCCTCGGAAGTATTCAACTGCTCCGCGCCGGACACCGGCAACATGGAAGTGCTGATGCGCTACGGCTCCAAGGAGCACAAGCGCCAGTGGCTGCGCCCGCTGATGGACGGCGAAATCCGCTCCGCGTTCCTGATGACCGAACCTGCGGTTGCCTCGTCGGACGCCACCAACATCGAAACCAGCATCAAGCGTGACGGCGATCACTACGTCATTAACGGCCGCAAGTGGTGGTCGTCGGGTGCGGGCGATCCGCGCTGCAAGATCGCCATTCTCATGGGCAAGACCGATCCGAACGCGCCGCGGCATCAGCAGCAGTCGCAGATTCTCGTTCCGCTCGACAGCAAGGGCATCACTATCGAAAAGATGCTGCCGGTGTTCGGCTTCGACGATGCGCCGCACGGTCACGCGCAGATCCTTCTTGAGAACGTCCGCGTTCCGGCCAGCAACATCCTGCTCGGCGAGGGCCGTGGCTTCGAGATCGCGCAGGGCCGCCTCGGTCCGGGCCGCATCCATCACTGCATGCGCACCATCGGCAAGGCCGAAGAAGCGCTTGAGAAGATGGTGAAGCGCCTGTCGTCGCGCACCGCGTTCGGCAAGAAGATCATCGAGCAGTCGGTCTGGGAGCAGCGCATCGGCGAGGCTCGCACCAACATCGAGATGAATCGTCTGCTGTGCCTCAAGGCGGCCGACATGATGGACAAGGTCGGCAACAAGACCGCGCAGCTCGAGATCGCGATGATCAAGGTTGCAGCTCCGAACATGGCGCTCAAGATCATCGACGAAGCGATCCAGGCCTTCGGCGCCGCCGGCGTTTCCGATGATGCCGGGCTTGCCAGCGACTACGCGCACGTTCGCACGCTGCGTCTTGCGGACGGACCCGATGAAGTTCACAATCGTGCCATCGCACGGCTTGAGCTTCGGAAGTATGCGAACGCTCCGGCCAAACACTAAGAAGCTGATCGGAGTTCGGTAAATGGGTCTCGGCGTGAGGAACGATGCTGACTTTTCCGGCACCAAGCCGGTGGAAGAGCGACATCGGATCGACGAAGCAAGTCTTGATCGCTGGATGGCCTCGCATGTCGAGGGTTATGCGGGGCCATTGACTGTTTCGCAATTCAAGGGCGGTCAGTCGAACCCGACTTATCGTCTCGATACGCCGAAAACTTCCTACGTGATGCGGCGCAAGCCGTTCGGCAAACTGCTGCCGTCGGCTCACGCCGTGGATCGTGAGTTCAAGGTCATCGCGGCCCTGCACAAGCAGGGCTTTCAGGTGGCGCGCGCCTACGCGCTCTGCATGGATGATGCGGTGATCGGCTCGGCCTTCTACATCATGTCGATGGAAGAGGGCCGGGTGTTCTGGAATCCGACGTTGCCGGATTTGCAGCCCAAGGAACGGCGCGAGGTCTTCACGGCGAAGATCGAAACGCTGGCGCAATTGCACAGCTACGATCCGGAGAAGATCGGGCTGGGTGATTTCGGCAAGCCCGGAAACTACTTCGCGCGCCAGGTCGACCGCTGGACCAGACAATACAAGGCATCCGAAACCGACCCAATCCCCGAAATGGATCGGCTGATGGAATGGCTGCCAACCACGGTGCCGGAGCAGAGACGCGTCTCTGTGGTGCATGGGGATTACCGCCTCGACAACATGATCTTCCACGCCGACAAGCCGAAGGTGAAGGCGGTGCTGGACTGGGAGTTGTCGACACTCGGCGATCCGATGGCCGATTTTGCCTATTTGCTGATGCAGTGGGTGATGCCGGGGCTTGATGGCGCTGATCTCAAGGCGCTCAATATTCCGACGATGGACGAGGCGGAAGCAATCTACTGCAAAGCTGCAGGCGTTCCTCCGATTGCGAACCTCAACTGGTACTTCGCCTACAATCTGTTCCGCCTTGCCGGCATTGTGCAGGGCATCGCCAAGCGCATCGTCGATGGCACCGCAGCGAACGCCAAGGCCCAGGAATCGGCCGCGCGCCGCATTCCGCTGGCGCAGGCGTCGTGGAAATACGCGCAGCTGGCCGGCGCGAAGTAGTTTACGACGCGGCGCTCGCGCGCCGCGTTGGTTGCCTCGCGGATTTGCCTGCGCGGACTGCGGCGAGGCTCATCAGGTTTCCGCCAATTCAATCTGGAGAACGTCATGGGTCGCCTCGAAGGCAAGTCCGTCATCATCACCGGCGCGGGCAGCGGCATCGGCCGCGCGGCGTCGCTGCTGTTCACGAAAGAAGGCGCGAAACTGATCGCGGTGGACAAGACGGAGGGCGTGAAAGAAACCGTCGAGCAGGTTCGCAAGTCGGGCGGTACTGCGGAAGCGATGGTCGCCGACGCCGGTTCGGAAAGCGACGTGAAGGCCTTCATCGCCAAGGCGATCTCGGCTCATGGCAAGCTCGATGCGATCTGGGCCAACGCCGGGATCAGCGGCGGTCTGGTGCCGCTCGCCGAGCAGACCGTCGAGCATTGGCAGGAAATTCTCCGCGTCAACTTGATCGGCCCGTTCCTCGCGGTGAAATATGCGATTCCGCATCTGGTGAAGCAGAGTCACGGCGCCATCGTCTGCACCGCGTCGGTCGCCGGTTTGAAGTCGGGCGCCAGCGGCCATCCTTATGCGGCGAGCAAGGCGGGTGTCATCAGCCTGGTGCAAACCACGGCGTATTCTCTGTCGGGCACCGGCGTGCGCATCAATGCGGTGTGCCCCGGACTGATCGAGACCGGCATGACCAAACCGATTTTCGACAATGCGAAAGAGCGCGGCACCGACGGCAAGATCGGCCAGCTCAATCCGCTCAAGCGGGCAGGCCAGCCACATGAACTGGCCGCGATGGGACTGTTTCTCGCCAGCGACGAGGCTTCCTACGTCAACGGCCAGGCGTTCCCGGTCGACGGCGGCCTGACCGCATCGATGCCCTACGCCGGCAAGCCGATCTGAGGCGTGTGATGTCAGCAGCCACTTCTCCGAAATTCGTTGCGCAACATGCGGTGCGTGCGGGGCAGACCTCGACGCGCTGGTGGTGGGTGCGTCATGCGCCGGTGCGCGAGGATGGCGGCCGAATCTACGGACAGTCCGATATCGGCTGCGATTGCAGCGACACCGTCGTGTTCAAGGGGGTCGCGCGCTTTCTGCCGAAGGATGCGGTGTGGTTCTCCAGCAATCTGAAGCGCACGCACCAGACCGCGGCTGCGATCTGGGCTGCAGGCCTTCCGAAGCCGGCATCAATGCCACACGAAAAAGCATTCGCTGAACAGGACCTTGGCGAATGGCAGGGATTGAACCGCGCGGAGTTCTTCGCGTTGCGTCCGGCTGCGATTGCCAGCTACTGGTTCGCTCCGGCCGAAGAGCGCGCACCGGGCGGTGAGAGTTTCAACGACCTGTCCGACCGCACCGTCGAGGGCATCAAGCGCATCAGCGCAGCGCATGCGGGAAAAGACATTGTCTGTGTGTCGCATGGTGGACCGATCAAGGCGGCGATCGCCCATGCGCTCGGGTTGCCGGCCGGCGCCGGGTTTGCCTTCACTATCGACAACTGCTCCGTGACCCGGCTGGATTTCCTGTCTGGCGATCATCACAGCGGATGGCGTGTGCCGATGATCAACCAGCAGCCGTGGATCGCCGATCCGTCGCACGACGCGATGCATCAGCCGGCCGGGCCGGAAGTGACTAACAAGCTGGGGTGAGGGAAGGGTGCGGCGCTTCAAAACATTGTGCCGTCATCACCGCGCTTGTCGCGGGCATCCATGCCTTTACTTCAAGCCGCGCAAGACGTGGATGGCCGGGACAAGCCCGGCCATGACAAACGATAGTCCAGGGGAGGTTAGCAAATGACACTGTTCGACATGACCGGCAAAGTCGCCGTGGTGACCGGTTCGACCCGCGGCATCGGCCGCGCCATCGCCGAACGCATGGTAGAGCATGGCGCGAAGGTCGTGATCTCGTCGCGCAAGCAGGACGTTTGCGATCAGGTCTCGAAGGAGATCAACGACAAGCACGGTAAGGGCAAGACCATCGCGATCGCCGCCAACATCTCCAGAAAGGAAAATCTCCAGAACCTGGTCGATGAAGCCAACCGTGCGTTCGGCAAGATCGACGTGCTGGTCTGCAATGCGGCGTCGAACCCGTACTACGGGCCGCTGGCCGATATCTCCGATGACCAGTTCAACAAGATCCTCAGCAACAACATCGTCGCCAATAACTGGCTGATCAGCATGGTGGTGCCGCAAATGATCGAGCGCAAGGACGGCTCGATCGTGATCGTGTCGTCGATCGGCGGTCTCAAAGGCTCGACCACCATCGGCGCCTATTGCGTGTCGAAGGCGGCCGACATGCAGCTCGCACGCAATCTCGCCTGCGAATACGGCAAGCACAATGTGCGCGTGAACTGCATCGCGCCGGGCCTGATCAAGACCGATTTCGCCAAGGCGCTGTGGGACAATCCCGATACGCTCAAGGTCTCGACCGCGCGCTCGCCGCTGCTGCGCATCGGCATTCCCGACGAGATCGCGGGCGCGGCGGTGTTCCTCGGCTCCGCCGCCGGCAATTTCATGACCGGCCAGTCGATGGTGATCGACGGCGGTGCGACGATCAGCTGATTGTTCGGGATCGATGTCGGAGAACCGCGGCCGGGCCTTATCCCGGCCGCTTTCTTTTTGTGCCGGCGATGGCGTGGCGATGCGCTGCGCCCGCTATAATGCCTTCGCGATTCGCCACGAGGGGCCCATGAACGAAGCGTTGATCTCCGCCTGCCAGTTGTTCCTGATTCCAGCGACGCTGCTGTTCGGTGCGCTGGGTGTCGCCAATACGCGCGGGCTCAAGTTTCTGGTCTGCGTGCTCGGCGTCGCGACCACCGGCCTGCTGCTTTATCGCGTCTGGTACTGGACCGGTCTGTCGCTGATCGACCGGCGCACGGCGCTCGGCCTTGCCGGATTGTTCGCGGGGGCCTGGGTGATTACGCTGCTGGTTCAGGTGAAGAACATGTTTTCGCCGCGCTACAGCGACCGGCGCTGACGGCTCACGCACGCGCTCGATCGTCATTGGCGCGGTGCTGAGCTTCTGAACTGGCTTTGGAATTGTCGCGCGGGGGCTTGACCCGCGCGTCCATCTAGAATTTTCAAGGATGGATCGCCGGGTCATAGGAGCGAAGCGCCGCCGCTCGTCGAACAGCTATGCCGGCAATGACACGCGCTGTGTGCGCTCTTATTCCACCGCCGCGTAGACGAGGCTGCGGATCAGCGTGCGGAAATACTCGCGCTGGCCCGGACCCTGCGACAGGAAGATCGCGAACATCTCTTCCTGCGGATCGATCCAGAAGAAGGTGCCGGCGACGCCGCTCCAGAAAAACTGGCCAACCGAACCGGCATAGGGGGCCAAGCCCTCATCGGTGCGCACCGCGAAGCCGAGGCCGAAATTATGGCCCGGCGGCACAAGATGCGTCTCCAGCTTGACGCCCGGCGCGACATGGGGCGAGGCCATGAACTTCAGCGTCTTGTGGCCGATCACGCGGTTGCCGTCGAGGACACCGCCATTGAGCAGCATCTGGCAGAACCGCGCGTAGTCCATCGCGGTCGAGACCAGTCCGCCACCGCCGGATTGCATTTTCGGCACTTCGGTCTGGTCGAACAACTGCACCTTGTCGCCGGTCCAGGGATCGGTCGAGAATGGCTCGGCGAGGCGAGGCTTGTTTTCTTTCGCCGTGTGGAAGCCGGTTTCGTTCATCTGCAGCGGCACGAGGATGCGTTCTTTCAGGAAAGCCTCCAGCGTCTTACCCGAGATCACTTCGATGACGCGGCCGAGGATGTCGGTTGAGCGGCTGTAGTTCCACTCCGAGCCGGGCTGGCACATCAACGGCATGCTGGCGATCAGCTTCGCGTGCTCCTCATTGGTGATGTCGCGGCTGCGGACTTTCGATTTCGCATACATCCGCTGCACCATGCCATTGCCCGTGATTTCGTAGGCGATGCCGGAGGTGTGGCGCAGCAAATCCTGTATGGTGATCGGGCGGATCGGCAGCGCATATTCCAGTTGGCCGTTGCGCTCGACGCCGACTCTCTGATTGGCGAATTCGGGGATGAACTTGGCGAGCGGATCGTTGAGCAGCAGTTCGCCGTCCTCGGCCAGCATCATGATGCCGATCGACACCAGCGGCTTGGTCATTGAGAAAATGCGGAAGATGCTGTCGCGCGCCATCGGCGCGCTCTCGGCCGGATTTTGCGTCCCCAGGGCCTCGAACCACCCGATTTGGCCGCGCCGCGCCACCATCGTGACTACGCCCGGCGTGGTGCCCTTGTCGATCTCACGCTGGAAGGCGTCGTGCATCCGCTGCAGCCGCACCGGCGAAAGCCCGATTGTTTCCGGCTTCGCTGACGGGAGCGCGGGTGTGACCTTGGTCTGTTTCGGCGCGGCGTGGACGTTCATGTTGCCTCCGGGATTTTCTTGTTTCGTCTTCGTGCCGGACATGGTTGAACCGGCGGCGTCGCGCGCAAGATTGATACAAAACCCCGCGATTGAACAGGGCGACGGAGGTCAAACCGGCGGCAAAAACCGGAAATTGATCGGAAACCTGCGCGGCCATTCATCGCAAATCTGGAATGAAATGAACAATGAGCGATGCAAGCTCCAAGAAAATGATCAAGGACGGCTGGACGATCGTCGATGACGACGGCTTCATTCATCTGGTTGGGCCTCTTTGGCAGAGAACAAATGGCGACACGTACGACTATGCCATTGTCGCTCAGCCCAAGCACAAGAACCGGCGCGGCTTCGTGCAGGGCGGGTTGCTGATGACGCTGGCCGACCGGTCGCTCGGCATGGCGGCGCGGATCGGCAGCGGATCGAGCGCCGTGGTGACGATCCAGATGGATACGCATTTCATCGACGCGGCGAAGATCGGTGAGCTGCTGGTGTCGAAGCCGCGCGTCGTACGCAGCACGCGGACGCTGATTTTCATGAACACCGAACTGAGCGTCGACGGCCGTTGCGTTGCGATGGCGAACGGCGTGTTCAAGGCGATGAAAGGGCCGGGTTAGGAGCTCGGGAAGCCGTGCCCCGGACGATGCGCAGCGCATTAGCGGTGCGCTACTGATCCGGGGCCGTTCCACACTCCGCTTCTGAAACGGTCCCGGTTCTGCGAAGCAGCGTTGCACGCTGCATCGCGTCCGGGACAAGTGGTCCGGGACCGCCAAATAAAAAGCCGCCCGGTGAGGGCGGCTTTTTATTCTCGCATCGATGAAGCGGTCAGGCCGCGCGAACCTCGCTCAGGAAGGCATCGACCTGTTGCTTGAGCGTCTCGCCGTTTTTCGACAGTTCGGCTGCTGACGCTACCACCTGATCTGCGGCAATGCCGGTTTCACGCGCGGCTTCCTTGACGCCGGCGATGTTGGCCGAAACCTCGCCGGTGCCGCGTGCGGCCTGGGCGACATTGTGCGCGATCTCGCGGGTCGCCGCACCTTGCTCCTCGACAGCGGAGGCGATTGCGCTGGCGATCTCGTTGACCTTGCCGATGGTGTGGGTGATGCCGGAGATCGCCTCGACCGACGTGCGGGTCGCTGCCTGAATGGCGCCGACCTGCGAGGAGATTTCCTCGGTCGCTTTCGACGTCTGCGTCGCCAGCGCCTTCACCTCGGATGCCACCACGGCGAAACCGCGGCCGGCTTCACCGGCGCGCGCGGCCTCGATGGTCGCGTTGAGCGCAAGCAGGTTGGTCTGCTCGGCGATCTCGTTGATCAGCTTGACGACGTCGCCGATCTTCTGGGCCGCTTCCTCAAGGCCTTGAACCTCGGCGTTGGTCTGGGTCGCCTGATTGACGGCCTGACCGGCGACCTGAGCCGACTCGTTGACCTGTTGGGCGATCTCGTTGATCGACGCATTCAGTTCCTCGATCGCGGCGGCGACGGCCTGTGCGTTTTGCGAGGCCTCCTCGGACGCGGCGGCGACCGTGGTGGTCTGGTGGGTCGCTTCTTCCGCCGTGCTTGCCATCGACACCGCGGTGCTGCGCAGTTCGGTCGCCGCGCTGCCGACCGCGTTGACGATTCCGCCGACGCCGGCTTCGAAGCGTGCGGCGAGGGCAAGAACCGCCTCACGGCGCTCAGTCTCCGCCGCGATGCGTTGCCCTTCCTGCGCGGTGCGCAGCCGGCCGGTTTCGATCAACCCATCCTTGAACACGTCGACCGCACGGGCCATCGAGCCGATCTCGTCGCGGCGTTCGCCACCCGGCACGACGATGTCGTGCTTGCCGGATGTGATCGCGCGCATGGTGCTCTCGAGCGTCAGGATTGGACGGGCGAGGCTGCGTCCCACCCAGGCTGCGATCAGGATCGCGATCAGGACAGCGGCCACGGCACCGGCCGCGAGCCACATCGCCGAAGTGCGCGCCAGTTCGCTGTAGGCCGAGGTATCGCGGACGATTTCGATGACCGCGATGGGTTGCCCGGAAAAGCTCTTGATCTGGCCATAGGTGGTGGACGTCGGATGACCTGCGGCCTCAGCTTCGGTGAAAATCGTTTCACCGGCCAGAGCGCGCTTGATGGTGTCGAGCGACGGCTGGGCGGCATTGGTCGTGGAGGCGAGCGTCTTCACGGCATTGTCGCTGATCTGGTGAATCGCAACATCGACGCCGAAGCGTTCTTTCATCGACTTGACGAAAGCCTTGCCGAACGGCGCGCCGACATCGACCGTGGCCAGCACGGTGCCGTTATCGACGATCGGCGTGGTGCCGAAGATGTTGAGGATGTCATGACCGGCCTCGATGCCGCCGAGCGCCTTGTTGGTCGAGATCGATTGAGCAACCATCTTGCGCCGGGCAGTGACGTTGTCGCCGAACACCTTCGGGTTATGGACGCGCGCCAGCGTGACGCCCGGAGGAAGCTGAATGGTGATCAGTTCGACGCCGAGCGGCTTGATTGAGGCCAGCGTGCTGTCCAGGAGCTTGAGTGTCGCTTCCCGATCCTTGGCTGCAACGACCTTTTTCAGTTCCGGCATGGTGGCGAGCGCGTTGGCGACCACCTGGACCGTGCGGGTGTCGGCTTCCATTGCGCTCAGCATGTTGACGTAATCGGATTGCAGTTCGCGATGCAGGGCAAGGTCGATTGCGGTCTGCTGACGCCACAGTCCGAAGGTGGCAAGACCGATGCAGGAGGCGGCGGCCACCAGCGAAATTGCAATCATGATGCGAGCGGAAACGGACCAAAGCCTGTGCATTCTGCCTCCAGGAAATTCGACAATTTGACAAATTCAACTGCCGAAATTTCTAGGGATTTTGAGTCAACAGGCGGTTAAGACGCCACGTTTTGGACATAATGCGGGGCGGCCATGCGGCCTGAGCAGGGTCAGGCCGGGCTACGGCGGAGTTTATTGGCGCGGCTCGTTCAGCGGGGTCACCAGACGTATCTCGCAAACGATGCCCGCAGGCGCGTATTCGACGTCGAAGCCGCCATTCATCTGGCGAGTCAGGCTCGCGATTAGTTTGGTGCCGAAGCCTTCCTGCTCGGGCGGCTTGACCGGTGGCCCGCCTTCCTCGCTCCAGACGATATCGAGCGCGGTGCCGCGTTCGTCCGGCGTTGTGGTCCAGCGGATCACGATGCGGCCGTGGTCGTTCGACAGTGCGCCGTATTTCAGCGAGTTGGTGCAAAGCTCGTGCAGGATCATCGAGGTCGGCACCACCGTGCCGGGCGGCAGATTGACGCGCGGACCCGACAGAGTGAAGCGGTGGGCACGATCCTCGCGTGCCGGCGCCAGCGCGGCCTCGGCCATCTCTTGAAAATCGGCGTGCTCCCAGTGCCGGTGGGTCAGCAGGTCGTGGCTGCGCACCAGCGCCTGCAGCCGGTCGTGGAAACCGCGCAGCGCCTCCGGCCCCTGACTGTTCCGGAAGGAGAGGGAGGCGATGGATTGCACCGTCGCCAGCGTGTTCTTGACGCGATGAGCGAGTTCATGGACGAGGATTTCGCGCCGGGCCTCGGCGAGGTTGCGCTGCTCCTCGCGGCTTGCGTTCTCATCCATCAGCCGGTCGAAAGTCTGGCCAAGGATTCCGATCTCGTCGTCGCGGTTGACGATGCCGGTGCGTGCGGCGTCATGACCCTTCCGCCAGGCTTCGGCGGTCGCCACCAGGCGCATCAGCGGCCTTCGGATGAAGCCTTCGCCCACCAGCCAGGCGAGGATCAGCGCGATCCCGCTGCCGAACACGAACAGCAGGATGCTGGCATAGAGCGCACTGTCGATCGATTTGAATGCCTCGGCGCGCGATGTCCCGGCGCTGACGTAAAAACCGAACGGCGTCAGAGAGGCAGGAACGTAGCCCGCGATTCGCTGGGTTCCGTCCGGGCTCAGGACGTCGGCGACGCCGGCCTTGTCCGCATTGACCAGAGCAGCAGCGCGCTCGGTGATTTTTGTCCCGACGTATTTTTCAGGGGCGGGCGAGCGTGAAACAATGATCCCGTCTCGATCTGCGATCACGATGGTGCCGCCCCGGGTCGTGCCGCGATGGCTGATCTCGGTGTTGAGCCAGTCGAGATTGATGCCGGCCATCACGACGCTTTCGACAGTGTCTGCCGACAGCACCGGCAAAGCGACCGGCACGGCGTTGAGCCGGGAGATGCGGCTGGCGGTATAGGTGCCGATCGAGAACGTCTTGCTCTTCAGCATATTCTGGAAGTACGGCCAGTCGGAAAAGTTGGCATCCGACGTGCCTTCGCTGTAGCAGCGCACGGTGCCGTCGACGTTAGCGACCAGAAGCGAGGTCAATGCCGGCACCTTTTCCCGGATCCGGCTGATATAGGCGGAGCAGGCCTGCGGATCGCCATGCCGGACATCGGCAGCTTGCGACACCGCGTGCAGCGTGGCTTCGACGCCGTCGAAGATGTGATCGAGTTCGGAAACGATGAACTGGGTATTGCGCAGCGCCTCGGTCCGCACCTCGGCATAGCGCGTGTTGCGCAGATCGATCGCGCTGTAGATCAGCGCAATCAGGCCAGGCAGGGTGGCTGCCAGAGTCAGAGCCAGCAGGCGTTGGGTGAGGGACATCCGGCGGATGAAAGAAACATTTTTCACGCCGTGATCCCAGCCATTCCGTCCGTCCGCTTGGTTCGATCGAACCATTAGGAAAGTGCATGGCCATCAAGTCAAGGCACGGTCCGCGATGCGAGCGGTTCCCAAAAATGCCAGACAAGGGGCGTGACGCGGCGAAAAGGGTTCGCTATAGAAGCGGCCGATAGGAGTGTAGCTCAATTGGTAGAGCACCGGTCTCCAAAACCGGGGGTCGCAGGTTCGAGCCCTGCCACTCCTGCCAGCGTAAGTCACTGGTATTCCATCAAAAATTGATTCTGGATCTGTTCTTTAAAGTCGGGCCTGTCACCGATTTGCTATCCAATGCACTGGCGACTTCTCAGCCCAGCCGTATCGTTCACGACTTCGACCGCGCAGCGATCAAGTCAGCATCGACCTTGGCCGCTGTATCCTGCTGCATGCCGGGCAGCACATGCGAGTAGCCATCTATTCATCTGGCGACAAATCTCCCGCCAACAGCGTGTAGATGGCCTGCGAGTCAGTCCTGACAGCGTCAAATGCTGTTCCGTCAGCATAGTGAAGTATCCCATCCCAATCGGCTGGATACTTCGTCGCTGGCATTGCAACTGCGCCGTCCCAATAAGGAGAAGTGTTTAGGTATTGCGTCAGATCGCGGAACGTGAGGCCAGCTTTGGCAAGATAGGCGGCGAGGGAACGCCCTTGTTTTTGTTTGAATCCGTCAGCATCAAACGAAACAGCCATACCTTTGTTTGCCAGCTTCCCGGCATCGAGCCAGCCGATGCGCTCTCCGTTAGTATTTTTGATCGATATGTTGAACGTTGGATCGAGCGCGATCCACTTGCCGCTTATCAGAGACCCGACGCTTGCGTGGCTATCGGCCACCTCAGGCAGATCGTTGACTTTGGGATAAATGCCAATTTTGCGGGCGGGTATGCCAAAGGCTTTGAGAGCAGCCAGATACTCGATGGTGAGGCCGCCGCAGTAATGGCTGCAAGTCGGATCAAGAAGGGTCTTGCGGTAACTGTCGTCAAGGTCATCCCATTTGTAGCCGGTGACGCGAGGCTTGTGGCCTTCTTTGAAGACGACGCGAGTGTAGATCAGATTTCTCAGGAGCAAGGAAACTGTCAATGGGTCGCGCTCCTTCGCAAGGCGCGGCTCCAATGCAATCGACAGAAGGCGAATATCTTTCAGGTCTGATCGGTCTTCGGCGGCATCAGCTAACGCCGCTGCCTGAAGTAACCGGTCGGCTCTTAAGTGAGCGCGATGGTCGCTGATTTTCCAGCCTGCGAATCCTGCCACAAGCAAAGCCAGCGCGGTTACAGCGCGCTTCACTTGATGTCCGTTGGCGTGGTTTACGAGGATCGCAGTACTGCGATGATGTTGGCCACTATAAATAAAAAAGACAACGGCCAGCGCGACTGCGCCAGCAATCAAAAAATAAATCATCTGAAAAAAACCTTAAGTCCTAATAGGACCGATCTTACTACTCAGCTCCTTTCTCATCCAGTCTGTGTACAGCTTAACAGGATACCTTATTGAAATCGATGAGCGCTCATTCGCACATCAGGTTTGGCTTTCTGAAATCTATGCCTGCTGGTCATGGTCCTGCGCGAGCATGTTTGGTTCCACAACCTCTATGAAGCCCGAAGCATCGGCTATCGTCCGTTGCAGTGACAGCGGCCACACGGCCCGATGTGAAAACCCCGAGGGCAGGCGTGGGTCGTGCCGGGGCGCAAAGTTGCGGCGGCAGCCACCATAGGGGCCGCGATGGTAGCGGAGCCCAGCCCTGAAGCGGTCAGGAGCAGGAGCAGGGCGGCGGCAAGATTTTTGTCATGGATCGTTTCCTTGATTGTTGCGGTCTCTGGACGAAATTCACCATCATCCGGTGCGGCGGCCCTCTGGGGTGGTGGTCGCTGGGCGGTCAGGGGAAATCTGACCGCAGCGTTGATAGGTCAGCCCAGACCAGTCGTCTTGGACTGGCGGGCGGACAAGCGCCGAGGATTTGGACTGGGCGGCACATCTGACCTCGATTTGGGCCGTCCCGAGGGATCCATGCCGGTTTTCGGGCTCGAAAGCTGATTCCGGGGCAGGGCGCGCAGGCCGCGACCTTGACCTTGCGGCCGTCCCGCAGTAGAGAACGCCACCTGCTGTCGGCCCGCTTGCGGATTTCCGGCGCGGCTTTACATCCCCGGACAATCGAGCCCGCTTGGCGGCTCATCCTTCAAAAGAGGTTGGGCACACGAGAGGGCTGTCCGGATTCAAGAAGATTCGCAGTTTTTCGAGATCAGACCTGGATCGCAAACGATGGCTATGAGCCCGTTCAAATTCCTGCAGGAAGTTCGCACCGAGACCTCAAAGGTCACGTGGCCGACCCGGCGGGAAACCATGATCACCACCCTGATGGTGTTCGTGATGGTCGCTTTGGCCTCGATTTTCTTTTTCGTCGCCGATCAGATGATCCGGATCCTGGTGACGTTCATTCTCGGCATCAATACCTGACAGGCGCGGAACTGACACAATGAGCATGCGCTGGTACATCGTTCACGCTTACTCGAACTTCGAGAAGAAGGTCTCCGAATCCATTCGCGAGCAGGCCAAGCAGCGTGGGCTGGAGGACCTGTTCGAACAGGTTCTGGTTCCGACCGAGAAGGTCACCGAAGTGCGCCGCGGCCGCAAGGTCGATGCCGAGCGCAAGTTCTTCCCGGGCTACGTGCTGGTGAAGATGAACCTCACCGACGAGGCGTTTCATCTCATCAAGAACACCCCGAAAGTGACCGGCTTCCTCGGCGCGGAAAACAAGCCGATGCCGATTTCGGAGGCCGAGGCGATGCGCATCCTGCATCAGGTGCAGGAAGGCGTGGAGCGGCCGAAGGCGTCGGTGTCGTTCGAGATCGGCGAGAACGTGCGTGTGGCCGATGGCCCGTTTGCCTCGTTCTCCGGTGTGGTCGAGGAAATCGACGAGGCGCGTTCGCGCGTGAAGGTCGCGGTGTCGATCTTCGGCCGTGCGACCCCGGTCGAACTGGAATTCGGTCAGGTCGAGAAGGTCTGATCGTTTTCGTCCGCGCCGGATATCGGCGGGGGCGGTGAGAATGCCGTGGGAGGGGAGGGATGATCGCCAGTCATCCCATCGAACCGAACCACGGTCCCTGAAAGTCCGGATGAGCCGGGCTCGAAAGAGGAGTGAACCATGGCAAAGAAAGTGACCGGATACCTGAAGCTTCAGGTGCCGGCCGGTGCGGCGAACCCGTCGCCACCGATCGGCCCCGCGCTCGGTCAGCGCGGCCTCAACATTATGGAATTCTGCAAGGCGTTCAACGCGCAGACGCAGAAAGAAGAAAAGAACACCCCGATTCCGGTGGTGATCACCATTTACGCGGATCGTTCCTTCACCTTCGAGATGAAGACGCCGCCGATGTCCTACTTCCTCAAGCAGGCGGCCAAGATCCAGTCCGGCTCGAAGCTGCCGGGCCGTGACTCGGCCGGCCAGGTGACCAAGGCGCAGGTGCGCGAGATCGCCGAAAAGAAGATGAAGGATCTCAATTGCGATACCGTCGAGTCGGCCATGAAGATGGTCGAGGGCTCTGCCCGTTCGATGGGTCTTCAGGTGGCGGGGTAACGGTCATGGCAATTGGAAAAAAGCTTGCTAAGGCCCGTGAGGGCATCGACCGCGAGAAGCTTTACCCGATCGCAGATGCGGTCAAGCTGGTGAAGGAACGCGCCAAGTCGAAGTTCGACGAAACCATCGAGATTGCAATCAATCTCGGCGTCGATCCGCGTCACGCCGACCAGATGGTCCGTGGTGTCGTCACGCTGCCGAACGGCACCGGCCGTACGCTCCGCGTCGGCGTGTTCGCACGCGGTGCCAAGGCGGAAGAAGCCAAGGCTGCAGGCGCCGACGTTGTCGGTGCTGAAGACCTCGTCGAGAAAGTGCAGGGCGGCAGCATCGATTTCGACCGTTGTATCGCCACCCCTGACATGATGCCGCTGGTCGGCCGCCTCGGTAAGGTGCTCGGCCCGCGCGGCATGATGCCGAACCCGAAGATCGGCACGGTGACCATGGACGTCGCCAACGCCGTCAAGGGCGCCAAGGGCGGTTCGGTCGAGTTCCGCGTCGAGAAGGCCGGCATCGTGCAGGCCGGTATCGGCAAGGCCTCGTTCTCGGAAGAGAAGCTGGTCGAGAACATCAAGGCGCTCGCCGACGCAGTGGTGAAGGCGAAGCCGGCGGGTTCCAAGGGCACCTATGTCCAGCGCATCGCGGTCTCCTCGACGATGGGCCCGGGCGTCAAGGTTGAGCCAGGCAGCCTGAACTCCTGATCGGAGCGATGGACTGAGAAAAATCAAAGGCGGGGCGGGATCAAACCCGCTCCGCCTTTTCTGTTTTCAAGTTGTGCTGGAAGCTGAACGATGCCGCACCAAGTCCTGATCTATTCGCGTTTTCCCAAGGCCCAGATGGTTCGCATCGGCGAGCGCTTCGATCTGCTCGACGGCAGGGGCAAGGCGCCGATCGAGACGTTCAGCTCGGAACAGCTCAAGCCGATCCGCGCCATGCTCACTGCGGGCGGTCAGGTCATCCCCGCCGCGGTACTCGATACGCTGCCCTCGCTGGAGGCGATCATCTGCTACGGCACCGGTTATGACGGCATCGACTTCGCCGAGACAAAGGCGCGCCGCATTGCGGTCGGCAACAGTCCCGCGGCGAATGCGGCCTCGGTTGCAGACCTTGCGCTGACACTGATGCTCGCGGTGACGCGCAAGCTGTTGCCCGCCGATGACTATCTGCGCAGCGGCGCGTGGGCGTCGGCAAAGCCGTCGCCGCTGATGACGCCGCCGCCCGGCATGACGGGGCGAAAAATTGGCATCTACGGCATGGGCGAAATCGGCCGCAAGATCGCGGTGCGCGCGGCGGCGTTCGAAACCGAGGTCGGCTACTTCAGCCGCAGCCGGCACGATGTGCCCTACACCTACCTTCCGAGTCTCGAAGCGCTGGCGGAGTGGTGCGACGTGCTGATCATCGCGGTCCGCGCCGGACGGGACACGCATCACATGATCGACGCCGCGATGCTGAAACGTCTTGGCGCCGACGGCACGCTGATCAATATCTCGCGCGGGTCGGTGATCGATCAAAAGGCACTGGTTGAGGCGTTGGACAACAAGGTGATCGCCGGCGCCGGTCTCGACGTTTACGAAAAGGAACCGCATGCGCCGGACGCGCTGACCGGGTTTCCGAACGTGGTGCTGACACCTCATGTCGGCGGCCACACTCTGGACGGCCACCGCCGGATGCAGGATTGTGTGATCGCCAATCTCGACGCGTTCTTTGCCGGCAAGCCGCTCGCCTATCCAGTCGCATAAAGGGAGCGGGCCAATCGGGCGGGGCGCGATTCGGGGCGAGCCTCGGAAATTCGAACCGGAACAGCAATTTATTCGCTGTTTTGAAGCCGCCGATAGAACAGGGGCCTCCGGGACGGCGATTAATGACCGGATTGGCCCGAAAAATGCTTTCGGACGACAGAATCCCCTTGGCAAGGCCACCTCAACCCGTTAAACATTCCTTTCCGGGCGTGCTGGCTATCGCTGGCGCGTCCGTGCTCGTTTTCCAAAAACCATTCGTATAGGAGACCATTCCTCATCGGCTGTCCGCGTGGATTGTTCGATCAGGAAAGGAAAACCTTGCGGGTTTGACGAAACGAGCAGAGGCCCCCGGTTTCCGGTGGGCTTCGATCCTGTCCGAGACTGCAGGCGCCCGCGGCGAAACGAGAGTTTCTTCAACGGCTTAATTGCATGGCCTGCACAGACGGGTGAAAACCGGATTTTGTGTGCCCGCGTCAAGCGGGCCTGCGGGCTTCGGTTCGAACCTCGACACCTCGTTCGGGTGAGCCGCAAGGCGCGCCAGGGCGAGTGGGCAGGCTTCCGAAATGTCGTCGTGCCCCGGCGTGTCGAGAGATGATGTGTCTCGAGTCAGGCCGTGGTTGACGATTGTTGCAACCCGGCGGTCCCGACTCTGAGCCTTGGTTCTGACAAGGCCGCCAACCGGAGAGAGCTTGCTGTGGAAAGAGCGGCAAAAAAGCAGGCGGTCGACACGCTGAACGGGGTCTTCAAGACCACCAGCGTTGCGGTCGTTGCTCATTATTCCGGCCTCACCGTGGCTCAAATGCAGACTCTGCGTACGCAGATGAAGCAGGCGGGTGCATCGGTGAAGGTCTCGAAGAACCGTCTCGCCAAAATTGCTCTTGAAGGCACGGATGTTGTCTCCATCGGTTCCCTGCTGAAGGGGCCGACCGTGATCGCGACTTCAAACGATCCGGTGGCAGCACCGAAGGTTGCCGTCGAATTCGCCAAGGCGAACGAAAAGTTCGTCATCCTTGGTGGTGCGATGGGAACCACTGTCCTGAATCCCGACGCGGTGAAGGCTCTCGCCTCGCTGCCGTCGCTCGATGAACTGCGCGCGAAGATCCTCGGCCTCCTTGTGGCGCCGGCGACCAAGATCGCTCAGCTCTCCACCGCGCCGGCTGCGAAGCTCGCTCGTGTGGTTCAGGCTTATGCCTCGAAGGGTGAAGCGGCGTGACGCCATTCTCCATCTCAACTGGTTCGAACTGATACGCTAAGGAAAGACAAAATGGCTGATTTGCAGAAGATTGTGGACGACCTCTCGAGCCTCACGGTTCTCGAGGCTGCTGAACTCGCGAAGCTTCTCGAAGAGAAGTGGGGCGTTTCGGCTGCTGCCGCTGTTGCGGTTGCTGCTCCTGCCGCTGGCGGCGCTGGCGCTGCTGCTGCTGAAGAAAAGACCGAGTTCACTGTCGTGCTGGCTGCGGCCGGCGACAAGAAGATCGAAGTCATCAAGGAAGTCCGTGCGATCACGGGCCTTGGCCTCAAGGAAGCCAAGGACCTCGTCGAAGGCGCGCCGAAGCCCGTCAAGGACGGCGTTGCCAAGGACGAAGCCGACAAGATCAAGGCTCAGCTCGAGAAGGCTGGCGCCAAGGTCGAACTCAAGTAAGACGACACATTTCAGGCCGGCCCTCGGGGCCGGCCTGAAACACGCGATTGTGTGACGATTCGACGAATTCAGACCTCGAATCGTGGCAAAGACCACCCACATGGGTGGAGGCACGAAAAGGACGCACGCCACTGAAGCGCGGATCGAATTCAGGGCGGGACGTCGGGAGACGAGCGATTTCGGGCTTTACTGGTCCGTAGATTTTGTTTTGACGGGCAGGGCGCTACCAGCGCCCCGCGCGTCATTTTGCGTCTTGAGATTCAGCTTTTTGGAACTCGGGCGATTTCGACATTCAACCCGGAGGCGGTGCCCATCGCACTCCGGAAGATGCCGCCGGTCAAGGGCGGCCAAATGAGAGGCCACGATGGCGCAGCAGACGTTCACCGGTCGCAAGCGAGTTCGCAAGTTCTTCGGACATATTCGGGAAGTCGCCGAGATGCCGAACCTCATCGAGGTTCAGAAGGCATCCTACGACCAGTTCCTGATGGTTGACGAGCCGGAGGGCGGTCGCCTGGACGAAGGCTTGCAGGCCGTGTTCCGTTCGGTCTTCCCGATCTCGGATTTCTCGAACACCTCGATGCTGGAATTCGTGCGTTACGAATTCGAGCCGCCGAAGTATGACGTCGACGAATGCCGCCAGCGCGGCATGACCTACGCTGCGCCGCTGAAGGTGACGCTGCGCCTGATCGTGTTCGATATCGATGAGGAAACCGGCGCACGCTCGGTCAAGGACATCAAGGAGCAGGACGTCTACATGGGCGATATTCCGCTCATGACGATGAACGGCACCTTCGTGGTCAACGGCACCGAGCGCGTTATCGTCTCGCAGATGCACCGTTCGCCGGGCGTGTTCTTCGATCACGACAAGGGCAAGACCCATTCGTCGGGCAAGCTGCTGTTCGCCGCGCGCGTCATTCCGTATCGCGGTTCGTGGCTCGATATCGAGTTCGACGCCAAGGATATCGTGTTCGCGCGTATCGACCGTCGCCGCAAGATTCCGGTGACGTCGCTGATGTTCGCCCTCGGTCTCGACGGCGAGGAAATCCTTTCGACCTTCTACAAGAAGATCAACTACAAGCGCGCCAAGGATGGCTGGCGCGTGCCGTTCGACGCCAACCGCTTCCGCGGCTACCTGACCGTCAACGACATGATCGACGCCGACACCGGCAAGGTCGTGCTCGAGGCGGGCAAGAAGCTCACCGTGCGCGCGGCGCGTCAGTTGCAGGAAAAGGGCCTCAAGGCGCTGCGGATGTCCGACGAGGAACTCGTCGGCTCGTACCTCGCCGAGGATCTCGTCAACCCGAAGACCGGCGAAATCCACGCCGAGGCCGGCGAAGAGATCACCGAAAAGGGCCTCAAGGCGCTGAACGAGGTTGGCTACAAGGAATTGCCGATCCTCGACATCGACCATGTCAACGTCGGCCCCTACATCCGCAACACGCTGAACGCCGACAAGAACATGACGCGTGAAGACGCGCTGTTCGACATCTATCGCGTGATGCGTCCGGGTGAGCCGCCGACGCTCGACTCCGCGCAGAACATGTTCCAGTCGCTGTTCTTCGACAGCGAGCGCTATGACCTGTCCGCGGTCGGTCGCGTCAAGATGAACATGCGCCTCGAACTCGACGCGCCGGATACCCATCGCACGCTGCGCAAGGAAGATATTCTGGCGGTCATCAAGACGCTGGTCGACCTGCGCGACGGCAAGGGCGAGATCGACGACATCGACCATCTCGGCAACCGCCGCGTTCGCTCGGTTGGCGAGTTGATGGAGAACCAGTACCGCGTCGGCCTCCTGCGCATGGAGCGCGCGATCAAGGAGCGCATGTCGAGTGTCGATATCGACACCGTCATGCCGCAGGACCTGATCAACGCGAAGCCTGCCGCTGCCGCGGTGCGCGAGTTCTTCGGCTCGTCGCAGCTCTCGCAGTTCATGGACCAGACCAACCCGCTGTCGGAAATCACCCACAAGCGCCGTCTCTCGGCGCTTGGACCGGGCGGTCTGACGCGCGAACGCGCGGGCTTCGAAGTCCGCGACGTCCATCCGACCCACTATGGCCGTATCTGCCCGATCGAGACGCCGGAAGGCCCGAACATCGGTCTGATCAACTCGCTCGCGACTTTCGCGCGCGTGAACAAATACGGCTTCGTCGAAACCCCGTATCGCAAGGTGAAGGACGGCCGCGTCACCGACGACGTCGTCTATCTCTCGGCGATGGAAGAGGGCCGTCACTACGTCGCGCAGGCCAACGTGCCGCTCGACAACCGCGGCCGCTTCACCGAGGACCTGGTGATCTGCCGCCACGCCGGCGAAGTCATCCAGGCGACCCCGGACAAGGTCGACTACATGGACGTGTCGCCGAAGCAGCTCGTTTCGGTCGCCGCGGCGCTGATCCCGTTCCTCGAGAACGACGACGCCAACCGCGCGCTGATGGGCTCGAACATGCAGCGTCAGGCCGTGCCTCTGGTGCGTGCTGAAGCGCCGTTCGTCGGCACCGGCATGGAAGGTGTCGTGGCCCGCGACTCGGGCGCTGCGATCGCAGCGCGCCGCTCGGGCGTCATCGACCAGATCGACGCGACCCGCGTCGTGATCCGCGCCACGGAAGATCTCGATCCCACCAAGTCGGGCGTCGATATCTACCGCCTGATGAAGTATCAGCGCTCGAACCAGTCGACCTGCATTAATCAGCGTCCGCTGGTGAAGGTTGGCGATATCGTCAGGAAGGGCGATATCATTGCCGACGGTCCGTCGACCGATCTCGGCGAACTCGCGCTCGGCCGCAACGTGCTCGTCGCATTCATGCCGTGGAATGGCTACAACTTCGAAGACTCGATCCTGCTCTCCGAGCGGATCGTGAAGGACGACGTCTTCACCTCGATCCACATCGAGGAGTTTGAGGTGATGGCCCGCGACACCAAGCTGGGCCCAGAGGAAATCACGCGCGACATTCCGAACGTTTCGGAAGAAGCGCTGAAGAACCTCGACGAAGCCGGCATCGTCTACATCGGCGCCGACGTTCATGCCGGCGACATTCTGGTCGGCAAGATCACGCCGAAGGGCGAAAGCCCGATGACGCCGGAAGAAAAGCTTCTGCGCGCCATCTTCGGTGAAAAGGCTTCCGACGTTCGCGATACCTCGCTGCGCGTGCCTCCGGGCGTGCAGGGCACCATCGTCGAAGTCCGCGTCTTCAACCGTCACGGCGTCGACAAGGACGAGCGTGCGCTGGCGATCGAACGGGAAGAGATCGAGCGCCTCGCCAAGGACCGCGACGACGAACAGGCGATTCTCGACCGCAACGTCTACGGCCGTCTGGCCGAGTTGCTCGAGGGCCGTCAGGGCATCGCAGGTCCGAAGGGCTTCAAGAAGGACACCAAGATCACGCGCAGCGTGCTCGACGAGTATCCGAAGTCCCAGTGGTGGTTGTTCGCGTCGCCGAACGACAAGCTGATGACCGAAATCGAAGCGATGCGGAAGCAGTACGACGAGTCGAAGAAGGGCCTTGAACAGCGCTTCCTCGACAAGGTCGAGAAGCTGCAGCGCGGCGATGAACTTCCGCCCGGCGTGATGAAGATGGTCAAGGTCTTCGTCGCGGTGAAGCGCAAGATCCAGCCCGGCGACAAGATGGCCGGACGTCACGGCAACAAGGGTGTCGTGTCGAAGATCGTGCCGATCGAGGACATGCCGTTCCTGGAAGACGGAACGCATGCCGACATCGTGCTCAATCCGCTCGGCGTGCCTTCGCGCATGAACGTCGGCCAGATTCTCGAAACGCATCTCGGCTGGGCCTGTGCAGGCCTCGGCAAGCGGATCGGGCAGACGGTCGATGCGTATCTGGCGAAGCAGGATCTCAAGCCGCTGAAGGAAACCTTGAAGAAGGTCTACGGCGACGACGAGACCATCAAGTCGCTCAACGATAGCGAACTGCTTGAGCTAGCTCACAACTTGAAGCCCGGCGTGCCGATCGCGACGCCGGTGTTCGACGGTGCCAAGGAAAAGGACATCGAGGACATGCTGGAGCTTGCCGGTGTCGACAAGTCGGGCCAGTCGACCGTCTTTGACGGCCGCACCGGCGACGAGTTCGATCGCAAGGTGACGGTGGGCTACATCTACATGCTCAAGCTGCACCATCTGGTCGACGACAAGATCCATGCGCGTTCGATCGGCCCGTACTCGCTCGTCACCCAGCAGCCGCTGGGCGGCAAGGCGCAGTTCGGCGGACAGCGTTTCGGCGAAATGGAAGTGTGGGCGCTCGAGGCTTACGGCGCGGCGTACACGCTCCAGGAAATGCTGACCGTGAAGTCCGACGACGTGGCCGGCCGTACCAAGGTTTACGAAGCGATCGTGCGCGGCGACGACACGTTCGAGGCCGGTATTCCGGAATCGTTCAACGTGCTGGTCAAGGAAATGCGCTCGCTCGGCCTCAACGTCGATCTGCACAATTCGAAGCTGGGCCCGGCGTCCACCTCCGAGGCGGCCGAATAACGCAACCCATTCATGCCCGGCGACATCGCCGGGCATTTGCGCCTTTCCCGGCATCAGGGCGGGGCGCGACGATGACAGAAGAATTTCGAATTCGCTGCCGGTGACGACCGGTACGCAAGGAGAAGACCATGAACCAAGAGATTATGAATCTTTTCAATCCGACGACGCCGGCCCAGGTCTTCGACCAGATCCGGATTTCGATCGCGTCGCCGGAGAAGATTCTGTCCTGGTCCTACGGCGAAATCAAAAAGCCGGAGACCATCAACTACCGCACGTTCAAGCCCGAGCGTGACGGCCTGTTCTGCGCGCGCATCTTCGGGCCGATCAAGGACTACGAATGTCTTTGCGGCAAGTACAAGCGCATGAAGTACAAGGGCATCATCTGCGAGAAGTGCTCGGTCGAAGTGACGCTGTCACGCGTCCGGCGCGAGCGCATGGGTCATATCGAGCTGGCTGCGCCGGTCGCGCACATCTGGTTCCTGAAGTCGCTGCCGTCGCGCATCGGCTTACTGCTCGACATGACGCTGAAGGATCTCGAGCGGATTCTCTATTTTGAATACTACGTCGTCCTCGAGCCGGGTCTGACCGCGCTGAAGGATCGTCAGCTGCTGAGCGAAGAAGAGTATCTCCGCGCCCAGGACGAATACGGCCAGGATTCCTTCACCGCCATGATCGGCGCCGAGGCGATCCGCGAACTGCTGAAAGGTCTTGAGCTCGAGAAGCTCGAGGCTCAGCTGCGTGCCGATATGGCGGAGACTGAATCCGACATCAAGCACAAGAAGTTCGCCAAGCGCCTGAAGATCGTCGAGGCCTTCCGCCATTCCGGCAACAAGCCGGAATGGATGATCATGACCGTGGTCCCGGTTATTCCGCCGGACCTGCGTCCGTTGGTGCCGCTGGACGGCGGCCGCTTCGCGACCTCCGACCTCAACGACCTCTATCGCCGCGTTATCAACCGCAACAATCGTTTGAAGCGGCTGATGGAGCTGCGCGCGCCGGACATCATCATCCGCAACGAGAAGCGCATGCTTCAGGAAGCGGTCGATGCGCTGTTCGACAACGGCCGCCGCGGCCGCGTCATCACCGGCGCCAACAAGCGTCCGTTGAAGTCGCTCGCCGACATGCTCAAGGGCAAGCAGGGCCGCTTCCGTCAGAACCTGCTCGGCAAGCGCGTCGACTATTCCGGCCGTTCGGTGATCGTGGTCGGTCCCGAGCTCAAGCTTCACCAGTGCGGCCTGCCGAAGAAGATGGCGCTCGAACTGTTCAAGCCGTTCATCTATTCGCGGCTCGACGCCAAGGGGCTGTCCACCACCGTGAAGCAGGCGAAGAAGCTGGTCGAGAAGGAGCGTCCCGAGGTCTGGGATATTCTCGACGAGGTGATCCGCGAGCATCCGGTGTTGCTGAACCGCGCGCCGACGCTGCATCGTCTCGGCATTCAGGCATTCGAGCCGGTGCTGATCGAGGGTAAGGCGATTCAGCTTCACCCGCTGGTCTGCGCCGCGTTCAACGCCGACTTCGACGGCGACCAGATGGCCGTGCACGTTCCGCTGTCGCTTGAAGCGCAGCTGGAAGCGCGCGTCCTGATGATGTCGACCAACAACATCCTGCATCCCGCGAACGGTCAGCCGATCATCGTGCCGTCGCAGGACATCGTTCTCGGCCTCTACTATCTGTCGATCCTGCGCGAAGGCCTGAGCGGCGAGGGCAAGATTTACGGCGAAATGGCCGAAATCGAGCACGCGCTGTACTCGAAGGTCATTCACCTCCACACCAAGATCAAGTATCGGTGGGAAGGTCTGGACGAAGACGGCAAGATGGTCAGCCGCTGGTACGAAACCACGGCCGGCCGCGTCATGCTCGGCCAGGTGCTGCCGAAGCATTCCAAGGTGCCGTTCGACACCATCAACAAGCTGATGACCAAGCGCGAAATCTCGGGCGTCATCGATCAGGTCTATCGTCACTGCGGCCAGAAAGAGACTGTGATCTTCTGCGATCGCATCATGGCGCTCGGCTTCTACAACGCCTTCAAGGCGGGCATTTCGTTCGGCAAGGACGACATGGTCGTGCCGCACGGCAAGTGGAAGATCGTCGACGACACCCGCTCGATGGCCAAGGAATTCGAGCAGCAGTACAACGACGGCCTGATCACCCAGGGTGAGAAGTACAACAAGGTCGTCGACGCCTGGTCCAAGGCCACGGAAAAGATCGCTGACGAGATGATGAAGGAAATCTCTTCGGTGAAGAAAAATCCGAAGGGCGGCGAGGCTCAGATCAACTCGATCTATATGATGGCCCATTCCGGTGCGCGTGGTTCGCCGGCGCAGATGCGCCAGCTTGCCGGCATGCGCGGACTGATGGCCAAGCCGTCGGGCGAGATCATCGAAACGCCGATTATCTCGAACTTCAAGGAAGGCCTGACCGTGATGGAGTACTTCAACTCCACCCACGGCGCCCGCAAGGGCCTCGCGGATACGGCGTTGAAGACCGCGAACTCGGGCTACCTGACCCGCCGTCTGGTGGACGTGGCGCAGGACTGCATCATTACGCAGGACGATTGCGGCACCAAGCTCGGCATCAAGATGCGTGCGATCATCGACGCGGGCACGGTCGTGGCCTCGCTGGGGTCGCGCATTCTCGGCCGCACCACGGGCGAGGACATCCGCGACGCGACCAACAACAAGGTCATCGTCAAGCGCGGCACGCTGATGGAAGAGTCGCATGTCGACGCCATCCAGCAGGCTGGCGTCCAGGAGGTGAAGATCCGTTCGGCGCTGACCTGTGAGCTGGTCAACGGCATCTGCGGCAAGTGCTACGGGCGCGATCTCGCCCGCGGCACGCCGGTGAACCACGGTGAAGCTGTCGGCGTTATCGCCGCGCAGTCGATCGGTGAGCCGGGTACGCAGTTGACGATGCGCACGTTCCACATCGGCGGCGCTGCCCAGATCAACGAGCAGTCGTTCATCGAGTCGAACTTCGACGGCAAGATCGTCATCAAGAACAAGGCGATCGCGACCAACAGCGAAGGCTTCAATGCCGCGATGGTCCGCAACATGGTGGTTGCGGTTGTCGATCCTGACGGTACCGAGCGCGCGACGCATCGCATTCAGTACGGCGCGCGTATGCGCGTCGATGACGGCGATATGATCAAGCGCGGCCAGCGCATCGCGGAGTGGGATCCATACTCACGCCCGATTCTGACCGAAGTCGAAGGCACCATCGGGTTCGAGGATCTGGTCGAAGGCCAGTCGATCTCGGAAACGCTTGACGAATCCACGGGTATTGCAAAGCGCGTGGTTATCGACTGGCGCACGACCGGCCGTGGTGCCGATCTGCGTCCGGCGATCGTCGTCAAGGGCAAGGATGGCAAGGTGCTGAAGCTGGCACGCGGCGGCGACGCCCGTTACATGCTCTCGGTCGACGCCATTTTGTCGGTCGATCTCGGCGCCAAGGTGAAGGCCGGCGACATCCTCGCGCGTGTTTCGACGGAAAGCGCCAAGACCCGAGACATCACCGGCGGTCTGCCGCGCGTGGCCGAACTGTTTGAAGCCCGCAAGCCGAAGGATGCCGCCATCATCGCGGAAATCGCCGGTACGATCCGCTTCGGACGCGACTACAAGAACAAGCGCCGGCTCTCGATCGAGCCTGTCGACAAGAATGAGGAGACTCGCGAGTACCTCATTCCGAAGGGCAAGCACATCCATCTGCAGGACGGCGACATCGTCGAAAAGGGCGATTTCATCGTTGAAGGCAACCCGGCGCCGCACGACATCCTGGCGATCAAGGGCATCGAGGAACTCGCTGCCTATCTGGTCAACGAAATCCAGGAAGTCTATCGGCTCCAGGGCGTGCTCATCAACGACAAGCACATCGAAGTGATTGTTCGTCAGATGCTGCAGAAGGTCGAGATCACCGATCAGGGCGAGACCGACATGATTTCGGGCGAGCAGATCGACAAGATCGAGTTCGACCAGCTCAACGCCAAGGCGAAGGAAGAGGGCAAGAAGCCCGCGACCGGAACCCCGGTGCTGCTCGGCATCACCAAGGCGAGCCTGCAGACGCGGTCGTTCTTCTCGGCGGCCTCGTTCCAGGAAACGACACGCGTGCTCACCGAAGCTGCCGTCAACGGCAAGGTCGACCCGCTGGAAGGTCTCAAGGAGAACGTCATTGTCGGCCGGTTGATCCCGGCAGGCACAGGCGCCTCGATGGCCAAGATTCGCGAAGTCGCGGTCAAGCGCGACAAGCTGATCCTCGACGAACGCGAGAAGCAGGCGGCGATCGTGCCTTCGGCTCCGGAGGAGGAGCCTCTGGCCCTTCCGCCGGCGGAGTAGTTCGCCCTAGACATGGGACTGAAAAAAGGCCGCCTTTTGGGCGGCCTTTTTGACATGCGAAGCGCGACTATGTGGGGATCCCGGGATCTGGCGATATACCCTGTTTGGGGGATGCGCGGACTTTACGCAGGAGGGTAGTTTCAAGCCATTCTGTGACCATCAAATACCGCGAAGCGATTTGGGCAGGGGAATTGTAAATAAGACACTCATAACTTGTAGCCATAGGACACGATCGCCTCCGGGGGATGATTTTGGTGCCCGTGACTTGTCATTAGCGGACTACCTTAAAGGCCAGCGTGAGCTGGCCTTTTTTGCGAGGGTACTGGTGTGGCGGCAGGTTCCTTCACGGAGATGGCAATTGCTGCCTGGTCCAGCCCTGCCTTAGTATTTGCTCCCATAAGTAGTTCGGGGTGCGGTGGTGGCCGACCTGTTTGACGAGAAACTGCCGGATCGTATTTACGAAGCGGCTGTGGTGCCTGAGCTATGGCCCGATGTTCTTGGTGAAATGTCCAGGGCTGTCGATGGCGCTGGCGGCATCCTGTTCACATCCTACGCGGAACAGGTTCAAGGGGTGACCTCGGCCGACATCAAGTCGACCTTCGAGGAATTTCTTCGCGACGGCTGGGCGGCGATCAACCCGCGCCCGGTCCGTCTCGGCGCCATCAATCACGCCGGCTTCATCCGCGACAGCGACGTATTCACCGACGAGGAACTCGACAACGAGCCGGTCTATCGCGACTTCTATCGCAAGCGCGGCCTCGGCTGGGCGACCGGGACGATGCTCGAAACCCCCTCGGGCGACTCGATTATTTTCTCGTTCGAGCGGGCCTATGAAAAAGGGCCTGTCCCGGTCGAGACGGTCCGGCAATTCGACATGTTGCGTCCGCACCTGGCGCGCAGTGCGCTGCTGTCGTCGCGGCTCGGTCTCGAGCGTGCGCGGGCGATGGCTGATGCTCTGGAATCACTGGGATTACCCGGCGCGGTGCTGCAAGGCAGCGGCCGGCTCACCGCCGCCAACCGCCTGTTCGAGCAACTGATGCCGGCGCTCGTGCAGGATCGCCACCAACGGTTGTGCCTGACCGATCCGGCCTCCGATGGCCTGCTTGGCGCCGCGTTGCTGCGCGCCACGATTGTACCGGCGCAGGCGGTGGTGAATTCCATTCCGGTCGCAGCCACCGAAGATCGGCCACCCATGATCCTGCATGTGCTGCCGGTTTGCGGGATCGCGCATGATTTCTTCGCACAGGCGAAGTTCCTGCTGGTGGTCACGCCGGTCGACCGGGCAGTGATTCCGACCGCACAAGTCCTGCAGGGATTGTTCGATTTGACGCCGGCCGAGGCTCGGATCGCCCGCGGCATTGGCGAAGCGCAGACCGTCGAGGTTCTGGCATTGTCGGCCGGGGTTTCCGTGGAGACGGTCCGCAGCCAGCTCAAGGCCGTCCTGTCGAAAACCGGGCTGACCAGGCAGCAGGAACTGATCAGCTTGTTGGCCGGCAAGATGCTTCCCCTTTCGGGTGCCCGTCGGCCGCGCTAGAGAAGCAAACCGGCCCCGAAAGCCGGCCAAATCCGATTCTGGGTGCGGAGAATAATTTTTCCGGGTCCCGAGCGTCTTGTTCATCTTCCCTTCAGATGAAAATGGCTTCTCCTTAGTGCGACTTAGACCGGTTCAAGCTAGAAGCCGGTCGGGGGCGAAGGACAGTCATGATCGATCTGGCAATTGTTGGCGGTGGCCCCGGCGGGCTGATGTCTGCCTGGTATCTCAAGAAGAAGCTTGGGGGCCAGTGCCGCATCACCATTTATGAAGCGTCCGACCGCCTTGGCGGCAAGATCCTGACCAAGACGTTCGACAGCTCCCCGGCGATGTACGAAGCCGGCGTCGCCGAAATCTACGATTACTCGATGACGGGGCCGGATCCCCTGCGGGAATTGATCCAGCACTTCGGCCTGCAGACCATCCCGATGGACGCCGAGCAGATTCAGCTCGACGGCGAACTGCTCGACGACGTGCCGGGGATGCGCCGCAAATACGGCGACAAGACCGCTCGTGCGATCGAGGATTTCCGCACGCTCTGCTCCACGATGGTATCGCCGATCGAATACTACGAAGGCGTCGGTGCCCACGATAACGAGCATCCGTGGGCCTACATCAGCGCCGAGGAACTGCTCGACCGTCAAGTTGACGATCCCGTTGCCAAGCGTTTCCTCAAGGTGATGGCGCGCTCCGACATCGCAACCGAAAGCCACAACACCAACGGGCTGAACGCGCTCAAGAACTTCGTGATGGATGTTGAGGGCTATATCGGCCTCTATTCGATCCAGAACGGCAACGAGCAACTGGTCGAGGGGCTGAAGTCGGAAATCGACGCCAACATCGAGCTCAATCATCGCGTGCTGAAGGTCGGCAAGAACGGCTCAGGCCGTTACGCCGTCAACATGATGAACGGCAAGGGACCGATCACCAAGGAGCACGATCTCGTCGTGATGTGCCTGCCGCATTCGTGGCTCGCGACGATGCGCTGGGACGGCGAACTGCTGCGGCACTCGATGGTCAAGCACGTCGCTTATTTCGATCGCCCGGCGCACTATCTGCGGGTGTCGATCCTGTTCGACTCGCCGTTCTGGGGCGACAAGGTGTCGGGCGCTTGGTGGATGTCCGAAGCGTTCGGCGGCTGCTGCGTCTATGTCGAGGGTGCGCGCCACGACGTCGGCCGCAACGGCGTGCTCAACTGGCTGATCGCCGGTTCCGACGCGCTGGCGTTTGCAAATCTGAGCGACAAGGAATTGATCGACGCGGCGATCAAGTCGCTGCCGGCATCATTCGGCAACGCGCGGTCGCATTTCGTCGAAGGCAAGATCCATCGCTGGCTGTCGTCGGTGAACGCTATTCCCGGAGGCCTGCCGGCGCGCGACGTGATGACCAATCATCATCCCGAACCGAAGGAACATGCCGGCTTCGTCGTCGTCGGCGACTACCTGTTCGATTCGACGCTCAACGGGCTGCTGGATTCCTCGGACGCCGCCACCGACATCATCGTCACCCAGATGATGAAGCTGCGCTATGAGCGCGGCGAGGGCGGCAGCGTTCCGTCCGACAAGATCGACCGGGCGTATTTTGACAACTACCGCAATGCCGGTCCGTATCACGAGGTCTGGAACCAGTTTACCGATCCGGACTATCTGACGAACCTCATCAAGATCGTCTGGAATCGCGCAAAGGGCTACAAGCTGCTGGTCGCCGGCTCCGCGAGCGGCGAACTGGTCGGCGCGTTGCGCGACATGGGCATCGATGCTTGGGGCATCGAGAACAATCGGACCATCCATGCCAGGACGCCGAAGGCGCTGAAGAAATACAACAAGCTCGGCTCGATCACCAAGTTGCCGTTCAAGGACAATTCGTTCGACTTCGTGTTCGAGACCAGCCTGTGCCACGTCGCGCCGAAACAGGTCACGCGCGCGATCCGTGAACTCAACCGCGTCGTCAAGACCGGCTTCGTGTTCGGATCGGTTACCAGCGACATGGCGATCCCGATCATCGACCGCTACGATTTGCTGCGCGGTGTCAGGAAGCTTGGCACCTGGTGGGAATGGTCGGAACTGTTCTTCGGCAACGGCTTCGATCTCGCGATGCACCGTCACGATTGCACCGACGAGGTGTGGGCCGCGACCCTGGCCGCCAACAAGGGGCCGGGCAACTGGTACGCCGACGCTGACAGCCTGCGTTACTCGTTCTTTGACAAGGTCGAGGCAGACGATTAACGGCACAGGGATGGCAGGTCCGCTTTGGGGCCTGCCGCCCGGTTTCCGGTTTTTCACAACGGTGTTTGATGCCGCCCAAGTCCCCAGCGCCCGATAGCGAAAGTCCGGCGGCTGGCGCGCCCGGCAAGCCGTCCGACGACGACAAGTTGCGCCCGGCAGGAACCGCGACGGACATCCATGCTGCGCCAGCATCTGACGATCTCGGCGACGATGCCGGGGACGATGATGATGACGACGAGGATGATGACGAGGAACTCGTCGTCTATACGGCTAGCGAGGCGGCCGGCGCACTGGCGACGGTCTACCGCTTTACCTGGCCGCTCATGCGGCGTTACCGGCGTGGTGTGACGTTCGTCGGAATCGGCCTGTTCATTGAGACGCTGTTCAACGTCATCATGCCGCTCAGCCTCAAATACCTGATCGACGATGCGCTCGGCGAAGAGGATTTCCAGGCGCTTTACACGATCCTGTCGGTGCTGGCCGTCGCCGGCATCATGACGTCGATCGTGGCGGTCTGGTACGAGCGATGGGATGCCCGTCTCACCGCAGGCGTCATTTCCGATGTGCGGACCAAGCTGTTCGATCACGTCCAGAATCTTCCGGCTGCCTATTTCGGTTGCACCAAGCGCGGCGAAATCCTGTCGCGCTTCTCCGTCGATATGGCCGGGTATGAATCGTCGGTGAAGTATTTCGCCAACAGCGCGATGCTGCCTATGCTCGAACTGATCGCCGGTATCGGATTGATGATCTGGCTGAACTGGCAACTTGCCGCCGTCGCGCTTTTGATCTTTCCGATCACATTGATCGGTCCGCGGATGCTGACGCCGAAGGCGGTGCATGCGAACTATCAGCAGAAGGTCAACGAGTCGGCTATCCTCGGCGTCGTGCAGGAAAACATCGCCGCGCAGATGGTGGTGAAAGCGTTCGGACTGCAGCGCAAAGCGTTCGGCTGGTTTCGTTTTCGCAACGATCTCGCGCGGCAGACGATGGCCGATGCGACCTTCCTGTCGACGATGGTCGAACGCACCGTCACCATTTCGGTGCTGCTGCTCCATCTCATCGTGCTGGCGATCGGCGCGTATCTTGCCACCAAGGGTCAGATCACCATCGGCACTTTCGTCACCTTCGAAAGCGCGTTCTGGGAAATTTCCTACAACATCGGGCACCTGATGCACTTCATTCCGACCGCGATTCAGGCGGCGGCATCGGTTCGCCATATGGAGGAACTGCTCGACGAGCCGACGCGCGGTGGCGACCGCCCCGGCGCGCCCGATCTGCCGCGCATCACCGACAACATCGCGTTCGAGCGTGTGACATTCGCCTATGAAGGCAGCGACACCAATGTTCTGGATGGACTAAGCCTGAAGCTGAAGGCAGGCAAGCACATCGCCATCGTCGGCCCGAGCGGCTCGGGCAAAAGCACGCTGCTGAATTTGATCCTGCGGCTTTATATGCCGAGCGAAGGCAAGGTGACGATCGACGGCGTCGATATCCGCAAGGTGACGCGCGACTCGCTGCGCGCCAGCATGGCGGTGGTGTTCCAGGAAAACATGCTGTTCAACATGTCGATCCGCGAGAACATTCGTCTCGGCAAGGAGGGAGCGACCGATAAGGAAGTCGAGGTGGCCGCGAAAAAGGCCGAGATCCACCGCCACATCATGTCGCTGCCGCAGAAATATGACACGCTGGTCGGCGAACGCGGCGACACGCTGTCCGGCGGCCAGCGCCAGCGCATCGCGATTGCCCGCGCCATCATCCGCGATCCATCTGTGCTGCTGCTCGACGAGGCGACATCGGCGCTCGACCAGACCACGGAGGCGGCAATCAATCGCACGCTGCTCAAGGTCGCCAAGGGGCGCACCATGATTTTCTCGACGCATCGTCTGACGTCGGTGGTCGACATGGACGAAATTATCGTGATCAGCGGCGGTCAGGCGATCGAGCGTGGATCGCACAAGGAATTGCTGGCGAAGGGCGGAGTGTATCGCCGGCTATGGGACGACCAACTCCACAAATCGCATCACGGCGACGACGATGATGACGACGAGGATGAATAGCAGGTTTCGTCTTTCGACGAGGTGCGCGTTAACTCTGATTTTGTGTAGCACGCCAGCTTTACTTACGCCGGTTCGGCCCGGTGCTATTGTCATCCCGTGCGGATGTAGCTTGACGGTCGAGCATTGGTCTTCCAGGCCGAAGGTGTAGGTTCAATTCCTGCCATCCGCTCCGCCACCCCATCTTCAGGACAGCAGTCAACGTCGGCCGAAACGCTGGCGGGATTGGTTTATTGCCGGGCGGGGACGCGTGGAGACATCGCCTCGCGCATTTGACGCAGTGTGCCGACACCGAGACGTGCGACGAAGCGCAGCCAGCGGTGTGCGTGCCATGTCAAACCGGTGCCGATCGAGATCGAACGCAAATCGTAGGCTTTTTCGCGCGAGGCGCTATCGCAAGCCTGCTTCACCGGGTCGTCGTAGAACGTTGCGATCTTGTCGGTGCCCATACCGTTGGTCGCAAGCCATGACGGAATGTGGACGTTGCACAAACGTTCGACATCGGTGAACACCTTGCTGGTGCCGGTCCCCGCTGCGGGGCACGAGGTTGCGAAGGCGTCGCCGACGAGAACGATGCCCGGCTGGCGATGACCTTCGGTGACGTAGAGATCGGCCGGTCGTACTTTCACCGGGCCGACGATGTCGACTTCACCGGTGATGCGCCGCAGGTTTGGCATCAGATCGAACAGCGCCTTCTGCGGATCGCTGCGGCACTCGCGCAGCCATGGATCCTCCATCGGGCGATAGACCATGAGATTGGCACGCATCGATGAGCCGATCGGAAATAACGTCAGGTACGCGGCGTGATCGGCGGCGCTTTCCGGATAGTAGGTCAGGGCGCCGAAATCGAACCGCGGGCGCGCAACCGGCTTGAGATCGAATCCAATCGTGATCGAATGGCATGCGCTGATGATGGTGCGGGTCAATCCGATGTTGTGACGCAAGCCGACATTGAGGCCGTTGGCGAGCACGATCAGGCGCGCTGAAACTTCGTCTCCATTTGACAGCCTGATGCATTGCCGCTCGCTGCCGGTTGCGATGTCGACGGCCTTGTCGTGGATGATTTCGACAGTCGCTGGAATTGCCGCGCGCATGGTGTTGACGAGATCATGATACATGATGCCGTGCTGATCGCCGGGCCGTTTGTCGATGACGCGGCCGAAGCGCGCGATCCAAACCGTGTCGTCCCGCGTCGTCGCCGGCAGCACCGATGGTGCAAGCCCCGTTTTCTTCAGGATGTCGACCTGCGAACTGTCGAGTTTTTCGCAGCGCAGATCCGGTGGGTACGCTGTATGCGGATCAATCAGGATGGTGGAGATTCCGGCGCGTCCGAGCATCGCCGCCGCCGTCGATCCGGCAAGGCCGCCGCCAACAATGGCAATGTCTGTCACTCGCATGTGCGCCTCTTCGACGCACAGTACCATTACGGTTCCTGAAACGATGGATTTGAATAAAAAAGGGTAAACGATCCGAGGGTATGGTTAACGAACGGTTGCACCGCCACCGCGTTTAAGGCGCGGATTGCCTGAGTGGCATATGGCCGTCTCTCTGCAATCGATTTAACGGAACCGCAATGCCGCCAATCTAACGATGCGGTGCCGGCACTCGCTGCGGATACTCGGTTCATGATCTCAGTCACACGTCGTTCGCCTGAAGCGGTTTCCGCCGCGGAGTGGGATGATCTTGTCCAGCGGGCGTCGGCGAACGTGTTCATGAATCCGGCCGCGCTGAAGGCTGCAGCGGACACGCTGTTCGCGGTGGTTCATGTGCTGCTGGCATGGGATATGGCCGTCGAGCCGCCACGGCTGGTCGGGCTGTGGGGGCTGCAGGAGCGCAGCACCCTGCCGTTCTGGCCGGCGTTGCTTGAGGCGTTGCCGTTTCATTACGCCTTCCTCTCAAGCCCGGTGATCGATCCGGCGTTCACCGATGGGGTGATAGCCGCGTTCTTCGCCGCGATCCGCGACAGCAAAGCGTTGCCGAACGTGATCAGCATCAAGGAGATGAACGGCGAGGCCGCGTCTTGTGCCGCGATCCGCAAAACGGTCGGCGCGGGGCGCCACCCGTGTCTCGAATTTTCCGAAGGTGTGCGGCCGGTGGTATCGCGGGAATTCGGCGTCAAATCTTCCGGCTCGACCCGCAAGAAACTGCGGCAGGACTGGAACAGGCTGTCGGCGCTAGGGGCGCTGGACGTCGTCAATGAACGTGAGGACGTGCTCAAGGCCTTCGAGACCTTCCTCGAACTCGAACACGGAAGCTGGAAGGGGGCCGAGGGGACGGCGTTGCTGTGCGATGACCGCGACGCGGCTTTCGTCCGGCGGCTGATCGGCAATCTGGCAGAGCAGGGCAATGCCTCGGTGGCGCTGCTGATGCTCGACGGCCGCGCCATCGCGGCGCAGGTGGTCTTGTACTGTGGGTCAGTGGCCTACACGTGGAAAACCGCGTTCGACCCGGCCTACGCCCGGTATTCGCCGGGCATGCTTCTGATCGACCGGTTGACGGGGGAGTTGTTGGCTTCCGGTCCGGTTCAGGCGATCGATTCCTGCTCGCCGGCCGGCGGTTTCATGGGGCAGATCTGGGCCGGGCGCCGGACGATGGTTGGCCTGCTGGTGGATGTCGGGTCCCGGCGATCGGCGGCCTTCATTGCCGAAGCCGCACGGCAACTCGGTTATACGAAGCTCAAGGCCCTGCGGGACACGCTCCGGGCGGCGAAGTGGCTGCCGGCCAGGAAGCGCCAGACCGGAACGAGTTGATTCTCCGGTCGAGTCTCCCTATCTAAGCTGCTGTAATTCATCGATATTCGTCGATCTGGGTGCTCGTCGTGGCGACCAGGCCAAAGTCCGGGTCGGGCGGATGGCAGGTGTCAGGCGGTGCGCTGCCGCCTCCATCAGGCCAGTGGGGCGGGTGATTCTGCCGCCGAATCCGATCCCGGATAAGATTGCGCAAACGTGTTTTGCGTTCGCGAGAGGGATGCAAGAAGTGGCTCTGCCGCTTGCGCTTTTGATGATGCGTTTATCCTTGACTTAAGCGGACTCGGCTTATAAAACCCGGCCACTTCTCGACAGGCGGTGAGCTTCCCTGCGTCGGAACGGATCACCCCTTATCCCATTGGTTCGCCAATGAGATGAGTGGGCACCAACCTCGACGAATGTCGCTCAAACGCTGTCGGTACTAGCCAGGCAATGCCAGGACGATGTTGGTCTCTCGGGCAACCGCTCTTGAGACTCGTTTGGGATGCACGACCTCGGTCAGTCTCGGGTGCAAACCCTGCAGGCGAGCTGAGGTCCTCTGTGGCGGTTTAGCGCTTTCCGGTCAGCGATGAACGGATGGCGCGATTTCGTTTTGCGCGGTCGAACGTGTGGAGCGGAGGCGAGCGGGGCAGGTTGCTCCAACGAAATTTGCGAAGGCTTCAGGGCTCACTTGAAGGTTTCGCGCGAACAAGGGTGAAGGCGAACGATGCCGACGATCAACCAGCTGATCGCAAATCCACGCGAAGCGCAGAAGTCGCGCAAGAAGGTGCCTGCTCTGCAGCAGTCGCCCCAGAAGCGTGGCGTTTGCACGCGCGTCTATACGACCACTCCGAAGAAGCCGAACTCGGCGCTTCGTAAAGTCGCCAAGGTGCGCCTGACCAACGGCTTCGAGGTCATCGGCTACATTCCGGGTGAAGGCCATAACCTTCAGGAGCACTCGGTGGTCATGATCCGCGGCGGCCGCGTCAAGGATTTGCCGGGCGTGCGTTATCACATCCTCCGCGGCGTTCTCGATACGCAGGGCGTCAAGAACCGTAAGCAGCGTCGTTCGAAGTACGGCGCGAAGCGTCCGAAGTAACCGGGGAATATCGATGTCTCGTCGCCATTCTGCTGAAAAGCGTGAAGTGAACCCGGATCCGAAGTTCGGGAGCATCGTCATCACGAAGTTCATGAATTCGATCATGTACGACGGCAAGAAGTCTGCCGCCGAAAACATCGTGTACGGCGCGCTCGGCACCATTGAGTCCAAGACCAAGCAGAGCCCGATCACCGTGTTCGAGCAGGCGCTCGATAACGTGATGCCGACCATCGAAGTGCGTTCGCGCCGCGTCGGCGGTGCCACGTATCAGGTTCCGGTCGAGGTTCGTGCGACCCGCCGTCAGGCGCTGGGGATCCGCTGGATCATCGCAGCCGCGCGCGGCCGTAACGAAAAGACCATGACCGAGCGTCTCTCCGCGGAGTTGCTCGATGCGTCGAACAACCGGGGGAACGCGGTCAAGAAGCGGGAAGACGTGCACAAGATGGCGGAAGCCAACCGTGCCTTCTCGCACTATCGCTGGTAACGGCGAAACGAACGGATATTTAAGGACAACCCATGCCCCGCCTTCATGCCATCGAGGACTACCGTAATTTCGGTATCATGGCGCACATCGACGCTGGCAAGACCACGACGACTGAGCGCATCCTCTATTACACCGGCAAGAGCCATAAGATCGGCGAAGTGCACGAAGGTGCCGCGACGATGGATTGGATGACGCAGGAGCAGGAGCGTGGCATCACGATCACCTCGGCTGCGACCACCGCGTTCTGGAACGGCAAGCGCCTGAACATCATCGACACCCCCGGCCACGTCGACTTCACTATTGAAGTCGAGCGTTCGCTGCGTGTGCTCGACGGCGCCGTTTGCGTTCTCGACTCCAACCAGGGCGTCGAGCCGCAAACCGAAACCGTCTGGCGTCAGGGCGACAAGTATAAAGTTCCGCGCATCGTCTTCGCCAACAAGATGGATAAGACCGGCGCTGACTTCTACAAGTGTCTGCAGGACATTATCGATCGTCTCGGCGCCAAGCCGGTTGCGATCCAGTTGCCGATCGGTTCCGAGAACAACTTCAAGGGCATGGTCGATCTCGTTGAGATGAGGGCGCTCGTCTGGAACAACGAGTCGCTGGGCGCGATGTATGACGTCGCCGAAATCCCGGCCGATCTCGCCGACAAGGCGAAGGAATATCGCGAAAAGCTGGTGGAAGCCGCCGTCGAACTCGACGACGACGCCATGTCTGCTTACCTCGACGGCAACGAACCGGACGTGGCGACCCTGAAGCGCCTCATCCGCAAGGCTGTGCTGACCGGCGCGTTCTATCCCGTGCTCTGTGGTTCGTCCTTCAAGAACAAGGGCGTCCAGCCGCTGCTCGACGCCGTGGTCGACTATCTTCCGTCGCCGCTCGACGTGCCTGCGATCAAGGGCGTCGACGAAGATGGCAACGAAGTCGTTCGTCATGCTGACGACAAGGAGCCGCTGGCTCTGCTCGCGTTCAAGATCATGGACGACCCGTTCGTCGGCACCATCACGTTCTGCCGCATCTATTCCGGCGTTCTTCAGAGCGGCACCGGCGTCGTCAACTCGACCCGCGAGAAGAAAGAACGTATCGGTCGTATGCTGCTGATGCATGCGAACAACCGCGAAGACATCAAGGAAGCCTATGCCGGCGACATCGTCGCGCTGGCCGGCCTCAAGGAAGCTCGCACCGGCGACACGCTGTGCGATCCGGATCAACCAGTCATCCTTGAAAAGATGGAATTCCCGGAGCCGGTCATCGAAATCGCGATCGAGCCGAAGTCGAAGGCTGACCAGGAAAAGCTCGGCGTCGCTCTGGCGAAGCTGGCTGCGGAAGATCCGTCGTTCCGTGTGTCGACCGATCATGAATCCGGTCAGACCATCCTCAAGGGCATGGGCGAACTTCATCTCGACATCAAGGTCGACATTCTCAGGCGCACCTACAAGGTCGATGCCAACATCGGCGCGCCTCAGGTTGCGTTCCGCGAGAAGATCACCAAGCGCGCCGAGGTCGACTATACGCACAAGAAGCAGACCGGCGGTACCGGCCAGTTCGCGCGCGTGAAGTTTATCGTCGAGCCGAATGAGCCGGGTGCGGGCTTCGAGTTCGAATCGAAGGTCGTCGGCGGTTCGGTGCCGAAGGAATACATCCCAGGCGTCGAAAAGGGCCTCAACAGCGTGATGACCTCGGGCGTGGTCGCCGGCTTCCCGGTGGTGGACGTCAAGGTGACGCTGATCGACGGTGCCTACCACGATGTCGACTCGTCGGCGCTGGCCTTCGAAATCGCATCGCGCGCGGCTTTCCGCGATGCGCTGCAGAAGGGCAAGTCAGTGCTGCTCGAGCCGATCATGAAGGTGGAGTGCGTGACCCCTGAAGACTACACCGGCTCGGTCATCGGCGATTTGAACTCCCGCCGCGGCCAGATCCAGGGGCAGGACATGCGCGGCAACGCCAACGTCATCAATGCGATGGTGCCGCTCATGAACATGTTCGGCTACGTGAACACCTTGCGCTCGATGAGTCAGGGCCGCGCGACCTTCACGATGCAATTTGATCACTACGCTGAAGCGCCGGCCAACGTGTCGGCAGAAGTCCAGAAGAAATTCGCTTGATTTCTTTGACGTAAGTCAAAGTTGAACGGAGAACGTCATGGCTAAAGAGAAGTTCGAACGTAACAAACCGCATTGCAACATCGGCACCATCGGTCACGTCGACCATGGCAAGACGTCGCTGACCGCGGCTATCACGAAGGTGTTGGCGGAAGCCGGCGGTGCGACGTTCACGGCCTATGATCAGATCGACAAGGCGCCGGAAGAAAAGGCTCGCGGCATCACCATCTCGACCGCTCACGTCGAGTATGAGACCCCGAACCGTCACTACGCCCACGTCGACTGCCCCGGCCACGCCGACTATGTGAAGAACATGATCACCGGTGCTGCGCAGATGGACGGTGCGATCCTGGTCGTGTCGGCTGCCGACGGCCCGATGCCGCAGACCCGCGAGCACATCCTCCTCGCCCGTCAGGTCGGCGTGCCTGCGCTCGTCGTGTTCATGAACAAGTGCGACATGGTCGACGATCCGGAACTTCTCGAACTGGTCGAGATGGAAGTCCGCGAACTGCTCTCGAAGTACAACTTCCCGGGCGACGACATTCCGATCATCAAAGGTTCGGCGCTCGCCGCGCTTGAGAACAAGGATCCGAAGCTCGGCCACGACGCCATCCTCGAGCTGATGAAGGCGGTCGACGCCTACATTCCGCAGCCGGAGCGTCCGGTTGACCAGCCGTTCCTGATGCCGGTCGAAGACGTGTTCTCGATCTCGGGTCGCGGCACCGTCGTCACTGGCCGTGTCGAGCGCGGTATCGTCAAGGTTGGCGAGGAAATCGAGATCGTCGGCCTCAAGCCGACCGTCAAGACGACCGTCACCGGCGTTGAAATGTTCCGCAAGCTGCTCGATCAGGGCCAGGCTGGCGACAACATTGGCGCGCTGCTGCGCGGCACCAAGCGCGAGGAAGTCGAGCGCGGCCAGGTTCTCTGCAAGCCGGGTTCGGTCAAGCCGCACACCAAGTTCAAGGCTGAGGCGTACATCCTCACCAAGGAAGAGGGCGGTCGTCACACCCCGTTCTTCACCAACTACCGCCCGCAGTTCTACTTCCGCACGACTGACGTGACGGGCGTGGTTCATCTGCCGGAAGGCACCGAGATGGTGATGCCGGGCGACAACATCGCGATGGAAGTGCACCTGATCGTGCCGATCGCGATGGAAGAAAAGCTTCGCTTCGCGATCCGCGAAGGCGGCCGCACCGTCGGTGCAGGCGTCGTCGCAAGCATCATCGAGTAATAAACGATCCGTCGAATGCCCGGCCGCAAGGCCGGGTGTTCCCGACCTTCTATCGTAGACGTGAGTGGCCGGGCTGACCGGCCGGACGGACCAAGAAAGACAACGGCAATGAACGGCCAGAATATTCGCATTCGACTCAAGGCGTTCGACCATCGAATTCTCGATACGTCGACCCGTGAGATCGTGAACACGGCGAAGCGCACCGGGGCACAGGTTCGTGGACCGATCCCGCTGCCGACGCGCATCGAGAAGTTCACCGTGAACCGTTCGCCGCACGTCGACAAGAAGAGCCGCGAGCAGTTCGAGATGCGCACTCACAAGCGCCTTCTCGATATCGTCGATCCGACCCCGCAGACCGTGGACGCGCTGATGAAGCTCGATCTCGCCGCCGGTGTCGACGTCGAGATCAAGCTCTAAGACCCCGATAGTGGGCACCGGTTTTCGGACCGGACCTTGCCCGCCACGAATTTTGGTTAGTCCCTCGGGACAGAAAGAACAGGAAGCACGCCGATGCGCTCCGGAGTGATCGCACAAAAGGTCGGGATGACGCGGGTCTTTACAGAGGCCGGCGAACATATCCCTGTGACCGTGCTGAAGCTGGGCAACTGTCAGGTTGTCGGCCACCGCACCACGGACAAGAACGGATATGTCGCGCTCCAGCTCGGCTCGGGCGCGCGCAAATCCGTTTACATGCCCAAAGCCGAGCGTGGCCAGTTCGCCGTCGCCAAGGTTGAACCCAAGCGTAAAGTCGCGGAATTCCGCGTCTCCGAGGATTCCCTGATCCCGGTCGGCGCCGAAATCCAGGCTGACCACTTTGTCGTCGGCCAGTTTGTCGACGTCACCGGCACCTCGGTCGGTAAGGGGTTCGCGGGCGGCATGAAGCGCTGGAACTTCGGCGGTCTGCGCGCCACCCACGGCGTCTCGGTCTCGCACCGTTCGATCGGTTCGACCGGCGGCCGTCAGGATCCCGGCAAGACCTTCAAGAACAAGAAGATGCCCGGCCATATGGGCGTCGATCGCATCACCACGCTGAACCTGCGCGTCGTCCAGACCGACGTCGCGCGCGGCCTGCTGCTCGTCGAAGGCGCCGTTCCCGGCTCCAAGGGCGGCTGGATCACAGTTCGTGACGCGGTGAAGAAGTCGTTGCCCAAGGATGCGCCGAAGCCCGGCAAGTTCAAGCTGGCTGGCGGCACCGATCAGGCAGCGCCGGCGGCGGAAGCCCCGGCCCAGCAGGAGGGCGCGTGACATGGAATTGAACGTCACAACTCTTGAAGGCAAGACCGCCGGGTCGGTTCAGCTTTCGGACGAGATCTTCGGTCTCGAGCCGCGCGCTGACATCATCCAGCGCGTCGTCAACTGGCAGCTCGCCAAGCGTCAGGCCGGCACCCACAAGACCAAGGATCGCTCCGAGGTCTGGCGGACCGGCAAGAAGATGTACAAGCAGAAGGGCACCGGCGGTGCTCGTCACGGTTCGGCCCGCGTTCCGCAGTTCCGCGGTGGCGGCCGTGCATTCGGCCCGGTCGTGCGCAGCCATGCTTACGATCTGCCGAAGAAGGTTCGTGCGCTCGGCCTGCGCCATGCTCTGTCGGCGAAGGCCAAGGACGGCAGCTTGGTCGTGATCGACAATGCCGAGCTGAAGGATCCCAAGACCAAGGCGCTGATCGGGCACTTCTCCGGTCTCGGCCTGACCAGCGCGCTGATCGTCGACGGCGCTGAGGTCAACAACGGTTTCGCGCTCGCCGCGCGCAACATTCCGCAAATCGACGTGCTGCCGATCCAGGGCATCAACGTCTATGACATTCTGCGCCGTCAGAAACTCGTTCTGACCAAGGCCGCTCTCGATGCGTTGGAGGCGCGCTTCAAATGAAGACGATGGATGCGCGTCATTACGATGTGATCGTCTCGCCGGTGATTACCGAGAAGGCGACGGTCGCATCCGAGCACAACAAGGTGGTGTTTAAGGTGGCCGCCAAGGCGACCAAGCCACAGATCAAAGAGGCGGTTGAGAAGCTGTTCGACGTCAAGGTGAAGAGCGTCAACACGCTGGTCCGCAAGGGCAAGACGAAAGTCTTCCGCGGCCAGTTCGGTTCTCAGTCGGATTCCAAGCGCGCGGTCGTGACCCTTGAAGAGGGTCATCGCATCGACGTGACCACCGGGCTGTAAGGCGAACGACGATGGCATTGAAAACATTCAACCCCACGACGCCGGGCCAGCGCCAGCTGGTGATGGTCGATCGTTCGGCGCTCTACAAGGGCAAGCCGGTCAAGGCTCTGACCGAGGGCAAGCACTCGAACGGTGGCCGCAACAACACCGGCCGCATTACCGTGCGTTTCCGCGGCGGCGGTCACAAGAAGACCTACCGCATGGTCGACTTCAAGCGCACCAAGGTCGACGTTGCGGCCAAGGTCGAGCGTCTGGAATACGATCCGAACCGCACCGCGTTCATCGCGCTGATCAAGTACGCAGATGGCGAGCAGGCTTACATCCTGGCGCCGCAGCGTCTGGCTGTCGGCGACACTGTGATCGCCGGCGACTATGTCGACGTGAAGCCGGGCAACGTCATGCCGCTCGGCAACATGCCGGTCGGCACTATCGTCCACAACGTCGAGCTGAAGATCGGGAAGGGCGGGCAGATCGCACGTTCCGCCGGCACCTACGCCCAGATCGTCGGCCGCGACCACGACTACGTTATTCTGCGCCTCAACTCGGGCGAACAGCGCCTGGTTCATGGCCGCTGCACCGGCACCATCGGTGCGGTGTCGAACCCGGATCACATGAACACCTCGATCGGCAAGGCTGGTCGAACCCGCTGGATGGGCTGGCGTCCGCACAACCGCGGCGTTGTCATGAACCCGATCGACCATCCGCACGGCGGCGGCGAAGGCCGCACCTCGGGCGGCCGTCACCCGGTGACTCCGTGGGGCAAGCCGACCAAGGGCAAGAAGACCCGTTCCAACAAGTCCACCAACAAGTTCATTCTCATCAGCCGCCACAAGCGGAAGAAGAAGTAAGGATCGCCGGACATGGTTCGTTCAGTCTGGAAAGGCCCGTTCGTCGAAGGCTCGCTGCTCAAGAAAGCAGATGCCGCGCGCGCGTCCGGCCGTCATGACGTTATCAAGATCTGGAGCCGTCGCTCGACGATCCTGCCGCAGTTTGTGGGTCTCACGTTCGGCGTCTACAACGGTCAAAAGCACGTTCCGGTTGCCGTGAATGAAGAAATGGTCGGTCACAAGTTCGGTGAGTTCTCGCCGACCCGGACCTTCCACGGTCATTCCGGCGACAAGAAAGCCAAGAAGGCCTGAGGACTGAGTTATGAGCAAACCAAAGCGCGAACGGGTTCTCCCGGATAACGAGGCCAAGGCCGTCGCCCGCATGCTTCGCGTCTCGCCGCAGAAGCTGAATCTTGTCGCGCAGTTGATCCGCGGCAAGAAGGCGTCGTCGGCGCTCGCCGATCTGCAGTTCTCGCGCAAGCGAATCGCAGTCGATGTTAAGAAGTGCCTCGAATCGGCGATCGCGAATGCCGAGAACAACCACGACCTCGATGTCGACGCGCTGATCGTTTCCGAAGCGCATGTCGGCAACGGCATCGTGATGAAGCGTTTTGCTCCGCGCGGCCGTGGCCGTTCGGGTCGTGTATTCAAGCCGTTCTCGCAGCTGACGATCGTTGTTCGTCAGGTCGAGGCGGAGGCTGGCGCTTAAGGCGCGGGAGAGAACGATGGGTCAGAAGATCAATCCAATCGGGCTGCGTCTCGGCATCAACCGGACCTGGGACTCCCGCTGGTTCGCCAACAAGGCCGAATACGCCAAGCTCCTCCATGAGGACGTGCGGATTCGCGAAGTGTTGATGAAGGAGCTGAAGCAGGCGGCTGTCGCACGCATCGTCATTGAGCGCCCGCACAAGAAGTGCCGCGTGTCGATCCACTCGGCCCGTCCGGGCGTGGTGATCGGCAAGAAGGGCGCCGACATCGACAAGCTGCGGAAGAAGGTTGCCGAGATTACCGAGTCCGACGTCGTCATCAACATCATCGAAATCCGCAAGCCGGAGCTCGATGCGACGCTGGTCGCCGAATCGATCGCGCAGCAGCTGGAGCGCCGCGTGGCTTTCCGCCGCGCCATGAAGCGCGCCGTTCAGTCGGCGATGCGTCTGGGCGCCGAAGGCATCCGCATCAACTGCTCGGGTCGTCTCGGCGGCGCGGAAATCGCCCGCATGGAATGGTATCGCGAGGGCCGGGTGCCGCTGCACACGCTGCGCGCCGATGTCGATTACGGCGTCGCCACTGCGTTCACCACCTTCGGCACCTGCGGCGTCAAGGTCTGGATCTTCAAGGGGGAAATCCTCGAGCACGATCCGATGGCCCAGGACAAGCGTATGGCTGAAGGCGACAGCGGGCGTCCGCGTCGCGATGCAGCCTGATCAGGTCAAGACAAGAAAGTTCGAGGGCGTAAGCCATGATGCAACCTAAGAAGACAAAGTTCCGCAAGGCGCATAAGGGCCGTATCCACGGCGTCGCCTCGTCGGGCGCGACGTTGTCTTTCGGCCAGTTCGGCCTGAAGGCGATGGCGCCGGAGCGTATTACCGCGCGTCAGATCGAAGCCGCTCGCCGTGCACTGACCCGTCACATGAAGCGTGTCGGCCGCGTCTGGATCCGTGTTTTCCCGGATGTTCCGGTGTCGAAGAAGCCCGCCGAAGTGCGGATGGGCTCCGGCAAGGGTGCGCCGGAATTGTGGGTGGCGCGGGTCAAACCCGGCCGCATCCTGTTCGAGATCGACGGCGTCACCGACCAGACCGCGCGTGAGGCGCTGACCCTGGCTGCCGCTAAACTTCCGATCAAGACGCGCTTCGTCGCGCGCATTGCGGAGTAAGGACATGACCCAGATGAAGGTCGAAGACATTCGCGCGATGAGCCCTGACCAGATGGAGGACGCTGTCCTCAATCTGAAGAAGGAGCGGTTCAACCTGCGCTTCCAGCGTGCCACCGGGCAGCTCGAGAACACCTCGCGCCTGCGTGAGGCTCGCCGCGACATCGCACGCATCAAGACTGTCGCGGCGCAGAAGCGCGCCGCGGAAACGAAGAAGTAAGGGGCGAAAGATGCCGAAGCGTACTCTCCAGGGCGTCGTCGTCAGCGACAAGCAAGACAAGACTGTTGTCGTGCGTGTCGACCGCCGCTTCACCCACCCGATCTACAAGAAGACGATCCGCCGTTCCAAGAACTACCACGCGCACGACGAGAACAACGAGTTCAAGTCGGGCGATACGGTCCGGATCGAAGAGAGCAAGCCGCTCTCGAAGTTGAAGCGCTGGACAGTCGTCCAGGGTGAAAAGAAGAAAACAGCTTAAGCGCAAGTAGCGCATCAGAAAGAGGACGAGGTGCATCAATGATTCAGATGCAGACCAACCTCGACGTGGCCGATAACTCCGGCGCGCGCCGTGTCATGTGCATCAAGGTTCTTGGAGGTTCCAAGCGCCGCTATGCGACGGTGGGCGACATTATTGTCGTCTCGATCAAGGAAGCCATTCCACGTGGTAAGGTGAAGAAGGGCGACGTCATGAAGGCGGTCGTCGTTCGCGTCAGCAAGGACATCCGCCGTGCGGATGGTTCGGTGATCCGTTTCGACCGCAACGCGGCCGTGCTGATCAACAACCAGTCGGAGCCGGTCGGCACCCGTATTTTCGGGCCCGTGCCGCGCGAGCTGCGCGCCAAGAACCACATGAAGATCATCTCGCTTGCGCCGGAGGTGCTGTAATGGCTGCCAAGATCCGCAAGGGTGACAAGGTCATCGTGCTGTCCGGCCGTGACAAGGGCCGGACCGGCGAAGTGTTTGAAGTGCGCCCCACCGAGGGTCGTGCGCTGGTGCGTGGCGTCAACCTCGTCAAACGTCACCAGAAGCAGACGCAGGCGCAGGAAGGCGGCATCATCTCCAAGGAGTCGCCGATCCACCTGTCGAAAGTTGCCATCGTCGGCAAGGACGGCAAGCCGACCCGCGTTGGTTTCAAGATTCAGGCAGACGGCACCAAGGTGCGGGTCGCCAAGCGTTCGGGAGCTGAGATCGATGGCTGAGACCGCATACGTTCCGCGCCTGCGCGCGCAGTTCGACAAGGAAATCCGCGGCAAGCTGACCGAGCAGTTCGGCTACAGCAATGTCATGCAGGTGCCTGTGCTGGAGAAGGTCGTGCTCAACATGGGCGTCGGCGAGGCTGTCAACGACCGCAAGAAGGTCGAGCTGGCTGCCAGCGACCTCGCACTGATCGCCGGCCAGAAGCCGATCGTGACGCATTCGCGCAAGGCGATCGCGACCTTCAAGCTGCGTGAAGGCCAGGCCATCGGCTGCAAGGTTACGCTGCGCAAGGCGAAGATGTATGAGTTCATTGATCGTCTCGTGAACGTCGCGCTGCCGCGCGTGCGAGACTTCCGTGGCCTCAATCCCAAGAGCTTCGACGGCCGCGGCAACTATTCGCTCGGTCTGAAAGAGCACATCGTGTTCCCGGAAATCGACTACGATAAATCCGGCGAGAGCTGGGGCATGGACATTACGGTTTGCACCACCGCGCCCGACGACGAGCAGGCGAGGGCGCTGCTGACCGCATTCAATTTTCCGTTCCGGCAGTGAGACACTGATTTAGCGTCTCAAACGCGGAAAGGTATGGAGACTACTCGTATGGCGAAGAAAAGTTCGATCGAGAAGAACAACCGGCGTCAGAAGATGACGAAGAACGCGGCTCCCAAGCGCGCGAAGCTGAAGGCGATCATCGCCGACAAGACCAAGCCGATGGAAGAGCGTTTCGCGGCGACCATCAAGCTTGCCGAGATGCCACGCAACTCGTCGGCGACCCGGATTCGCAACCGTTGCGAAATCACCGGCCGCCCGCGCGCGGTCTATCGCAAGAACAAGCTCAGCCGCATCGCGCTGCGTGAACTCGGCTCCAAGGGCCTGGTTCCCGGCCTCGTCAAGTCAAGCTGGTAAGGAGGGTCGGTCATGTCAACGCACGATCCTATCAGCGATCTCATCACCCGCATCCGCAACGCGCAGATGCGCGCCAAGTCCAAGGTTTCGACCCCGGGCTCGAAGATGCGCGCCAACGTACTCGAAGTGCTGAAGACCGAGGGTTACATCCGCGGCTACGCCAGCGTCGAACACGCGTCGGGCCAGAACGAGCTTGAGATCGAGCTGAAGTATTTCGATGGCGAGCCCGTGATCCGCGAGATCGAGCGGGTATCGAAGCCTGGGCGTCGGGTTTACGCATCGGTGAAGAACCTGCCGCGCGTCAAGAACGGTCTCGGCATCTCGGTGCTGTCGACGCCGAAGGGAATCATGGCTGACCACGAGGCGCGTGACGCGAACGTGGGCGGCGAAGTTCTCTTCACGGTGTTCTAAGGAAGGAAAGAACGATGTCTCGCGTAGGCAAACGACCGGTCGCGGTAACGTCGGGTGTGACCGCGTCCGTTGAAGGACAGACCGTAAAGGTGAAGGGCCCGAAAGGCGCGCTTCAGTTCATCGTGCACGACGACGTTGCGGTCGAGATGAAGGACGGTACGATTCGCGTCGCGCCGCGCTTCGAAACCAAGCGTTCGCGTTCGCTTTATGGCACCGCCCGCGCCCAGGTCGCAAACCTGGTCGAGGGTGTCACCAAAGGCTTCGAAAAGAAGCTTGAAATCACCGGCGTCGGCTATCGCGCCGCGCTGCAGGGCAAGAACCTGCAGCTCGCGCTCGGCTACAGCCACGATGTGATTTATCCGATCCCGGAAGGGATCACGGTGACTGTGCCGAAGCCGACCGAAATCACCATTACCGGCAACGACTCCCAGAAGGTCGGGCAGGTCGCCGCGGAAATCCGCGGTTATCGTCCACCGGAGCCGTACAAGGGCAAGGGCGTGAAGTACGCCAACGAATTCATCTTCCGCAAGGAAGGCAAGAAGAAGTAACGGAGCCGGTCATGTCGAAACTCAAGATTACGAATGCCCGGCGCCAGAAGAGCGTGCGGCTTTCGCTGCGCCGCTCGGCCAACGGCCGTCCGCGCCTGTCGGTGTTTCGCTCGTCGAAGCACATCTACGCCCAGGTCATCGACGACCTGAAGGGCGAAACCCTGGCGTCGGCCTCGTCGCTCGAAAAGTCGATGCGCGAAGGTGCCAAGACCGGCGCCAACATCGATGCGGCCAAGGCCGTCGGCAAGCTGCTGGCGGAGCGCGCGGTGAAGAACGGCGTCAAGGAAGTGGTCTTCGATCGCGGCGGCTATCTCTATCACGGCCGCGTCAAGGCGCTGGCCGATGCGGCCCGCGAAAGCGGATTGAGCTTCTGATTTAAACGGACACAAGGACAGAGGCATCCGCCTCTTAAGGATTGGAAAACACCATGGCAGGTGAACGCGAACGCGGCGGACGCGATCGGGGCGGTCGGGAAGAGCGCGACAGCGAATTCGTCGACAAGCTCGTGCACATCAATCGTGTGGCGAAGGTCGTCAAGGGCGGCAAGCGCTTCGGCTTCGCGGCTCTCGTCGTCATCGGCGACCAGAAGGGCCGCGTCGGCTTCGGTCATGGCAAGGCACGCGAAGTGCCGGAAGCCATCCGCAAGGCGACCGACTCGGCGAAGCGCAACCTGACGCGCGTCGCTCTGCGCGAAGGCCGCACGCTGCATCACGACATTGCCGGCCGTCACGGCGCGGGCAGGGTTTATCTGCGCGCGGCGCCGGCTGGTACCGGCATCATCGCCGGCGGCCCGATGCGCGCGGTGTTCGAGACCCTCGGAATTCAGGACGTGGTGGCGAAGTCGGTCGGCTCGTCGAATCCCTACAACATGGTTCGCGCGACGTTCGACGCGCTGAAGCATCAGGATTCGCCGCGCTCGGTCGCGAACCGCCGCAACCTGAAAGTATCCACATTGCAGTCGCGCCGTGTCGGCGGCGACGCAGAAGCCGCTGCCGACTAAGGGCGCGGGCGAGAGGATTGAAGATGGCCAAGGCCGCAAAGACAATCAAGGTCGAGCAGACCGGCAGCGCGATCCGCCGCCAACACTCGCAGCGTGAGACGTTGATCGGTCTTCGTCTCAACAAGATCGGCCGCGTCGCCGAGTTGCAGGATACGCCTGCGATTCGCGGCATGATCGCCAAGGTTCAGCACCTCGTTCGCATCGTCGACGAGAAGTAAGGAGAAGGGCGATGAAGCTCACCGAGATCGCCGATAACCCGGGTTCGCGCAAGAAGCGCATGCGGGTCGGTCGTGGCATTGGCTCCGGCAAGGGCAAGCAGGCTGGCCGCGGCGGCAAGGGCCAGACCGCGCGTTCGGGCGTGCGCATCAAGGGTTTCGAAGGCGGCCAGATGCCGATGCATCGCCGTCTGCCCAAGCGCGGCTTCAACAACATCTTCCGGCTCGATCTGACCGAGGTGAACCTCGATCGTATCCAGACCGCGATCGATGCCAAGAAGCTCGACGCCAAGGACACCATCAACGCCGAGACGCTGGTGAAGTCCGGCATCCTGCGCCGCTCGAAAGATGGCGTGCGGCTGCTGGGTCGTGGCAAGATTACGGCAAAGGTGACCATCGAAGTCCACGGCGCGTCCAAATCGGCCATCGAAGCGGTCGAAAAGGCCGGTGGATCGGTGAAGATCCTGGCGCCGAAGAAGGACGAAGGCGAGGCGGCTTGATTTCGTCGTTCCCGGCCTTGTGACGGGCACCCACGACGCTACTTCTGGTAAGAAGTTTCCGGAGCGTGGATGACCGGGCGGGCCCGCTCACGACGAACAAAAGAATGAGGAGCCTCGCACATGGTTTCTGCGGCTGAACAATTAGCGGCAAACCTCAATTTTTCGGCGCTCGCGAAGGCCGATGAACTCAAGAAGCGCATCTGGTTTACGCTGGGTGCGCTGCTTGTTTATCGGCTCGGCACTTACATCCCGCTGCCCGGCATCGATCCGCAGATCTGGAGTCAGATCTTCAAGTCGCAGGCCGGCGGCATCCTCGGCATGTTCAACATGTTCGCGGGCGGCGGTATCAACCGCATGGCGATCTTTGCGCTCAACATCATGCCGTACATTTCGGCATCGATCATCATTCAGCTTCTGACCACTGTGTCGCCGCAGCTCGAAGCCCTCAAGAAAGAGGGCGAGGCGGGCCGCAAGGTCATCAACCAGTACACTCGTTACCTCACCGTGGTGCTCGCAGCGTTCCAGGCGTACGGCATCGCCGTCGGCCTCGAAGGTGCGGGCAACGTCGTTTCCGATCCCGGCTTCTTCTTCCGCATCTCGACGCTGATCACGCTGACCGGCGGCACCATGTTCCTGATGTGGCTCGGCGAGCAGATTACCTCGCGCGGTATCGGCAACGGCATCTCGCTCATCATCATGGCCGGCATCGTGGCCGAGCTGCCGTCGGCGATCGCCGGCACGCTCGAACTCGGCCGTCAGGGTGCGCTCTCGACATTCCTGATTCTCGCGATCATCGTGATGGCCGTTGCGGTCATCGCCCTGATCGTGTTCGTCGAGCGCGCGCAGCGCCGCCTGCTGATCCAGTATCCGAAGCGTCAGGTCGGCAACAAGATGTTCGAGGGCCAGTCCTCGCATCTGCCGCTCAAGCTCAATACTTCGGGCGTTATTCCGCCGATCTTTGCGTCGTCGCTGCTGCTGTTGCCGACCACGATCGCAAGCTTCAACGCCGGCACCGGGCCGGAGTGGTTCCAGTGGCTCACCACCCAGCTGAGCCATGGCCGGCCGCTGTTCCTGCTGCTCTATCTCGCGCTGATCGTCTTCTTCGCGTTCTTCTACACCGCGATCGTCTTCAACCCGACCGAGACTGCGGACAACCTCAAGAAGCATGGCGGCTTCATTCCGGGCATCCGTCCGGGCGAGCGTACCGCCGAATACATCGACTATGTGCTATCTCGCATCACTGTCGTCGGTGCTATTTATTTGGCAGTTGTCTGTCTGATTCCGGAAATCCTGATTTCATACGCCTCGGTGCCGTTCTATCTCGGCGGCACGTCTCTGCTGATCGTGGTCAGCGTGACGATGGATACGGTGGCGCAAGTGCAGGGCTATCTGCTCGCACACCAATATGAAGGACTGATCCGGAAATCCAAATTGAGGGGCCGCCGTAAATGAGGTTGATTCTTCTCGGGCCGCCGGGGGCGGGCAAGGGAACGCAAGCACACAAGCTGGTTCAACGACACGGCATCGTTCAGCTCTCCACCGGTGAGATGTTGCGCGCCGCAGTCGCTGCGGAGACAGCTGTCGGCCTCAAGGTGAAGGACATCATGGCGAGCGGCGGGCTGGTGCCCGACGAAGTCGTGGTTGGTATCATCTCGGACCGTATCGAACAGCCGGATGCCAAGGCCGGCTTCATTCTCGACGGCTTTCCGCGCACCGTGCCGCAGGCACAGGCGCTCGACGAACTGCTCAAGAAGAAACATCTCAAGCTCGACGCGGTGGTCGAACTGCGTGTCAACGAAAGCGCATTGCTCGACCGGGTCGAAGCCCGGGTGGCGCAAATGCGCGAGCGCGGTGAAGAGGTGCGAATCGATGACACGCCGGAGGTGCTGTCGAAGCGCCTCGCGAGCTATCGCGCCCAGACCGAGCCGCTGGTTCACTATTATTCGGAGAAGCGCAAGCTCGTTACCATCGACGGTATGATGAGCATCGAGCAGGTCAGCCACCAGATCGAGCACGTTTTGAAGGCCTTGAGCGCCTCTGCCGCGGAAAAGGCTGCTGCCAAAGCCCGGAAGGCCGCCAAAAAGCCGTCCGGGAAGGCTGCCAAAGCCGCCCCCGGGAAGGCCGCGAAGAGCAAAACACCCACTGCCAAGCCGCCCAAAAAGGCTGCCAAATCGACGAAAAAGGCCGGAAAGACCGTGAAAAAGGCCTCCAAGGCGACTAAATCGGCCCCCAAGGGAGCCCGGAAGGCCGCCAAGGGGGTCAAGAAGGCGACGGGAAGGATGGCTGTAGCCGCCCGGAAGCGCCCCTCAACGGCCAAGTCCGGACGGGCTGCGAAGGCCGCCCGGAACCCGGCTCGGAAGAGCACCAAAAAGGTCACGAAAGGGCGAGCCAATACCGCCAAACGGTTGACGAAACGTCGTTGAATCCTTTAATAAGCCCGCATCAAGTCGGATAAGTTTCAGACGATGCCGGGCCCCGAAGGACAATGGGGAGGGCGTCGTGTTCGCGTTTGTGGACATACGCCCGACAGGAGCATGAGGCCGAAACGTGTGAAGCGGTTTTTGGACAACTTCATGTTCTGGCTTCAATAAACATCAGCCGCTCCGAATGGACGGTGACAGGAGTTAAGACTGTGGCCCGTATCGCAGGCGTCAATATCCCGACCAACAAGCGCGTCGTCATCGCGCTCCAGTACATCCACGGAATCGGCCAGAAGAACGCGGCCGACATCATGGAGAAGGTCAAGATTCCGCTGGACCGTCGTGTCTCGCAGCTGACCGACCAGGAAGTTTTGCAGATTCGCGAAATGATCGACCGCGACTATCTCGTCGAGGGCGACCTTCGTCGTGAAGTCGGCATGAACATCAAGCGCCTGATGGACCTCGGCTGCTATCGCGGCCTGCGCCATCGTCGCGGCCTGCCGGTGCGCGGTCAGCGCACCCACACCAACGCCCGCACCCGCAAGGGTCCGGCGAAGGCCATCGCCGGCAGGAAGAAGTAAGAGACCTGATTCAAGCGGAAAGATGCGGGCGGTTTCGTCCGCGCTTTCCATTCTGGTGTAGCCGCTGGCACTACGGCGGCGTTGAGATCGCAAGAAGGAACTACAATGGCTAAAGAGGCTACTCGCGTCCGCCGTCGCGAACGCAAGAATATCGCGTCCGGCATTGCGCACGTGAATTCGTCGTTCAACAACACGACCATCACCATCACCGACGCGCAGGGCAATACCATTGCCTGGTCGTCGGCCGGCACGATGGGCTTCAAGGGATCGCGCAAGTCGACCCCGTACGCGGCGCAGGTTGCCGCCGAGGACGTGTCGAAGAAGGCCCAAGAGCACGGCATGCGCACGCTCGAAGTCGAGGTCGCGGGTCCGGGTTCGGGCCGTGAATCGGCACTGCGCGCTCTGCAGGTGGCGGGCTTCACCGTAACGTCGATCCGCGACGTGACCACGATCCCGCACAACGGCTGCCGTCCGCGCAAGCGCCGGCGCGTCTGATTTTTCTACCGCGGGCGGTTGGTGCCCGCGTTTGTTTTTGAAAGCGATGACGCGGAATCTTCCGCGCCGCCAAACCCTCCAACGCCAAGACGCCGAAAGGCATGGGTGACCCAGTGACGATCCAGAAGAATTGGCAAGAACTCATCCGTCCGAACAAGTTGCAGGTGACGCCTGGTTCGGACCCGACCCGTTTCGCGACCCTGGTTGCGGAGCCGCTCGAGCGCGGTTTCGGCCAGACGCTCGGCAACGCGCTGCGCCGCGTGCTGCTGTCGTCGCTGCAAGGCGCTGCTGTCCAGTCCGTTCACATCGACGGCGTGCTGCACGAATTCTCCTCGATCGCCGGCGTGCGCGAGGACGTGACTGACATCGTGCTCAACATCAAGGACATCTCGATCAAGATGCAGGGCGAAGGCCCCAAGCGCATGGTTGTGAAGAAGCAGGGCCCGGGCGCCGTCACCGCCGCTGACATTCAGACCGTCGGCGATGTCGTCGTTCTCAATCCAGACCTCCAGCTTTGCACCTTGGACGACGGCGCTGAAATCCGTATGGAATTCACCGTCAATTCCGGCAAGGGCTACGTTGCCGCCGCCGGCAACCGCCCCGAGGACGCGCCGATCGGTCTCATTCCGGTCGACAGCTTGTTCTCGCCGGTCCGCAAGGTTTCCTACAAGGTCGAGAACACCCGCGAGGGCCAGATCCTCGATTACGACAAGCTGACGCTGACGATCGAGACCAACGGCGCGATCTCGCCGGAAGACGCGCTGGCCTATTCGGCGCGCATCCTGCAGGACCAGCTCAATGTGTTCGTGAACTTCGAGGAGCCCCGCAAGGAGGTTGCCGCCGAAGTCATTCCGGATCTCGCGTTCAACCCGGCCTTCCTCAAGAAGGTCGACGAACTCGAACTGTCGGTGCGTTCGGCGAACTGCCTGAAGAACGACAACATCGTCTACATCGGCGACCTGGTGCAGAAGTCGGAAGCGGAAATGCTCCGTACCCCGAACTTCGGCCGCAAGTCGCTGAACGAAATCAAGGAAGTGCTGGCCCAGATGGGTCTGCACCTCGGCATGGAAGTGCCCGGCTGGCCGCCGGAGAACATCGACGAACTGGCCAAGCGCTTCGAAGATCACTACTGAGCGAAGTACGTTGTGGCCGGACCATTCCGGCCATGACACGACGGGCGAACGCAGGCAGCCCACCTGAGCAACATGTCCGACGAGCCGTCGTGACAAATTGAGAACAAGGAAGTCATCATGCGTCACGGCAAGGTTCATCGGAAGCTCAACCGCACTGCTGAACATCGCAAGGCGATGTTCGCCAACATGGCGGCCGCGCTGATCAAGCACGAGCAGATCGTCACCACGCTGCCGAAGGCAAAGGAGCTTCGCCCGATTGTCGAGAAGCTCGTTACACTCGGCAAGAAGGGCGGCCTCGCGCTGCGCCGTCAGGCCATCAGCGAAATGCGCGACCAGGATCAGGTCCGCAAGCTGTTTGACGTGCTGGCGACCCGCTACAAGGATCGTCAGGGTGGCTACACCCGCATCATCAAGGCCGGTTTCCGCTACGGCGACAACGCCCCGATGGCGGTGATCGAGTTCGTCGATCGCGACGTCGACGCCAAGGGCCAGGATTCGGGTCCGGTGCAGGAAAAACAATCGGAAGCGGCGTAAGCCTTTCTCCGATATCGAGTTTTGAAAGCGGCGCCTTCGGGCGCCGCTTTTTTGTTGCGGTCTCGCATGAGTCACCCGAGGCCGGACATACCTCGGTGTCGTCCCCGCGCAGGCGGGGGACCCAGAGCTATTCGGCTTGCGATTTGGATACTCTGCCCGGTTCCCCCAGATCGCTACATTGGTAATATTGAGAACAGATCAGACTGGGTCCCCGCCTGCGCGGGACGATGTCCGAGAGTTTGCCGCACGTCATCGTGACGGCCGCAGCAGTGGCATTCGTTTTCATCACGACCATATCGAGCGCTGTCACACAGGAGCACTCCATGAAGATCGATCTGTCCGGCACCACGGCTCTCGTCACCGGTTCGACCTCGGGCATCGGCCATGCCATCGCCAAGGGGCTCGCGGCAGCGGGCGCGAAGGTCGTCATCAACGGGCGCTCGCAGCCCAAGGTCGATGCGGCGGTGGCCGCGCTCAAGAAGGCCGTGAGCGGTGCGGCAATCGAGGGCGTCGCAGCCGACGTGTCGACAGCGGAGGGCTGCGCCTCGCTGGTCAAGGAGGTGCCCGATGTCGATATTCTGATCAACAACACTGGCATCTTCGAGCCGAAGGAATTTTTCGATATTCCCGACGAGGACTGGCAGCGCTTCTTCAATGTGAACGTGATGTCCGGCATACGGCTGTCGCGCGCGTATATGCAAGGCATGCTCAAGCGTAACTGGGGCCGCATCGTTTTCATTGCGTCCGAATCCGCCATCATGATTCCGAAGGAAATGATTCACTACGGCATGACGAAAACGGCGCAGTTGTCGGTCTCGCGCGGTCTTGCCGAACTCACCCGAGGCACCGCAGTCACGGTCAATGCGGTGATGCCGGGGCCGACGATGTCGGAGGGCGTCGAGACTTTCGTGAAGGATCTCGCCAAGCAGAACGGCCAGTCGATCGAGACCGCCGCCGCGAATTTCATCAAGGAGCACCGGCCGACGTCGCTGATCCAGCGCTTCGCCAGCGTCGACGAGATCGCCAACATGGTGGTCTATGTGTCGTCGCGCGAAGCCTCCGTCACCAACGGCGCGGCGCTGCGGGCCGAAGGCGGGCTGGTGCCGACGATCGCGTGATGATTCTCATAGGATGAGGAATCAATTTGGGACGTAGGTTGCTCCAACTCCGATGTCGTCACCGGGCTTGTCCCGGTGACCCCGCTTAGGTGGGCACCGTGCGTCCCTAAGTGAGATGCCCGGCACAGGGCCGGGCATGACAACTGAGAGTCCTGATGGCGCGGGGTCGCGCTGAGATAGAGCGGCAGCGCAAAATCCTTGCGCTCACCACCCCTCGAGCACCAGCTTGCCGGTCGAGCGGCCGCCTTCGATCGCGGCATGGGCAGTCTTCAGGTTCGCAGCGTTGATCTTGCCGACCACTTTGTCGAGCGTGGTGCGCAGCACGCCGTTGTCGATGAGGTTGGCGACATCGTCGAGCAGGCGATGCTGCGCCACCATGTCGGCGGTCTGGAACGACGAGCGCGTGAACATCGATTCCCAATGCAACGATCCGGCTTTGCCCTTGAGCAGTGACGCGTTGAGCGTTGCCGGATCGTCGATCAGGCCGATCTTGCCTTGCGGCGCGAGGATGTCCGTCAGGGCCGGGAAATGCTGGTCGGTGCCGGTGAGGCTGGCGATCAGGCCGACCGGCGGCAGCTTGAGTTTCTCGATCTGCTCCTTCATCGGCTTGGAATGATCGATCACCGCATGGGCGCCGAGATCGAGGCACCATTTGGTCGATTCAGGGCGCGAGGCAGTGGCGATGACCGCAAGGCCGGTGAGGCGGCGGGCGAGCTGGATCATGATCGAGCCGACGCCGCCAGCGCCGCCGGTGATCAGCAGCGTGCGCGGCTCGATCTTTTTACCCGGCGCAATCGCGAGGCGGTCGAACAGCAATTCCCATGCGGTGATCGAGGTGAGAGGCAAGGCTGCCGCTTGTGCCACCGACAGCGACTTCGGCTTGTGGCCGACGATGCGCTCATCGACCAGATGAAATTCTGAATTGGTGCCCTGGCGCTGGATCGAGCCGGCGTAATAGACTTCGTCGCCTTTCTTGAACAACGTCGCATCAGGCCCGACCGCATCGACCACGCCGACCGCATCGTAGCCGAGGATCTTGGTTTCGCCCGCCGGCGGTTCGGCGCGCTTGCGCACCTTGGTATCGACCGGGTTGACCGAGATTGCCTTCACCGCGACGCGGATGTCGCGCCCGCGCGGTTCGGGTGTTTCGGTCTCGAAATCGATCAGCGAGTCCGCGGCATCGATCGGCAGCGATTTCTTGTATCCGACGGCTTTCATGGAACGGTCTCCGGAAAAAGCGCCACCGGCGCGGCGCCCGCTGGTTCTGCCTTTGTAGGCAGTTTATTGCAAGTACTGTCGTTTTTGTGATATAGGCCCCGATTGTATACTAATGAAAGAAGCCGCATGAAACGCAAGGATTTCGGCTGCGGGCCGGGCTGTCCGGTCGAGGTCACGCTCGACCTGATCGACGGCAAATGGAAGGGCGTGATCCTGTATCATCTGCAGGAAGGCCGGCTCCGCTTCGGTGAACTGCGCAAGCGGCTGCCCGGCATCACCCAGCGGATGCTGACCAAGCAGCTTCGCGCACTGGAGCAGGACGATCTCATCATCCGCAAGGTCTATGCCGAGGTGCCGCCGCGCGTGGACTATGAGTTGTCCGAAACCGGACTGCGTCTGCGGCCGGTGATCGATGCGCTGCGCGCCTGGGGGGAGGACCATCGGGCCCGGCAGAGCGTTGCGGCCACCGCGAAAAGGCCCAAAACATTGCGGAAACAGGCCGCATGACGGCGGGCGGGCGATCCGATTCGGCCCACGCCATCGCTTCTCTTTGAACGGCAGGCCGACTATATCTCTGCCATCGCATTCGGGAATTCATTCATGAACTTTACTCGCGCGCTCACGATCCTTGCCGTCTCTTCGATCGTTGCCGGTCCCGTACTGGCGCAGGAGCGTATCGTTCCGTCATCGCAGACCCAGTTGCGGCTGTCCTATGCGCCGATCGTGCAGCATGTGCAGCCGGCCGTTGTGAATGTCTATGCCGCCAAGGCGGTGAAGAACCGCAATCCGTTGCTCGATGATCCGGTCTTCCGCCGCTTCTTCGGCGTGCCGGGCCAGCAGCGCGAGCAGGTCCAGCGTTCACTCGGCTCCGGCGTGCTGGTTGATTCCTCGGGCCTCGTCGTCACCAACAATCACGTCATCGAGGGTGCGGATCAGGTGAAGGTTTCACTGTCCGACAAGCGCGAGTTCGAGGCTGAACTGGTGTTGAAAGACAGCCGCACCGACCTCGCGGTGCTGCGGCTGAAAGGCGCGCACGAGAAATTCCCGACGCTGGATTTCGCCAATTCCGATCAGCTGCAGGTCGGCGACGTCGTGCTCGCGATCGGCAATCCGTTCGGCGTCGGCCAGACCGTGACGCACGGTATCGTCTCGGCGCTGGCGCGCACCCAGGTCGGCATCACCGATTATCAGTTCTTCATCCAGACCGACGCGGCGATCAATCCCGGCAATTCCGGTGGTGCGCTGGTCGACATGACCGGGAAGCTGGTCGGCATCAACACCGCGATCTTCTCGCGCTCGGGCGGCTCGCAGGGCATCGGCTTTGCGATTCCCGCCAACATGGTTCGCGTCGTCGTGGCGTCGGCGAAGAGCGGCGGCAAGGATGTGAAGCGCCCATGGCTCGGCGCGCGTCTGCAGGCGGTGACGCCGGAGATCGCGGAAACGCTCGGCCTGCCGCGCCCGACCGGCGCGCTGGTGGTCAACGTTGCGCCGAACAGTCCCGCCGCGAAGGCCGGCATGAAGGTGTCGGATCTGATCGTGTCGATCGAAGGCCAGCCGATCGACGATCCCAACGGCTTCGACTATCGCTTCGCAACCCGGCCGCTCGGCGGCGCGGCCGAAGTCGACGTGCGTCGTCAGAACACGGTCATCAAATTGAAAGTGCCGCTGGAAGTGGCGCCGGACACCGGCCGCGATGAGATCGTGCTGAAAGCACGCTCGCCGTTCCAGGGCGCGAGGGTCGCGAATATTTCCCCGGCGCTCGCCGACGAACTGCGGCTCGATTCCGGTACCGAGGGTGTGGTGGTGACGGCGCTGGCGGATAACGCGCTGGCGGCCAATGTCGGTTTCCAGAAGGGCGACATCATTGTCGCGGTCAACGGCAAGAAAATCTCGAAGACCGGGGACCTCGAACGGATCACCAGCGAACCATCGCGGCTGTGGCGCATCACCGTGATGCGCGGCGGCCAGCAATTATCGGTGACGCTGGGAGGATAACGGCTCGGCTTGAGTTGTCGTCATGCCCGGCCTTGTGCCGGGCATCCACGTCTTCGCAATGCCGGGATTTGCGTGGATGGCCGGGACGAGCCCGGCCATGACGAGTTCATGGTTCAATATGGCTGAGCGTCTCAAACAATCGGGACCCAATCTCTTCGCCGCGGCGGGGCTGGAGAAGGATGCGCCGCGTCCGCTGCCGGAGAAGCTGCGGCCGCGCACGCTTGCCGATGTGGTGGGGCAGGATCATGTTCTCGGGCCTGACGGTGCGCTGACGCGGATGCTGGAAACGCGCACGCTCGGCTCGCTGGTGTTCTGGGGGCCACCCGGCACCGGCAAGACCACGGTTGCGCGGTTGCTGGCCGACGCGACCGAGCTGCATTTCGAGCAGATCTCGGCCGTGTTCTCCGGTGTCGCCGACCTGAAAAAAGTGTTCGATGCCGCGCGTGCCCGTCGCGAAACCGGCAAGGGCACTCTGCTGTTCGTCGATGAGGTTCATCGCTTTAACCGTGCCCAGCAGGATTCGTTTCTGCCTGTGATGGAGGACGGCACCGTGGTGCTGGTCGGGGCCACCACCGAGAATCCGTCGTTCGAGCTCAACGCGGCGCTTCTGTCGCGTGCGCGTGTGCTGGTGTTCCAGTCGCTCGACGAAGCGGCAATCGAAAAGCTTTATGCCCGCGCCGAGCAGGTCGAAGGCCGCAAGCTGCCGCTTGATGCAGAGGCCCGCGCGGTTCTGGTGCGCATGGCTGATGGCGATGGCCGCGCCGCGTTGACATTGGCGGAAGAAGTCTGGCGCTCGGCGCGCGCCGATGAAGTGTTTGGCGCAGCCGAGCTGCAGGACATTCTGCAACGTCGTGCGCCGATCTACGACAAATCCGCCGACGGCCATTACAATCTGATCTCCGCGCTGCATAAGGCGGTGCGCGGCTCCGACCCGGATGCGGCACTGTATTATCTCGCGCGCATGATGGATGCCGGCGAAGACTCGCTGTTCCTCGCTCGCCGCGTGGTGCGGATGGCAGTGGAGGACATTGGTCTTGCCGATCCTCAGGCGCTGGTGATCGCCAACGCCGCCAAGGACGCTTACGATTTCCTCGGGTCACCCGAGGGTGAACTCGCTATCGCGCAGGCGGTGATCTATCTCGCCACCGCGCCGAAATCGAATGCCGCCTACAAGGCCTTCGGCGCGGCGATGCGCACGGCGAAGGAGGGCGGCTCGCTGCTGCCGCCCAAGCACATTCTCAATTCGCCGACCAAATTGATGAAGTCCGAAGGCTACGGCGACGGCTATCAGTACGACCACGACACGCCGGACGCTTTTTCGGGGCAGGACTATTTCCCGGAAGCTTTGGGGCGGCAAACCTTCTACAATCCACCGGATCGCGGCTTTGAGCGTGAAATCAGGAAGCGCCTGGAATACTGGGCCAAATTGAGAAAAGACAGATCGTCATGAGCCGCCGGTTCCGGAAGCCCCTTGAGAAAAAGTCGGTGCGTGAGGCGAAGCGCGGAGATAAGCGTGCGCCGGCCAAACGCAGCCCGGAGAAAAGCACGCGCAGCGCCGAAAAACGCGTGATGAGCAAGCACGCCGCCGACCAGCGGTTCGGCGACAAGCGTCCTTCAGCGAAGCTCGCGCCGCGTCGGCCAGGCGCCGAAACGCGACCACGCGCGCCGCGTGATGAGGTGAGGGAAGAGGTCGTCCAAGCCGCGCCTGTCGCGCCGCTGCCTACCAAGGTGCAGACGGTCACCGTCACCGCCGACGAGAACAACATGCGCGTCGATCGCTTTCTCGAGGCGCGCTTTCCCGGTCTGTCGTTCTCTCATATCCAACGGATCGTCCGTAAAGGCGAACTGCGGGTGAACGGCCGTCGCGCCGACAGCAAGGATCGTCTTGAGGAAGGGCAGAGTGTTCGGATTCCGCCGCTCAAGCTCGATGCGCCGAAGGTGGCCGGAACCCTGTCGGAAGCTGCGACCAAGGTGCGCGACGAACTGCAGAAAATGATCCTGTTCGAGGATGCCGATGTCATGGTGCTGAACAAGCCCGCGGGCCTTGCGGTGCAGGGCGGCTCGGGCCTGTCGAAGCATGTCGATCAGATGCTGGAGACGATGCGCGACGCCAAGGGCCAGCGCCCGCGTCTGGTGCACCGCCTCGATCGTGAAACGTCAGGCTGCCTGCTGGTTGCGAAAACGCGCTTCGCCGCGACCACGCTGACCGGTTCGTTCCGCCATCGCTCCGCGCGCAAGATCTACTGGGCGCTGGTCGCCGGTGTACCGAAGCCGAAGCAGGGCCGCATCTCGACCTATCTCGCGAAGGACGAGAACGAAGAAGATTCGATCATGCGCGTTGCCGCCCATGGAGACGAGGGCGCAGCCCATGCGGTGACGTATTATGCTGTCGTCGAAGCCTCGGCGCAGAAACTCGCCTGGGTATCGCTCAAGCCGGTGACCGGCCGCACCCATCAGTTGCGTGCCCACATGGCGCATATCGACCACGCCATCGTCGGCGATCCGAAATACTTCAACAAGGAGAACTGGCAGTTGCCGGGCGGCATCCAGAAGCGGTTGCATCTGCTGGCGCGGCGGATCGTCATTCCGCATCCTCGCGGCGGCGTGATCGACGTGACCGCGCCGCTGCCGCCACATATGCTGCAATCGTGGAACCTGCTTGGGCTCGAAGCTGACCGCTTCGATCCGATCGAAGATGCACCTGAAGAGTGACCTTGCGCGAATGGTCCGGCGCTCCGACATAATGTCGATGCATATGATCCGTTCCGTCCTGGTGGCTGCTGCCATCGCGTTCGCATTCATGCCTGTCGCCGCGGTGAGTCAGATTCCGCCGCCGCCACCGCCGTCGATCTTGCCGCCGCCACCTCCGCCGCCACCGCCGCCGAAGATCGAGGTGCCGGAGGTGCCGAGGATGGACTCGCCGCCGCCGTTCAAACTGCAGAACACCACACCGGGCCGGGTGCGCACCGATACAGTGCCTAAGACACCATACGTGCGCGGCTCCAGACGCTCGTCGTTCGGCGATCGCGTCACCCGCTGCCTGGACGAGGGCGCGGCGATGGGGCTGGGGCCCAGCGAACGTTCTGAATATTCGCGCAGCTGCGCTAACCGATAGATGGACCGATTCGATGCGTGAACTGTTCGACGAAGTCGCCGGCAAGTCGCCGCTCGATCCGCGCGAGGCATCGCGCAAATCGTCGCGCACGCCGCTGCGCAATCGTTTCTACAAGACGACCGGCGTGAGCGAGGAGGCGGGCAGCTTCGCGGTGACGCTGGACGGCAAGACTGTGCGCACGCCGGGCAAGCGTCCGCTGGCCGCGCCTGTTCGTTCGCTGGCCGAGGCGATGGCGGCGGAATGGGACGCCCAGAAGGAAACCATCGATCCGATGTCGATGCCGCTGACGCGCCTCGCCAACAGCGTGATCGACGGCGTTGCCGACGACGTGCCGGCGGTTGCCGACGATATTGCGAAGTATGTCGGCTCGGACCTCTTGTTCTATCGCGCGAGTTTTCCCGATGCGCTGATCGCGCGTCAGGGCGAGCATTGGGACCCGGTGCTGCGGTGGGCTGCCGAGGACCGCGGCGCGCATTTCATTTTGACCGAAGGCATTATGCACATTCAGCAACCTGAGGCGGCGATCGCGGCAATGCAGGCGCGGCTGCCTGAGGACGCCTGGCGCGTCGCCGCGCTTCATGTCGTGACCACCGTCACCGGTTCGGCCTTGCTGGCGCTGGCGCTGAACGAGAAGGCCGTCACCGACACGCATGTATGGACGGCCGCGCATGTCGACGAGGACTGGAACGCCGAAAAATGGGGCGTCGACGATGAGGTGGCGGCCCGCCGCGTCGCCCGCCAGCGCGATTTCGACGCAGCGGTTCAGGTGCTGAAGGCGCTTTCCTAGGCCATTAAGTTAACAATGGGTTTACGAGGTCGGGCTAGCTTCCACCCCAAAGGAAGCGCTCCCTATGTCGATTGCGATCAATCCCGTCTTTCCGGTCATCGCCGCCCAGGGCGTGGCGGCGGATGTCGTGTTGAAGCCGGGCACGGTGATCGATGCCCAGGTGCTGAAGGTGCTCGAGAACAATCTCGTGCGCATTGCGATCGCCTCTCTCTCGATCGAAGTCTTGACCGAAGTGCCGCTGAAAGTGGGGCAGGCGCTGCAGCTTGCTGTGTCGCAGACGCCGGACGGTATCCGTCTTCAGGTGGTGCCGGGGCGAGGCGACGCGGCGCAATTGCCTGCCCAGGTCTCCTCGGCCGCAACAGCGGTCACGACCTCGGCACCGTCCGCCGTTGCGACAGCGTCCGGCGCAGGGCAAGCAGGTGCGTCATCTACTGCCAGTGAGGTCGCAAGCACGGCGGCGGTGTCCGCATCGACTGATGCCGCGCGTGCGCGGCCGCTGACCAATCTCGAAGCGCTTGCGGTGTCGGCCGCGGTGCAGAGCGCGGCGGCACGGCAGGGCAGTCTCGCGCCGCTGTTCGCCAATCTCGGCGTTGCCGTTTCTCTGGAGACGTTGCCGCCGGAAGTGCAGAAGGCTGCGGCGCAATTGCTGTCGTCGCGGCCGGAACTCGGTCCGTCGCTGACCGGCGATGCAGTGAAATCGGCGTTCCGGAATTCCGGACTGTTCCTCGAACAGACGCTGGCGTCGCAGGCATCGTCACCGGCGCTGGCCAGTACGCGACCTGCGATGATCCCAGATCTCAAGGCCGCGCTGATCGTGTTCCGGCAAACCCTGTCGAACTGGCTCGGCGGTACGCCGGCCAGGCCGGTGGCTGATGCCGATCCCGCCGCGCCGGCCGCCTTCGCGCAGATGGGGCAGGCGCGGGCGCTGTCGGATACGATGGCGTCACCTTCGCTCGCGCCGCAAATGCAGATCGAGATGGATGAGATCCTGCTGCCGCAGGCGTCGTTGCAGGTGGGTCCTGACGAGTTCGATCTCGACGGCAAGGCCCGCATCTTCTCGCCATCCCATGGAGCGAGCCGCGCGGCGCAGGTCAATCTCGATGCCTTGCAGGATATCCTGCAGGCGTTTCCCAAGGGCGTGCGCGACGCGGTGAAGTCGCTGCTCGATGCCGAAGCCGCTGCAGCCCCTCATGCCGCGCCGGGCCGCGCGGCCGTGGCACGAACCGATATCGATGAGGTTGCGCTGAGCAACGTGCCGCCGCCGCCGTTCCGCGGTGGCGCGCCGTCGGCGCAGGCGATGGCGATGCCGTCTTTCTCGTGGGACACGCCGCCGGGCGTGACGGCGCATCATCTGCTCGACGACACCGATGCCGCGCTGGCGCGGCAGACGCTGTTGCAAGTGGCCTCACTGCCGGATCGTGCCGACCTGCAAGCGCCGCGCGCCGACCAGACGACGCCGCGCTGGAATTTCGAGATTCCGTTCGCGACTCCGCAGGGTACTGCCGTGGCACAGTTCGAGATTTCGCGCGATGGCGCGGGCACTGAAACTGAAGACGCCAAACGCGTGTGGCGGGCGCGCTTTTCGCTCGACATCGAGCCGGCCGGGCCGGTTCATGCGCTGGTGTCGCTGAGCGGCGAGCGTACGTCGGTGCGGATGTGGGCGGAGCGTCCGCTGACCGCGGCGCAACTGCGCAGCAACGCTTCGCAACTCTCCGAAGCCTTGCGGTTGGTCGAACTTGAGCCCGGCGACATCGTGATCGGCGCGGGACAGCCGCCGTCGCCGCCGCCGCCGCGCGCCGGTCATTTCATGGATCGCGCGTCATGATCTCGCTCAAGGACACGCTCGCCGTCGCGCTGCACTACGACCGGAAGGGTGCGCCGCGCGTCGTCGCCAAGGGCAGGGGCACGCTGGGCGCGAAGATCATCGAGGTCGCCAAAGAGCACGACATTCCGATCGAGGAGAACGAGGTGCTGGCCGGCGCGCTCTCCAACGTCGAACTCGGCGACGAGATTCCCGCCGAAATCTACAAGGCTGTCGCCGAGGTGCTGGTGTTCGTGATGCGGCTCTCTGGCCGGATTCGCTGACAATTCGACGCGGCTGCGCAGCTACCACTCTCATCCAAAACGCTCTAGGCTGTTGCCCAAGAAAACAACAGGGAGCGAAGCCATGTCCACGTCAGCTGCCGCCAAAACCGCGCCGCATGAATTCTGGCGCGATCTCGCCACCCGCTACAACGCGGCGTGGAACGCGCACGACGTGCCGGCGATCATGGCGTTTCACGTCGAGGACACGTCGTATCAGCGCCACGGCAGCCCGAAAGTTTACAAAGGCAAGGACGCGGTGGCCGAGCAGTTCGGCAAGGATATCTCGGGCTTGCCGGGAATCCATTTCGAGGGCGTGGCGCTGTACGGCAACGACGACCACTTCGTCTCCGAGTCGATCCTGACTGCCATCAAGCCGGACGGCACGCCGGTGACGATGGAACTGGTCGACGTCATTACGCTCCGTGATGGCATGGTGGTGCATAAGTCGAGCTACTTCGTCGCGAGCCGAGCGGCGAAGTAGTCGACCTGCGCAGGCAATGAGAACTTGCTGACGGAACGGCTCAGAGTCGTCATGCGCGGGCTTGACCCGCGCATCCTTTGTGAGAGCTTTGTTGAATGATGGATTGCCGGGTCAGGCCCGGCAGTGACAAGACTGTAGTCTAGCGACGTCATCGCCGGTTCTTGGCGAGGGTCATGCGCTTCTTTCCTTCTCCCTTGTGGGAGAGGGGAAAAAGGGTAGCTAACCTTTCTCCTTCGCCGCCACCTGATCAGCGAGCATCTGCCTGGTCGCGGCGACATCGACCAGCGGATAGGTGTCGAAATGGGCGGGGATCCTGTCCGCCCACTCATTGAGAATCCGGTGCAGCGTGTCGTTGCTGTCGACATCGAAGATCGCGACGAGGCCACGGCCGACGCGCGGATAGGCATGCTTGCAGATGCCCTTGTCCTGATACTGCGCGAGCCACGGCCAGAAATTCTGCCGCGTGGTGGCCATATCGGAAGGGCGCTCGGGGCGCGGCGTCGAAATCACCAGAAACAGCATGTATCCTCCGTGGCGCGCCGCCGTTACCCCGCGCGCTTGCCGATGCGGCCGAGATGGGTGAAGGAAAATCCGCCGTCGTATTTCAGGCCATAGCCCAGCGCGCGGTCGATCCCGATATGCGCGCTCCAGATCAGCGCCAGGTGCATCGCCAGCGCCGAGGGCACCACCATGCCGACGATGCCGAGCAGCATCGGCACGATGGCGGCGTGGGCGGCATTGTAGACCGCCGCGCCGACGCGGGGCCCGGCAAGGTAGCCCAGGAAGCTCAAATCCGGCGCGAGCAAAAGGATGGCGAACATCCACCACGAGCCCTCGAAGTAGCTGTAGAACACCGCACAGGCCAGCGCGAGCGCCAATCCCTCCAGCCGCAGCAGCGTCCTCACGCCGCCGTAGACGGCGCCTGCCGTGGTTCCGTCACTCGCCTCAGTCATGCCGATTCCCCGAAAACCCCTGTTTAGTACGGGATTTCCGTATGTCCCCGGACAGCCAATCGGCCGTTTTCCACCGCCAAATCGCGTGCTAGACAGGTTCCAAATTACTCACATTTCAGGCGGCCGCCCGGCTGCCTTCCGGGGCGATACACATGAAAGATATCCTTGAAAAGCTCGACGGCCGGCGCGCGGGCGCGAAACTCGGCGGCGGCGAAAAGCGCATCGAGGCGCAGCACGGCCGCGGCAAACTGACCGCGCGCGAGCGCATCGAACTGCTGCTCGACAAGGGGTCGTTCGAGGAATTCGACATGTTCGTTGAGCATCGCTCGGTCGAATTCGGCATGGAGAAGAACAAGGTGCCGGGCGACGGCGTCGTCACCGGCTGGGGCACGGTCAACGGCCGCACCGTGTTCGTGTTCGCGAAAGACTTCACCGTGTTCGGCGGCTCGCTGTCCGAGACCCACGCGCTGAAGATCACCAAGCTGCAGGACATGGCGCTGAAGGCGAGGGCGCCGATCATCGGGCTATACGACGCCGGTGGGGCGCGCATCCAGGAGGGCGTTGCGGCGCTCGCGGGTTATTCCTACGTGTTTCGCCGCAACGTGCAGGCCTCGGGCGTCATTCCGCAGATCAGCGTCATCATGGGGCCGTGCGCGGGCGGCGACGTCTATTCGCCGGCGATGACCGATTTCATTTTCATGGTGAAGAACACCAGCTACATGTTCGTCACCGGACCGGACGTGGTGAAGACCGTCACCAACGAAGTCGTTACCGCCGAAGAACTCGGCGGCGCGTCGGTCCACGCCACGCGCTCGTCGATCGCCGACGGCGCGTTCGAGAACGATGTCGAGACGCTGCTGCAGATGCGCCGGCTGATCGACTTCCTGCCGAGCAACAACACCGTGGGCGTGCCCGAGTGGCCGAGTTTCGACGACATCGAACGCGTCGACAACTCGCTCGATACGCTGATTCCGGAAAATCCGAACCAGCCCTACGACATTAAGGAACTGATCCTGAAGGTGGTGGACGAGGGCGATTTCTTCGAACTCGCCGACACGTTCGCCAAGAACGTCGTCACCGGCTTCGGCCGCGTCGCCGGCAAGACGGTGGGCTTCGTCGCGAACCAGCCGATGGTGCTGGCGGGCGTGCTCGACTCTGACGCCTCGCGCAAGGCCGCGCGCTTCGTGCGGTTCTGTGACGCTTTCAACATTCCGATCGTCACCTTCGTGGACGTGCCGGGCTTCCTGCCGGGCACCGCGCAGGAATATGGCGGGCTGATCAAGCATGGCGCGAAGCTCTTGTTCGCGTATTCGCAGTGCACGGTGCCGCTGGTCACGGTCATCACCCGCAAGGCCTATGGCGGCGCGTTCGACGTCATGGCGTCGAAGGAGATCGGCGCCGACCTCAATTACGCCTGGCCGACCGCGCAGATCGCGGTGATGGGCGCCAAGGGCGCGGTGGAGATCATCTTCCGGCAGGACATTGGCGACGCTGAGAAGATCGCCGCGCGCACCAAGGAATACGAGGATCGTTTCCTGTCACCGTTCGTCGCCGCCGAGCGCGGCTATATCGACGACGTGATCATGCCGCACTCGACCCGCCGCCGTATCGCCCGCGCGCTTGCCATGCTCAAGGACAAGCACGTCGACGTGCCGATGAAGAAGCACGACAACATTCCGTTGTGAGTAGCTTGGCGAAAGCTAGGCTTGTACTCGTATGGAAGCGAAAGAGGGGACGTGTTTCAAGAGCATCAACTAGATTATGACTGGCGGTTTGCTCCAGAATCGGTGTCAAAAATAGCGTGTGAGGCAAAAATGGCAGAAGGAATTCTGCTATTGGGATGCCCTTCGCTGGTGGCGACGTTGGGGCACTTAGGTCGTCGAGGCTCATTGATTGAACGCAATCCTAACTACCTTTCTCCCTCTGACGGTTTTGATGTCATCAACATTGACCTGCGCTTTGGAATGCCAAAGCTTGCAGGTGAGTATCGTTATGACCTTTGTGTAATAGATCCTCCATGGTACCTGCACGAATTCATTCGTTGGATGAATATTGGACTCTCGCAAATCAATCTTGGAGGGTCTATTTTATTCAGCCTTTGGCCTGAGACGGTGCGCCCCTCGGCGAAGCATGAGCATTCTTCCATTTTTGAGGCGCTATCCGGTGTTGGGAGGGTCGAAACGATTGGTAAGACAGTCTATCGTTTACCAGCTTTCGAAGAAGTCATTTTTGCGGCGACGAGACTGTTACCTCCGCAGCGCGAAGGCTTGCTTTTGCGACTTATCAAGCAGACCGAGCATCTTTTGGATGACTCTCCGTTCCCTTTTACGGGGTCGGAATGGTTCAGGTTCACATTGTCGGGCGAGCAGGTCGCTTTGAAGGTTTGTGCGCAAGAGCAGCAGTTCGTGAACACCTATGAGTTTGATCTTGCCCCGTTTGTTTTGAAGTCGACGAGTCGACGTGATCCTATTCTCCCACATATCAACATTTGGACTTCCCGGAATCGTGTAGCTCGGCTGCATTCTCCGATTTCGATTGTCGACGGCCTCAATGATCAAAACGAGACGGCTCTCCGCTTTCTTGTTGAAAAAATGGGAATGCAGTTTGATCCGCGGAACGTAAATTGGGGGGGCGTCATGGCAACACCCAGCGTAATGCTGAGATTTCGTGATGTAGATGTTTTTTCTGTTGAAGAACACAACAAGATTTTCAAAGAGAAAGGAAGTGTGCTTTGGGGGCTCTGGCTGAAATCGTTTGAGAATGCCGGCGAAATTTTGAAACGTCTTACGGCGAAGTCGGTTGATCGAATTTACATTGCTAATACATCAAGAAAGTCCAATCCTGAGATTTTCGTATGTGATGTTAAGCGCATTATTTCCAACATCGCAGATGTCGATGACGCACTTGTTCCTGAATATTATCAGGAGCGTAAGGCGGAAGTTCCTATCTGGTTCGAGTTAGCTTCCCGGATCGCAGAAATCGACGCAGACAAGCGATTGAAGGCGCTTCTGGGTGTGCCAACGATATATTTTTTGGACTATGATCAAAATAGTAATGTCATCAACTCTGCACCGCAGCGGCAGTACAAATTGAAGGCTCGCGATGGGCGCTCCATTTGAGTGATGTTCATCTCGGTGATGATCACGCCTTCCGCTATCCGGTTAAGAAAAGCAAAAGCGATACCAGTCCTCGAAAAGCGCTTTCTGAAGTCCTTTACGAGGATCTAAGAAGCTTGGATGTGTTGGGTCAGATCGGATGCGTCATAATTTCAGGAGATATCTTGACTAAGGGGGCATGGTCTAAGCCTCACGAATCTGGAGATAGGAAACTTTCAGGGCTTGATGTTGCCAAGGAATTTTTGAATGATCTTTCGGACGCCATTTCGGTTGATCCTAAGCTTTTTTGTATTGTTCCGGGCAATCATGACATCGTGCGGAAAGCATCCGAGCCGCCCGAAGTCAGGAAGCTCTACTTCATTATTCGCATGAGGAAGGATTTCGCGCCCTTAGAGAAGAGTTTTGCGGGGTGTATAAGCTTTCGCCACTAAATTATGTTGTGCATATAGAGTATGGAAAGAGTGTGCTTCTCTTGGGGATGCTCAACTCTGCTTATTTGAATGAACAGACGGAGTTCGCCGAGTACGGTTACGTTGGTGATGATGCCGACGAAATATTTGATATATTGGAGCGAGAAACGTCGGACCGTGTGACTAAAATTGTTGTGCTTCATCATCACCTATTGCCGGTTTATGAGCGAGAAGTTGTCGCGACCAACGGGAAAATCTCGATGACTTTAGACGCGGCGCGATTATTGCGCCGCTCGCAAGAGGCTGGCGTATCAATTGTTCTCCATGGTCATCAACATTCTACGAAGAGGATGGTATTTTCTGCGGCGAGCGCGGAGATGAGCAAAGAAAGCAGGGCGGCCAATAGATCGATTACCATTATAGCTGCAGGCAGCAGTGGTGCGAAACGAGAGCGGCTTCCTGTAGATGAAACAAATGCATATGCGCTGATAGATATGGATTCGGGAAATCCCGTTGTTAGGATGCGTCGTATTTTCTCTGATGGTCGAAAAGCTGAAGATTGGTAGTTTCATCAGGAGAAAGCGTCACAATGTCGCTCCACATCCTCTTCATCGTCCGTGCCGTCGTCCCCGATGAATCAAAACGCCAAGCGTTCGATCAATGGTATTCGCGCGAGCATCTGCCCGATGCGGTGAAAGTGTTCGGCTGCAGGCGGGCGTGGCGGACGTGGAGCGCGGTCGATCCCTCGGTGCATCAGGCGTTCTATGAGTTCGACGACCGCGCTTCGCTCGATACTGCTGTTGGCGGCGACGAGATGAAGCGGCTGGTGCGCGATTTCGACCGCGACTGGCCGGACATCAAGCGCTCGCGCGATATTCTCGTGCTGGCGGAGACGTGGCCGGCCTGATCTGCGCCGCGCGTTGCTCACCCCGAGAGGTGCGCTCTTTCCCTCCCCACAAAGGTCCTCGCTGAGTCTGTTATCGGGCCGGCGAAGCCGGACCCGTTGGCGGGGACGACACCTGGCGAGCCTCTGTGCTACGTAAGCATATGCTTCCCGCCGACTCGGTTCTCTTCATGTTCGGACTGGTTGCCATGGTCGCCGAGGCGATGACCGCGGCGCTGGCTGCCGGCCGCCGCAAAATGGACTGGTTCGGCGTCGCCATGCTCGGCGCGATCACGGCGCTCGGTGCGGGATGTGTTGCTCGGTCACTATTCATTGCTGTGGGTCAAGCATCCCATGCTGCTGGTGCTCACCGGCGTTTCGGCCTTGCTCACCATCGCGCTGGCGCAGGTGATCCACCGTTTTCATTCGCTGTTTCTGGTGCTGGATGCGATCGGACTCGTCGTATTCACCATCATCGGCTGCAACGTGGCGCTGGCGATGGGCCAGCCGCTCACCATCGTGGTGGTGGCGGGCATGATTACCGGCTGCGTCGGCGGTGTGCTGCGTGACATGCTGTGTACGGAAATTCCATTGCTTTTCCGCAGCGAGCTATACGCCACCGTATCGCTGACTACCGGGGCGATTTATGTCGCGGCAACGCGATATGGCCTGAACCACGTCGGGGCGGTGATCGGCGCCTTCATCATCGGCCTGGCGTTCCGCCTGCTGGCGATCCGCTACAAGTGGGAGATGCCGAAATTCATCTACGAGCGCGAAACGCCGCCGCACTGAGCCGCAATCTTCGGAGGCTGGTGATGATCGGCCTTGTCAGGCCTCGGCCTGCGCGGGGTGCCCGTTGCGCCAGCGCGCGATGATGCCGGCGGCGATCTGCATGGTCACGCCGAGAAGCCACCAGCCGGCGATGGTCAGCGTCCAGCCGAGACCGATAGCGGGGTCGGTGACGATGGTGTAGACCGAAACGAAGGCGGCAAGAGCGGCGAGAAACGTGCCTGCGGCGCTGAGCAATTCGACGATGTCGGTTTTCGGCAGGTCGTCGCCGCTTTGGGCGCGGCGGCGAAACACCCGCGGAATGTCGATGCCGACATAGAAGCCGAGCGCGCCGAGGATGACCATGCCGAGCACCATGCCGAGCGAGCCGAACAATTCGATGCGTGCGCCGGACATGTGCGTGGCGACGAACAGGCCGCATGACGCGCCTGCCATCGCAAGGCCGATCCGCTCGATCACGTGAGCGCATCTGCTGGTGAAACTGTTGGATGATGGGCCCGTTTCGCTCATGGTGCGATTAAACACCAAGTGCGCGCCGCCGTCGCGTCGGGCGAGGGCGTTACACCGCTCCGCACCATCACATTGCGGGGAGTTCCCGTTGCCGCAGCGCGGCAAACTGGCCACGCTTGCGGCGCACTAAAGGTCGTGCGCCAACAAGAAGCCCCGCCGAAGCGGGGTTTCTGTCGTGCGACTGATGCTTACCACCAGGTCCGGCAGACGCGGCGGCCGGGACCCCAGTAGCGGCATTTGCGCACCATGGGCGGACGCACCACGACCCTGCCGCGATTGGCACGGCAGCGGCCATAGGCGCCACGATGGAAGCCGGGGCCGCAGCCTTGCGCGACATTGATGACATCGCTGCCGGTTGGTGCTGCGGGCGCAGGGGACATCGCGTTGGCTACGCCGAAGCCGGCGATCGTGGATGCAAACAACGCAGCAACGAACAATTTTTTCATGAGTATGTTCCTCGGTTAAGTCGGCCTAACGGCGACATTCCTAGAGTGGTTCCGCGCAATGGCAAGAGTAAGGAACGAATATGAATGGCTGTTCAGGCAACGCATGAAAACCGCATGAAAAGTCGTTGCCTCTGATTCGATCTGGAACGGATCGCAAGGCTCGCGGGTTCAGTTTCAGTTCATGCCGGCGGCGCGATGATGATGCGTCCCGATAATCGAAAGGAGGACGTCATGGAGCGCCGTGATTTTCTGAAAGCAGCTTTCGGGTTCGGCCTTGGCGCCGTCGCGATGGCTTCAGCAGCGAAGGCAGCACCATTTGCTGTGCAGCCACTGACACCGGACGGGCTTTCGCCGCAATCGCGTCCGGAAGCCCAGCCTGCGGTGGCTGACGAAAAGGATATCGATCAGGCCAGGGTTGAGCAGGTGCAATGGCGCCGCCGCCGCTACTGGCGTCGCCGCTATTATCGCCGTCACTATTGGGGCTATCGCCGCCCGTGGCGCCGCCGCTTGCGTCGGCGTTACTATCGCCGCCGTTACTACTACTGATCAGATACAGGTTCTGAGAATAAGCCCCGCAGCGAATCATTCGCTGCGGGGCTTCTGTTCGAATCAGAGTTTCGGCGCGCTGCCGGCGGGCGCGCGATTTTGCGCTTCGCTCTTTTCAGCGGCGAATGCCGCATCGTCGATCTTCGCCGCGCTGGCGATGCGTTTGAAATCGATCAGCGTGAATATCGCCTTGCTGACGCGGTCCGCGGTGACGCCCGGCAACAGGGCGACGCTAAGGAGGCCATCGCAATTTGCGCTTTTGGCTTCGGCCACAAGGCCGGCGAGCGACTTGTCGGAAGCTGCCTCGACATGCTTGAGCGCCGCGATGCAACTTCCCCGGCCGTTCGAATCGTTCAGCGCCACGGCGGCCCTCGGGTTGACCGGCGCGTTGAGCGCGTCGAGCGCCGAGGCCGGGGTGTATTTCTGTTTCACCGAAACGATTTTGCCCTTGCGGTAGAAGTAATAGATGTGGCCGTCGCCGATCACGGTGGGCTTGCCGTATTTATCGGTCACGTGCGCGATCATTTCGGTCTTGGACGGCTGCCCCGTCTTGCTGAAGCCGAGGCTGCGGAGGACGTAATAGGCGACATTGCCGCTGGCCGGCGAGGAGAACGCGCTGGTCATCGTTTCGCCGGCATGGTCGGCGGTGGCAGGTTTGTCGAATGTCATTGATGTGACATAGGTGACGTTGGTACTGCCGAATTTCTGTTGCACCGCCTGCGGCTTCACGCCGGGAAGATCCTTGAGATAGCTCTCATAGACTGCGCGGGCCTTATCGGCATCGACCTCGCTCGACATCCCGACAATGTCCGGCTGCAGCTTTCCGGGAAACGCCGTGTCCGGCGTCTTCGATTTGATCTCGTAGGCGAAGGCGGGGAAGGCGACCGCAACAAGCCCCACGGCCACCAGCAACGCGCGTCTCGACATGAACCACCTGTTTGAAATGCTGAAATTAAAAGCCGCGCGATTACGCCGATTTTTGCCGGATGCTGTCAACTGCGACGTGGTGTCGTCAGTCCGCCGGAGCGCCGAAAAGTGCTGCAAACTGGCTCTCGCCTTTCGGGGTGAAGGTGACAATCCGGTTGCCGGGATCGCGCCGCGCCCATTTCAGGTCTGTCAGCCGCGCCAGCATGGCGGCGCCAAGCGTGCCGGCGAGGTGGCTGCGCCGCGCGCTCCAGTCGAGGCAGGTCTTGCACAGCGGCCGCCGCGAGCCTTGCAGGACGTCGAGGTCGATGCCGAACTTGGCGATGAATCGTTCACCGTCTAGGGTCAGCGCGATCGTGCCCTTGTGCTGACGGATGAATTTTCTCTCGGTCATGGCATCGAGCATTCGCACGCCGAAAGAGCCGGCGAGGTGGTCGTAGCAGACCCGGGCGCGGCGCAGGGCCGGATCCTTCGGCCCGGTGCGCACCCGCACCCCGGCGCGGGTCGCCAGCACCATCAGGCTTTCGAGGGCGGCGGCGACCTCCGGCCCGGCGATGCGATAGTAGCGATGGCGGCCCTGCTTCTGCGGCGTGATCAGGAGGCCGGATTCCAGCTTGGCGAGATGCGAACTTGCGGTCTGCGGCGTCACACCGGCTTCCTGGGCGAGTTCGCTCGCGGTCAACGCGCGGCCGCTCATTAGTGCCGTGAGCATGTTGCAGCGAGCAGGATCGCCGACGAGGGCTGCGATCATCGCGATATCGGGGCCTGTTTTCATCCTTCGATCATAGTCGAAGCGTTCACGCCGGGCAACGGGGTAGGGTGCGGCTGCGATCAAATGCAGGAGAGGCTTCGTGACCGTCACCGTGTTCATCCGTTATCAGATCGATCCGTTCAAGCGGCATTTGTTCGAGGATTATGCGAGGCGCTGGCTGACCATTATTCCGAAGTGCGGCGGCGATCTCGTCGGCTACTGGATGCCGCACGAGGGCAGCAATAACATTGCCTTCGGCCTGATCTCGTTTCGCAGTCTCGCCGATTATGAGAGCTATCGCGCGCGGCTGCGCGGCGATGCCGAAGGCATGGCGAATTTCAGCTTCGCCGAGGCCAACAGATCATTCTCGCGGAGGAACGGACGTTTCTGCGATCGGTGGAGGCCTAGGGCCGCACGCCGAAACGAATTCGCTTGTGAAGTCGCGCGTCCGGCGATTTCATGCTGCCAACATGGCGTGGCGCTGTTGCCGCGCTCAATCGGGGAATGGTCATGGTTTTAAGTGTCGAACAAAAGCGCGCAGATTTCTGGAAGCTGCACGAGGCGGGATGTTTCGTGATTCCGAATCCGTGGGATGTCGGCAGCGCGCGGATGCTCCAGAATATGGGCTTCAAGGCGCTGGCTTCGACCAGTTCAGGCTATGCATGGTCGACCGGGCGGCCGGACAATCACGTCACTTGCGATGACGTGCTGGCGCATCTGAAATTGCTGAACGACGCCACCGACCTTCCGGTCAACGCCGATTTCGAGGCGGGCTTCGCCGACGATCCGGCCGGCGTCGCCGCCAACGTGACGCGCGGGGTAGCCACCGGCGTCGCTGCAATCTCGATCGAGGATTCGACCGGCAAGGCGGACGCGCCGCTCTACGACAGCAAGCTCGCGATCGAGCGCATCCGCGCCGCACGGTCGGCGATCGACGCGACCGGAGGCAAGGTCATGCTGGTCGGGCGCTGTGAGGGATTCCTGGTCGGCGAGACCGACCTCAACAAGGTCATCGCGCGGCTTGTCGCCTATGCCGAGGCAGGGTCGGATTGTCTTTATGCGCCGGGCCTGCGCTCCAAGGAGCAGATCGCAGCAGTGGTGAAGGCGGTCGCGCCGAAGCCAGTCAATGTGCTGATGGGCGGGCCTGGTTTCAGTGTTGCCGAACTCGCCGACCTAGGGGTGCGGCGGATCAGTGTCGGCGGCGCGATGGCGCGGGCGGCGTGGGGCGGCTTCATTCGCTCTGCGCGCGAGATCGTGGAGAAGGGGTCGTTCGGCGGATTCGCCAACGCGGCGGCCTATGCCGAACTCAACGCAGCATTCGTGCGCAAGGCGTAACGTATGCAAAGCAAATGCGGCGGACATTTCGGTCCGCCGCATCGTAGATGTCAGTCGCGTTTAGCGTGCCGGGGCCGTGCCGCCAGGTGCAGGTGCCGGAGTGGCCGGTGCAGGCTGAGGCGCCCCCATCGGCGCTGACGGCTTCGCCGAGCCGGTGGTCTGGCCCGGTGCCGTATTCGGCGCCATGTTCTTCTGGGCATCCTTTTGTGCCGGAGCTGTCGTGGCCGGTGCGGTCTGCGACGCCGTGGTCGAGCCTTCAGGCGATATCGCGGAATTGTTCAAACCGTAAAACACCACGCCGAGAATAGCGATGATCGCAACGGCAAACAGGGTAATTCGTCCGCCGCTCGCAGGCCCTTCTACCAGTTCGGGATCGGCTTCGAGCCTGTTCTCGGTATTGGTGGCACGCTGACGCAGTTCCTCATTAGTCGGATTCCGCTCATGCGGATCGCGTTCGATTGCCATGTCTCCGTCCTCCTTCCGTTGGGTGCATTACCAATTGCCCAGCGCCGCAGGGGTTCCGCCTTCAGCACGATGTCTGAGCGGGTTTTGTCACTTGGCCGATGGTGCGGGTGCCGGACGCGACGGTGCTATGCCGGTGGTTTGTCCCGGAGCGCGGTTCGTATCCGTTGATATGCTGGTTGCCGTATTCGCCGTGTCGGATCTGTTGGGGTTAAACTCCCACAGCGCGAGGACGATGGCGATCAGGATGCCCATACCGATCAGAGCCTTCAGCGGTTTCGCGCGCTGGCTATGTTCGAAGTCCTTGATGTTCGACCGGGTGCTTTCGTCGAACGAGGTGGGAAACATGTCGGGATCGTTCCTGAAATGACTGTTCATCCGGACCCTCCATTATTTGTCTAAAAGGGCAATGATGGGCGGCCGGGGTTGTTCCCGAAGTCGTGATACGTCCGCGCGGGGCAGCCTTGCGGAAAAGGATGGCTTGTCTGCGAGAATGGATATCGCGGGATACAAATCAGATATTGTGTGGCGAGAGAGCGCTTGAACCGCGGAATGAGCCATCACGCTGCGCTGCGAAAAGGCAGCCGCAACGTCCTTTCCGCCAAGGCACCGGTAGCGACATAACGCACAATCCGTCACGGCTTTCCCGGAACGAAATTACGTTGATAAATCGGGCGGTTGATGCCCATCGATTTATGATGCGCGACGCACGGAAATCGACATAGACTGATTCCAAACAAGCATTATTTCACAACAAGAAGCCGCAACGTCCGACGGGAGAAGAGACGGAATGGGAATCAACCAAGGGCCGATCAGTCTCGACCAGAAATACACGCAGGACTCGGGGCACGTTTTTCTCACCGGCATTCAGGCATTGGTCCGCCTGCCGATGGCGCAGATTCGGCGCGACCGCGCCGCGGGCTTGAACACCGCGGGCTTCGTCACCGGTTATCGCGGTTCGCCCCTCGGCGGCTATGATCAGCAGCTTCACGCCGCGCGCAAACATCTCGAACAGTACGGCGTCAAATTCCAGCCCGGCGTGAACGAGGATCTTGCAGCCACCGCGATCTGGGGGTCGCAGCAGCTCAACCTGTCGCCCGGCGCCAAGCACGACGGCGTGGTCGGCATCTGGTACGGCAAGGGCCCGGGCGTCGATCGCTGCGGCGACGTGTTCCGTCACGGCAACGCGGCAGGCTCCGCGAAAAACGGCGGCGTGCTGTGTCTCGCCGGCGATGACCACGGCGCGAAATCCTCCACCGTGCCGCATCAGTCGGACCACGCCTTTATCTCGGCGCTGATGCCGTATCTCTATCCGTCCTCGGTCCACGAGATGATCGAGATGGGTCTGCTCGGCATCGCAATGTCGCGCTACTCGGGTTGCTGGGTCGGCATGAAGGTCATTACCGAGACCGTGGAGACCACGGCGGAGATCGATCTCACCGACGAGATGAAGCCGTTCATCATCCCGACCGATTTCGAAATGCCGCCGGACGGCCTCAACCTGCGCTGGCCGGACGACCGCTACGCACAGGACCAGCGTCTGCAGGACTACAAGGGCTTCGCCGCGATCGCGTTTGCCCGCGCCAACAACGTCAACCGCATCACGATGGATTCGCCGAACGCGCGCTTCGGCATCATGGCGTCCGGCAAGAGCTATGAGGATGTGCGTCAGGCGCTGCGCGAACTCGGCATCACGGAGGAGGTCGCCGCCAAGATCGGTCTGCGCCTCTACAAGATCGGCATGCCGTGGCCGCTGGAGCCGGAAGGCGTGCGCAAGTTCGCTATCGGCCTCGAGGAGATTTTGATCGTCGAGGAACGGCGAGAAATTGTCGAGAACCAGGTCAAGCAAGAGCTCTACAACTGGCGCGATGATGCCCGCCCGCGCATCGTCGGCAAGATGGACGATCATGACAAGCGCTTCCTGCCGTTCGCGCAGGAACTGAGCGTGGCTGGCATCGCGACCTCGCTGACCGAGCGGCTGCTGCAGCTTGATCTCAATCCCGAGATCGTGGCGATGCTGCGCGCCAAGGCCGACTGGTTCAATGGCCGCCAGGCCTCGCAGGTACAGGCAATCGCGCCGGTGACGCGCACGCCGTATTTCTGCTCGGGCTGTCCGCACAACACCTCGACGAAGGTACCGGAGGGTAGCCGCGCCTTCGCCGGCATCGGCTGTCACTTCATGTCGCTGTGGATGGACCGCAACACCGAGACCTTCACCCACATGGGCGGTGAGGGGGTGACATGGTCCGGCATTGCGCCGTTCACCAACGAGAAGCACGTGTTCGCCAATCTCGGCGACGGTACGTATTTCCACTCCGGCAGCCTCGCGATCCGTCAGGCGGTCGCGTCCAAGGCCAACATCACCTACAAGATTCTCTATAACGACGCGGTCGCCATGACCGGTGGCCAGAAGCATGACGGCGATCTGTCGCCGCAGCAGATCACCTTCCAGCTCCGCAGCGAAGGCGTCGGCGAAATCTATCTCGTGTCGGAGAATCCCGACGCCTATCCGGCCAGCACCATCGCGCCGGGCACCAAGCTCGCGCATCGCGATGAACTCGACAAGGTCATGCGAACGCTGCGCGAGGTGCCGGGCTGCACCGCCATCGTCTTCGTGCAGACCTGCGCCGCCGAAAAGCGCCGCCGCCGCAAGCGCGGCACGCTGGAGGATCCGGCCAAGCGCGTCATGATCAATCCGGCGGTGTGTGAGGGCTGCGGCGACTGCTCGGTGCAATCGAACTGCATCTCGGTCGAGCCGCTCGAAACCGAGCTGGGGCGCAAGCGCACCATCAACCAGTCGAGCTGCAACAAGGATTTTTCGTGCGTGAAGGGCCTCTGTCCGTCCTTCGTGACCATCGAGGGCGGCGCCTTGCGCAAGCGTGCTGCCGCTGACCTCGGCGACATCGGCGATCTTCCGCCACCGCCTGCGATCCCGTCACTCGACCGGCCGTATAACATCGCGGTTGGCGGCGTCGGCGGCACCGGCGTGCTTACCATCGGCGCGCTGCTCGGCATGGCCGCGCATATCGAGGGCAAGGCCAGCATGATCCTCGACATGTCCGGCCTCGCGCAGAAGGGCGGCGCGGTGTTGAGCCATGTCCGGCTGTCGAAGAACCCGGCGGACGTGACGTGCTCGCGCATCGTCACCGGCACCGCCGACGTGGTGATCGCGGCCGACGAGGTGGTGGCGATCGCCAAGGAAACCATCACGCTGTGCGAATCCTCCCGTACCCACGGCATCATCAACACCCATCTGATCCCGATCGCGGATTTCATCCAGAACCGCGATTTCGATTTCCAGCGCCGCAAGGTCAACCACGTGCTCGAGGCGGCGCTGCGCAAGGACTCGGCGTTCCTCGATTTCACCCATGCGGCGGAATCGTTGCTGGGAGATTCCATCGCGACCAACATGATGATGATGGGCTTCGCCTATCAAAAGGGCCTGTTGCCGGTTAGCGCCGAAGCGATCGAGCAGGCGATCGAGCTTAACGCGGTGGCGATCAAGATGAATACCCAGGCGTTCCGGCTCGGACGTTTGGCGGCCGCCGATCCGGCGCGTCTCGCGGCACTGATGAAGGAAGAAACCGCGCCGCCGAAAACGCTCGCCGACATGACCCTCGACGAGATCATTGCGCATCGCATGACTCTGCTGACCAACTACCAGAACGCGGCCTATGCGCAGCGTTACCGCAAGCTGGTCGATCAGGTTCGGAAGGCTGCCGACGACGGCGGTTACGGCGACGAGCTGCCGCGCGCGGTGGCGATCAACTACGCCAAGCTGCTCGCCTACAAGGACGAGTACGAGGTCGCGCGGCTGTTTACCGACGAAACTTTTTCCAAGAGCGTCCGCGATCAGTTCGACGGCAACTTCACAATGAAGTTCAACCTCGCGCCGCCGATCCTTAATAGCGGTCTCGATGCGGCGGGGCGCCCGCGCAAGCGCGAGTTCGGCCCGTGGATGATGAAGGTGTTCGGTGTGCTGGCGAAGCTGCGGTTCTTGCGCGGCACGCCGTTCGATCCGTTCGGCCACAACAAGGACCGCAAGATGGAGCGCGATCTGATCGCGGGCTATGAGCGGGACGTTGTGACAACGCTCGGCTTGTTGTCGCCGAAGACCATCGACATCGCGGTCGAGTTCCTGTCGCTGCCGGATCGCATCCGCGGCTATGGGCCGGTGAAGGAGAAGGCCGTCGCTGACGCGAAAGTGCGATACGACCAGTTGGCGAAGGACCTTGTCAACCCGCCGCCGATGGTCGCGCCGCAGATCGCGGCCGAATAGAACGCCGCAAGCGGTCAGGTTCGCGCTGCGAAACTCAACCCGCTTGCCATTCCCGCTCTGACGCGCGAGATGTTCCGCTGACAGGAAACGCCAGCGGAGACCTCGTTTGAGCATCAAGGGAAAAGCCTATATCGCCGGGATCTATGAGCATCCGACCCGGCACGCGCCCGACAAATCGACCGCGCAATTCCACGCCGAAGTCGCCAAGGGCGCGCTGGAGGATGCAGGTCTCACCAAGGACGATATCGACGGCTATTTCTGCGCTGGTGACGCCCCCGGCGGCGTGATGGCGATGGCCGATTATCTCGGCCTCAAGCTCAAGCATCTCGATTCCACCGACACCGGCGGTTGTTCCTACATCATTGCGCTTGGCCATGCGGCGGAGGCGATTGCGGCCGGCAAATGCTCGATCGCGCTGATCACATTGGCGGGCAAGCCGCGCACCGGCGTGATGCCGCCGCGGGCCGTCGGCGCAGAAGCGGATTTTGAGGCGGCCTACAACGCGACAACCCACAACGCTTACGGCATGTGCGCCATGCGCCACATGCATGAGTTTGGAACCACCAGCGAGCAGCTGGCGTGGATCAAGGTCGCGGCCTCGCATCACGCGCAATACAACCCGCACGCGATGCTGAAGGATGTCGTCACCGTCGAGGATGTTCTCAATTCGCCGATGATCTCCGATCCGCTGCATCGTCTCGATTGCTGCGTGGTGTCGGACGGCGGCGGCGCGCTGATCGTGACCTCGGAGACCATCGCGAAGTCGCTGAAGAAGCCGCTGGTGCGGATGACCGGCCACGGTGAGGCGCTGAAAGGTCCACGCGGTGGCAAGGGTCTCGATCTCACATATTCCGCCGGGGTGTGGAGCGGGCCGCGCGCTTTCGCCGAAGCGGGCGTGACGCCGAAGGACATCAAGTATGCGTCGATTTACGACAGTTTCACCATCACGGTGCTGATCGAAATCGAGGATCTCGGCTTCTGCAAGAAGGGCGAGGGCGGCAAGTTCGTCGCCGACGGCAATCTGATTTCCGGTGTCGGCAAGCTGCCGTGGAATACGGACGGCGGCGGCTTGTGCAGCAACCATCCGGTCAACCGTGGCGGCATGACCAAGATCATCGAAGCCGTGCGACAGTTGCGCGGCGAGGCGCACCCGAAGGTGCAGGTGCCGAATTGCGATCTCGCGCTGGTGCACGGCACCGGCGGATTGCTCGGCGTTCGTCATGCGGCATCGACCGCGATTCTGGAGCGTGTCTGATGAACACCGCAGCGAAATTTCCGGCCCCCACCGCCAATCCCGAAACCGCGCAGTTCTGGGACGCGGCGAAGCAGGGCAAGTTCCTGATCATGCGCTGCACGGCCTGCAACGAGCCGCATTATTTTCCGCGCTCGATCTGTCCGTTCTGCGGTTCGGACAAGACGGTGTGGGAAGAGAGCAAGGGCGAGGGCGTGATCTACTCCTACAGCCTGATGCGAAAATCCGCGAACGGGCCGTATGCCATCGGTTACGTCACGCTCGATGAAGGTCCGTCGCTGGTGACGAATTTTGTCGATTGCGATCTGTCGTCGCTCAAGATCGGCCAGCGGGTGAAGGTGGTGTTCAAGCCGACCGACGGTGCACCGCTGCCCTTCTTCACGCCGATCAAATAGGCCGTCCTCATCCGGCGGAGCGCGCACTTTTGCGCGTCTCGAAGGATGAGGCGTCAGAACCAACCCTCATGGTTCGAGACGGCGCTTCGCGCCACCTCACCATGAACGGAAGCAAGCAAGAATCGAGAGGAAACGATACATGCCGATCAAGTACGATGAGGTGATGGCGCTCAGGAATGTCGGCCAGAAATATTCATGGACCGATCGCGAGGTGATGCTCTACGCCGTCGGCATCGGTATGGGTGCCGACCCGATGGACCAGAAGGAACTGTCGTTCGTCAACGAGGGCTACTACACGCCGCGCGAATTGAAAGTAGTGCCGACTTACGCGTCAGTCGCGGCCTGGGGTTCGGGGCCGGGCCACATCGACGTCAACCGCGTCATGGTGGTGGACGGCGAGCGCGACATCACCTTCCACAAACCGATGCCGGTGAAGGCCAACATCACCGCCGACTCCCGCGTGCTCGGCGTGTTCGACAAGGGCAAGGACAAGGGCGCGGTGATCCTGCGCGAGACCGTGTTGCGCGACGAGGGTGGGCAACCGCTGGCCACGCTGGTTGCCTCGCAGTTCGCACGGGGTGATGGCGGCTTCGGTGGGCCGAGCGAAGGCCAGCCCGAGCCGCACAAGATTCCGAACCGTGCGCCCGACATGACCGTCGACATTACGACCCGGCCCGACCAGGCGCTTCTCTATCGTTTGTGCGGCGACCGCAATCCACTGCACAGCGATCCGGAGTTCGCCAAGCGCGGCGGCTTCGACCGTCCGATCCTGCACGGCATGTGCACCTACGGCCTGAGCTGCCGCGCGGTGTTGCAGACCTATGCCGATTACGATCCGGCAGCATTCAAGCAGCATGCGGTGCGCTTCTCGTCACCGGTGTTCCCGGGCGAGACGGTGAGCTTCGACCTCTGGAAGGAGGGCAACGTGATCTCGCTCGAGGGGCGGGTGAAGTCGCGCAACGTCACCGTCATCAGGAACGGCAAGACGGTTCTGGCCTGAGAACTTAGTTGCTGTCATGCCCGGCCTTGTGCCGGGCATCCCGTTTAGGGACGCATGGTGCCTGCCTTATCGGGATGGCCGGGACGAGCCCGGCCATGACAACGGAGTAACGACAGGAGCTTGATATGGGTTTGCTCGATGGCAAGGTTGCGATCATCACCGGTGCGGGTGGCGGTCTCGGCGAGGCCTACGCCAAACTGTTCGCGCGCGAGGGCGCGTCGGTGGTGGTCAACGATCTCGGCGGCCCGCGTGACGGAAGCGGCTCTGACAAGTCGATGGCGCAGAAGGTGGTCGATGCGATCAAGGCCGAGGGCGGCAAGGCTGTCGCCAACGGTTCGGACATTTCCACCATCGCCGGCGGCCAATCGGTGTTCGACGACGCGATCAGGAATTTCGGCCGCGCAGACATTCTGGTCAACAATGCCGGTATCCTGCTCGACGTCACCTTCGCCAAGATGACCGAGGAGAGCTGGGACAAGGTGATGAAGGTGCATCTGAAAGGCACTTTCTGCGTCACACTGCCGGTCTACAAATGGATGAAGGACAATGGCGGCGGCGTCATCGTCAATACGTCGTCGACCTCCGGCCTGATCGGAAATTTCGGTCAGAGTAATTACGGTTCGGCCAAGGGCGGTATCTGGGGCCTGAGCAACGTGCTCGCGATCGAAGGCCGCAAGTACAACATTCGGCTGTGGACGCTGGCGCTGGGCGCGCTGACCCGCATGACCGCCGACCTGCCGCGCTACAAGGAAAATCCCGGTGCCGCGATGGGGCCGGACGAGGTCGCGCCCGCGGTCCTCTACATGGTTTCGGAGCTGTCGGGCGATCAGACCGGCAAGGTGCTCGGCGTCTCCGGCCCGCGCGGCGTGCGCGAAATGAAGATGCTCGAGATGGAGGGCTGGAAGCCCGGCGGGCCCTGGAAGGCGCAGGATATCGTCACCCACGCCAAGGACATCTTTTTCGATGACAGCAACAAGATGGGTGCGCGGCGGTTTTAGGTGGTTAGTGCTAGCGAATTGACGCCGGCCTTTTGTCAATCTGGATGTCATCACCGGCCTTGTGCCGGTGATCTCGCTTGGGGACGTACTGTGCCTTCCTAAGCGGGATGGCCGGAACAAGTCCGGCCATGACAGTTCAGAGATTTTACCTGCCGAATCCACCCCTTTGACCCGTCCGGCGGCGGGGGTATGATTGGCCTTGCGCGATCCGGGACCGTCCCGGAGCGCGGTCCAACGAAAGAAAAATCTGGATATGAAACTGACCCATGAGGCGAGCGGCACGTTCGCCATCGCGCCGACGCCCTTTTTCGACGACGGCCGCATCGATTTCGACTCCATTGACCGCCTGACCGATTTTTACGCCGAGGTTGGCTGCGACGGCGTTACCGTGCTCGGCATTCTCGGTGAAGCGCCGAAAATGGAGGCGCAGGAATCGCTCGATGTCGCGACCCGCTTCATCAAGCGCGCCAAGAACAAGCAGGTCATCGTCGGCGTCTCCGCGCCGGGCTTTGCCGCGATGAGGACGCTGGCGCGAGCTTCGATGGACGCCGGTGCTGCTGCGGTGATGATCGCGCCGACGCCCAACCTGCGCACCGACGACCAGATCACGACTTACTTTCGCCAGGCTACTGAAGCGATCGGCGAGGACATTCCGTGGGTGCTGCAGGATTATCCGCTGACGCTTACCGTGGTCATGACGCCGGCGGTAATCCGCAAGATCGTGATGGACAGCAAATCGTGCGTCATGCTCAAGCATGAAGACTGGCCGGGACTCGAGAAGATTTCGACACTGCGCGGTTTCCAGAAAGACGGCTCGCTGCGTCCCATGTCGATCCTCACCGGCAACGGCGGCACCTTCCTCGATTTTGAGATGGAGCGCGGCGCCGACGGCGCGATGACCGGCTATGCCTTCCCCGATATGCTGGTCGATGTGGTCAATCTGTCGAAGGCCGGTAAGCGCGACGAAGCGCACGATCTGTTCGACGCGCACCTGCCGTTGATCCGTTACGAGCAGCAGCCGGGTGTCGGCCTCGCGGTGCGCAAGCATGTGCTGCACAAGCGCGGCAAGATCGCCTCCAGCGCCCAGCGCAAGCCGGGCTCGGCGATGAGCGCCACCGCAAAGGCCGAGGTCGACTATCTGCTGTCGCGTGTTGCACGCACTGACAAGCGGGCGAAACTCGCATGACCGAGACGCCGACACGCGATCCGGCGAAGGCACTGCGCACGGCGTCCACTGTGCTGTTGTTGCGCGACGGTGCACAGGGAATGGAGATCTTCATGGTGCAGCGGCACCATCAGATCGAGTTCTCCTCCGGCGCGCTGGTGTTTCCCGGCGGCAGCATGGACCCCGGCGATCGCGAGATCGCTGCGGATAGCGCGCTCGTTCCTCATGGTGGCGGTCTCGATTCCGAGGCCGCGGCGATCCGTATCGGTGGCATTCGCGAGACCTTCGAGGAAAGCGGCATCATGCTCGCGCGCCCGCACGGCTCGGGCGAGTTGATCGCGGCGGCCCAGCTCGCACCGCTTGAGCCGCAGCGCGCGGCACTCGACGAAGGCAAGGTGAGCTTCGCGGATATTTTGCGCCAGCACGCATTGAGGCCAGCGATCGATTGCCTGGTGCCGTTCGCGCACTGGATCACGCCGGTCCAGTTGCCCAAGCGTTTCGACACGCACTTCCTGCTCGCGCTGGCGCCGCCGGATCAGGTCGGCCGTCACGACGGCCATGAATCGGTGGACTCGATCTGGCTGTCACCGAAGGAGGCACTGGCAGGCGCGGAGAGCGGACGCTTCAAGCTGCCGTTCCCGACCATCCGCAATCTGATAAAGCTCGACCGGCTCGGCAGCGCGAAGGCGGCGATGGAATTCGCGCGCAAGACCCCGGTGGTGACGGTGATGCCGCAATTGAGCAAGACCGCCACCGGCCTGACCCGCCTGCAAATTCCGGTCGAGGCAGGCTACGACGGCAGCGTGTTTGAGGTCGAGCGGCCCTGAAAGTCCAGCCATGGCGGCCGTAGCGCGGTTTTTGACGCCGGAGTGGTCATGTCCCATTGAAGCCGGATTTGTCCGTCACCATAGCCTGAGCGTGTCCCGGGGGCTGTGGATAGCGTGATGAAACGGTGGAAGATGATTCTGACGCTTTTCCTGGCCCTTCTGCTTGTGCCGATCGGCATTTCCGCTGCCAGCTATTTCCTCTCCAGCCGTGCGTCCGCCAATTGGTGGGCGGCGGATCGCTCCAGCGCCGGCGTGTTGCCGCCTGCCGCCACGCATCCCCATGCTGCCGTCAGAATTTACGCGGCGCGCACGGTGCGCTGGCGCGGCATCGTCGCGGTCCATAGCTGGATCGTGTTCAAGGAGCAGGGCGCGCAGCGCTACAGCCGCTACGACTACACTGCGTGGGGCGAACCGATCCGCGTCAATGGTTTCATTGCGGACGGCCGCTGGTTCGGGCAGACGCCGGAAACCGTGTTCAGCGCCGATGGCGCGCATGCCGCGCAACTGATCCCGAAGATCCGCGCCGCGATCGACGCCTACAAATATCGCAACCTCGGCGACTATCGTGCGTGGCCGGGGCCGAATTCCAACACCTTCGTCGCGGCGATCATCGCTGCCGTGCCGGAGATGAATGCGGTGCTGCCGCCGACCGCGATCGGCAAGGATTTTCCTTATGACGGCGGCTGGCTTGGCCGTACCGCGTCCGGCACCGGCTGGCGCGCGACGCTCGGCGGTTACGCCGGCATCACCATCGGCTGGCTGGAGGGCATCGAACTCAACATTCTCGGCGCGGTGCTCGGCATCGACATCCGCCGCCCGGCGATCAAGATTCCCGGCATCGGACGGCTGGGTGTCAGCGCAGCAGTGACGTGAGGGGCATGGTTGTTACCGTATCTCACGTGTGTCATTGCCGGGCTTGTCCCGGCAATCCCGATCAGGGAGGCATGGTGCCAGCCTAAGCGTGATCACCGGGACAAGCCCGGTGATGACAAATTGAGCAAGAACTGCACCCGAGCCTGACTACGATGGGGAGCATCGCTCCCGCATTGATGTCCGTCATCTCTCCGCCCTATAACAGCCTATGCCCGCTTTTCCGCCGCTCCGCATCGTTTGCCTGACCGAGGAGACCGTCGAGACGCTGTATCTGCTTGGTGAGCAGGACCGCATCGTCGGCGTGTCCGGCTACGCGGTGCGGCCGCCGCAGGTGAGACGCGAAAAGCCGCGTGTGTCGGCATTTATCTCGGCGGACATTCCGAAAATTCTCGCGCTCGAACCCGATCTGGTTCTGACGTTCTCGGACCTGCAGGCTGATATCGTCGCGGGGCTGATCCGGGCAGGGATCGCGGTCCATGCCTTCAATCAACGCGACATCGCCGGAATCCTCGCGATGATCCGCACCGTGGGTGCGCTGGTCGGCGTGCCGGAGAAGGCGGATACGCTTGCGAAGGGCTATGAGGACACGCTGGCGCAGATTGCCGCAAGAGCGAACGGCGCGGCGCGCCCGAGAGTCTATTTCGAGGAATGGGACGATCCGCTGATCAGCGGCATCGGCTGGGTATCCGAACTCATTCGTATCGCCGGTGGTGACGATGTGTTTCCGGAGTTGGGAGCGAGAAAGTCTGCGACCGAACGGATCGTGACGCCCGAGGCAGTGATTGCCGCCGCACCGGACATCATTCTCGCTTCGTGGTGCGGCAAAAAAGTAGTGCCGGACAAAATTCGCTGCCGCGCAGGGTGGGGCGCCATTCCGGCGGTGCGCAACGACCGCATCGTCGAAATCAAGTCGACCATCATCCTGCAACCGGGACCTGCGGCGCTGACCGACGGCCTCGACGCGATTGTCGCGGCGTTGCGGACGTGATCAGGAGCCACGATGTTATTCTATGTTATCACCAGGCATAGCCGTTCAAAGAACGGCGTCGCTTCCGCTCGCCTATGTCCCGGTGATCTCGCTTGGGTGGGCACATGCGCCCCTGATCGGGATGGCCGGAACAAGTCCGGCCATGACAACGGAGAATGCGGGATGGCGCCGTAAAACTATGAGAGGGTCGTCACAGCCTGTTCTAAGGTCTTGCCTCCAGCACCATGTTGAACGGCGTCTCGGCCGCGCGGCGGAAGTGCGAGAACCCCGCATCGAGCGCGACCTTGCGCAGTTTCATCTCTCCGGCCTGCGCGCCGAGCCCGAGCCCGACGTCCTGCGAGAGTGAGGCCGGTGTGCAGATCATGGTCGAAGCGCCGTAGAAAATGCGGCCGACCGGATTGAGATTGTCCTTCAGGCAATCCTTGGCCATCGGCTCGACGATCATCCAGGTGCCGTCTTTCGCCAGCGATTGCTTGACGTGCTTTCCGGCGCCGACCGGATCGCCCATGTCGTGGAGGCAATCGAACATCGCCACCAGATCGTACTTGCGCTCCGGGAAGTCCGACGCCGAGGCACGTTCGAAGGTCACGTGGTCGGCTACGCCGGCTTTCTCCGCGGCTTCCTTGGCGCGTTCGATCGACGGGCCATGATAGTCGAAGCCGGTGAAGTGCGATTTCGGATAGGCCTGTGCCATCAAGATGGTGGAGGCGCCGTGGCCGCAGCCGACGTCGGCGACGTTGGCTCCGCGCTCCAGCTTGTCCTTGACGCCGTCGAGGGCAGGAATCCAGCTCCCAATCAGATTGGCGTTATAGCCGGGGCGGAAGAATCTTTCGGTGCCCCGGAACAGGCAGTTGCTGTGCTCGTGCCAGCCCAATCCTTTGCCGGTGCGGAAGGCGTCCTCGATCTTGGCCTCGTCCATCCACATCGACTGCACGATTTCGAAACCGCCGGCGAAGAACGCCGGGCTGTCCTCATTGGCGAACACCATCGCCTGTTCGGGATTGAGGCTGAACTTCTCGGTCTCATCGTCATATTCGATGAAGCCGGAGGCCGCCTGCGCGGAGAGCCATTCGCGCAAGTAGCGCTCCTTGTAGCCGGTGGCCTTGGCCAGTTCCTCCGGCGTCATGCCGTCGCTGTCGGCCATCGCCTTGTAGAGTCCGAGGTGATCGCCGAGAACGACAAGCGCACCGGTGACACAGGCGCCGACATCGCCGAGCATGCGATTCACGAGTGCATCGAGTTTTTCCGGGTTTGGTTCGCGCATGGCCATGCTCCTTGCGTTGCAAGTTCTTGCCCGAGCCCACGTTGCGGTGTCTGGAAGCTAGGACCGCGCGGCGTATTGTCAACGCGACGCGGCGGCGCGCACGGATCAGTCTTTCGAGGGATGCGGGATTGGCCGGGTTATGCTTTCGCTCGCCCTGTGTCCGAGCGAGGGGCTGTCTTCCTAAGCGAGATGGCCGGGACAAGCCCGGCCATGACAGATTCCTAACTATGCGTGGCTTCTGGCCCTTACGCCGTGCGATAGAGCACGCGGAATCGCGGCGGTGTCGGCTTCACCATGGTCTGCCCGGCCTCGGGCAGAATGGCGATGACCTGTTCGCCGGAAATGCCGCGCTCGGCGAGTGCGGTGTTGAGAGCCTCGATCCTCGCTTCGGTGTAGACCTCGCCGACGACATCGGCGTTGTTCAAAGCGCGTTGCGGTGCAGCCATGATGTCACTCCTGGTGATGGGTTGAAGGCCGGCGGCGCGACTACGCCGCCGGTGATGTGTGCGGTTACTCGGCTGCCTGAGCCGAGGGCAGGTCGGAGGCGGAGAGACCCATCCGGGTCGCGACGCCGATGCCGTAATCGGGGTCGGCACGATAAAAGTGCACCACCTGCCGCTTGACGATCTCCACCGGGACGCCGTCCATCGCCGCGGCGATGTTGTGGAACAATTGCTCTTTCTGGTCGGCGCTCATCAGCCGGAACAGGTCGCCGGGCTGGCGATAGTCGTCATTGCCGTCGCGGTGGTTGTAGCGATCGGCGTTGCCGGAGATCTTCAGTGGCGGTTCGCGGAAGCGCTCGTCCTGCGCCGGGCCGCCGACCGAATTCGGCTCGTAGTAGGCGTCCGGATTTGCGTGGCCGTGCAATTTCATCGCGCCGTCGGCGTGATAGGTGTGCACCGGAGAGCGCGGCTTGTTGACCGGCAACTGCTCGGCGTTGACGCCGACGCGGTAGCGGTGCGCATCCGCGTAGGAGAAGATTCGCGCCTGCAGCATCTTGTCCGGCGAATGGCCGACGCCGGGGACGACGTTGGCGGGAGAGAGCGCCGCCTGTTCGACCTCGGCGAAATAGTTCTCCGGGTTCTTGTTCAGTTCGAGCACGCCGACCTCGATCAGCGGGTAGTCCTTGTGCGGCCACACCTTGGTGAGGTCGAACGGGTTGTACCAGTGCTTGCCGACGTCGGCTTCCGGCATCACCTGAACGTAGAACGTCCATTTCGGGAAGTCGCTTTTCTCGATCGCCTCGTAGAGATCGCGCTGATGGGTTTCGCGGTCGTGCGCGATCTTCTGCGCAGCCTCGCTGTTGGTCCAGTTCTTGATGCCCTGCTGGGACTTGAAATGGAATTTCACCCAGAAGCGCTCGTTCTTGTCGTTGATGAACGAATAGGTGTGCGAGCCGAAGCCGTGGACGTGACGATAGCTCTGCGGCAGGCCGCGATCGGACATCAGGATCGTCACCTGATGCAGGCTTTCCGGCGACAGCGACCAGAAATCCCACATCGCGGTCGGCGAGCGCATGTTGGTGCGCGGGTGCCGCTTCTGGGTATGGATGAAATCGGGGAATTTCAGCGGATCGCGGACGAAGAACACCGGCGTGTTGTTGCCGACGATGTCCCAGTTGCCCTCCGACGTGTAGAAACGCAGCGCCCAGCCGCGCACGTCACGCTCGGCATCGGCCGCGCCGCGTTCGCCGGCGACGGTCGAGAAGCGCAGGAACGCCTCGGTCTTGGTGCCGGGCTTCAGGGCTGCAGCTTTCGAATATTTCGTGATGTCGTGGGTGATGGTCAGCGTGCCGTAAGCCGCGGAGCCCTTGGCATGAACGGTGCGCTCCGGAATCCGCTCGCGATTCTGGTGGGCGAGTTTTTCCAGCAGATGGAAGTCCTGCATCAGCACCGGGCCGAGGGGGCCCGCAGTCAGCGAATTCTGGTTGTCGGCAACCGGGGCACCGGACGCCGTGGTCATGGTCGGTTTTTTGGTCATGAGGCTCTCCTTTGCGGATTTAACGCAACGGTAGGAGGGCTTGTCGATCAGGTCTAATCGTATTAATAGCCATTCTAGATAAGAAAAACTGATCGATATGGTTTCACTCAGGCAGCTCAAATACTTCGATGCCGTCGCCCGGACCTTGCATTTCGGCAGGGCAGCCGAGCTGTGCGCGATCACCCAGCCGGCGCTGTCCATGCAGGTTCAGGAATTCGAAAAGTTTCTCGGCGTGCAGCTTCTGGAACGCGGGCGCAACGGCGTGATGCTGACCGAGGGCGGCAAGGACATCGCGCAGCGCGCGGCGCGGGTGCTGGCCGACGTGCGAGACATTGTCGATGTCGCCCGGCGGCAGGGAGATGTGTTGTCCGGGCCGCTCAGCCTCGGGGTGATCCCCTCGATCGCGCCCTACATCCTTCCGCAGCTTCTGCCGGCGGTGCGGAGCGCGTTTCCCGATCTCGATCTCCATATCCGCGAGACCCAGACCCAGCTCCTGACCCGCGAATTGCTCGACGGCCAACTCGATCTGCTGCTGCTCGCGCTGCCCGTCGAGCATCCCGACATCGAAACCATCCGTCTGTTCGAGGATCGCTTCCTGCTGGCGATGGCAAAATCGCATCGCGTCTCCAACCGCGTGCGCGCGACGCCCGACCTGCTGAAGGGCGACCGTCTGCTGCTGCTGGAGGAGGGGCACTGCATGCGCGATCAGGCGCTGGCGTTCTGCAGCCTGCGGCGGATCGAAAGCATCAACACTTTCGGTGCGTCGTCGCTCTCGACTCTGGTGCAGATGGTGGTGAACGATCTCGGCATGACGCTGTTGCCTGAACTTGCCGTGCCGCTCGAGGCCAGGCGCGGCGAGATTCACCTGATGCGCTTCGCCGATCCCGAGCCCCAGCGCACCATCGGATTGGCGTGGCGGCGCAGTTCGCCGCGCAAGCGCCACTTCGTCGAGCTCGGCAAGATGATCGAGGCGGCGAAGGCGGGATCGTCAAATGCATGATTCTGCAAGCGACCCTCGGAATCGAAATCCGATGCTCTATCGAAGGTCATCTGTTGTCTGAGGTTTGGAATCGTCATGCCCGAGCTCGTCCCGGGCATCCACGTATTCCTTTCAGAGCGGCCAAAACGTGGATGGCCGGAATAAATCCGGCCATGACGCAGTCGCGGAGAGCACTCTCCTTTAATCGGTTTCCGAGGGGATGCTCACAAATCCGCGAACATCAGCGAGCGATGCGTCGCGGCACCGGCCATCGTGCCGTCGCCGACCGCGAGTGCGATATTGCCGGCCATTCGCGCGATATCGCCGCAGGCGAACACGCCGGGTACGGTGGTTTCCTTCATCGCATCGGTTTTCACCACCGGACCCATGGGGCCGTGATCGAAGTCGCAGCCGAGTTGTTCGGCGAGCGGATCGGCGCGGCTGATCCGCGTTATCGTGAACAGACCGTCGAGCGCAACGGCGCGCCCATCACTCAGTTCGACCGTCGCATGATCGCTGATCCGCGCAATCGGCTGGCGCTCCAGCGTGACGCCGCGCTTGCGCAGTTGCGCCATCTGCCCGTCGTCGGGCACGAACGCCTCGTTGAGGAACAGTGTTGTCTCGCCCCAGTCCGGTAACATCAGGGCGTGATGCATCGACAATTCGGACGAGGCGATGACGCCGATGCGGCCGCGCCTCAATTCGTAGCCGTGACAATAGGGGCAGTGGAACACGCTCTTGCCCCAGCGCTCGGCAAGCCCCGGCACGTCCGGCAACTGATCTCCAACGCCGGTGGCGAGAATCAGGCGCTGCGCTTGGTGGCTTTCATTTGCGGCCTCGACGGCAAATCCATCCGCGGTCTTGCGCGACGCGGCGGCGCGGGCGCAAGCCAGGTGACGCTCGGATAGACCAGCAATTGCGCGCGGGCCTCTGCGGTAATCGCACCAGGCGCGCGGCCGTCCTGGCCGAGGAAACCGTGAGAGCTTTCAGCGAAGCGATTGCGCCGCAGGCCTTCGTCGATCACCAGAACGGAGCGGCGGGCGCGGGCGAGCTGCAGTCCTGCGGACAGGCCGGCATAACTGCCGCCCACGATGATGGCGTCATAGGTCATGTGCGTACTCTCGATGTGTGGTTCTTGAATTTTGCGGCGCGGCGGCGATAGTCGTCGGTGAGCGCGGCGAGGGTAACGTCGCCGAGACGGCCGATCAGCAAGGCCTCGGCTTCCTGAAACGCACCGGTCAGCGATTGATTAACGGCCTGTTCGACGAGGCAGGGCGGGCCTTCGAGATGAATGCCGATCGCCAGCAACGCCGGCGAGCCCAGCGCCTCATAGATATCCTTCAGCGTCACCTTGGTGAGATCGCAGGCGATCTCCCAGCCACCGCCATGGCCCTTTTCGGAGCGCACGAAGCCGGCCTTGCGCAGGCCCGCCATGGTGCGGCGAACGACGACCGCGTTGGTGTTCATGCAGGTTGCGAGTTCCGCCGAGGTCATCGGCCGACTCTGGTCTGCCATATGAAGCAAGGCATGGAGTGTCGCTGAAAGTCTGCCGTCGCGTCTCATGTAACTTCATATGATACATAAGAAGGCCTCCGTCAAGTGTGGAGCCGATATGACGGATATGCGGTGGGTTTCAGTTAAGCCGAGAGGAGTGGAGAGGGGGTGACACGCATCGTAGTGACCCCATCAACGACCCGCGTACCGGGCGGTTTTTCTGGTCAGCCGTGCATCGAGAATTGCTGCTGCTCACCGGCAGGCTTGTTCCCGTCCAGCCAGTCCTGCTCTTCGGCGAGCGCAAGCCAGGCCGCTTCCATGCGCTTGAAGCGCCTGAACGAGGCCTCGTCCTTGGCGCTTTCGGCCATCTGCATGCAGTTCACGGCGTTGCGCCGGAACGTGTCCGAATCCTTCACGTCATTACTCCGGCACTCCGGCCTGTTATCGGTTCGCTCAGGAGTGAATCTTGCCCCTCGGTCACGCGTTGCGTCCTTTGGGCGCGGGAGGAGTGGGCTTGTTTCCGGCTTTCGACGGGGTGCTGCGCCGGACGGTGCGGACTTTGCTGATCTGAGAGACTTCCACCGGGCCGCTCTCGACAGCTCTCTCGATCACCACACGCATGGCGACGCGCTGTTCCATGCCGTCATACTTTACTTTGGGAGAGATTCCGGGAGATCTAGCGCCGTTGCCGGGGTGTCGAGGCGTTTCTCCGATCCGCCCGTTGGGCAGACCCTCCATCTTCCCGAACCGGCGATCCCACGACACAACGCAACTCCTTGCTACCCAACGCCGATATCAATCGCGGGCAGGGCAAATCGTTCCGCCCAAAATCGCGTGAGGGTCCTATGGGACGATGATCCGGTTGCGGATCGCAATCGCGACGGCGTGAGTGCGATTGGAGGCGCCGAGTTTCCGGGCCGCCGTCGTGAGATGCTCTTCGACAGTGCGCTGTCCGATATGAAGAATGGCGCCGATCTCGTAAGCCGTCTTGCCCTGTGATGCCCAGGACAGGGTCTCACGCTCGCGCGGAGTCAGCCCGTAACTCGTTGCGGGTTGTGAATCCATAAGCGTGCATATGGCTTCAAAGGCGTAGAGCGACATGATGTGCAGCGCGGGCTTGCTGCGAAGATTGAGATCGATGTTCTGCCCGCCGAGGGAGACGACAGCCTTGAATCCGCCGAGACCGTGGATCGGCGTGATGAAGCCCTTCGACATCCGGAAATCTGTGGCCCGATTCATGACCTCCGCCGCACGGGGTTCTTTGATCCGGTCGTAAGGCGCTTCCGCCCATTCGAAGGGCTGGGTCGTTCGCCGGCAGTGACGGACGACGGGGTCGTCGTGCTCGTAGTCATTTTGCGTGTAAAGATCGAACCATCCGGCAGGCCATCGCTTCGCCATCACCCGGGATGAAAAATCGCCGTTCGGATTGAGGGGCAGCCCGGCGACAATGATCGTTTCAAAACCGAAACGATTGAAGGCGCGCTCCGCGTCATCCATCACGCCGACAACCGTCGTGTGCCTGTTCAGCCCATCGATGAAGTCGAAAGCATCCCGCCCGTAGTCTACGGCCACCACCGTAACAACTCCTCAGCGTCCCGATTCCACCTAGAGTAGGTGAAGATTCTTGCGACAGCGAGCGGTTTTCGCCGATTGGTCAGCACCGGCTTGTCGATAGCGGGAAAATTATCGTCGAAGTGAAAAGACTTTATACGGGTTGATGGGGGTACATGCGTGCGGTCCGTGCCTGATCGTAGCGCCCCCAATCGGTTCGGCACAGGTCGCCGGTCACTGTAACCGTGTGCACGTCCGGGTTGGTTCTGCGGTTTGCAGCCACCTCTGTGGTTGAAAACCATTGTCTTTTCATGGATAACCCGGGGGACGCGCTCCTAGCTCAGCTGGATAGAGCATCGGATTTCGATTCCGAGGGTCGGGAGTTCGAATCTCTCGGAGCGCGCCACTTTCACGCCATTCCGGATAGAGCTTCGAGCCGTCGTGACCATCAATCGGTCCCTTGCTCGCGGGATTCTGTCAAACCCTCGTCGAGATTACGGAACTGGATCGTGATCCTTTCAGGGAGTGGCCAAGGGCGCATCGGGTCCCCTTGTGGCAGGCAAGCTCTGCCCTCGCGCTCCAGAATTGCACTCATCGGAATATGGCGAAAATTACGCCATGCGTAATTCGTTTCGGCATTTGCACATGACTTATGTAGCGGCTTAGCGGAGGCTCCCGGCGTCATCCAGACTGAGAGGATAGGACGTCAATGGATACCCTACCGAAATTCAAGGCCGCCGCCGTTCAGGCGGCTCCCTGCTTTCTAGATCGTGCTGCGAGCGTGGCGAAAGCCTGTCGTCTGATTGCGGAAGCGTCGAGCAATGGCGCCAACCTTGTCGTTTTCCCCGAAGTCTTCATACCGGGCTATCCCTATTGGAACTGGTGCATGACGCCGCTGCAAGGCAGCGAATGGTTCAAGAAGCTGTGCCTGAGTTCGGTCGAGATGGACGGCCCGGAGATCGCTACCCTCTGCGGTGCGGCGCGTGCGGCAGACGCCTATGTCGTTATCGGCATCAACGAGCGAAGCCCGATCAGCACAGCGACGCTGTACAACACCAATATCATGATCTCGCCGCAGGGAAGTGTGATCGGCAAGCACCGCAAGCTCGTACCGACATTTGCCGAAAAGCTGACATGGGCGAGCGGTGACGGCAGCAGCATCCGCGTCTACGACACCGAGCTTGGCCGCGTAGGAATGCTCGCGTGCGGCGAAAACACCAATACTCTCGCGCGTTTTTCGTTGCTGGCACAGGGAGAAATGATTCACATCGCCAACTACATTGGCTTTCCGTTCGTGAAGGATTACGACATGCCGACGGCGATTCAGATTCGCGCCGGTGCACATTCCTTCGAAGGCAAGGTGTTCACCATCGTGTCGTGTTCGGCGATGTCACCGGAGATCGTCGACATGCTGGCGCTCGACGAGCCGATGCGTGCGATGCTGTCAGGAACGCCGGCTGCGTTCTCGGGAATTTACGGTCCGGATGGCCGACTGATCACCGAGCCGCTGATCGACGATGAGGGGATCGTCTACGCCGAACTCGATCTCGACCGTTGTATCGAGCCCAAGCAGTATCATGACATCATCGGCCACTATAACCGCTTCGATATTTTCGAGCTGAGCGTCAACCGTACGCCGCAGTCAGCAGTGCGGCTGCATGGCGATGTAACCGAAACTGAATCCGGCGGGGACACGCCGAACACGAGAAGCGAAAACCTCAATATCGGGCCGCAGGGAAACACGATCGAACGGAAAGTCCACGCCGTGGACAGACGATAGCAACGATGCATGGGTTATGAACGGGGGGACAAACATGTCGACTTATGCTGCGACGCAAGACAATGCGAGTATCCAATCTGTCAAGACGGTTGCCTTTGCAAGCCTGATCGGAACGGCGATCGAATGGTATGATTTTTTCATTTACGGGACGCTGAGTGCCATCGTTTTCAACAAGCTGTTCTTTCCGGCCGGCGACCCGGTGGTATCGGTGATGCTGGCATATGCGACATTCGCCGTCGGTTTCGTTGTGAGGCCGATCGGCGGCATCATTATCGGACATTTCGGTGATCGGATTGGCCGCAAGCCGCTGCTGGTTCTCACGCTGTCATTGATGGGCGTGGCAACCTTTCTGATCGGCTTGTTACCGACGTACGCCCAAATCGGTATTGCCGCGCCGGTGCTGCTGTTGTTGCTCCGCGTTGTTCAAGGTCTCGCGATGGGAGGCGAGTGGGGTGGCGCCGTTCTGATGGCATTCGAGTATTCGGATCGGAATACGCGTGCGCAATACGCCTGTTATCCGCAAATCGGGCTGGCGGTCGGCTTGTGTCTCGCGTCCGGCGTCATCACGTTGTTGTCGCTCGCCATGGACGACGCCGCATTTCTGGCATGGGGCTGGCGCATTGCGTTTCTGCTCAGCGTATTCCTATTGGCGGTCGGCATGTTCATCCGGCTCAGGATTCTTGAAACGCCGGAGTTCCTGCGCGCCAAGGAGGGCATGAAGATCGCCAAGGCGCCCATCCTGGACGTCCTGCGTGACTACAAGCGCGATATTGTGCTTGGTTGGGGCGCTCGCCTGATCGATGGCATCGTGTTCGCCATCTACGCCATCTTCAGTGTCGGCTTTCTGGTTAATGCCGCCAAGATGCCGCGTACGACGGTTCTTACCGCCATCACCGTGGCCGCGCTGGCGCTGGCGGTCACGATTCCGTTCGCATCGATCTGGGCCGACCGGGTGGGCAAGCGTAAGCTTTACATCTGGTTCTCGTTGATCTGCGGAATCGCGGGCTTCCCGATGCTTTGGCTGATGCAGTATTCCGGCAGCAGTTTCTGGGCGTCGGCCGCGATCGTTTTCGCGCTCGGCATCATCTACGCCCCGGTCTACGGGCCGCAGGCGGCGATCTTCTGCGAAATGTTCGATACGCCCGTCCGTTTCACCGGCATTTCCATCATCTACCAGATTGGGGCGATCATTTCGGTTTCGCTCACACCGCTGGTGGCGACCGCCTTGTTCGCATACGGCGGCAACACGCCGTGGCTGATCGCGACATATATGCTGGCGGCCGGCATTGTGAGCGCAATCTGCGTCGGAATGATGCGGAAACCCTACTGACGGCACATTGAAAACAGGGGCCGGCGTCACTGACGCCGGTCCCTGACGTTGTTCGGAGTTGGGTCGCGTTGCGGTTTGCGCTAGGCTGACGGGGTTGCATCGCGTGAAGAAGGCAAACCGAACCCGCCCAATGTCCGATCGCTATTCAGGGGTGAAGTCCGTCGACGTTGCTTGTCGCATCGTCGAGGCGTTTTCGAACGAAGGCCCGCGCCTTGCCCTGAAGGATTTGGCCAAGGCGGTGCGGATGCCGCCGAGCAAGGTCCATCGCTATCTCGACAGCATGGTTCGTGGCGGCTTGATCGAGCAGGATACCGCAACCCGGCACTATACGCTCGGCCGTATCGCATTCGAAATCGGCCTGCGGGCCATCGCGGCCCACGATCCGTTGCAGGCAGCGATCCGGGTGCAGCGCGAGCTGCGCGACGAGATCGATCAGTCGGTTGCACTTTCGGTATGGGGCAACAAGGGCCCAACCATCGTGCACGTCGAGGACAGCAGCCAGCCGGTCATCATGACCATGAAAGTCGGTGCTGTGCTTCCGACCCTGGCGACCGCGACCGGATTGGTGTTCTGTGCACTGATGCCGGCGGTCATCACCCGGCCGCTCATCGACGAAGCTTTTGCCGCGAGTGACCGTGCCGGCTCGATTGTTCGCAATCGTAAGGCTCTCAAGACTGCGCTTGACGAAATCAGGTCCACGCATTTCGCCATCAACCGGGGGCATTTGACCCCCCAGGTCTGTGCAATAGCGATCCCGTTTTTTGGCCGGAAGGACCAGCTCACAGCGGTACTGGCAGTGATTGCGCGGGATGAAGAGATCGACAGGAACAAGAGCCGCATCATCCAGTTCGTCCGCGATCGGTCCGCCAAGATACCCAGGACGATCTGATTGGCGCGTGGATCCGGTTTAACGACACCTTCCGCCGCCTGGATGAGGAGGGTGGCAACCGCGATCAACGTCGCGGACAGGGGAGTCTCACCAAGGCGGATCAGTCGCCGTGCGGGATCACCAAGGCGAAGTTCTGAGCGGGCCTGATATTTACCCGCATCTTATGCGTGCAACGAATTCCGCAAAACCTTTTCGAACTTGGTCCTTAGTCTGCTACCTGCGATATGAAGCCGCACTTTTGTGCGATGCGTCGACAGCGACCGCGATTAGCGGCCGACAATTCTCCCCCAACATTGTCATTGTCGCGCGGTCATCGCTGATTTGGTGCATCGCACTCGTTTAAGACCAAGCAGCGAGACAATTCCGCACAACGTAGTGCAAAAAAATGGATTGCTGGCTGCGCAAACAAGTGGTCGCCTGACTGACTTAGTTGAGGTTGCGTGTTTCAGGTCCGCGCTCCGGGAATGTGGCGGCGAGCGGTTGCGGGATTTGAAGAAGCATTCTCCCTCGCTTGGCGCGGTTACTATTTTTCGGCCGGCGCTCCTGCCGGGAGAGATTGGTTTTCATTCGTGCACGGGTCGCATTCAGCCATGGTCGACACACTGCTGCTGCTATCCCTGAACGGATTGATCTGGGGCCTGATTATCGCGCTCATCGCGCTTGGCCTTTCGGTTATCTTTGGACTGCTGGACATCATCAACATCGCGCACGGCGATTTTTTTATGGTCGGGACCGTGCTGGCCTGGTTCGTGCTGGAGGCGACTGGAAATTTCTGGATCGGATTTCTCCTCGTCCCGCTGATCTGCCTCATTCTCGGCGCGCTGATCCAGCGCATTGTCATTCAGCCGATCCGCGGTGCCGCCGCGTTGTCGATCGTTGCGACGTTCGGTGTGTCGCTGATCCTCCAGGAAGTCGTGCGTATGACGTTCGGTGCGACGCCGCGCCGCATTCTGCCGCCGGTGGAAGGCACCATGCCGTTGTTTGGCATCCAGTACGACATCTACCGGCTCTATGCCGCCGGCTTCTCGATCGCTGCGCTGGCCGCGTTCTTCTTATTCCTGAACTACACCAAAATAGGAACGTGGATGCGCGCGGTGCGGCATGATCGCGAAACGGCGACCGCGATGGGCATCCCTGCAAAGCTTGTCTACGTCATGACGTTTGCCATCGGTTTTGCGCTTGCCGGATTCGGCGGCGTCGTTGCCGCGCCGATTACGACGGTTGATTTCCGCGGCGGCGTCGACCTGCTGCCGGTTTGTTTCATCGCCGTCATCATCGGCGGTCTGGGAAATCTGCCGGGCACTGCCGCGGCGGCCATTCTTCTGGCGTTGATGGAAGGCGTCATTCAGAGCGTCGCCAATCCCACCGTCGCCCGGATTTCGTCGCTGGTGCTGATGAGCGCGGTATTGCTGCTGCGCCCGCAAGGCTTGTTCAAGGGGTTCGCCAAGTGACGCCGTCAACCAATCGCCGCGTCTGGATCGAGCGTGTCGTCATGCTCGTCAGCGCCGTGTTCTTGCTGACGGTGCCATGGACGGTCCCGATGCTGATCAACAGCTTCTGGGTCAGCGTTATTGCCGAGATATTGATATGGTCGCTGTTTGCGGCCAGCACCAACCTTCTGTTCGGCTATGTCGGATTGTTGTCGTTCGGGCAGGCGCTGTTCTTCGGCTTCGGCATGTACGGTGTCGGCATTGGCATCGATCATCTCGGCCTGTCGTTCTGGCCGGCCTTCGGCCTGGGAATCTTTGCTTCGATGGCCATGGCGCTGATCGCGGGCATTTTTGCCGTCCGTCTGACCTGGCATTATTTTGCGATTATTACGGTCGTCTTTTCGCTGATTTTCTATTTCCTTGCGGTGAGCATGAAATGGCTTACCGGCGGCGATGACGGCATCAACTTCGTCCTGCCGCCGACGTTTTCGTTCGGCTCCGCGCAGTGGAGTTTCGCCGATCCGAACTTTCAGTATTTCTTCATTCTCGCGACCGTGGCGATTTGCTTCTACTTGATGCACCTCGTTATCGGCAGTTCGCTCGGCAAGGCATTCATGGCCGTGCGGGAGAACGATGTGAGGGCGTCGCTGGTCGGCCTCAACGTCTATCTGGTGCGTCTGACCGCCTTTGTCATGGCCGGCTTTCTGGCCGGTGTTGCCGGCGCGTTGTTTGCCTTCTTCGGCCGTTACGCCTCGGCGTCCTACATGTTCTACCACGTCTCCGGCGAGGGATTGGTGTGGACCATTGTCGGCGGCGCCGGAACGCTGTTCGGCCCGGTGGTCGGCACGACGCTGTTTATCATTATTCGCGAGGTGGTTTCGACGCACTGGGAGCATCACTCGCTGATCGTGGGTGTGCTGGCGATCCTCGCCGTCATCCTGGCGCCGAAGGGCATCGTCGGGCTTTGGCGCGACGGCCTTGATCGCATCACCGCGCCGCGCATGGATCGTCCTGCTCCGGCCAAATTACGGATCGAGTCATGAGCGAAGCGATCCTTAGAACCGAAAACCTCACCAAGAGATTCGGTGGCTTAATCGCCACGGACAATCTTAGCCTCAATCTGCCCAGCGGCCGCCTGCAGGCGATCATCGGTCCGAACGGCGCCGGCAAGACCACACTTTTCAATCTGATTTCCGGCCTGCTGAAAGCCGATAGTGGTCGCGTCTTCTTTCACGGTCGCGACATTACCGGCTTGCGTCCGCACGAGATCAGCCGGCTTGGCATCAAGCGGACGATGCAGATCAAGAGCGTGTTCAACCAACTGAGTGTCATGGAAAACCTGTGGATCACGCGGCAAGCGACGCGGCGATTTTTGCATCCATTTCGTCCGGCGTCGCGTGACCGGGAGACGCGCGAGCGCGTTGACTACACGCTGGAGCAGGTTGGGATGACCGGACTCGCCCATCGCATTGCGGGAACGCTATCCTACGGCGACGTCGCCATGCTGGAGATCGGCATGGCGTTGATTTCGGATCCACGTCTTTTGCTGCTCGATGAACCGATATGCGGGATGAGCCCGGCGGAGACCGAGCGCGCCGTTGCCAAAATCCGTGAACTTGCGCGCAAGATCGACATCATCATTATCGAACACGACATGGAGGTGGTGTTCGGCATTGCCGATGACATCACCGTTCTGGCGCAAGGCGCCATCCTCATGACCGGCAGCCCCGAAGAAGTTGCGAACAACGAGCGTGTTCGCGAAGCCTATCTTGGTCGACCCGAAGATGAAGACTACATCGAGGAGGCCGAAAATGCTTAGCCTCCAGAATGTTCACGTTCATATCGGTAAGTTGCACATTCTTCAGGGCGTGAATCTTGATATCAAGCCTGGCGAGTCGGCCGCGCTGCTGGGGCGTAACGGCGTCGGAAAAACCACGACGCTCCGCGCGATCATGGGGCTCGCGCCCAAAAGCGGCGGATCGATTGAATTCGACGGCGTCGATCTGGCGCGTCTGGCGCCGCACAAGGTGCCGCGTACGGGAATTGGATACGTCCCGCAGGGCCGCGGCATATTTCCCAATCTCTCGGTGTTTGAGAATCTGTGCATCGGGCTACCCGGCAAGCGCGACCTTGAGCGGGAAGATTACGTCTTCACCTGCTTTCCGCGCCTGAAAGAGCGGCTGAAGCAATCTGGAAACACGCTGTCCGGTGGCGAACAGCAGATGCTGGCCATCGCCCGCTGCCTGATGATGCGCCCAAAACTCATCATTCTCGACGAACCGACGGAAGGCATCATGCCGCTGCTGGTGTCGCAGATTCGTCGCGAAATCTACCGCATCAACCAGGGTGGGGTGTCGATCTTGCTCGTCGAGCAAAACGTTGAAACCGCGCTCAAACTTTGCCCGCGGGTGTTCCTGATGGAGAAGGGCACCGTGGTCTATTCCGGCACGTCGCATGAATTGAAATCGCAGACCTCGATTGTGCATCGCTATCTTGGTTTATCGCGTTAATCCCGGCTTCCAAGGAGAGAATATCATGGCCAAGAAATTGTCGCGCCGCAGCTTTCTCGGATGTGCTCTCGCGGGGGGAGCTGCGGCTGGTACCGCTAATCTGACCATCATGAGGGATGCCTTTGCGCAGTCCTCGGGACCGCTCGTGATTGGCCACCATTGCGATATGACGGGGGTGATATCGTCGTGGGGTGTGTGGCATGACAAGGCGGCGCGCGCCGCCGCTGATATCATCAATCAGGGTGGCGGCATCGCCGGCCGTAAGGTCGTACTGGCCACCGAAGATACGGAATCCAATCCCGCGAGCGGCGCACGAAAGCTCAGGAACCTGATCCAGCGCGCCAATGCCGAGTTCGTCATTGGATCGGTCCACTCCGGGGTGATGCTCGCGGCGATCCCGATCGCGTCCGAATTGAAGACAATTTACTTTTCGACCGGCGAGGCGACCGAGGCAACGGGATCGAAAGGCACGCGCTATTCGTTCCGCACTGGTACGGACACTTACTCGATCGCCGCGGCAAGCATGCCGTGGTGCGTCGAAAACTTCGGCAAGGCCTGGTCGATCATTTATGCCGATTACGCCTGGGGGCAGAGCACCAACCAGGAATCGCGCGCCTTCATCGAAAAGGCGGGCGGCAAGATCATCAACAGCATCGCTGTGCCGCTCGATACCAAGGACTTCGTGCCTTATCTGGCGCAGATTTCGGCCGACACCGAAGTGCTGTTGCCGGCCTTTATCGGCTCGCTATCGCTTGGCTTCTACACGCAGGCCAAGAGCATGGGTCTCGACAAGAAGATGAAGATGTTTTCATCGTCCGCGAGCATCGAGTCGATCGCTCCGGACGATATCCAGGGCGCCGCGGAAGGCGTCTACTTTTTCGAGAACTTCCCGCGCATGCTTTCGTCCAAGAACGACGAATACCACAAGGAATTCAACAAGCGGCTCAATATCGACGATATGGACGCCCGCCTGATTGGTGGTCAGGCGGTGATGGACAAGAGCCATTGCTGGCAGGCCTGGGAAGATCTGTTCGCGCTCAAGCAGGCGATCGAGAAGGCCGGCTACAAGACACGAAAGGATGTCGAGGGTGTCATCCAGGCGCTTGAAGGCATGGAGATGAAGAACTCGCTTGGGCATCCGCAGGGCGACAAGATGATCCGCAAGGAAGATCATGTCGGCATCATGGATTGCTATATTAGCCGCGTGGTGAATGGCAAGCTGGCGCTCCAGAAGCGCGTGCCGAAGGAGGACCTGCTGAAGAACATGCCGGTCCGCCATAATCTGTCGGCAATGCCGGTGTGATGCGTCAGGCGCGCTGGGTAATCGGCATAACGGTGCCGGTTACCCGAGCGTGGTGTCAGAATTTCACGGCCGGAATCGTAACGGAGGGCTCTTCAAGCGACGGTGATTCTCCGAGCAGGAACTTTTCATCTGCGGCGAAGATGCGGGCAATTGCTTTGGCCGAGCGGCTGATGGTTTTCAAAACATGCTGATCGCGCCCCACCGACATCCAGACCGGACGCAGGCTGCGGATCTGATCGGGTAAAACCCGAAACAGCCCGGCCTCTTCGCCGACAAATGTCGGAAGAACGACCAACCCGGCGCCGGCGATCGCGGCATTGCGCTGGGCGATCACGCTGTTGCTGCAAAATACCAGGTTCGCATTAGGAACGAGCTGCTCCAGCCATCTGACGGATTCGATGGTGATCATTTCGGGAATGTAACCGACGTAGCGATGCGACTCGAGTTCATCGCGGGATTTCGGCAGGCCATGATTCGCGCAATAACGTTTCGAACCATAAAGGTAGATTGCGGTTTCGCCGATCTGCTGGCTGATGAGGCCGGGAATCAATGGATCGAAAAAACTGAGGAAGATGTCGGTCTCTTTCTTCAGGAGGTCGACGATGTGCGGGTTGCTGAACAATTCGATGCGGATGCCGGCGTCATCCATCGTGATCTCCTGAATCCGCCGGGCGAGATATCCACTTGCCAGTCCTTCCATCGTTGCGACCCGAATGGTTCGGGTCTGCGTTCCGATGGTCCGCCCGAGTTCCTCGTTCAAGGCAGCGGCATGCACCTCCATCTGACGGATATGCTCAAAAAGCTGCTCGGTTTCCGGGCGTGGCCGGATGCCGCGATTGGACCGGTCAAAAAGCCGTTGCTCGAGGATGAGTTCGACTTGTGCGACGCGCCGGGTGACCGTCGAGTGGTCGACCTTGAGAATTTTTGCGGCGGCATAAATGCTGCCCTGTCGCGCGACTTCGAGGACGACCCGCAGGTCGTCCCAGGCCAGCCTTTCCAGCTTCGACATCTTAATTCCTCCTCGCCGGATATGCGTAACATACGAAATTTACAAAGAATATTGCTGCAGGCCGATCGGGCGCGCGAATTGTCGCGGGCGGGCGCGTTGATCAACGCAAATGGCTTGTGCGGCCGGTCGCAAGCGAGCACTGGCGGGTGCATAAACGCCTAATGCGGCGCTCGCTATACCACACTAGGTTTTGCACAGGGCTGGCCGTTCTGATCATCAACCTTGTCACGGGGCGAGGGTCCGGGGCGATACGAGTTTACCGCTCAGGCGCAGCAAGAGACCTGATCCATGCAGATCATAACAACCGATGTTGTCGTTGTGGGTGGTGGCGCCGCCGGTTGCTATGCAGCGCTCGAATTGTCCCGGAAGAAAATCCAGTCGGTCATCGTCTGCAAGGGTCTCGTTGGCAAAAGCGGCGCGTCTCTTTTCGCCGGAAATCTCGTCATCGGTGGTGGATTGCTCGGCAACACGCCGGAACAGGCAAGTAACACGGCGGAATTTCTGATCAGGTATCACAACCAGTTTCTGATCGACCAGAAATGGGCTAAACGCTGCGGTCAGTGGATCGAGAACGTCTACTATCCCGAGCTTGAGGAGGCCGGTCTCTATTTTCGCCGCGACGACGACGGCAACGTGGTGACCAATCCCGGAAAGATCCGAAGCGTTGCGGCGAACACGCAGGGCAATTCGGGCGTTCCGTTCATGGATCTGCGCCGCAAGCAGGTGATGAAAGCCGGTATCCGCAGGCTCGAAGAAACGTCGGTCACATCGTTGCTGCGGCGTTCTGACGGCAGCGTGTGTGGGGTCTTCGCGGTCAATTGCATGACGGGCGAATACTCCGTCGTGCTGGGGCGTGCCGTCGTCCTGGCCACCGGTTATTCAGACCGTCTGCATATGCGATCGACAGGTACGCGCGAGATGTCAGGCGACGGCATCGCAATGGCATGGCGGGCCGGGGCCAGTCTCGTCAATCTCGAGATGCAGTGGTGGCACACCAACGATGTTGCCCATCCACCGACCTGGCAACGCATCCAGATATATCCCAACCCCGTGCTTGGTTCGGATCACTCGGCGCGCATGGTGAATTCCTCCGGTGAGGAATTCTTCAATCAGCAGGTCGACGATCCGATGGCGTTTGCGCCTTACACCGTTCAGCTCAAGGCGCTGGTGAAGCAGGTGCACGCAGGCAAGGCGCGTTACGATGGCGGCTATTTCGCCGGTTTCGATCACGTCGATTCCAAGGAGATCGATGCCTACACGACCTATGGCAAGCCGTTCTATCAGCTTGGCCGGGAGCCCAAAAACGGACCGATCGAAACTGCCGTCACAGCGCATTACCGGCAGGGCGGAATTCTGGTCGATAATTCGAACATGCGTTCTTCGGTGCCCGGGCTCTACGTCGCAGGTGGCGTTAGCGGACACAGCAACGGACTGATCGCGCTGGTCACATTCGACGGAAAGACGGTTGCGGACGGCATTGCCGCCGATCTCGACCAGCTTCAACCCGCAACGCTTCCGGAAGACCAGGTCGAAGCGGAGCGGCTGCGCATTGAGGCCTTGCTGGCAATGCCCGGTGACGGATTTTCGCCGGTTGCCGTCAAGGAGCAGATCCGCCGCATCATGTGGGAGAAGGTGGGTGTCGAGAAAAATCTCGCCGGCCTCACCGGTGCACTGGAGGATCTCGATCGCCTTCGCACGTCGGTGCTGCCCAACATGAAGATCAAGAACCGGACGAGGGTCGCGAACTATGAATGGCTGGACGTGATCGACGTTCACAACATGATCGACGCCGCGGAGCTGGTTATCCATTCGTCGATTGAGCGCCGCGAGAGCCGGGGTCCGTTCATGCGAACGGACTTCCCGGAAACCGACAATGAGAACTGGCTGGCAGCCAACATCATGGTCAAGACCGACAATGGGTTTCGATTCGAGCAACGTCCCTACGAACTGCCGTTCTATCAACCCGGTTTCGCTCGTCGCGACAACATGACGGTGCCGTGGTGAATGCGCGCCGAACACTGTCGATGTCTGGAGGTGCGCGATGAACGTGCAGGTCGACGCGCGAAGTATCGGCAAGGCCGAGAATTTCGACGGGTTGCTGGCGCGCAACACACGGCTCCAGCCAGGCGATCCGGTGCATATTCGCGTTTTGCGGTTCGATGCCGATCATGCCGATCAATCCGGTTTTGAAAGTTTTGTGGTTCCCTACGATACCTCGATGCGCGTTCTGGATGCGCTCAACTATGTCGCGGAGCATTTCGCGACCGATCTGGCCTACCGCTGGCTATGTGGATCCAAGATGTGCGGCACCTGTGCCGTCCGCATGAACGGACGGGAAGTGCTGGCGTGCTGGGAAAGCGTCGAGCCCGAAATGACGATCGAGCCGCTGCGCAATCTGCCGGTCATCCGCGATCTGGTGGTGGACCGGTCGCCGTATGAGGCGCGTGTCGCGAAATTCGAGCCCTGGCTTGAACGCTCGTCTGACTATGCCGGCTTTCCTGAACCGCTGTCGCACAAGGACATGAAGAATGCGTCCAAAGCCTTGGATTGCATTAGCTGTATGTCGTGCTTTTCGGCCTGTCCCGTCGTCGGCCTCGGCGATCTCACGGATTTTGCGGGACCGGCGCCGCTGGTCCAACTGGCGCAAACAGCCCTCGATGTTCGGAACGACCCGAAGAAAGTAGCGAGCGCGCTCGAACATGCCGGAATTTTCAACTGCGTGTCCTGCTATAAATGTGAGGAAGTCTGCCCCGCCAAGATTCCGATCGTGACCCGGATCATCGAGCCTTTGAAGGCGAAGACCGCTGTCCTGGTTCCTCACGCCGCGCGGCATTCGATCGTGTTTCGGGCAATTATCGCCTCACGAGGACGGATCGACCCGAGCGAACTTGTGATGCGGGTTCAGGGCGCGAAAGTGTTGCTGCAGGTCGGGCGTGCGTTGCGGCTTCTGCTTCGCGGCAAGATCAATCCACTCAAAACTTTATTCGGGAAAAACGGGAGCGCAGCGAACGCGGCGTCCCGTATCCTCGATCGATAGAAGGCTGCATCATGAAATTCGCCTATTATCCCGGCTGTTCGGCGAAAAGCACTTGTGCCGAACTTAACGTGGCAATGCGTAAGGTTGCGGTCGCGCTTGATTTGCAGCTCACTGAGCTCGAGTCGGCTACCTGCACAGGAGCCCGCGAGATCAGGGCAATCGACCCTGTCGGATTCCTTGCGCTCAATGTGCGCATCCTCGCACTCGCCGAGCGGGATCAATTGCCGCTGATGACGATCTGCAATACCTGCACACTTAACCTTATCGACGCCAACGCGATTTTCGCAGAGGACGCAGATCTTGCCCGGCAGGTGAATTTGCGGCTCGCCGAGGAAGGCCTTGAATATAAAGGCACGACCCGCGTCACCCATTTCTTGTGGGTGTTGTTTGAAGACATCGGCGCCGAGCGCCTTCGCGAACTCGTGGTCAACCCTCTGACCGGACTGTCGGTCGCGGCTTTTTATGGTTGCCACATTACGCGACCGCCGGGCAAATACGGCTTCATAGATTCCCGCAATAATCAATCGCTCGAGCAGCTCTCCATGTTACTTGGCTGCAAGCCGGTCGATTATACCGGCCGAACGGAGTGCTGTGGTTTTCATACCGCCGCTCATGACGAACGCATTTCGATCAAGCTGACGGGCCAGCACATCCAGTCGGCGAAAACCAACGGTGCAGACGCGATGGTGACGCCATGCCCGCTGTGCCATACCGTGCTGGATAGTTTCCAGAAGGAAATTGAGAAGGATGCCGGCACCAAGCTGGACATGCCGGTTCTTCATCTCCCGCAACTGGTGGGCCTTGCCCTCGGGATGTCGCATGAAGAGTTGCGCCTCGGCAGTCATGTTGTCTCGACGGAGGCTCTCAGGTAGCCGCGTTCGCACCAGCGGGGAGGGACATTTTGCCGGCGTTCGCGCCGGAACTATTTTTGGCCGATTTTGGTCGTTCTCACCGTCCGGGTGCTACAGGCCTCCAGGACGTACGTTCTGATCGGACTGGGCGATCCGGATATGGCCAACGTGCTGGGGATGCAGCAATGGGAATGCTGTCCTGACCAGTGGTGGTGATGGCCGTCTCAAGTGACTATAGTGCGCTGATTATCCCGACCCGTGTCCCAAGGAAAATGGGCATGGAGTCCCTTGATGGTCAGGTGCATGTCTAGTGTTTTGCGAGAACTTCCCGCCATAGCCAGAGGCGATGAACTGGCTTCTGCCAGCAAGATAGTTTTTGAACGCGCGGAAGTACGACGCGGAAGCCGCCAGCTTCTTTCGATCCCGGCGCTTCGCCTTGATGCGCAGCGCATCGGCGTGATCGGCGACAACGGATCCGGCAAGAGCACGATGCTCCGCCTGATCAACGGGCTTCTCTTGCCGAGCAGTGGACGGATTGTCGTGGCGGGGCTCGATACGGCGCGTCATCGTAAGGAACTGCCGGCGCAGGTCGGTTTCGTATTTCAGAACCCGGACCATCAGCTTATTTTCCCGACGGTCGGCGAGGAGATCGCATTCGGACTGACCGAACGCGGGATGCCCGCCCGGCAGGCGCGAAATCAAGCGCTGACGCTGCTGGAGCAGCACGGCTGCACCGGATGGGTCGATCGCAATGTCAATGAGCTGTCCGGAGGCCAGAAGCAGCTTGTCTGCATTCTGGCGGTGCTCGCCACCGAGCCGTCGATCCTGCTGATGGACGAACCCTTCTCGAGCCTCGATCTTCCGACCCGGCTGGTGCTTTCCCGCAAGATCATGAGGTTGCCGCAGCAGATCGTGATGGCGTCCCATGATCTCGACCTGCTCGCGCAGTTCGATCGGGTGATCTGGCTGGACGCGGGCTGCATTCGCGAGGATGGTTCACCTGCCGATGTGCTGCCGGCCTATCGTGAGCATGCAGCGATGGCCGCTGAAGCGGATCTCGCCACGGTATGATGACCGACGGCCTCGCGCCAAAGACGTGGCTGCATCGCGTGCCCGCTGGCGTCAAGCTTGCGGGCCTTGCGCTGTTCAGCCTTGTGCTGCTGCCGGTCGATGACTGGCGGATATTGGCGGGCGTGTTGACGCTCGTTCTTGCAACCTATGCAGGCTTCGGGCGCCCGGGGCTCGCGCGGCTGGCATTGCTGCGGCCCCTGGTGCCGCTGCTTCTCATCATCGGCGGCGTTCAGGCGTTCTCAGGCGGCTGGCACGCGGGGGCTGTCGTCAGCCTGCGGTTGCTGACAATGCTTTTGCTCGCCGATCTCGTCAGCATGACCACCACGATGACCGCGTTGATGGACGTGCTCGCGCCGTTCTTCAGCCTGCTTCGTCCGCTTGGCGTCAATCCGCGCAAGATGGCGCTTGCGGTGGCGCTCGTCTTGCGCTTTGTCCCGGTTCTGCTGACGCGATGGCGTGCCCGCGAGGAGGCCTGGAAGGCGCGAACCCACCGTCGCGTTCCGGTGCGGCTGGTGGCTGTCTTCCTTGCCGATATTTTGCAACTCGCCGATCGGGTCGCGGAATCGCTCGATGCAAGGGGCTTCGATACGGCTGCCGCCGATCGTCAACGGAAGCTATCGTAGGAGAGATCACGTGGAATCGCGAGCCATTGTCCGTATTGCCCTGATGGCGGCCGTCATCGGTGTGCTGGGAATGCTCCCCGGAGTGATGTTGCCGATCGCCATGGGCGTGCCGATCACGGCGCAGACCCTTGGAGTCATGCTGGCTGGAATTATCCTCGGTCCGCGCCACGGCGCACTGGCGGTGCTGCTGTTCCTGTTCGTGGTGTTGCTCGGCGCACCGTTGCTGTCGGGTGGTCGCGGCGGGCTCGGTGTGCTGTTCGGACCGTCGGTCGGCTTCCTGCTCGGCTTTATTCCCGCGGCATTTGTCGCGGGTCTCGCGATGGAGCGGTTGAAGGCCCTGCCAGTGTTCGCCGCAGCGCTCGTTGCCGCGGTCGTGGGCGGGATTGTGGTGGAATACGCTTGCGGTGTTTTCGGCTTGATGGTGATGGCGCGGATGAGCCTGCTGCAGGTGCTTGTCGCCACGGCCGTCTTCGTGCCGGGCGATCTTCTGAAGGCATTGGCGACGGCCTTCGTCGCAGAGGCTTCGTATCGTGGCTATCCGGCTGCGATCGCGAGCCGGACGTGACCGATCACCCAACCATCACGGCAACGCTTCCGAGACATGCGCGCGCGAGCCCCGACCGCATCGCGGTGATTTGCGATCGCCACGCGATTACCTGGTGGGAGCTCGATCTGGCCGTGGATCGTCTCGCCGCTCACCTTGCGGCTGTCGTTCCGGCGGGACGTGGCGTTGCCTTGCATTTGCCGAACGGTCCGGCGCTGGCGCTGCTGTTTCTTGCCGCCGCGCGCGGGGGGCGGGAGGCGCAGGTCCTCGACCCCAATTGGCCGGTCGAGACGACGCGGCTTGCGCTCAGGGAGCTCTCGCCGGGTCTCGTGGTCAGTCATGATCCGGCGCTGGCCGGTGGGGCGGGTGCACTGGCCGTGATTGATGCCCACGGTCCGTTCGAGACTGTTGCGGATGCAATCGGGGCGAAATCCTCGTTCCAGTCGGTGCCGCAGCCCGATCCGTTGACGCCGTTCTATGTCGGGTTCACGTCGGGCTCGACAGGTCTGCCGAAAGGATATCGACGCCACCATTCGTCGTGGGTCGAGAGCTTTCGGGCAGGGGACCGCGAGTTCGATATAAACGCGGATGATGTCGTGCTCGCCCCCGGCGCGCTGACGCACTCGCTGTTTCTTTACGGGCTTGCGCATGGATTGTACGTCGGTGCGACCGTCATCCTTTGCCGGCAGTTTCGCCCCAATCTGGTCTGCCGGCTGATTGCGACGCATCAGGCAAGCGTGCTCTATGGCGTGCCGACACAGCTTGAAATGATCGTCGACGCGGCCATGCGTGATAGCGCGCCACCATTCGCGACGATGCGCTGGATTCTGTCGTCAGGCGCGAAATGGCAGGGCCGCGCGATGGACGATTTGCGGGACCATTTCCCAAGCGCGCGTTTCGCCGAATTCTACGGTGCTTCCGAATTGAGTTTCGTTACGGTTGTGAAGGATGATGAGGATGTGCCGCCCGATTCGGTCGGGCGGGCATTTTCCGGCGTCGATCTCTCGATCCGGGACCATCTCGGGCGCCGACTGCCGTCGGGTGAGGCCGGGCAGGTGTTCGTGGCCAGTCCCTTCGTTTTCATCGACTACGCCTGTGGGAATACAACGGCGCTCTTGCGCGATGGTGACGCGGTGTCCGTCGGTGACATCGGCGTTCTCGATGAACGCGGCTATCTCCGGCTTGTTGGCCGCGCCAGCCGGATGATCATTACGTCCGGCAAGAACGTGCATCCGGAAGAGATCGAGCGCGTGCTTGAGAGCCACCCCGCGGTGACGGCGGCGGCGGTGCTGGGCGTCGACGATGATCGCCGGGGCGAGCGGCTTCTGGCGCTGCTCAAACTCCATCCGGAGATGTCCGTTGCTTCGTCCGACCTGATCGGCCATGCCCGCAGCCGTCTACCGTCCTACAAGATACCGCGCCGGTTCGCGCTGCCGCCGAAGTGGCCGTTGACGTCGTCCGGCAAAAACGATTTTCAGGCGCTGCGCAGCATTTGGGACAGCGACGTGTGCGAGGCGCTCCCGTGACCGCCGCTTATCTCGTCGCCGCGCGCCGCACCGGCGTCGCGCCGCGCAACGGTGCGTTCAAGGCGGTGGAAGCCGACGAACTCGGCGAAGCGCCGATCCGTGCCGTCTTGTCCGATTGCGGCATTGCGCCGGATGCGATCGATGACGTGATCTTCGGCAACGCGCTGTATGGCGGCGGCAATCCGGTGCGGCTTGCCGCACTGCGCGCGGGACTGCCGGATCGTGTTCCGGCACTGACCATCGACAGTCAATGCTGCGGCGGGCTCGATGCGATCATGATGGCTGCGGACCGGGTCACCAGCGGTGGCGCGGATGCTGTCATCGCGGGAGGCGTCGAAAGTTTCAGCCGCGCGCCACTGCGTGCGCGACGGCCGCGCCATGCCGGCGAGGCCCCGCAGCCGTATGACAGGCCGCCCTTCGCGCCGTGGCCCGAGCGCGATCCGGATATGATCGCCGCCGCCGCGGTGCTCGCCGAAACATTCGGCATCTCGCGGACGAGGCAGGATGCGTTCGCGATCGCAAGCCACCGTAAGGCGATCGAAAATCCTCCCGGCTCCGGCGAGATCGTGCCGCTGGCGGGATTGTCGCGCGATGCCTTTCCCCGTGCGCTGACCGAAGCGCTGTGTTCGCGTTTGCCGCCGATCGCAGGCGATGAGGTGTCCGGCGTGACGCGCGCGACAGTCGCGGTCGAGGCCGACGCCGCCGCCGCCCTGCTGGTGGTGTCCGAAACGATGCTGCGGCGTCTCAATGTGGGGCGGCCGTTGCGGATCATGGCCGCAACCCGATGCGGTGACGATCCGGCAATGCCCGGCGCCGCGCCGATCCGCGCGGCCAAAAAGCTTCTCGCAGGGCAGCGGGTTGCTCCGGAGGCGATCGCCGTCGCCGAGATCATGGAAGCCTTTGCCGCGCAGGCAATCGCCTGTGCAGAGGGGATCGGCGTGGCGTCATCGGCGCTCAACCGGAGCGGTGGCGGATTGGCGCGCGGCCATCCGATCGGTGCATCCGGCGCAATCCTTGCGGTGCGGTTGTGGCATGAAATGCAGAAGGAGGAGCCGGGAGCGCTGGGGCTGGCGGCGATTGCCGCTGCCGGCGGACTCGGCAGCGCGCTGCTCGTGACGATATGACGAAAGGCAGGCTGAGATGAGTGAAGCCGGGCACGATCATGCATCGCCGATCGTGAGCACGCCTCTGCACGTCGCCAAGGCGATCGAGCTTGCTGCCTGCGTCGGCCGCGAATTTGCGCCGGGCCGCTGGCTTTCGGTGACGCAGGACGAGATCGATCGTTTCGTCGCTCTAACGGGTGATCAAAACTGGATTCATACGGATGCCGCGCGTGCGGCGCGTGAGCTGCCGGCGGCGAAGACGATCGTGCCGGGCCAATTGCTGCTGGCTCTTGTCCCGAGGCTGCTTCAGGAAGCCTGTGTGGTGACGGGCGGCGCGCAAGGCCGGGTGGCTGCGATCCGCGCCGTTCGATTTCGCCATGCGGTTCACCCCGGCGATGCGTTTCGGCTGCGAGCGCGATTGACGCTGGTCGAGCGGCGTCCGCGTTTCGTGCAGGTGGACGCTGCATGCGATCTCGAACTGATGTCCGGACAGAGGGCGCTGACATCGCAACGCACCGATGTCTTTTCTAGTGAAACAACATAGCGCGGTGCAAACTGGGATCGAACTGGCCGTGCATTTCGGACGAGGGCGCACGAACGCTCGCCCCGCGATGTGGCTGAATGTCCCGAACAAGCGTCTCGCCGCCGATGCCACCTGTCGTCAGGCGCGCAAACTGTGCCTGACTGAGATGCAGCACCGTCTGGTGAGCGCCGTCCATAGCATTTGCCGATGGCCTTCGCCGCAGCGTCCAAAGATGCCGCTGTCCGCCAGCTGACATCCAACGCCCGCAGCCAATCTGTCGCCCAGGGGCTGACCGGCTCTGGCATTCCCGCTTTCCGTCCCCACATCAAAAACAGGCCGCCTGCAATTCGGCCTGCTCTTAGCAGGGGCACGCGATGCTCTACGGCCTCGGGACAAATTCGCGGACGCAAACCATCGCTGCGGTGGAAGTGGCGGTCGGGGCGGGTGCGAAGGATTCCGGTTGCCGCGATGGGCCCGCCGGGTTTCGGCAACAGGCGGAGGCGGAATTGCGTGCGCGCGGCGTCACGCTGACGTGGCGTCACATGCCGCAGAGCCTGCGCGACGCCGGGGCGTCGCCGCTCGACGTGGTGGCGTCCACGGCGCGCTGGACCGCCCGCGTCACCCGGAATTTCGTCACCAAGGACAATCGCTTTCTTGTGGTCGGCGGCGATCATTCCTGCGCGGTCGGCACCTGGAGCGGTGCCGCCGATGCGCTGCGGCCATCGGGTGCGCTCGGGCTGATCTGGATCGACGCCCACATGGACATGCACGTTCCGGAGACCAGCCATAGCGGGGCCATTAACGGAATGCCGGTAGCGGCGCTGCTCGGTTACGGTGCGCCGCAGCTGACCTCGGTTGCGCACAGGGGTGCTGCGATTGATCCGCGTCACCTGTGCCTGATCGGCGCGCGGAGCTTCGAGCCCGAGGAGGCCGCGTTCGGGCAGCGCCATGGCGTGCGCGTCATCGATATGCCGGAGGTGCAGCGGCGCGGCGTCAAGGCCGTGCTCGCGGAGGCGCACGCAATCGCCGCGAGCGGGACCGCCGGCTACGGCGTGTCGCTCGACCTCGATGCGTTCGATCCTGTCGAAGCGCCCGGCGTTGGCACGCCGGCGCCTGACGGCATTCGCGCGGCGGATTTCCTCGCGCCGTGGAGCGAACTGATCAAGGATCCAGCCTGCGTCGGCATCGAGATCGTCGAATACAATCCGGCGCTCGACCGCGACGGGCGCACCGCGCGGCTGATGCAGGATTTGGTGATGGCTTGGGTCTGATGGCGGGAGTGCACAAACTGCCCGATATGCGCAACGTTGCTCCGGGGACGTCGCAAATTCCCGAGTCGATCAGCAATCTGATCGTCTCGCCGCAAGCCTACGCGCGCCAAAAAAATCTTCTGTCCGCCTTCCGCCAATTGCGTGAAACCAATCCGGTTGGCCGCGTTGATATCCGGGATTTTGACCCGTTCTGGGCGGTGACCCGGCACGCCGACATTCTGGCTGTGAGCCGCCGGCATGACGTCTTCCACAATGGAGATCGCGCAACCGCGCTGGTGCCTCGTGCCACCGATGAAAAGATTCGCGCGCTGACCCGTGGCAGTCCGCATCTTATTCGGACTCCGGTCCATATGGACGCGCCCGATCATCCCGCGTATCGCGCGCTCACCCAGGCCTGGTTCACAAGGCAGAGCATCCATTCAATGGAGCAACGCATCCGCGGCCTCGCACGCCGATGCCTTGACCGGATGGTGGCATTGGAGAGCCAGTGCGAGTTCGTCAACGATGTCGCGCGTCCATTCCCGCTCAAGGTAATGCTGAGCATTCTGGGAATTTCCGAGGAGGATACCGAGCAGGTGCTCGGCCTCACCGAGACGTTTTTTCGCAGTCAGGATGACAATGACGGGATGCCGACGGACCTTGTCCGCGATCCGGCGCGGCACGCAGAGCATCTTTTCGAGGTGTTGTCTGCTTTTCGCGCTTACTTCAAGCCGCTGATCAAGGCGCGGATCGCTGCGCCGCGCGACGATGTGCTGACCGCAATCGCGCATGCCGAAATCGATGGGCAGCCCATTCGCCCCTTCGAGGCGATCAGCTATCTGCTGATCCTCGCGACAGCCGGACATCACACCACGTCATCCTCGATCGCGGGCGGAGTCTGGGGACTATGTCAGTATCCGCACGAGTTCAGGAAGGCGGTATCGGATCGCGGTCTGATCCCCGGTCTGGTCGAGGAGGCGGTGCGCTGGACGACACCCGTTCAACATTTCATGCGGACGGCCGTGCGGGATACCGAAGTCGGTGGGCGCCGGATCGTTGCGGGAGACTGGCTGATGCTCTGCTATTTGTCGGGCACTCGCGACGAAGCCGTTTTCGACGAGCCCGACCGCTTTCGGATCGATCGCGGCTCCGCATCGCATGTTTCATTCGGCCATGGAGTCCACGTCTGCCTTGGTCAGCACCTGGCGCGGTTCGAGATGCGTATTTTCTTCGAGGAGATGCTGTCCGTCATCGACGAGATCGAGTTGTGCGGCGAGCCTCGGCGCTGCGCGTCGGTGTTCGTCGGCGGCCCCACGCACGTGCCGGTGCGATACAAATTGAAACGTCAATCAGCCGCTCGTCATGACGTGCGGTAAGCGGAGCCGCCGGCACTTGTAAAGTCCGTGGGCGGCGCCGGCATTCTAAGGCTGGAGTAGAGCGCGGTGGCCGCGCTGCGAAGCCGGTCGCCGTCGCTTGAGCGGCCCAACAGGAAGCAGGCCTGCGCAAGGCCGTTCTGGCAATGCGCCATTTCGGGCCGCAGACCGAGGTCGGAGGCAATCTGAAGCGCTTCAAGATAATAGGCTTCGGCCGTCTCGTGACGGTCGCTGCACTGACAGGCGTCGCCCATCAGACGTCGCGCCGAAGCTTCGACGGCGCGATAGTGATGGCTGGAAGCCAGATCGATTGCGTCTTTTGCCTGCTCGGTGACGCCTTGCGTGCGCCCCGCCATCAGATTGGCGAAGCCGAGATAGACCGTTGACCACGCCACGCCATAGGGAAACTTCGCCGATTTGGAGTACTCGACAGCCTTGGTCAGGAGTTCGATGCCCTCGTCGAAGCGCCCGGCCAAGGCGTAGGTGTGCCCCAGACTCGTCGAAATGACCGGAATGAGAAAGCTGATCCGGGCGGTGCGGCAGATATGATAGCCGTGCTCCAGCAAGCTCAGCGCGCGGGGCGGATTCCCCTGATGGGCCTGCACGAAACCGGCGTACCAGTGGGCGAGGGCCATATCGTAGGGACGGCCGGCCTCATCGGCGATCGCGCAGGCCTGTTGCGCGGTCTTTTCGGCGTCGGCGAAGTCGCCGATATAGGCCTGTGATGCGGCCAGCATGCCGAGCCATAGCACTGAGCTGGTTCCGGTTGTTCCGATCCGCTCGAGGCGCAGCGGCCCTGTGGTCCAGGATCGGTTGTCTTGCAGGAGCGCGAGGGATTTCCGGAAATTTCCGCGCCACATATAGGCCTGTCCGAGAAACGAACTCGCCGACAGTGCGAGGCGGCTGTCCTTGATGTCTCGCGCAATCTCGAGGCCCCGTTCGCCGCACTGGATGCTCGCTTCCAGATCTCCCTGCCAGTTGTGGACGAAAGTCTGGGCGACGCTGATGGCTGCAAGGCGAGGGCGATCGTCGATCGAGATTGCCAGCGCCTCGGCTTCACGCAGGTAAGTTTCAAGGGCGGCATACTCGGTGGTTGCTCCGAAGATCATCCTCAGGCCGAGGCGGACATCGATTCCCGTCTGCACACGCGCGCGATCCTGCGGCAGATGTGTCAGCGCCAGAAGCGCCTGTTCAAAAAAGATGCGCGCCTCATGATAGGCTGAAAGCTCCAGAGCCTTGCCGCCGGCCTGGCGTGCATAGGTCAGCGCCTCTTCCCACAACTCGCCGGCCAGAGCATGGTGGGTCAGGCTCTCGGCCATCTCCGCGAGATTGCCGCGATACTGGGACTCGATAGCCCTGACGATCTGGCCATGCAGATTCCGGCGCGTTTTCGACAGCAGGCTGCCATAGGCGACCTCATGCGTCAGGGCGTGCTTGAACCGGAATTGAAACGAGGTCGTGTTTGGGACCTGATAGAGAAAATCGGAACCCTGCAGGTCCGCGAGCAATGTTCGCAGTTCGTGGCCATCGATACCGGCGATCCTCTCCAGCAACGTCACTTGAACATCGGCGCCGATCACGGACGCCGTTTGCAGCAGGTCTCTTTGCGCGGGGATGAGGCGGTCGATGCGGCTTGCAAGAACCGCCTGAACGGTTTCGGGAATCCGGATGTCATGTAATTCCCGGGAAAGCTTGTAATTCCCGATACGCCCGCGCAGCACGCCTCCTTCCACCAGCGAACGGATCGTTTCCTCGATGAACAACGGAATTCCATCAGTGCGCTGGACGATGAGTTCGCGAAGCTGTCCGTTGGCTTCGTCGTTCCCGAGGACGCTCCGCACCAGTTGATCGGCAGCCGCTTGCGGAAGCGCATCGATCTGAATCTCGCGATAGTATTCTTTCCCCGCCCATTTGTGCGTGTACTCGGGCCGGTAGGTGAGAACGATCAGCAGATGGCTGGTCTCAATTCCGTTTGCGATCTCTTCCAGCAGGCTGCGGGTTTCGGCGTCGGTCCATTGCATGTCCTCGAACCACAGAAGCAAGGGACGAACAGCGGCGGCGCTCAGGATCAGGTTCTTTGCGGCAGCCAGAATTCGCTGCCGTCGCGCGGCCGGCTCGAGCGACTGCCACGCGGCGTCCTTGACGGGGATGTCGAGAAGCGACTGGATTGCCGGTAGCGCCAGGGCGAGATCCTCGCCGAGCGCGGAAATCTTTGCGCGGATGCGTCGATCGGCTTCATCGGAGGGGGCCTGTTCTGGAATTTCGCACCAGGCCCGGATCAGATTGGAAAACGCGAGGTATGGCGTATTCCTTGTATAGGACGCCGTCGTGGCCCTGAGGACGGTCCATGCCGAAGATTCCGGCAGATGCAGCACCTCATGCACCAGTCTCGATTTTCCGGCGCCGGGCTCGCCAACCACGCCGACGAGTTTGCCATGGCCTTCGGAAGCCACTCGCATCGTCTCGCGCAGAACAGCCAGTTCGGCGTCGCGGCTGACAAATTGAGTGAGCCCCCTTGCCGCAGCGACCTCCCAGCGTGTGCGGGCAGATGTGTGGCCGGTGATTTCGAACAGATTGAGCGGCTCGCGAAAACCCTTCACCGGAACAAGGCCGAGCGGCCGGGCTTCGATCAGGCCCTCTGCCAGCCGCACGACATCGGCGGTGCAGTAGATGCTTCCCGGCGTCGCCATCTGCTCCATCCGGGCGGCCAGATGAACTGTGGCTCCGATGGCGTCGTAGTCGACGGAGAGGTCCGTATTGATGGCCCGGACCAGAACTTCTCCGGCGTGCAGGCCGACGCGAATGGCCGGTTGGGTATCCGATGCCACGCGTAACGCATTCTGCATATCGAGCGCCGCATAAGCGGCCCGGACCGCACTGTCCTCATAAGCCAGCGGGGCGCCGAACAGCGCCATGATGCCATCACCCTCGATGCGGTTGATGGTTCCTTCATAGCGATGCACGGCATCGATCATGATCTGGAGAGTTGGACGGAGGCGTTCCTCGACCTGCTCGGGGTCGAGATCCTGTATGAGACTGGTCGATCCCTTCATGTCCGCAAAAAGAACAGTGACCTGCTTGCGCTCGCCTTCGATGGCGGCGCGCGATTCAAGAAGGCGTTTTGCCAGATGCTGCGGTGGATTCACCGGCGCGGCGATGACGTCTCTGTCGTCACTCGTCGGGTACAAGCGCTCCGGGCTGCGATCCGAACCGCAGGATTCGCAGAACCGGCTCGATCGCGCGACCGATGCTCCGCACACTGCGCATCGTTCGCTCAGCGGCGCGCCACAACTCCCACAGAATTGGGCTTGAGGGGAATTTCTGGCGCCGCACTCCGCGCAGACCATAGAGCCTCCGGCCTCTGAGAAGTATCTAAACTTCTGCAGCGGAAATGAACTCGGTCGAAATCTCCTCAGCCAGACAAGCAATCTAGCTCAAATCGAAACGATCGTGCACCCTTTCTTGCTTGCGTTATGTTTTGCGCTTACCGTCGATGACTATTGAAAATGTCCTGACATCCAAGGGAGGCTTTCGATGGGTTTCGCTTATCGCAAACAGATCCCAGGGAAAGCAGACATCAACGAGACCTTTTCGAAAAAGAATCTCACACGCACAAAAAAATTATACGAAAAGCTCGCCAAGTCTGGCCAGTACCGCTTTGGAGACCTGACGGCGTCGTTCTGCGGCCTCGACCAGAACCAGGAGAATGTCTGGCTCAAGGAGGTCGCCGATTTTTATCCGCCCGATGTTCAACGTGAAATTATAAGAACTATCGATGCAGCGTTGCTTCACAAGGATGACAAGGGCGCCGAAGTCCCCGTGCCGGTCGAATTCCGCTGGGGCGGCGAATTGTCAGACGGAAAGACGCAGGGCATCAGAGCCACATACGATCCTTCGGGGCCGTCATATCTGATCGAGATTGTCGGCTATCCAAGTCCGCTGAGATCGCTGCTGTCGGCTCGCGGCGCAGGCGACGCCGAAGAGGCTGACTAGTAACGCTTCCTGAGCCGCAACGCGCCCGAAGCGCCGGGCGCGTTTATTTTTGAAAGTGGATACCGTCACTCTCGGCCCGAAATGCGACGACGCTGATGCACAGGGCAATGAGGGCGAACAGGAAGCCGACACCGCAGCTCACGACGATCAACTGCAATCCGTCGCTGCTCGCGAAACTGCGTGAGATGAAATCCTGAATCGTCGCGGCGGCGCATGGCCGATGATACTCACATGGATCCCGTTCGCAGTTGGCAACCCAGACCACGATGCCGCGCGATGCGGACGCGGTCGCGTGCTGCACTTGGCTCCAGCCTAGGCGATGCGGTCGGGCGCCGCGAGCGCCTGATGACCAGCGCCCACATGCTGCCCGATCCCGATGACAGCGGCAAAGACAGGAACGGGCTGGTCGAAACCCTTCAGGGTCCGCGGATCCAGTTGAACGAGAGACACGTGCGTGCCGATCGCGTAGGCCGCGACGCTATCAATAAGAATCTCGGTATCTTCCGCGCTCGAACACAAGCGCGATGCGAGGTTCACGACGTTGCCGATCGCGCTGTAATCGAGGCGGCTTTCGGAGCCGATCCGCCCGACCGTGGCGGGCCCCATGGCCAGCCCGATGCCGAAGCCAAGCCGGTGGTTCAGCGCGCGCCAGCCGACCAGCAGTTTCTGCACGCTCATTTGCATGTCGCTCGCCATGTGGACAGCGCGCAATGCCGGATCCGTACAGGACACCGGCGCGTTGACCAGCACCATCGCGCCATCGCCGGTGAAGTTGACGAGCGTCGCTCCATGGGCGCTGACCACTCTTTCCACCGCGTCGTAATATTCGCGCAGCACACCCATGAGGGTTTCGGGTTCGGCCTGGGCCGAGAAGGCGGTGAAGCCCCGCAGATCACAGAACACCACGACGACTTCGACGCGCCGCCCATCGAGAACGCTGTCGTCGCCGGTGCGGTCGACCAGTTCGGCCACTTGCGGCGCAAGAAAGCGCTTGAGCCTGCTGATGCGTTCGGAGCGCTCCTGTGAGATCGCCAGTTCGCTCGCCATCTCGTTGAATCGGGTCGCCAGCCGCTCGAATTCGTCACCTGTTGTGATGTCGATGCGGTGGTCGAACTGTCCCGCGCCGATGCGGGCGACGCCGTCCTCCAGCAGGCGTATCGGTCCAATCATGCGCTGGGTCAGCCAGTAGGCGAGTGTTGCTGCAAGGGCAGCGCCGGCCACGAGCAGCGCGGCCGTGCGCCAAAGCGCGGCATAGATCGGCGCGAAGGCTTCGGTGAGCGGCTGCTTGACGATGACGCTCCAGTCGACGCCGGGAACCTGCGCCATCGCCGCCAACACCTTGTTGCCGGAGATGTCCTGACCCATGGCCGCCTGACCGGGGCGGGCGAGAAGAACATTCCGCAAGATTTGGAGCGGTCGCTGTTCGGCTTCGTCGGCCCGCAGGACGAGGCTGATGTCCGGATCTGCAACGAGGCGGCCGGGCCGATCCAGCACGAATGCTTCGCCGGTTTGTCCGACCCGGATCCCCGAGATCACCTCCCAGATGAACTTGAGATTGACCGCGGCAACAGCCACGCCATCGGCTGGGCGGTTGCCCGCGATTGCGATGGTCATGAAGGGTTCGGAGCCGTCGTGGAATGTGACGGGTCCGAACCAGATCCGGTCTAGGCGGGCTCCCGCCACGGCGGGTTTTGCGGAATGGTCGTCACCGCTCTCGATCCTGTTCAGGCCGATGCGCGATACGAAAAGGCGCTCCTTTCCGGCGGCATCGACCAGACTGAGGCTTTCGACGGCGGGGACCTGACGCAGCAGGCGCATGGCGTCGAGCCTGTGCCTGTCGCCGGTGTTATCCGGCCATGGCAACTGCACAGTCCAGCCGAGTTGATCCCGGATTCCCTCGATGAAGTCGTGGATCTTCACGGACGCGAACCGGGCTTCCGCGTTCAGCAGATCGTTCAGCCTGGCGCGCTGGTCGTGATAGCCGAACCACGCCTCGCTTCCGCCCGCGATCAGAAGCGGCACGACGGTTGCCGCAAAGAGCGTGCGAAAGTATTTCTTGAACAGTGACGTGCGTGGGACGACGAGCGGATCAGACATCGTGTTGTCTCGCGAGACGGCCGCCCTCCAGATCATTCGATCACCGTGTCCGCGCTGCTCAGTATCGAGGGCGGGAACGAGATGTTGAGGGCGCTGGCCGCCTTCAGATTGATGAACAGTTCGACCTTGGTGACCCGCTGCACCGGCAAATCGGACGGCTTCTCGCCCTTGAGGATACGGCCGGCGTACATTCCCGAGTGACGGTGCGACTGATGGAAATCGCCGCCGTAGCTCATCAGGCCGCCGGCAAGCGGGAAATCGCGCGATTGCGTCATCGCGGGTACGGCATGGCGAACCGCGAGCGCGGCAAGCTGCGGGCTGCGGTAAGCGAAATAGGGATCGGAGCTGAAGACCAATCCGCCCGCCCGCATTTCACGCACCGCCGCGAACATGCCATCGAACTCCTGTTCGGAACTGGCTTTCAGGACAACAAGCTCAAGTCCGAGGTCTGTCGCCGCGGTCTGGAGGTTCGCCAGTTGCGAGTTCGAGGTCGGGCTTGTCGGATTGATGGCCGCCGCGAAGACGTTGGTGTCCAGACGCACCTCATGCAAGAACTCCAGCCGCTTGCGCGAGACCTCGACACTCAGGCTCGACACGCCGGTGAGATTGCCTCTTGGCCGGGACAGGTTGTCCACCACGCCGAGTGTAATGGGATTGCCGCCCATCTCGAAAACAATCGGGATCGTCGTCGTCGCCGATTTTGCCGCGAGCGCAACTTCTGCGCCGCCCGCTGCGACGATCACGTTCACCGGACGGCCGGCGAGATCCTTTGCGAGCGCCGGCAGCCGGCTGTATTGACCTTCACCCCAGCGAAATTCGATCGCGACATTATGCCCCTCGGTGTAACCGGTTTCCCCGAGGCCTTCGCGGAAAGCCTTGAGACGGCTGGCGTAGCGTTCCGGGTTTTCGGAGCCGAGATAACCGATGACCGGCATGGTCTGGGCACGGGCCGGGACCATCCATGCCATGGCACCGCCGGCGAGTGCGATGAAATCGCGCCGCCTCATTCGATCGGCGGTTTCGGCCAACGCGCGAGGCACGCAACGCAAGGTTGTCTCTCCATCCAACCGACGCCGCCCAGTCACTCGGCCGCAGCATATCCTTGTTGTCCCGGTTACGGAACTGCCGGCTCGGTCGCTCAAGCGGATGTTTGCGATATGGCGGGTTTTGCCCGGCCTATGGCATTTCGGGCGGGGCCGTCCGGCGTATTGTGGAGGCGGGGCAAATCGCCGTGGCCAGGATGTGACTATGAGGATGAAAGTTCTGCTGTGGAGTCTCACCGGAGCTGTCGCTGTTTTCGCGGCGTTCGGCGCAACGTGGCTTCTGTCGTTGCCCTCATCTCCGGCCGCGACGTCGCCGCCGCCTATCGCGCAGGACGAAGCGGATGCCATGCGCGCGGCCTTGAAGCCCAGGCGTTCGCGGCCGCTGATCGCGATTATCGGCATCAATGATGCTACCGAGACGACGGACTACGTCATGCCTTACGGCATTCTCCGGCGTGCCGACGTCGCGGACGTTGTGGCGCTGGCGACAGGGCCCGGCCCGGTGAAACTGTATCCCGCGTTGACGGTCGAGCCGGATGCGACGATCGCCGATTTCGACGCGCGGCATCCGCAAGGGGCTGACTATGTGATCGTGCCTGCCATGAGCCGGGATGACGACCCGGCCGCGCTCGCATGGATCCGGGCGCAGGCCGCCAAGGGCGCCATGGTCATCGGTGTTTGCGCGGGCGCCAAGGTCGTCGGCGAGGCGGGGCTGCTCGATGGCAAGCGGGCGACAACCCACTGGTACTATCTCAAGGAATTGCGAAAGGAGCATCCATCGATCCGGTATGTCGCGGACCGGAGGCTGGTGGCGGATCAGGGCGTTGCAACGACAACCGGCATCAGCGCGTCGATGCCGATGTCGCTGATTCTGATCGAGGCCATCGCCGGGCGCGGCAAAGCCGAGGATGTCGCCCGCAGTCTCGGCCTGACGCATTGGGACGAGAGGCACGACAGCAGCGCCTTCAAATTTACACGGCCATTCGCCCTGACGGCGATCGCCAACACGCTCGCGTTCTGGAATCGCGAACAGTTCGGCATTGAACTGGTTCGCGGCATCGACGAGGTGTCGCTTGCGCTGGTCGCGGATGCATGGTCGCGAACCTATCGCTCGCGCGCGGTGACGCTTGCCCGTACCGCGGATGCGCAGCCGACCCTGAGCGGCCTTCGCGTTCTCCCTGATCGGGTTGTGACGGAGGAATCCGGCCTGCGTCTCCGGCCGATCGGGGATCGGAAGCCGGCCACAGCACTGGACGAAACTCTTCAAGCGATCTCGGCCCGCTACGGGCCGCACACGGGTGATCTCGTCGCGATGCAGCTCGAGTATCCGGCGCGGCAAACATTCCGGTGACGACTGACAGTCGTCGCGGCGACCGATCGCAGCAGCGTCTTTCGCCGACGTGACGATGTTCAGGAGGGGCGCGCCGGTTTCACTCCAGATCGAAATCAGCGGTTGCGGCTTGTCATCCTCGGCTCGGGTGAGAACGCCGTACTCGGCTGCAAGAAAGTCGAGCAGCGCACGCACCGACGGCAGCAATCCTCTCCGGGTCGGGAATACGGCGTGGACTATTCCCGCTCTAACAACTGCGCCGCGTGAGCAATACAATTCCAGCGGCGAACAGATATGACGTAATCGCCAGACTGTGCCACAGACTATCAATCCGGCATTTTTAGCTCACGCGGCGCGGTCCGGGCGCGAACGGGCTGAGCCCGAGCCATTGCTGCATCGCCTGCGCAATCCGTGGATCGCCGTCGATCTCAAGCCGGCCGGCTTCGACCTCCTTGCGCACCGCCGTCAGCCCCATCCAGATCGCGGTCATGCTGCGCAACGAGCCGGTGACGAGCAGATCGATCTCGAAGCCCGGATCGAATCCGCACAGGTCGACTGCGCCGGCGTCGACCACCAGCCACCAGTTCTGCTGCGCGGGCTGCAATTCGGGATAGCGGAATTGAATCGTGCAGCGCTTCGGCGGCAACGGCTGGGGGCTGAGGTGGCGGCGCATGTCCCACATCAAGAGCGACGGATCGAGATTCTTGAGCGACAGCCGCGATTCAATCCAGCGCTGTCCCCAGAAGCCGAAGCCCAGAATGAGCGGGCGCAATTCCTCGCCGGCTTCGGTCAGGTGATATTCGGTGCTGCCGTTCGTGTTGCGTGTCGCGTGGATGACGCCGGCGCGCTCCAGTTCCTTGAGCCGCTTCGACAACAGCGCGGGCGACATTCGCGGCACGCCGCGGCGCAGTTCGTTGAAATGCGTCGTGCCGCACAGCAGTTCGCGGATCACAAGCGTCGTCCATCGCGTGCACAGGATTTCGGCGGTCATCGCCACCGGACAGAACTGCCAGTATCCACCGCGATCTTCCATTGAGGTCACCCGAGTGGCTGTGTGCGCAAGACTAATGCAAAAGAGCTATCCCCGGAAAGGGCGGCAGTACAGTTCGTGAACTGGACGCGGACCCTGCCGACGCCGATCTTCCGCCCATCAGCATAGATGGGAGGACAATCATGCTCGGAACAGTGAAATCAATATCGCCCGCGGATGCAGGTGCGACATTCGACCGCGCTGGCACTGCCGTCAAAGTTGTACGCGAGATCGCGCCGATACTCGCGGAGCGCGCATCGCGGTGCGACGAAACCGACAGTTTCGTCGCCGAGAACTATCTGCTGCTGAAGGAATCCGGCCTGGTCACGGCGGGCGTGCCGTATGAACTAGGCGGTGGCGGCGCCGACGTCGCGGAATTGGCCGAGATGCTGCGCATCATGGCTCATGCCTGCGGCTCGACCGCGCTGGCGTTCTCGATGCACACCCACCAGGTCGCGATTCCGGCGTGGCGCTGGCGTCACCAGAAAGTGACCGCTGTCGAGCCTCTGCTCAAGCGCATCGTCGCCGAACGGCTGATCCTGCTGTCGAGCGGCGGCTCGGACTGGATCGGCGGATCGGGCAAGGCGACCAAGGTCGAGGGCGGCTATCGCATCTCGGCGCGCAAGGTGTTCACCTCAGGCGCGCCGGCGGGCGATCTCTTGATGACCGGCGCGATCACGGAAACCGGCGAGGGCACCGCGGTGATTCATTTCGCCGCACCGATGAAAGCGCCGGAAGTCACCGTCACCGATACCTGGCACGCGCTCGGCATGCGCGGCACCGGCTCGCACGATGTGGTGATCGAGAATCTGTTCATTCCCGATGCTGGAGTTTCGCTCACGCGCAGGGCCGGCGAGTGGCATCCGCTTTTCCAGATCATCGCGACAACCGCGTTTCCGCTGATCTACGCGGTCTATCTCGGCATTGCCGAACACGCGCGCGATCTGGCGATCGACCTTGCGAAGCGCAAGCCGCCGACCTCGTACGGCCTCGATCTCGCCGGGCGGATGGAGACCGCGCTGCGCGCCGCGCGGCTCGCCCATCGCTGGATGGTCGAGGTCATGGAGCGGAATGCGCCGTCGGCGGGCAGCGTCAACGACATGATGATCGGGCGTTCGCTGGTTGCCGAGAACGCCATCCGGACCGTCGAACTGGCGCTCGAACTGGCGGGCGGGGCGGGCTTCTATCGCCGCAACGGACTGGAGCGGTGCTTCCGCGACATTCAGGCCGCCCGGTTCCATCCGCTGCAACAGGGACCGCAGGCGCATTATGCCGGCGCGATGGCGCTCGGGCTGCCGGTGGCGACGGTGTTCTGAGCGGGGCGGCGGAAACCTCTCGTTAACGCCACGGACACCCCGCGATTTTGACGAGAGCCGATCATGGTACGTTGAGGCCATGATCAGCCTCGTCAAAGTCTCCGATGTTCTGGCCGTGACCGCGCAAGCCGCGGGCCGCGCGCCGCAGACCATCGACACGCAGGACGACAAGGCAACCGCCTATTGGGCGGGGCGATTCAACGTGTCGTCGGAAGCCCTGTTTGCTGCGATTCAGGAAGTCGGCCCGTCGGTCGCCGCGATCCGGCGTCATCTGAACAAGTAAGCCGGCACGTCACATCGCGTGTGCGTCGGCTCACGCGGCTCGCTGAAACCTCCCATCCGCCACGATTTGGCCATCCCTGCGGGTGCGAATGGGCCGTGCCCGGCGTTGGCCGGGCCGGCCGTCATGCTTAACGAATTGCAAACACAGTAACGCCAGAGTTCTGCCGTTAGGTGGCAGCCGATTCACGCCCGCCAACGACCCAACAGGTTCCCGAACGTTCGATGCGTGCTCTGCTTCTGTCCCTCATCGCGATGCTGTTGCTGGCGGCAGGCCCGGCGCGCGCCGACCTGCGTATCACCCGCGACCATGGCGGCTACGTCGAGGAGTACAAGGCGAAGTACGAGCGCATCCGCAAGCGCGGCGAGCGGGTGATCATCGACGGCATCTGCAACTCGGCCTGCACCATGGTGTTCGGCATCGTGCCGCTGAGCAAGATCTGCGTCACGCCGCGCGCCAGCCTCGGCTTTCATCAGGCCTATTACGACAAGGCCTATACGTTCGGCATCAAGGTCACGACCGCCGCCGGCACCTCTGACCTGATGACGTATTACACGCCGGCGATCAAATCGTGGATCGCGCGTCATGGCGGCCTCACGCCGGAAATGAAAAAGGTCAAGAACGGCCCCGATCTGTGGCGGATCGCCGACCCGTGCCCGGAAGATTTCTGACGCTTTTCACTCTTCCTGCAACGCGACGGAAAGCATACCCTGCGCCGGATATTTCCTGCGCCGGGGTTTTCAGCATCCATGCGCGAAATTGTCGTTTCCGGTTTGATTTTTGTCGGTCTGGTCGCGGCTTCCCTGGGAAGCCTCGTCCTTTATTCGAAGCTTCCGCCGCAACATCGTCAGGACGATACGCAAAGCGTCGTCCGGGCCATCGCCAATATCTTCGTGGTGATGACTTCGCTCGTGCTCGGGCTGATGCTCAACTCGTCCAAAGGCACCTTCGAGGCGGTCGATCACAACGTCCACACGATCTCGACCGACATCATCCTGCTCGACCGGTGGCTTCGCCTGTACGGTCCCGATGCCGACGAGGCGCGGCAGCGGCTGCTGGCTTACACCGAGCAGACGGCGTCCCGCATGCGCAACAGCACCCCGCTGGTTGTTGACCGGACGCGCGAAAGTCTGATCGATGCGGTTGGTCACGGTCTGCGGGCGATGAAGCCGGCGGACGCCGAGCACGTCGCGCGGTGGAGCGACGCGATCCAGCAGTTTCACAAGATCGTCGAACTGCACTGGATTTTGGTCGAGCAGTCGGAAGGCATGCTGCCGTGGCCGATCATCTCGCTGATGGTGGCGTGGCTGCTGTTGATCTTTGCGAGTTTCGGCTATCGCGCGCCGCGGAACGCGGTGGTCGTCGCCAGCTTCATCATGTCCGCCGCGCTGATCGCGGGCGCCATTTATCTCATCATTGACATGAACGTGCCGTTCCGGGGCCCGATCCAGGTCTCGCCTGCGCCCGTTGCAGCGGGCGATCGTGGAAATGCAGCGTTGAAGCTGCGGCGCCGGGTGCCGGTCGCGCTTGCCTGCGCGGGCAGGGTATGCTGCAACGAGCATCCTCATATGTCCGGAATTGATCCGTGCCGTCTCTGTCCCTGATCGTCATCACAAAGAACGAGGAAGCCGCGATCGCGCGCTGCCTCGGGTCGGTGGCGTTTGCCGACGAGATCATCGTGGTGGACAGCGGCAGCACCGACCGCACGGTGGAAATCGCGCGCGGCCTCGGTGCGCGGGTCACCGTCACGGCGGACTGGCCCGGCTTCGGGGCGCAGAAGAATCGCGCGCTGGATCTCGCGCAAAGCGACTGGGTGCTGTCGCTCGACGCCGACGAATGGATCGACCCGCAATTCATCGCGGGCATCCGGCAGGCGATCGCCGATCCCGCCGCGCCGGACGCCTATCGCACGTCGCGGCGCTCGCGTTTTTGCGGGCGCGTCGTCAATCATTGCGGCTGGTCGCCGGACTATGTGGTCCGCCTGTTTCGCCGCGGCCGGGCACGGTTCTCCGACGATCTGGTCCACGAGCGTCTGGTCGTCGATGGTGCCGTTGGCAAGATCGACGCCCTGATCGATCACGATTCCATCGAGTCCTGGGCCGATGCCGAGGACAAGATCGAGCGCTATTCGATCGCGGCGGGGCAGCAGATCGCCGCGCGCGGCCGCAAGAGTTCGGCGCTGCGGGCCTTGCTGCACGGGTGGGGCGCGTTCGTCAAAACGCTGGTGTTTCGCGCGGGCTTTCTCGACGGCGCGACCGGCTGGCAGGTCGCGCGCTACAATCGTCTTTACACCGAAGCGAAATGGCGCCGCGCCGCCGAACTCGCGGCGGCGGCAAAGCGCGCGCGCTGACGGGCTAGAACGTCACCACGCCGCGGATCGATTCCCCGCGCTTCATCAGGTCGAACGCCTTGTTGATGTCATTGAGCGGCATCACGTGGGTAATCATCGGATCGATCTGGATCTTGCCCTGCATGTACCAGTCGACGATCTTCGGCACGTCGGTGCGGCCGCGCGCGCCGCCGAACGCGGTGCCTTTCCAGACCCGTCCGGTGACAAGCTGGAACGGACGGGTGGAGATTTCAGCGCCGGAAGGCGCGACGCCGATCACGATCGATTGGCCCCAGCCGCGATGACAGGCCTCCAGCGCCTGCCGCATCACCGTGACGTTGCCGGTGCAATCGAACGTATAGTCCGCGCCGCCGATCTGGTCGGCACCGGACTTGGTCATGTCGACGAGGTAGGGAACGAGGTCCTTGCCGACCTCCTTCGGGTTGACGAAATGCGTCATGCCGAAACGTTCGCCCCACGCCTTGCGGTCGTTGTTGATATCGACGCCGATGATCATGTCGGCGCCGGCGAGGCGCAGGCCCTGCAGCACGTTGAGGCCGATACCGCCGAGGCCGAACACGATCGCCTTCGCGCCTTGCTCGACCTTGGCGGTGTTGATCACCGCGCCGATGCCGGTGGTGACGCCGCAGCCGATGTAGCAAACCTTGTCGAACGGTGCGTCCTCGCGGATTTTCGCCACCGCGATTTCCGGCAGCACGGTGTAGTTCGCGAACGTCGATGTGCCCATGTAGTGGTGGATCGGCTTGCCGCCCATCGAGAACCGCGAGGTGCCGTCCGGCATCAGGCCCTGGCCCTGCGTGGCGCGGATCGCGGTGCAGAGATTGGTCTTGCGCGACAGGCATGACGGGCACTGGCGGCATTCCGGCGTGTACAGCGGAATGACGTGATCGCCTTTCTTCACGCTGGTGACGCCGGGGCCGGTCTCGACCACGACGCCCGCGCCCTCATGACCGAGGATGGCGGGAAACAGCCCTTCGGGATCGGCACCGGACAGCGAGAATTCGTCGGTGTGGCAGACGCCGGTCGCCTTGATCTCGACCATCACTTCGCCCTCGCGCGGGCCTTCGAGCTGAACGGTGGTGATTTCCAGTGGCTTGCCTGCGGCAATGGCGACGGCGGCGCGAACGTCCATGGTGATATCCTCGTAATGTCGGTGGGGCCGCAGCCGGAGAGGGCGGCGGAGATGCTTGTTATGTGATTGCGCGCGAGTGGACCCGCGCAATTGACGATTGTGGCCCAGCATACGTTCGGGCAATCAGGTCCGCAAATGAATCAGGATGTCACACTTGAGCGGGTTTTGCCGCGGGCGGCGCCCGCGATTTTTGTTGTGCTGTGGAGCAGCGGCTTCATCGCCACCAAATATGCGCTGGCCGGTGCCGAGCCGCTGACCTTCCTGTTCATCCGCATGGCCGCGGTGGTGCTGCTGATGGCGATCATCATCGCGATCGCGCGTCCCAAATGGCCGAACCGTGTCGACACATGGCACAGCGTGGTCGCCGGGCTTCTGGTCCATGGCTTCTATCTCGCGGGCACCGCGATCGCGATCTATCACTCGGTCCCGGCGGGGCTGTCGGCGCTGATCCCAGGCCTGCAACCGATCCTGACCTCGACGCTAGCCAATCGTTTTCTCGGTGAGCGCGTCACGCCGCTGCAATGGCTCGGCCTGCTGCTCGGGCTGTCCGGTGTGCTGCTGGTGCTGCATACGCGCCAGATGTCCGGGCAACTCGGTTGGGGCTGGCTCGGTACCTGCGTCTCGCTGATCAGCATCACGCTCGGCACACTTTATCAGAAGCGGTACTGCAGCCGCATCGACTGGCGCACCGGCAACCTGATCCAGTTCGTTGCCGCGGGCTGTCTCTACGCTGTCGGCGCATACCTGTTCGAAACGCGGCAGATTGTGTGGTCGTGGGAATTCGTGCTCGGCGTCGGCTGGCTGGCGATCGCGCTGTCGATGGGCTCCATCGGATTGCTGTACTGGCTGATCCGTCACAACGGCACGACGCAGGTGGCGAGCCTGTTCTATCTGGTGCCGGTGGTGACGGCGCTGATGGCCTTCGTGCTGTTCGACGAACGCGTCGGCTGGCTCGGCATTGTCGGCATGGCGATCTGTGCGGCGGGTGTGTTTCTGGTCAACAAGCCGGCGAAGGTCGAGGTTTCGCCGGGGAGTTAGGGCAGAGTGCCCCGGACGCGGTGCGGTGTTCTTCACACCGCTCCGCTGATCCGGGGCCGTTCCAAACTCTGAGTGTGGAATGGTCCCGGTTCTGCGAAGCAGCGTTACACGCTGCGTCGCGCCCGGGACACAAAAGTTCTCACTCCCGCGTCTTTTTGTATGCCGCCAGCGCGCGTTCGCGCGCCGCCTTGTGATCGACGATCGGCGCAGGATAGGTCTCGCCGAGGGTAATGTTGGCCGCGGCCAACTCCATCGGCGTCGCCTCCCATGGCTTGTGGATCAGCGGCGGCGGCAGGTGCTCAAGCTGCGGCACCCAGCGCGCGACATACGCGCCATCGGGATCGAACTTCTCGCCTTGCAGGATCGGATTGAACACCCGGAAGTAGGGCGCGGCGTCGGCACCTGAGCCCGCGACCCATTGCCAGTTGGCGGGATTGCTGCCGGCATCCGCATCGACCAGCGTGTCCCAGAACCACGCTTCGCCGGCGCGCCAGTCGATCAAGAGATGCTTGACCAGAAACGATGCCACCACCATGCGCACGCGATTGTGCATCACGCCGGTGTGCCACAGTTCGCGCATACCGGCATCGACGATGGGATAGCCGGTCAGGCCGCGTTGCCACGCACGCAGCGCCTTGGCATCGCGCCGCCACGGAAAACCGTCGAACGTTTCCTGCAGATTGCGTGTGTGCAGATCTGGATGATCGAACAGCAGATGGCGGCAGAATTCGCGCCAGCCCAACTCGCTAAGAAACTTGTCGATGTCGCGCGACAGCGCCGGTTTGCGGTCGGCCGCGAAGCGGGCAGCGTGATAAATCCGGCGTGGCGAGATTTCGCCGAAGCGCAGATGCGGTGACAGCCGCGAGGTCGCCTCGCGATCCGGCCGGTCGCGGTCGGCTGCGTAACCCTTGATGCCGTGTTCAAGGAATCGCCAAGCTGCGCGCGTGCCGCTGCTTCGCCCGGTGTCCATGTGGCGCGTAACCCGCCCGCCCAGTCGGGCTTTGACGGTTCGAGATGCCAATCATCGAGGTCATCGCTGGCGACACCGTTCATCGCCGGAAACTTTTTTGGCGCGGGCAGCGGTGAGGGCGGATCGCCGAGGCTGAGCACGCGCTTCCAGAACGGCGTGAACACCCGCAGGCCACGGCCCTCCTTGTTGCGGATGCGCTCGGGGGGCGCCAGCAAATCGCCGGGAAAAGTCTCGTGCCGCACACCGATGCTGGCGAGTGCCTCAGCGACGCGGCGTTCACGCGTGGCCTGCGCCGGGACGTGGCTCGCGTTCCAGAAAACAGCAGCGGCCTGCGTTTCGCGCGCAAGGTTTTCGATGATCGCGGCGGATTCGCCTTTGCGCAGGACGAGGCGTTGTCCGAGCGACCTCAGGTTTTCGTCGAGCGTGCGCAGCGATTGCGCCAGCCACCACCGCGCCGCCCCGCCGAGCGACCGGGCCTTGGGAGCCTCGTCGTCAAGCACATACAGGCAGATCACCGGCGCGCCGGTCTTTGACGCGGCATGCAGGGCGGGATGATCGGAGAGGCGGAGATCGTCGCGAAACCAGACGATGACGGGAGCGGGCGCTGTCATCCGCGCATTTAGCCTGAGTGCGCGCGGCGTGTCTGTACATCAAAGAGAGTTCCGCGGGATGAGGAAGCGCAACAAAAAAGGGACGCCGCAGCGTCCCTTTTGTTTCTGGCTGAGATGCGCGCTCAGTTCGGCTGCGGCACGATACGGATATACGGCTTCGGCGACTTCCAGCCGTTCGGATACTTCTCCTTGGCCTGCTCGTTGGTGACCGAGCCGGAGATGATCACGTCCTCGCCCTGTTTCCAGTTCGCCGGCGTCGAGACGTTGTGCTTGGCGGTGAGCTGCAGGGAGTCGATCGCGCGAACGATCTCATCGAAGTTGCGGCCGGTGCTCATCGGATAGGCCAGCGCGAGCTTCACCTTCTTGTCCGGACCGATGACGAACACGGTGCGTACCGTGGCATTGTCGGCCGGAGTGCGGCCGTCCGACGTGCCGCCGGTGTCGGCGGGGAGCATGTTGTAGAGCTTGGAGATCTTGAGGTCGGTATCGCCGATCATCGGGTAGTTCGGGGCGGTGCCGACGACATCCTTGATGTCATCGCCCCACGCCTTGTGCTGGGCCACCGGATCGACGCTCAGGCCGATCAGCTTGACGCCGCGCTTGTCGAACTCCGGCTTCATGCGGGCGAGGGTGCCGAGTTCGGTGGTGCAAACCGGGGTGAAGTCCTTCGGGTGCGAAAACAGCAACGCCCAGCTATTGCCGATCCAGTCGTGGAAATGGATGTGTCCTTCGGTGGTGTCCGCTTCGAAATCGGGGGCCACCGCGCCAATCTGGAGTGTCATGGTCTCGCCTCATATCGTTTGGGGAAGCACTTAAATCGCAGGCAGATATAGCCATGCCGCAGTGAGAACGGAACCGCGCCGGAAAAAGGACAATATCCTTCTCCGGACCGGGGCATGATCAGTCAATTTATCCCCATTTTGAAGTGATCCCGGAACGGGACAACTGCGCGCAATCGTGAGCGGTGCCGCAAAGAATCCTTCGATGCGCCGCAACGCCGCCGGGCCGCACTGCGACATCGTTGAACCTGCGGTGGTTTCGCTGCGACCTATCGGCACCACCGCGGAAAGATCGGGCCGTTAAGCCCAATCTTTAACGAATCATTTAACCCCGCATGAAAATGCTGCGGGATATAGAAACGAGTAAAGTACCATGACCGCCGCCTTGACGACGCTCACCCAACGATCCCTGTCCACCCTGCTGCCGTTCATTGAATCCCCGTCGATCGCCGATGGCGCCGTCGCGGCGCGCGCGCTCGGCCTGGTTCGGGACGGAGTCATCACCGGGGAAGGACCGACCACGGCGGGCCGGGTTCATTTTTCGCGGTCGCTCGATGCCGCCGACGCCGACTGGTGCGCGCGCATTCTGATGTCCGCGCCGGTCGCCGATCAGCCGGTCACCCGGGCCGAGGCCGAAGCGCTGTTCCAGATCAACGAGGCCGCGTCCGAGCGCAGCGACGACGGCCGCTTCGACGACCTGCTCGCCAAGGCGGTGGTGCATCACGCCGCGTCCGCATCGGGCCTGCCGGTGCCGCCGCGCCATGTCGCGCTGTCGCCCGACACCTCGATCGAGAGCTGGGCGCCGACCAAGGCGGTCGGGGTCAACACCGAAGTGCTGGAATGGATTTCGGGCCAGATGCGCGGCAAGCGCCGCAGTAATCGCGCGTTCGCTATGATGGGGATTCTTCTGGTCGGCGCCGCGACGCTGCCGGTGGTCCAGACTCTGCCGAACGTCATCGATCTCGGGATGTAAGGGGCGGACCTCGCCGCAATCCTAAAGGCCATTACGTGCTTAGAATGTCATGCCCGGCCTTGTGCCGGGCATCTCGCTTAGGTGGGCACCACGCGTCCCTGATCGGGATGGCCGGAACAAGTCCGGCCATGATAATCGGGGCTAATCTCTACTTCACACCCGCCGACTTCGGCCCATTAATGCCGACTGTGCGGCCGGGAAATCCGGCGACATCGAAATAGCGCTGCTTCTCCACCCGCTGGAAGTGCAGCACTGTGCGCAAGCCGTTCGCCGCCGGTCTGGAGGCGATGGTGCCGGTGAATGCCTTCGGCGTCGTACCGTTGGGCAGTGCCTCGGTCATCACCCGGCCGATCAGCGGGCCTTTGTGCGGCGGACGCAGCCCCATCACCTTCATCAGCGTCATGCCGACGTCGGCGTTGCTGACCGGCAGCGGATCGGCATAGCCGGTTTTGAAATCCGGCCCGATCGCGGCCATGAAGTTCATGGTGTCGGCGCGGCTGAAATTGCCGTGCATGCCCTGGCCCTGCTGGAGGCCGGTGTCGGCCACCACCACGGTGCACAGGATCGGTTCATCGCAGCCGGTGGCATACGAGCGGAAGTTGACCACGATCGCCGGGTTCGGCGTCAGCGCGCGGCCGGCGAGGTTGATGCGCGACAGCGGCAACGTGCCGGGGAAGCTGCCGAGATCGTCGTGAACGAAGAGGCCGCTGACGTAATCCTGCGCGAGCAGGGCGTCGATGACCTTGCGCGTCAGCCTGCGATCCTTGCTCGGCACGTACACGAGGTCCGAGCCGCCATTGGCTGCGACGATGATATCGGGCTTCGCCGGATTCTTGCCGATCAGCCCGTTGCCGGCGCGCGGATGGGCGTTGTCCGCGACCGCCGCATTGCCTCGATCGGGATCGGCCAGCGGTAAGTCGAGCGCATGCGCGAGATCGAGCGCGAGGAAGCCGGGCGGCAAATCGCCACGGCGGACATTCGCGTAGGTGCGCTTCGCCGCCGGCGAGGTCGAACTTTCCTTGGAGATGGTCGAGAAGCCGTGGTCGGCGGAAACGACAATATTGGTGGTCGCCTCAAGGCCAAGCTCGCGCAGCGCCTGACGCAGTTGCGCGAGGTTGTCGTCGGCATTTTTAATGGCGGCGAGCGAGGTCGGGCCGTTGATGCCGGGCGTCACCTTGCCGAAGCTGTCGCCCTGATTGTGTTGGGTGCCGTCGGGGTCGCGCGACCACAGCACCAGCACGAACGGCTTGTTGCGCGCCTTGAACTTCGGAAGGATCACCTTGGTGACGGCGTCGGTGAAATATTTCTGCTGGATCACATTCGCGGTGGTCGCGCCGGGCTTCTCGAAATTGCCGGCATTGCCGTTGTCGCCGGGATTCTTGCCGCGGGCGGGCGTGACGAGCGGAAGCCCGGATTCGCTCAGGGCGGACTTGACGTCGTCGGACAGCGGAATGCCGAGCGGCTTGCCGTCCTTCATCGCGCCGGTCTGGTCGTCGATGATAATGGTTTGACTGCCGGTGCGCGCGGTGTGGTCGAACACCAGCGTCGGGCCGAGCTTGCCGACGGCGGCGGTGCTGTAGCCTTCGCGGCGCGCGGCGGCGAGAATCGATTCCTCATCGAGAAAGTTGCCGTGATAGTGCTCGTCGACGTCGCCCATCACCGGGTCGCTCTCGAGGAACGGCGTCACGCTGCCGCCGGCCGCGCCGACCGGATAGCCGGAATAGATCGTGTTGCTGAACACGCCGGTGTCGCCGAGGTAATGGCCGGTCGCCATGCCCGAGGCGTTCGGCATGGTGAAGGTCGGAAACAGTGCGTGCGGATTCTTGAAATTCACGCCCTGATCGCGCAGCGCAGCCATTGCCGGCGCGGTTTCGGGGGTGACTTTCAGCGCCCGCAACCCGTCGGGAACGAACAGAATGAGGTTGTGGGGGGCGGCATTGGCGGCGAGGGCCGGCAGGGCCGAACATATCAGGAATCCGATGGAAACGGCGGTGGTTTTGTGGCGCATGGTGGAAGAGCCTTTTTGCTATCAAAAGCAGGGCTTGGCTTGGCGCCGAATGTGTAGTTTCTGGCCGCGACAGATTTGTTACAACCAGCCGTTCATGGCACATTATCCACCAACGGTCCGCCAATCCGGCCCCCCATCCAGGTGTAAGTCAGCTCCGCATGTTCAAAAAAATTCTCATCGCCAATCGAGGCGAGATCGCCTGCCGGATCATCAAGACCGCGCGCCGCATGGGCATCGAGACGGTTGCGGTGTTTTCCGACGCCGATCGCGATGCGCTCCACGTCGAAATGGCCGATGAAGCGGTCCATATCGGTCCGCCGCAGGCTGCCGAGAGCTACCTTCTGATCGACAAGATCGTCGACGCCTGCCGCAAGACCGGCGCGGAAGCGGTCCATCCGGGTTACGGCTTCCTGTCCGAGCGGGAATCGTTCTCGCGCGAACTGGAAAAGGCCGGCATCGTGTTCATCGGCCCCAACCCCGGCGCCATCGCCGCGATGGGTGACAAGATCGAATCCAAGAAGGCCGCCGCCGAGGCCAAGGTCTCCACCGTGCCGGGCTATCTTGGCGTGATCGAGGACGACAAGCACGCGGTGAAGATCGCCGACGAGATCGGCTATCCGGTGATGATCAAGGCGTCCGCCGGCGGCGGCGGCAAGGGCATGCGCATCGCGCATTCGACGTCGGAAGTGGCGGAGGGCTTTGGTCTGGCGAAAGCGGAAGCGAAAGCCTCGTTCGGCGACGACCGCGTGTTCATCGAGAAGTTCATCGTCGATCCGCGCCACATCGAAATCCAGGTGCTCGGCGACAAGCACGGCAACGTCATCTATCTCGGCGAGCGCGAATGTTCGATCCAGCGCCGCAACCAGAAGGTGATCGAGGAGGCTCCAAGCCCGCTGCTCGACGAAACCACCCGCCGCAAGATGGGCGAGCAGGCGGTCGCTCTGGCCAAGGCGGTGAACTACGATTCCGCCGGCACCGTCGAATTCGTCGCAGGCCAGGACAAGAGCTTCTACTTTCTCGAAATGAACACCCGTTTGCAGGTCGAACATCCGGTGACCGAACTCGTCACCGGCATCGATCTCGTCGAGCAGATGATCCGCGTCGCCGCCGGGGAGAAGCTGACGATCGCGCAGAAGGATGTCGCGCTGACCGGCTGGGCGGTGGAATCGCGCGTCTACGCCGAAGACCCGTATCGCAACTTCCTGCCGTCGATCGGCCGCCTCGTGAAGTATCGCCCGCCGGCCGAGAGCAAGACCGGCGACATCACCGTGCGCAACGACACCGGTGTGCAGGAGGGCGGCGAAATCTCGATCTATTACGATCCGATGATCGCCAAGCTCGTCACCCACGCGCCGTCACGCGCCGCCGCCATCGAGGCGCAGTCGCAGGCGCTCGATGCGTTTTACGTCGACGGCATCCGCCACAACATTCCATTCTTGTCGGCGCTGATGAATCATCCGCGCTGGCGCGAGGGCAAACTCTCCACCGGCTTCATCGCCGAGGAATTTCCCAAGGGCTTCGGCCCGCGCACGCCGGAAGGCGACGCCGCGCGCCGCATCGCCGCTGTCGGCGCCGCCATCGATCACATCTACGGCGAGCGCAAGCGCCAGATTTCCGGCCAGATGAACGGCCGTCCGGTGACGCGCGAGCGCAGCCGCGTGGTCTGGCTCGACCGCAGCGAAGTCGCGCTCGATGTCTCCCGCGAGGGTGACGGCATCGTGGTCCGCTTCATCGAGGCTGACGGCAAGCCGGGCCAGCCGCACACATTGATGTCGTCTTGGAAGCCGGGCGATGCGGTGTGGCAGGGCACGCTCGACGGACTGCCGGTGGTGGTGCAGGTTCGCGCCATGCCGAATGGTTTCCGTCTCGTGCATCAGGGCTACGAGGTGCCGGTGCAGGTCTACACCGGGACCGAAGCGACCGCGGCGCGGCTGATGCCGGTCGGCGCGGCGGCAGGCACCGGCAAGAAGGTGCTGTGTCCGATGCCGGGTCTGGTGATCTCGATTGCCGTCAACGAAGGGCAGGAGATCAAGGCCGGCGAAACGCTCGCCGTGATCGAGGCGATGAAGATGCAGAACGTGCTGCGTTCGGAACGCGACGGCGTGGTGAAGAAAATTCACGTCCAGCCCGGCGCGACGCTGGCGGTGGATGCGCTGATCCTCGAATTCGCGTGAGGTGTCCCCATGCAATGGCGTCATCGCCGGGAGAGCTTGCGGGCAATTCTCGCCGGGTCGCTGTGCGTGCGGCCGGCATCGGTGTATGACGCGATCTCGGCGCGCATTGCCGAAGACCTCGGTTTCGAGATGGGCATGTTCGGCGGTTCGACCGCGTCGCTTGCCGTGCTGGGCGATCCCGACCTGGTGCTGATCACACTGACGGAACTTGCCGAACAGGTGCGCCGGATGTCGCGCGCCGGTGCGCTTCCGGTGCTGGTCGATGCCGACCACGGCTACGGCAATGCGCTCAATGTCCGCCGCACGGTACAGGAACTGGAAGCGGCCGGCGCGGCAGGCCTGACCATCGAGGACACGCTGCTGCCGCAGGCTTATGGCGCGGCCGGGCCGCAACTGATCTCGATCGAGGAGGGCATCGGCAAGATGAAGGCCGCCCTCGATGCGCGCTGCGATCCCGGACTGGTGATCATGGGGCGAACCGGAACGCGCGGCGGCGGTCCCGCAGCGGCGGCCCTCAACGACGCCATCGCGCGGGCCAAGGCCTATGAGGCGGCGGGCGTCGATGCGCTGTTCTTCACCGGCCTCAAGACCCGCGCCGAACTGCAGGCGATCGCATCGGCGACGACGCTGCCGATCGCGCTGGGCAATACAGAGGGCGAACTCGCCGACATGGATTTTCTCGCCAGCCAGCGCGTGCGCATCGCCCATCAGGGCCATGCGCCGTTCGCCGCCGCGACGCAGGCGGTGTACGATACGCTGAAGGCGCTGCGCGACGGTGTTGCGCCGAAGGATCTCAAGGGCCTGCCGTCCCGCGATCTCACCGCGCGCCTGACGCGCGAGGATGACGTGAATGCGCGTGCCGCCGCAACGCTCGGCCTGAAGACGTAACGGCAATCATCGGAGACTGCGATGAGCGATGTCATCCGCCACGTCGTCATTCACGGCAGGGTGCAGGGCGTCGGCTTTCGCTACTGGACCGAGGATGCCGCGCATCGCCATGGCGTCGGCGGCTGGGTGCGCAACCGCCGCGACGGCACGGTGGAAGCGGTGTTCGCCGGATCGTCCGCCGCGGTGGCGGCGATGATCGCCGACTGCAAACAAGGTCCGTCCTCGGCACGCGTCACGCGCATCGATGAAAGCGACGGCAGCGCGCAGGATCTGAATCTGCGCCCGGCAGTTTCACGGACGCGGCAGTTGCAGTTGTCATGGCCGGGCTTGTCCCGGCCATCCACGTCTTTTTCTGCAGCAGCTTCGCTAGGTCGTGGATGGCCGGAATAAATCCGGCCATGACGGTTCAGAGAGTGAGTCGCACGCATCTCATCGTCGTCTCAGTCACTATCGCTGCCTCTGCGCGCAAACCTCTTTGGCAATTGCGACGAAACGCGCGGCGAGTGGAGACAGGTTGCCGTCCCGCCATGCCAGCGCGATATCCAGCGTCGCCGCCGTGTCCTCGATCTCGACCGCCTTGATTCCGGGCGGCAGCGTCGAAACGAACGAGGCATCGAGGATCGTGCATCCGAAGCCGGATTGGACGAGTTGCAGGAGCACCGGAAGGTCGTCGGCTTCCTCCGCGATGTTGAGAGACAGTCCATACGTTCCGATCAGGTCGTTGACCAGCGAACGGAAGCCGCGCCAGCGGCTGGCCGTGCCGATCACGATCGGCGCCGTCACCAGCGTTTCGAGCGAGATCGAGCGGTGCCGCGCCCAGGGATGGCGCGCGGGAACGAGCGCGATCAGGCGTTCTTTCGAGATCGGAATGTTCTTCTGCGGCGGCGTCGAGACAACGGACATGATGAAGCCGAGATCGATCGTACCCTCCTCGAAAGCCGTCGCCTGTTCGGACGAGGCCAGAAGCCGCAGCCCGACCTGGGCGTCGGGATACTGCTTGCGGAATTCGATGATGATGTCGGGCATCGGGCCGGTCGCGGCGAACGTTGAATACCCCACCATGATGGTGCCGCTGAACCCCTGCGCCACCTTGCGGGCGTGGGTGAGGGCGCGCGTCAGGCGCTGCATCGCTTCAGTGGCGTCGCGGTAGAGCGTTTCGCCGGCGGGCGTCAGGGTCACGCGCCGGGTGGTCCGTTCGAACAGCGCAAAGCCGAGTTGCTGTTCAAGCTGGCGGATGCTGCGGCTGAGCGCCGGCTGGGCGATCCCGATCTGCTCGGCCGCTTTCCGGAAGCTGAGGGTTTCGCCGACCGCCAGGAAGTACTGCATCCTGGCATGCAACGCGTGATGGATCATGTCCCGGCTGTTTATTGATGCTCAATAGGCATTAATTGGTCCTGAAATGGTATTGGACGGGTATCAATGTGATCTGTCAAATCGAAAGCGTCGCCAGCCGATCCGCCGGGACTGGAGGCATGGCCGGAGGCGGCTGCCGCCTCATGACACGACACGCACGAACCAGTGACAGGGAAGAACGGAATGCCGAAAGCAAAAGCCATGATCGTCGCAGCCCAGGCCGAAGCGGCCGAAGCGGGGGCCTTGATGCTCGAGGCTGGCGGCAACGCCGTCGATGCGGCGATCGCCTGTGCGCTGGTGCAGGGCGTCGTCGATCCGCTGATGACCGGCATTGCGGGATTCGGCAGCGCCGGCATCTATTTTCCGTCGCGGAATTTTCACCAGTATCTCGACTTCCATGCTCCGGCGCCGGCGGCGGCGCGCCCCGACATGTGGGAGAGCCAGATCGAAGGCGAGGCGCGGGACGGCTACGGCTTCATCCTGAAGGGCAAGGTCAACGATCTCGGCTACCAGTCGGCCTGCGTGCCGGCATCGCTCAAGGCCTACTTCGAGGCGCATGCGAAATTCGGCGTGCTGCCGTGGCGCGACATCGTCGCGCCTGCCATCGGATGGGCGGAGCGCGGCTGGATGGTGCGCCCGCATGTGGAATTCTTCTGGTCCGATCCCGGCATGATGGGCCGGGCCTCCGGTCTGGAGCGCCTGTCGTTCTCGGCCTCAGGACGCAAGCTCTATTGCCGTGAGGACGGCACCGCCAAGAAAGTTGGCGACCTCGTTCAGAATCCCGACTACGCCAACACGCTGCGGATGATCGCCGACGGCGGCTCGGACATCTTCTACAAGGGTGAACTCGGCCAGCGCATCGCGCGCGACATGCGCGAGCACGGTGGTCTCATCACCGCCGAGGATCTCGCGAGCTATCAGCCGAAGTGGCTCGATCCGCTGCGCGGCAGCTATCGCGGTTACGACATCACCACCAACCACCCTCCGGGCGGCGGCGTGATGCTGATCGAGATGCTCAACATCCTCGAGCGGTTCGACCTTGCCGGAATCGGCCACAACACGCCCGAATATTTGCGGGTGGTGTGCGAGGCGATGAAGCGCGCCACCGTCGACAAGGATACGTCGGTCGGCGATCCGGCGTTCTACGACGTTCCGATGGCGCGGCTGACCTCGAAGGACTACGCCGCGTCGATGGCGACGGACATCGTGGCGCACATCAAGGCCAATGTGCCGCGATTCAACTCCGGCTTTCCGTCAAAGGACACCACGCAGGTGTGCGTCGTCGATCGCGACGGCAACTGCGTGACCATGACCCACTCGCTCGGCATGCCCTCCGGCGTCATCACCGACGGGCTCGGCTTCTTCTATAACGGCTGCATGGCGGTGTTCGATCCGCGTCCGGGCCGCGCCGGCAGCATTGCGCCCGGCAAGGCGCGCTTCACCTCGGTGTGCCCGTCGATCATTTTCCGCGACGGCAAGCCTTATGTCGTGATCGGCGCGCCCGGCGCGACGCAGATCGCCATGGGCGTGCTGCAGGCGATCCTCAACGTGCTCGACTTCGGCATGACCATGACCGAGGCGGTGAGCGCACCGCGCTTCTCGTCGACCAGCAACGCGATCGACGTCTCGAACCGCATCATTCACGGCACCACGCAAAAACTCGAAGCAGAGGGCTACGAAGTGATCCGCAGCCCGCAGACCTTCGGCTTTGCCGCCGTGCACGGCATTCGCATCGACGGTGACCGTCTCGATGGCGGCGCCGATCCCGGCCACGACGGCATCGCGCTGGCGGTTTGACGCCGGACCATTGGAATTCAGAGGAGGGACTATAGTGAGAACACGTTTGTTGGGAATGATCGCGGCGGCCTTGATGGCATCCAGTGCCGTGGCGCATGCACAGATCTCGGGCGACGCCGTGAGGATCGGGGTGCTGACCGATCACTCGGGCGGCTTCGCCTATCTGGTCGGCAAGCATTCGGTCGAGGCGACCCAGATGGCGGTCGACGATTTCGGCGGCAAGGTGCTCGGCAAGCCGATCGAGGTGATCACCGCCGATCACCAGAACAAGGCGGACATTGCCGCCACGCTGACCCGCAAGTGGTTCGATACCGAAGGCGTCGATACCGTCACCGACGTTGCCGGTTCGGCCGTCGCATTGGCGGCGCAGGAAGTTGCGCGCTCGCGCAACAAGGTGCTGCTGATTTCGGGCGCGGCCACCACCGAACTGACCGGCAAGGCGTGCTCGGCGACCACCTCGCAATGGAGCTACGACACCTATGCCTTCGCCAAGGGCACCGCGAGTCAGGTGACGAAGCAGGGCGGCAACAGCTGGTTCTTCCTGACCAGCGATTATGCCTTCGGCCACTCGCTGCAGAAGGACGCCAGCCACTTCGTCGAGCAGAACGGCGGCAAGGTGCTCGGCAGCGTGCGCTTCCCGTTCGGTTCGCCGGATTTCTCGTCGTATCTTCTGCAGGCGCAGGCCTCGAAGGCCAAGGTCATCGGTCTTGCGATGTCGGGCGCCGATCTTCTCTCGTCGATCAAGCAGGCGCGCGAATTCGGCATCGTCCAGTCGGGCCAGAGTCTCGCCAGCCTCGTGATCTACATCAATGACATCGAAGGCCTCGGGCTCGACGTGGCGCAGGGTCTGACGCTGACGACGAGTTTCTACTGGGATGCGAACGAGGAGACGCGCGCCTGGTCGAAGCGCTTCATGGAGCGTTCGAACGGCTTCATCCCGAACCTGATCACCGCCGGCACCTATGCCTCGGTGCTGCACTATCTCAAGGCGGTGGAGGCCGCCGGCACCGACGAGGGCAAGGCGGTGGCCGCCAAGATGAAGGAAATGCCGGTCAACGACTTCTACAACAAGAATGTGCAGATCCGCGCTGATGGCCGCGTCATGCACAGGACCTTCCTGATGAGGGTGAAGTCACCGGCGGAATCGAAGTATCGCGGCGACTTCTACAACGTGCTCGCTGAAATGTCGGGCGAGGAATCCTTCAAGCCGCTGTCGGAAAGCCAGTGTCCGCTGGTGGCGGCGAAGTAGGGCACGGAACGGATGGCACCCCGTGCGGTGCTTCTGTATTCCTCAATGTCATGGCCGGAATAAATCCGGCCATGACGCGTTGATGGATACGTGCCTTATTTCATTGATCGCTGTTTGATTCAGACTCTCAGGATGAGGAACGCGGCACTCACGCCGCCAGCGCGACTTTGCGGAACGCGGCCGCAATCGTGCGTAGTGCCGCGAGCTTGACGGCATCGCTGACCTTCGAGTGCAGCATCACCTTCGACGAGCCGAGCTTCGGCAGCCGATAGGCCGCGCCGACATCGACGACGCCCGGCGGCGCGATCCGCCGCGCCAGTGGCGCGACGCCGAGCCCGGCCTGCGCCGCCGCGGCAACGGCAACCATGCCGCCGCCGCTGAACGCTTCCGTCCATTTGATGCCGGCCTTGTCGAGTGCGTGGGTCGCCAGCGCGCGCACGCCGCAGGGCGGGGCCAGTGTCGCAAGCCGCAGCGGCGCGCCGGGATAACGGACCAGGGAGGGCGAAGCGAACCAGCCGAAGTCATCGTCGGCAAGCTTCTCGCCGCCGCGCCGGCCGGCTTCCTGACGCACGATCACGGCATCGAGTTTTCCGGCGTCGAACATCCGCAGCATCTCGCTGGAAAATCCCACCGTCACCGCGATGGTCAGCGACGGCGCCAGTGTCGCGAGTTGCTGCATGATTGCCACCAGTTCGGGCCCGGCGGCATGATCGCTGATGCCGAGGGTGAGTTGCTGGCGCACCGCCTGCGTGCCGCTGAGCGCACGGTCGTGCGCTTCCATCAGTGCGCGGGCATGTTCGCGAAACGCGACTCCATCGCCGGTGAGGCGCACCGCGCGGGGTGAGCGTTCGACCAGCCGCTTGCCGAGCGCGGCTTCGAGCCGTTGCAATTTCATGCTGACGGCGGCCTGCGTGGTGCCGCTGGCCTCCGCCGCGCGGGTGAAGTTCTGCAATTCGGCGACCAGCAGGAACGCCTGGACACTGGAGAGATCGAGCGGGGTCATGGCATCATCACTATATGTTATCATTGATATTCGATATGATAAGATATCAAAATGATGGGTCCGGGTCTAGCTTCCGGTCATGCCCCAACGGGCCTCGACAGGAGAACGACCATGCCTCTCATCACCGTTCGCTACACCACGCAGCGCCAGTCCGGCACGCTGAAGGCCGACATCGCCGAATCCGTCAGCCAGCTCGCCGCGCAGATTTTGCACAAGGACCCGAAGGTCACCGCCGTGATCGTCGACTCCGCCGATCCGGCCGACTGGTTCGCCGGCGGCAAGTCGCTCGCGGAGCAGAAGCTCGCGAGTTTCTGGCTCGACATCCGCATCGTCGACGGCACCAACAGCAAGGACGAGAAGGCCGACTACATCACCGCCGTCTACAAGCGGATGGTGGAGCTGCTGGGGCCGCTGCATACCGAGAGCTACGTCCATGTCCACGACGTGCGCGCGGACGCCTACGGCTTCGGCGGCGTGACGCAGGAGCGGCGCTATATCGCGCGCAAGCTGTGGGTGCCGCCGTATCAGCTCGCGGTGTGAGGGCGGATCGCAACGCGCGACGTGATGTCGCCATGTGTCTCAGGATGTCATGGCCGGATTTATTCCGGCCATCCCGCTTGGGGACGCACCGTGCCAGCCTCATTGTCATCACCGGCACAAGGCCGGTGATGACAATCGAACGTGCTGTTGAGTGCGTGCCTGGTCGCGCGACAAGTGTAACCCGCTCACTCAGCTGCCGCTGTTGCACCCGCCGGCTCCAGCGCGCCGAACACCTCGTCGAACGCCTGCTTCAGCGCGACATCGACATCCGTCATCGTCACCGGCAGGCCGAGATCGACCAGGCTGGTGACGCCGTGGCGCGGATCGGCGACGCCGCACGGCACGATGCCTCCGAAGTGGGAGAGGTCCGGCTCGACGTTGATGGCGATGCCGTGCATCGACACCCAGCGCTTCAGCCGGACGCCGATAGCGGCGATCTTGTCCTCGTGCTGCGCGCCCTTGTCGGGCCGGGCGACCCAGACGCCGACGCGGTCCTCGCGTCGTTCGCCCTGCACATTGAAGGCGGCCAGCGTCCGGATGATCAGTTCCTCGAGGCTCGCGACATAGGCCCGCACGTCGGGCCGCCGCCGCTTGAGGTCGATCATTAGGTAGACCACCCGCTGGCCGGGGCCGTGATAGGTGAACTGGCCGCCGCGCCCGGTGGCGAATACTGGAAAACGCGGATCGATCAGGTCGGCATCCTTGGCGCTGGTGCCCGAGGTATAAAGTGGCGGGTGCTCCAGCAGCCAGACCAGTTCCGGCGCGGTGCCGGCCGCGATCGCCGCCGCGCGGGCCTCCATGGCGGCCACGGCCTCGGGGTAGGGAACCGGCGAATCCGACACACGCCACTCGACGGAACCCGCCGCCGGGGCCGAAAAGGGCTTTAAAGCAAGGTTTTGGCGGGCGTTAACCATTGGGTAACCATAAGCGTGGTGATGTCTCTGGCAACATCATGTGTGGGCGAAAACTCCAGTGCCAACCCTCGATAAAGTCTCGGTCGACCTGATGGTGGTGCTTGGCACCACCTCGATGCCGATCCATCAGGTGATGCGGCTCAGCCGCGGCGCCATCATCGAACTCGACGCGACCGAACAGGACGAGGTCAAGGTTCTCGCCAACAACCTGCCGATCGCAAGCGGGGTGGTGACCGTGAACCGCAACCGCATCGCGGTCGAAGTCAAGCAAATGTTGCCGAAATCTCCTGACCACAGATAGGTTTGCGGGAGAGGCTGCGAGGCCTTGTCCCTCCATCGCCGATTTGTTACATGGGCGCCGCTGGTGCCGGTTCGGTGTCAGTTTAGCGCTCGTGGCGGAATTGGTAGACGCGCTGCCTTGAGGTGGCAGTCCGTAACAGGGTGGGGGTTCGAGTCCCTCCGAGCGCACCACCTCGCAAAATCAGCATTGATATTATTCAGTTTTCGGCTCTCGCGCCCGCACCTCGTGGATGGGTGCGAGGACGATGGTTTCCGTTTCGCTTCTCGACAGCGATCCTATTGGATCGGCCGTGATTCGAGAGCGGCCGCAGTCCGCCGTCGTTCGTAGATTTTGGTCCAGCTCATCCTGATCGTCCTGTCGGTCGGGTTTCCATTCCGCCGCGCTTGAACCTATCCCGAAGTATGGATGGTCCTATTCGTCGGCCCAATCGATCGCAGACACGCTCCAACGTAGCGTCGTCCATGCCGTGCGTAAGGCGGCGATTGGAAGGAGAAAAACATGAGTCTGGATATGACCGTGCCCGCCCCGGGTAAATCGAAGCCTGAAGAATTGGTTCCGTCGCGCTACGCGCTAAAGATCGGTGACATCGACGTGATGGTCGTCAGCGATGGTGTGCTGCCGCTCCCGACCAAAATGTTGGGATACAATGCCGATCCTGCTGTTCGGTCGGCTTGGCTCAACGAGATGTTCCTGCCGCAGGATGCCTTCGACTGGGCGCTGAACGTGGTTGTGGTGCGCAGCGGCGGCAAGACTATTCTGATCGACGCCGGACTGGGAGCCGACCCGGATTTGCATCTGCCGCGGGCAGGGCAAGTGATCAGGCGGCTGGAAGCCGCCGGTATCGATCTTGCGTCCGTGACCGACGTGGTGTTGACCCACATGCACATGGACCACGTTGGCGGGCTTCTCGTCGACGGGGTGAAGGAGCGGCTCCGTCCGGACCTGCGTATCCATGTGGCAGCGGCCGAGGTCAAGTTCTGGGAAGCGCCCGATTTCTCCCACACCGACATGCCGCAGGGATTTCCGGACGCGCTGCGATCGACTGCCAAACGGTTCGTGAACGCGTACCACAATCAATTGCAGCAGTTCGATGAGGAGCATGAGGTGGCGCCGGGCGTGGTCGTCCATCGCACGGGCGGTCACACGCCAGGGCACGCCGTGGTTCGTCTCACGTCAGGTGGGGATCGGATGATGTTCGCCGGCGACGCTGTTTTTGCCGTCGGATTCGACCACCCCGATTGGCATAACGGCTTTGAGCACGATCCTGAAGAAGCGACCCGGGTGCGGGTCGATCTGTTGCGGGAGCTCGCGGAGACGGGGTCGCTTCTGGTGGCCACCCATATGCCGTTCCCGTCGATCGGCCGGGTGGCAGTCGACGGCGATACCTTTCGTTTCGTCCCCATCTTCTGGGATTACTGATTTCTGTGAAGGTTCGTTTCGAACCACGTTGTGTGACCTTCAGGGCTGGCCTCAATTGGCCGGCCCTGATTGTGCGTTATCGCGAGGATGCGCTTGCCGGCGCGAGCATCGGCGATCGACATTTCATTTCTAGAATCGTTGTTTCGGTGGGCGCCTGCCATGTTGGGCGATGACCGCTTCCTTCAGCTTGCCCTGATAAACGGTCTGGGAATTGCCGGCATCGTCGTCTGGCACCTTCAGGGCATAAGCCGCCCGACGGGCCGTCTGATGGTCCAGATGCTGTTTTTCATCGGCATGAGCCTCGTATTTTACGTCGGCCACATCGCGCCATATCAGTCCGATAGCATCTACACCCAGGGGTTTGCGGCGCTGGTCTCCAAATCGGCGAGGATCTTGTGGTGGACTCATCTCGCGTGGACCATCATCGGTGTCATCCACATCTATGTCAGGCTCAATCGAAAACCGCGTGAAGCACATCTCATCCAGGATATGGCCATCGCCGTTATCTATCTCGGCGTGGCGCTCTCGGTGGTCGGTTTCGTTTTCGAAGTGCCGATCGGTACCTTGGTCACGACCTCCGGCGTTGTCGCCATTATTCTGGGCCTGGCGTTACAGAATACGCTCGGCGACGTCTTTTCCGGAATCGCGCTGACGCTCGGAAGGGCCTATGCGATAGGAGACTGGGTCCAGTTGAGCGACGGGACCGAGGGCCGGGTGACCGAAACCAACTGGCGCTCCACCAATCTGCTGACCGCTGCGCATGATGTCGTGGTGTTGCCGAACAGCGTTCTGGCAAGGCAGGGCGTGACCAATCGCAGCCGCCCTGACGAGACTCACCAGATTGCGTTGAGCGTGCGCGTCGCCGCCACGCAGCGGCCGCGGCGTGTCGAGGAAATCATGTGGTCTGTACTGCAGGCCAGTAGCCGTATTGTGAAAAATCCCCCGCCCGTCGTCGTCCTGAAGACAATCGACGCGATCGCAATCGAAGTCGAATTGCACTTTCGGGTCGACAGCCTCGCCATCGGAACGTTAGCCAAGAACGAGATCGTCGATCTCCTCTATGACAAATGCAGAACAAGCGGTCTTCCGCTGGCTTTTCCGGCCGAAAGTCTTGTCTTCCTTCCGACATTTGGGACAGCCGGCCTGAGCAGCGACGAGCAACTGCCTGACGCGGCCGCGAAGGTCTAACAAACGTGAGCTACAAAGCCGCTTGTCGCAGCCGCCCGACCTGGCATGCAATAGCGAGAAAAACGACGGCCGGCCTCGACATGGGAAAAGGCCGGCCGTCGCGGTGGACCGGGCGCTGAGGGGGACGCCCGTCGCACAACCTCGCGCCTGTGTGCGGCCGCGAGGATTGGTCGATCGAACGCACATTTGTGCATTCGATCCGATGAGTTTGACGCGCGTGCTTACACTTCCGTTACATGCTCCGGATCGGCCGAGGCCAGTGCCGCGGCGCGCTCGGCTTTCGGCGGATAGATCCAGACCGTGTTGATTTCCTGCTTGGTCTTTTTCGCCTTCGCGCCGACCATCTCCACCTTGCGTTCCCAACCGCGAGTGAACAGCGCACCGGCTTCGCCAAGATCGAGGCAAGTGACATAGCCTTCCTGGTGATAGGGCCGCGTCGGAACGCCCACCAATTCGGCGGCCGCATTGTTGCCCGCGAAGGCACCCATCCGCGTCGCGTGCTGGCATGACATCAGCGCGTAGTTTCCGACGCCGTCGCACGCTGCGCGTGCCGCATCGCCCGTCGCGAAGACAGCAGGCACGGAAGCGACCCGGAGACGGTTATCGACGAGAAGCCGGCCAAAATTATCGCGTTCAGCTGGAATTTGTGTTGTGAGCGGATTGGCGCGCATACCGGCAGCCCAGATAACAGTCGCGCTTTCGATACGCTCGCCGTTGGTAAGCGTGACACCGGACTTGTCCAGTGTTGCGACGCCGGCTCCGAGGCGGGTCTCGATGCCGAGCATGCGAAGGGCTTCCTCTATGATGGGACGAGCACCGGCTCCCATGTCCGGAGCAATCGCCTCGTTCCGTCCGACGATGATAACGCGCGGTGAGGCATCCTTCCCAAGGATGGCGCGAAGCCGTGCAGGCATCTCCGTGGCAACCTCGATGCCGGTAAACCCGCCGCCCGCAACAACGATGGTATCGCGCATTTCCGAGACGGGCCATTTTGGGAGATCATGCAGATGGCGGTCGAGGGCAATGGCGTCACCGAGCTGATCGACGCTGAATCCATGCTCGGCGAGGCCCGGAATATTCGGGCGGAACAGACGGCTGCCAGTGGCGATCACCAGGCGATGATAGGGGACCGTCTTGCGGTCGCCTTTGACGCCGACGACGCTGACGGTCCGGGCCCTGCTGTCGATGTTGTCGACTGTGCCCTGCACGTAGACCACGTTGACGGCATTGAGCACGTCCAGCAGCGGTGCCGTCAGGGTTTCCGGCTTCGGCTCATAAAGCCGCGGACGAACCACCAGCGTCGGCTCCGGTGCGACCAGTGCGATCTCGAGTTCTTCGGGCGAAACGCCTTCGATGTCCCGCAAGCGGGCGGCGGACAGTGCCGCATACATTCCGGCGAAGCCGGCACCTACAATAACGAGTCTCATGTTTTCTACTCCGTGGTTTGTAGATCAGGTGGAGTTTGGAAGGTCCGCGCGTCATCGTTGCCGCTCCTGATGAGCGGAGAGAGACAGTCATCGCGACGCGCGGAATTCGGAGTGCTGTGCCGTCTAGGCCTTGATGAAGGTCAGAATGTCGGCATTGACGATATCGGCGTGGGTCGTGCAGATACCGTGCGGTAACTTTTCGTAGATCTTGAGCTTGCTGTTCTGCAGGAGCTTCGCCGACAGGGGTGCAGAGTTGCCGACCGGAACGATTTGATCGTCATCACCATGCAGCACCAGTGCTGGTAAGGTGATGCTCTTCAGGTCCTCGGTGAAGTCGGTCTCTGAAAAGGCCTTGATGCCGTCGTACTGCGCTTTCGCGCTTCCTGTCATGCTCTGGCGCCACCAGTTCCAGATGACAGCCCGCGAAGGTTTGGCATTGGGGCGATTATAGCCAAAAAACGGACCACTCGCGCAATCCAAATAGAACTGCGAGCGATTGGCCGCAAGTTCGGTGCGAATCCCATCGAACGCTCCGATGGGCAGGCCCCCGGGATTTGCAGGGGTCTTCAGCATCAACGGCGGAACGGCCGAGATCAGGACGAGCTTGGCAACGCGGCCTTTGCCATGGCGTGCAACATAGCGGGCTGCCTCGCCGCCGCCGGTGGAGTGGCCGATGTGGATCGTATTGCGCAGATCTAGATGTTCGACCAGCGCGGCCACGTCCGCCGCGTAATGATCCATGTCGTGCCCCTCGCTCACCTGTGTTGACCGGCCGTGGCCACGGCGGTCATGGGCGATGACGCGAAAGCCCTTGCTGAGAAAGAAGAGCATCTGGTTATCCCAGTCGTCGGAACTCAACGGCCAGCCATGATGAAATACAATTGGCTGGGCGGATTTCGGACCCCAGTCCTTGTAAAACAACTGAACGCCGTCTCGGGTCGTAATGGACGTCATCGTATCAATCCCTTGCTTATTGCGAGTTGAGGTAGATCCTTGTTCACCGGCTACCGATGAGAAATGAAATGTGGACGAGATGCCGTACATGAACGCTGATGCCAGGACGCTTCGCCTTGATGGGGCTAAGAGAAGCCCGATCTTCTTTTTGCAGACCATTCTATTGTCTCCGTCTTCCTAGGCGTGGACACGATGGTGGTTTAGCGAGGCCTGTCATTCGCTGCGCCAGAGCGATTGGCGCACTTGAAGAGAAATTGCGGCTAACGTCTGCGTTTGCGCCAATCGGTCGGCGTTTCTCCTGTGAGCTTGCGGAATGCGGCAGCAAAGGCGGTCTGCGAGGTATAACCCAGCGATGCGGCGACCATCGCGATCGAGTTGTCGGTGTTACGCAGCATGTTCATGGCTTGCTCCAGCCGATATCTTCGCAGCCAGTTGTGGGGTGAAAGGCCTGTGCTTGCCTTGAAGGCGCGGCAGAAATGAAAGCGAGATAGCCCCGAATCGGAGGCCAGTGCGGCGAGAGATACATCTGCATCGCTATCCGATCGCAGACGCTCGATCGCCCGCGCTAGTACGGTTGGCGCGAGGCCGCCAAGTGCAGGTTGATAGGCAGGCGTCCTGCCGGTGTGTGCGGACAACAAGCGCGTAGCCAAAAGATCGCTTAGTTGTTGCCTGAAGAACGTATCCAGCGTGTGATTGCCTTCCGCGACATCCGCCGCGCTTGTCAGCAGGCGCGACGTCACCAGATCGGGAAGGGCCGTCCGTTCCAGCAGATCGGTAGGCGCGGCAATGCTGGCTTCGAGAGCCAGACGTGCAAGCGTTGCTCCTGGAAGATAGAGCTGAATGATATTCATGGGCTGGTAGATGTCCCATCGTGACGTCGAGCCAGCGGGGATAATGGTCACGGTGCCGTCACGTGCGGTGCCGGATACAATTGAATTGCCGTTTCGCCGTTCCAGCCGCTGTACGGTGCCGACATATGTCATGATCACATGATCAGTCATCGGTTCGACGATCTCGTGAAATGGGTCGTGGCTCCATTGAGCGATCGCACCTCCCGACAGGTCCGATGCAATCCGAACCGGCGCGGTCTTGAGAACGCGCGACATCTCGTTCACCGGGCGGCGGAGACCGGCGACCGGTGCGCTGTCTCGGTCGTTGGTTTGAGAACATGGCGAGGAGTCGACGCGACACGGGTTGCTCATTGCGGCACCCCCGGACGGCATGGCGCGCAAACGAAATGCCGGTTGCCGCGCTTTCCCATGACGTAGGTCCAGGCTGGAAAATTCATGGCGGCTTCCCTCGCGTAACCGCACCCTTACGGCCATTGAAGACCTTCAGGCGCCTTGGTTGACGCGGGAAAACTGCGAGATTTCTGAAAGTGCCGGTACTGTCTCTTGGAATAGCTCGCGCCTGTCGATGGTCAGGTTGACCTCGGCCCTGGTCGAGCAGGATGGCCTCTGAAGCGTCATCCGATGGGGTGATCGGTGAAGGCAGGAGATCAGTTTGCGCCCGCCGCTGCGCCAGAGTAATTGCCGCGATTGAAGAGAGCTTGCGGTGAAAGGATACGCCGTCGCGGCCGGAAGCCGGCCGCTTCCATGGTTTGGCGCAATTGCCTATCATGGATTTCCATAGGATGCCGTCAGGCCCTGCCATGATAAATTTTCATCGAAATCCCTGAGTTGGGTGTGATGCCAAGCCAGGGGCCGATGCGGCGGGCTATCGCGCCGGGAGCCGTCGATGACACTTGGAGTGCCTTATGTGGATCGCCTTGGCCTTGCGCTTGCGGGCTGCGGCATCGGGTTCGTTTCGGCGCAACTGGTCAATGTGCCGATCGGCCATATCACCGTAGTTGCCGCCCTGGTGGCCGCTGTCGGCGTTGCGATCGCCGCCATGGGTAGCTTGAGAGATCGCAAGCGCGTGAAGAGGGCGACCAGCAAGGCTGAACAGGCCATGCGCATCATCGAGAGCATGCCCGCACTTGCATGGTTTGCCGATGCGAACGGGAAGTTTCTCTATATGAGCCGTAGTCCCCGGGCATTCACGGGCTTGCCCAGGGAGGACCTCGTTGCCACAGAGGATGACGAGTTTGGCTTTCGAAAGGTCATTCATCCCGATGATCTCGACCGGCTTCTCGCAGCCTGGCGGCGCAGCCTCCGAACGGGCAGGGACTACCATTGCGAACATCGTATGTGGCGAGCCGGCGCATATCGCTGGTATCGGAGTTCTGGTTTGCCCAAGCGCGATCCCGCCGGCCGCATCGTCGGCTGGTACGGCACGACGATCGATATCGACGAACAGAAAATGGCTGAAGCGGCGCTGCGCGAAAGCGAGCGATCGCTACAGCAACTGATCGATACTGTTCCGGTGCTGATCTGGTGCCTGTCGCCCGAAGGCAATCCCACGTACTTCAACAAGCAGATGGTTGAATACGGCGGTGTGCTTATCGACGACTTGGGCTCTTCCGAAACGGAGCGTTTCGACGCGGTCGTCAGGACTATCATACATCCGGATGATGCTGTCGCTGTCAGGAATGCGGTCGCGACCGCAGTCAGGACCGGCGAAGGTTTTTCGTTGAGGCATCGTCTTCGCCGTTCAGATGGTGTGTATCGGTGGGTCGACGCCCGTGCGGAGCCGATGCGCAATGCCGGAGGCGAAATTGTGCGATGGTACGGCGTCTGCCTCGATATCGACGCCCAGATGCACGCCGAGGATGCGTTGCGACAGAGCGAACAAAATCTTCAGCGACTCGTCGACGCCCTGCCAATCCACATCTGGAGCTGGACGCCAGCCGGCAAGCTCGCTTACGTCAACAAGCGATCCCTGGAGGATCTCGGCCTCTCCAAAGCAAACTTCGAAGATACCGTAAAGGTGGCAGAAACACTGGTTCATCCTGAAGATGCACCGGAGGTGCTGCGTATATCGGCCAACTGTCTCAGAACTGGCGACCCTTTCATGATGCGATATCGCCGACTTTGGAAAGACGGCAGCTACCGCTGGCTAGAAGGTCGTTGCGAGCCTCTGCGCGATCGAGATGGCACAATCTTGCACTGGTATCAGGTTTCCATCGATATCGGCGACCAGGTGCGGGCTGAGGAGGCGCTGCGGAACACGACGCGACAACTGCAGCAAATGATCGATGCAGTGCCCATCAATATCCTGAGCTTCGATGCTTCGCGCAGGCTCACTTACGCCAGTAAGCGGTATGCGGACGGGGTCGGCTCACCGCCGGCTCATGTCGAGACCTTCGAGGCGTTGGCCAGGCATCTTGCCCATCCCGACGATCTTCCGGCGATGCTGAAGCGAGCACTGGATGGCTTCACGACCGGAACGCCCTTCGTGAATCGATTTCGGCGGCGTGACAAGGACGGTGCCTACCCCTGGATCGAGGCTCGTGCTCAACCGCTGCACGATGCGTCTGGCGCGATTGTGCAATGGTATGTTGTTTCAATTGATATCGAGAACGAGGTCCGGACGCAGGAAGAACTCCGCGAACGAGAACGATTTTTGTGGCAGCTCGTGGAAACGCTTCCGGCCATGATTGATTGTGCTTCTCCGAAAGGGGAGCCGATCTACCGCAGCCAGCGGTTGCGCCAGTTTCTCGGCTACGACCTTGAAGCTCTGGATGGCATGGGCAAAACCCGGTTAGACGCAACGCTCGATGCCGGTGTTCATCCCGACGATATTGAAGGTGTCAGGGAACGATATGCACATTGCCTCGCAACCGGTGAGCCGTACGCCCGTCGGCACCGATTACGACGCTTCGATGGTGAATATCGCTGGGTCGAGACTCGTGCCGAGGCGATGCGAAATGCCGACGGCGCCATTGTGCAGTGGAATGTCATGTGTCTTGACATCGATGCCGAGGTTCGGGCGCAGGAGGCGTTGCGTCTTGCACAGGAGAGATTGGCGCGCGCCAGTCAGGCGGCGAGCCTTGCCGAACTCTCGGCCTCGATCGCCCATGAAGTGAACCAACCGCTGGCCGCTGTTGTTGCCAACTCATATGCCTGCCAGCGCTGGCTCATGGCAGAGCCGCCAAATGCCGAACGAGCCCATCGCACTGTGAAGAGCATCATTCGCGATGCCAACGCGGCCGCTGATGTCGTTAGCCGCATACGTGCCTTGTTCAGACAGTCGATGGATTCCCGCAGTTCTGCTGCGATCGGCAGCATCATGGCTGAAGTCCGAGAGCTTATGGCGGAAGAGGCGATGCGCCGCTCCGTGCAAATGCACATCAATGTGGAGGATCGTCTGCCGCCTGTCGAAGTCGATCGGGTTCAGCTTCAGCAGGTTCTGATCAATCTCATACGAAACGGGATGGAGGCGATGGACGCCCTTGGCGGCGACAAGATCCTGCAGGTTTGCGCACGCGAACTCGGAGATTCGGTGCAGGTCGAGGTCAGCGACCGCGGCGGCGGTATAGAAAGTCCGGACAGGATTTTCGAGCCGTTCTTTACGACAAAGGCGCAGGGAATGGGCATGGGGCTCGCCATCTGTCGATCCATCATCGAATCCCATGGTGGAAAGCTGTGGGTTGAAACGAACAAGTCGCATGGCACAACGTTCCTCTTTACGTTGCCAATCCAGGCGAAAGAAGCGGCATGAGTGACGAAGACTACATCGTCTTTATCGTGGACGACGATGCCGCAATTCGGGAAGCACTTGGCGAATTGCTGACATCATACGGAGTGACGACGATGACGTTCGCTTCCGCCGGCGCTTATATGGATGTGGAGAAGCCCAGGAAACCGGCCTGTCTTATTCTCGATGTCGAACTGCCGGACATCAACGGTCTGGATCTGCAGGGTCAGATTGCGGACGGTGATCATCCGCCAATCGTGTTCATTACCGGACATGGCGACATTCCGTCGTCGGTGCGCGCCATCAGGCGCGGCGCTGTGGACTTTCTGACCAAGCCATTCAGTGACGTGGACCTTATGCGGGCGATCCGTGCGGCGGTTGCACAGGACAGGCGAGTGCATGCGGAGCGGGCGGACCTCGATGTTCTCAGGCACCGCTATAACGAATTGACGCCGCGCGAGCGAGAAGTATTGCCCCTTGTGATCAGCGGGTTGCTTAACAAGCAGGCGGCCGCAGAACTCGGGATCAGCGAGGTGACCCTGCAGATTCACCGCAGAAACGTGATGCAGAAGATGGCGGCGGCATCGTTGGCCGATCTCGTACGCATTGCGGAACGGTTGAAAATCCCGGTGACTCATTCGCGCCGGACAGGAGAAGAATAAGCGTGAACAAAAAATCTGTCATCGCGGTGGTCGACGACGATCCGAGAGTTCTTGAGTCACTTGAGAACCTGTTTGAATCGGCCGGCTATTCGGTTTTGACTTTTCAATCAGGTCCATCATTGCTCGGCACTGGTTTATCGGAGGTCGACTGTCTGATCACCGACATCGGCATGGCGGGTATGGATGGTTTTGAATTGCTGGACCTGGTCAAAAAGGTGCGGCCAAGGCTGCCGGTGTTTCTTTTGACCGGCCGTCATGAGATCGGCGATCAGCATCGCGCGACTGGCAAAGACATTAGCGGCTTCTTCATGAAACCATTCGGTGGTCAGGATTTGCTCGCAGCCATCGATCGTACGTTGCGCAATACCAATCTGGAGGGCGAAAATGATCAATGATCCAATAGGGCTCCGAAGATCGACATATCAACGGCCGATCACTTTATCAGATCAGCCTGTCGTGATGATCGTAGATGACGATGCATCGGTGCGCGATGCCGTGCAGAATCTCATGTTGTCAGCCGGCATGGAATGCATCGCGTTTGCGTCGACAGGCGAACTGCTTGCTGCGAAGGCGCTCGACCGGCCGGGTTGCCTTGTTCTCGATGTCCGTATGCCGGGATCGAGCGGCCTGGACCTGCAGCGGCATCTTGCTGCAACCGGTAACCCAAAGCCGATCGTGTTTTTGACCGGCTATGGTGATATTCCGATGAGTGTTGAGGCAATGAAGGGCGGCGCCGTCGACTTCCTGACGAAGCCGGTTCGCGACCAAACGTTGCTGGATGCGGTGATCGCCGGCATTGACCGCGATGTGGCGTACCGCGCCAAAGCACTTGCCGTCAGGATCAATGTCGAACGCCTGGAAAAGCTGACCCCTCGCGAGCGGCAAGTTTTGCACGAAGTTGCGCGCGGGCGGGTCAACAAGCAGATCGCGTTCGATCTCGGCATCAGCGAGGTGACGGTGAAGCTTCACCGCGGCAATCTCATGCGGAAGATGCAAGCCGGTTCAATTGGTGAACTGATCCGGATTTGGGAGGTCCTGCCCGCTGCAGCGCGCGAAATGTGCGGGCGGTCCATAAGCCCGGCGATAGGAGCTGCTGGAGGTGCGGGACATCGCGAAAATTACCATTTCGCGTCAAAGTGATGAATCGCCCGCGCCTTTAAGCTGACGACCTGTTTGTAGAGGATATTCAGAGGTACACCACGACTCTCGCGGCATCGGCCGTGAATACACTGGTTTTTCCTAAATCGTCCGGGCCTATCGATTGCTATCATCTTTGCCGTTCGGGCTTCCATCACCTCCGCCGTTGCCCCAACCATTGTTTCCCTTGGTGTTTCCTCGCCCGCTGGAATGAGCAATGGCGGTCGAAGTCAGGCTGGTCGACAAAAGCATCGTGATTGCGGGAGGTGTGACGGCTGCGAACTTCCCGCAGGTGGCGAGAAACTTACGGCGGTCCTCGTCGGCTTCCGTCCCTGGAGATTTGCTCATCGTGGTCATCCCTTCGCTCAAGGTAATGGAGCACGGTAAGCACAAATCAAATCCGTTCAACTCATCCAATAGAGCTATTCGGCCCCGACGGATAATCAGCCCGGCCGGTTACAGAGCGGGGGGTTCCCACCGGCCGGGCCTTAGCCGCCGATACGCAACATGGCGACCTGAGAAGACCTAACAGCCGCTGGTTTGGTTTCATCACCCAAAAGGATGACCATGTTCCAGAACTGCCGTTTTGGCGACGTGGCGGATTTCCGGACTCCAACGCAACGGCAAAAGGCCCCATATTGAGGCCTTCTACATTTGCGAGTGGGGCGATGGCTTACCGGAATCCCAGAGATTTGGCAGATCGGATGTCCCGCCGTCGGTCGGCATCCGCCGAAGACGGCTACATCCGCCAGACCTTCACCCAGTCCCGGGAAGAAGCCCGCCGGACCGCACGGGCATTCCTCGATCAATGGCCGGCCGCAGCCTACATGTCGGCCGTCGAATCCTGGCGCGAACTGCCGGACGGTGAGATCGAGTTCACGATGAAGCGGCTGAGATCGGCGGATTGAGCGGAAGGCCGTTGTGCGCTCTTACGCACGCACGATCAGAACGGGAAATCATCGTCGTCATCCGGCACCTTTGGTTTTTTACAGACAAAATCAAGAGCCAGGTCGCCGTCCTTGTCAGGCTTGACGTTGTTCTCCTCCATGTAGAGCGTGCTGTCGCCGGTCTGAAACGCGATTTTTCCGGCCCATTTGTGAGCGCTCTTCATCCATAGCCGGACGTGAAAAACGCAAACAGAAAAAGCCCCGCGCGATGACGGGCGGGGCTTCCATGATTCTGAAGTGTCGTGTGACCGCTGACCGTCAGTAACCGCCGCGGTAGTAACGCTCGTCGCATTCCGCGATGTAGATTCGTCCGTCCGGCGCGCGATAGCGGCACATCTCCGGCTCGCCCGGCCGCGGGCCGCTGGAGTTCGCCACGGCGGCACCAAGGAGTGCACCCGCACCGGCGCCGAGTAGCGTGCTTCCGGTATTTCCGCCGATCGCCTGGCCGAGGAGCGCGCCTCCGGCGCCACCGATGGCTGCGCCTGTCAGGGCCCTTTGCTCGCCGGGCGTTTGCGCGCAACCGGCAAGCGATGCGCTCAGCGCAACGAGACCAACGGCGGCGATCTTCAGCATCTTCATCAAATGTATCCTCTGTCGTTTCGGGAATGGCTGGCGTCATCTTGAACAGGGAACATGAACGCAGGCTGACTGGGCGCAAACATGGCGGAAGCGGGTTCGCGCGATGTCCGGCGAACCGCTGTCCGGCGTCTGTCTGCGATTTATCCCGATCGGGTCGTTAAAAATCGCGCCGACATTGAACCGCTTTGGAGACGTTAAGGATACCACCCGGCGTCTGGGGAAACTTGTCCTGTTGTTCTGTTCCCGGCGGGCCCGATCCGCAACATGCGCGCGAAATTGGAATGCGGGTTGGGTCGGGGATATGGGGCTGGGGCTGGTCTTGATGGTGGCGAGCGGGCTGCTCGGGTTCGCCGCGGGGGTATGGATAACGGCTTTCGTCCTCGAACTGGTCTCGCTGGCTGTCGCCTTTTCAGTCGCGTTCCTTCTCCAGTTCAACGGCTTTGGATTCAAGGACGGCGCAATCATTCTCGTCGGCGCGCTGCTGGTGAGCCAGATTGCCTATCTTGGCGGCGTGTTCGTTCGCTCGCGATCGAGGATCAGGTCTCTTCTATTTGGCGATGTGCTCGACGATGGACCAGACAGCGGCGGCGAGCGCGATATCGCCAACGACAATGAGAAGCACGATTGAGGCCCATCGCGGCCCGCCGCGACGAGGACGCGACACCCTCGCGGTCGGGCGCCGCTGCCGGATGAGCGGCACTGGAATTGCGGGACAAGCCGTCCCGCTTCGGAGCACCGCTTGTTTCATGATGGGATACCTTCCTTGGGCTGAACGTCGCTGACGTTGCTTTCTGCAAGCCCGAGGCCAGAGGCTGAATCGCCCACGCAAACGCCAACGGCCGCAGCGGGGCGTCCGCTGCGGCCGGGAAGACGGCGATGCGATGTGGTTCGGGCTAGGTCGCCTTCTTGGCGAAAAGCGTCAGGACGCCATCCTTGTCGACATTCATGGCCACGACCTGCGCCGAGCTCAGGCCCTTGGCCTTCAACGCGGAGGTGACGCCGGGCGAGGCGTCAATCGACTTCCGAAGCGATTGCATATCCTGCTCGCTGGTTTTCGACGCCAGCTCATCGACCTGCGAGCGCACGTCCTGCGGCAGGTCCTTGATGTCGACGATCTGGACGCTCTTGATCTGCGGGGCGGACTGCTGCGCCTGCGGAGCCGATTGCGACGGCGCGCGTTGTGTCGTGCCTTGCGCGAAGGCGGGCGTTCCGAGCGCGAGGCCGAGGAGAATTGCTGAAGTTGTCAAAGCGCGCATGAGTCATTCCTTTCCGGATCGTGGAGGGGATGACACGGATACCGCCGGAATGCGGTGACGGGCTGGTTGCCCTGTATCCATTCGATGAAGCTGGTGTGGCGATATTGTGCGGCCGCAATTGCTGCCCGATCCGCCGCAGCATCCCTCGACAGCGGACGATTTCTGTTTTGCGCCGGCGGCCGGCTCTAGTTCATGACGAGATAGAGCACGCGCCCCAGTGCACCGAGCAGGAGCGCGAAGGCTGCAATCGACTGGATGAAGAAGCCCGGAAATCTCTTCGCGGGGGCGGAGAGGTAGCCGACGAAATAGACGATCCGGCCGACCAGCCACAGCGCACCGAGGCCCGCAGCCCACGTCGCGCTCCAGTAGATCGCAAACAGCCATAGCGAAGGGAGGAAGATCGGGACCCATTCGACCGTATTCGAATGACCACGGATAGCGCGTTCGAGCAGAGGATCGCCTGTCATGGTGGGCGCCAGCAGTCCCGTTTTCGAATGGGTTCTCGAAACCGTCAGCGCCATTCCGAATGTCATCAATCCGCAAAGCAGTGTGACGATAGCGACCGGATAATACCGTTCCATACGGATCTCTCAGAAATGCAGTGTTCTTGTTTTTGCTCGCCGTTGCGAGCGGCAGCATCGTAAGGCGTGACAGGCGAGGGGAGCAACTTGCGAACGTGATCAAACCGCATACCAGCCAAGACACGGGCGCTGGCATGTTCCCGCCCGCAACAACTTCGGCTAAGCCAATCGGGTCTTGCAGAGGGAATGCCTGAATGACCGACCTGACCAATCTCACCGTGAAAGAGAGCAGCGATCTCCTCCAGGAGCGGAAGCTGTCATCCGTCGATCTCACCAAAGCCTGTCTTGAGAGGATCGCGTCGCTCGATCCGAAGCTGCACGCATATCTTGAAGTATTCGCGGATGATGCCCTGATGGCCGCGCAGGGCGCGGATATGGCGATCCGCTCCGGGCATGCGGTCGGCCCGTTTCATGGCGTGCCGTTCGCGCTCAAGGACATCGTCCATGTGAAGGGCCGCGTCACCACCGGCGGCTCGAAGGCGAGGGGGCGCGAGAAGGCCGACGTCACCGCGGAGCTCGCGCGGCGGCTGTTTTCGGCCGGCATGATCCTGCTCGGCAAAGCCCACACGGTCGAGTTCGCGTTCGGCGCCTGGGGCACCAACCAGCACATGGGCGCGCCGCGCAATCCGTGGGACATGACGACCCATCGCAATTCGGGCGGATCGAGCAGCGGCTCGGCGGTCGCGGTGGCATCGCGGATGGCGCCATGGGCGATCGGCACCGACACCGGTGGATCGATCCGCATCCCGGCCGCGTTCTGCGGCATCACCGGACTGAAAACCACTGCCGGACTCATTCCGACCGACGGCGTGCTGCCGCTCAGCAACCTGCTCGACACCATCGGCCCGCTGGCGCGTTCGGTCGAGGATGCCGCGATCCTGTTCGATGTTCTGCGCGGGCAGGGTGGCACAGCCGATCCTTCGCTCAGGCGCGGGGTGAAGGGGCTAATTCTTGGTGCGCTCGATGATCGCAATCGCGCGGTGGTCGCACCCGCCGTGCTCGAAAACTACGACCGCGCGCTGGAGAAACTCGCGTCGCTCGGCGCGGAGATCGTGGTGCTGCGCTCGCTGCCGGAATTCGATCAGTTCAGCGACGTCGCCTCGGCGATCATGGCGATGGAAACCTATTCGTTCAATCGCGCGCTGTTCGACGACGACAAGGCGCCGCTCGACGAGCAGGTGCGCGGCCGCGTCCGCCGCGGCATCAAGCTGTTCGGCGGAGACTTCCAGCAGGTGTTGCGCGAGCAGGAGAAGTTGCGTGCGAGCCTCGATCGCGAACTGGCAGGCGTCGATGCGCTGCTGACGCCGACCGTGCCGGTGACGGCAATCCCGGTGAGCGAGGTCGATACCACCACGCTCAATCCGGGCTATTTCACCCGGCCGGTCAATCTGGCGGGCCGCTGCGGCCTCGCGGTGCCCAACGGCTTCAGCGCCGAAGGATTGCCGACATCGCTGCAGATCGTGGGGGCTCCGGGCGCGGAGGCGATGATCCTGCGCATCGGCTTCGCCTACCAGAACGCGACGGACTGGCACCTGCGGCAGCCGAAGCTGGGGTGAGTTCGTCGTCCTGAGGAATGAAATGCCGCGCCGCGCCCGGGACACGTCTCGCTGAATGAAACCCACACGCGATGTCGTCACCGGGCTTGTCCCGGTGACCCCGATCAGATGGGCACGGTGCGCACCTGAGCGGAGGCCGGGACAAGCCCGGCCATGACATCGAATGAGTTCGTAGCCCGGATGCAGCGAAGCGTAATCCGGGAATAGATCCGCCATCATCCCGCATTGCGCTGCGCTTCATGCGGGCTACAGAGTCAGAATCCTTTTGGAATCCGGGTTCCCGCTCTCACGCCGGCTTTCGCCTGGTCGCCGGTGCCGGCGTCCACGAGTCGAGGACGTGGCTGGCGATCCACGACGCGATGATCGCCACGGCGGCGGTCGCCAGCGCCGCGCCGACCAGCACCCACCCGTGGAGATGCAGGAAGCGCACGGCGGCGAAGTTCAGCAGCACCGCCGCGATCGGCACGTGCAGCAGATAGAGCGGGAACGACCAGCCGCCGACCGCCGCGAGGCGGCGGTTGCGCAGCACGCTGCGGGCGCCGTTGGCTTCCGCGCCCGCGAGCAGCGCGACCAGCGCCACCGGCAGGATGCCGTAGCAGATCAATGGATCAAGCCCGGTCATCATGCCGATGAGCGCCGCCCCGAACGCCGCATAGCCAAGCGTGAAGCTTTTGATATGCGGCGCGATGCGCGGAAGGTATTCGGCGATCAGGATTCCGGCGAGGAATGTCGGGATGCCGCGCAGGATTCCGAAATTGTAGGTCAGCGAACTCCAGTGCGGGGCATCGCCGAAGCGATAGGCGGCCTCGTAGGCGACGACGATCAGCACGGTGAGCGTCAGCACGCTGGCCGCGCCGAACTTGTTGATCGTCCACCGGATCGCGGGATAGGCGAGAGTGAGCGCGAACAGCGCGCTCAGGAACCACGACGGATAATTCAGGCACTGCTGGTCCACCGTGCCGAAGGCGTGGGTGAGGGTGATGGTCGGCAGCACGCATTCCCAGCCCGACCGCGTGCCGCCGAGCGAGCTGAGATGCGCCGACGCGATCAGGATCGCTACGTAGAACAGCGTCGTCGCCAGATGCAGCGGATAGAGTTTGATGAATCGCTTCTTGACCAGCGGGCCAACGGTCATGTCGGGTTTCCTCGCATTGACGTAATGCATGAAGAAACCGGAACAGCAGAAGAAATAATCGGTGAAGGTGATGCCCGACAACGCCGCCGTCACCGCCGGAAAATCCTTTTCGAGGAAAAACGAATAGTGGCGGGCGAGAATGCAGACGCTGGCGAAGAACTGCACCACCGAAACCGTGACAAGGCGCTTCGTCGCCGCGGCCCGTTCAGTCGCGGCGACGCTGCGTTCGGCGACATTCGCGCCGTACACGGTTCCATCCATGCGTCGATCTCCTTCATCGGCGCGCCGGAACGGCCGCGCGAACATCGGCGGAGGTTCGTCGCCAAATCCGGCAGTACCATGGTCCGGCTGTGGCACACGGCAGGCACGCGCACAGCGCAGCGATGCGGTGATGTTATGATCGGGTCTGTTCCGTTGTTGAGAAGCGCTGGGAGGCGCTCCATCATATCAATGTCGTCACCGGGCTTGTCCCGGTGACCCCGATTAGGGACGCACTATGCTCGCCTAAGCGAGATGGCCGGAACAAGTCCGGCCATGACATCCCATGCTATGCGCCCGACATTTTTCGTTCTTCTGCTGCGTCACGGGACCACGCGTGGTCAGGGCGATTTGGTTGGTTCGGGTTCCAGACTCGCGATAGTCTGCCGCGCATCTAACAAACCGGAGGAACGACAGAATGAAAACCGTGAAGTCGATGATGGCCGACGCGGAAGCCGAGGTGCCGCGCATAAGCCCCGACGATGCCAAAGCGCTGGTCGGCCGGGCCGATGTGCTGTTTCTCGATGTGCGGGAACCGAGCGAAGTCGCGGCGTCCGGGAAAATCCCCGGTGCGCTCGCCGTGCCGCGCGGCCTCGTCGAGTTTCGCGCCGATCCGGCATCGGCGATGCATGACGCCGCGTTCGCTAGCGCCAGGACGGTCGTGGCCTATTGCGCTTCAGGCGGCCGTTCAGCGCTTGTCGGCAAGACGTTGAAGGAGATGGGCTATTCCGACGTGCGGAATCTCGGCGGCTTCAAGGGCTGGGTCGATGCCGGCGGCGAGGTCGAGAAGGGCTAAGGAGCAAGCCTATCGCCGCGACAGCGTATCGCCGGATGCGGTGTGCGTGCGCCGTTGCTGGCCTGAAAGCTGGAAAGCGACCGGCACCGGCGACAGCAACCGCGCGGCGGCGTCCGGGCGCGCCGCGCCGGTTCGCGCCAGCCAGATCATGTCGCTGCGCGCATGAGTCTTGCCGCGCCGCGCCGACGACGACACCGCCGACACCGCATTGACCTTGGCGACCGCCGACGGATGCGCCTTCGGTGGCGTGAACACGAACCGCATCGCCTCCGGCGCGGCGGAGATCAGTGACGGATCGCTTGGGCTGATATGCCATTGCCACGGTTGCGTCGGCGTCTTCGGCCGCTTCGCCGTCGCCGGAACGACATGGACGATGCGATAGCCGCGCGCTTTCAGTTCGCGCAGGATCACCGGCAGCGCGTCCTGGGTGCGCTGCTGGATGTCGTGCAGCAGAAGAACGCCGCGGCCTTTGGCTTCGAGCCGGGTCAGCGCGGTCTGCACCACCTTGGCGGACGAGATGTGGTGCCAGTCGTCGGCGGGGAAATCGGCGCTCCACGCCATCAGCCCCTTCGACGCCAGATAGCCTTCGATCGCGGGCGAGCGCCGCAGTCCGGGAATCCGCACGAACGGCGCGACTTCGGCGGGATTGCCGAGTGCAGCGGCGGTGCTGGTAATACCGTCGGCGATTTCGGCCTCGGCCTTGTCGAGCGGCATCTTGTTCATGCCCAGCGGATGGTGCTGGGTGTGGGTGCCGATGGTGTGGCCGGCTGCGTACACCTCGCGCAGCGTTTCGGGATAGGCGGTCGCCATCTGGCCGACGATGAAGAACGTCGCCTTGACGCATTCGGCCGCGAGCGTCGCGAGGATCGGCTTGGTGTGCTTCGGCAGCGGGCCGTCGTCGAAGGTCAGCACCACCTCATGATCCCTGAGCGGCAGCGTCTCCGGATATTGCATCGAGCCGATCAGGCGATGTTCGGCGGGATCGACCACCAGCGTGCGCGAGGTGCCGAGCGCGTTCGGATTGGCGCAGCTCTCCGCGCGCGCGTTGCTGGCAGCAAGCACGATGGCGCAGGCGGCAACCGCCGCCGCGCGGCACAGGGAGGTCGAAACGGAAGGCATGGCGTGCGGTTTCAAAATCAGTCCCGTCGAAATGTAAGCCCGCGCGATGAACGTGGCCTTAAGAGGTCAGTCGCGCGGTCCGGACTCCGGTTCAATGAGTCGCGAGGGTTCTAGCCTGCGATGGAATCACATGCACCACCTTGTAGCCGTTGGCTTTCAGATAGCGCAGAAAGGCAGGCAGCATTGCGGCGGTCTGCTGCCGGGGATCGTGCAGCAGGATGATGCCTTTGCGGGCGAAGGCGAGCCGCTCGGTCAAGAGCTTGAGCTGAACCTCCGGCGTCATCTTGTTCCAGTCGCTGGCCCATAGATCGGCGCCGAACACGCTGTAGCCGCGGCTGTGGACGTAATCGAGCAGCGCCGGGGTCGAGGCGAAAAACGGAAAGCGGAAAAACGGCGCGGTGTTCGATCCCAGCACGGCCTGCACGGCCGCGATGCCGCGGTCGATCTCCTGCTGCGCCCTGGCCGGGGGGAGGGTGTCGAGCATCTGGTGCGACCATGTGTGGATGCCGACGCTGTGGCCCTCGGCCGCGATCCGGCGCACCAGCGCGGCGTTGGCAGCCACGGTGCGCCCGACCAGGAAGAACGTCGCCTGCACGCACTGGTCGGACAGCGCCGCGAGCACGCGGTTGGTGAACGGCGGCGACGGACCGTCGTCAAAGGTCAGCACCACTTCCTTGTCGGCCAGCGGCAGGGTTTGCGGAAAGCTCTTGAGCCCGACCGACGGATAGGTTTTCGCATCGACCGCGAGGGTGCGCGCGGTGCCGAGCGCGTCCGGCCGGGGGCAGGGCGCGGCCTGCGCCGTGGCGGTGAGCGAAACGGCGAGAACGAGGGGCAGAAGTTTCAGCGGGGTCATGAGCCTGTCCGGGCGCGGTTGTCCGCGCGCCCGACATTTAGCACCGGGCGCGGCGGTGTCGCGTGCGGAATTTGCGGGCGGAGGTCCGCAATTTCGCAATTTTCCGCAACATGGGCGCTTTCTGCTCCTCAGGATGAAGGCAGGGGCGCGGCAGCCTCATTAACCGCCCCTTAACCATAACGGGCCGACCATCCAGATACCATTTTCCGGAGGCGGACATGCAGCGCTTGCGGCTGAAGGCGGACGGACGGATCGTCGAACTGAAAAACGGCGAAGAAGCCCCGCTTGTGCCCGAACACCCCGAAGCCGTTTCCGGACCACGCCCGGCGACGCCGGCGGTCCGCGACCTGCGGATGCGCGCCAGGTTGACCCAGGCCGAGTTCGCAACCCGGCTCGGCGTGCCGCTGGAGACCATTCGCAATTGGGAGCAGGGCAAACGGACGCCGCGCGGACCGGCGCAGGCGCTGCTCGCGGTCATTGCCCATGCCCCGGACACGGTCTTCGCGGCCCTGGCCGGCCGCGCACGGCCCGGCTGAGGCACGCCATATTGTCGGCGTCCGAACCTGCTCCGGTTGCAGTGTCGGCCGCATCGCGTTTTCGAGCGAGTGGGTGCCGTTTCGCGTGACGAAAGCGCGTCAAAACACCAATCGGGAGACGTCATGGATGTCGTCGAGGCCAATGGCGCGCGGATTCCGGCGATCGGGCTGGGGACATGGGAATTGCGCGGCCGCGATTGCACGCGCGTCGTCGAGCAGGCGCTGAAACTCGGCTACCGGCATATCGACACCGCGCAGATGTACGACAACGAGCGCGAGGTCGGTGACGGCGTGCGCGCCTCGGGCGTTCCGCGCGACGAGGTGTTCATCACCACCAAGGTCTGGACCACGCATTTCGCGCCGCTCGATCTCGAACGCTCGACCAAGGAAAGCCTGGCGCGGCTGCGGCTCAACCATGTCGACCTGCTGTTGCTGCACTGGCCCAACCCGCAGGTGCCGCTGGCGGAGACGCTGGGCGCGCTGGCGCGGATGAAGCAGCAGGGTCACGCGCGCAATATCGGCGTGTCGAATTTCACCGTGGCGCTGATTGCCGAAGCGGTGGCGAAGTGTCCAGAACCGCTGGCGTGCGATCAGGTCGAATATCATCCATGGCTCGACCAGACCAAGGTGCTGGAGGCGTGCCGCGACAACGGCATGGCGCTGGTTGCCTACAGTCCGGTGGCCAAGGGGCGGGTGAAGACCGACGAGACGCTCAACCGCATCGGCGCCGCCTACGGCAAGACCCCGGCGCAGGTCTGCCTGCGCTGGCTGGTCCAGCAGAACGTGATCGCGATTCCCCGCACCACCAAGGTCGAGCGGCTATCAGAAAACATCGGCGTGTTCGATTTCGTGCTGGCCGAGGACGACATGGCTGCGATATCTGCCATGGCCCACCCCAAGGGCCGGATCGTCGATTACGGCTTCGCGCCGAAGTGGGATTGATCCTGCCTCATCCTCTCGCCTGCATGAGTTTCTGATGTTCTTTGTCCTGTCCAAGGTGTTGGGCTTTGTCACCACGCCGTCCAATGTCATCGGCCTGATCTGCCTTGCCGGCGTGCTGCTGCTGGCGACGCGATGGCGCGCCTGTGCGGTGAGGGTGATGGCCGTCGGTATCGTACTGGCGCTGGTGGTGGGGTATTCGCCGCTCGGCGAGGTGATGACGCTGGCGCTGTCGGAGCGGTTTCCGGCATGGCAGGACAATGGGCGGACGCCGACTGGCGTGATCGTGCTCGGCGGCGCGATCAATCCCGAAGTCTCCGCCGCGCGCGGCACGCCGGAGTTGAACACGGCGGTGGACCGGCTGACGGCGACGGCGGATCTCGCGCGCCGCTTTCCCTCGGCGAAAATCGTGTTCACCGGCGGCAGCGGCAATCTGATCGACCGGTCGCTGCCGGAAGCGCAGTTCGCCGTGCCGGTGCTTGAAGACCTCGGGATTGCGCGCGGTCGCCTCATTGTCGAGGATCGTTCGCGCACCACCTTCGAGAACGCCGCCTTCACCCGCAGCCTCGTCGATCCGAAGCCGGGTGAGTTATGGTTGCTGGTGACATCCGCCGGGCACATGCCCCGCGCCATCGGCTCGTTCCGCGCCGCCGGTTTCGAGGTCGAGGCTTATCCGGTGGACTGGCATTCGCGCGGATGGATCGATGCGGCGACTCCGTTCGAGACTCTGAGCTGGGGTCTCGGCCGCACCGACGTCGCCATGCATGAATGGATCGGGCTCGTCGCCTACTGGCTCACCGGGCGCAGCAGCGAACTGTTTCCGGGGCCGAAGGCCAAATCATAAATCGCAGTGTCCCGGGCGCAGCGCAGCGTTCTTCACGTTGCGCTGCAGACCCGGGATCGTCGCATATGCAGAGTGTGGAACGGCCCCGGATCAGCGGAGCGGCATGAAGGACGCCGCACCGCATCCGGGGCACGTCGTCCTGGGTCTCCGCCTTCGCGGGGACGACATTGAATAGACGGCAAGGAGGCGGCAACTTCACCTCTCTCCGCAAGCGGGGCGCGCTCCGCGGGATGAGGAGGCGAGGCGAGCCGAGACGGAGCGCCGTGCTTTAACTCAGCGGAGTGCGCGTTCCGGTGGCGGCGTCGTAAATCTGAACCTGAATCCGGTCGAATTTCGCTTTCAGGGCGTGGCCGGCCTCTTCGGCAGCTTTCGCCGTCTCGTACTTGGTCTTGAAGTGGCCATCCACCGTCAGCACGAAGCCATCGGTCGGCGGAATGTCTGCACGCACTGGAGCCGCGCGCGGTTGCGGCTCGTCGATTGAAAGGACCGGCTTCTTCAAGGTTGTTGCCTTCGGTGGGAGATCGGGACGCGGTGTCGCGTGGTATTCCCAGAGCAGATGGCGAGTCGGTGTCCGAATACAAGGTCACACGAGCAGAGTTCGGGATATTCAGCGATTTTGCTTCTTCGGCCGATCGACGCGTTCGTCGCGAAATTCGCTGGGACCCTTGAGCAGACGGCGTTTGCGGACCGCTTGTTCCGCGGCGGGCGCATTTTCATCACTGAGCCGGTCGATCTGGGCCGCGGCGAGGTCTCTGGCTGTCGTTGAATTCTCATCGGCCTGTGGCCGCCCCACCGTCGCATCGGCAAGCGCGATTTCCACCAGACGGCGTGCGGCAGTGGAGAGCGTCGGCGTATCGGTTTGACGGTCGGCCCAGTCCGCGATGGAGTCGCGCAGCTCGTCGGCGGCACTAAAGCTGATCACGGAGGCTGCGGGCGTTTTGCCGGCGTCAGATTCGACAGGTTTTTTCATGAGATTTTCGTGGACCTTCCAGCAAGATTCATCTCTGCCGTGAAGGTCTAACGTTCGCGGGCCCGATAGGTTCACGCCTTTGCGGCGCTGATTGGTCCTCCGGCACAGTTTGCCGCACCCGGGAGGCCTGTTCCTTCGAGACGCATCGCCGCGCGATGCTCCTCAGGATGAGGGGATCTGTTCAATCGTGGCGCGGCAGGCCGAGACGATAGACGCCGCGAAAATCACTGGGGTCGGCCGGCTTGCCCTTGCGATAGATCACGAGGCGTCCGGCCTGCGCCAGCGCCACCGCGGTTCGGCGGATCGGCATCAGCAAGCCATGCCAGTCACCCTCGGTGGCGATGCCATGCGCGATCTCCGGCGCGCTCAGGGTCTTGCCGCCGGCACGCGCCAGCACGGCAAGGATCGCATCGTCGAGCGGCAGGTCGGCGGAAGAGGTCTTCGAATCGGTTTTGGGCATGGCCCATGCCATGACCTACTCGGGCGCGGCGGGCAAGCGAAGGTTATGGCCCGGGTGATTCCGATCGGGCCAGCGCGCGCCATGCCGCCGAACGGAACTGGCGGCGCGCCAGTACGATCACGACGGCGGCTGTCGATGCGAACAGGATCCATGGGCTGATGAACCAGCCGAGATAGCCGAGCGCGAAAAAGAACCCGCGCTGGCCGCGGTTGAAATGACGGCCGGCGGACTGGAACACGCGCGTCAGGCGCATCACCTGCGCCTGTGCTTCCGGGGTGTCGCTTTTATGGTGGGATGGCATCGCGCCGAGCAGGATCGCGACGTAGTTGAACAGGCGATAGGCCCAGGCGAACTTGAAGAACGCGTAGACGAAGATCAACGTCAGCCCGATGCACTTGAACTCCCACATCGCCGGGGTGTTGCGGATGCCGAGCGGCAGCGTCGCCAGCACCGACATCGCCTCATCGGTGGAGCGCAGCAGGGTCAGGGTTCCGCCGACCGCGAGCAGGGTGGTGGAGGCGAAGAAGGCGGTGCCGTTCTGCAGCGACGCCATGATCTGGGTGTCGACGATGCGGATCTCGCGATCGAGCATCCGTCGCATCCACACCTCGCGGTAGATGTTCATGCGCGCGCTGAGGCTGTCGCTGCCATAGCGGCTGCGCTCGAGCAGGAAGGCGTAAGCCGCCCACGCCAGAACGAAGAAGCTCACAGCGAGGATGTCGGGAACGGTGAAGGGGGCCATGGTGCACTTCGGTTGATGCGAGGATCCGGATGCTGCCACGATGCGGTGAGCGCGGCAACGGAGAGAGCAGCAGCCGGGACGTTGATCCTTGCGCGTGGCCTGTGTCAGGATGGCGGCTTCTCACGGAGACTCGCGATGACGCTGACGCTGGTGATCGGCAACAAGAACTATTCGTCGTGGTCGATGCGGCCATGGATGGCGCTGAAAGGCGCGGGCATTCCGTTCAACGAGGTGTTGATTCCGCTCTACACCGGCGACGCCGACAAGAAACGGATTCTCGGCTTCACCCAGTCGGGCAAGGTGCCGGCGCTGATCGACGGCGACATCACCGTGTGGGATTCACTGGCGATCATCGAATATCTCGCCGAGAAATTTCCCGATGCAGGCCTGTGGCCGAAGGATATTGCCGCGCGGGCGCATGCGCGTTCGATCTCGGCGGAGATGCATTCGGGCTTCGTCGCTCTTCGCACCGAATGCGGCATGAACATCCATCGCCCGGTGCAGGCCAAGGCGTTGTCGGACGACGCGCAGGCCAACATCACGCGCATCCAGCAGATCTGGACCGAGTGCCGTGAGCGTTACGGCCAGCAGGGGCCGTATCTGTTCGGCGCGTTCAGCGGCGCAGATGCGATGTTCGCGCCGGTCGTCCATCGCTTCCGCCTCTATGCCATCGAGGTGCGGCCGCCGGTGCGCACCTACATGGAAACCATGTTGGCCAACCCGGCGTTTGCCGAGTGGACCGAGGCGGCGCTGGCCGAAACGCTGGTGATCGACCGTTTCTAGGACGCCTGACGGGCGCATCGCGCTCCGTCACAGAACGGTCACAGCAAGCACATTACCGATCGCCCTGTTGGAGGCCGGTCGCGCCGGCCCCGCGGCTTGCCGGGGCGCTGTGATTCCGTTCGCGGAGAACTCTGATTAGGCTATTGTTCCTGATGAGTATTTTCGTCTTTCCGGGTGGATTATCCGGATTGCGGCGCTGCACCACGAAATCGACACAAAAAGTTCCATTCGGAGCAGGCCAAAACACCGCTATCACGCTGAAAAATATGAAAAATTTGCACATTTGCCATGTGCGGGTTTGACTGGCCAAAACGGCCTCGCGGTGGTATACATTATCTCCGACATTCAGCCGCCCCGCCACCGCCCCGCCATGGGCCCCCGGCGGGCCTATACCTTCCGCTACCGCGTAATGGAGCAGTGTGTTGAAGCACAAGTATATAGTTGGAGAGACTGTCTATTTCACCGCCAGCAACGTGGCCCGTCCCGCAGCCAGTGGCACCTACGAGGTGATCCGTCTTCTCCCGACCGATGGCGACGATTGCCAATACCGGATCAAGAATTCGACTGAAGCTTTCGAGCGGGTTGCCAAGGAAAGCCAGCTCGCCGCGTCGTGAGAGCTGCGCGCCGCAACGGCGTGATCTATCTGGTGCGGCCTGAGGACATCACGAATGAACCAGCCGATCGACCAGACCCTGGCATCTTCGCTGGAACACTTTTGGCAGTCGCCGAACTTTCCGATGTGGCTGACTCTCATCGCCGCCGGATTTTTCGCGGTCATATTCGTGATCACGGTGTTCCGCGCCGATCGCTCGCTTGCGAACGGCGCGCTCACCGTCATCACGCTTCTTGCCATCGGCATTGCCGTCACCGCGATGATGCGCGACTCGTCGAGCGCCGGCGCGAACAATCAGGCCAGCGCCTTGCCGACACCCGGACAACTCGCAGCCTCGCTGCCTGCATTGTCGTGTCTCGACGGGCTGGCGGGTGAAAGCGTCGAGGTCGCCTGCGAAAAGGCGTTGTTCGCGTCCGCGGATTCAACCGCCGCCGCGGTGTCGTATTCCGCCGCCCAGATCACCAAGCTTCAGAAATACGGCACGTTCGCCGCAGCCAACACTGCGATTACCCCGGAATTGCAGGCCTTGCGCCGTGCGGTGGAGCGCGACCGCTTCGGAATGATCGCGCATGTGCTGACGGTGCGGGATGGCTGCACGCTGTCGAACTGCGCATTCTTCCGTTCGCTGGCCAACACCGCGCCGATCGCGAACAATATGAGCGCGAAAACCTACGACGGCATCATTGCCCGTTACGCACCGCTGTGGGGCGTTGCGCACACGGCGGAAGCCGGTTCGCCGATTGCCGGGATCGCAGCCACGGCCGCTGCGGCGGCAGTGCCGGGCGCGCCCAATGTTCCGACCGGAAAGCCGGTGTCCGGTGATTTTCCGAGTGCTGCGTCGATTCCGCCGATCAACATCATGACGCCGGAACCGGCTGCGCCGAGCGCTCCGGCTCACGCCACTGCGGAAAAGCCGGACACGACGGCCACGACGCAGCGTCGCGCGCCGCCGCCGGCAGCCCGAAAGCAGACCGAGAAACACTCTGCACAGAAATCGCGTCCCAGTGCGCCCGTTGTGCTTGCGCCGCCGGTGCAGGACAAGGATAACTGATCGCTCTCACTCAACTCGCGCGTGATGTTGCGAATGCACGCCGCGTCTCACGCGCCAGCGGTCGTCGAACATGCCACTTCATCTCGTCAAGCTCAGCGTCGGCGCCGAGTCCGTAAAGGACTTGAAGGGGTGGATCGCCGAGCGCGTTCGTCAGGCCAAGCAGAAGGGCCTTCCGGGCCGGCATATCCACATCACCCGCATGACTCCGAAGCGCGACGAGGAACTGCTCGACGGTGGTTCGATCTACTGGGTGATCAAGGGCGAGATCGCCGCGCGCGAGAAGCTGCTCGCCATCGAACCGTTCCGCGACAAGGACGGCATTGGACGATGCCGTCTGGTGATGCAGCCGAAACTTATCCCGGTGTCGCCGCGTCCGATGCGGCCGTTCCAGGGCTGGCGCTATCTCGATCCGAAAAGCGCGCCACCGGATCTCGGCAAGGCTGCGGAAAGCATCGCGAAGATGCCGGAGCCGCTGCGCAAGGAACTGCGAGAACTCGGACTGCTCTAGCGTCCGTCAGACCTTGATGTTGTCGATCAGCCGCGTGGTGCCGATTTTGGCGGCGACCAGCAGGCGGACGGGGCCATCCTTCAGCGACGCGATCGGCGCCAGCGTTTCGGCCTGCCGCGCCTCGAGATAGTCGAGCACGAAGCCGGCGTTTTCGATCATCGTCGCGCTATCGGCGAGGGCTGTCTTCACGTCGTCACCGGCGCGAATATGTTTCGCGGCTTCCTTCATCGCACGAAACAATGTCGGTGCCGCGCGCCGTTGATCGGGCGACAGGTAGACGTTGCGCGATGACATCGCGAGGCCGTCGCGTTCGCGCACGATCGGCGCGCCGACGACTTTCACGCCGAGGTCGAGGTCGCGCGCCATCCGCGTGACGACCTTGAACTGCTGATAGTCCTTCTCGCCGAACATCGCGAAATCGGGCCGAACTTGCGTGAACAGTTTGGTCACGACGGTGGCGACGCCGCCGAAGAAATGCGGACGGAAGCGATCCTCCAGTCCGGCGGTGGCAGGACCGGCCGGTGCGACGCGGGTCGAGAAGCCGTCCGGATACATCGTCGCGACGTCCGGGTTCCATACGAGGTCGACCCCTTCAGCCGCAAGCTTGGCGATGTCCTGCTTCCATGTCCGTGGATAGGAGCCGAGATCCTCGTGCGCGGCGAATTGCGTCGGATTGACGAAGATCGAGACCACCACTTTTTTCGCCCGCCGTTTGGCGAGGCGGACGAGCGCGATATGGCCGTCGTGGAGCGCACCCATCGTCGGCACCAGCGCTATGGTTGCGTTGCGCCTGGCGAGTTCATCGCGGGCGCGACGCAGGGACGGGAGCGTACGGGCGATGCCGGGAGATCGGGCCATGGGGTCTCGGTATGTCTGGGGAATGGGAGGTGCGGAATCGGCCGGACCATATCAAACGGACCGACGGATTTGCCAGATCGGCAGGCTGCTTCAGCCAAAGATTGGCGCTCGAAAACGGTCATGCGGTGCCGTTTTTCTGATCAATTGCCCCGGCAAGTTCCGCCGCCAGCGACTGTTGACGGGAACCTTCCGGCCGGTCCGGCATTGGTTACTAACTATCAGCAACTTCAATGTGTTGGGTTTAGACCGAATTCGGTGTGTTGCTGCGCTGCACAACGCAAATGGGGGCTTTCGGTCACAATTTCGGGAATTATATATGTTTCGTCACACAGGTGTGATGAACTCGCTGGACAAGGCGGAAGGATTCTAAAACACTTGAATTAAAGGCGTGAACGATCACGCCGGACAACCTGTCGGAGACGACATGAAACGCGGACTGATTATCCTGCTTGCGGTATGCGCGGTCGCTGTGACCGGCTACTTTACTGCGAGCAAATGGCTGATCCGTCACGAGACGCTGTCGTTCTACGATGCGACGCGCGATCGTCCGGTTGATGTCGATATCGCCATTCGCCGCGACAAGGAAATGCAGGCGAATGCCGGGATGCTGACGCTGCCGGTCGCGATCGTTAATCACGGCAACACCGTCAAATACACCGAGTACTCGTTCCTCGCGAACGTGCTTGCTGCGCGCGGCTACATGGCTATCAGCATTCAGCACGATCTGCCGCGCGACGCGCCGCTCGTGACCAAGGTCGGCGAATTGTACGTCGGCCGTCTGCCGGTTTACGAGCGTGGTATCGCCAACATCGAGTTCGCGATCGCGCAAATGAAGAAGATTCAGCCCCACGCTGACTACGGCCACCTGACCATGGTCGGCCATTCCAACGGCGGTGACATCGCGATGTATTTCGCAAAGCTGCACCCTGACGAGGTGAAGAAGCTGGTGACGCTCGACAACCTGCGCGTGCCGTTCATGACCGACGGCAGGTTCAAGATTTTGTCGTTCCGTTCGAAGGATCCGAACTTCAAGGCCGATCCGGGCGTGGTGCCTGACGACGACCAGTGCGAGCAGTCCGGGATCACGGTTGTGCAGACCGGCTACCAGCACACCGATATGAGCGACCGCGGGCCTGAGAAGGTCAAGGAAAGCATCCAGAACACGCTCAACAAGTTCCTGAGCGACGACAGCACGCTCAAGCCGGTGAACACCGACGCCATCAAGGTGCCGAAGCCCGGGCCGGTTGCCCAGATGGCGCCTGTGAACTGATTGCTGCGCGAAGTCCCTGCGCGCTGATTTTTCGCAAATGGCCGATGCTTCCCTGTCGTGGGTCGTCCGATCCACGGAGGCATTATGCGCGTTGGCTGGCGCAATGATCTCAGGTCCATCCGCCGGTTCAGCTGCTGCACAGGTGCTAGCGAACAGGCGGCATCGGCGCGCCGCAAAGTTGGCCAGCGATTGACCCAGTGCAACGATCACTCCACATAAGATCAATCTGCACGGCGAGTTTGACATGTCCCGCGATCCGACCGCTCCAAAATCTCCTGTGAAAGCGCCTGTGGCGGGCGAGCGCGGATCCATGCCGGACGCCCAGCCGTCGTCGACTTCGGACATCTCCGCCTTCGTCGCCAAGGCGCGCGCGATGGCGGCGACGGCCGGCGGCAAGAGCGGACGGCTGGTGTTCGCGCTCGACGCTACCATGAGCCGCCAGCCGACCTGGGACATGGCGTGTCAGCTTCAGGCCGACATGTTTCGCGAGGCCGGGAGTATCGGCGGGCTCGACGTACGTCTGGTCTATTTCCGGGGGCTCAATGAATGTCGCGCCACCGGATGGATTTCCGATACCGCGAAGCTCGCGCGTCTCATGAGCAAGATCGAGGTGCAGGGCGGTCATACGCAGATTTCGCGTGTGCTGTCCGAGACCCGGCGTGAGGCGGTGAAAGAGGGCGTCCGTGCGCTGGTGTTCGTCGGCGATGCCATGGAAGAGGATGTTGACGATTTGTGCGCCAAGGCCGGCGAACTCGGCCTGCTGAAGGTGCCGTGCTTCCTGTTCCAGGAAGGGCACGATCCGGTGGCGGAGAGTGCGTTCCGCGAGATCGCGCGGCTGTCGGGCGGGGCATGGTGCCGGTTCGATCCGGGCGCCGCGGCGCAGCTGCGCGAATTGCTGCGCGCGGTCGCAGCCTATGCTGCGGGCGGGCGCGAGGCGCTGGTGCGGCTGTCGAAGAGCGTTCCCGGCGCGCATGCGCTGCTGACGCAGTTGAGATAGGATTCATCCCGCCAGCACAGCACCGTTCCGCTCCGGCGTGTTGCCGCACGGCGGTCATTCGTGCTTACCAAGGTGCCGGAACATCATAGATGTGGTGGAGCGGCGACAGGCCGCACCACGGAAACGAAAGCCGCCCGGACCATGCCTACACTGATCGCTGGCATCATCGCTGTCGTGCTGATCTATGCGGCCCTGAACATCATCAAGGGCGCCGATCCGAAGTTCCTCGCCCGCATCATCAGGAGCGGCGGCGGGGTGCTGGCGCTGGCGTTCGCCGCCTTCATCGGCGCGCGCGGCGAGATCGCAGTGGCGGTCCCGATTGCGATTTTTGGCGCGGGGCTACTCGGCTGGTCGCCGTTCGGCGCCAAGCTCGGCGCGGCGTTCGGCAACTGGGGCGGCAACAGCCGCAAATCAAACGGGCAGCAGTCCCAGGTACGGTCCAAATTTGTAGAAATGACGCTGGACCATGACACCGGTGCGCTTGAGGGGCGTCTGACGGCCGGCCCCGAAGCGGGGCGCGTACTCGACGAGTTCACGCTCGACGAGCTTCTTGCGCTGGCGCGAGGCTTCGACGGCGAGAGCTGGGCCCTTCTTGAAAGTTATCTTGACCGCCGGTTTCCCGCCTGGCGTCAAGACGCGCATGACGCAACGGCAGGAGGGTTCCGCGAGGATCGAGGCGCGGCGCCGAGCGGCAAAATGACGCCGGAGGAGGCTTACCAGATCCTTGGCCTGCAGAGCGGGGCGACCCGCGACGAGATCAGCCGGGCGCATCGCTCCCTGATGAAGAAACTGCATCCCGATCAGGGGGGGTCGACGTACCTCGCGGCCCGGGTGAACGAGGCCAAGGATACTTTGCTTCGCACGCATCGCAGCTAACTCCACGCAACACAACGCTACCGTGCGAGCGGCTTCCTTTCGTTCTGTCCGATGCCCCGTGGTCGTCCGCCGTTGGCCGGCGTGATCGATTGAGATTTAAGGTTTTAGAGACCAAACCTTGAGAAAGAGTTGTCATGCGCCGGGCATGGCCGGCGCGGTCGAACTCGCCTCATCAACGACAAAGCTCGCGAAGCAGGACTTCGCGGGCTTTGTCGCACAGTGAGGTGAGGATCAGTTGCGGATCGTGATGCAGCTGATGTCGGAGCGCTTCAGCTTGCGGCAGGCGGCTTCCGCCGAGTCCTGATTGAGGCCGGCAAAGCGTGCGCGGTACAGCGTCTTGCGGCCCTTGGCGACTGTCACGGTTTCGGTGAACGGATCGGCGCTGCCGAGCAGCTTCTGGGCGGTTTCGCGGGCCGTCTCGAGACGCTGGCGGGCTTCGCGTTCGCTCTCCAGCGCGCCGACCTGAATGATCCAGCCGCTGCGCGCGGTCGCCTTAATCGCGCCGTTGTGCTGGATGGTTTCGGTCGCGGGGGCGGGCGCTTGGGCTGCCTGTTCCTGTGCCGGGACTTCAAGTGCCCGGGCCTGTGCGCCGAGGGTGCTGGGCGGCGCGCCGCGATTGGGATCGGCATAGGCGAGAGTCGTGCGCGGCGGTGCCAGCGGCTGGGTGGGGGCCGGACCGACCGTGCCCTGACCAAGGCCGGGACTCTGATGGGAAATCGCGATGGGCAGCGGCGCAGGGAATCTGACCTGCGGTCCAGCTGCGCCGGTGCGAACCGGTTCGACCCGCGGCTTCTCGACCGGTTCGGGCGTACGCGCGGGAAGTGCGCCGGTGGTGGCATGCGGCGCCGGTGCCGCGGCCGCGACTTTGGTACCGCCCATGCGGACGTGAACGGTCTTGACGCGGACCGGCGTCATCGGCTCCTCGGAGCCGGGTACAATCGAGATCGGCGATGAAATCACCCCGCTGGTGAGAGGTGCGGGAGCGGGCTTCTCTTCAACCTGCGGCTGGGTTGGCGCGGTCGGGGCACGCGGGGCAGGCACTGGCACCGGATCAGGCACGGCGGACGCGAGTTGCACCGCGCCCTGGACCTGAACCATCGGAGCGGGCTCGGGCTTCACGCGCGATTTGGCGGCGGAATCCTCGCGAGCGCTTGCTTCGGCGACATCCCTGGGCGCGTTGCGTTCAGTGATGACGGCGACGGTGCGGCGGGTCGCGCCTTCGTCGAGGTTTTCCGCCAGCAGCTTGCGCATGGTGGCGTCGCGCGATGCGCCGCTGCGGCCGCCGAGCACGACGCCGATCAGGTAACGATTGCCGCGCTTGATCGAGGTGAGGAGGTTGAAGCCGGACGAGCGGGTGTACCCGGTCTTGATGCCATCGACGCCGTCGACGCTGCCGAGCAACCGGTTGTGGCCGCGAATGACGCGGCCGCGGAAGGTGAAGGCCTTGGTCGCGAAGTAGCGATAATAGCGCGGGAAGCGATCCTGGATCGCGCGGCCGAGCAGGGCCTGATCGCGCGCGGTGGTGACCTGATCGTCATCGGGAAGGCCCGATGCGTTGACGTAGGTCGTCTTGCTCATGCCCAGCGCGCGCGCCCTGCGCGTCATCATCTTGCAGAACTCCTCCTCGCTGCCACCGAGCGCTTCGGCGACGACCACGGCGGCATCGTTCGCCGAGCGTGTCACCATGCCCTTGATGGCATCCTCAACGCGGATGGTCTGACCGGGCCGCAGGCCGAGCTTGGTCGGCGCCTGCGCTGCCGCATGCGCGGACACTTCCATCGTGGAATCCAAAGTTATCTTGCCGCTCTCGAGACGGTCGAACAGCATGTAGAGCGTCATGACCTTGGTCAGCGACGCGGGGTGACGGATGGCGTCGGCGTTGGTCGCCTGCAAAGTGGCGCCGGAATTGGCATCAACGATCAGCGATGCGAACGGCGGATTGTAGGTGCTGCGCTGGACGTGGTGATGACGGTGCTTGGAATGACGCCGGCGCGCGTCGGCGCTATCGGTGGTGATGAGAACGGCGATCGAAACGGTTGCGAGACCGAGGAGAAGGCAGCGGGCGGTCCGGCTGGACGCGAGTTTGACACCGATCATGAACTTCCTCGTCCAGTTCCCAGACACGTCGCCCCGTTCTGAGGCTAAATTTTGGTCGGCGCGCAGCCGATTTCTCGGGCCGGGTCGTCCGCTCGTGAAGTGCGCGTGTCGACCAGTCTGCCCGGGGTGGTCGGCATCCGGCTAAGAGGCTGGTCGGATGCGGCTTTTTTCCACCACAGGAGTCAGGTCGGCGCAAGCTGCCACGGTAAGTCGCTGCGGTTTCCAAAGGGTTAAGCAACCGTTTCCACAACCAATTGTCTTTGGCTCCAATTTGTGAAAATTGTGCGACGCACAAGATTCTTGACTGTCATTGTGCGATGCCGCATTATGTGGCTGGTCAGGGAACCGCGGTACCTTTCGGCGGTAAATTAATACGGTTTGGAGAAGGATTACGCATGTTCAAAGTTGAAGACTTCCAGCAGCAAAGCAAAGAGCAGTTCGAAGCCGCAGTGGCTTCAGCCAAGACCTTCTCGAACGGTCTTCAGGCGATCGCTGCTGCCTACGGCGACTACTCGAAGAAGTCCTTCGAGGATACCAAATCCTACGTCGAGAAGCTCTCGGGCGTGAAGTCGTTCGATAAGGCGATCGAAGCGCAGACGGAATTCGCGAAGTCGGCCTACGAGACGTTCGTCGCCGAGTCGCAGAAGATCGGCGAACTCTATTCGGATCTCGCCAAGCAGACTTATAAGCCTTTCGAAGGCCTGGTCTCCAAGCTGACCCCTTCGACGACGCACTAAATTTTCGGCTTCCAGATGAGATGCGAAAAGCCCGGCCTTTCGGCCGGGCTTTTTATTTGTCTGCGCCGCACGTGCGGGACGTGGCGTGCTTTGTTTACTTCGCGATCCGCAGCTTCAGCAACGATGCGCCGATCTGGGTGAAAGCCGCGCCAATTCCATCGGCGGTCGACGTCGGGAAGAACGAGCCTTCATCGGCGCAGTATTTGAGAACAGCGGATTCAGGATCGCCGTCGGTGTTGACCTGGATCGTATAGATCGAAGTCTTGCCGTTCTTGATGTCCTTGATGTTGTCGCAGAGAGTTTTCTGCCGCGCATCGATCTGCCATGCCGACTTATACCAGCGGTTCTGGGTGTTCTCGCCGTCGGACAGCAGGATGATCGCGTCGGTATAGATATAATTGGAATCCTTGGCAGGCGTGTTCAGTGGATCACCTTTCTGAAGCGACATCCATGCCCAGAACATCCCGATCGACTGGTTGGTGTTGCCGTTGGCAACGAGGTTGTTGATCTTGCCTTTCAGCGTCGCGTCGTCGCGCGAGTCGTCAGGCTCGGTCGAACCGTAGGCCGGCGTCATCGGCAAGATCGATGAGCCACAGACGTTGTTACCCCGATTGTCTACGTACTCCTTCGCGGGGACGAGTGTCGCTGCAATGCTTGAATCTGGCGCAGTTTTGGTGGTGTCGTAGTCCTGTGCGCGATCCCACACACAGCCCTTCCAGTTCTTAAGGTCGCTGTTGGCCGTCCACTTGCCGCCAGCAGCGATGCACGCGCTTCTGGTGCTCTTCGATTTATTACAACTGCCGTAAGTGGTGTCCCAGTCGAGCCAATTCTTGTAGTCCGCGATTTTGTTGGATCCGATAATGCCGCCTGCGGAGCCGACATTGACCATCACGTTGAACGGAATGATTGAGATGTAGACATCGTCTGCGGTCTTCGCCGATTCCTTCAGCGTGTTGACGAGTTTGATAGCCGCTATCTTCATCGCCTCGAGCTTGCCGGCGCTGTCCATCGAGCCGGTAATGTCGAGCGCGATCGCGACGCGTAGCTTGGTATTGCCCCAAGTTGTCGTGCTGTTGCTGCCGAATTTGATAGTCGGAAAGCCTGCGACCCTCATGAAGTCGGTCTGCATCGATCCGCCGCCGGTCAGCAGGATGGTTGCGCCCTTGCCGGTGTTGGGGGTGAATTTCGCCTCGATCGGGCCGACCGGCGCTTCCGGGTGATTGTAGAGTGCCTTGAAGTACGCCTGCGCTTTTTCCGTGATCTTGTCGTCGCTCAGCGTGCCGGCGGCGGCATCTTTGGAGACCATCAGCGCCGCCGTATCGAGAGCAGTTTGCAATGCGGTACGGGCGTTGTTGACCCGGGCATAATCGATGGCCGCGCCGACGAGGGCGAGCATCGGCAGAATGGCGATCGCGAAGAAAACCGCGACGTTGCCGCTGTCGGCGTGGCGGAACCGCGACGCCGTTGTGCGGGCATATTTGAAAAGTAATGGAGCGTTCATAACGTCACCAGGCAAAAGTGGTTCTGGCACGTCACGTAGGCTTGAGGCGTGAAGAGGTAGTAAAATGCGGCGATGAATAACGGGTACACCGCAGGAAGAGGCTTCGGCCGGACCCCGGGTCCTTGTCCGATGGTCAATGGAGTGTTGTCCGGTTCCGTCAAATTTTAACGAATCCACGGTGCGGAGCGACCCGCGCAACCGGGCAAATGTCGAGGCAATCGTCATGGCTGTCACCAGAAAACAGGCGTTCATCTGGTGACGTTGATAGGAGAGCCGCTGTGAAGGGGCGGTAAAGTTTGCGGATAATCTAGGTAAAATGCCACTTGAGGGCGCTGTTTTGGACCGGTTTCTGGCGGTAGTCTCAATGAAGATTCGACGGCCTCGGCCGCAATTTCATCGAATTACGCAGCGTTTGTTAACCGGAATAGGTCTGGTGGAACGCGATCCCGACATCCGACCAGCGCTTTTCAGGGGCAATTTGCCATGCTTGCGGCAGTCATAAACCGAACCCATATTCAGCAGGCGGGACGCACGGCTATCCAGGGTTGGTTGTGGCTGCAGTCCCCGGGGATTTCGAACGCGCGAGCCATGCTGCACCTGCCTCCACACCTTCAGCCGCCGGAAACGTCGGCAACGACCTTTCGTGCCGCTACCGCGTCGAGCCGTATGGGCAAGGACGATGATCGCACCGGCGGTCCGGTGGGGCCGACCACTTCGGTCATCACCAAAACCAAGCCGAAAACACGGCGGCCGAGTCTGTACCGCGTATTGATCCTGAACGATGACTACACGCCGATGGAATTCGTCGTCCACGTTTTGGAGAAGTTCTTCCAGAAGGACGTTGAAGCTGCGACCAAGATCATGTTGCATGTTCATCACCACGGGATCGGTGAGTGCGGCGTGTTCACATACGAGATCGCCGAGACCAAAGTGACGCAGGTGATGGATTTTGCGCGCAAGCATCAACATCCTTTGCAATGCGTGATGGAAAAGAAGTAGCATTTGGTCAGGATAAGACCCTGGAACCGGGATGCCCTCTGCGGAATTGAGGTTAATAGGTCCGGAACTGGCCGACCGGAAAATTGGCCCGCAATCAAACCTTGCAATGGACTTGAGCGACCAACAGATACGTCCATCGGATACGTAGCGAACGAACAAGTGACGTGAAGCTGGCGGGGGCCACAAAGGAAGCGAATGCCGACTTTTTCTCAAAGCCTTGAACAATCCCTGCACCGCGCGCTGGCGATCGCGAACGAGCGCCATCATCAATATGCGACGCTTGAGCATCTGCTGCTGTCGCTGATCGACGATTCCGACGCGGCCGCGGTGATGCGCGCCTGCAGCGTCGACCTCGACAAGCTACGCGCCAGCCTCACCAACTATCTCGAGACCGAATTCGAGAATCTGGTCGCGGACGGTTCCGACGATGCCAAGCCAACGGCAGGATTTCAGCGCGTCGTGCAGCGCGCAGTGATTCACGTGCAGTCGTCCGGCCGCGAGGAGGTCACTGGCGCCAACGTGCTGATCGCGATTTTCGCGGAGCGCGAGAGCCATGCGGCGTACTTCCTGCAGGAGCAGGACATGACGCGCTATGACGCGGTCAACTACATCAGCCACGGCATTGCCAAGCGCCCCGGCGTGTCCGAGGCGCGTCCGGTACGCGGCGTGGACGAAGAGGCCGATGCCAAGACCGGCGATGATTCCAAGAAGAAGGGCGAGGCGCTTGAGACCTATTGCGTCAACCTCAACAAGAAGGCGCGCGATGGCAAGATCGACCCGGTGATCGGCCGCAACGCCGAAATCAACCGCGCGATCCAGGTGCTGTGCCGCCGCCAGAAGAACAACCCGCTGTTCGTCGGTGAGGCCGGCGTCGGCAAGACCGCGATCGCCGAAGGGCTCGCCAAGCGCATCGTCGACAGCGAGGTGCCCGAGGTGCTGTCCGCGGCCACCGTGTTCTCGCTCGACATGGGAACGCTGCTGGCCGGCACGCGCTATCGCGGCGATTTCGAAGAGCGGCTGAAGCAGGTCATCAAGGAACTGGAGGCGCATCCCAATGCGATCCTGTTCATCGACGAGATTCACACCGTGATCGGCGCCGGCGCGACATCCGGTGGCGCGATGGATGCATCCAACCTGCTGAAGCCGGCTTTGGCCTCGGGCGGCATCCGCTGCATGGGCTCGACCACCTACAAGGAATATCGCCAGCACTTCGAGAAGGATCGCGCGCTGGTGCGCCGGTTCCAGAAGATCGACGTCAACGAGCCGTCGGTGGCGGATGCGATCGGCATCCTCAAAGGCCTCAAGCCGTATTTCGAGGATTATCACAAGCTGAAGTACACCAACGACGCCATCGAGGCGGCGGTGAACCTGTCGGCGCGCTACATCCACGACCGCAAGCTGCCGGACAAGGCGATCGACGTGATCGACGAGTCGGGCGCTGCGCAGATGCTCGTGCCGGAGAACAAGCGCAAGAAGACCATCGGCATCAAGGAAATCGAGACCACGATCGCGACCATGGCGCGGATTCCACCCAAGAGCGTGTCGAAGGACGATGCCGAGGTGCTCAAGCATCTCGAGCAGACCCTCAAGCGCACGGTGTTCGGGCAGGACAAGGCCATCGAGGCGTTGTCGGCGTCGATCAAGCTGGCGCGCGCCGGCCTGCGCGAACCGGAGAAGCCGATCGGCTCGTATCTGTTCTCGGGCCCCACCGGCGTCGGCAAGACCGAAGTGGCGAAGCAGCTCGCGGCGTCGCTGGGCGTCGAACTGATCCGCTTCGACATGTCAGAGTATATGGAGCGGCACACGGTGTCGCGCCTGATCGGCGCGCCTCCGGGCTATGTCGGCTTCGATCAGGGCGGTTTGCTGACCGACGGCGTCGACCAGCATCCGCATTGCGTCGTGCTGCTCGACGAAATCGAGAAGGCACATCCGGATCTCTACAACGTGCTGTTGCAGATCATGGATCACGGCAAGCTGACCGACCACAACGGCAAGCAGGTCAACTTCCGCAACGTCATCCTGATCATGACGACCAATGCGGGCGCCGCCGATCTGGCGCGTCAGGCGTTCGGCTTCACGCGCACCAAGCGGGAAGGCGACGACAGCGAGGCGATCAACCGCCAGTTCGCGCCGGAGTTCCGCAACCGTCTCGACGCCATCGTTTCGTTCGCGCATCTCAATGCGGATGTGATCGGCATGGTCGTCGAAAAGTTCGTGTTGCAGCTCGAGGCGCAACTCGGAGACCGCGACGTCACCATCGAACTCTCCGAACCCGCCAAGGCGTGGCTGGTGAAGGAAGGTTACGACGAACAGATGGGCGCCCGGCCGATGGCGCGCGTCATTCAAGAGTACATCAAGAAGCCTCTGGCGGACGAGGTCCTGTTCGGCAAGCTCAAGGGCGGCGGGCATGTCCGCGTCGTCGTCAACAAGGACGAGCAGGGGCTCGACAAGATCGGCTTCGAATTTGTCGAAGGCCCGGTCACGCCGAAGCCGGAGAAGCTGCCCGGCGCGCGCAAGCGCGCTCCGCGCAAGCCGAAGGGCGGAGACGGCCCAAAGGGGCCGACCAAGGTGCCGCTCGTCAAGGTGTAACAAACAGAAGGCCGGGATCACCTCCCGGCCTTTTCGTTTGCGCGCATGCTTCGACGTCAGCCTGTCTTGAGCACCATCGAGTCGCGGCGGGTGAACAGCAGCGCGATGGCAGCTCCGGTCAGTTCCGCTGCCGCGCCGCCGACATAGGCGAGACGCAGCCCGCTCAGCATGCCGTCCTGCATTCCGCCTCCGGCGTGGCTCGCATAGATCGCGCCGAGAACGGCGATGCCCATGGTGGCGCCGACCATGCGCGTGGTGTTGATCAGACCAGAGGCCGTTCCCGAGCGCGCCGGGCCGACCGCCGCCACAGCAACCGCATTCACCGGCGCGGTGTTGAGACCGAGGCCGGCACCGATGACGACCAGTGAGGCCTGAACGAACCACAGGTTCGGGGAGGCGGTGGCGGCTGCCGCGAGCAACAGCAGTCCGCCGCCCATGCAACCGGTGCCGCCGACCAGCATGGCGCATGTAGGCATAACAAAAAAGCCGGCAGCGATGCTGCCGGCTTCAACGTCATGGGAAACCCGAAATTCTCCAGCGGCCGACGTCAGCCGAGATGTTTCAGCGTCTCGGTGATGACGTCGAATTTTTCTTCGATCGCCTGACCGGCGACGTGACCGATGCCCGCCGCAACAAGGCCGCCGGCGGCAATGACGAGCAGGGAATCAAGACCGATGCCGGCGGTGTCGTCGGTGATAAAACCTTCCACTTTTCGTCGGATCGCTTTGCGGCGCGTAGCGAAGTCGACCACCTTGCCGGTCTCGCTGTCGCGCGCGAAGGCGAGACCGGCTTGATCATGGCTCCGCCACACGGTCTTCGCTGAAATCGTTTCGCCGCGATGACGGATGGTGAGGTTGAGGGCGTCCGGCAACGATGTGCCGTCTGGAAATGAAATGCGTGCGCCGTCCTTCGAATAATTGCGGACGATGCAATCGAAAACCGATTGCCGCTCGTTGAAGTCGACTGCTGCTCCGTAGAGCACGCGCCCCCTCCGGGTTTTCCGCCGCTCGATCATGTTTCCAATGCTCTGTTTACGAATTGTTCATCATACCGTGGCGGTCGGGGGACGTAAGACAAAGGTGGATTGCGATTGCCATCAAAGTTAACGCACGCGTGCCTTGAAATGACCGGTAACGGCGCCATTTCAGCTCAAATCCGGCATTTCCGACAGATGGGCTTCCATGCCACCTGCGATTTTGCGATTCGTCGCGAGCCTGTGCGCCGTGCTGGTGGTGGCGAGCGCTGCTGTCGCCGAGGATGCTGCGCCGGCCCCTCATGACAGCGCTGCTGCCACCAACAGGCCCGCAGGGTCCAGCGATGCCGCTGCGCGCGAGGCGATGTGCCTGATGATCGAATCTGCGGCGTCGGCGCATGGCCTGCCACTCGAGTTCTTCGCCCGTGTGATCTGGCAGGAGAGCCGCTTCCAGCCGGACGCGGTCGGGCCGGTGACGCGCAGCGGCGAGCGCGCGCAGGGTGTCGCACAGTTTATGCCGGGCACGGCCAGTGAGCGGCGTCTGCTCGATCCGTTCGATCCGGTTCAGGCCCTTCCGAAGTCCGCCGAGTTTCTTGCCGAGCTGCGAACACAGTTCGGCAATCTGGGTCTGGCGGCGGCGGCCTATAATTCAGGTCCGCGCCGGGTCCAGGAATGGATTGCCGGTACCGGTTACATGCCCGCGGAGACCCGCAACTATGTCTACGCCATCACCGGAACATCGGTGGATGACTGGGCGTCGGCGGGGAGGGGCGATGCCGTGAAGCCGCGTGACAAGCCATCCGGCTGTCGCGAATTGATGGCGTTGCTGACGCGTGCACCGAATCCATTCATCGCCGGTCTCGAACAGCGCGTGAAGCTCGGCACCGCCAGCCCGTGGGGCGTGCAGCTCGCGGCCGGGTTCTCCCGCGACAAGGCGCTGGCGATGTATGCACGGGCGATGAAGCGGCTCAGCGGGGTCGTCGGCGATCGCGATCCCAATCTTCTCAGTTCGGTGCTGCGCAGCCGTGGCACCCGGGCGTTTTGTCAGGTCAGGATCGGCGCCGACACCCGCGCCGCGGCGGACGATCTGTGCGCGAAAATTCACCGTACGGGCGCAGCCTGCATCGTGTTGCGCAATCGCGGCATTCGCGGTTGACCAGTCTGTTTCGGCATCGCCCATGATTTGTGTAGTATCCCGGTTTATCTTTCTGACAGGCTTGAGTTCATGGATAGCGCAACCCGCAAGGCGCATTGGCAAGGCGTTTACACCTCCAAGAAGGAGGACAGTGTCAGCTGGTTTCAGAAGGATCCCGTCCCGTCGCTCGAACTCCTGGCGCTCGCCAATGCTACAAACCGGTCTGCGATCATCGATATCGGAGGCGGCGCGTCGCGATTGGTCGATAGGCTTGTCAGCGACGGTTATCGCGATCTGACGGTGCTCGATCTTTCCGAGGCGGCACTTGCCATTGCGCGGGCGCGTCTCGGTCCCCGAGGCGATACCGTCAACTGGATTGCAGCCGACGTAACGACCTGGGAGCCCGAGCGCCTCTACGACGTCTGGCATGATCGCGCGGCCTTTCATTTCCTGACGGAGACAGCGGATCAATCGGCTTACGCAGACCGTCTTCGGCGTGGGCTGCGCCCGGGCGGTTTCGCCGTCATAGGAACGTTTGCAATGGATGGGCCCGAAAAATGCAGCGGTTTGCCCGTGGCACGGCATGACGAGAACAGCCTCGCTTCCATATTGGGTGATAGTTTCTCATTTGTAGACAGCCGCCGCCGTGAGCACGTCACGCCGTGGGGGACGACACAGCGATTTCAGTTCAGCACCTTCCGCCTCCGCCCATGAGCAGATGGGTGCATTGGCTGTGCTCGTCGCATGCAGGTCAGACCTTCGTGCGGCGAGGGTTCTGTCACCCTTTGTTCCCTTGACCGGTCGAACGGTTTCGACGACGTGAAGGTCCACGATACCTCGCAACCACCGAGTGATTTGGCTTGACGCTGCCCGCCCTCGATTCCCCAACATGGCAGAGTTCGTCCCGGACATTTTTCGAGGGCCTGCGGTCGGCTGTGTCGTCGGTTCTCGGCCTGGTGTTGTTCATGACATTTATCGGTATCGGCGCATTTGCGCACGATACCGGATTCAGCCTCACATGGGCTCTGGTCAGCAGCGTGTTGATCTGGGCCGGTCCCGCGCAAATCATCCTGATTTCGACGTCTCACGCCGGCGCCAGTCTGGTTGAGTCCGCGTTGGCGGTGACGCTCACCGCAATCCGGCTGTTGCCGATGGTGGTGGTCGTGCTGCCGATGCTGCGGACGCGGCAGACTAAAATGTATCAGCTCGCGCTGCCTGCGCATTTCACCGCCGTCACTTTCTGGGTGGAGAGCGTACGGCTCTTGCCGCTGGTGCCACGCGAAAAACGCATCGCCTTCGCCAATGGTCTCGGGACTGGTTTTGTCGCGCTGTGCGCGATTGCCACGGCGTTCGGTTTCGGCCTGGCCGCCAAGTTGCCGACGATCTTTGCCGCCGGCATCCTGTCGCTGACCCCGCTCGTGTTTCTGCTGTCCACGATGCGCAATGGCCGCGATATAGCCGACCGGGCGGCGCTGATCCTCGGGCTGGCGTTTTACCCGCTGGTCTCGACCTACATGCACACCGGTGTCGATATTCTGGTCAGCGGTGTTTCGGCCGGCACCATCGCTTATGGCTTGAACCGATGGGCGAGGCGCAAATGAGCGACCTCATCGGCGGCTGGTATCCGTTCGTGATCCTGCTGGTGGCAGGCTTCCTGCCCAACGAGATATGGCGTCTGCTCGGCCTCGTCATCGGGGGCGGCATCGAGGAGAATTCGGAAGTGTTGGTCTGGGTCCGGGCCGTCGCCACCGCCATTCTGGCCGGGGTGATCGCACAGATCCTGATCGTGCCGCCGGGCGCGCTGGCGAGTGTGCCGGACGTCATTCGCTACAGTTCGGTGCTCGTCGGCATCGTCGGCTATTTCGCCGCCCGCAAATCGGTGTTCGCGGGCGTGGTGTGCGGCGAGATTTTCGTGCTCGCCGGTACCTGGCTGATGACCTGATTTAGGATTTCAGCGCCGCGATCATTCGCGCGGTGTGCTCTTCCAGCACCTTGGGGTCTTCCTTCCGCGTCGCCGGCGGCAGCAACGCGACGCCTTCGTTGCGCGGCATCACGTGCATGTGCAGGTGATAGACCTCCTGGCCGGCAGCGGGTTCGCTGAATTGCGCGATCATGACGCCTTCGGCCTTGAATGCCGTCATCGCTGCCAGCGCGATCTTTTGCGACACCCGCGCGACATGGGCGAGATCGTCCGGTTTGATGTCGATGATGTTGCGGGCCGGCGCCTTCGGGATCACCAGCGTGTGGCCGGGAGAGCGCGGCATAATGTCGAGAAATGCCAGCGTATGGTCGTCCTCATAGACCTTGTAACAGGGCAGTTCGCCGCGCAGGATTTTCGCAAAGATGTTTTGATTGTCGTAAGCGGTCATGATCGATCCCAAAATTCAGCGGCGTACCATCGCCGCGTGGATTGACCGCGTCAAGCGGCCACATCATGTGCTGTCCGGCTTGCCGGTCGCGATTTCGTCGATGCGGTCGGCGAGATCGTTGAAATCGCGATGGAGCCGTTCGAGTGCAAAGGCAAATCCGAACACCCGGCCCGCTTCCTCGAAATCGAGCGGGCGGATCGCGCCGGTACGGCGCAATTCATGGAAGGCCTGGGTGAAGGCAAGGTAGCTCTCCTCGACATTGTCGCGCGGGACGGAGTTTTTACTGCTCAGTCCTGTGATGCACCGAGCGGCCAGCGCGGCCTCCGACTGGAGCAGGGTGGCCGCTGCCGGCGAGAGCGTTGCCGCGATGGTCTCTGGAAAGAGTGTGCCGAGTGCGCTCCCGACGAGAACGAGGTCGTTACGGATTCGCCATAAGGTCCGCGGAATCGATGGCGGGATGGCGTGGTCGGCGAGGCGCGATGCCCGCTCGCGATCGGCCTCCTTCATGGCCTGTTCGACATTGGCGAGCGCCTGACGCAGGGCAGGATGCTCGGACGACGGCGCGAGGGCTTCGCCGCGCGTCAGTGCTTCCGCTTCCGACAGCAGCAGGCCCTGGATGCGCCGAAGGACCGCGACAGAGCGTTCGACGACGATCTCGTGCGAGCGGGCAGGCAGGATGAAAACCGTCGCCAGCACGCCGATCAGGCCGCCCAGTGCGATTTCGATGACGCGATCGACGACGAAATTCTCGACCGGCACACCCGGCGGCTGGCTGAGCAGCATGATCGCTGCGGTGACCGGTGCGATTCTCAACTGGGGATAGACGGCCGCACCCAGCACGGCGAGCGCCGTGACGACGAGGAGCGCGGTGCCTTGACCGAGTGCGGTGCCCGAATGAAAGGCGGCAGCGAACCCGCCCAGCAGGGCGCCCGCGAGCGTACCGATCATCCGGTCCGCCGCCGCTCCCAGTGTCCCGCCGATCGAGGCCTGAATCACAATCAGGACTGTGAAGACGGCCCAGTAGCCTTGCTGAAGATCGAGAGCCTTGTAGGCAGCGTAAGCAGCAGCCGTCGCGATCGTGACACGAAAGGTCTGGCGCAGCGCGGCGGCGCGGCGGGTCAGAAAATCGTCCATCCAGCTTTTGATCGATGCCACGCTCTGTCCCGCGATTTCGTTTGGCCTGCTGGCTCCCAGACCGGCAAGCCTAGGCGGGTCGGGGTAACGGGACAATGCAATCTCGTGCTGGCCGGTCCAAAACGATGTGCAATCGGTTGCACGATGTGAAGCAAGATGGCGCGTCGAGGGGTGGGGCGTCCGCGATCAGCCGTCTTTGTTCGTCTTGCGGAACGGTCCCGCTTCGGTCAGGTCTTCCACGGATTCCTGCACGTAAGTCCGCTCGTTCTTGAGGTAGTCGCTGACAGCGCGGCGTAGCGACGGGTTGGCGATGTAGTGCGCCGAGCAGGTGGTCTGAGGCAGATAGCCGCGAGCAATCTTGTGCTCGCCCTGGGCCCCGGCCTCGACGGTCTTCAGCCCGCGCGCGATGGCGAACTCGATTGCCTGATAGTAGCAGACTTCGAAATGCAGGAAGGGATGGTGCTCGATCGCTCCCCAATTGCGGCCGAACAATGTGTCGGAGCCGATGAAGTTGATCGCACCGGCGATCCATCGGCCATTGCGCTTCGCCATCACCAGCAGAACGTCCTGCGCCATCGTCTCACCGATCTGCGCGAAGAACTTGCGGTTCAGATAGGGCCGCCCCCATTTGCGTGAACCGGTCTCCATGTAGAACTCGAAGAACGCGTCCCAGGCATCTTCGGTGATGTCGTTTCCGGTCAGGGCATGGACGGTGATGCCCTCGGCGAGCGCATCGCGGCGCTCGCGGCGGATTGCCTTGCGATGGCGCGACACCAGTGTGCCGAGAAAATCCTCGAACGTTGCATAGCCTTCGTTTCGCCAGTGGAATTGCCGGTCGGTGCGCAGCAGGAAGCCGCGTTCGGCAAGAAAGCGGGTTTCCGCCTCGCGCGCGAAGGTGACATGAACGGAGGAGGCGTTCACGGCATCGCACAGGCCGATCAGGCCGCCTGCCAGCGCATCGGCGACGCGCTGGGTATCGACGCCGTCGCGGATCAGCAGCCGCGGCCCGGTAGCGGGCGTGAATGGTACTGTGGCCTGCAGCTTCGGATAGTAGCTGCCGCCGGCGCGCTCGAACGCATCGGCCCAGCCGTGATCGAACACGTATTCGCCTTGCGAGTGGCTCTTCATATAGCAAGGGACGATGCCGACGATGCTGCCGTCGAGCCGTGCCACCAGATGCCGCGGCCCCCAGCCGGTCCGCGCCGTGGCGGAACCTGATTCCTCCAACGCCGAGAAAAAAGCGTGGGAAATGAACGGGTTATATGCGGGTTTGCAGCCGCCGTGCGAATCCGCATCCGACAACGTGTCGAACAGGTCGAGGCTGGCGGCATCCTGTTTCGGATGGGCGCAGGCATTCCAGTCGTCCGCCGGAATGTGACCGATCGACGGAACTGCCTCGAGTGTAATGTCGGAAGAATCCATCAGATGACAATGAACCTGGACTTGGCGTTTTCAGGCCGGGATTTTCAGGCTGGATCAATCCTATAGATCGTTGTCCGAGGGTGTCACTTCAAGACGCCGTGCGAACGTTATCCGGGAACAAAGCCTTCGAAAGTCATCTGATCGGCATAGCGGGCGGTGCGGGCGCGTTGTTCCGGCGTGCGCACGGTCCAGGTCAACAACGCGCAGCCGAAGATATTACGCGCGATCCACGGGGCGAGGGCGGGCAGGTCGTCCACCCGGTAACTGACGAAATGCGGCCGGGTCCGGAAGGCATGACGCAAGCCGCTCATCTCGCGTGTCTTGGTCAGCGGCAAACGTGTCCATTCGCCCCGATCGTAATGCTGTTCGGCGACGATTCCGCGGAGCACACGGGGAGCCTGCTCGCGAATAGCCAGTACCTGATCTGGATCGAACGACATCGCTGCCGTGGGTCCGCGATAGGCCGCGAGAACTTCTGCCATGCGCATCACCAGTTTGCGATCGCCGACGAAGCGGCTTTTGACCTCGATCACCAGCGGTACACGGCCGGCGGTCAAATCGCAGAGATCGCCGAGCGTCATCATGCGCTCGGGTGTATCCTTGAACACGACCTGCTTGAGCTGTGTCGCGGTGAGATTGAGCAACTCGCTGTCGCCTTCGGTCAGGCGGCCGAGCGCATAGTCGTGATGGACCATCGCCTCGCCATCGGCAGACAATTGAATGTCGACCTCGATGGCGAAGTTGCCGGCGATGGCAGCGGTGATCGCCGACGGCATGTTTTCGACGATGCCGCGCGTACGGTCATGCAGGCCGCGGTGTGCGACCGGCCGCGCGGTCAGCCAGCCCGGTGCGCGAGACGGCATGGGATTTAAGCGACCTCGAAGATGCCTTCGACTTCGACCGCGGCATCGGACGGCAGTACCGCGACACCGACGGTGGTGCGGGCGTGACGGCCCTTGTCGCCGAACACGTTGACCATCAGGTCGGATGCGCCATTGAGCACCTTCGGTCCATCGAGGAAATCGGGCGTTGAGTTGACGAACCCGCTGAGCCGCACAACGCGCGCGACCTTGTCGAGATCGCCGAGCGCGGCCTTGACCTGCGTCAGCAGGTTGACGGCACAACCGCGCGCCGCGGCGACGCCTTGTTCGAGGGTAACGCCGGCGCCCAGCTTGCCTCTAGCGATCAGTTTGCCGTCGGACGTGGCGCAGACCTGGCCGGAGACGAACAGCAGATTACCGGTGCGGACGAAGCCCACATAATTTGCCACCGGCGTTCTGGGCGCTTCGAGGGTGATGCCCAGCGCCGCAAGTTTCTGTTCAACCGTTCCTGCCATGTCCGTCTCCCCAATGCGTGAACTGATCTCGTGCCATGCCTATGTCGCCTATCGCAGCCGTTCCTGCAAGCGAAGTGGGTTGGATCGGCGAACTCAGGCGTGGGCAACTTCCAAATCGGAATGGTCGCCTTCACACGTCGTCACCTCGACTGTGACATGGCTCAGGCTGGCAATTTCCGACAAGCGATCCTTGTAGAATGATGGCGCCCGCGGGTCGTGGGTGATGATCGAGATGATCGCGGACTGATGGCCCGGGCCCACCCGCCACACGTGAAGATCGCAGATTCGGTCACCCTCGACTTCGATACGACGACGGATGTCATCGGCAATGCGGCGGTCGGGCATGGCATCGATCAGCACCGCGCCCGCGCTCTTCATCAGCCCATAAGCCCAACTCGCGATCACGATGCTGCCGATCACACCGACCAGCGGATCGATCCACAGCCAGCCGTACGACCGGGCCAACAGCAATGCCACGATGGCGAGCACGGATGTTGCCGCGTCCGCGAGAACATGGACATAGGCCGCGCGCAGATTGTTGTCGTGGGCATGATGATGGGCGTGGCCATGCGAATGGTCGTGATGATCCTCATCGTGGTGGTGATGGTGATGATCATGGTCGTCCCGGAGCAACCATGCCGATGCCACATTGACTGCAAGGCCGACCGCAGCGATTGCGATGGCCTCGCCATAGGCGATCGGAACAGGTTTGGCGAAACGGACGAAGCTTTCGTAAGCGATGCCCAGCGAAATCATCGCTAAAATCACGGTGCTGGTGAAGGCCGCTAATTCACCGAGCTTGCCGGTGCCGAATACGAAGCGGGAATCATGGGCGTGTCGCCGGGCATATCGATAGGTCACGGCCGCGATTCCGAGCGCCATCGCGTGAGTGGACATATGCCAGCCATCGGCGAGCAGCGCCATCGAGCCAAAGATCGTGCCGCCGATGATTTCAGCGAACATCATGCCGACAGTCAGCCCGACGACGAGCCATGTCCGGCGTTCGTTGCGCGCATGTTGCACGCCAAGGAAGACGTGGTCATGCGTCCAGTTGTCGAGCGAATGTGAATGCATGTGTCACCTAAAGATCAGAACGGAAGGCCAGTATACTTAGTATATCGGATCTTGCCGTCGAGGTCTTGAGGGAGGAAACGGCCGGTCAGAGCCGCTAAAAAGACCAAATTGGCGGGCCAATCTGCTGCCGGATTTCATGATCCGCCCGTTGCGGCGCCATTTTGCTATCAGTATGTTCGATTCGCTCATCCAAGGAGATCGTATGCGTTTTCCGCGTCAGGTGTCACGGCTTCGCCCCTTCCTGCTGCGCCCGGCTTTGGCTGCGATGGCGCTGTCGGTGGCGACGAGCGCATATGCCGCGAATGCCGCAACCGGTGTTCCGTTTCTGGCGCATCAAGCGGTCTATGATCTCAGTCTGAAAAAGGCGCGCGGCAATGCCGGTGGCGTCAACGCCGTGCGCGGACGGATTCTCTACAAGTTCGCCGGCAGCACTTGCGAAGGCTACACCACGGAATTCCGTCAGGTGTCGGAGCTTCAAAGCGGGGAGAACAAGACCACTCTGAGCGATCTGCGCTCGACCAGCTGGGAAGATGGCGCGGGCAAGAGCTATCGCTTCAACATCGAAAGCCGGATGAACGATGCCGATTCCACCGAAGTGGATGGGGTCGCTGAGCGGTCGAGCGACGGTGTCGTCGTCAAGCTGAAGCGGCCGGTCGCCAAGACCTTCAACCTTGGCAAGGATGTCGTGTTTCCGACCGAGCAGGTGAAGCGGATTATCGAAGCCGCGAAGGCTGGGAAGACGATTCTCGAACTCGTCATCTACGATGGTTCGGACGGCGGCGAGAAGGTCTACAACACGCTGACGGTGATCGGACAGCCGATTCCGGGCGACAAGGCCCCGGCCACGCCCGATGCGTCAACCAGGAACGGCCAATTGAAATCGCTGACGCGCTGGCCGGTCACCGTGAGTTACTACGATCGTGCGGCGAAACAGGACGCCGGCGAGCAGACGCCCGTCTATGCGATGTCGTTTGAACTGTACGAAGATGGCGTATCGCGTGCGCTGGCGCTCGATTACAACGATTTCGTCATCGCCGGCGACATGGGCGAACTCGACATCAAGGAAAGCAAGCCCTGTAAGTAGGGACATACGCCTCATGGTGAGAAGGCGCGAAGCATCGCCTCGAACCATGAAGCTGTGATTTTCCTGCCTCATCCTTCGAGACGCGCGCAAGGGCACGCTCCTCAGGATGAGGATTTGGTTCACTCCGCCTTCGGCGGACCGTCATAGGCGATGCCGCGGATCAGCGACGCGTTGCCGAATTTCTTCCGCACATCGTCCATCGCGCGCTCCGCGTGAGCCGAACGGCGATCGAGCAGGTCGGAATCGTCCGACTGCGCACCGGGCTTCAGCGCGCTGACGCCGGCGCCGATCAGCCGGAATGCGGTGCCGTCGATCTCGCGCGTCAGCATCTCGCGCACGGTGGCGAAGATTTTGGTCGCAAGCTGGGTCGGCGTGGAGAGTGATTGCGATCGCGTGCGCTGGCGGAAATCGGCGGTCTTCAGCTTCAGCGTAATGGTCGAGCCGCACAGGTCGCCGCTTTTGAGCCGTGCTGAGACCTTTTCGCACAGCCGCCACAGCACACGCTCCATCGTCGCGAAATCGCGAATATCGTTCTCGAACGTGGTCTCGCTGGAAATCGTCTTGGCGTCACGGTCCGCCACCACCTTGCGGTCGTCGATGCCGCGCGCGAGGCGCCACAGCCGCCGCCCTTCGCTGCCGAGTTGCTTCATCAACTCGGTCTCGTCGGCGCGCTGCAAGTCGCTGATCAGGCGGAATCCGCGCTGGGCGAGTTTCTCCTGCGACGCCGGCCCGACGCCGTAAATAAAGCCGACAGGCTTGTCCGCCAGCATCACCCGCGCATCGTCCTGGCCGAGCACCGCGAAGCCGCGCGGCTTGTCGAGATCCGACGCAATCTTGGCGAGGAATTTGTTCACCGACAGCCCGACCGAAACTGTGATTCCGATGCTGCGCTCGACGCTGGTGGCGAAGCGCGCAAGCACCTTCGCCGGGATCATGCCGTGAACCCGTTCCGTACCGGAGAGGTCGAGAAAGGCTTCATCTATAGAGAGCGGTTCGACGAGCGGCGTCAGCGCCATCATGGCCTGGCGCACTTCACGCCCGACCCGAACGTATTTCGCCATGTCGGGCCGCACCACGACGGCGTGCGGGCAAAGGTCAAGCGCCTTGAACATCGGCATCGCCGAGCGCACCCCGTAGGTGCGGGCAATGTAACAGGCGGCGGAGACGACCCCACGCTTGCCGCCGCCGATGATGACCGGCTTGTCGGCAATATCGGGATTGTCGCGTTTCTCAACAGTCGCGTAGAACGCATCGCAGTCGATGTGCGCCAGCGCCAGCTGGTTTAGCGCAGGGTGGCGGACGAGGCGAGGGGAGCCGCATTCCGCACAGCGCAATGCTTTGTCAGGGGCATCGGACAGGCAGTCCCGGCAAAATCCGGTAAGATGGTGAAGCGAATCGCACTGCGATTGCACAATCACGCAATATTACTCCCAGTTTGGCTCGCCCAGCGCGTCGCGTGCGGCGGCGATGGTGGCCGGCGGCAATTGCGACGAATCGGCGAACGCCTTCACGGTTGCGTCATCCCGCATGATGAAATCGAGTACACCTGCCAGGAATTTGGGGTCTGCGGCGGCGCTTCGCAGCGTCTCCGGGCCAATACCGCTCTCGGACAGGAATAACCCTAATTTATCGGGCGCTCCGGCGAGAAAGGTCAGCGCCTGAACAGCCACGATTTCAGCGACTTGGCGGGAGTTTTGTGGCCGCTTTGTCATCGGTCTCATTTGCCTTTCCGTAACTTATCGTCTCTATTTTAATTCATCATGCCCGAGTCATTCCGGCGTGGCGAATTCTATTGATTGCCGGCTCACAAGGCATTTGCGGAACTGGAGGGCCAGGATGGCCAAAACCGTCCTGATCGTGGAGGACAACGAGCTCAATATGAAGCTCTTCCGCGATCTGCTTGAAGCCCATGGCTATCAGACTGTCGGCACAAGCAATGGTCGAGAGGCGCTGAACCTTGCCCGCAGGCATCGCCCCGACCTGATCCTCATGGACATCCAGCTTCCTGAAGTTTCCGGCCTTGACGTCACCAAATGGATCAAGGCCGACGATGAATTACACGCGACCCCAGTGGTCGCAGTCACCGCTTTCGCCATGAAAGGCGATGAGGAGCGCATCCGCGAGGGCGGGTGCGAGGCGTATCTGTCGAAGCCTATTTCTGTTGGGAAGTTTATCGAGACCGTTCGACGGTTTATCGGTTAAGGGGAATGCAATGTCCGCGCGCGTGCTGGTTGTCGACGACGTTCTCGCGAACGTAAAGCTGCTCGAAGCGCGGCTGTCGGCGGAGTATTTCGACGTCGTCACCGCCAATTGCGGGACGCAGGCGCTGGAGATTTGCGAACGTGCCGAATGCGACATCGTCCTGCTCGACGTGATGATGCCTGACATCGACGGCTTCGAGGTTTGCCGCCGGCTGAAGTCCAATCCCAGGACTCATTTCATTCCCGTGGTCATGGTGACGGCCCTCGACAGCCCGTCCGACCGCGTGCGCGGTCTGGATGCCGGCGCTGACGATTTTCTTACCAAGCCGGTTTCGGACGTCGTCCTGATCGCGCGGGTGCGTTCGCTGACACGCTTGAAGATGATGACCGACGAGTTGCGGATGCGCGCGATCACGTCGCATGAGATTGGCGTGCAGGCCCCGGAGCGCGATGCCGTTGCCGATACCGGGCGGGGCGGACGTGTGCTTCTGGTCGATGACCGGCCGTCGTCCTACGAGCGGCTGGCGCCGGTGCTCGCGGGCGAACATTCGGTCGACGTCGAGCCCAATCCGGCGGATGCGGTCTTCCATGCCGCCGAGGGTAACTACGATCTGCTGATCATCTCGCTCGGCCTCGAGAATTTCGACGGCTTGCGGCTGTGCAGTCAGGTTCGCTCGCTTGAGCGCACACGCAGCGTGCCGATCCTGGCGATCTCCGATGCGGACAACAACAGCCGCCTGCTGCGCGGCCTGGAGATCGGCGTCAACGACTACCTGTTGCGGCCGGTCGACAAGAACGAGTTGCTGGCGCGGGCGCGGACACAGATCCGCAAACGCCGCTACACCGACCATCTGCGCGACAACGTGCAGAACTCGATTGAAATGGCGATCACCGATCAGCTCACCGGGCTGCACAATCGCCGCTACATGGAAAGCCATCTCGGCACGCTGGCCGAGCAGGCGGCCGCACGCGGCAAGCCTCTGGCGCTGATGATGCTGGATATCGACTACTTCAAGGCGATCAACGACGGTCATGGTCACGACGCTGGCGACGATGTGTTGCGCGAATTCGCGGTGCGTATCCGCAAGTCGATTCGCGGTATTGATCTTGCCTGCCGCTATGGCGGCGAGGAATTTGTCATCGTGATGCCGGAGACCGATCTGCACGTTGCAGGCATGGTCGCTGAGCGGCTGCGCCGCTCCATCGCCAGCGAGCCTTTCGCCATCGAGCGGGGCCTCAAGCGTATCGAAGTGACGATCTCGATCGGGATTTCGACGTTGGAGCGCAAGGGCGAACCGATCAACGACGTGCTCAAGCGTGCCGATCAGGCGCTCTATCGCGCCAAGCACGATGGCCGTAACCGGGTGGTTGCGACCGCCGCATAAATTTGTAGCCGTTGATTATGCGTCACGATCCGATCGTGTAATTTGGTCTGCCAAGTCCGGGGCTTTTGCCAAGAGGTTGCCGCAATCTCACCGAGGATACGATTTCACGGGAAGGGCGTTGACCGTTGATCCGCCAATCGATCAAAAGGCAAATCGTCGGCATTGCCGTGGGGCTGATTATCCTCATGGTGATTACGTCCGCAATCTCGATGGTGCTGTCGAGCAAGGTTGCGCATTATCTCGATGAACTGACGTCAAAGTACGTTCAAACCTACGGTCACCTGTCGCGAATGAACGTCCGTTCGGTCGAGCAGGCGCTGGCGGTCCGCCAGATGGCCATCGCGAAGATGCAGTCGCCGCCGGATGATGCCGCGTATGCGGAACGCAGAAAGGTCTATGAGGCCAAGGGTATCGAGGTCGGTCAGGAGGCGGACGCCGCACGCAAGCTGATCAATGAGATCATTGACGACGTCACAACGGTTTCGGACGATGCAATTCTGGCTCGCATCGATAGCCGTATCGAGTCCGTGAACAAGGATACGCGCCGCTACCTCGACGAGGAAAACGAACGTCTGTTCCGGATATTCGAGAGCCGGGATTTCGAAGCGATGCGAACCGGCCTTGTGCGTGTCGATGCGCTGCGCAGCGACCTCAATCAGAAAATAGACGCTATCCGGTCCGATATGCTGCGAGAGGTCCGGGCCGATGCCGTCGTCACCATGCGGAATCAGCAGCGAACCATTTTCGTCTCAGCCATTGTGACGGGACTGGCCGCGATCCTTGGCCTTGTGGTTTCGATTCTCGTCAGCACCGGAATCACGCGTCCGGTGCGGCGGCTGCTGGATGGCACCCGCGCCGTTGAAGCAGGTCATCTCGACGGATCGATCAGCGTGACAACGCGGGACGAGATCGGCCAGTTGACCGGAGCATTCAACCGCATGGTCGAACAGTTGCGCCACAACGAGCGGGTGCGCGAAACCTTCGGCAAGTATATCGATCCCCGAGTGGTTGAAGGGTTGATCAACCGTCCGGCGCTGACGGCCGCCGATGGCCAGCGCCGTGTCATGACCGTCCTGTTCTGCGACATGAAGGGGTTCACCAGCCTGAGTGAGGGAATGACGCCTCAGGGACTCGTCAAGGTGATGAACCATTATCTGTCGACGATATCGGGGCCAATCCGCAGTCATCGGGGAATCATCGACAAGTACATTGGCGACGCCGTGATGGCCTATTGGGGGCCTCCCTTTACCGACGACGGCGATCAAGCCCGTTTTGCCTGCCTCGCGGCAATCGAGATGATCGAACACATCGCGACATTTCGGATGGAAATCCCCGAACTGCTCGGCGTCCGTCAGGTGCCGAGCGAATGCGATATCAGGATTGGCATTGCGACTGGCGAAGTGCTGGTGGGCAGCATCGGATCCGAGTTCATGATGAGCTATACCGTCATGGGGGACGCTGTGAACATGGCGTCGCGTCTTGAAGCAGCCAACAAGGTGTATGGCAGCCGCTCCCTTGTTTCAAAGGCGACCGCGATCGCCGCCGGTTCCGAGATCGAAGTGCGCGAGATCGATCGGCTGGTTTTGGCCGGCCACGCTGCGTCGCAGCAGGTGTTCGAGATCATGGGGCGGAAGGACGAACTGTCCTCTGAACAGATTCTGTTGCGAACCCGGTATGCCGAAGGGCTCGCGGCGTATCGCGCGCGAAACTGGGACGAGGCGAGCATTGCGTTCGATGCTGCGCTCAAAGCCGTTCCGGGCGATGGTCCCGCGATGACACTGGCCGCGCGGGTTAAAAGCTTCCGGTCGAATCCGCCGGCCGATGGTTGGGACGGTGCCTGGCGTCTGGATCACAAATAGGCGAGTGGCCGCCTGCCTCGGCAGGCCCGCCCAATGCAAAACGGAGCCACGAGGGCTCCGTTGGCCTTTTCAAGTATCTGAAAAGATTACTTGATCTTGGATTCGCGGAACTCGACGTGCTTCTTCGCGACCGGGTCGTACTTCTTCTTCACGAGCTTGTCGGTCATCGTGCGCGAGTTCTTCTTGGCGACGTAATAGAAGCCGGTGTCCGCGCTGGAAACGAGCTTGACCTTGATGGTGACCGCTTTGGCCATGTTCAGAACCTCGAATGTCAGGAATCAGGCGGGTCAGCTAGCGCAGGCACCGCGTTTGGGCCGCAAACTAGCTCCGAAAGTCCCAAAGTCAAGGTTTTAGGCGGTTATTCAGCCGCATTCGAAGCACCGGATTCGTCGAAAAACCGGTTTTTCGGCCTCGGAAGCCCGAGATTCTCGCGCAAGGTCCGTCCTTCGTACTCCTTGCGGAAAATGCCGCGCCTTTGCAGTTCCGGAACCACCCGGTCGACAAAATCGTCGAGTCCCTCCGGCAGGTACGGGAACATGATGTTGAAGCCGTCGCAGCCGCGGGTCATCAGCCATTCCTCCATCTGGTCGGCGATGGTGACCGGTGTGCCGACGAAGGACAGTCCGCCATAACCGCCGACGCGCTGCGCGAGCTGCCGGACGGTGAGGTTGCCTTTTGCCGCAGCGTCCACTAGGCGCTGGCGGCCGCTCTGGCTGGCGTTGGTTTCGGGAATCTCTGGCAAGGGCCCGTCGGGATCGAACCCCGAGGCATCGGTGCCCAGGATCACCGACAGCGAGGCAATCGCGCTGTCGTAGTGCACGAGGCTGTCGAGATGGGCGCGTTTGGCCTTGGCCTCGTCGACGGTGTCGCCGACCACGACAAACGCGCCGGGCAGGATCTTGAGATGCTCGCGGTCGCGGCCGAGCCTGTCCATGCGGCTTTTGATGTCTTCGTAAAGTTTCTGCCCGTCGCTCAGGCTGCCGCCGCCGGTGAATACGGCCTCCGCGGTTTCGGCCGCGAGTTGCTTGCCGGCCTCCGAGGCGCCGGCCTGAACGATCACCGGCCAACCTTGCACCGGGCGGGCGATGTTGAGCGGGCCGCGTACCGAGAAGTATTTGCCCTTGTGGTTGAGCGTACGCATTTTCGCGGGGTCGAGATAAAGCCCGCTCTCGACGTCGCGCACGAAGGCATCGTCGGCGAACGAATCCCACAAGCCCGTTACCACGTCGTAGAACTCGCGTGCGCGGCGGTAGCGTTCGTCATGCTCCATGTGATCCTCGAGCCCGAAATTGCGCGCCGCATCCGGATTTGACGTCGTGACGATGTTCCATCCGGCGCGGCCACCGCTGATGTGGTCGAGCGAGGCGAAGCGCCGCGCGACATGGTAGGGCTCGTCGAATGTCGTCGAGCCGGTGGCAACCAGCCCGATCCGTTCGGTCGCGCCCGCGAGCGCGGACAGCAGCGTGAACGGCTCAAACGACGTGACGGTGTGGCTGCGCCTGAGTGCGTTGATCGGCATGTTCAGCACGGCGAGATGATCGGCCATGAAGAAGGCGTCGAACTTGCCGTATTCGAGCTTCTGAATGAAGCGCTTGAGATGATTGAAATTGAAATTGGCATCCGGATAGGCGCCGGGATAACGCCATGCGCCGGTATGGATGCTGACGGGACGCATGAAGGCGCCGAGGCGCAATTGACGTGAGCTCATGATGTGACGTCCCGTCGCGGATGCTTGCCGCGCGATATGCGCGCATTGAATTTATGGGGTCGCCGGCGATCCGTTGCCACAGAAGATTATTGTCTTTTCGCCGGACTGCATGACTGATTTTTTTCGTAATCCGGACTAGCCGGAAAAATCCTGCGGCGTGAACGGAAGGTTGAGAACGCGCCATTCCGGATATTTGTCGGCAGGCAACATGTTGTAGGGCTGACAGGCTTGCAGCGCCTTGATCGCGGCCTGCATCAGCAGCGGACCCTTGGCCGATGCGCTCGCCTCGATCAGCGCTGGCGCAGCGGAGAGATTTCCGCTTGGGAGCAGCCCGATGCGCAGGACCACGCGCACGTCGTCGCCCGACGAAACATTCTCCGGCAATTTGGCGCACGTCCTGAGATGGGCGCGGAATTTCGATACAGCGTCTTCCGGAATTTGCGCGGCGGTGGTTGTCGGGGTGTAGCCGCTGTCGCTCAGGCTGAACATCGTTCCGTATTTCTCGGTGATGTCAGGCTCGGCGCGGGGAATTGCCGGTGGGGGCGGGGGCGACTGGACTGTCGCCTGTTTTGTCACCTGCTCCTTGATCGGTTCTTCGGCCGGTTCCTTGGCCTGTTCGGTCGGAGGCGATTGCTGGGCGGGCAGATCGGGCGTTGCTTGCGCTGACGATCCGGGAACGATGGACTGCGATTCCGCGTCGTCTTTTTTCGATTCTTCCGGAGTTGTGCCGTCGCCATTGCCGGGCGGCGCCTTTGCTTCATCAGGGGATACAAGATCGACAGTGATCGCTTCAGCAGGAGCCGGATCGAACAACCGGACGCCGGATCCGAAAATGACCCATGCCACCACGGCGGCATGCGCCGCCACGGAAAAGGCGATACCCGCGCGTTTGAGAAGTTGTGGTCCGATCATTGTCGATCAATGCCTGAACGCCGACATAGCCCGGCCAGCATAGCAGGCGGCGTGCGCGGGCGGTTGATCTTTTGATGCGGGCAACGCGTCCCGAGCCCGGGCTATATGGTGTCCCGTTGCATTTTGCCGCCATAGAAATGGAAGAACGGCACTTCGGTGGCGTGCGACAGCGGACCGGTCTTGAGCCGCGCATCGAGTTCGCGCAGCACGTTCTTGGTCATCTGGTGGGCGTCGGCGAGCGGTGGCGATCCCAGTTCGACCCATACCAGTTCGACCAGTTCGGCATCGGCATGGACCACGCCTTCGACCCGATGGGCGATGGCTGAGGCATCCGCGGTGAAGAAGCGGGTGTCGAAACGGCGGACCCGGCCGGGCGGGGTGATGGCGCGTGCGATCAGGAACAGGCCCGACGGATCGGGCAACAGGCCGCAATCGGCGAAAGGTTTCCATTCGCCATTGAGCTTCGCGGCATCGGCGCGCGGCAGCGAGGCGGGCTTCTTGCCGAGGCACAGTCCGGTTTCTTCGCAGGCTTCGCGGATGGCGGCGACGGCGAGCGCCCGAGCGCGCGAGGCCGCAATCTTCGGACTGCCGCCCATCAGCTTTTTCTCAAGTGCAGCAGGAATGTGCGCGGCAACCGGGATCCGGTTATCGGTTGCATCGACCCGGCCGCCTGGAAATACGAACTTACCGGGCATGAACACGACCTTGTCGTGACGCCGTCCAACCAGCACCTTGGGAACACTGCCGCTGCGGTCGACCAGGATCAGCGTCGCTGCATCCTTCGGCCGGCGATAGGGGTGGTGGTCATCTTCCTTTTCTTCCTTCTCCGGCTCGCTCATGACAGGTCGGTCCGTGCGGTAGCACGCGCGATCACGCTGTCAGGGTCAATCCCGTGGCCCTCGTCGAAACCGTGCATCCGGAATGCCCACTGCAATCCGACCACGGCACCCTTGACCGGCTGAAGCAGCAACAACGAAGAGATCAGAGTGATCGGCAGATAGATTGCCAACTGCAGTAACATCGGCGGAGCGAAATTGGTTTCGACCGACAATACGATCGGCACCACGATGTGGCCGACGATGACGATGACAAGGTAAGCAGGGAGATCGTCGGCGCGATGATGGGTGAAGTCCTGTCCGCAGCGCGAGCACGAATCGGCAGTTTTCAGGAAAGCGCGAAACAGTTTTCCTTCGCCGCATTTAGGGCAGCGACAGCGCCATCCGCGCGCCATCGCGCTCCAGAGGTCGCGTTTGGGCAGGGCTGAATTGGCCGCTGTCCATGTCTTTGCCGGTCGTGCCGTCGCGCTATCCATCATCTGCCCTTTTTCGATTTTCGGGACTTGGCTTTGCCGGGTTTTTTCGCCTTTCCTTTCGGGGTGCGTCCCGGCCGTGCCTTGCCTTTTGTCTGCTGTCCGAATTTTCCTTTTGAGCGGTCGTCATGCTTGCGGCCGCCGCGCGGAGCAGGACTGCCTTCGGACAGAAGCTCGAACCGCAATGCGCCAGCGACCGGTGCCGCTTCTACCAGACGAACCTCGACGACGTCACCCAGCCTGTGCATGGCACCGCTGCGCGAGCCGATCAGGGCGTGGCGCGTTTCGTCGTAGTTGTAATATTCGGTTCCGAGGGTGCGGACCGGAATCAGGCCATCGGCCCCGGTTTCATTGAGTTTCACGAACAGCCCGGCGCGGGTTACGCCCGAAATCCGGCCGGTAAACGTCGCGCCGATACGGTCCGCCAGAAAATGCGCGATCAGCCGGTCCGCAGTTTCGCGCTCGGCTTTCATGGCACGGCGTTCGGTGAGCGAAATGGCCGCAGCCACTTCGCTGAGTGTTTCAAACGATTCTGTATCGGGCAGCGCGCCTTCGCCAAGACCGAGCGCCAGGATCAGGGCCCGATGGACGATGAGGTCGGCATAGCGGCGGATCGGTGAGGTGAAGTGGGCGTAACGGCGCAGGTTCAGGCCGAAATGACCGTAGTTCTCCGCGGCGTATTCGGCTTGCGCCTGTGAGCGCAGCACCACCTCGTTGACGAGCGTTTCGGCATCTCGCCCTTTGACCTGCGCGAGAATATGGTTGAACACCGCAGGCCGCAGCGCGCCTGTTGCGGAGAACGGCATATCGAGTGTTTTAAGGAACTCGCGGAGGTTGTGGACCTTCTCCACCGTCGGCTCGTCGTGAACCCGATAGATCAGCGGCAAGGTCTTCTTTTCAAGTGTCTCGGCGGCGGCAACGTTGGCGAGGATCATGAACTCCTCGATCAGTCTGTGGGCGTCGAGTCGCTCCGGCGTCACCACGCGATCCACGGTGCCGTCGGGCTTGAGCAAGATCTTGCGCTCCGGCAGGTCGAGGTCGAGCGGGTCGCGCTCGTCGCGGGCGCGTTTCACCAAAGCGTAGGCGTCGTAGAGCGGCTTCAGGATCGGATCGAGCAAGGGGCCTGTGGTGTCGTCGGGACGTCCGTCGATCGCGGCCTGCGCCTGCGCATAGTTGAGTTTCGCCGCCGAGCGCATCAGCACACGATGGAATGTATGCGAGCGCTTGCGTCCATCGGAACCGATCACCATGCGCACCGCCAGCGCGCCGCGCGGCTCGCCGGATTTCAGCGAGCAGAGATCGTTGGAGATTCGTTCCGGCAGCATCGGCACGACCCGGTCCGGGAAATAGACCGAGTTGCCGCGGTTCAGTGCTTCGCGGTCGAGCGCCGATCCGGGGCGGACATAAAATGCGACATCGGCGATGGCGACATTGACGATATAGCCGCCCTTATTGCCGGGATCGCCGTCAGGCTCGGCGTGAACCGCGTCGTCATGATCCTTGGCGTCGGGAGGATCTATGGTGACGAGCGGCACGTCGCGCCAGTCCTCACGGCCCTGCAGGACAGCAGGCCGGGCGGATTCAGATTCACGAACAACATCGGGAGGGAACGTTTGCGGAATGTCGTGGGCGTGGATCGCGATCAGGCTGATCGCTTTTTCGGTGGCGAGCGAACCGAGCCGCTCCTTCACGCGTCCTGAAGGCAAGCCGTAGCCGCGCGAGCGCATCAGTTCGACGCTGACGAGGTCGCCGTCCTGCGCGCCATTGGCATCGGCTTCGGCAATGGCGAGTTCGCGGCCGACCTGCTTTTTGTCGATCGGAATCATCCGTCCGGTGCCGTTCGGCAACTTCCGGAAAATGCCGAGCACCCGATGCTGCGTCTTATCGAGCAGCTTGATGACGCGTCCGCGATAGGCGGCACCTTCGTGCTTGCTATCGGGCTTCTCGATGCGCAATAGCGCACGATCGCCGACGCCGGCCACTGTGCCGGGTTGCGGACGGCGGGGGACGTGAATTCGGATAACGGGAGCCGGCCCGTCGACTTCCTCAAGCCACTCGGCGGGCGTTGCGATCAGTTCGCCGTCGCTGTCGCGTTTGGTCACATCGGCGACCAGTGTCGGCGGCAGCGATTTCGCTTCGCGGACGCGCCTGCCGCGTTTGGCGACCACACCTTCCTCGGCAAGCTCGCCGAGAATGCGCCGCAACGCGGCGCGGGACTCATTCTTCAAGCCGAAATGCCGGGCCAGTTCTCGCGTTCCGGCCTCGGTGGGATGGGCTTTGATGAACGCGACAATGCTCTCCCGGTCGGGAAATGCTGCGGCCGCGTCACGTTTGTTTTTCATTATCCCCGTGCTTTTCCAGCGCTCTTCTTCGCCGTGGGTGTTTTGGCCGCGGCGATTTTTGGCGCTGCCTTAGGTGCTGCCTTCGCGCGCGGCTTGGCGGCGGCCTTGGTGGGCGCTGCTTTCTTCGCGGCCGCCTTCTTCTTCACCGGCTTGGCCTCAGTATCGGAGGTGTTAGCTTTGGCCTTCGTCGCTTTCGGCTTTGCAGCCTTCTTCGCTCCGCGCTTCGGCTTGCCGCCGCCCTTGGCCGCGCGCTCTTCGATCAGCGCAATGGCTTCCGGCAACGTGATGGTCTCGGGCGTCTTGTCGCTCGGGATGGTGGCGTTGATGCCGTCGATGGTCACATAGGCGCCGTAGCGTCCGTTCTTGACCATGATGGTGCCGCCGCGCGCCGGATATTCGCCGAGCGGCTTGCCGGGATCGGCGCCGAACCGCCGGCTCGGGCCCTTGGCGATCTTCTCCGCGATCAGCGTCACAGCGCGGTTGAGGCCGACCGTGAACACCTCGTCGCCAGCCTCAAGGCTGGCATAGGTTTTCCCGTGGCGCACGAACGGCCCGAAACGGCCGATGCCCGCGGTGATCGGCTCGCCGTCTTCCGGATGCTTGCCGACTTCGCGCGGGAGCGACAGTAGTTTCAGCGCGAGATCGAGTTCCACATCGGCAGGCGACATGTTCTTCGGAATGCCGGCTCGGCGCGGTTTCTCGCCCTCCTCGTAATCCTTGGCGTCGCCAAGCTGGATGTAAGGTCCGAAGCGGCCGGCCTTCACCGCGACTTCGAGTCCGGTTTTAGGATCCTTGCCGAGCGGGCGGTCGCTTGAACCGCTGGAGGCGGCGAGGGGGCGGGTATAGCGGCATTCGGGATAGTTCGAGCAACCGACGAAGGCGCCGAACTTGCCGGCTTTCAGGTTGAGCTTGCCGCTGCCGCAACTCGGGCACTGGCGCGGATCGCCGCCGTCGGCGCGGGGTTCGTAGATGTGTTCGCCGAGCATCGCGTCGAGCACGTCGAGCACTTCGCTGACGCGGACGTCCTTGATGTCGTTGACCGCGCCGATGAAGTCCTTCCAGAAATCCTTCAGCACCTGCTGCCAGGAAATCTCGTTGTTCGAGATGCGGTCGAGCTGTTCTTCCAGCGCGGCTGTGAAATCGAATTCGACATAGCGAGCGAAGAAATTCTCCAGGAACGCGACGACGACGCGGCCCTTGTCCTCGGCGGACAGGCGCTTCTTCTCGAGCTTGACGTAGCCGCGATCCTTCAGCACCTGCAGGATCGAAGCATAGGTCGAAGGCCGGCCGATGCCGAGTTCTTCCATGCGCTTGACCAGCGACGCTTCCGAGAAGCGCGGCGGCGGTTCGGTGAAATGCTGGGTGACGCTGAGGCTGTCGCGCTTGAGCGCTTCGCCTTCGCTCATGGCGGGCAGGCGGCGGCTGTCCTCGTCCTCCGGATCGTCGTCGCGGCCTTCCTGATAGACCGCAAGGAAGCCGTCGAACTTGACGACCTGACCGCTGGCGCGCAGCTCAAGCACGCGGGCGCCGGCTTTCGCCGCGATATCTACCGTGGTGCGCTCGAGTTCGGCAGATTCCATCTGGCTGGCGACGGTGCGCATCCAGACCAGCTCGTAGAGACGGAACTGGTCGTTATCGAGCCGATGCTTCAGCGCGGCCGGGCGGCGCGACAGATCGGTCGGGCGGATCGCTTCGTGGGCTTCCTGCGCGTTCTTGGCCTTGGCGCTGTACTGGCGCGGTGCGTCCGGCACATAATTTTTGCCGTAATCCTCACCGATCACCGAACGCACCTGCGCGATGGCTTCATTGGCGATCTGCACACCGTCGGTTCGCATATAGGTAATGAGACCGGTGGTCTCGCCACCGATATCGATGCCTTCATACAAACGCTGCGCGATCCGCATGGTGTGGGCGGGGGCGAAGCCGAGCTTGCGGCTGGCCTCCTGCTGCAGCGTCGATGTCGTGAACGGTGCTTGCGGATTGCGCCGCGCGGGCTTGGCTTCCACCGAGGTGACGGTGAAATTGGCCGCTTCGATCGCCTTCTTGAAATCTTCCGCCTCTGCGCCGGTGCCGATGTCGAGGCGCTGAATTTTCTTGCCGTCCGCGCCGACCAGACGGGCCTCGAACGTTTCCGCCCGCGGCGTCGCCAGCGTCGCCACCAGCGACCAGTATTCGCGCGGGACGAATTTCTCGATTTCCAGCTCGCGGTCACAAACAAGGCGTAGCGCGACCGATTGCACACGACCCGCCGAGCGGGCGCCCGGCAGTTTGCGCCACAGGACCGGGGAGAGTGTGAAGCCGACGAGATAATCCAGCGCGCGGCGCGCCATATAGGCGTCCACCAACGCGCCGTCGATCTCGCGCGGATGCTTCATTGCCTCGGTCACGGCTTGTTTGGTGATGGCGTTGAAGACGACGCGTTCGACTTTCTGGTCCTTCAGCGCGCGCTTTTGCTTCATGATCTCGAGCACGTGCCAGGAAATGGCCTCGCCCTCGCGATCAGGGTCGGTTGCGAGGATCAGCTTGTCCGCTCCCTTGAGCGCCTTGGCGATATCGTTCAATCGCCCGGCCGCCTTGGGGTCGGTCTCCCAGATCATCTGGAAATTAGCCTCCGGATCGACCGATCCGTTCTTCGCCGGGAGGTCTCGGACATGGCCGTAAGAGGCCAAAACCTCATAGGAGGAGCCCAAATACTTGTTGATCGTCTTGGCCTTTGCAGGCGACTCGACAATGACGATATTCATTTTGTACCAATGGCTTACGGGGAAAGCACACGCCGGAATCGAAGGATTCGAGGAGGCTGTTTCGTCCGATACATGGGTAAATTGCCCCTGCCTGTCAAATGGACATGTGTTGATCAGGGCCGAGAACCCGTCCTAATTGAGGTTGTATAATCGACAAAATATAACCTTTAGATGTACACGTATTGCGTGTATCATAACAAAATACTATTAATGAGCGAATGCTCGACCTTGTAGCCGGGAGGTCGGTGGATGGCGGCACATGGCGAAAAAGCCCGACACGATTGGGCGGATTCAGCCCCTGGTGATGGCGGGCCGGGCGAGGCGGCACTCTTTATTTCAGAGGCTCTTGCCGATCTCGCGATCCTCGCGCGGCGTCATGGCCACCAGACTCTCGGTTTCTTGCTCGACATGGCGCAGATGGAAGCAGACGAGATCGCAACGCTTCGTCGAAAACCCGGAGGCATTTAAGCCGAGGGTAACGCCGGTATCACCATCGTGTCGGACTGGTTGAGAATCCGCCCGTCTTGCGCGCGAATCTCGAGTTTGCGGAGTGGGCGACGGGTTTTGCGATCCAGTAGTTTCGAGAATGCCTCGTCGGGCTCGAATGAGAACTCTTCACCCCACTGCCGCAACGCGACCAGCACAGGAAACAACCCGCGCCCCTTCGGGGTCAGCACGTATTCCTGATACGCGCTGCCATCAGATGCCGGCGTCGATTCCATAATGCCTTGCCCGACAAGCGTGCGCAGCCGCACTGTCAGGATGTTCTTGGCCACGCCAAGATTTTTTTGAAATTCACTGAACCGCCGCGATCCCATCATCGCGTCACGCACAATCAGCAACGACCACCAGTCGCCAATGGCGTCCAGCGTTCGCGCGATCGGACAGAGGTCGCCTTCGAGGCTTTTTCGTTTCATGGTCTTAACCCCAATCACGATAATGTGGTTGCATTATAAAACTCGATGGATTATCTCGCAAGTCTAGTTTCATTATAAAACCAGATAACGGGAGAGTTCCATGAGATTGAAGGGCAAGGTCGCATTCATCACCGGGGGCAACAGCGGCATTGGCCTCGCAACAGCAAAGTTGTTTGCCGGCGAAGGTGCATGGGTGGTCATCACCGGCCGCAATCAGGCGACGCTGGATGCCGCGGCGAAGGAACTCGGGGCGAATGGACTGGCGATCAACGCTGATGCCAATGACGTGGCGGCGCTCGACAAGGCATTCACTCAAGCCGAAGCGAAGTTCGGCAAGCTCGACATCGTGTTCGCCAACGCGGGCATTGCCGGTAATACGCCGCTCGGCGGCACGTCGCTTGCGGACTTCGAGAAGGTCATCAGAACCAACCTGACGTCAGTTTTTTTCACGGTACAGGCGGCCCTGCCGCATCTCAATGACAACGCCTCGATTATTCTCAACGGTTCCGTCATCAGCGTGCTCGGCAACCCCGGCTACTCGGCTTATGCGGCGACCAAGGCCGGCGTCCGCGCCATGGCGCGCGTGATGGCAAGCGAACTCTCGCCGCGTGGCATTCGGGTGAATGTCGTCGCACCGGGAGCGATCCGCACACCGATCTGGAACGGAGCCGCGCCGACCGCCGGCGCCTTCGCCGCGCTAGAGACGCGGATGTCACGCTCTACACCGCTTGGCCGGATCGGCGAAGTCGACCATATCGCCAAGACCGTGCTGTTCCTTGCATCCGACGATGCCGCGCATGTCCAGGGGCAGGAAATCTTTGTCGATGGCGGCGCAACCGCATTGCCCGCCGGCGCGCCGATCTATCGCGGCTGAGTCTAGACCAGCGACACCATTCCGCCGCCGTGACGCTCCAGCCGTCCTGCAAGTTCAAGCTCAAGGAGGACGGTGCGCACCACGGCTGGCGAGGTGTCGGCCATTCGCACCAGATCGTCGATACCGACAGGCGAGGGGCCAAGCAGGTCGACGATGCGGGTGCGTTCGTCGGCATGCGGTTCTTCGTCAATCGGATCGTCGTCGCGCTCATTGAACGGGAGTTCGACCGGCCGCCCCATGATCGGACGCACCGCGTCGATCACGTCCGCGGCGCACGTCGTCAGCGTCGCGCCCTGTTTGATGAGATCGTTGGTGCCGGCCGCGCGCGGGTCGAGCGGGGAGCCGGGCACCGCAAACACTTCGCGGCCCTGTTCGTTGGCGAAGCGCGCGGTGATCAGCGAGCCGGAGCGATGGGCGGCCTCGACGATAACGACGCCGAGCGACACGCCGGAGATCAGGCGGTTGCGGCGCGGAAAGTCCCGTGCGCGCGGACCGTGGCCGAGCGGCATTTCCGAAATCGCGCCGCTGCCGCTGTCGATCATTTCCAGCAGCAGGTCCTCGTGCTCCGGCGGATAGATCCTGTCATGGCCGCCGGCGAGCACAGCGACCGTTCCGCTCTGGATGGCGATGCGATGCGCAGCCTGATCGATGCCGCGCGCGAGCCCCGACGCGATAATGAATCCGGCGTCGGCCAGTTCGCGCGCCAGCGTCTGCGCAAACTTCAGTCCTGCGCCCGATGCATTGCGCGACCCGACGATACCGATCATCGGCTGCATCTCGATGTCGCGCGCGCCGCGCACACCGAGCAGCGGAGGCGCATCGTCGATCAGCGCAAGACGGGGCGGATAGCCGTCTTCTCCCGGCGCCAGCAGCGCAACCTTCATCTGTTCGCCGCGCGCGATCTCGCTGGCCGCTTCATCATGAGAACAGATACGGGCGGGTTTGGATGCCCCGCCGTGTCTCGCCAGATCGGGCAGGCGGTCGAGCGCAGCACGCGCACTGCCGTAATGGTTGACGAGAGACCGGAACGTCCGCGGCCCGACATTGTCGGAACGGATCAGCCGCAGCCAGTCGATCCGCTGCGCATCGGTCAGCCTGGTTGTTTTGCTGGGTTCTATGTTCACGCCCGCCCCCGGAGAGCGGAATTGTCGCGCAACTTGCCAGCGCGGGCAATCGGGCAGCAGCGGTAAATCTAGCTCTTGCTGCCGATCTTACCTTCAGTCCCGTTCAGCAGGCGCTGGATGTTGGCGCGGTGCATGATCCAGAGCACGACGGTCAGCACCGCGAACAGCAGCGCCAGCGCAGGATGGCCGTCGAAGTAGAGGCCGAACGGTGTCAAGGCGCTCGCGACCAGCGCCGCCAGGGACGAGTAGCGCGACACGAAGGCGACGACCAGCCAGACCGCGCAGAAGGCGAGCGCAGCCGGCCAGAACAGTCCGAGCAGCACGCCGATATAGGTGGCGACGCCCTTGCCGCCCTTGAACTTCAGCCAGATCGGAAACAGGTGGCCGAGGAACGCACCAAAGCCCGCAGCGATCGCCGCGTCCGGTCCGGCGGCATAGCCTGCGGCGATCACGGCGACCGTGCCCTTCAACATGTCGCCGATCAGCGTTGCCGCCGCGAGGCCCTTGCGTCCAGTGCGCAACACGTTGGTGGCACCGATATTGCCGGAGCCGACCGAGCGCAGATCCTGCGTGCCGGCGACCTTCGTCAGGATCAGCCCGAACGGGACCGAGCCGCAGAGATAGCCGAAGGCGAGTGCTAGCAGGAGGGTTCCGATCATTTACACATGCTCGAATACGGTGCGTCCGCTGACGATAGTACGGGCGACACGGCCGGTGAAGCGGGCTTCGTCGAACGGTGTGTTCTTGCATTGCGATTTCAGGTCTGCCGGGTCGAGTACCCAAGGCGTATCGAGATCGATTACGACAATGTCCGCCGGGCTGCCGGCGCGCAGCGAGCCGCCGGGCAGGCCGAGGAGTTCCGCCGGGCGTGTCGACATGGCGCGGATCAGCGTTTTCAATTCGACTTCACCGGAATGGACCAGACGCAGGCCGGCCGACAGCATGGTCTCGAGGCCGATCGCGCCTGGGGCGGCTTCGGCAAACGGCAGGCGTTTGACCTCGACGTCCTGCGGATTGTGGTCCGACATGATGACATCGATGAGACCGGAGGCGATGGCGTCGACCAGTGCAACGCGATCCTGCTCGGTGCGTAGCGGTGGCGACAGTTTCAGGAACGTGCGGTAGGGGCCGATGTCGTTTTCGTTCAGCGTAACGTGATTGATCGAGGCCGATGCGCTGACGGCGAGTCCGTTGTCGCGGGCGCGGTGGAGAACCTCGAGCGATTCGGCGCAGGTCAGCGATGCGGCGTGGTAACGTCCGCCGGTCAGCGCGACGAGTCGCATGTCGCGTTCGAGCATGATGGCTTCCGATGCGGTCGGAATTCCCATCAGGCCACGGCGCGAGGCGAACTCGCCTTCATTCATGACGCCTTCGCCGACCAGATATGGATCTTCGGTGTGATGAACGATCAGCGCATCGAAATCGCGGGCATAAGTCAGCGCGCGGCGCATGACCTGCGCATTGATCACGCTCTTGTCGCCGTCGGTAAAAGCGACGGCACCGGCGGCCTTGAGCAGGCCGAACTCGGTCATCTCTTCACCCTTCATGCCCTTGGTCAGCGCCGCCATCGGATGGATGTTGACGATCGCGGTGTCGCGGGAGCGACGCATGATGAAGTCGACGGTCGCCGAATTGTCGATCACCGGCTTGGTGTCCGGCTGGCAGATCACGGTGGTGATGCCGCCGGCCGCGGCAGCCTGACTGGCGGAGGCGAAAGTCTCGCGGTGGTCCGCGCCGGGCTCGCCGACGAAGGCGCGCATGTCGATCAGGCCGGGGGCGACCACCTTGCCGGCGCAATTAATAATGTCGGTGCCTTCCGGTACGCCGGCGGTGCCGATGCCGCGACGGGCCTCGCGGATCACGCCGTCGGCGATCAATACGTCGCCCGGGCCGTCGAGATCGCGCGCGGGGTCGATCAGGCGGGCGTTGGCGAGCAGAATGGGGCGGCGGTCGGTCAGCATCGTCAATCCCGTCACGCGTTGGGCAGGTTGCGGGCGAGCGCTTCGAGCACTGCCATGCGAACCGCCACGCCCATTTCAACCTGTTCGCGGATCAGCGACTGAGCGCCATCCGCCACGATCGAGTCGATTTCCACGCCGCGGTTCATCGGCCCCGGATGCATCACCAGTGCGTCCGGCCTGGCATAGGAGAGCTTTTTCTGGTCGAGGCCGTAATAGTGAAAGTACTCGGAGCTTGAAGGAACGAACGAGCCGTTCATGCGCTCGCGCTGCAGGCGCAGCATCATGACGATGTCCGCGCCCTCAAGGCCTTCGCGCATGTCACGTGCGACCTCGACGCCCATGCGCTCGATGCCCGGTGGCAGCAGCGTGGAGGGCGCAACCACGCGGACGCGCGCGCCCATGGTGTTGAGGAGCAGGATGTTGGAGCGCGCGACGCGCGAATGCAGCACATCGCCGCAGATCGCCACCAGCAGCCCTTCGAGCCGCCCCTTGTTGCGGCGGATCGTCAGCGCGTCGAGCAGCGCCTGGGTCGGATGCTCATGCGCGCCGTCGCCGGCATTGATCACCGAGCCGTCCACCTTCTGGGCGAGCAGTTCCACCGCGCCGGAGGCGTGGTGCCGCACCACCAGAATATCCGGGTGCATGGCGTTCAGCGTCACCGCAGTGTCCATCAGCGTCTCGCCCTTGCGGATCGAGGACGAGGACACCGACATGTTCATGACGTCGGCGCCGAGGCGCTTGCCGGCGATCTCGAACGACGATTGCGTGCGGGTGGAGGCTTCGAAGAACAGGTTGACCTGGGTGCGGCCGCGCAGGTTGGTGCGCTTCTTGTCGACCTGCCGGTTGACCTCGACATATTCTTCCGAGAGGTCGAGCAGGCCGGTGATATCGGCCACGGAAAGGCCCTCGATGCCCAGCAGATGCCGGTGATCGAGGACAAAAGACGATTTCGATGCAAGGGTCATTAAAGCCAAAGCTATAGGCAGAGTTGGACAGGGGAGCAAGGGCGATTTCCCGCGCCGGACATACTCTCCCCAACCTGTGACCGTGTAGGGTAAATGGCAGGCAACAAAGCCGGGACATATTTTCGGGATGAGATCGGTATCAGCGGCGATCGTTGGATTTTCGATGTTGTCGGCGGCTGTTTCCGTCGCCGCCGCTCAGCCGTTGCCGGGCGATTTCGTGTTCCTCCGCGATGCCGACCCGACCATTCTTCAGGACATCCGCTATGCGGGTTCGAACAATTTCGTTGGCCGCCCGCTCAAGGGGTATGAGGCCGGGGAGTGTATCGTCACCCGCAAGGTCGCCGCCGCGCTGACGCGGGTGCAGCGCGATCTCGCATCCCGTGGCCTGTCTCTGAAGATGCTCGACTGCTATCGCCCGCAGCGCGCGGTCGATGACATGTACGCCTGGGCGCAGGACGGCCGGGAGACAGCCGCACAACGTCGCTACAATCCGAAGATGAGCAAGGCGGATTTGTTCCGGCGCGGCTACATCGTCAGACACTCAGGTCATTCGACCGGCAAGGCAGTCGATCTGACGCTGGTGCAACTGCCGGCGGCGAAGGTGCCTCCGTTCGATCCCAATGCCGGGTTTGCCGATTGCACCGCACCGGAGGGCCTGCGAACGCCGGAGGGCAGCGTCGACATGGGCACGGGCTACGATTGCTCCGACGCGAAGGCCCATACCGCCTCAAAGGCTATCACGCGGCATCAGCGCAAATGGCGCGATACGCTGGTTTCGGCGATGACGCGGCAAGGTTTCGTCAACTTCCGGCTGGAATGGTGGCACTTCGCGCTGCCGGGTGGCGCCAACGTGGCGTACGATTTCCCGGTGACGAAACGGCGCTAGGTCATGGCCGCAGGCAGGTTTCGGCATACATTGTGCCGATCACAGGGACGTTGAGGCCGATGACAGAGCTCCGACACGAGACCCGCGAAGTCTTCAACCAGTCGACCCCGTTCGAGGACGTCGATCTGTTTATGACCGACCGGCCACTGGTCGACGCCGTCGCGGCCAATGGCGGCAAGGACGCGATCGCGGAATTGTCCGAGTTCGGCAGGCATTGGGGATCGGCGGCGATGGCCCAGCGCGGCCGCCTCGCCAACGAGAATACACCGAAGCTGAAGCTGTTCGACTCGCGAGGTTATCGCCGTGATGAGGTCGAGTTTCATCCGGCCTATCACGAGTTGATGGCGCACAGCGCGCACGCTGGAATTCACAACTCGACGTGGAACGAAAAAGGCGAGGCGGCTGGCGGCGCATCCGAAGTGCTCCGCGCTGCGAAATTCTTCATCGCAGCGCAGGTCGAGACCGGACATCTGTGTCCGATCACCATGACCCGCGCCGCGGTCGGTGCATTGTCGACCGATCCGGCATTGCGCGCCAAGGTGATGCCCGTGCTCGGCAAGCGCTCTTATGATCCGGCCTTCGCGCCGTGGTGGGACAAACGCGGCATGACCATGGGCATGGGCATGACCGAGAAGCAGGGCGGCACCGACGTGCGCGCCAATATCACCCGCGCGGTGCGCGACGGCGACGCCTATCGCATCACCGGGCACAAATGGTTCATGTCGGCGCCGATGTGTGATGCGTTTCTGGTGCTGGCGCAGGCCGAAGGCGGATTGACCTGTTTCTTCATGCCGCGCTTCGCGCCGGACGGCAGCATCAACGGTATCCATTTTCAGCGACTGAAGGACAAGCTCGGCAACCGCTCCAATGCGTCATCCGAAGTTGAGTTCGACAATGCCTATGCTCTGCGGCTCGGCGAGGAGGGGCGCGGCATCCCGACGATCATCCAGATGGTGTCGCTGACGCGGCAGGATTGCGCGACGGCGTCCGCCGGCCTGATGCGCTCGGGCCTTGCACATGCACTGCATCACGCCCGTCAGCGCAGCGTGTTCCAGAAGCATCTGGCAGATCAGCCGCTGATGAAAAGCGTGCTTGCTGACATGGCGTTGCATGTCGAGACCTCGACCGCGCTGGTGATGCGGCTATGCCGGTCGTTCGACCGCGCGCCGTCGGACAAGGCTGAAGCCGCGTATATGCGGCTGCTGACGCCGGTGGTGAAATACTGGACCTGCAAGAGCGCGCCGGGATTTCTCTACGAGGCGATGGAGTGCATGGGCGGCAACGGCTACGTCGAGGAAGGAATTCTCGCGCGGCACTATCGCGAGTCGCCTGTCAATGCGATCTGGGAAGGCTCGGGCAACGTGATGTGCCTCGATGTCTTGCGCGCGCTCTCGCGCGAGGGTGAGGCGGCGATCACGGTATTGCTGGATCTGGCGGCACTGACGAGGGACTTGCCGGGCGCGGCCGAAGCTGTCGCCTTCATCGCCAAGACCTTTCGCGAGCCTGACGTCGAGCGGGTTGCGCGTCGCGCGGTGGAGAAACTGGCGCTGGTCGCGGCGACGGCGGCGCTCAATGAGATATCGCCGAAACATGCGGAGCTGTTCGCGGTAACGCGTCTGGCCGAAGACCATGGCAGTATGTACGGCGCGGTCGATCTTGCTGACGCCGATATTCGTGGTCTTCTCGACCGGGCGCTGCCCGCATGATGCGCGTCCGTTTCATGAAAGCCTGCAGATGACATCGCTGGAAAATCCCGCCGATCCGATCGAAACCGTGACGGCGGCGAAACCGCCGCGTATCTGGAAATTCTGGGGCACGCTGCTGTGGGGGCTGTTTGCGTTCACGGCGATGTTTCTCGGGCAGATCACCGTGGTGGCGTATGTCATCACGACCAGTGAGGGCGCCCTCGATATCGCATCGCTGAAAGCCCTGCTCGCTAACGGCACGACGATTTCGCTGTCCGTCATCATGGGGCTGCCTGCGGTGATTGCGGCGCTATGGATCGCGATCCGCATCTCGCGCACGCCGTTCGCGGATTATCTCGCGCTGCGGTGGCCGGGCTGGAAAAACCTGCTGATCGGGATCGGCAGTCTCATCGTTCTGATCTTCGCGTGGGATCTGCTGTCGAAAAGCATCGGCCGCGATGTTGCGCCCGGCTTCATGGGGGACGTGTTGAAGTCGGCGCGTGCCGACAACGCGTTGTGGCTTTTGGTGCTGGCATTCTGCGTCGGCGCACCGATCACGGAGGAGTTTTTCGCGCGCGGTTTTTTGTATCGCGGCTGGTCGGAATCGTTCCTGCGCCCGGTCGGGGCCATCATCCTGTCGTCGCTGGTGTGGACAGCGATGCATCTGCAGTACGATCTGTTCTTTCTCGGCGAAGTATTCTCGATCGGCCTGCTGCTCGGCTATCTGCGTTACCGCAGCAACTCGACCTGGCTGACGGTGATCGTCCACGGCATCAACAATCTCGCCGCGACATTGCAGACGATCTGGCTCACCGGGCATTCCTGACCGGGATCACGCCACGAGGGCGATGAACACCGGCATGGTCAATACGGCGAGGGCGGTCTGGATCGTCAGGGTTTCCGCGACCAGCAATGCGTCGCCGCCCATCTGCCGCGCGAGCACATAAGCGCTCGACGCCGTCGGCACCGACGAGCAGCAGGCGACGATCGCCAGATTGACGCCGGTGAGACCGAAGGCATGGCCGAGGCTGATCGCCATCACCGGCATCAGGATCAGTTTCAGGAAAATCGCGACAATGGCCGCGGGGGGCGGGCGCAGCACGCCCTTGAGTTGCAATCCTGCGCCGACCACGAGAAGCCCAAGCGCCAGCGACGACCGGCCGAGCGCGTCGGTGAGATCGTTGATCCACGCGGGTAGCGCCACGCCCGACAGGTTGAGCGTCAGCCCGATGACGCAAGCCCAGATCAGCGGGTTTTGGGCGATGGTCAGCAGAATGCGCGGCCATGACAGGCGGGTCGGTGCGGCAAAATGGGCGAGCACCCAGACGCAGACGATGTTGAGCAGCGGAATCATCGCGACCATCGCCACCGAGGCGAGCGTGAGGCCCATGTCTCCATAGAGATTTCCCGCGACTGCCAGCGCGACGTAGGTCTGCCAGCGGCATGAACACTGAAACAGCGATGAAAAGGTTGGACCGTTGAGGCCTAGATGTTTCTGCAGCAACGGCCTCAGCAGCAGGCACAGCGCCATCATCAGCATCACAGCGATCAGCAACGCGCCGCCGACGCCGGCGACGGGCACGCCGGTGAGTTTGGCGCGGGCGAGCGTCTGGATCAGCAGCGCCGGAAACAGCACGTAATAAACCAGCCGCTCCAGGCCGACCCAGTGCGCTTCGTCCTTGAGCAGGACGCGTCGCAATCCGAATCCGATCACGATCAGCAGGAAAACCGGGAGCAGGGCAGCGGCGACGGCGAACATCGGTCAGGTATCCCCGGCGGATTTACGCAGCGCCGTGAGCCGGTCCAGCGCGCCCTGCAGAATGAAGATCGCGGCGTGCTCGTCGATCACTTTGGCCCGCTTGGCGCGGCTCATATCCATCCCGATCAGTTCGCGCTCGACCGCCACCGTGGACAGCCGTTCGTCCCACAGGCCGATGGCGAGATCCGTGAGCCTGGAAAAATTGCGGGCGAAGGCGCGGGTCGATTGGGCACGCGGGCCTTCGCTGCCGTCCATGTTGATCGGAAGGCCGAGGATGAACCCGGCCACGTTGCGCTCGGCCCCAAGTACCAGCAGTCGCGCGGCGTCTGCTGTGAAAGTCTTGCGCTGGATGGTTTCGATGCCGGTGGCGAGCCTGCGGTCCGGATCGGATACGGCCACGCCGATGGTCTTGGTGCCGAGATCGAGGCCGATCAGGGCGCCACGAGGTGGCCAGTGTGCAGCGGCTTCGGTCAGCGGTAATATTGGCGCGGGCATGGCCCGCTTATCATCGGCGGGCGAGGCGATGTAAAGCGGGGAGACGACATGGATGGCCTGACATTGTTCGGCCTGTTCGCGGTCACGGCGATGCTTGTCTGCTATGCGCTCGAAGACAGACATCCCCTGTATATCCTCGGATTTGCAGCCGCCTGCGCGCTGGGCTCGGCCTACGGCTTTCTGCAAGGCGCCTGGCCGTTCGGCGTGGTCGAAGCGATCTGGGCGGTGGTCGCCCTGCGGCGCTGGTCATCCCGGCGTCTGGTTTCCGCCTGAACGGGCAACCAACGTCGCATTGTCATGCGCGCTCCGGCTTGCCAGAACGCCGGTGCAAGAGACGAGAGGAACGGATGATGTGGCCGAATCGCAGACTGCTCGACCTTTTCAAGATCGAGGTTCCGATTGTCCAGGCGCCGATGGCCTCCGCGATGGACGCCGAACTGGTCATTGCGGCGAGCGAAGCCGGCGCGCTCGGATCGCTGCCGTGTGCGACGATCTCCGCCGAGAAGGCGCGCGAGCAAGTCGGCATCATCCGGCAACGCGTCAGCGCGCCCCTCAACATGAATTTCTTCAGCCACACGCCGGTTGCTGCCGATCCGGCACGCGATGCCGGATGGCGCAAGCGCCTCGCGCCTTACTACAAAGAACTCGGCCTTGATCCGGGAGTCGTCGTGCAGGGCGCCAATCGTGCGCCGTTCGACGCAACGATGTGCGCGCTGGTCGAGGAATTGAAGCCCGAGATCGTAAGCTTTCATTTCGGACTGCCCGACAAGGATATGCTGCGGCGGGTGAAGGCGGCCGGCTGCATCGTGGTCGGATGCGCCACCACCGTGAAGGAAGCGGTCTGGCTCGAAAACAACGGAGTCGATGCCGTGATCGCGCAGGGCGCGGAGGCCGGCGGTCATCGCAGCATGTTCCTCACCGACAACATCGCATCTCAACCTGGCACGATGTCTCTCGTGCCGCAGGTGGTGGATGCGGTGCGCGTTCCGGTGATTGCGGCTGGCGGCATCGCCGACGGGCGGGGCATCGCGGCGGCCTTCGCGCTAGGCGCGGCGGGCGTGCAGATCGGGACCGCCTATCTGCGGACGCCGGAGTCGAAAGTCAGTGCGCTGGCGCAGGCCGCACTTGCCCAGGCGGACGACAGTTCGACCGCCATCACGAATGTCATGACGGGACGTCCAGCACGCGGTGTCATCAACCGCGTGATGGCGGAGATCGGCCCGGTTTCACCTGACGCACCGGCCTTTCCCCATGCGGCGACGGCGTTCGCGCCGCTCAAGGCGGCGGCGGAGAAAGCAGGAAAGACGGATTTCACCAATCTGTGGGCCGGTCAGTCGGTCGCGCTCGGCCGCGACATGCCGGCTGCGGATCTGACGCGGGCGCTGGCAAGCGCGGCACTCCATCGTCTGAAACAACTTTCGGAATAAAGCAGGGCAAGCGGGGTTCCATCGACGGAACTGACCGGATCAATCCGATCCCCTTGTAAAGCTCACGCGATCCGGGCATCTAGCGCCCGGTCGCGCGACGGAATCTCCTGTTGAACAGCCACATCAAGACCGACTTCGAGGGTCGCGAAGCCATTCGCTGCGTTCAGCAGCTTGGCATGCTCAAGTTATGGGAACGCCTGAAAGGTACTGCAGCGCTGCCGCAGGCCGCGGCGGTTCAAGAACACGATCTTGAGCGGCTGCGTGAGAAGCTGATGCTGCTCGATGTAGAGTGGCATGATGGCGCGCCGCGCTACCCGATCCGCTATCAGGGCTCCGATTTCGACCGGATGCATAACCGTAACTGCGTCGGTCTGCTTCTGAACGAGGTGATGGCGCCGGCCGTGCGCGAGCGCGGTCTGAAAACCTACCGGCAGGTCGTGGAGTGTCAGACGCCGGCGTTCAACTCGACGCCGGTGCGGGGCGAGGACGGCGCGATCGTGAATTATGAGCGGTTGCTCCTGCCGTTCACGCGTTCGGGGCAAGACGTGGAGCAGATCTACTGCGTGATCACGCTGTTTACGGAAGATAATCTGTCACCCTTCGTGACCATGAGCTCGTCGGCGTCGCAAGGCAGCTGATTTCGCGCCACTCTTCAGTTGGCTCCATCTCACAAGTCGTTGAACAAACGCAGCAAATTTTCCTGTCGTGACCTTTTCTCTCCAATTGAAGTTGGCGATTCCGCGCGAAATGCTCTATAGGGCGGGCTGAATTGAGCCGCCGTCCGGAGTTTCTTGAATATGTCAGTCGATGCAGCCACCGTCCGCCGGATCGCGCATCTTGCGCGTATCGCGGTCAAGGAGGACGAGGTGTCTCACCTTCAGGGCGAACTGAATGCGATGCTGGCATTCGTCGAACAACTGTCGGAAGTGAATGTCGAGAACGTCGAGCCGATGACCTCGGTGATTCCGATGGAGATGAAGAAGCGCAAGGACGTCGTCAACGACGGGGAGATTCCCGACAGGATTCTCGCCAATGCGCCGGCTACCGAGGATCATTTCTTTCTGGTGCCGAAAGTCGTCGAATAAGGTCCGGTTGCGAGGTCGCCGCCATGTGCCTGCTGTGCGAAGACGAAAAGGCCTACAAAGCCTACATGGACTATCTCGATGCCATGGAGCGTCGGGGCAATGCCGCCGATCCCGACAAGGCGATGGATGCGGCGGCAGCGGCCATGATGGCTTCGGGCAAGGACGTTGCCGACACCGCCCTCTCTACTCATTTTCCGGCGGCGCCTGCGCCGCGTTCTCCTTTCTCCTGCGATCCGGTTGATGAATGACTGATCTGACTGCTCTTTCGCTTGCCGACGCCCGCGAGGGTCTCGTTAAGAAATCCTTCACGTCGCTCGAATTGACCGACGCCCATCTGGTGGCGATGGAAAAGGCGCGTGTGCTGAACGCCTATGTGCTCGAGACGCCGGATCAGGCGCGGGCGATGGCGCGCGCCGCGGACGAGCGAATTGCGAAAGGCGAGGCCGGCAATCTCGAAGGGCTTCCGCTCGGTATCAAGGATCTGTTCGCGACCAGGGACGTCCGCACCACGGCGTGCTCGAAGATTCTCGGCGATTTCAAGCCGCAGTATGAATCCACAGTGACGTCCCAACTCTGGCGCGACGGCGCAGTGATGCTCGGCAAACTCAACAACGACGAATTCGCGATGGGTTCGTCGAACGAGACCTCGGCATTCGGACCGGTCATCAACCCGTGGCGGCGGGAAGGCTCCGACGTCAATCTCGTTCCGGGCGGCTCGTCCGGCGGCTCGGCGTCCGCGGTCGCCGCCAGCCTGTGTCTCGGTGCGACCGGCACCGACACCGGCGGCTCGATCCGCCAGCCCGCGGCCTTCACCGGCATCGTCGGCGTCAAACCGACCTACGGGCGTTGCTCGCGCTGGGGCATCGTCGCGTTCGCGTCGTCGCTCGATCAGGCCGGGCCGTTCGCGCGTACCGTGCGCGATACCGCGATCCTGATGCGGTCGATGGCAGGCCACGATCCGAAGGATACGACATCTGTCGATCGTCCGGTCCCCGACTATGAGGCGGCGATCGGACAATCGGTCAAGGGCATGAAGATCGGCATTCCGAAGGAGTACCGGCTCGACGGCATGTCCGGCGAGATCGAGGCACTGTGGGGGCAAGGCGCAGAATGGCTGAAAGCCGCCGGCGCCGAGCTTGTCGAGGTTTCGTTGCCGCACACCAAATACGCGCTGCCAGCCTATTATGTTGTCGCGCCTGCGGAGGCCTCGTCGAATCTCGCGCGTTATGACGGCGTGCGTTATGGCGCGCGGGTCAACGGCCGCAACATCGCCGAGATGTACGAGAACACCCGAGCCGCAGGCTTCGGGCCGGAGGTCCGCCGCCGCGTGATGATCGGCACCTATGTGCTATCGGCGGGTTACTACGACGCCTACTACTTGCGCGCGCAGAAGGTCCGCACCCTGATCAAGAAGGATTTCGAGGACTGCTTTGCCAAAGGCGTTCAGGCGATCCTGACACCGGCGACGCCGTCGGCGGCATTCGGCATCGGAGAGAAAGGCCAGGCCGATCCGGTCGAGATGTATCTCAACGACATCTTCACGGTGACGGTGAACATGGCGGGCTTGCCGGGTATCGCGGTGCCGGCCGGCAAGGACGGGCAGGGATTGCCGCTGGGGTTGCAACTGATCGGGCGGCCGTTCGAGGAGGAAACGCTGTTTTCGCTCGGCGAGGTCATCGAGCAGGCGGCGGGAAACTTCACGCCGAAAAACTGGTGGGCGTGAGCGGCGCGAACGCGTTCGGCCGGCACGTCGGCAGGGTCGCGGATTAACCACGATACCGGGGGTTGAACGGCGACCGCCGGTTGCATTGGTCAAAAATCGCCGGGTGGGCGATAGTATCCGATCGGGACGGTGGTGATCGATGCGTTCGGCGCGAACTTCTCTCAGTGTGATGGCGGTGTGCGGCGTGCTGCTCGGCTGTGCGTCGATTCAGAATGCACCGGTCAATATCCCGGGTGATCCTGAGACGCTCGCCAACAGGCTGGAGCTTAGCTTCAAGGAAGAAGCCATCGCGGACGATATCGTCGTTGGCCTCTCATTCTCGGGGGGCGGCACCCGGGCAGCCGCGTTTTCCTTTGGTGTTCTGTCCGAGATGGAGCGGATTCCGCTTCGCGGCACCGGCGGGCCGATGATCGATCGGGTCGATTTCATTTCCGGTGTGTCGGGCGGCGCGGTGACAGCCGCTTACTATGGGTTGAAAAAGCGCGCGGCGCTGGCCGACTTCCGCGAGAAATTCCTGCTCCGCAATGCGGAAGAGGGGCTGCAGACCGACCTGTCACTGGCGACACTGCCGCGGGCCTTCGCCGGCGGCATCAATGACTCGACCGGCTTTCCGCGCTGGCTCGATGCCAATCTTTTCCACGGCGCCACCTTCGGGCAATTCCGCGCTGCTGGACGTCCGCGCGTGTGGATCAACGCATCGGACATCTACAACCGCACGCCGTTCGTGTTCGGTGCGACCGCCTTCCGCGCCATGTGCAGCGACCTGTCGGAATACCCTCTCGCAAGCGCCGTCGCCGCCTCGGCCGCGGTTCCTGTCGCTTTTGCACCGGTGGTGATCGAGACCTTCCCCAACAAGTGCAAGGTCCCGTTGCCTCCCTGGATCGTCAAGGCGCGCGACAATCCCAATGCACCGCCGATGCTCAATGCATTCGCTCGGGCGATCAGCCGTTATCACGATGGCTCGATCCCTTACATCAAGCTGCTCGATGGCGGGCTGGTCGACAACTACGGACTGTCCGGTTTCACCATCGCGCGCCTGTCCTCGGACACGCCCTACGGCCCGCTCACGCCGACCCAGGCGGTGAAGCTGAGGCGCGCGCTGTTCCTCGTGGTGGACGCCAAAACCGCTGTCGCAGGCAACTGGGTCAATACGGTTGAGGGTCCGAGCGGCGTCGATCTGGTGAAGGCGGCGGTCGACACCACCATCGATGCCAGCGTCGCCGGAAGTTTCACCGCGTTCGACACCACGATGACGGACTGGCAATCGGCGCTGGTGCGCTGGCGGTGCGGCCTGTCGGCCGCCGATCGCAAGCGCTACGGCGCGCCCGCGAACTGGAATTGTCGCGACCTCAAGTTTTTCGTCGGCCGGCTTGGCTTCGATCAGCTCGATCGGGCGCGGGCGGCAGAGCTGGAGGCGATCCCGACCCGGTTCCGGCTGCCGCCGCAGCAGGTCGACGATATCATCGCCGCCGGGCGTGACGCATTGCGCGTCAATCCGACCTTCCGCAGCTTCGCTGCCAGCCTGTGACCGGTGCTTGGAGGGGTTTTCTCACCCTCCCGGCCGGGGTAAAAGCCGCCTCATGAACGTAACCGTCAATCCGAAGAAACTCATCAAGGGCGCGACCGGCGACTGGGAAATGGTCATCGGGCTGGAAGTCCATGCCCAGGTGACCTCGAACTCCAAGCTGTTTTCGGGGGCGTCGACCGAATTCGGCGGCGCGCCGAACGACCACGTGTCGCTGGTGGACGCCGCCATGCCCGGAATGCTGCCGGTCATCAACGAGGAGTGCGTCGCACAGGCGGTCCGCACCGGCCTCGGTCTCAAGGCGCAGATCAATCTGAAGTCGACCTTCGACCGGAAGAACTACTTCTATCCGGACCTGCCTCAGGGCTACCAGATCAGCCAGTTCAAGTCGCCGATCGTCGGCGAGGGCGTCGTCACCGTCGACATCAGCGACGGCGAGACCATCACGGTGGGCATCGAGCGCCTCCATCTCGAACAGGATGCCGGCAAGTCGCTGCACGACCAGCACCCGACGATGTCGTTCGTCGATCTCAACAGGTCGGGCGTCGCGCTGATGGAGATCGTGTCCAAGCCCGATATCCGCTCGTCGGAGGAGGCGAAGGCCTACGTCACCAAGCTGCGCACCATCCTGCGCTATCTCGGCACCTGCGACGGCGACATGGAGAAGGGCAGCCTTCGCGCGGACGTCAACGTTTCGGTGCGCAAGCCCGGCGATCCCCTCGGCACTCGCTGCGAGATCAAGAACGTCAACTCGATCCGGTTCATCGGCCAGGCGATCGAATATGAAGCACGCCGCCAGATCGGCATTCTGGAAGATGGCGGTGTCATCGAGCAGGAAACCCGGCTCTACGATCCGAACAAGGGCGAGACGCGGTCGATGCGCTCCAAGGAGGAGGCGCACGACTATCGTTACTTCCCCGATCCGGATTTGCTGCCGCTCGAGTTCACCCAGGCCTATGTCGATGGCCTGAAAGCGGAATTGCCCGAACTGCCGGACGAAAAACGTGCGCGCTTTGCCGCCGAGTTCGGCCTGACGCCCTACGACGCCAGCGTGCTGGCAAGCGAGCGCGAGAGTGCGGACTTCTACGAGACCGTGCTGTCGAAGCTCGCTGACAAGGTTCGCGACGGCAAACTCGCGGCCAACTGGGTCATCAACGAGTTGTTCGGCCGGCTCAACAAGGAAGGGAAGGACATCGTCTCTTCCCCGGTGTCGGCGGACCAGCTTGCCGCGATTGTCGATCTGATCGGGGAGAAAACCATCTCCGGCAAGATCGCCAAGGACCTGTTCGAGATCATCTGGGCCGAAGGCGGCGACCCGCGTGCCGTTGTCGAGGCGCGCGGCATGAAGCAGGTCACCGATCTGGGCGCGATCGAGAAGGTGGTGGACGACATTGTCGCCGCCAATCCGGACAAAGTCGCGCAAGCGAAGGAGAAGCCGGCTTTGATCGGCTGGTTCGTCGGTCAGGTGATGAAGTCGTCCGGCGGCAAGGCCAACCCGCAGGCAGTGAACGATCTGCTGAAGGCCAAACTCGGCATCTGACGCGCGCGTGAATGCAAAATCGGTCTCCGGTTTTGTCCGCCGCACGCCGGACGCGGATGCGCTCGACCCGATTTTTGACTCGATGATGAACGCGCGCCGCTGCCGAAATGCGCCGCGCATGGTTCGCAAAGTCGCTGGCGGCGCGCGAATCAGATTTCCGGAAACGACCCGAAAAGTTTCCCTTTGCGATCGGCGATCGGGAAAAAAGCAAAAAATCCAAAAAATAATTTCGTTGCCAAATTTCGCGACTCAGAGTCCGCGAAACGTGTTTTTTGATCGGTGTCGCTCATCGCGTTGTGCGGCGGTATCGTCGATTGCTTGAGTGCGCGAATGCAAGATAGAGGCGCAGTACAAGCGTTTCTTTGAATTTCGCGATCGCGCGTTTCGAAGTTTCAATGAAGACCGCGTCGTGTCGCGAACGTCTCTTGCGAAGCCGGCGATCGGCGCTCGCGATGCGCATCGTGCCTCATGCGTCAACACTTCCTTAAGCGGGACGCTGTTTTTTTGAACGTGTTGGTGTAATCCGGTTGAAGTGCATTTCGATTCCCGAGTGCACACAGCGATTAAGCCATCTCACTAACTTAGGAGGGCAACATGGCCAAGAAAGCGAAGAAGGCGAAGAAGGCGAAGAAAGCGAAGTCGGCAGTGAAGAAGACTGCGAAGAAGACCCGCAAGGTCGCCAAGAAGAAGAAGTAAGGCTTCGCCTTACGGAATTGTCGGCAACTTTATGCCGGCAACGTCAGGTGAGCCGCCAGCATCGTCCGTTCTCGAAACGGATTTGAACCGGGCGGCTCGGGTTGACGATAGAGGGTGTCGGCGAGACATCAGGCGAGACGGTCGGATCGCCATCAGGACGGGGCAACCCGGTTCGGTAATGGTTCGGCAGAAAAGCGGAAGTGCTTTTCGTTCGTTGCGGAACTTGAATTCCGCAATTTCGGCGGATCGATTGTCCGGTTGAAATCTCTGCTCTGACGTGTTCACCGACGCCCTCGTTCCACCGGCTGCTCCGTGCAGCCGTCAGAACGAGGCCTTGTCCCGTTCAGCCGGCCGATAAGATTCCCGGCCGCCACTCTCTCTTAATTCCCAGACACCAATTCCGGACCGCCGATCGGCGCGACCTGATCTTATACCGCGCTGTTGTCGCGATGGTTATCACCGCATCAAACACCACGGTGAATCGATTTTCACGATTGCCGAAAACCCTTGCGAATGGCTGGTTTTCGAGATCGTGCCCGCCGCGCACCCTTTCCTTATTCACGTTCGATTCATCGCGATATTTAAACTGCTCTTCAAATTTTACGGGTCAGATGATCGCAACAAGCCGGCAAACGGCGAGGCGAATTTCAGGCGCGTTATCAGAGAGACAGGAGCCGCATCCGGACATCCGGTGTGGCCAGAGATGGAGAGACAGGATGTTCCAGGAACTGATCGAGACCGCGGCGGCGATGCCGGCGGAAACTTGTGCGAGCGGCGATGTGCTGTTCGATCTCGGCATGATGTTTTCGACCGGCCGCTCGGGCATGGTCGATCTCGTGGCCGCACATAAGTGGTTCAATCTGGCCGCGCTGAAGGGCAGGGTGGACGCTCTCCCGCTGCGTCGGGAAATCGCGGAACTGATGTCCGAGGAGCAGATCGCGATGGCCCAGCGCGAAGCACGGGCGTGGATGACGATGCACTGACCGTTCTGCCGGTCAGATGTAGCGTTGTTGCAATCAAACCGGCGGTGCAAGTGGCGGAGACGGAGGGATTCGAACCCTCGATACCCTTTTCAAGGTATGCTCATTTAGCAAACGAGTGCCTTCAGCCGCTCGGCCACGTCTCCATCGACGCCCGATATGCCTGACACGGGGGTGAGCCGCAAGCTCCGATTCCCCTTGTCGTTGTCGAATTTTTTCCCGGCACGGGCCGCACACATTGCGGCGAATTAACGAGAACCGGCGAGCGGTAAGGTCACGGCACGTCTGCTGCGCGACACGTCGTCAGCGACGGAAACTCCCGCAATCGGGAATCCAAATAGTCATTTAAATACCGTCACTTGCTGCGCTGCGGCACGTCGTCGCGTGGCATGAAAGTGACGTTTGAAATGTCTCTTTGCTTTTCATCCAGGTGTCATCGAACTCGGCCGGCTCTGATGTAGGTCGCGTCTTGAGGGCGTGGAATTCCATGCCGTCCCCTGACGGACCGTCCGGCGCGCAATTCAGCGCAACCCGGCGCGAGACGGCAGTTGGCAGAAAAGGGTCAACGCAGACCGGCAAGGGGCACGATGCGATCTGCATCTGCAAAGCCGGGGACCCAAGTGAACTCACTGGAGGTGTTATGACTATTGTGACTATGACGAAAAGCTTCATCCTCGGGTCGGCGGCGGGCCTGATCGCGATGTCGGGGGCTGGCGCGGCGGATCTTCCCCTCAAGGCCAAGGCAGTTGAATACGTAAAGGTCTGTTCCCTTTACGGCTCTGGATTTTTCTACGTTCCCGGCACGGACACCTGCATCAAGCTTGGCGGCTATCTGCGCTCCGATCTGACGATTCACGGCGGCACCCACCACAATCCGTACTGGAACGGCGCAGGCGGCGCGGGTGGCCGGGACGCCAACGGATTCAACTGGCGTTCGCGCATGGCGGTCACGATCGACACCCGTACCGCGACCGAATACGGCGTGGTCCGCACCTTTGGCCAGGGCGATTGGCAGTGGTCGACCGGCGATGTACCCGGCGGCGGCGCGTTTGCTCTCGAGCATGCGTTCGTGCAGTTCGCGGGCTTCACCTTCGGCAAATCCGCATCAGCCTATTCGACGCCATGGAACGGCGGACCGGGCAACAACACGTCGTATCTGATCGGCGGCAACGACACGAGCACCGGCGTCAACAACGTTCAGTATACCTTCGACTTCGGCAACGGCCTGTCGGCCAGCCTCGGTGTCGACGAGCCGATCGCCTACGATCGTACGGTTCTGGGTAATCTGGGTGCGTTCGGTTCTCCGACGCCAGCGGTTCTCGGCACCGTTGGCAACGGATATGGCGGACAAGATGTTCCCGACTTCGTCGGCAGAATCAGGCTCGATCAGGCTTGGGGTCTGGTCCAGCTGTCGGGCGCGGCCCATCAGCTCAATGCTGCGTACTACGGCGCGAACGAACTCACAGGCCACCCCGATAATGAATGGGGTTTCGCGGTTCAGGGTGCGTTGGAACTTCGTAACCTGCCGACGGGGCCTGGCGACCGGTTGCGGCTGGATGCCACCTATGCCGATGGCGCCACGCGCTATGTGATTGCGACCAGCGGCACGTCTCCAAGCTTCGCGATGTTCGATTCGGGGAGTGGCGTGGCTTATCAGGGCGTCGGCTTCGGCTTCACTTCTGATGGCCTCTACGGTGTCGGCTCGAACATTGAGAAGACCCGGGCGTGGGGCCTGCGCGGCGCCTATACCCACAACTGGAATCGCTATTGGCAGACTGATCTCTTCGGCAGCTACTCGTCGGTGAACTACAATGAAACCGCGAGCACGATGTACTGCGCCGGTTATCGCGCCCGCGTTGCCGGAGCCTATGGCTGCGATCCGGACTTCAACATCTACCAGGTCGGTCTGCGCACCGGCTGGACTCCGGTCAAGAACCTGACGCTGAGCGCTGAAGTCATGTACGCGTTCCTCGATCAGAGCTTCGATGGGGCGGCCGTCATGTCGCCGGGCGGCGTGAAGCCGACTGCGGTCTATTCCTTCGGGGATCAAGGCACGACATCGGTCAATTTCCGTATTCAGCGGAACTTCTGACCATTCGCCAAGCCGAAAGTTCCGGTGAGAAATCGCCGGGACTTTCGGTCTGTTTTCGCCCGGACTCGCCAGTATTGTGCGTCAGCAAGCCGGGGCGTGATTCGGGGCATTCCGGGCCCGATTCAACGCAGAGCGACGGGCATCAGATTTTGGGCGTGTTTACGCCACAAAGTGGAACCGAGTTGAAAAGTAATTAAATTCAGTAGGTTGCGAGCTTTTGATGACGCCGTCTGAGTGTTATTTGTGCAACACATATTTGAAAACGGCAGGAACTGCACGCTTCTGTCACGGTCCTTTGTTGCGCCTTTAGGGTCCTTGGGTAATTGTGGCCTTGCGACGGAGGGGGGCATCCCGAGGTCGTCCCGTTTGGGGGTTTCGCTTAAGTCGCTCGCGTTTGTGCGGGAGTGTCCGAAAGCGCGAAGCGACCAGGCGGTCCACGGGGATCAGGGAACCATACCTCAGGTGTCATTTGCACCAGCGGGCCGGAAACCTTCCCTACACAGAGCAACTTGGAGGTTTTATGAGCAAGATTAAGAGCCTTATCCTGGGTTCGGCGGCGGGTCTCGTCGCGATCGCCGGGGCACAGGCAGCTGATCTTCCGTTGAAGGCCAAAGCGGTCGAATACGTGAAGGTTTGTTCCCTGTACGGCGCCGGTTTCTACTACATCCCCGGCACTGACACCTGCATCAAGCTGGGCGGCTACCTGCGTTTCGACGCCAACTATCATGGCGGCGTTTACGACGCTCCGTTCTGGAGCTTCCAGAATGGTGCCAACACCCGCGACGTGAACCAGCTCAACATGCGTTCTCGTATGGCTGTCACGATCGACACCCGCACCGCGACCGAGTACGGCGTTGTCCGCACCTTCGGTCAGGGTGACTGGCAGTGGTCGACCGGCACTGACGTTCCCGGCGGCGGTTCGTTCGCCCTCGAAAACGCCTTCGTGCAGTTCGCTGGCTTCACCTTCGGTAAGTCGGCTTCGGTCTACGCGACGCCATGGCATGGGTATCCGGGCAACAACACCTCGTTCCTGCTCGGCGGCGAAGACTCCGTCACCGGCGTGAACAACATCCACTACACCTTCGACTTCGGCAACGGCTTCTCGGCCAGCCTCGGTGTTGACGAAGGTATTGCCTTCGACCGCACGACTGTGGCTAACCTCGCCGCTGGTGGTATCACCAACACCGGCCTGAACACCGTCAACGGTTACGGCGGCCAGGACGCTCCTGACTTCGTTGGTAACTTGAAGCTCGATCAGGCCTGGGGTCTCCTCCAGGTGTCGGGTGCCGCTCACCAGATCCGCACCGGCTACTATGGTGCGACTGAAGTGTTTGGCCATCCGGAAAGCGAGTGGGGCTTCGCAGTGATGGGTGCCATCGAACTGCGCAACCTGCCGACGGGCCCGGGCGACTACCTGCGCTTGGATGCGTCGTATGCTGATGGCGCCACCAAGTACGTCATCGCGACCTCGGGTGCTTCGCCGTCGTTTGGCATGATCAACGGCAATACCGTTGGTTTCGGCCTGACCTCTGACGCCGTGTTCGGCGGCATCGGCGGTATTGGCAATGGCGACGTGCAGAAGACCCAGGCTTGGGGTATCCGCGGTGCGTACGCGCACAACTGGAACCCCTACTGGCAGTCGAGCGTGTTCGGCAGCTACTCGCAGGTTCGCTATAACGGCGACGCTGCGGCCCTGTACTGTGCAGCCTACGGTGCGACCGTTGCTGGTCTCGGCGCGACCTATGGTTGTGATCCGGACTTCAACATCGCTCAGGTCGGTTTCCGCACCGTCTGGACCCCGGTCAAGAACCTCGCTCTGTCGGCTGAAGTCCAGCACGTCATGCTCGACACCGGCTTCACCGGAACGACCGCTGGTGCTTACACCGTCGGTACCAAGGTTCTGCCGGTCGCCAACTTCGGCGACGTGCACACCACCTCGGTCAACTTCCGCATTCAGCGGAACTTCTGATCGGTCTCGCCTCACGGCGATACCCATCTAGACCAGAAACCCCCGGCAGAAATGCCGGGGGTTTTTTGTTGTGCGAATCGCGCTCGCGAAAACGAGGAATCGGGGCGACGAGTGTCCCAGGCGTGGTACAGCTCATAACGTTGCACGAGCATTGCCCCGGAGCGACGCCGCAGTCGTCATGATGCGTCGCTGAACGGGGGCCGATACCACGCGTTCCGCCAATAGCCGGCTCTCATCCCGAACTCTGAATATCGAGCCGCCTTGGATGAGAAGCGCCGTCACGCCACGCGGTATTCGTGGCGGGGGAAGCCTCAATCGCAGCGGGCGCAGAAAGCCCTAATTCGGCCGATGGTCGGAGCATCGGCGAGCAGGGGCGCATGTCCTTCGTCCGCCACCTCGACGAGGTCGATATCCGGTCGCCGGGCCTGCATGTCGCGGACGCCCTGTGGCGACAGCAGATCGGACAGGCCGCCATGGATCAGCATCAGCGGCAGACCGGCGAGCTTGTCGAACAACTCCCAGATCGCCGGCAACGGTGTTTCTGGCGTGATCGCGGCAAAGCCGTCGGCCAGCCGGGGATCGTAGGTGCGGACCAGGCCATCGCCGGTTTCGCGGAAGGCGCGGCGCGCCCATGCCATCCATTGTGCGTCGGTGAGCGATGGAAACACCGGGCTGAAGAGATCCTTGAGTCCGCTGGCGGCTTCATTCCATGTCTTTCGCGCGGGCGGGTCGGTGATATAGCCCTTGATCTTCATCAGGCCGTCCATCTCAAGTACAGGACCGATGTCATTGAGAATAACACCGGCCAGAAGCTCCGGCTGTGCGGCGGCCAACGCCATCGAGATGATGCCGCCACGTGAGGTGCCGAGCAGGATCGCGCGATCGATGCCCGCCGCGGCGGCTATCGCCAGCACGTCGCCCATTTCCACAGGCACCGCGTATTTTGCCGGGTCTGGATCGTAGTCGGACAGGCCGCGCCCGCGGTAATCGATCGCCACCACGCGCCGCGGCATTTTCGGATCCTCCGCCAGCGCCTGCGCAATCTCTTCGAAATCGTCGGTGGTGCGGGTCAGGCCCGGAAGGCACAACACCGGCAGGGCCGGGCCCGTTTCAGGGCCGATCACGCGCCCATGCAGCTTGAGACCGTCTGCCGATTTGCAAAAGAGATCGCGAAACTGCTGGCTGGACATGAATGCTGTACCCTCTGTTGGATTCTCGTACCGAACGTCCGTCGTCATTGCCGGACATAACCGGTCGAAGCTCGCCTATGCCTCGGCAATCGAGCCTATCGTAAGACTCTTCAAGATGGATGGCAGGTCAAGCCCGCATGACCGGTGGGTCCGATTGGGCGCGGTCTATTCCGCCGCGCCGCGACGCAAATCGGCCTCGATCAGCAACCGGGAGCCGCCACCGAAGCGCGACCGGTAAACCTGCAGGTTTTCCATGATGCGCTGGACATAGTTGCGGGTCTCGGAGAACGGAATCCGTTCGACCCAGTCGATCGCATCGACATTCGGATCGCGCGGATCACCGTAACGCGCAATCCATTTCCGCACGCTGCCACGGCCGGCGTTATAGCCGGCGAAGGTCATGATGTAGGAGCCGCGATAGTCGTCGATCAGGCCGCCGAGTTCGGCGGCACCGAGCGTCGCGTTATAGGACGAGTCGTTCTTCAGCCGGCTGAGATCGAAGGCCGCTCCGTATTTTTTGGTGACGTACTTTGCCGCGTCGGGTGTGACCTGCATCAGGCCGTAAGCTTTCGCCGGGGACACGACGCTCGGGTTGAACCCACTTTCCTGACGCGCGATGGCGAACACGATGGCTTTCTCGACCTTCGGTCCGATGTCCTTGTATGGCGGAATTCCCGTCACCGGGTAGGCGTAGTGGTCGAACGGCAATCCGCGATTGAGAGCAGCCTTGCCGATCAGCAGCAAACCCCGGGCGTCGTGATTGCGCTCGGCCACTTCGCACAATGCGAGAAGCGCGTCCTGATCGGCCTTGTCGCCCATGTCCGCGAGGATCGGAACGGCAGCGTCCTCCTCGTCCAGTGCGTAGAGCAACGCGAGCGCGCGCACGATTTCGAGGCGTTCACCGCCATGCGAGCGGCCCGGTGGCCCGTTGATGCCGATCTGCGGCAGGCCCAGTTTGGCGCGGGCCAACTGGCCGTAATAGCTCGTCGCGTGTGCGGCCGCCGCCTGATAGGCGCCGCGCGCTTCCTGTGAGCGGCCGGCAGCTTCCGCTGCGCGGCCCTGCCAATAGCCGGCGCGGGCGAGGGCTGTCGGGTTAGCGGTGTTCACACCGATGCGGGCGAAATGCTGCGCGGCGGTGGCAGGATCGTGCAGGAAGCGCAGGGCGATCCAGCCGGCGGTGAACTGATGCTGCGTCTTGTAGACTGCGCGCTCCGGCACGGCGGCATCGCGTGCCACCAGATAGGCCATCTTGTTGTCGCCCTTGTCGAGCAATTCGCGGGCGAGAACCCGGCGCTCGATCCACCATTCGTTGGTGTTGATGATCCGCGCCGGTTCACGCGGTGCATGAAGCATCAGCCGGCCGGCTTCGGCGATTTCATCCTTGCGCCGCAGATACTGGATCCTGCTCAGGATGTAGATGGCGTCGCCGTGCAGTTGCGACGGTACGGCATCGAGCAAAGCGTGTGCATTGGAGGCTCGCTTGTCGACCGCGATGCGTGCCTTGACCAGCGCAACGTAGCCCGCGCCAAGCCGTTTCGCGGCGCGCAACGCAGCTGTGTATTCATTGTCGTAGAGCAGCATGTCCATGCGGGCGCGGTCGTCGCCACGATCGATGAGTGCGCCGAACATCTCGCGCGCGGTTTCCTCGGTGGTCTCAGGGAATGAATCGTTGCGCCATGCATCGCTGACCAGCCGTTCCGCGCCGCGCCGGTCGCCGCGGGCGAGCAGGACGCGGGCCAGCATGAATTTGCCTTTAGCAATCTCCGGCTGTTCGTTGCCGAAGAAAGCAAGAACCGTGGCATCGTCGCGCTTGTCGTCCCACAGCGCGGATTCCCCACGGCGACGAAGGAAGGATTGGCTCGGCCAACTCGGGTTGGCGGCCATGAAGGCGAGATAGCGGTCAGACGATGCGCCATTGTCGGGACTACGCAGAATGATCCATTCGGACAATTTGCGCGCGACCGGATCGCTGATGGATGTCTGCAGCTGGGTCGCGCTCTGAGCCTTGCCGGCGCGCGCCAGTTCGATGATCTGTTTCAGCGCCGTCATGTCGGCGCGCGATGTCGAGGATGTCGGCGCGACCGCCAGCGGAGCGGATGGCTTTTTCGGCACGGCGACGCGCGGCGGCACCACGGGCGTCGCCGGTACAGCCGGCGAGACCGGCGATGTCCCCTTGGCCAGGGACTGGGGCGCGGGAAGCTTGGCGATCGGCGGCGGCGTTTGCGGTACGACGCTTCGCGGGACCGGCCGCGGTTTCGGCATGGGCACGGCCCATGCGACCAGCGGCGCAGCCAGCATAATGCTGACGGCTGCAAGCATTGTGATCGGGCGAGGCAGACACTGTCGGGCAAATGGCGTCACGGCGTTCCCCGGCGGCGAATCATGAAAGGCTGCTGTTTCAGGTGTATTTCATTGATTGTGTGGACAAAACGCTAAATGTGTTAGACTGGTCATAATGCCGCGACACCGCGGCGAAATCGCGGCTTCCGCATGTCCATCATGATGCGTGCGCCGACGGTCTTGCCGGTCTTTCATCGTGGCGTGGAACTCGTTATCAAGTCGCCAACAGCCGGCAATGAATGGGCCGGCAAGAATGAAGTTTTCGGAGAATGACCATGGCAGCCAAGACGAATTTTCGGGGATCCTATACCGCCTTGGTCACCCCCTTCAAAAACGGCTCGGTCGATGAAACTGCGTTCCGCGGTCTGGTAAGCTGGCAGATCGAGGAGGGCACGCATGGCCTGGTTCCCGTCGGCACGACCGGCGAAAGCCCGACCGTGAGCCATGACGAACACAAGCGCGTCGTTGAATGGTGCATCGACGAGGCGAAGGGCCGGGTTCCGGTCATCGCCGGCGCCGGTTCGAACTCTACCAAGGAGGCGATCGAACTCGCACAGCACGCCGAGAAGGCGGGTGCGGATGCCGTCCTCGTGGTGACACCGTACTACAACAAGCCGAACCAGGAAGGGCTGTATCAGCACTTCAAGGCGATCAACGATACGATCGGGATTCCGATCATCATCTATAACATCCCGGGTCGCTCGATCGTCGACATGTCCGTCGACACGATGGCGCGGCTATATGAGTTGAAGAATATCGCGGGCGTGAAGGACGCGACCGCGAACATGGTCCGCGTATCGCAGCAACGCGCGGCGATGGGTGAGGACTTCAACCAGCTGTCGGGCGAGGATGCCACGGTGCTCGGCTACATGGCTCACGGCGGCCACGGCTGCATTTCGGTGACATCGAATGTCGCGCCGCGGCTGTGTGCGGAATTCCATACTGCGGTGATGCGCGGCGACTATGCGGCGGCGCTCAAGGTCCACGACAAGCTGATGCCTCTCCACGTCAATCTTTTCATGGAGCCGAACCCGGCGCCGGTGAAGTACGCATTGTCGTTGCTCGGCAAAATGTCCGACAAGATGCGTTTGCCGATGGTGCCGGTATCTGAACCGACCAAGGAAGCTGTGCGCAGCGCCATGGTCCACGCGGGTCTCATCAACTAGATCGTAATCGCAAATGGGAGGCTGCCTGTGCTGAAGGAATTCCGTGATTTTGCCATGAAAGGCAACGTGGTCGACCTCGCTGTCGCCGTTATCATCGGCGCAGCATTCGGCGCAATCGTCAGTTCGATGGTAGCTGATATCATCATGCCGATCATCGGCGCGATCACCGGCGGCCTCGATTTTTCGAATTACTTCACTGGTCTGTCGGCATCCGTGACAGCGACCAACCTTGCCGACGCGAAGAAGCAGGGCGCGGTGCTGGCCTGGGGCAACTTCCTGACGCTGACGCTCAACTTCATCATTGTCGCTTTTGTGCTGTTCATGGTGATCCGCCTGATGAGCAAGCTGAAGCGGGAGAAGCCTGCCGTCGAAGAGGCGCCGAAGCTGACCAAGGATCAGGAACTCCTTGTCGAGATTCGCGATCTGCTGAAGGCGAAATAACTCGACATTCAACTGGTGCGGCTGCCCGGGCAGCCGCACTCTTGAAAAATCAACTGTATCTTGCGCACGGCCGGCAAAGGCCGCGCGAAGGGCTTTTCTGTTATGGCCGAAAAAAAAGAGCGTCCGATCAAGGTCGTGGCCGAGAACCGCAAGGCCCGGTTCAACTATGCCATCGAGGATACCGTTGAGGCCGGCGTGATGCTGACCGGCACCGAGGTGAAATCCGCCCGCAACGGCAAATCGACGATTGCGGAGTCCTATGCGGATTCAAAGGGCGGCGAGATCTGGCTCGTCAACGCCAACATCCCCGAATATCTGCAGGCTAACCGCTTCAATCATGAGCCGAAGCGCCCGCGCAAACTGCTGCTTCATCGCAAGCAGATCAACAAGCTGATCGGCGCCATCGAGCGCGAGGGAATGACCCTGATTCCGTTGAAGATGTATTTCAACGAGCAGGGCCGTCTCAAACTTCAGCTTGCGCTGGCGAAGGGCAAGAAGATGCATGACAAGCGCGAAACCGAGAAGAAGCGCGACTGGGCGCGAGAGAAGGGCCGCTTGTTGCGGGCGAGAGGATGACATCAGCCAATCAGCCGAATTTGCACGACGTGGACTGGAGCAAGATTCCGGCGCCACCCGATGATGGCGCGGCCGATCACCTGAAAGGCGCGCGGGTTGCGCCGGTGGCATTGCTCGCCACCGACGGATCGTCGATCACGCTCGCCGATGTGCCGGGACGTATCGTTGTGTTCGCCTATCCGCGCACCGGGGAGCCGGGCAAGATCAGTCTCGTCGACGATTGGGACATGATCCCGGGCGCGCGCGGCTGCACGCCGCAGACCTGTTCGTTCCGCGATCTGGCTGGTGAGTTGAAGGCCGCCGGCGCGACGAGGGTGTTCGGCCTGTCGACGCAGGATACAGAGTACCAGCGCGAGATGACCGAACGGCTCCACGTGCCGTTTCCGGTGTTGTCCGACAGTGAATTGAAACTGGCTCGCGCCATGAACCTGCCAACCATGGAAGCTGCCGGCCTGACGCTGCTCAAGCGCATGGCGTTGGTGATCGATGACGCGATAATCACCCATGTGTTCTATCCGGTGTTTCCGCCGGACCGGAACGCCGCGGACGTGCTCGCATGGCTCAAGGATAATCCGCGCTGACGTCAGATTGACGGGCGTGGAATTGGCGGCCGTGCCCGTCAGATATTGTCTGCGCGTTTGTTACGAGCCCCGGAAGGGCGAGCGCGTTTTTTGGCTCGCGCATTTTTGACACTCTTTTTTTGCGAGTGCTTGTCCCGGTTGCGGGTACTGCGCTCCTGCGGAGCGCTTCTTTCAGATTTTTTGGAACGCCATGTTTGGCGAGAAGGTCCGCGAAAGCTTCGTCGGCCAAATCCTGTATGTCACCCATACGATCACGCCCGATGTCACCCATACGATCACGCCCGAGTTGCACGAGCGCGTGCCAGGTTTCGTCGTCGAATGCGATCAGCTTGCGCGCCATGGCGCCCCGTCACCAAATGTTGCGCAAGCGCTCCTCAACGATACCCGCGATACTGACGACCGAATGCAACGCGCGGGTTGATATGGCAGGAGGCGACGCGCCCGGAGGCGGTCGCCATGCATTCCCTGTAGGAGCGATACTGGCAATCGCCCGGGCTGCCGGTGCCGCGCGAGACCAGACAATAGGGATAATCGCGGGCACTGGCCGGGGTGGTTTCGATGACGGTAAACCCGGCGACGATTGCGAGGGCTGCGAGCATGAGTTTCATGGCGTCGTTCCTGTAACCGGAGGACGCGGGCGGAGTTGAAAATGAATTGGCGTACTCGCGCCGGTCCTGCAATGGCAACGTGTCGAAATTCAACGGAAATCCGGACCCTTCGTTCCACTGAGACATCCGTCAGGCTGACAGGTGACTCCGCACGCTGGCGAACACCGACCGGAACATCTCGGGTGTCAAACGCCGTGTGTTCGTGTTGTAGCGCGAGCAGTGGTAGCTATCGAACAGGCGCAGCCGGCCGGCCTGGAATTCGGCGCCGTGGCCGAACGGAACGTCCGCCGCGCGCAGGCCCAGCGCCTTCACGGTTGAGTCGTGGGAGATTCGCCCCAGCAGCACGATCGCACGCAGATCCGGCATCTCGTCGAACGTCGCTTTTAGAAACGATCGGCAGGTGTGGATTTCGGTAGGCAGGGGCTTGTTCTGCGGCGGCACGCAGCGCACCGCGTTGCTGATGCGGCAGTCGGTCAACGTCATGCCATCGTCAGGCCGGGCATCGTAGTGACCTTGCGCGAATCCGAATTCGCTCAAGGTCGCGTAGAGGAGGTCGCCGGCATAATCGCCAGTGAATGGCCGTCCGGTGCGGTTGGCGCCCTGCATGCCGGGAGCGAGGCCGACGATCAGCAGTCGCGCATTCTCCGGGCCGAACGACGGCACCGGCGCGTTGAACCAGCCGGGATGGGCATCGCGGTTGGCCTGACGGTAATCTGCGAGCCGCGGGCAGAGCGGGCAGTCTCGTCCGGGCTCGATGCCTGATTGAACGGGATTGGATTGAACCGGGCCGGCGCCTGAGCGCCGGCTTCGTTTCGTCCTGTCCTCAATCGTCAAACTCTTCGTCATCGCCCCGTGGTGCAATCGTGCTCGTCGCCCGCTGCAGGAATTGCGGCGTGTGCTGGCGCGGTTCGCGCGGAGCCGAGCGTTCGCCCGGATCGCGGCCGAGTTTGGATTGTAGCTGCACCAGATCGGTAAAGACATCCGCCTGACGGCGCAATTCGTCAGCGATCATGGGCGGCTGGCTCGAAATGGTCGAGATCACCGTCACGCGTACACCGCGCCGCTGCACCGCTTCGACCAGCGAACGAAAGTCGCCGTCTCCGGAAAACAGCACCATCTGGTCGATGTGCTCGGCCAGTTCCATGGCATCGACTGCGAGTTCGATGTCCATATTGCCCTTGACCTTGCGGCGGCCGCTGGCGTCGATGAACTCCTTGGTCGCCTTGGTGACGACGGTATAGCCATTGTAATCGAGCCAGTCGATCAACGGACGGATCGATGAATACTCCTGATCCTCGATGATCGCCGTGTAGTAGAATGCCCGAACCAGAGTTCCACGGGATTGGAATTCCGTCAGCAGACGTTTGTAGTCGATGTCAAAACCCAGCGTCTTGGCAGTCGCGTAAAGATTTGCTCCGTCAATGAATAGGGCAATCTTGTTTGAGGCGGCAGCAGGCATCAGTTTGTTCTCACGCTGTTGTTGAAACATTTTTGGCGCGGTGAAAAATCACCACGCATTCCCATCATCTAAGTCTTCTGGTGTGCGCGCGTCCTTTGCCCTTCTGGGAGAGGAACGACGCGGAGCGGGCGGTATTCGTCCCCGGACCGCCACATTGATGAAGCAATGAAGCGATTTCTTGTCCATGGGACGATTTGCCCCGACGTTGACTGCTGTTTGCCCGGTCTTGTGAATGGCGGCAAGAACCTTGTTTTTCATTGGAAGTCGGCTGCCGGTTTCGGCAGTGCGAAAAATTGCCTGTTGCGGTTTGTGCTTAATCGCTATACCAACCGCGCATATCGGGACATATTCGGGTTAACTCACGGAGCGACATTTCATGGCGCGCGTCACTGTCGAAGACTGCATTGATAAGGTCGATAATCGTTTTGACCTGGTTCTGCTGGCCGCCCACCGGGCGCGCATGATTTCATCGGGTTCCCAGATCACGATCGACCGTGATAATGACAAGAATCCGGTAGTTTCGCTACGCGAAATCGCTGATCAGACCATTTCCCCAGAGGATTTGCGTGAAGAGCTAGTTCATTCCTTGCAGAAGTTCGTCGAAGTGGACGAGCCGGAACCGGATACCATTCCGCTGATCGGATCGGCCGGCGCCAGCGTCGATGCCGACGATACCGAAGTCGCGGTCGAGCGCATGACCGAGGAAGAGCTTCTGAAGGGCCTCGAAGGCCTGGCTCCCCCGGAAGAACAGCCTGAGGAAGACGAGTAAGGCATCGGGACGGCTCCTGGGCCATCCATCCCATTAAAGGCCCGGACCGCGAGGTCCGGGCCTTTTTCGTATCGGCGCGCAGGCAATTCTGCGGCCCTTGCATTCATTGAGATTTTTTCCTGCTTCCTTGCGGTCGGCCCTTAACCCAGCGATATTGTATCCACCGGTATTTTTCCGGAATCCGACCCTCCGAGGCTGCCCAGAATGGCGATTTTGCGCCGCATCATACGGCAAGTGTGGGCCACGGCCGATGCGGTCGCGGCGGCGCCAGCCGATTCTGTACCAGCGCGGCCTGCAAAGGCGCCTCGTGCCAAGATGATGCGCCAGTACGATCTGGTCGAGCGGGTGCGCGCCTATAATCCTGCCACGGACGAGGATTTGCTGAACCGCGCTTACGTCTACGCCATGGTCGCCCATGGCGAGCAGAAGAGGGCATCCGGCGATCCTTACTTCTCGCACCCGCTGGAAGTGGCTGCGATCCTGACCGACCTCAAGCTGGACGATGCGACCATCGTCGCCGCGCTGTTGCACGACACCATCGAGGACACCGAATCGACCAGGACCGAGATCGACCAGATCTTCGGCCCCGAGATCGGCGCGCTGGTGGAGGGACTGACCAAGCTGAAGCGGCTCGAGCTTGTCTCGCGCGAGGCCAAACAGGCGGAAAATCTGCGCAAGCTGCTGCTCGCGATCGCCGATGATGTGCGAGTGCTGCTGGTCAAGCTCGCCGACCGTCTCCACAACATGCGTACGCTCGAATTCGTGCCCGAAGCTTCGCGTCATCGCATCGCTGAGGAAACCCTCGATATTTATGCGCCGCTCGCCGGACGCATGGGTATGCAGGAAATGCGCGAGGAACTCGAAGACCTCGCGTTCCTTGTGCTCGATCCGGATGCGCACGCCGTCGTCACGCAGCGGCTCGATGCGCTGACCGACCGCAGCCGCAACCTGATCGGTGAGATTGAAGCGCAACTCACCGCCAACCTGAAAAAGAACGGAGTGTCGGCGCTGGTGATCGGGCGCCGCAAGCAGCCGTTCTCGATCTGGATGAAGATGGAGCGTAAATCCATCGGCTTCGAACAGCTGTCGGATATTTTCGGCTTCCGCATCGTCGTCAATAGCGTCGCCGAAGCTTATCGCACTGTCGGCATCGTCCACACCACCTGGCCGGTGGTGCCGGGGCGTTTCAAGGATTACATCTCGACGCCGAAGCAGAACGATTACCGTTCGATCCACACGACGGTGATCGGTCCGGGCAACCAGCGCGTCGAACTGCAGATTCGCACCGAGGAAATGCATCGCGTCAACGAATACGGCATCGCCGCGCACGCCTTCTACAAGGACGGCATCGGGTCGCCGACTGAATTGTTGCAACGCGAGTCGAATGCGTTCGCGTGGCTGCGGCACACGGTCGAGGTGCTTTCCGAGAGCGCAAACCCTGAGGAATTCCTCGAACACACCAAGATGGAGCTGTTCCACGACCAGGTGTTCTGCTTCACGCCGAAGGGCAAGCTGATCGCGCTGCCGCGCCGCGCCAATGTGATCGACTTCGCTTATGCGGTGCATACCGACGTCGGCAACAGTGCGGTCGGCTGCAAGATCAACGGCAAATTCGCGCCGCTGTCTTCCGAACTGGAGAATGGCGACGAGGTCGAGGTCCTGACCTCGCAGGCGCAAACGTCGCCGCCGTCGGCGTGGGAGCAACTGGCCGTCACCGGCAAGGCGCGCGCCGCGATCCGCCGCGCCACCCGCACCGCCGTACGCGATCAGTATGCCGGTCTTGGCAGGCGCATCGTCGAGCGTTTGTTCATGCGCGCCAAGATTGCCTACGCCGACGACAAGCTGAAAGGCGCGCTGCCGCGGCTCGCGCGCGCGTCGATCGACGACGTGATGGCAGCGGTCGGACGCGGCGAGATGAAGGCGTCCGATGTCGCCCGCGCGATGTACCCGGATTACAAGGAAGAGGCGCGCCTCGGCGTCAAGAAAGGCACGACGAAGAAGCCTGCGAGCACGACGAAGCCTGCGTCGACGGCGATTCCCATTCGCGGCATCAACACCGATTTGCCGGTCAAGTTCGCCCCCAACGGCGGTGCTGTGCCGGGCGACCGGATCGTCGGCATCGTCACGCCGGGCGAGGGCATCACGATCTATCCGATCCAGGCGCCGGCGCTGAAAGATTTTGAAGAGGAGCCGGAACGCTGGCTCGACGTGCGGTGGGATACCGATGAGGCGTCACCACGGCGGTTTCCGGCGCGCCTGCATGTCCAGAACGTCAACGAGCCCGGAAGTCTTGCTCAGGTCGCGGGCGTGATCGCCGAGCACGACGGCAACATCGACAACATCGGCATGAGCCGGCGCTCGCCGGATTTCACCGAACTGACCATCGACCTCGAGGTGTATGACCTCAAGCATCTCAACGCTATCATCGCGCAACTGCGCGCGAAGTCCGTCGTCGCCAGCGTCGAACGCGTCAACGGCTGATTCTGGTTCTGGGTTTATCGGGCTGTCTCATGCATCACGCTCCTCCGCTGCGCCTTGGCGTCAATGTCGATCACGTCGCGACCGTGCGAAACGCACGCGGCGGTTTCCCGCCCGATCCGGTGCGCGCGGCGCTGCTGGCGATCAAGGCCGGGGCTGACGGCATCACGGCGCATCTGCGTGAAGATCGCCGCCACATCCGCGACGACGACATGACCCGGCTGAAGAGCGAACTGTCAAAGCCCGAGATCGCGAAGCCGCTGAATTTCGAGATGGCGGCGACCGCCGAGATGATCGGCATCGCGCTGGCGACCAAGCCTCATGCAGTATGTCTCGTGCCCGAGCGCCGCACCGAGGTCACCACCGAAGGCGGGCTCGATGTCGTCGGCCAGCACAACGCGCTGGCGCCGTTCATCACCCAACTCAACGATGCCGGCATCCGTGTGTCGCTGTTCATCGCCGCCGATCCGAAGCAGATCGCGATGGCGGCGGAGCTGAAGGCACCCGTGATCGAAATCCATGTCGGCGCGTGGTGCGACGCGCTGGCCGAAGGCCAGACCCGGAAGGCCGAAGCCGAGTGGCAGCGGATCGTGACAGGCGCGGCGCAGGCGGCGTCGCTCGGTCTTGAGGTACATGCCGGGCATGGCCTCGATTATGTGACGGCTGAAACCATCGCCGCGCTGCCGCAGATCGTCGAACTCAATATCGGACATTTCCTGATCGGTGAGGCGATCTTTACCGGCCTTTCGCAGGCGGTGCGCGACATGCGAGCGGCGATGGACCGCGGTCGTAAAAAGATCGGGCCCCGCGCATGATCGTCGGCGTCGGCTCGGACCTGATCGACATCCGCCGGATCGAGAAAGTCATCGAACGCCACGGCGAGCGGTTTCTGGACCGTATTTTCACGGAGGCCGAGCGGGCCAAGGCCGAGCGGCGGGCCAAGAACCAGAAAATGGTCACGGCAACCTACGCAAAGCGATTCGCGGCCAAAGAGGCCTGTTCCAAGGCTCTGGGCACCGGGATTCGGCGCGGGGTGTGGTGGCGGGACATGGGGGTGGTCAACCTGCCGGGCGGGCGGCCGACCATGCAACTCACGGGCGGTGCGCTGATCCGGCTGGAATCGCTCATTCCGCCCGATTTTGAGGCCCGGATTGACCTGACAATCACCGACGATTGGCCGTTGGCGCAGGCTTTTGTCATCATTTCAGCGGTTCCGCTTGTCAAAGCCTGATCCGGGCCCGTCAGGGCGGACGTTTTCACCAATAAACGAAATTGTTCTTATTTATCAGGCAATTGGCAGGCAGCTGGCAACCGATCGATTGCGTGGCTTGCGACAACCGTCTAAAACCCGCGCGGGTGATTTGGCATCTCTCCAGATGCTCCCACAGGAATCAGAAGAGCATGAGTGTGACATCCGGAACCAAATCCGAAGGCGGCGTCGGCGAAACCATTCGGGTCGTCATTCACGCTCTCATCATCGCCCTCGTGATCCGGACCTTTCTGTTTCAGCCGTTCAACATTCCGTCGGGATCGATGAAGGCGACGCTGCTGGTCGGCGACTACCTGTTCGTCTCGAAGTATTCTTACGGCTACAGTCATTATTCGATCCCGCTGTCGCCGCGGATTTTCTCCGGTCGCATTTTCGGCTCGGAGCCGGAACGTGGCGATGTCGTCGTGTTCCGCCTGCCGAAGGACGACACCACCGACTACATCAAGCGCGTGATCGGCCTGCCGGGTGACCGCATCCAGGTGAAAGAGGGGCTGCTCTATATCAACAACGTGCCTGTGAAGCGCGAGCGTCTGCCTGATTTCGTCGGCGAGGATCCGTGCGGCTCGGACGCAACGGCGCGCGTGAAGCAGTGGAAGGAAACACTGCCCAACGGTGTCACCTACAAATCGCTCGATTGCGTCGACAACGGCTTCTACGACAACACCAACGTCTACACCGTACCGGCGGGCCACTTCTTTATGATGGGCGACAATCGGGACAACTCGACCGACAGCCGCGTGCTGTCAGCGGTGGGCTATGTGCCGTTCGAGAACCTGATCGGCCGCGCCCAGATGATCTTCTTCTCCATCGCGGAAGGCGAGCAGGCCTGGCAAATCTGGCGCTGGCCTGTATCGGTGCGATGGAACAGAATCTTTTCGTTCGTGCGATGAGCAGCGAGACGACAATCACGAAACCTCCGGTGGTCAAATCCCTTGATGTGACTCCAACGGAGCCCGATGTTCGGACTCTGGCGGAGTCAGCAGCCGTTGCGGAAGGTTCTGTTGTGTCCGCAGAACCGAAAGCCAAAAAGGCCGTTCGCCGGCCGAGCGCGAAGGCCATCGGCAAGGCGATTGAGCAACGGATCGGTCATACATTCGCCGATCCATCGTTGCTGGCGACCGCATTCACCCATGTGTCGGCGCTGAAATCGTCGCGCAACCGCGCCGACAGCTATCAGCGTCTCGAATTTCTCGGCGATCACGTGCTCGGCCTGATCGTGTCCGACATGCTGTATCGCGCGTTTCCGAAAGCGGACGAGGGCGAACTTTCCAAGCGCCTCGCCAATCTGGTGCGCAAGGAAGCTTGTGCCGATGTCGCAAAGTCGCTCGGCTTCAACGAAGGCATCAAGCTCGGCACCGTCGGTGCTGGCGCCGGTGCGCGCTTGAGGAATTCGGTGCTCGGCGACATTTGCGAAGCGGTGATCGGCGCGGTGTTTCTCGATGGTGGCTATGCGGCCGCGGCGCAATTCGTCGAACGTAACTGGACCGAGCGGATGCATAAGCCGATCAGGCCGCTGCGCGATCCCAAGACGGTGTTGCAGGAGTGGGCGCAGGGCAAGGGATTGCCGACGCCGGTCTATCGCGAGGTCGAGCGCACCGGCCCGCATCACGATCCACAATTCCGCGTCGCCGTCGAACTGCCCGGCCTGACCCCGGCCGAGGGTGTCGGCGGCAGCAAGCGCGCGGCGGAAAAGCTGGCGGCATCGGCGCTGCTCGCTCGCGAAGGCGTATCTGGCGGCAAAGATGGTTGAAGATTCTCCGAAGGATGCCGCACCGACCCGTTGCGGATTTGTCGCGCTGATCGGCGCACCGAATGTCGGCAAGTCCACTCTCGTCAACGCGCTGGTCGGCTCGAAGGTCACCATCGTGTCGCGCAAGGTGCAGACGACGCGCGCGCTGATCCGCGGTATCGTGATCGAGGACAATGCGCAGATCGTGCTGGTCGATACGCCCGGCATCTTCTCGCCCAAGCGCAGGCTTGACCGCGCGATGGTCTCGACCGCGTGGAGCGGGGCGCATGACGCCGATCTCGTGTGCGTGCTGATCGACGCGCGTCAGGGCATCGACGAGGAGGCGGACGCCATTTTCACCAGGCTCGCCACCGTCAAACATCCGAAGTTCTTGGTGCTGAACAAGATCGATCTGGTGCCGCGTGAACAATTGCTGGCGCTGGCGGCAGGCGCCAACGAGCGGCTTGAATTCGAGAACACCTTCATGGTGTCTGCGTTATCCGGCGACGGCGTCAATGATTTGCGCTTTGCTCTGGCGCAGGCGATGCCGGAAGGACCGTTCCACTATCCCGAAGACCAGATGTCGGATGCGCCGCTGCGTCATCTCGCGGCCGAGATCACGCGCGAGAAGATCTATCGCCATCTCCATCAGGAGTTGCCGTATCAGTCGACGGTCGAGACCGACAGCTGGACCGAGCGCAAGGACCAGTCGGTTCGCATCGAGCAGACGATTTTCGTCGAGCGCGACAGCCAGCGTAAAATCGTGCTCGGCAAGGGTGGCGCCACGATCAAGGCGATCGGCGCGGACTCGCGCAAGGAGATCGCCGAGATCGTTGGCCACCCGGTTCACCTGTTTTTGTTCGTGAAGGTGCGTGAAGGCTGGGGCGACGACCCCGAGCGCTATCGCGAAATGGGGCTGGAGTTCCCCAAGGAATGAATGGCGCTGACATGACCGTTCCAGGAAACATCCTGCGTTTTGAGGCGCTGCTGTATGCGTCGCTGCTGCTCGATACCCTGTCGGTCCCGTTTCGCGACGATACTTTTGCTGCCATTGACAGCGATATGATGGGCGCCGCCAAGTTGGTGACTGCGGCGTTTATTGTGTTGTTCGCGTTTCTGATCTGGCTGGCTGCACGGCAGCGGCGGAACTGGGCGCGCTGGATATTGTGCGTCTTGTTCGGGTTTTCGGTGGTGACGCTGATCCAGATGTTCGGTGAGGACGGGCTGGGGTTCGGAACTGCTGTCGATACCCTGTCGACGGTGCTGACTGCGGCTGGGCTGTATTTTTCCTTTACCGGCGATGCGGTGGGCTGGTTCGATCCGGCCCGCCGCACCTAGCTGCCGCAGTGTCTGCTGCGAACACCCGTGGAATCCTGTAAGTTCTGATCCATGGAATGGACCGACGAAGGCATCGTCCTGGGCGTGCGGCGGCATGGCGAAACCAGCGCGATCGTCGAGTTGCTGACGCGCTCGCACGGCCGTCACTTGGGCCTGGTGCGGGGTGGCGCGGGTTCGCGGATGCGGCCGCTGTTGCAGCCCGGCAATTCGGTGAGCGCAGCATGGCGCGCGCGGCTCGACGAGCATCTCGGATATTATCTGCTCGAGGGCACCCGGCTGCGGGCCGCGACCATGTTTGCATCCCCCCATGCGGCCTATGGCATCACGCATCTGGCCTCGCTGGCGCGGCTTTTGCCGGAGCGCGACCCGCATGAGGACATCTATGAATTGCTCGAGGGTATCCTCAACCACTTCGACGATTCAGGCGAGGCGGCGGTGCAGCTCGTCAGGTTCGAACTGGCGATGCTCACCGAGCTCGGTTTCGGACTCGATCTTTCGGCCTGCGCGTCGACCGGCGCGACCGGTGATTTGATCTACGTGTCGCCGAAATCCGGCAACGCAGTGTCGCGCACGGCCGGTGAACCATGGCGGGACAAGCTGCTGCGGCTGCCGCCGTTTCTGCGCGAGGACGGCGGGGGGGGCAACGGCTGGACGCTCGACGATCTGCATGACGGCTTCCGGCTGACCGGGCTGTTTCTGCTGCGCAACGTGCTGGAGCCGCGCGGGCAGGGCCATTCCGATGCGCGGGACGGTTTCATCGCGGCGGTGACCCGGCCGCGCGCAAAAGCGATCATGACATGACGCGCCGGTTGCGGATTAAAAAAGGGACCGGAAAATCCGGTCCCTTTTGCGATTTATGATTGGCTGCGCGCAGGTCACCAGCGGCGATAGTGGCCGCGGCGTCCGTAGTAGTAAGGACGCGGTGCATAGTAAGGACGCGGAGCATAATACGGGCCGGGCGCGTAATAACGCGGACCGGTGCGGTAGCAGCTGCGGACCCAGGCAAAACCGTTCCAGACCCGGCTGCAGACCAGGCGAACCTGCTCGGTCTGCGCGGGAGCGGTGACAGCGCCCGGCAATGTCATCGCCTCGGCACGGCTGCCGATGAGCGACCCGGCGCCGATCAGCGCCACGGCGGCGACCGCCGCGAAAATCAAACGACGCATTATATGTTTCCTCCTGGCCCACTCAAAGAAGCCCTCCGGCGGGGTGCCGGCCGATGCTTCATCATAAAATACCGCGTTTTAGCCGAATTCCAACGGCCAACCGGCAACAGTTCCGACTATCGGGAGGATTGCGGACAAGTCATGGCGGCGGCGCTACCAAGGCCCGCTTTTCTGCTCTTCCTGCCCATTGCACGCCCGGAAAGGCGCCGATTCCTGCCTTGTTCATCGACCGGACAGGAGTTAACCCCTCCCCATGGGCAAAAGACTGATTCCCCCGCAGCCGATGGACATCCAAGAGGTCGCGCTGCGCGAGGCGCTCGAGGAGCGCTATCTCGCTTATGCGCTCTCGACCATCATGCACCGGGCGTTGCCGGATGCGCGCGACGGCCTGAAGCCGGTCCATCGCCGTATCCTGTACGGGATGCGGTTGCTGCGGCTCGACCCGGGTACTCCGTTCAAGAAGTCCGCCAAGATCGTCGGCGACGTGATGGGCTCGTTCCATCCCCATGGCGACCAGTCGATCTACGACGCGCTGGTGCGCCTCGCGCAGGATTTCGCTTCGCGGTATCCGCTGATCGACGGGCAGGGCAATTTCGGCAACATCGACGGAGATAACCCGGCCGCTTACCGCTACACCGAAGCGCGCATGACCGAGGTCGCGCGGCTGCTGCTCGAAGGCATCGACGAGGACGCGGTCGAATTCCGCGCCAACTACGACGGCCAGACGAAAGAGCCGGTGGTTCTTCCGGGCGCGTTTCCGAATCTTCTGGCCAACGGCGCGCAGGGCATCGCGGTCGGCATGGCTACCGCGATCCCGCCGCACAATGCCGCTGAGCTGTGCGACGCCGCGCTGCATTTGATCGACAAACCGGCGACGAAGACGCGCGGCCTGCTGCGCTACGTCAAGGGTCCGGATTTTCCGACCGGCGGCATCGTCGTCGACTCCCAGGATGCGATCGCCGAGTCTTACACCACCGGCCGCGGCGCGTTTCGCGTTCGCGCCAAGTGGCATCAGGAAGAGGGCGCGCGCGGCACCTGGAATATCGTCGTCACCGAAATTCCGTGGCTGGTGCAGAAATCGCGCCTGATCGAACGCATCGCCGAACTGCTCAACGAGAAGAAGCTGCTGCTGGTCGGTGACATTCGCGACGAGTCGGCGGAAGACGTGCGCATCGTCATCGAGCCGAAGTCGCGCAACGTCGATCCAGAAGTGCTGATGGAGACGCTGTTCAAGCAGACTGAGCTTGAAAGCCGTATCTCGCTCAATCTCAACGTGCTGGTGAAGGGCCGCATCCCCAAGGTGCTTGGCCTTGCGGAATGTTTGCGCGAATGGCTCGATCATCTGCGCGACGTGCTGCTGCGCCGCGCCAATTACCGCAAGGTCCAGATCGAGAACCGTCTCGAAGTGCTGGGCGGCTATCTGATCGCCTATCTGAACCTCGATAAGGTCATCAAGATCATCCGCACCGAGGATGAGCCGAAGCCGGTGTTGATCAGGACCTTCAAGCTCACCGACGTGCAGGCCGACGCGATCCTCAACATGCGCCTGCGCAGCTTGCGCAAGCTCGAGGAAATGGAAATCCGCGGCGAGGACAAGAATCTGCGCGCCGAGCTGAAAAGCCTCAAGGCGGTGATCGCTTCCGAGGACGAGCAGTGGAAGAAGGTCGGCGAGGGCATCAGGAAGGTGCGCGATACCTTCGGGCCGAAGACGCCGCTCGGCAAGCGCCGCACCCAGTTTGCAGACGCGCCGGAGCACGATCTCGCCGCCATCGAGGAAGCGCTGGTCGAGCGTGAGCCGATCACGGTCGTGGTGTCCGACAAGGGCTGGGTCCGCACGCTGAAAGGCCACGTCGAGGATCTGTCAAACCTGTCGTTCAAGACCGACGACAGTCTCGGCTACGCGTTCTTCGCCGAAAGCACTTCGAAGCTGATGCTGTTCGCCACCAACGGGCGTTTCTATACGCTCGATGCGCAGAAGCTGCCGGGCGGACGCGGCCATGGCGATCCGATCCGCATGTTCATCGACATGGAGGGCGACGCCAACATCGTGTCGCTGTTCGTCAATACCGGAGGCCGCAAGTTCCTTGTGGCGAGCCATGACGGGCAGGGGTTTGTCGTCAACGAGGATGATTGCGTCGCCAATACCCGCAAGGGCAAGCAGGTGCTGAATGTCACCTCGCCGAATGAAGCGGCGGCCTTGACCGAGGTTGCCGGCGACACCGTTGCCGTGATCGGCGAAAACCGCAAGATGCTGGTATTCCCGCTCGATCAGGTGCCGGAAATGGCGCGGGGCCGCGGCGTGCGGCTGCAACGCTACAAGAACGGCGGCCTGTCGGACGTGATCACCTTTGTCGCCAAGGACGGCCTGACCTGGCGGGATTCGGCGGGACGCGAGTTCAGCGCAAGTTGGAAAGAATTGACCGAGTGGCGCGGCAACCGTGCCGATGCCGGCCGCTTGCCGCCGCGTGGCTTCCCGACGTCGAACAAGTTCGGCAAGAAGATCGGGTGACGGTCCGCGTTCCTCACAGTACGCTGTGCGCGTCTGCTTGAAGGAATGCGTGACATGGTTCGTTACAACGAAATCCGCGAGGGCGAAGTGGCGGTGACGCCACCGCCGGCGACCGACGCCGGACTGGTGTTCATCGGACGCATCCACACGCCATGGAGCGATCGGATGAAAACGCCACGGCAGGGCCGGCACGACGGGCCGGTGTGCCGGATCGAGATTTTCGATCCATGGGTGCCGGCGCTGAAGGGCATCGAGCGATTCACGCAAGTCGAGGTGCTGTACTGGCTGCATGAGTCGCGGCGCGACCTCGTGCTGCAAAGCCCGGCCAGCGACACGAATCTGCACGGAACCTTTTCGCTGCGCTCGCCGGTGCGGCCCAATCCGATCGGGACGTCGGTTGCCAAATTCATCGGGGTCGAAGGCAACACCGTGCTGGTGCGCGGCCTCGATTGCCTCGATGGCACGCCGCTGATCGACCTCAAGCCCGACCGTTGCCAGTTCACTCCGGTCGCGCCTCCGCAATCCGGAGATTTCGAAACGGAGGGCGGGGGAAGTTCATCCGTGTGAGGCTGCGGTCGTCGCTCGTTGTCAGCCGGTCACCGCGATAGCCTCGATCTCGACGAGCCATCCCGGCATCGCAAGGGCGGCCACGCCGACGAGAGTGCTCGCTGGCGGTGTCATGTTCGCGAAGAAAGGTGCTCGCGCTTTCCCGACGATCATCCGGTGTTCGGGCTGATAGTTCACCACGTAGGTCGTGATCTTGACCACATCGTTGAAGCTCGCACCGGCCGCGGCGAGTGCCCGTCCGACGTTGTGCATCACCTGGGTCGTCTGTGCGGCGAGGTCGCCGTCGCCGACCAGCGCGCCGTGCTCATCAATCGCAACCTGGCCCGCCGTGTAGATCGTGCGCGCTCCCGACGCCACGACGACGTGCGAGTAAGCCGGATTCTGCAGAAGCCCGGCTGGATGCGGGTGTTCCAGTTTTCCCATTGTCGGATTCCTTTGGTTCGCCGGTTGAACGTACAGGACGAAGCCGGTCTTTCAACGGGCGGCCCCCGGCGGGGTAGCGCGGCTGATATCCGCTGTTGCAAATCACTTGCAACAAGAGGCGGCAGCTGGCATATTGAGCGCATGGATTTCTCCCCGACCGGAATTCCGCCCCGCCGGAACCACTCAACCGTTGCGCAACCGACCGCAGAGGCCCTCCCGGGCGGCTGGCGTTCGGCACGGGGCGAACCGTCGCTAGCCGACATGTTCGGGTCGATCCGCGTCGCCCGGACCGGGTCGTTCTGGCGCAAACTGGCGGCATTCCTCGGCCCCGGCTACCTGGTCGCGGTCGGCTATATGGACCCCGGCAACTGGGCGACCTCGCTGGCCGGCGGCTCGAAGTTTGGCTACGCACTGCTCGCCGTTGCGCTGATCTCCAACATCATGGCGATCATCCTGCAGGCGCTATGCGCGCGGCTCGGCGTCGGCTCCGGGCGCGATCTGGCGCAGGCCTGCCGTGATGCCTATCCGAAGTGGGTGTCGTGGCCGCTGTGGCTGCTGGCCGAAATCGCCATCAGCGCCACCGACCTTGCCGAAATCATCGGCACCGCCATCGGCCTCAATCTGCTGTTCGGGATTCCGCTCGAGATCGGCGTGCTGATCACCGCGCTCGATGTTTTTCTCATTCTCGCATTGCAGGTGCTCGGCTTCCGCTGGATCGAAGCTTTCGTGGTCGCGCTGCTCGGCGTCATTGCGGCGTGCTTCGCGACCCAGATCGCGATGGCCGATCCGGATTGGGGCGCGGTGATCCGCGGATTCGCGCCCACCACCGAAATCGTCGCCAATCGCGACATGCTCTATCTCGCGCTTGGCATTCTCGGCGCGACGGTGATGCCGCATAACCTCTATCTGCACTCTGGTCTGGTGCAGACCCGTGGCTACGGCCACAGCGAAGGCGAAAAGCGCGAGGCGATCAAGTTCGCCACCATCGATTCCACCATCGCGCTGTGCCTGGCGCTGCTGATCAATGCCTCGATTCTGATCCTCGCGGCGTCGACCTTCCACGCGTCGGGCAATACCGACGTCGCCGAACTCGACAAGGCGCACGCGCTGCTGTCGCCGATGCTGGGTTCGGCCATCGCGCCGACTCTGTTCGGTATCGCACTGTTGTGTTGCGGCCTGAATTCGACGGTGACCGCGACGCTGTCCGGCCAGATCGTGATGGAAGGCTTTATCAACATCAAGGTCGCGCCGTGGCTGCGCCGGTTGATTACCCGCGCCATCGCCATTGTGCCGGCGGCGCTGGTGACGATCTGGTACGGTGAGAGGGGCACGGCGCAGCTGCTGATCCTCAGTCAGGTGATCCTGAGCCTGCAACTGCCGTTCGCCATTGTGCCGTTGGTGATGTTCACGGCGAGCAAGGCCAAGATGGGGACCTTCATTGCGCCGCGCTGGCTCACCGCCGCCGCCGGACTGACGGCAGCGATCGTGATTGCGCTGAATGCGAAGCTGGTGGTGGATTTCATCACCGGCTGATGATCGTGGATCAATCGCCCTTGGCGTTGCGATCGAATTTTTCGCGCGCGTTTTGGATTTCGGGCAGGTTCGTGAACGCCCACTGACCGAGATTCTGTACCGGCTGACGCAGCGAGCGCCCAAGCTCCGTGAGTTCGTAGTCGACGCGCGGCGGGATGGTTGGAAAGACCGTGCGCGTCACCAGCCCGTCCCGTTCTAGCCCCCGTAGCGTCAGCGTCAGCGTCCGCTGCGAGATGCCGCCGATCATACGCTTGATCTCGTTGAAGCGGCGCGGGCCGTCACCCAGCAGCATGATGACCAGCACGATACCGCCATCTTGAAAAATCAATCCTGCGGCTCGGGTGCAACCGTGCCGGTGGCGTCGACGCGCAGCCAGCCGCTCGGTGCGAGCCGCTGCTGCGGCAGGAAGCGGCCCTTGTAGTCCATCTTCTTCGAACCTTCGATCCAGTAGCCGAGATAGACGTAGGGCAATCCCATCCGCCGGGCGCGCGAAATGTGATCGAGGATCATGAAGGTGCCGAATGAACGGTCCTGTTCGGCTGGCTCGAAGAACGAATAGACCATCGACAGGCCGTCGCCGAGAATGTCCGTCAGCGCCACGCCGACCAGATCGCCGCCGCGGCCGGTGATGCCGGTGTCCGCGTTGCGGCGGCGATATTCGATGATGCGGGTCGGGACGTGGCTGTCCTCGACCATCATCGCATAGTCGAGCACGGTCATGTCGGCCATGCCGCCATCGCGATGGCGCTCGTCGAGATAGGCGCGGAACACGGAATACTGTTCGGACGAGGGCACCGCGCTGCGCAATTCGCTGACGATGTCGGCGTTGCGCGCGAGGACCTTGCGGAAGTTGCGCGACGGGCGGAATTCATTGGCGATCACCCGCACCGAGACGCAGGCGCGGCACTGATCGCAGGCCGGACGATAGGCGATCGACTGGCTGCGGCGGAAGCCGCCATGGGTCAGCAGGTCGTTGAGATCGGCGGCCTTGTCGCCCACGAGATGCGTGAAAACCTTGCGCTCTTGCTTGCCCTCCAGATAGGGGCAGGGCGACGGCGCCGTCAGGTAGAATTGCGGCGTATTGCGCGAGTGCTGGGTCACGTGTGGCCGTCAACCTCGTTCAAGTCGGTTCGGGAATGCGCTCCATCGCCTGCCGGGAGCAGATTCGCACTCCCATTCGGAACGCCAGCATCGCGCCGCGCGCGCGGACCGTCAACTCGCCAGACAGTCCACGCGGTTCAGGCGGTTCAGCCGGGCCGGGTGGTCTGGACCACCGGCATCGGGACGGAACTGTTGATGATCACGGTTCCCAGAACCATGTCGTGCAGCAACTGGCGGCGGCCGTTGAACAGGCCGACCAGGACGATGAACGGAGTCAGGAACGACACCGAGATCCAGTACAGCACGGCATGGGTTGCCCCGAGCAGAAAGTACGGCCGCTCGCCGGTCCAGGTCCGCATCTCCACGCCCATGGTCCGCATGCCGATGGTCGCGCCATGCTTTCCGCCGAGCGAGGCGCCGTAATAGATCAGCGCCCAGATCACCGAGAACGGCGAGATCAGCCAGAACAGGAACCAGCCGAGCCCGAGCGTCACCACGCCGAACAGCGTGATGAAGATGACGGCAAGGATGATCGGAATCGACAGCACGACCAGGTCGATCAGGAACGCGATGAAACGCTTGGTCAGAACGCCGCGGAACAGTTCGGCATTCAGCCACGGATCGTAGGCGGGGGCACGCGCACCGGACGGGTCGTTGCGCCAGGTGGCGCCGCCGTTGCCGGAGTTTCTGGTGTCGGACATGCTCGCTCTCCCTCTCGTCCCGTCGGGACGGACTTAAGCGCACATGGCGATGCCGCCGGAGGCGCGCAAGACGAGTTAGGCTCACATGGAGAAAAAGTTATGGCGCTGCCGCCACGAAGACGTCACTGCTTTTTAGACGGCTATGCCCTTGAACCTAGCGTTGGGTGCGCAGCTTTTCCGCCGCATAGGCGGCGAAGTAGGTGAGGACGCCGTCGGCGCCGGCGCGCTTGAAGGCGAGCAGGCTTTCCATGATCGCGCGGTCGCCGTCGATCCAGCCGTTGTTGGCGGCACCGGCGATCATCGCGTACTCTCCCGACACCTGATAGGCGAAGGTCGGCATCGCGAAGGTGTCCTTCACGCGCCGCACGATGTCGAGATAGGGCAGGCCCGGCTTGACCATCACCATGTCGGCGCCCTCGGCGATATCGAGTTCGACCTCGCGCAACGCTTCGTCGGAATTACCCGGGTTCATCTGGTAGGTGCGCTTGTCCCCGGTCAGCGTTTTCGACGAGCCGATGGCGTCGCGGAACGGGCCGTAAAACGCCGACGCATACTTCGCGGCGTAAGCCATGATCTGCACATCGAGAAAGCCCGCGCGGTCGAGCCCTTCGCGAATGGCACCGACGCGGCCGTCCATCATGTCGGAGGGCGCGATGATGTCGCAGCCGGCTTCGGCCTGCACCAGCGCCTGGCGCACCAGCACGGCGACGGTCTCGTCGTTGAGGATCTTGTCGCCGCGCAGCAGCCCGTCGTGGCCGTGGCTGGTGAACGGATCGAGCGCGACGTCGCACAGCACGCCGAGGTCGGGAAATTCCTTCTTGATCGCACGCACTGACTGGCAGACGAGGTTGTTGGCGTTGAGCGCCTCGGAGCCGGTTTCGTCGCGCAGCGACGGGTCGGTGAACGGGAACAGGGCGATACACGGGATGTCGAGTTTCATCGCGCGCTCGGCGTCGCGCACGCACTGATCGACAGTGATGCGGTCGACTCCCGGCATCGAGGCAACCGGCGTGCGCGTGTTGTGGCCGTCGACCACGAACAGCGGCCAGATCAGATCGTTGATGGTGAGAACATTTTCCTGCACCAGCCGGCGCGCCCATTCGGACTTGCGGTTGCGGCGCGGGCGGATCGGTAGATCCAGCGCTGGGGAGGCGCTTGTCACGCCGCGCGGTTCGTCGCGCATTTCGATCGGCCGCCCAAATTTGATCGCCATTGCCGGGTCTCCTTGTCTCGATGGGTTCTAGAGCATTTTGCCCCCGATGTGGAATCCCGATTTGCCGCACGTTTTGCGCGCAAACCCGGCGGGGACCTGCGCAGGCCTTGCCCGTTTAGCCAGCCAGGCCCGCGCTTTCGCCGCCATCCGAACAAGCGGATTGATTTTGTCGCCCCGGCAGACCAAGACTCCGATCCAATGAACACCGAATCCCGCCCTTCGATGAAAACGCGCATGGTCCATGTCTTCGGATCCGCCGCGGAATCGCGCGAGCAGATCAGCGGCGGTTCGCCGGTGCCGGAAGACACCGAAACCGGCGGCAATGCCTGGACGTCGCGGCTGGTTTTGTTTCTTCGCATCATGGCGGTGATCGCGATGGCGAAAGGACTCTATCACTGGGCTGAAATCACCGGCTTCATCGGCAGCGAAGACACCGCGTTCGAAGTGCAGACCACGCAATGGCAAAGCGCAACAGTTTACTTCGCGGTGATCGAACTGGTCGCTGCTGTCGGCTTGTGGCTGGCGACGCCGTGGGGCGCGGTGGTGTGGCTGACATCCGTGGTGTCGATGGCGGTGATCGAGCTGATGTTTCCGGCGATCTACGGCAGCAATTATCTCGTCGTTATTCTCGCGCTCGTGCTGCTGGTCATTTATCTGGCGCTGGCCTGGATGGCGGCCCGGGAGCGGCCGCCATGATGATCAACAGAATCTTTCAAATTTGAGCGATCGGTGTTCTGGAATGCGACAGATCACGTGACGAAGCGTGAACGCAGGGCCGATAGCGTGAATCGAAAGTAACAAAAAGCCCTGAAATCACGGGCTAAATCGATCGTTTACCGATTCAAATAAACCTTCTCTTTATGCTGTTGTTTAAGCTGATCTTCAAACGCTGCCCTTACGTTCTGGCTATCAGGCGGGACAAAAGTTTCGTCGAATAAGTCGTAAAACGACAACAGGGGAAGTGTCATGATGAAAGCCGCAGCTACGGCGGTTGAAACCGTCGGTCGCGATTCCGCCGCGCCGATCCAGCCTCTTTATCTCGAAGCACTGACGCTCGTCGAACGGCTGCATCGCCGTTTGCTCGACGTCATCAAGGACGAATTCGATCGTCGCGGCCGCGCCGATATCAACTCGGTGCAGGCGCTGCTGCTCTACAACATCGGCGACAAGGAATTGACCGCCGGTGAACTGCGCACCCGCGGTTACTATCTCGGCTCGAACGTGTCCTACAATCTGAAGAAGCTCGTCGAGATGGGCTTCCTCGATCATCAGCGTTCGCGCGTCGATCGCCGTTCGGTCCGCATCCGTCTCACCGCGCAGGGCCAGGAGGTCCGCCACATCGTAGACGCGCTTTATCAGAAGCACGTCAAGACGGTGGAGCAGGTCGGCGGCATCTCGAACGAGGAGTTCGCGACCCTGAACAAGTCGCTGCACCGTCTCGAGCGCTTCTGGACCGACCAGATCCTGTATCGGCTCTGAGCATTTTCTGAAAATGGGGCCAAGCCGGCGCAAGACCGGCAGCCCGTCTTCTATTCAGCCAGCCCTCCCTGGCTTACGCCGAAGTGCGCCCAAGACGCACACGGCACGATCTTGCGCGAGATTCCCCTGGCGCGGGATGAAGTGCGATCTCGCCGGCTCCCTCGCGGGGGCCGGTTTTGTTTTTGCAGGCTGGCCGCGCCGTCCCGCGGGAAAGCGCCGGATCGCGAAACGCGGCTACAGGATCAGGCTGAACATCAGCACCACGAGCGCGAAGGCGACCGGGTAATAGAGCCGGTTGTCCTCGGCGATGGCCTCGATAAGTTTCATGCGGAACCCCCGATAAAAAGGGGCAATACCGTGGCGGCCCATTTGTTCCCCCGGGATCGGGTGTTTTTCGAAGGCGTGCCCGGCGCTCGCCCGTCCGCGCAGTTGGTGCCGGAAGGCCGGGAACCAAATTCCTGCTTTGCTGTTGGCGATGGGATCAACCTTCTTCATCCCAATCGGGTGATACCATGCGGCGCAAGATTCACGACTGGATGGTCGGCAGCGACCCCTATGTGCTGGAGCTGGCGGGCGACGCGATGTTCGCGGTGCTGTCAGCGGCGGTGGTGACCGGCGGCATACGGTTCGTCGTCGGATTCCTCTGAGGCGGCGTCCCGCATCACCGGCGGCAGGGCGGTTTGAAAGGGAATCGACTCGTAAACGAGTCCTGAATCCCGCGCGCGCAAAGCCAAAAATAAAGCCCGAGACTCTTGACCGGACTCTTTCCATCATTCTCGAATGATGAAGACGATTCTCAAAACAACCCGCGACCGTGTGCAGGTCGCTTTGATGCTCGTTTTGCTGGCGGCGTGTTCGCTGAACGTGGTGTTCTTATGCGCCCGTTTCTAGGAACGGTTGCGCGGGCAAGGGCGTACAGCCGCCGTTCGCGGCAGGTCTCTTTTGCATTTTCGTGCTTTGGCGGCCAAATCGCCCGCCAAACGCGCCCGGTCGTGGTTGCCGGGCGCTATATCTGGCATAAATAGCCGGCCGTGGGTGCCAGAACTTGGCCGCCGGGGCCGGATATGATATCCCGCACGCGCTGCTTCCGACCGTCACCCGGAGCGAGGCCAGGGCAACCAAACCGGTTTTCCGCCTGAAATTGCTCCCAGATTGAGCCGTCCGCGCCCAGCCGAAGGGCCGCGGCGGTGGAGACATTTCGCTCATGAGCTCTTCTGCCAAAACTGCTTCCGCTCCCGACTCGTTTTTCACGGCCTCGCTCGCCGACGCCGATCCTGAGATCGCAGCCGCGATCACGGGCGAACTCGGTCGCCAGCGCCACGAGATCGAACTGATCGCGTCGGAGAACATCGTCAGCCGCGCCGTCCTTGAGGCGCAAGGCTCGGTGATGACCAACAAGTACGCGGAAGGCTATCCGGGCGCGCGCTATTACGGCGGTTGCGAATGGGTCGACGTGGCGGAGACGCTCGCGATCGAACGCGCCAAGAAACTGTTCGGTGCCGGCTTCGCCAACGTTCAGCCGAACTCCGGCAGCCAGATGAACCAGGCGGTGTTCCTCGCGCTGCTGCAGCCGGGCGACACCTTCATGGGCCTCGACCTTGCTGCTGGCGGCCATCTCACTCACGGCGCGCCGGTCAACATGTCCGGCAAATGGTTCAAGCCGGCGCACTACACCGTGCGTCGCGAGGACCAGATCATCGATATGGATGAAGTGGCCAAGCAGGCCGAACAGATCAAGCCGAAGCTGATCATTGCGGGCGGTTCGGCCTATTCGCGGGCGTGGGACTTCAAGCGCTTCCGTGAGATCGCCGACAGCGTCGGCGCCTACCTCATGGTCGACATGGCGCACTTTGCCGGCCTCGTGGCTGGCGGCGTCCATGCCTCGCCGGTGCCGCACGCGCACGTCACGACGACGACGACCCACAAGTCGCTGCGCGGACCGCGCGGCGGCCTGATCCTGAGCAACGACGAAGCGATCGCCAAGAAGCTCAACTCGGCGATCTTCCCCGGCCTGCAGGGCGGGCCGCTGATGCACGTCATCGCCGCCAAGGCGGTGGCCTTCAAGGAAGCGCTGCAACCGGACTTCAAGATTTACGCGAAGAACGTCGTCGAAAACGCGAAGGCGCTTGCGGAAACGCTGCGCTCCAACGGTTTCGAGATCGTCTCCGGCGGCACTGACAATCACCTGATGCTGGTCGACCTGCGGCCGAAGGGCCTCAAGGGCAACATCTCCGAGAAGGCGCTCGTGCGTGCGGGCCTCACCTGCAACAAGAACGGCATTCCGTTCGATCCCGAAAAGCCGTTCGTCACCTCAGGCCTCCGTCTTGGCACGCCGGCGACGACCACGCGCGGTTTCGGCGTTGCCGAATTCAAGCAGGTCGGCACGCTGATCGCCGAGGTGCTCAACGCGGTGGCGCAGTCGGAAGACGGCAAGGCCCCCGGCGTCGAGGCGGCGGTGAAAGAGAAGGTCAAGGCTCTGACCAGCCGTTTTCCGATTTACCAATAAGGGTAACCCAGAAGGTTTCCGCCGATGCGTTGCCCAAGCTGCAACAGTCTCGACACTCAGGTGAAGGATTCCCGGCCGACTGAAGATTCGGCCGTGATCCGGCGGCGGCGCGTCTGCATGGCGTGCAATTTCCGCTTCACCACGTTCGAGCGCGTGCAGCTTCGCGAACTGACCGTCATCAAGCGCAACAGCCGCCGGGTCCCGTTCGATCGCGACAAGCTGGTGCGCTCGGTGCAAATCTCACTGCGCAAGCGGCCGGTCGATCCGGAGCGTGTCGAGAAGATGGTGTCCGCTATCGTCCGCGAGCTCGAGAGCGGCGGCGAATCCGAAGTCTCGTCGGAGGTGATCGGCGAAATCGTGATGGAGCATCTGCGCCAGCTCGACGACGTCGCTTATGTCCGCTTCGCATCCGTGTATCGCAATTTCCGCGAGGCCAAGGATTTCGAAGCCGTGCTCGGTGAACTGTCCGGCGACGACGATCCACGCGCGGCGGCCTTGCGGAAATGACCGGTCGCGGTCGTCATTGCCGCCGATGACATCCGATCAACGCTTCATGCAACTCGCGCTGGCGCTCGGGCGGCGCGGGCAGGGCCGCACCTGGCCCAATCCCGCTGTCGGGGCGGTCATCGTCAAAGATGGTGTGATCGTCGGGCGTGGCTGGACCCAATCCGGCGGGCGGCCCCATGCTGAGCCGGAAGCGCTGGCACGGGCAGGCGAAGCCGCGCGCGGCGCGACGCTCTATGTCACGCTGGAGCCATGCTCGCATGTCGGCAAATCGCCGCCGTGCGCCGATGCGATTATCGCGGCGGGCATTGCGCGCGTTGTTTCCGCTGTCGAGGATCCCAATCCGGAAGTCGCCGGGCAGGGACACGCCCGGCTGCGTGCTGCCGGCATCGCGGTCGAGGTCGGCCTCTGCACCGAAGAAGCCGCGCGCGATCATGCCGGACATTTCCTGCGGGTGCGCGAAAAGCGCCCGCATGTGTTGCTCAAGCTGGCGGTGTCGGCCGACGACAGGATTGCTGCCGCTGGTCACCGGCCGGTCGCGATCACCGGCGAGACTGCAAAAGCGCGCGTCCATCTGCTGCGCGCGCAGAGCGACGCCATCCTGGTCGGCATCGGCACCGTGCTGGCGGACGATCCGCTGTTGACCTGCCGCTTGCCGGGTCTGGAAAAGCGGTCGCCGGTGCGCATCGTACTCGACCGTGCGCTGCGGCTGCCGGGTGATAGCAGGCTTATTCATTCGGCGCGCGAGACACCACTATGGGTGATGACATCGAGCACGTCGGATGCGCGGGCTGCGATGAAGCTCGGCGGGGCGGGTGCGCAGATCATGCGGGTCGCGACGACGGAGACGCCGCCCGGTCTCGATCTTCAGGCCGTTTCAAACGCGCTGTCGGAGAAGGGGATTACGCGGCTGATGGTCGAAGGTGGCGCACGAGTGGCGTCCTCGTTTCTCGCGGCCGGTCTGGTCGACGAGATCTGGCTGCTGCGCGGACCGCAGGAGATTGGCTTGGGCGGCGTGGCTGCGCTCGATACGCAACCCTTCTCTGTCATCACGCAGTCGCCACGCTGGCGTGTGCGTGCTACCGAAACGCTGGATCGAGATACACTGACCATCTACGAGCGCCGCCTCTGATCCGGAAAAATGGAAACCGGTTTTTCCGATCAGATCAGGGGCAAACAAAGAGAAAAGTATGTTCACCGGCATCGTTACCGACGTGGGTCATATCGCCAGCTTCAAACCGACGGCGCAGGGGCAACTGCACCGGCTGCGGATTTCGTGCGCCTACGATCAGACGACAATCGCCGATGGCGCATCGATCGCCTGCAACGGTGTCTGTCTCACGGTGGTGCAGTCGGGCGTCGAGCAGGGACGAACATGGTTCGATGTCGATGCCGCCGCCGAAACGCTGCGCATGACCACGGCACAAGACTGGAAGGAAGGAACGCGTCTCAATCTCGAGCGTGCGCTGAAGATCGGCGATGAACTCGGCGGCCACATCGTCGCGGGCCATGTCGATGGCATCGCGACCATCGTCTCGCGCACCGACTTGCCGGACATGGCGAAGTTCGAACTGCGCGCGCCGCGCCAACTGGCGCGGTTTATCGCCGCCAAAGGCTCGGTGACGCTCGACGGCGTATCGCTGACGGTCAACACCGCCGTGGATGATGTGTTTTCGGTGCTCATTATCCCGCATACGTTGCAGGTGACGACGCTGGGCGACTGGCGGGAAGGCTCCGAGGTCAACCTTGAAATCGACCTGATGGCCCGTTACGCCGCGCGGCTGACCGAAATGAAGTAATGGCTGCCATACCGGAGTTCTAGCGGCTTGGCTTTACATGGCGCGACAGCTACAACCGCGCCGAACCCTATCATTCGAGATTGACGGAACGACACCATGGCCGAGCCGCGCCGGGCGCAATTGAAGGACGATACCGATATCAGCGGCGCCCGCGTGGTGATCGTGGAAGCGCGTTTCTACGACGATATTCAGGATGCTCTGCTCGAGGGCGCTGTTGCTGAATTGAACGCCGCCGGTGTCGGTTACGACGTGATCAGCGTTCCCGGCGCGCTGGAAATTCCGTCGGCGGTCGCCATCGCGCTCGATGCGGCGATGAAGAAGGGCCGTTCCTATGACGGCGCGATTGCGCTCGGCTGCGTGATCCGCGGCGACACCATCCATTTCGAGGTGGTCTCGATGGAATCCGCACGCGCCTTGATGGATATGTCGGTGGCGCGCAGCCTGCCGCTCGGCAACGGCATCGTCACCGTAAACGACGAAAAGCAGGCGTGGGCGCGGGCGCGGGTCAGCGAACTGAACAAGGGCGGCGACGCGGCGCGCGCCGCCGTGGCGATGATCCGCATCAAGCGCCGTCTGGCGAAACCCTGATGGCCGAAGCTCCAAAGACCGCCGAGAAGAAAGCCAACCGGCGCGGCGCGGCGCGGCTGGCGGCGGTGCAGGCGCTGTACCAGATGGACATCGCCGGCGCGGGCATCAACGACATCTTCGCCGAGTTCGAAAGCCATTGGCTCGGTAACGAGGTCGAGGGCGACAAGTATCTGCCTGCGGAAGCGGCGTTCTTTCGCGACGTGGTCGCGGGCGTGGTGCGCGACCAGAACAAGCTCGATCTGCTGCTCGACGAGGCGCTGTCAAAGGGCTGGCCGCTAAAGCGGATCGACGCCATCCTGCGCGCGGTGCTGCGGGCCGGCGCTTATGAACTCGATCACCGCAAGGATGTGCCGGCGCGCGTGGTCATCAAGGAATACGTCGATGTTGCCCAGGCCTTCGTTGAAGGTGAGGAAACCGGTCTGGTCAATGCGGTGCTCGACCAGATCGCGCGTCAGTTCCGCGCAAGCGAGTTCTGATACCGGAATTGTCATGCTTGGCCTTGTGCCGGGCGCCGACGTCTTGGGATACTCGTTAGGACGTGGATGGCCGGGGCGAGCCCGGCGATGTCGAAAATAGCGGTATGGCTGGATCCAACCTAAAATGGCCTCTGCCGAAGACGACCTGATCGGGCGCTACTTCCGGCCGCTGGCCACCGATGCCGGTGCGCTCGGCTTGATCGATGATGCCGCAACCCTGAAATCGACTGGCGACGACCTCGTGGTGACGACCGACGCCATCGTCGAGGGCGTTCATTTTCTGCCCGACGATCCGCCGCAAACCGTCGCGCAAAAAGCGCTGCGGGTGAACCTGTCGGATCTCGCCGCCAAGGGCGCGTTGCCCGCCGGTTTCGTTCTGACGTTGGCATTGCGTGAGATCAGCGATGCATGGCTGGCGCCGTTCGCCCACGCGCTCGGTGAGGATGCGGCGCAATTCAAATGCCCGCTGCTCGGAGGCGATACGGTGTCCACACCCGGACCGGCGATGATCTCGATCACTGCATTCGGGCGCGTCCCGCCCGGCAAGATGGTCCGGCGTGATGGCGCCAGGGTGGGCGACCTCGTCGCCGTCACCGGCACGATCGGCGATGCGGCGCTCGGTCTGAAGGTTTTGCAGAAAGGCAGTGCGGCTGTGATGGTTGCGGACGATCCCGCAAGCCGCGATGCGCTGATTGGTCGCTACCGGGTCCCGCAGCCGCGCAATGCGCTCGCCGCGGCGGTGCGCGATCACGCCAGTGCCGCGATGGATGTCTCGGACGGCCTCGCGGGTGATCTCGCCAAGCTATGCAGGGCGTCCAGTGTCTCCGCTCTGGTCGAACTGGTGTCGGTACCGCTGTCGCCTGTTGCGATCAGGGCTCTGGTGCAGGGCGCGGCCGATCTCGAAACCGTGCTGGGGGGTGGAGACGACTACGAGATTCTCTGCACCGTCCCCGAGAATCGGTGGGAGGCGTTTGTCGGGGCCGCGCGCACCGCGCAGGTTCCTGTGACGGTGATCGGCCGCATTGTGGCGGGGTCACAAGAGCCTGGCTTCGTTGACGGAGCAGGGCAGCCGGTCGTCCTGAAACGCTTGTCCTACAGCCATTTTTGACGATTTTTCGCGGCCGCGGCCGCGTTCCTGCGGGGCGAAATTTGAACCTCCCAAAAAGCGCGATCTAGGCCTTTGGCAACATTGCGTCAGGGGTACGATTTTGGCATTGTCCGCGCCGAATTGAGGCGGTTTTGGCCATTTGGCGGGGCTTGTCTCGTTTTCGCGCTGTCCGCACTCGCGGCTGCACGCGCGTTGGGGAAAACAGCAGAATCTGAGGCAAATTAAATGACAGCATTATGGTTGATTGTGCTCGCGGGGGCACTTTCCATTGTTTACGCCATCTGGGCGACGTCGTCGGTGCTCGCGGCCGACGCCGGCAACGCTCGGATGCAGGAGATCGCGGCGGCGGTGCGCGAAGGCGCGCAGGCCTATCTGAAGCGCCAGTACATGACGATCGCCGTCGTCGGCGTCGTGATCTTTGCCCTGCTGGCCTACTTCCTCGGTCTGCTCGTTGCTATCGGCTTCCTGGTCGGCGCGGTGCTGTCGGGCGCGGCGGGCTTCATCGGCATGAACGTCTCGGTGCGCGCCAACGTCCGGACCGCACAGGCGGCGACCAAGTCGCTCGCCGGCGGTCTTGAACTCGCCTTCAAGGCCGGCGCCATCACCGGCATGCTGGTTGCGGGTCTCGCGCTGCTCGGCGTCACGCTCTACTTCATCTATCTCACGCAGTTCGCGGGCCTCGCGGTCAACAGCCGCGTTGTCATCGACTCGCTGGTGGCACTCGGCTTCGGCGCATCGCTGATCTCGATCTTTGCCCGTCTCGGCGGCGGCATCTTCACCAAGGGTGCGGACGTCGGCGGCGATCTCGTCGGCAAGGTCGAAGCCGGCATTCCGGAAGACGATCCGCGCAACCCGGCCACCATCGCCGACAACGTCGGTGACAACGTCGGCGATTGCGCCGGCATGGCCGCCGACCTGTTCGAGACCTACGCCGTGACCGCGGTCGCGACCATGGTTCTGGCCGCGATCTTCTTCGCCAAGTCGGCGTTGCTGGCGAACGTGATGACCCTGCCGCTCGCCATCGGCGGCATCTGCATCATCACCTCGATCATCGGCACCTTCTTCGTCAAACTCGGCGCCAGTCAGTCGATCATGGGCGCGCTCTACAAGGGACTGATCGCCACCGGCGTTCTGTCGCTGGTCGGCGTTGCGTTCGTCATCCATCAGCTGATCGGCTTCGGCCCGCTCGCCGGCGTCGACTACACCGGCCTTGCGCTGTTCGAGTGCGGCGTGGTCGGGCTCGCGGTGACAGGTTTGATCATCTGGATCACCGAATACTACACCGGCACCGATTTCCGCCCGGTGAAGTCGATCGCCCAGTCGTCGGTGACCGGTCACGGCACCAACGTCATTCAGGGTCTCGCGATCTCGATGGAATCGACGGCGCTGCCGGCGATCGTCATCATCGCGGGCATCCTGATCACCTACAGCCTCGCAGGTCTGTTCGGCATCGCGATCGCGACCACCACCATGCTGGCGCTGGCTGGCATGATCGTTGCGCTCGACGCCTTCGGCCCGGTCACCGACAACGCCGGTGGCATCGCGGAAATGGCCGGTCTTCCGAAGGAAGTCCGCAAGGCCACCGACGCGCTCGATGCTGTCGGCAACACCACCAAGGCGGTCACCAAGGGTTATGCGATCGGCTCCGCCGGTCTCGGCGCTCTGGTGCTGTTTGCGGCCTACAATCAGGACCTGAAGTTCTTCATCGCCGATTCCGCGAACCATCCGTACTTCGCCGGCGTGTCGCCTGACTTCTCCCTGAACAGCCCGTACGTGGTTGTCGGCCTGCTGTTCGGCGGCCTGCTGCCGTATCTGTTCGGCGCGATGGGCATGACCGCGGTGGGCCGTGCGGCCGGCGCGATCGTCGAGGAAGTGCGTCGTCAGTTCCGCGAGAAGCCGGGCATCATGAAGGGCACCGACAAGCCGGACTACGGCAGGGCGGTCGATCTTCTGACCAAGGCCGCGATCAAGGAAATGATCATTCCGTCGCTGCTCCCGGTGCTGTCGCCGATCTTCGTCTACTTCGTGATCTACGCGATCGCGGGTGGCGGTGCGGCCGGCAAGTCGGCGGCGTTCTCGGCGGTCGGCGCGATGTTGCTCGGCGTGATCGTGACCGGTCTGTTCGTCGCGATCTCGATGACCTCGGGCGGCGGCGCCTGGGATAACGCCAAGAAGTACATCGAGGACGGCCATCACGGCGGCAAGGGTTCCGACGCTCACAAGGCGGCGGTGACCGGCGACACCGTCGGCGATCCCTACAAGGATACGGCAGGTCCGGCGGTCAACCCGATGATCAAGATCACCAACATCGTGGCACTGCTGCTGCTGGCGATCCTCGCGCACTAAGCGCAAGCGATCTCGAAACAATCAAAGCCCGCGGTTTTGCCGCGGGCTTTTTGTTTGTGCGGGCGATCGCGGCGAATCGCTGCCGATTTGTGACAATTTGACGGAACGCACCGCCGCGTTTTTGACATCGACGTGCGGAAACCTGACGCATTGGCTGCGTTATTGGCTGATGGGTTTGAACCGTACGGCTTGCGATTCAAGGGAGCGATGTCATGGCAGCAGATAATGGCGATCCGTTCGAGCAGGGCAAACTCGCGCGCTACAACAATGAGCCGCGCAACAACCCGTATCCGAGGGATTCCGAGCAGCATGCGCGCTGGGAAGCCGGCTATAAATTCGTCGAGCAAGGGCTGACCGCGGTGTGAGCGGTTCGTCTCGGCCGATCATGCGAGGTTTGCGGCGTCGCGTGGTCTTTCGAACCGATGAAAATCAGCGCGGACTGATGATCTTGAACAGCGGCGTCAGATAGCTCAGCTCCTGACCGCTGGTCGGTGTTGTGCGGCTGATAAAGTCGAAGATGCGGCCATCCTGCAGGCCGTAATTCGCGATCCGCTGCACCCGGCGATCCTTGTCGAAATAGATGGCGATCACGCGCTGGTCGACGACCTGCTGATGCAGGAAGGCGACCTTCCGCTCGGACCGCTGCGAGATGTAATAGAAGACCTCGCCGCTCAGGGTGGCGACGGTGGAGGGGGTGCCCATCACGATCAGCACCTGGTCCTGGCTCGCGCCGATCGGAATCTGTTCGAGCGCACCCGGAGGAAGGATATAACCCTTCTGGAACTGTTCGCCGGTGCAGGCGGCAAGGGTCGCGCCGGTCAGAATCACGGCCGCAGCCCGCAGCGCGGACCGGCGGGTGAGGCGGTTTTCACCGGCTTTCGACGTTTTTTGAACGATCAAGGTCATTGCAGAAACTGCGCCTTCCTCTTGCATCGCGCGGAGGGTTGACGTACCCGGCAGGACTTCCAATTGCAACAGGCCGGGTGTCGCCGATGACAGCGACTGGCCCGATCGGAACCGAAAATGCTTTGGCCCTTCAATCGCTTCAGGAATCCCAGCCTGCCGTCGCGCGGCACCATTGAAGCCATCTATGGCATGATCGTGGCGCAAGCGCGAGAACCGGCATTTTACGCCACCCTCAACGTTCGAGACACCGTGGACGGCCGTTTCGATATGGTGGTGCTTCATTTGTGGATGGTGCTGCGGCACCTGCGCACGACCGATGGCGGCGACAGCCTGTCACAGGGCTTGTTCGACCGCTTCTGCGAGGACATGGACGGCAATCTGCGCGAGATGGGGGTTGGGGACCTGACGGTGCCGAAGCGGATGCAGGCCTTCGGTGAGGCGTTCTATGGCCGCACGGCGGCTTACGATCTGGCGCTCGCCGGCGGCGAGGACGATCTCGCACAGTCCATCGGACGCAATGTCCTGAATGGCGCACACCCCGATAGCGCTCGTTTGCTGGCGCGGTACGTGCTGGCAGTGGTGGCGGCTCTCGCGCCGGCCGATGGTGCGGCCCTGGCCGCGGGGACGTGGCATTTTCCGCAACCGATCGTGCCACAGCCTGCTGGCGCATCCTGAAACGATCATGAGCAAGGGACCTCCGATGGCTGGCAAGCCCACCGCTGAAAAAACGCCCCGCAAGGACCTCGCGTGGAGCGTCCCTGTGATGATCGCGCAGATTCCCGAAGGCGGATCTCATGTCGTCCTCGAAGCCGATGCGAAGCAGCGTGCGGCGCTGGCGGCGCTCGCCGGCCTGCGCGACGTCAGCGACGCCAGCGCGTCGTTCGATCTGGCCCATACGGGAAACGGCACGGTGCACGTGGTAGGACGAGTCCGGGCGCGGGTCGGGCAGACATGCGTTGTGACGCTCGATCCGATCGAGAACGACATCGATGAGGCGGTCGACGTGACATTCGCGCCGCCATCCGACGAGCCGGTCTCGCATGCGCGTCTGCCCGCGTCGGGCGAGGAGGGCGATCTCGAAATTCCCGACCCCCCGGAGCCGATTGTCGGAGGTGCCATCGATCTCGGCCGTCTGGCGGCGGATTTTCTGTTTTTGGGAATTGATCCCTATCCGCGCAAGCCGGATGCGGTTTTCGACCTGCCGCCGATCGCAGACGACCCCGAGGATCATCCGTTTGCCGCGCTGAAGGCGCTCAAGGGCGCGCCGCCGCAGGAGTCGGGTCAAAAGCCTAAGAAAAAGTAGGACTCACAGCTGCGTGGCTGGCCTCGCTTGAGAATGCAGTCAAGATCAAGACAGGCCGGTCAAGATGTTGTATCGCCTCAGGGAAGCGTTATTGTTGCAGCCCCGGCTGCGGTCAGCCATTCGGCCGTAAAAGATCAGGTTTCCGGAACGACCCATGCCGCAAAAGGTTCGAATTGCGCTAGACGCCATGGGCGGCGACTTCGGCGCATCGGTGGTCGTTCCCGGCGCGGGAATTTCACTGACCCGACACCCCGACACCGAGTTTCTGCTGTTCGGCGACAGCGCGCTCATCAACAAGCAACTCGACGCTCATCCGGCGATGAAGGCGGCCTCGCGCGTCTTTCATACCGACGTCGCGGTCACCATGGACGAGAAGCCGAGCCAGGCGCTGCGCCGCGGCCGCAAGACATCGTCGATGTGGCTTGCGCTCGATGCGGTGAAAAAGGGCGAGGCCGACGTCGCGGTATCGGCCGGCAACACAGGCGCGCTGATGGCGATGGCCCGGTTCAACCTGCGAATGCTGCCCGGCATCGATCGCCCGGCAATCGCCTGCGCCTGGCCGACGGTGCGCGGTGAGTCGGTTGTGCTCGATGTCGGCGCCTCGATCGGCGGTGATGCCCAGCATCTGGCGTCGCTGGCGATCATGGGCAGCGCGATGGCCCGGGTGCTGTTCGATCTCGAGCGCCCGACGGTCGGGCTTCTCAATATCGGTGTTGAGGAAGTCAAAGGGGTCGAGGAAGTCCGCGGCGCGGCGGAATTGCTGCGAAGCATGAACCTGCCGCAGCTCGATTTCATCGGTTTCGTGGAGGGCGACGGCATCGGGAAGGGTGCCGCCGACGTCATCGTCACCGAGGGTTTCAGCGGCAATATCGCGCTGAAGAGTGCGGAGGGAACCGCCCGCCAGATCGCCGAGTATCTGCGCAGCGCCATGGGACGGACCTGGCGCTCCCGGCTCGGCTATCTGTTCGCGCGCGGCGCCTTCAACGCCCTGCGCGACAAGATGGACCCGCGCAAGGTCAATGGCGGCGTCTTCCTCGGGCTGAACGGCGTGGTGATCAAGAGCCATGGCGGCACCGATGCCGAAGGCTTTGCCTCGGCTGTCGATGTTGGCTATGACATGGTCCGCTACGATCTCCTGACCAAGATCAATCAAACTCTCAACCGTGACGGCGGCGCCCTTGCTCGGGCGCCGGACGCGCAGGAGGCTGTCTCGTGACTGTGTTGCGTTCGGTTGTGCTTGGCTATGGCTCCTATCTGCCCGAGCGCATTTTGACCAATGCCGAACTGGCCAAGATGGTCGACACCTCCGATGAATGGATCGTTCAGCGCACCGGGATCAGGCAGCGCCACATCGCAGCGGACGGCGAGTTTACCTCCCATCTCGGTCTCAGGGCGGCGCAGGCGGCCATTGCCAAGGCCGGAATCGACGCGCAGTCGATCGATCTGATCGTGCTGGCGACCTCGACGCCCGACAACACGTTTCCGGCGACTGCAGTTTCTATTCAGAACGGGCTTGGCATCAATCACGGTGCCGCGTTCGACCTGCAGGCGGTCTGCTCGGGCTTTATCTTCGGGCTCGCGACAGCCGACAATTTCCTCAAGTCGGGAGCTTTCAAGCGCGCGCTGGTGATCGGCGCCGAGACGTTTTCGCGGATCCTCGACTGGAACGACCGTGGCACGTGCGTTCTGTTCGGGGACGGTGCCGGCGCGGTGGTGCTCGATGCCCAACCGCAGCCCGGCAAGACGTCTGATCGCGGCATCCTGACCACGCATCTGCGCTCTGACGGCCGCCACAAGGACAAACTGTTCGTCGATGGCGGACCTTCGAGCACGCAAACGGTGGGACATCTGCGGATGGAAGGCCGCGAGGTGTTCAAGCACGCCGTCGGCATGATCACCGATGTGATCGTCGATGCATTCGAGGCGACGGGAACGACGGCCGATGACATCAACTGGCTGGTTCCGCATCAGGCCAACAAGCGGATCATCGATGCGTCAGCCAAGAAGCTTCATATTGCGCCGGAGAAGGTGGTTCTGACGGTTGATCGTCATGGCAACACCTCCGCGGCATCGATTCCCCTGGCACTGGCAGCCGCTGCCGACGATGGACGCATCAAGGCCAATGACCTCATCATGCTGGAAGCCATGGGTGGGGGCTTCACCTGGGGGTCTGCACTGCTTCGGTGGTGACAATAGCAGCCGGAAGTCCGCTAAATTTGAAAGGAACTTCTTGGCCTTAGGTCGATCAGCAGTGTTGACCCTCGCGCTCTAAGCTCATAATTTCAGGAACGAAAATGTTCGCCGAACTGGGGCAGGCGATGACGGGAACCGGAAAAACAGTCACACGCGTCGATCTATGCGAAGCGGTCTACCAGAAGGTGGGCCTGTCGCGTACGGAGTCGTCCGCGTTTGTCGAACTCGTGCTGAAGGAAATCACCGATTGCCTTGAAAAGGGCGAGACGGTGAAGCTGTCCTCGTTCGGCTCCTTCATGGTGCGCAAGAAGGGCCAGCGCATCGGACGCAATCCGAAGACGGGAACCGAAGTTCCGATTTCGCCCCGGCGCGTCATGGTCTTTAAACCGTCGGCGATCCTGAAGCAGCGTATCAACGGTAACGCCGGCAATGGCGCGGCAGCACCTGCGGAGCAAGACTGACGCATTGTCGGGCCTGCCGCGCTGGGCCGGATGCTTAACCTGCCCATAAGCCGCGCCTCTCGCTTGAAGCGAATTCCCCTTGGAGTGAAAACGCGATAGATTCGCGGTGGCAGCGATTCATTGCCATGCGATGAAAGGGAGGATGCATTTGGACAAGGCGCCGGATGCATTTCGGACCATCAGCGAGGTCGCCGACGACCTCGATATCCCGGCGCACGTTCTGCGATTCTGGGAAACGCGGTTCGCCCAGATTAAACCCATGAAGCGGAGCGGCGGCCGGCGCTATTACCGCCCCGACGACGTCGATCTGCTGCGCGGAATTCGCCGCCTGCTCTACGGCGAGGGCTACACCATTCGCGGCGTCCAGCGCATCCTGCGCGAGCACGGCATCAAGGCGGTGCAGAACCTGGTGGACGATTCGGCGATTGCGCCGGCGTCGTTCGCAGGCGCAGGCGCCGTTAAACCATCGCGCCGCATCCCGGCCGATTCCGAGTCGCATGAGAACGGTCACGACATCGCGGACGGCGACGATGCCGATTTCGACGACGATCAGGACGATGCAGATGACGGTGCCGAAGACCATCAGGCAGACGAACATCTGACGGACGATGGCGATGACGACACCATCTTGCGCGAACCGGTATTCGCCCGACCGGTGGTTGCAAAACCCATCGTTGCCAAACCGGTGCCGCCAGGCCCCGTGGCTGGCGCGGAAATTTACGGGCCACCCGCCATTCGCAAGCAGCCCGTCCCGGATCGCAGCAAACTTCAGGCGGCGCTCGATGACCTGATTGGCGCGCGCGCCCTGATCGAACGGGTGCTCAAGGACGAACGCCAGTCGTGACCTTCCGGCGGTGCCGGCCGGTATCCCTGCCTTCTTGCGCGTAGCGCCGAACGACGCTACAGCAACGGGGCCGCGAAGGCAGGTTCGGAGCGTGGCGCAGCCCGGTTAGCGCACTAGTCTGGGGGACTAGGGGTCGGAGGTTCGAATCCTCTCGCTCCGACCATTCAACCGATTGAATATGCACCAGATTTTTCTCCTTAGTTGGCCCTGAGTTCCTCTGTTATTTGCTGTCGGGAAGCACCGGGGAAGCACGAGGCGCAATTCAGGTCGCCTCGCGCGCCGATTCCCCTAGCCCATCCGGCCAGCCGGGGCGAGCATTCGCCGGGCCATGCTGAGGTCGACTAGGGCGTCAATGACCACCATGTTGCCCGGCAGGGCGTGGAACTGTCCGACCGCCCGCCGGCCGAGGGGCTTCAACATGCGGGCAGCCACACCGGACGGCACGTGTGCCTCGAGGATCACGGCATCCTCTTCGATCACGAGACGGAAGACGGTACCGAGCGAGTCGAGCTTCGCGGCGATTGCTTGGGCGCGCGTGGGAATGACGGACAGGGTCGGCGCGGTGTTGGTGGGGCGGGTCATAGCGATTTCCATTCGTTTAGGTTGAGCGTCCAGGGGCGAAATGACCGACGCTAGGCGGCCCCGCACACCTTTAGGCTCACGCCTTGGACATACGCGTGCGGCCCCTGGACTTGATTTGTGATCGCCGACTACCGGAAACGACTTTCGGCTAACGTTGTAGGCTTTCGGCCCAGGGGAATGATGCGGCTGACTACCGAAATCGAAAACAGATTTTTTCGCCGATTTGCACGCACAATAAAATCGACGTGTAAGCAGTTGAGTTTCGCGAAGGATCTTTGATCGACGCTCAAAATGTCGATTTCTTCGCTGCGTTAAATCGACAAGAAACCGGCTATTTTCAGGCATAACTTGCACTCGACTGCGCAGCAGATTCGTTTTAGTCTCAATGCGTTGGAGATATAGCGATGATCGAAATTGCGTTTGGAATACTGCTTGCGCTCGCAATCTTGCTTTGCGTGCCGTTCCTCATGAGAGGACTTGCGGCTCTGATCCCGATTGCAGCGCTATCGTTTTTTGCTCTGTTCTTTCTTGGTACGGGGTTCGGCCGATCGTTAATTCCGGTCGTGTTCACCTTGGGAATGTTCTTCGCGTTGATCGCTGGCGCCGGTCGTCTATGGGATTGGCGAGAAGCTAAGAAGCGCGGCCCGCGTCAGGTCCTCAGTACCGCAGCGGACGATCGTTGGCATGCACGATAGGGCGTACCCACCCACCCCCGGCGGGGGCAGATTTCATGGCGTCCAGAAGCCGCCGCCTCGCTTTCCTAAATTGCAAATTTCCATATTCCTCAGGATTACTGTGGAAAGGCGACTTCAGTTCTTCGCGTGCATCCGCTCGGCTCCTACCATTGCTGCCACAGCACTTTGGTGCTGGCTAGGGCGCAACCATGGTCGATGTCGAGTCAGCGGGAGATCCGGCAACGCCGGGTTCGAAGAACGTCGTCATCTTTTCCGATGGCACGGGTCAACGTGGCGGCGTGTTCTTCGATGAGGATCGGACAAACATATACAAACTCTATCGCGCGGCTCGTGTCGGTCCTGACACGTCGATCGACCCACGCCAGCAGGTTGCGTTCTACGATCCAGGGCTAGGCACACAACCCGCTGGCGGAAATACCGTTACACGTACCTGGCGCACACTTTACAATTTCGTTAGCCAAGCGACCGGCCTCGGCGTCACTCGGAACATTATCGACTGCTATGCTGCCGTCATTGAGCACTGGCGCCCGGGCGATCGTATCTTTCTGTTTGGATTTAGTCGCGGTGCTTATACGGTTCGATGCCTTGCAACGGTGTTGGCGTATTGCGGAATCCCAACGCACGGTAAAAGCGGCGCGCCGCTTTTACGCGATAAGTCTTCGACGCAAAGGGTTGCCGCAGAAGCCGTTAAGTCTGTGTATCAACATGTTAGTTCCCCGCGAGATGCAAAATACTTCGATCAACGAAGAGCACTCGCCGCTCGCTTTCGGAAGAAATACGGTGCGGTAGAGGAGCAGCGTAGTTCTTTTCCGTTCTTTATCGGTGTGTTCGACACGGTTGCAGCGCTCTCCAACCGAGGTTCTCTGGCAATATTGGCTAGTGCCGTCGTCGGAGCCCTGCTGACGCTGAGCTTGATTCTTGCCCTTGCTGGAGGCGATCTTCAGAAATATTGGTACTGGCTGCCATGGCTTACGTTTGACACGGCGTTGCTCGCACTTGCCGCCTATATATACACCCACCTCAAGTTTGCAGTGCGCTTAGATGGATTCAAATGGTGGGAGACGGTTCATCTGACTACCTTTCGTCAGAAATTTTACGACGACCATCTTGACACGCGAACAGGATATGCCCGGCACGCTATATCGCTCGACGAGCGCCGCGCGGATTTTCAACGCGTGAAATGGGGAAACAGCAGGACCGAATTCACAATCCCCGGCAAGATCCCCCGTTTTCGGCAGCTGTGGTTTGCGGGGAACCATGCCGATATCGGTGGTGGCTACGCTGAGAATGAATCGCGGCTTTCCGATATAACACTGAGTTGGATGCTCGACGAAGCAACGTCGCTGACAGATGAAAGTTTGCTAGTGGACCGAAGCGTGCTCGCTCTCAAACCGTCCTTCGACGGCAAACAGCACGACGAGACTCGATCGTTACTATTTCGCCTGGCGGGAAAGTCGGATCGAGCACCTGTTAGCACCGCGACGTTGCACGAGAGCGTCAAACAGCGTTTTGAGTTCGAAGCCGTACTTCAATATGACGTGATGGCTAAATACCGGCCAGAGTCGCTGCGGACCCATGAAGGGTTTGAGCGCTATTACGACGACGTTCCATGGCCCCATATTACGTTTTGGCAAAGCCTCAAACAGGCATGGTGGTCTCGATCAATTCGATCAGCTTTTAGCAGCCAAGGGGAGGGACGAGACATGGAAAAGGCGCTTTCGTGCATCGGCTTCGTACTTGGCTTGGTCGGAATATTTGGTGGAGGCGGAATCCTGCTAGCGCAAATTGGCCATTGGCTGATGACCGCCGAATGGCGGTCTATGCCGCTCTCAACAGTGGGGAGTTGTCTACACAGGATGCTCGCCGATTGGCGTGGTCTCCAACAGGTGTTCGATTGGATCCTTAAGCTGCCCCTCTCGCTCGTAATCTTCCTGACGGGTTACCTTCTGTTCTGGTTTTTCGGAGTGCTTTCCACAAAGGCGTATCAGCGTTGGGTGAAACGGCAAAGAAAGATAGCAACGCCAGCGCAAACACAAGCATAGGCGCTTCTCAAAATCACGCATCCGTAGTATTATCACGTATGGCGACCCTGTAGCCGTTCCGCCGACGGCGCCGCGCAATCAATGCGCAGTTTCGGTGTCGCCAGAATGCCTCAGCCAACCCCTTACGATCGCCAAAACAGTTTCTCGCTTCACAGCGCGCAGAATCCTTCGTCTCCGCAGCGGGGAACAGACCTTGATATTGAGTTCAACGCGGTCAAAGTTTCTCTGGATGAGACTCAAGGCAATCTAAAAAGAATCCAGTCCGATGACGGGCGCCTCGCACCGGGATCGGTCGGTCGGGACCAACTCGATTCGTCCATCACGATTGGCTTCAAAAGCCCGCTGCCGTGGACGACGGATACGCTCTACACGGTCGACGTCTCGACGGTCTTCAACGAGGCGAAGTTCTACACCGCCCTCGAGACCCACACGTCCGGCGCGGTGTTCGACGCGAGCAAATGGCGGCTGGTGGCCGATCTGAGTGTCGCGGCTGCGCTGCCCGACGGCGGCGTGACCGAGGCGAAAATCGCCGATGCCGCCGTGACGTCCGCGAAGATCGCGACGAACGCCGTGGTGAACTCCAAGATCGGCGCGTCCGCGGTTACGACCGCGAAGATCGCCGATGCGGCCGTGACGCTGGTCAAGATGGCTGCCGCGGTGCCGGCACAGCTGCGCGATTTGATCTTGCCGGCGGGCCTCGGACCTCTCCCGTGGTCGGGCGCGTCGCTTCCCGACGGTTGGGATTGGGCGGACGGTGGCGTGCTGCTTTCCGACACTGCGTTCCCCGCTTTGCGCCAGCGCTACATCGACGACAGTTTCCCCCATGGCCAGGACGGCTCCGGCAACCCGAAGAAGCCGGACGGCAAAGGCCGGTCGATCTTCGGTAAGGACAACATGGGCGGTTCGGCCGCCGGGCGGCTCACGTCGGCCGGCTCCGGCGTCGACGGCACCACACTCGGCGCAACCGGTGGTGCGCAGTCGGTCGTGCTGGTTCAGGCGAATCTGCCGAATGTGACGTTTGCGACAGCGGTTGCGGCGGGGCAGGGCAGCCATCGCCATTCTTACTCGGTGGGTCAATCGGCCGCGAATGGTTTTGAGACTGGCCCAAACCCGCATCTCGGTAGCAACGCTGGCACCAACACAGGATTTGCCACGCTCCCCGCCATGACGGGCACGACGCCGTCGGGCGGTTCTGACACGGCGCACAACAATGTGCCCCCCGCGCTGGTCTGCAACCTCATCATCAAGGCGCACTGATGTTTTTCCAGTTTCTACAGTCTCGCGCGGCCGCGCCCGGAGCCACCCCGCCCCCTAGCTCGGCTCCGGGCGCGCCACAATCTCCGGCCGCTCCTTCGTCCGTGCTTCGTTACAACCCGGCTACAGGGCAACTCGAATGACCGTGCAAGTTCAAGGACCGGACGGCACGCTCGTCGAGTTTCCCGACGGCACTCCGCCGGATGAAATGACGCGTGCGTTGCGCGCGCACTATGGCCCGCCGACTGCTCCTGCTGCGCCCGTCACTCCCGGCGGTGTGCCGATCGGGGCATCCGGCTTGCCGCGCGTGGAGATTGGCGCGCCGCCACCTCCGGCGCCGGCCGTCAATCCGAACGCCGACAAGGGGCTGTTGCACAATTTCGCCGTCGGCGCGCAAGGTGTTGACGCCGGGCTGCGCGACATCGTGCTCTCACCGTTCGATCTCGCAGCGGGGGCGCAGAACCTCGCCACTGGCGTTGTCAACAAGGTTTTCGACACTGAAATTCCATCCGCCACCCCGGCGTCGCGCATCGCGGAGCAAGTGGCCGGCCCGTTCTCGATTCCTGAAGCGGAAATGTCGCCGAAGGAGAAGCAGGCCTACAATGTCAACCGTTTCGGTACGCAGGCCATTGGGACCGGTGCTGCGCTCTCGACCCGTGCTCCTGCGATCCTTGAAGCGGCGTCCACCGGCGCGAAGCCGGCGGGAGATCTGGCTAACCGGACGCTCGACACCCTGGCGCGGCCGTATCAGGCAGCGCCGGCGCGCACCGTTGTGGGCGACGCAGTCGGCGGAGCAGGAGCGGGCGTCGCGGTCAACGCCGCGGATGATTACCTGCCCAAGGAGCCCGCAACGCCACTTGGCTAGTTCGTGAAGAGTCTCGCGACCTTCGTCGCGCCGTTGGTCGGCGGTGGCGCAGCTTCGACCGTGCAGGGCGCCGCTGAAGGCGTCGGCGGAGCAATTCGGCGGATCGGCGAACGCCGCGCTGACGTGAACGTGCCGGTGAAACCGTCCGGCCAGCCGTACAATCGCGCCGACACCGAACGTGCCGCTGGCGACTTCCAGCGCAGCGCGACCGGCAACCCTTCCACGATTGCGCAGGACATCCGCGAAAACGCTGGTGCACTTGCACGCCCGCAACGGCTGGGCGAAACCCCCATCGAGCCGAGCCAGGTTCCGACGACCGGGCTGCTGTCCCGCGATCCGGGTCTCGTCGCGGCCGAAACGGCTGCGCGCACCCGCAACTCCGGCGACTTCATCCAGCGCGACCAGAACGTCAAGGAAGCCGCCGGCGAACGTGTGTCGTCGCTCCGTGATCCGGAAGCCGATCAGGGCGCCGTGGCGAGCGTGGCGCAGCGCGAGCGGTATAAGCGGGTTGGTGCTGCAGATTTCGAGATCGGCCGGCTGCAGAGCCGAAACGATCGGATGAATAGTATGTTCGACGACTGGGTGGCACCTTTCAACGTCATCGCCAATTCCGAAGCCAAGGGCAACGCCAGCCGCAACCTCGACCGGACGATTGTCGACGAGAATTATGTACCGGCTCGTACAGAAAAGAACCGACAGTTCGATGAGGCACCCGGCCGATCCGAGCAGATTCCTGCCGACGATGTGTTCGGGGCCATCGATCGGGTGCGCGCGGGCATCAATCAACTTGGCCCGCAAAATCAGCAGATGCCGGCGGAATTCGTGCAGCGGCTCGATCGTTTGCGCCCGCGTTTTAACGAGGATGGCGAAAACAAGATCGGCAACCTGGTCAAGAGCGACCCGGCGGCGCAACGCGGCTGGAAGGCCGCCGTTTCCGAGGTATTGGCCGATCGCGTGCAGTCGACCCGCAAGATCGGCGAGACGCCCGAGGTGCAGTACGCGCGGCTCGCCAAGGAGTTCAAGGACAACGAGGCGATCCTGGCCAAGGTCTACAGCCCGGAGGAGATGAACAATCTTCGTCAGGCCCACAAGCTGCTCGGCTACTTCAAGGAGGCCGAGAAGCGGGCGACGACCGGCTCGCCGACGGCGGAGCGGACCATTCCGCAATGGGTGCAGCTCGCGGCGCGACACGTTTACGGCGACCTCAAGGGCGGCGGTATCGTGAAGCGGTTCAAGCTGTTGCTCGACCTCCTGCCGACCAACAAGCAGAACGCCGACGAGATCGTCCAGATGGCGTGGTTCAATCCGGACGTAGCGGCTTACCTGCTGGAAAAACCCGTGCGGAACCGGCTGATCGCGGTCGACAACGCCGCGCGGGAGAGCGGGAAGTAATTTGCCATGCTGCTAGAGAGTCGATCCGTGGCCGCATTTCGCCGTGTTCGAATAGCGCGAGACTTTAGCTTATAATGTGCCAGTCTCTTGTCGAAGTGTCGCAATTTACGTCGCGTGTTCTTCGCGATTGTCTGACAATATCTGTAGATGTTGTTACGGCAGAACAGAGCTGCACAGTACATCCGCATGTCAACCGACATGCAACGCTATTCGATTGAAAACCAAGCTGAAGCAATAGCGCTCTATGCAGCCCAACGCGGCCTTTCCATCGTGCGGACCTACGAAGACGCCGGCCGAAGTGGGCTTAGCATTGAAGGACGAGCCGCCTTACAAGAATTGATGAGAGATGTTCGCTCCGGTTTAGCGGATTTCAGCATAGTCCTTGTTTACGACGTTAGTCGTTGGGGGCGCTTTCAGGACACCGATGAGAGCGTTTATTATGAATTTCTATGCAGGGAGGCGGGTGTCAAAATTGAGTATTGTACTGAGCAATTTCAGAACGATGGCAGCCTTACATCGACTATCATAAAGAATATCAAGCGCGCCATGGCTGGCGAGTTCAGTCGTGAATTGTCGGCCAAGGTATTCGCTGGCCAATGCCGCGTTGTTTCCAAGGGATACTTTATCGGATCCCTTCCGGGCTTTGGTTTGCGTCGATTTCTGATCGACGAGTTCGGGCGACCAAAAATGCAAATGAGTTTCGGACAGCAGAAGGCGCTGTCATCTGATCGCACAATCTTGGTGCCCGGCCCACCTGAGGAAGTGAAAATTGTCCACGACATCTATGACATGTTCATCGATAGCAAGTACTCGATGAGTCGGATCGCGCGGGAATTGAACAGTCGCGGTATTGCGAACAGCTCCGGACGAGAGTGGAATTCCGTGGCTATTCGGCAAATATTGGCCAATCCAAAATACAATGGTGCGGCAGTTTATAATCGCACATCAAAAAAGCTGAACAGCCGCTATCGAAAGAACCCAACTTCCGATTGGATTAGAGTGTCGAACGCTTTTGAACCCGTGGTTTCTAACGAAAGGTTTCGCCAGGCGCAGCAGCAGATCGAAGATAATGCTCGATCCTATTCAGAAACGGAGATGCTCGATTCTCTTACAGCCATTTGGTGCAAGGAGGGCTATTTGAACGCGTCTGTTGTTGAGCAAAGTGAGCAAGCTCCTTGCGTGAATGCGTACTTGGAGCATTTCGGAGGCCTCGTGCCTGCATATCGCAAAATTGGATATATCGGGCGACTTCAGTTTGGAAAAGCGCCGCAGCTGAGAAAGTCGATAGTTGCAATTATTGCTGAGCAAATTGGGCGCTCCGGCGGAATTGTTCGGCATGATCGTGAGTATTCTCAGATTTGTGTGAACGACGAACTGGAGATTGCCGTTGTCGCGGGTTGCATCGCGCCAAGATGTGGAAAGAACCAGTGGCAAGTCAGAAGGAAGACACTTCCAAAGCCGGATATTCTCGTCGTGGTCCGTGTTGATGACGGGCGCTCGGTCATTCAAGACTATTTGTTGATTCCGCTACTCTTGCTGCCGAGCGAGACGTGGCTGACGATCACAACTCTACGTCTCGGGAAACTGGGCGCATTCAAGTCCACGACGCTTGATCCGCTGGTTCGGCTTTGTGCGAGGATGGATATGCGGGATTGGCATGACTAGGACGCGGGCATACCTTGCCGAGCGCGCTCGCCTCCGGCGAACGGTTGCGAAGCGGGTTGCTGAACAACATGCCTTTGCACGTCGCGCTCGTGTGGGTGAGATACTTGATCAGGTTCGAACGATTGTCACTGATACCGCATTCGTCGATCTGATGGCAGGCCAAGGCATTCTATCAGCTCCGCTCGGCTCTATGAATCAAGGTCATCCGATTTAACCACCGAACAAAGGTTTGCGGATGACGTTCTCAAGTTTGTAGTGGCGTGGAAATTTCTATTTCCCATACTCGCCGACCCGGCCATATCGGGCTTCATCCAGGCGAGGCAGCCTGAATTTATCCGCGATTTCAAAGACACCTTTATCTCGCTGGTGATGGACGGCCCATTTCCGTACGAGCGGCGTCCGTGTATTAAGCCGACTTTCTTTAGCTAAGGCACAGGGTTGACAACTGAGAGCGTCCCCTGTCCTTAGCAGGTATGCCTGCGCGTCGAAACAAACTTGCCCTGGGTCTTTTGGCCGTTCTCGGTGTAAGCGATCCATCCTATGCGATCGTCGGAAGTAACTCAGCGCCATCCGAAGCCGTCGCGCGCTCCATCGTCACCGTGGTCGGCGCAGGGGGCGGCGTCTGCACCGGAACGATGATCACATCCACCGTCGTGCTCACCGCCGCGCATTGCATCGCGCCCGGCAACGCCAATCGCGTGGTCGATTATTCGGTCAAGCCGCCGCGACTGATTGAGCCGCGCGCAATCGCAATCATCCCGAGCTACAACGCGCAGGCGATCGCCGCGCATCGCGCTACCGCGGATGTCGCTTTGTTGCGGCTGCCCTCGCCGGTGCCGGGCAAGGCATCCGCTATTCTCGGCGTGCCGCGCGTGCCGATTGCCGGGAACGCGCGGTTCACGGTTGCCGGCATCGGCGTCACCGCAGCTGGCAGCGATGCCGGCGTCGGCATCGCCCGCGCCGCAACGCTTGCTGTCACCGGTAAGCCCGGCACACTTCAGATTCGCCTGGTCGATCCTGCGACCGGCAACACCCGCACCGGCATGGGCGGCTGTACCGGCGATTCCGGCGCGCCGGTGTTCGAGGATCAGGACAGCGGCAGCGTAGTCGTCGGCGTGGTGAGCTGGTCGACCGGACCGCTGATGGCGGCCGGCTGCGGCGGCCTCACCGGCGTGACGCCGCTGACGCTCTACCGCGACTGGATTATAAAGACGGTGCGCGGATGGGGTGCGATGCTGTAATCGTTTCGTGGGTAATCCCGAACCGCAAGCGCAACGAAGGTTTTACGATGTCCCTTCGATCCCGTCGTCGCATGATCGTCCTGGCCGCATCGCTCGGAGTCGTCACTGGCGCGACGCTCCCTGCCGCTGCTGTCTCAGCAAAACGCGATCACAAGATGGCGCGGCAGCACGCGCGCGACGCCGAACAATTACGGCCTGCCGCCAAGCCCCGCCCTGCAAATTCCTGCGCCGACTACGGCCCCGGCTTCGTGCCGGTCGAAGGCACCGGCACATGCGTCAAGATCGGTGGCTCGATTAGCGTCGGCGCTGGATCGGGGCTACGCTGACATAGGTGCGAGCCGAGGACGGTACGGCATGAGTGCATAAATCAACACTGCTGCGACTTCAGCCCGATACAATGCGGATCGCATTCGACGGGAAGTATCCCAGAAATCCATACTTATGGCTAATGCTCGCGGCTCACCCAGAGATAGCCGATAGCCCAGGAGAAGCGTTGAACCTCTGAACTACCTTCCGTCCGATCTCCATAGCTGGCTTCTCAAAATATCGGAAAATGACCACGCTAACGGCGAACGATAGAACTGCCGCGACTATACAAGCTGCCCATCGTCCCGCATGCATTGCGGCGCCAAGATGAAGGATAGGCACGCCGACAATAAAGTGGGTCAGATACCATGAGTAAGAAACGTGACCGCAGTATTCCAATGGCCTGAAGCTCGCCTGCGTGATCGTTGAGAACCATGGGATCATTCCACTTCGATGGATTGAACCAATCATCATTCCCACTAGGCAGAACAGAATATAGAGCGGTGCAAAGATTTGCACGCCGCGTACGGACCAAAACACAGCCACAGCTGCAATGAAGATCAGCGGCGCCAGCCGAATTGCTCGCTCGCCCATGATGCGGAGGAATGGCGCGGCCATATAGAACGCCACTTCAATGTAGAGTGTCCAATAGACGCCGGACATGCGCTCGAAGCCGAATACAGGAGCGGTAAAACTGGCGTTGGCGGCGATCTGTGGCACTGTCCAATTTGATGAGGTGAGGGCGATCAAGATTATCGAAAGCCAGTAGGGCGGCAGGATGCGAAAAGTTCGCTTGATCGCGTAAGGCCCAACCGCCGGGTCATGTGCAAGATTTCTGTCCATCAGGTAGCCGGACAGCAGAAAGAACAGGATTACACCGCCATTTCCGAGCACAAGGGAGCTTCCGAGCGTCGGCGCGAGGAAGTGAGCCACGATAACCATCAGGATCGCGACCCCGCGAAGGACATCTAGTCCGGGTAGCTTGCGTTCCAGCATTCAATTTCCCCAGCCGGTGCGCCGATAACTACCATCCATCCATTAAGTCATCCAGAGGTATTCATTGTGCCCATAGCTGCCTTGGCGCCATGCCAATCGGCATTCGATCGGGTTAACGGGACTCGACGGCGATACACGCCAAGGCGCTCGAGGCGCAGTGTATCGCAATGAGATGCGCCGCAGCTTCAGTTCGTCGGCTTTCGGCAATGCACATTCAGATTCCAGCCCATGAGACGCGCTGGCCAAGACTTGCTCGACAGCGGAAAGTGCTTTTCCGCAAACCGCACGAGCGGCGGCAACATGAAAAGCTGTTTCCAACTTAGGGTTGTCTTCGTGAATTCGTGGCTGGCGAACTGCGAGAGCAGAGCCGTCGCTTCTTTGCGTGAGTAGACGAGCGCGAGAGGGCAATTGGGACCATCGTTATAGTTTAGCGCTTGTTGATGCGTCTTTCCTTTGAACTGAGGATCGAGCACGCGGCGCACGCGCAACAGAACGACGTTTTTCCAGCTGTAGCGGTTGTAGAGCATGACAATGCAGCGGCCGCCGGGCTTCAGGACGCGGTGCATCTCATGCGCCATGGGAGCCGGATTCGCGGTATGATGCAGGACACCCATCGAGCAAACGATATCGAACGAATTGTCGGGAAACGGCAGCGTTTTACCGTCAGTTTCCAGGAATGTGCCGGGGAGGTTTTCGAGCGCAAACCGTTTACGGCTGAGACCGACGGCGGTCCCGGTAATATCCACGCCGGTGACGTCCGCGCCTTGACGGGCGTATCGAGACAGGACGTATCCGTTGCCGCAGCCGACATCGAGGACTTTCAGCCCGCGTGACGAGGTGTAGCCGTGAATTCGGTCTGACAGTCCGTAAGGTTCGCAGGAATCATCTTCGCGGATCGCGTCAAACTTAGCGAAGAACTCTGGTGTGCCGGGGATCGCATCAATACCCGCCGCGGCAACAGGGTTTGCCTGCCAAAAATCTCTGACGCTATCGAGGCCAACCGCTGGCTTCATACAGCACTCCATCCAGGTGCAATTTCTATCATCACACACCGCATCGCTTCCAGCCCTCTTCAGGGGGCGTATCTCACGGAAGTCACGGCTTGTCCTCTTCGTTCGGAACAGCCCCGAAGTGTGCTATTGCGCCAGCCACTAGAATTATGATGACGGCCAGCGCTAAAGCGCCGGCGACGATGAAATAGATCATCTGAAAATTTCCCAGCCCTAATAGGGCGAAACCTACCACCAGCCCCAGCAAAACCACCAGCCCCGATTCCGGGGCCGCAAACCTATGGAGACCCCCCATGGAGCCCGCTTCCATTCGCTACAAAAATCCAGGTGCACAGTGGCCGGGCGTGCGCGTTACAAAATGGGGGTCGACGAGCTTTGTCACGCTCAATGACGGGCAGGGCAACAAGATCGCCGTTTTCCCGACCTTCGTTCAGGGAGCAGCCGCGCAGTTCGACCTCTGGGCATCGAACTACACCGGTATTACGTTGAAGGCCGCGATCGACAAATGGTCGGGGCACAACAGTCCGGCTGGTTGGAAGCTGCTCAAGGCCCAGTCGCGATGGGAAGCGGGGAAGCCCATTCCGATGTCCGACGCGGAGTGGCAGCTGGCGCAGACCAAGGTTTTCGGCCCGGCAACCGCGGCGCAGAACGTGACCCTGCCGACGGCGACCTACAGCAATGACGTCAAGCGCGTGCAGTCCGATCTGATCGCCCTCGGCTATCACGAGGTGGGGGAGGCGGACGGCCTGATCGGCGGCAAGACGCGCGGCGCGATCACGGCATTCCTCGGTGATCGCAGCGTCCCGGCTGCGGCGGGCATTTCGCCAGCGCTGACCGCTGAGATCGCCAAATCCAAGGCTGAGGGCTGGTCCCGACCGGTCGCACCGAAGCGCGCCTACGCGACGGCCAAGGAAACTGCCCCGAAAGTCGAAGCCGTGAAACAGAACGCTTGGTCGCGGTTCTGGTCGAAGGTTCTGACTGTGCCATCGACGGCCGGCGCGGCGGTGTGGTGTGTCGCCAGCAATATCTCGGCCGCGAATGATGCGGCGTCGCCCTACGTATCGCTGGTCAAGGAATACATCAGCGGCGTGCCGGGCTGGGTCTGGCTGCCGGTGATCGCCGCAGTCGGTTTCGCGATTTGGCGCTCCACCAACAAGAGCGAGGCGGCAACCGTCGCCGATTACCAGACCGGGAGGCTGAACTGATGGACACACTCTCCTGGCTGTTCAACTTTGTGCCGTGGTGGGTTTGGGTTGTCATCGCCGCGGTGCTGCTCGCGGTGTTCTGGCAAGCCCTGCTGCCTGTCTGGCTCACGCTGCCGAAGTGGCTCAAGGGCATCATCCTCGGCGCCGGCGCGCTGTTTACAGCCTACGCCGCCGGTCGCAATCGCGGCTCCAAAGATGAGCGAGAGCAACGTGCCAAGGCCGACGCCCGCGCTGTTCAAACCCGAAAGGAAACTGACGATGAGATTCGCAACGCTCCTGCTGCTGACGTTGACCGGCGCCTTGATGGGTGGATGCGTGACTAGCAATTGCGCCGGATGGTCGGCCATTCAACCATCGAGGGGTGATCATCTGACCGATGGCACGAAGCGCCAAATCCTCGCGCACAACGAGTTCGGTGTGAAGCAGCATTGCTGGCTTGGCCGCTGACGACACTCTAGGGCTGGGAATACTGGAATGGTCATCGACTACACCATCACCATCGGGAACATCATTGAAATCGGCTCCATCGTTGGTGGTGGGTTCGCAGTCTTTATGACCCTGAAGAACAACGTCGCGAATCTCAAAGACGACGTGACGGCAATGCAAGATGAAATCAGAGAGTTGGGAAAGGTGCTGATCAGCATCGCGAGGTTCGATGAGAAGATTTCCGGCCTCGATAAACGGGTGACCGCGCACGACAAGGAAATCTACGAGTTGCGGCACGGGCGCGGCTTCATCCGCGGCCCGGCGGTATAGACGGCGAGTACCCGTAAGCATAGCCTGGCCGGTTAGTCTGTCGGGTGGTGGGTTTCACCGGCCGGGCCAAGCTGCCGATCCCGCGAAATGCGGCAGCCATTGCCAACCGCCGGGCGCAGCCGTCGTTCCATCACACAAAAGGATGAGGCTGCTCTTAGTAGTCGGCCCGGACCGCTCTTGCGGGGGACGCAGAGCGGACCAGGCCTAGCCGCTAGATTCGAAAGTAACGGCCCGAATTAATCCGTAGCCGCACAATTTGTTCCGAAGCGTTGACCTTGCACCTATCGGTATCAGCCCGGCCGCTCTAGGCGATCCACCGTCCGCCGAGCTGACCGGGCCTAGCCGCCCAGCACCGAGGGGCGGCTCCGATTCAATCGATCAATCTTCCTCTCGTTGCATCTCAAAAAAGGAAAATCATGATCCGTCTGATTTTGGCGGCAGCAATGCTATGCGCACTATTTGCCATGCCTGCCGAGGCGGGCACTATCCGATCCCGATCCGGCGCAACCGCTCATGTTGCCGACCGCGCTGTTCATGCCTTCCAGTGCCTTGTCGATAAGCTGGATTCGTCCGGCTACCACATCAAGTTCATGGGCGGCTGGCGCAAGCACGGCTCTGTACGGCGCTCTTTGCATCCGTCAGGCATGGCGCTGGACATCAACCAATTCTCCCGCAACGTCACGCGGCCACGCATCCCGGCATCTGCCACGGCGTGGCGCGGGCCTGTGGCCTGATCCATGGCGCGGTCTGGGGCTGGGCTGACGCAGGGCATTTCCAGCTAGGCGGTTGGGCGGGACGAGCGATGTATCACCGGCATCGCCATGCCCGGGCTAAACCCGGGCAACACCGCAAGCATCTGGCGAGCGCGCCATGATCGACCCCGTCAAGATCGGCCTGACGATCGCCGTGCTGATCGCCATCGGCCTCGCCGTCTATTGGCTGTTTCCGAGGTGGCGGTGATCCCAACAGAAAGGCTACGCGTGAGCGGCAATTTAGACTTTTGGACCTAGATAACTGGTTGCCCTCATTTTACGGGTATGGAACCTTCGGAAAAAACATGGCCAACGGCTTGATATTTAGTCTGGGAGAAGAAGCGCCTGTGCCGCCAGAGGACAGCGATTTTTCGTTTACGATCGATTTTAAGAAGGGCGAGGGTGATCCGCGAAGGGTTTTTGACGCTGCAAGTTCTCTAATCGACGGCCTCGAAGGTATTGATGAAGCTGTTGCTACATCAGTCGATGCAAAACTTAAAACCCTCATGGTTCTTGAGGACGTTGAAGCGGGTTCACTCCGCGTTTTCTTGAAGAACATCCTCAAGCGGGTGGACGATGACGCCCTAAAATCGCTTGAATGGAAGAAGGCGGTCGGGGCCGCTCTCGTCAAGGCGAAGTACGTAGCTATCCAATATCTGAATCAGGATCAGAGCTTCGCTTCGTCCGCGCTTGATCACCTTCGCGAGGAAATGAGGTCTATCGCGCAGGAAACCGATGTCCGGCACCTGCCAGACTATGCGCCAATCCATGAAGGGCGCCTGATTTCATCCCTCGATAAAATTCAGGACGCGAAGCGTATGTTAGGTCAGGGAGACACGCTTACAGTAGATTTGGACGGTAGCAGGTACGAAGTTGACCTTGCGAAAACATGGTCCCCTCGGGATTTCGTGCGGGACGTTCCTCAAACCAAGGAAACACACAGCGAAGGCGAGGTCATTCTTGGCATCCGGAAGCCCGATCTTTTGGGAGAATCGATGTGGCAATTCAGCCATGGTAGAGCGACCATCTCAGCGAAGGTGACTGACGATACTTGGCTTAAGAAATTTCACACCCGGCAAGTTCCGCTCTACTCCGGCGACAGCTTGAGGTGCAAAGTTATTTTCACTTACGTTTACGACGAGCGCGGCGAATTGCTGGAGCAGAAAACCGAGATTATCGAAGTGTTGGAAGTTCTGCCCGCCAATGCCCAGCAATCCGGTTTCGATTTTTAAACATGCCCAAGCCCGTCAGCGGATCATCATTTTGGGAAATCGTCTCTGGCGCTCAGACCGAGACAATTTTTTCATGGTGCGAGAAGTTTTTTAAAGTTCTCGGATGGATTGCCATCCTAGCCGCCGTGAAATATGCGGTCGATCGGACTCATAGTCAGCTACTGTGGTTAGTGTACGGCGTTGGGAGTCTTCTCCTGACAGGCCTGCTTTTCAATCTCTCAGCACTGCTGCACGTACCTAAGTGGGAGGGTACCGTAGGATGGCGAGGTAACGCCTATCTAGGCATTAAGCTGACCGTTTGTTTCGTCGTGTTCCAGATCTTTATGCTAGGCGTCGACACTGCAATCAACGGTTTGGTCGACGCAAAAGCAAGCACTAGTCCGCCGACCGCAGCCGCTTCTCCGTCGGGCCGTCCTGAATCTCACTGCGGCGTGAAATAATCGCCCGCCAGCACCTCGGACTATAACGGGATTAAGTTGCCCGCTCTGGTCACAGCGCACGGACTGTCAAGGAAATCATGTCCGTTAAGACGGGTTGCGCCCAGCCAGTGAGACCTAACCCCGCAAGGGGTGACCGGGTTCGCCCGGCCTGTGCCTCTCTGGAACAAAACCTCCCCAAGACTAGCCGCGTCACCCTTCGGTGTGGCGCGGCATTTTTGCTATTGGACTATTGGGGATGGTCTGGATTTTTGCGGGCTTTGTAGCTTTGTCGATCACGACAATCATCATCTTCAGATGATCGTGAATTAGAACAGTGCTGTCGGTTTCTGACGCCGCTCTGATGAGGGTTCGTAGGTGCCGGAACGCTTGTGATGTTTCCATTCGGGTGTCTCCCGCACTGACGTGGATTCCTGTGAGCGATGATTCAAGCGCGGGAGGCTGATTGGTTCCTAGACGTCTTCCCCGACGCTTGGCCGTCCCCTTAAGCGGGAGCCGGTCTTTGTATGCGCCGCCAGCTGTGGCGGCCTACTTCTCGCCAAGGAGCTTGCCCGTCGAGTTATTGACGAAGTGCAGCCGGGCGCAGGCCGGGCACACTACGGACGAGTAAGTGTCTTTCGTATCTTCAGGCGCGGCCGATAGCCAATGTTGCACGTTCATGCCGGTATTGGGGCATCGAAATATAATATACCTAGCCATGGTCGACACGGTGCCATGGTCACAGCTTACAAAAAACTCCGTAGCATTACTGAGTGTGTCTTGGATCGGGGCGCACGCTATCCGGGCTTGATGGGATTTCTTTAGCCTCTTCCTCGCCTATTGACGTATTGTCTGCGTTCCATCAGCCAAAAGAGTGAAGGTGACAGCGGGTCATGGGCCGTTCGCTTAGCTGCCGTTCATATCGACAGTGTAGGGCCGCGCTTTCCGGCTAGTTGCATTTTGGAAGACGTTTCAGTCACTGCCGCCGCGGGAATATTCGCGTCTTTTGCGTGGCGATCTATCCCCCTTCTAGCGGCAGGATGGCTTTCATCAGATTGGTAATTTCTGGCATGTGGAGTGGATCGGGTCGGTCGCAATCAAGGCACTGCCATGTGCGCGGTTTTTTTCCACCAACTTGCAGGGCAAACACCTTGCGCTGATGACATTGCGGACAGATTGGACGGTTTTCTGAATTGGGCATAAGCAACTCCCTGTTGGGCGGGAGCGCAATTGACGTTCTCACACCGATAGAAGCCGCGGGCAGGTCGGTGATGACTGCAGTGTCTACCGGTCTATGCTGGGTTGCGAGTCGTTTATTTCAATTCCGAATGGAACAATCCGCCAACGGACTTTACGTGCTGCTTTCCGCGGATTGTGCGAGCTTAAGCCACTCCTCGGCTATTATAAGCCACGCTTCTTTTTCGAGTCCGCTGACAGATTTCTCCGCCTTCAGCCGGGCGGCTTCAGCTCTTCTGCGGAAGTCGGCAGCTTCGCTCGCGCTCATACGCGGATAACTCGAAACGACCAAAGGAGATCGCTGGCGGCATCAAAATGTCGTGGAAGCGACTAGCGATAAATCACCCGGAGGATACCGGCGGACCAAATTGCGATTGCACAGCCGAACCCCACGATCAGCGGCAGAATGTCAGCCATGTTAGCGGCCGCCTTCTGCGCTTTACGTATTCATCGCTCATGGTGGGAACGTATTCTAAAAGGCGGCGTTATGTCGACACCACGCATATGCCCCAACTGGCCCGGTTCGGCCTTACACCGGATCGGGCTTTTTGTTTCCAGTTGGCTTGAAGCCCCGTCAAGATTGGCCTGACGATCGCTATGCTGATATCTATCGGCCTTGCGGTCTATTGGCTGTTCCCGAGTCGGCGACGATAAACCGGCGAGGCCGCCGCCCACTTAAGCGGCCTTACTGTTTCGGCTTTGGCTCCTTTGCCATTTCATCCCGGATCAATTCGAGCAGACATTTGCGCTTGCTCTCATCGGTCGTCTCATCAAGCACCTTTCGGAAAAGCTTGAGATTCTCCGTATGGATGAAGTTGTCCATCGCGGCCTCCTTTAAGGGGCCAGAGTACGATCGGGGACGCTGCGCCTACGGTTAAAGCAGGCCAGTCCCGAGCGGTGATACAGGTTAACCCCTGTGGCACGGATAGGTTGCTGCCATCAAACTTCCGAGTGACCTAATGCGGCTTTTCACCCGGCGGGCCATCCTCTTTGAGGAGCCTGACCAAGTCCGACAGTGATGAGTGGTCGTCACTCTTTTGAAGCGGTGCTTCAATATCCGGCTTGGGAAATAACCACCGCCGAAGCCGGCCCGCAAAATCAAATAAGCTCATAGCCAACCGCCTTAGTGTTAGTAGGCGCGACGCTTTCAGAGCCGATTGGTTTCATGGAACCGCAAAAATAGCGCGCTCGTTTTCCCTACCGCGTCACGGTAATTGATCGCGGCCAGACTAGGCCCCAGCGGTTGCTGGGGCCTTTACCGCGTCGGGAATTCGGGAAGTCATGTCGCAGACAGCTTAGCGCCATAACCGATTGAGTCGGCGGTCGGCATCTCTGACTTGCTCGGCAGTCGAAACCTCACGTATCAGGCGCGAGATTCGCCACGTTTCCAAATCGCCATCTCTTATGGCCTCTTGGCGCAATTTATACGCCATCTCTTTCAAACGCCGCCTGACCTTCGCTGCATCGTATAATTGGCCCATGAGGGAACTCCCGATTGCGCACAGTAGATTCCGGAGCGCGGCGAAAGTTCGACGGCGACCGAGCCAATGGTTAATGCGAAGAAACGAATATTGGAGGCTAATGAATCAAACATCGCGTTTCGATATAGCGATGGCTGTCGTCAAAATAGAAACCCCGCCGGAGCGGGGTTAGGAATTTAATGGGACATTCGAGGGCTTAACCTACCCGGAGGTTGCCGGCTGACTCTTTCCCGCGATCCTGGATGATCTCATAGCTGACCTTCGCGCCTTCATTCAGCCCTGAAAGACCGGCTTTCTCGACCGCTGAAATATGTACGAAGACGTCCTTGCCGCCGCCGTCCGGCTGGATGAAGCCGAAGCCTTTGGTTGGATTGAACCACTTCACGGTACCTGTAGCCACGGTTCACTCTCCTAGAGTTATTGGCTTATATCAAGCCAGCATTATCGGCTTATTACAAGCCACCCTCGGGCAGCTCATCTCAAGAAAATCCCGCCGGAGTGATTGGGGATTCGCTTCGTGAGCCGGTGGTTGGGCCGATGCTTGGGAACTGATAGTCTCGAACTGAGGGGAGCAGGCATGACCGAAATACCGATAACCCCGGCACAGATGGCCGACGCCTTGAAGATGCGCGCTTATCGAGCGAAGTCGCCCACCGAGCGGTTCAAGCTTTTGCGTCAGGCCCAGCAGCTTGGGACCGAGGCGAATATCGACAAGTGGGTTTCGTCGCCCGGCCTCAAGCCGCCGGAAGAGGAATAGCGTCAGCGAAAAATGACCCGGTTGATGCCAGCGGCCAAGCAGTCGCTCCGCCCGATGCGGGCTTGATCTTCGGCACAATCGGCAGGTCGTGCAGTTCGGCCGGAGGTATTATAGACTGATGCGCGACGCCAGCAGGTTCGAAATGAAAGTGCGTGATGCTCAAGCTGATTCTAAGTGATATCAATCGAAGCGGACAGGCAATCCAGCCAGAGCGCGAATACCCAGCCGCTTGCGCCAGCGAATATCCACCCGTCTATCAATTCGGAGGTTGGGGAAGCGGCTGATAAGTCGCTCAAATCCGACCGCGACCTCCGCTCGGGCGAGTTGAAATCCGAGGCAAAAATGCACGCCGGTGCCGAACGAAAGGTGGGGATTTGGGTGGCGCTTAATATCGAATTCATGCGGCCGCTCGAACTTCGCAGGATCGCAGTTTGCCGCCGCGAGATATGCGGCGAACATATCGCCGCGGCGGAATTGCCGCCCATGCCAAATCAGATCGCGAACCGCGAAGCGAGGCTTGGTCATCTGCACCGGCGACACGTAGCGAAGGCATTCCTCGACGCAAGTCGGCAGCAACCCCAGATCATTGCGCAGTCCGTGCAATTGCTCTTCATTCGACAGCAGCGCGAAGAGTCCTCCTGAAATCAGATGGGTTGTCGTTTCTTGCCCCGCACCGAAGAGCAGGAAGATCATCGATACTAACTCGTCCTCAGTTAGTCTGTGGCCATCGATTTCAGTGTCACGCAGCGCAGCAATGAGACCGTCAGATCGCGCTCCGCTACCATGTCTTGAAACGCGCCGAAGATATCGGACGACGCTGATCACGCCCGGAATAGCGCGCACGACGGAGTAAATGTTCGCGGTATCCTTTAAACCGCCAAGCCAATTCTTGAATCGATCGTGATCCTGTTCCGGAAGCCCGAGCATTGCACAGATCACCGAAAGAGGCAGATCGCGGCAGAACTCGGCCATCAGATCGGCCTCTGTCCTTCCTTCCAGTCGGGCAACAAGCCGATCAGCCGTCTCTTCGATCATCGGCTTTAGAACTGCAATAGTGCGCCGCTGGAAGGCCTGATCGACGAGCCCTCGCAGGCGACGGTGCTCGGGATCGTCGTGGCCCAGCATGTTCAAGGCTAGAAGGCCAACCGTTTTCGGCAGGACCTTCAATACCCGCTCCTGTGTCCTGCTTCCTGCGTTAGCGGGATCGCGAGCAAAATCTTCGTAGTTCTTCAGCAATTCTGCGCAGCTATCGTGGGTCACCGCAAGCCAGGTGCGTCCCACAATCGGAAGCCTCATGCAAACCAAAGGGTTCTCTGCTCGCATGCGGTCAAGGGTGGGAAACGGATCGGCGTGGAAATCGGGAGACAAGATGTCGAACCGTTGCTTCTCAGACATATCTATTCTCACGTTTGTCGGCGATTCCAGCGTAACGCAGTGGCCGCCACTTTTGTAATTGTCAGGTTCTGCCAAGACCGTTGAAAGGTTCCTCAGATCGCGACATTTGAACAGTTGCCGTTGGCGATGCGTTGTGGCAACCGGGCCGGATGCATCCAGATCCTTCAAGAAGCCGTCCCGCGTCTGCTCTTCGTGATCTGCTTACCGGCGAGGCGGCCGGCGGCATAATCCTAATGCTGGCGGCAGCCCTTGCGTTACTGATCGCCAATTCGACTTTCGCGCCGTATTATTTTAAGGCGTTACACGTCGAGGTCGCCGGTCTTACCTTGATTCATTGGACCAACGATGGATTGATGGCGATATTTTTTTTGCTCGTTGGTCTGGAGATCAAACGGGAATTTCTCGAAGGTCAACTTGCTACCTGGCAGCGCCGCATCTTGCCTGGCATAGCAGCGATCGGCGGCATGATCGTGCCGGGACTCGTCTTTATTGCATTCAATGGCATCAGCGGGGCGACCTCTCGCGGTTGGGCAATTCCAACGGCAACCGATATTGCTTTTGCTTTAGGTGCAATCGCTCTTTTAGGTAGTCGCGTACCCGTTTCTCTCAAGATTTTTTTGACGGCGCTCGCTATTTTAGATGACCTCGGGGCGATCATTATCATCGCGTTAGTTTATACAGATCGACTTTCAGTAGCTTGGCTTCTTTCAGCGACCGTTGTGATCGGCGTACTGATTTTGCTCATGCGCTCCCGAGTTCGGCTGTTGTCGCCTTATCTGTTCCTCGGCCTCCTGCTGTGGATATTCACATTGAAGTCTGGCGTTCACGCGACCCTCGCCGGTGTTGTGCTTGCTTTAACAATTCCGTTGCCCCCGAAACGTGAAAATTCTAGTTCTGCTCGACCGCTGTTAATTCTTGAGCATGCGCTTCAGCGTTGGGTGGCTTATCTAATCGTACCGATCTTCGGATTTGCCAACGCGGGTCTTTCATTTTCGGGAATGGACTGGAAAGTGGCTTCCTCTCCAGTAACCCTCGGCATAGCGTTGGGGCTTTTTTTGGGGAAGCAAGCCGGAGTATTTTTAACAACCTGGGCTGTGGTAAGAGCTAAGCTCGCGACACGCCCCGACGGTGCCAGCTGGACACAAGTCTACGGGGTGTCACTTCTCTGCGGCATCGGCTTCACTATGAGTTTATTTATTGGCCTGCTTGCATTTCCCGATAATGAAGCGTTGCTAAAAGAAGTGAAGTTAGGCGTCCTCATGGGTTCGGCGCTCGCCGGCTTAGCAGGGGTAATGGTGTTGGTGTTCGCCGCTCGACCAATCAACAGAATGGCGCGCAATAATGGATAAACGGTTGTCGCAGAAAAGGGGTGCCGGGTCGGTCGTGATCGCGATCTTGATAGCCGTGGCTGCACTGCTTGCCTTAGGCTTCGCAGTTGGCTTGCTTGTAGATGTTCAAAACTAACGACTTTCTGCGGCTCCCGCTGCGCTGATTTCAAATTTGCATGATGGCGGCAATCAGAGTGGCGAGACCGGACGCGATGAATATCAGTACCAGTGAGGGATAAAGAAGCACTGCCGCTTCGAAGCGGAGAAAACGGGGGCTGTTTCCCGCTTTATCGGGTAATCCCACGAAGGTGAGCACGCCGGCAATTGTCAACAGTGCAAACGCTAATAGAAACTTATTCATGGCCGCCTCGTCTCAGCGGTGGTCGTCGACGGGATCTTAGCATTGCTTTCACAATACACCTGTATTCTTTTGATCCTTCCAGGGTCGGCCGTTTTGAACGCGGTCTTCACCGAGGTGACCGGCTTCCCGTTGAACTCGACGAAAATGCAGGGCATCGGGATTGATGGCGATGCCAGCGGCGCAAATGTGCCAGCAGGCGCTCCGGCAGCGGGACGGTAGGCTGGCACTTCTTCGTCGTTGCCGCGCCTTTCTTCCGACGATAAAACCGCCCGCGATCCAGAACCACGTAGGCCCGGCCGACGAGTAGTCATCATCTCGGTCAGCTGCCGAGGCTCGCTCTCACGTTGTCGCCTAGCCATTCGGCGAGGTTTGCGCAGCGTCTCATGTCATCAGCCATGGTCAACAATCGTTGGCGCGTCGATCCCGGCGAGAAAAAATAGGCTTCGTCCTCGGCAGTATCGGCAAGCTCGCGAAGTCTCACCGGCGGCAGATCGACGATCTCACTCATGGCACGCCCTCTCAGTTCCGGTGAGAAGCTAAGCATTATGCGATCAAAGAAAAAGTCAGACGGAATGTCCCATCTGGCCCTCTTATCGGAATAAATGAAAAAGGCGGCGACGCTTGGTTCATCCTCTCCTGATCGGCTGCCCAGTTTAGCCGAACACTGATTTCAGAAAACCCGTAATGATCCATGCGAGGGCACCGGCACCAAATGCCAGGAGCACGTCGGGCAGTCCATCTGGTGCTATCGCGGCTCGCAGCCACTGCCAGAACGGGCTCATGTCGCCTCATTTTTTGGCACATACAGGGAATGCCGCGGATTGCAGGGCGCGCGTAAGCGCCCCTCACTACAATCCCGGCGGAATTTTTGCCATCATAGCAGCTATTCCCGCGGCCGTTATCCGGTACGTGCGCGGCTTTACGACCTGAATCCAGCCCTTTGCTTTCATTTTTTCAATTATCACGCCCCCGGCCTGAAGGCGCGTTCTGTGTAGTTCGCCTTGATCGTTGAGCAGCTGCAAAATGCTCCGCTCGCGATAAGTGGGGATGTGGCTTGCCCGGGCTGGCACTACTTGGCCTTTAGCGCAGTCTCCCCAAGACGGCGGATGGCTTCTGAACGGCCGGTGGCCTTCATATGAATTCCAAGGAACCGGCAAATACTATTGAAGTCGGCGATGCGGTGAAGGTCGGTCGCGGGACTTGGGGTCTCAAGGAATGGTATCCGGGCCGAAGCTTCAAAGTTAAGCTAGAAGATAAAGGCGAAGAAACAAAAGAGATCGCCCACTGAGGCGACCTTACTCTTTTTTAGGGACAAGGGTTTTTGTTTCGACCATCGTCCCGCAATGCGCGCATGTGAATACATGGACAATTGCTTGTTCGTCCGCGACGAGAGTCGAGTGAGACCAGGCCATCTCTTCATGGCATTTTTCGCAGATCGGCGTGGCCATCTGCTCTACCTGAGATAATGCATGAGCGGTTCCCCACGAGGAACACGCTAAATCAAAATAGGCCACTGCGAAATTCAATTTTGGCCACTAGGGGTTAAAACAGGCCAGTACCTTCTTCTGGAGCAGCTGCGGACTCATCGGAGCAGGGCTTTTTACCATTCCGGCGGATACCAGACCGACGCCGGGTGCGCCGCAGATATTGGTTCACGCCGAAGCGCGACGAGCGCACCGCGTTTGTACGGCGAGCCGCGCTCTCGGGAACAGGGCTTGCAACGCATGAAGCGCTCAAGTTCGTGAATCGGGGTGGTCGCTTTTGGTCGACGCACGATCGTCAGGTCGACGGTCTGGCAGGTTTCGCAGCCAAGGCACATCACTTCCAGGTATCGGAAGCCGGCATTGAGCGCGTCGCCAAGCGTCGGTGAGGGTTGCGCCGGGCCACGATAGCCCAGCATTCGATAATTCCACGCCTCACATGCGAGTACGTCCGCTTTCCGACGCGCTTCACGCGCCCGCTCAGCGCTGGCTGAGATCGTCGAGCCATACAGACGTTCGCGAGATTTAGTGCCCATGGCGCCGATCGAAACCGATCAGCAAGCCTTAGGCAAATCGTCCTATATGTGGTTGTTCCGCGGCGGCCGATCTACAGCGGCTTGTCGTCTGTTTGGCCCATCAAGCGCGCGATCTCCGCAATCCGGTTTTCGTCGGGGTCGCTGTTGTCCGAAAGCAAGGCTGCCAGCTTCTCGGTGCGATCGTAGTCGAGCGGCGCGCCCTGATCCTTGGCAACCTTCGCGAAGTCTTGCACGGCCCTGTCATCTGCGTAGCGGGAGAGGGTGCGTCGGCGCCAAAGCCAAAGCGGGATTAGGTTAGAGACTTTCATATTCCTGCCGTGCTTTCAGGTCAGCGCAAAATGCGCGGCCGTGCTCAATAAAACGCAATTGCTTTAACTCGCCGCTCTTGGTGGCGCGGCCGGAAGCGGCGCGGGCTCAGGTCGCTGAAACTGGATCCCGCATTTTTGCTGAATCGATGCTTGCTCGATTGCGTCCATCTGACCTTTCATTTGGGAAAACTCTGCGGCGCGATCTCAGAAAGCCAGATCAGGCGGCACCTCAATTCTTCGGGCTTTCATGGGCGTCGACCTTGGCGCCGAGCGCGGTACCATTGCCCGCGTCGCGTCCCGGAGCGCTAACTAAAACTTCGTGTCCCTGCCGGATCGCCAGAGAGGCAGCTGCAACAGCGGATTCGAACGCGGCCTCCTTCGTCGCGAAATCGCCATTCGTCTCGCCATCGTGGAGGACGACCCATTGATCGCCTTGCTCAAGGACTGCGTAGCTTGCGCGACCCATCACTTCCTCCTGCTTATCCGAACACTCCGAAGAACCAGCCGGCTGCAGCCAACAATGGGATCACAGCGACCGCGATTAGCAAAAGCGGCGTAGGCTCGCCCCCGGATTCCGGGAATTTGTCAGATTGGTCGTTCTCCATGTCAGTTTAATCTCGCATCGGGATTTTCGTTCCTTGGTAGTTCGGACTCGGCAACGAAACTGATCTATTTGTCATTGCCAAGCGGAGTATTCCCGTGCTCGCGATGAAGAAGCGGATAAATATACCAAGCCAGGACGAGTACAGCGAAAAACGCCAAGCCGGCCCAGATGGCGATTTGTATGTCTTCGCTGATTTTATAGAAGACGACCAGAATATCCGCCGCGATGCCGAAAGCGAGCGGCAATGCTGCAACGCTCACAAGTTTCGATCCGACGCGCAAAATTCAGGGTCGTCTTCTCCGTGATAGGCGAGGCGATGGAGAGCCGCTGGCGTCATCAGCAGAAGCACGGACAGAGCAACCGCGAGTAGCGCTGTGGCATGGGCATTCTGCACCCAGTTCGGTAACTCGCTAAAACTCTTGGTAAGCGTGGCTACGAATTGAAAGCCGAGTAGAGCTTGTCCTCCCGGGATGATGACGCGAGCCTCAGTCAGAAGCTGTTCGATTTTGGTTTTGAGAGGTGTTTCGCTTTCGGCTGGCAGAGGCTTCCCGTTTTTGCGCAATGCTAATCCCAATCCAAAAAGCAACGCAAAACCAGCACCGGTCACGACCGCACTGATCGTGAAAGCGGCTCCGCGGCCTGCAAATCGGTCAAAGATGACGAAGATGGAGGCACCAAGGCCCAAGGTCAGCGGGAATAAACTCCAACTTGTGAGGCTTGTCGTGATGTGGATGGCGCGGTGGCTACTTTGACCGCCGCAGGCGATGCGATGATACATTGATGGTGCGATAAGGAGGCCGACGCTGATACAAAGAAGTCCGAGCGCGATGCACTGAAGCGCCTGAGTGACGGCTGCTACGTCCCGAAAGAGATCCTGAAACACGGCTTGAAAGGCGAAGCCGAACAGCACTTGCGCGCCCAGAACGAGGAGCCGCGATTCATCCAGTGCTATTTTGACCTTGCGATCGAGTTCTGTCGTCATGAGAGTCTATGAACTTTTGCCGCATTCCCGAGTTCCCTCTCTGAGGAAGAACGATGCAGAAGATCTCCATCATTCTGGATATCGAGGGCACGCTCGTAGATAGTGTGCCTCTCACGCTCACCTGTTGGGAGAAAACCCTGGAGGATGCCGGATACCCGCTGTCGCACCAAGTATTGCAGAGCCTTTCCGGCATGGATGGCGCGGATATGCTCAGGACGCTACTGCCGGATGTTCCGCATAAGGAGAAGTTCGATTGTGGAGCATATTGTATGGATCCATTGCTTTCACGACTGCGCCGTTCACCATTGAAGCTCCTTTTTATGTAACCAAGGGCGCACGGGGCTGAAGGTTCCAATATAATTGGCTGTCTCCCGAAAGCTATTCCAGCAGCGGCTCTTTAGGCTTTGTGGCGCTGACCGAGTGCCGGCAACGTCATCTGGCAGTGATGCCAAACACTGACAGCAACGTTGCTGCCGCCTTCTTGGCGGTTTTGACCCGCGCTCGCTGATCGATGACGAAATTGCGCAGGTTGAGGCGTCCTTGAGCAGAGCTAGGGCGCGAATAAAAAAGTCCCGCCAGAAATGGCGGGACTTCGCAGCAGTCAGTACATCCGTGATCTGCCGCATCGCTCATCAGATGAGCGACATATTCTCAGCGCCGGCCGTTTTCATTTGCGCTAGGCATCCGATCACGCGTCCTTCATGGGACCCGATCATTCGCAACAATGCCACCTTCACATTCGAACCGCGCTATCTGTGTCGCCTCGACATTACTGAATTTCAACCGCACGCCGTAACCGGCTCCGTTCTCCGGGATGAAAACTGCTCCAAGCTCTTCGAGCGCGAGTTGTGCTGCTTCGATCTTGTCGCGTTTGAGGGACCCGGAAATATTCTCGAAACGCTCAATAGCGCCGAGGTCGACCCCGGAACGTCTGGCGAGCATGGGGCGTGAAATCTCAACGAGCGCGCGAGCCGCGCGACATTGTGATCCAGTCATCATCGATCTCTCCTAATAATATCTCGGTTCTTTGTTTTTGCGTGAGGCCCAGCGGCTATCTGTGTGCTTCTGAACGCCATCGGGGTCCATGAGCCAAATGAAGCCCACCCAAGCCAGGAGCATCGCTCCGACACTGATCAGTATCATCTGCACACCTCGCATGAACTTTCGCCGTGCCGAGGCAATTTAAGCATCGGGACAGCGGTGATGTTTCTCGGAAGCGGGGGGATTCAGCTCTATGCCTTCGGCAGATTGAAGGTCGTCGTCAGCAAAAAGGAAACGACGTTGCTAGAGCATGACCTGTACTTAGTGACGGACCTTCAAAATTCAATCGACTGCGACAAAGTGCGCTGACGCTAAGCTGGGCAAGGTAAGCAGTATCTATCGCCCTAGCTTAGGTCGTGTGGCCGGGATCAATATTTTTCGGGGTCTTCTTTTCGCGTTGCGGGGTCATTTTGGCAGGATCCGCTTGTCCCGGTACACCGCGTGGTCCTAATTGCTCCCGCTGAATGTCATCTTCGCTTTGTCGGGGAAGCCCGTCATCGGTTTGTCGTGGCTTCGGCTCTGGCGCCCCGCTGGCCTTATCGTTCTGGGAACCGCTGCCAGGAATATTCTTCGAACTGGAATCTTGCGCCCGTTTCTTATCCGTCGGCTGTTCCTGATTCTTTTTGTCCAGGCTGATCCCGTGATCTGAATTTGCCATACCCTTGTCCTTTACTAGACTCAGGAAACAAGCGGTTCGCTCAATCGTTCCGCTTCCGGCGACCTATGCCAAGGCGATAACCCAGTAAACGCCGATTGCCATTTGAACGGCGAATGCCGTAAAGCGTGCGCTCACCATCAGGGCGCTCGTTGAAATCAAATGAATGGTTGATTGAATAATTCGGGCGCCCAAGAACCACAGAGCGAGCCCATCGGTGGACGCGGTCTTGTCCAGGACGAGGGCAACCAGAAGAAGTCCCCCGAACACAGGCAGGCCCTCAATGCAATTCGCGTGTGCACGGGCGAGACGCTGCATGAAGGGCGATAGATTGTCGTTGCCGGGCACAAAGCCATTGGCTGGGACCTTGCCCGCTAGAACCATGTAGGTTCGTAGAGCTTCCATCAGCACTAAAAGGGCCAGCGTCGAGGCGATGAAACCGATCAGGGCAATTGCCGTGTTAGACATGAGATCCTCACGCGCGCTGGCGGGTTGTTCTTTAGGGGCGATAGGCCCCGAGTTCGCACCAGTACCGGACTTTTACGCCTGGCTGTCGTTGGAAAAGACCCGCGGCCGTCTCGCAGTTTTCTTTATTGTAGGGTTCGCCTTCTTTTGTATCGAACGATGCAATGTGGATCCGCTGCGCTCCTCCGCGAATATTCCCTATTGTTATTGAGTTTCTATAGAGCGTGTAAGGCCGGGGCGATTGCGCGACGGCTTCACCTGTAAGCGACATGAACGCCAACACCAGAATAAACATGCGCATTACAGAATGTCCTCCAGCCAATTGAATAACCGGTACAGTTCGTTCTTTAACTGCTCGCACTGTGCCGGCGAGCGGGCGGTAGGACACTCGATATTCTCGACCCGTCCACGCTGTTGATCTCTGCGATGCGCGATTTCTTCCTTCTGCGACATTTGGCGCGATCCAGAAGAGGTCACGATCGTGCATTTACCGTCTCCGTAACACACGGTTGTTTCTGCATAGGCGGCAGAGGACTGGACTATAATCGCGGCAATCAGAAACGACCGTAGCGTGTGGTGCGTCATGACGGCTTCCAATCCCTAACGCCTTCGAGAATAACCGCGAAAGCATCCTTCACACGCTGAACCTCCGCTTCGTCGGGCACCCGAACAATGCCGGGCACTTCGCCTTTCCCGGCCGTTCCGTGAACAGCAAGGATTGTGTTCTCGAATTCCGGAATATCGGCGCCGCCGGCGATAAACTCATGCTCCGGAAACTGATCGTCGAGCTCCTGCGTCACGCGCTCAACTAGAACACGCTCGGTCGCCGGCGTGAGCATGAAGAGGAAGGTGGTCATCGGACGCTAGGCGGTTTGTAACAGGGAAACTCGGCCACGGCTTGACCATGTGGCGGTAAAGATCGCACATCAGCCATCACGACTTACGCTCCAGTTGGTGCCTGAGCGACCTCGATCACGTGTCGATCCGCGCCAACAGTGATGACGATCGTATAGGTTTTCTGGTTGCCCGACGGCGGCGTTGTCGGCGGTGAGAGATGCAGAGATCCGCCGTACCATTCGCCGGGTAGCAGCGTGTTGTCCTTAATCACGGTCTGTTCGAGCTGAACGAGGTTCGCTTGGCCACGTTCGATCGTAGCTGAAATCATCGCTTCATTTTGTATCGCAGCATTGTTCTGGGCGATCACCGCGGCTGTCGGGCTGTAGAAGGTGCCTGTTCGGCCACTCGGCGTTGTATAGCTGCCGTAGCCTGCGTGTGAGGCGCCATAAGCGTTCGCTCCGGCCGCGACTCCAGTAAGGATAGCGACCGCGACCTGACGGTTGCGTTCCTCTCGCGCCAGCATTTCGTAGGTCACCACGGTCATCGGAAACTCTTGTCCGTTGACGATCTGGGCTACCTCGACCTGACCGACCCGAAATTCTACGGGTTGTTTGCCGAGGTTATTGATGCCGACCACGAAGACAGGACGTCCGCCGGACTGCAGTTCTCGTGATGCTGGACGAACTAGGACCAGTGAAGATTTTTGACGAGAGACGAGAGCAGGGCGCCCGTCTCGAACCATTGCTTGCTGCTGTGGATTGGACGCTCGAAACTGGACCGTCTCTGTAGTCACGCAGCCGCCGACAGCGGCGCAAAGTGCCGCAATGCACAAAATACGCATATAAATTAACTCCCCAAACCCACTGAAATCCTAACATCGTCATCCGACATAAATCCAGCGTTGCGCGACGGGGCAGGGCGCCTAACCGGATACCTGGTTAAAACCTGTATTTTGTCTCATCGACGCGTAGAAGCGGATAGACGGAGTACGTCTTTAGGTTGTATCGTTCTCCGATTGAGAAGCAGGGGATTGTTCAATGAGCCATAAGCAAAAAATTCTTTTGTCATTGAGCGCCGCGCTTGCAGCGCTGACCGGCGTTTCTTCGGATAAAGCTGAAGCAAAAGCGACCAATACGATCGATCAGAACGGAATTGCTTCCGATATGATGAACTCGGCAAAACCAGCGCCGAACGCGGCAATCCAAGTTGGAGAAGACCTGCTAGGATTCGTCATGACAAAGCAGGCAGACGGAACGATTGTCGCTGGCCACTCTTCACACGTATCGCATGCCTCACATGCGTCTCATGTCTCAAGTCGTTAAATTTTCTCAGCCGGCATTGACAGAAATAACTGTCGATTTTGACTCTCGCATTCAGCCCTTGGATGCGTTGGAGGCTGCAGCCTATCGACTGATTGGGATAGCAACCTGCCAGTTTGATCTAGTTGAAGACCGCTTCGTTTGCCGACTGTCACTTCTGTCCAACAGTTCGAAGCGCGAAAGCATAAGTTTGGACGATCTTAGGGTGCGATTTTTAAATTTTGTTACAGATGAAAATTTACGAAGGCGCGTCGCCCAAAAAACTGAAGGCGTGCGGAATGTCATTCTTGCTTTGGCCTTTGGCTCGCTGGCTGCCACTCAAGAACGTTTCGATTAAAGCTAGAACATCATGGCACGCTTCCTGGCTTCCGAAGCTTTTAGCGCCGCTAGCGACGAACTCATGCTGCTGCCCTTTAATCTTGAGCGAACAGGCGCCAATCAGTATCTTGTAGCAAATTTGGTCGGCGATTTTATTCGCTTAACCGAAGGTGAACTGAACAAACTGGTCGATTTAGAAATCAAGCCGGGCGACGGACTTTACGAGCGAGCCTACGCAGCCCACTTGATCACCGGCCGAAGTCAATCCGCCCAGCAACAACTGCTCGCGACTCGGCTGCGAAGCCGGATGGCATTTCTTCGCCAGGCAACGCCGCTTCATATTTTTGTTGTAACTCTTCGATGTGAGCATTCCTGTCCGTATTGCCAAGTATCACGCCAGAGCACTGACCGCTCGCGATTCGATATGAGCGAAGAAATTGCCTTGCGTGCTCTGGGAATTGCGTTCGAAAGTCCAAGCGCTCGTATTAAGATAGAGTTTCAAGGCGGCGAACCTCTTCTAAATTTTCCGCTAATCCGATTCATCGTATCGAATGCGAAAAGGCTATCCGAGACTTCAGAGAAAGTAGTCGATTTCGTAATCGCGTCGAACTTAGCTTTGTTAAATGACGGCGTGCTCGATTTTTGCAAATCGAACAATATTCTGCTGTCAGCGTCGCTGGATGGTCCTTCTGATCTGCACAACAAGAACCGACCGCGGCCGGGTGGAAATAGCTTTGAACTGGCTGTTGCTGGCATAAAGCAAGCCCAAGAAGTCCTTGGACTAGATCGAGTCGGTGCCTTAATGACTACGACCGAAGCTAGTCTGAATCGCGTAGATGAGATTATCGACGAGTATCTCAAACTAGGGTTAGACGGAATTTTCTTAAGGCCGCTTTCGCCTTTTGGTTTTGCTATCAAGACTAGACAGTATCAGCGGTACACTCCTAATAGCTGGCTGGCCTTCTATGAGCGAGGCTTAAGACGCGTTTTGGAGATCAATCGTAAAGGCAGGCCGTTCAGAGAGTTCTACGCTTCGCTCATGCTAACCCGAATGCTTTCGGATAGGCCATTAGGGTATGTGGATTTACGCAGTCCTGCCGGAGTTGGCATCGGAGCGCTCGTCTATAACTACGATGGAAGCGTGTTTGCCTCCGACGAAGGCCGCATGCTTGCCGAGACAGGCGACAATGCTTTCAGACTTGGGCACGTTAACGAGAATGACTACAACTCGCTCATTCTGTCCGATAAGCTAATCGAAGCGATCTCGGGATCTTTAACCCAGACAGCACCTGAGTGCTCGACTTGCGTTTTTGAGAGTCATTGCGGTGCGGATCCGGTTTACCACCATGCAACCCAAGGTGACGTATTGGGGATTAAACCGCTTTCTGGGTTCTGCGCCCGGCAGAAAGGCATAATGAGTCTTTTGCTTGATATTCTAGACAATTCACCAGAGGACGCTGCCATTTTGCGAAGATGGGCGAGTTCATGACACTTCCTCTGTATGGCACAGCTTCGTCTAGCACTGGATTGCCCGCAGATCGCCGTCGTTCGGTGGTAAGACTGCGATCGGTCGACAGTACTGCTAACCGGTGTCCTGAAGATTTTGCGTTGGTTAAATCTGCTGAACAATTCAATGCGGCGCTGAAGGCTGGCTGGTCATCAATTTTTCTAGTCTCAGATGGCTGGTATGAAAATCACGAACAAATCGCAAAAAACTGCGCGCTGTTTACTGTCCCACATAAGTTTGCCTATCTCGGCGACGGAGACGTTCTTGGCTTTGACCATTCGTCGGCAAAATTCCGAACGCTGTTTCGTCGGAGCTCTGCGCATAATTCTTTTCTCGTTACCGAACGCTGCAATAATTACTGCTTAATGTGCTCGCAACCACCAAAGGATGTCGAAGATCAGTGGATACTAAAGGAAATACGCGAAAGTCTGCCGCTGATTGATCCATCCGCAAAAGCAATAACTTTTACGGGCGGAGAGACGTTGTCTGACTGGCGGGATTTCATTGGCCTTCTGAAGGACTGTCGTGATCGATTGCCGCATACATCTATTCAAGTACTTACAAACGGCAGAGCTTTCGCAAATTCGGAGGTCGTCGATGCCTGGAAAGACCTGAAGCATCCGAGCTTGATGGCGGCGATACCAGTTTATGCATCGGTCGATTCTATTCACGATCATGTTGTTCAAGCCAAAGGAGCTTTCGACGAAACCATACTCGGTATTCTAAAGCTAAAAGATCGGGGGCAGCGGGTCGAAATCCGCGTGGTACTTCATGCGCTAACAGCACCGATCATTGTTAAGACATGCAGTTGGATTGCTCGAAATCTGCCGTTCGTAGACCATGTCGCATTGATGGGTCTTGAAAATACCGGCTTCGCGATTGCGAATGATGCAAGCCTTTGGATTGATCCCATGGATTACCGCGATGAGTTGGCGAAGGCCGTCGATTGCTTGCTCAGCGCCGACGTTAAAGTCTCAATTTATAATTTGCCAAAATGTGTTCTGAATAAATCGATATGGCCACACGCGGTTCAATCTATTTCAGATTGGAAAAACGGGTTCGTCGAAGAATGCGATGGCTGTCAGGAAAAGATCGTCTGCAGCGGATTTTTTACGACTGGACGCCCTAAATTTAGCCGCGGCATACACGCTATCACCTTGTAGCTCAGGGGCGGCGTCGTTAATTAGTTCACTTCTTACAACACTGAAAGATTTGATTGTGATGAATTCATTGCAGCACGAGGAGCAATCTTTGGGACAGTGCTAGTGCATCTGCAGCCCCTGCATTCTGCAGATGCTACCCCAAGGAGGGACTCTTATCGCCGATCGCGGCGCCAAGAAACTCACTGCTGTGGTGCCCGTAGACCCTCTCGACAGTCATTGGGTTATCGCCGAGCAGCCGCGCGACATTGTAGATTGAGATGCCATCCTGGAGAAGGTGAGTAGCCCGCGTATGCCTGAGAATGTGAGGGTATCTCTTTCCTGGCATACCTAGCGCCGTCATATGCCGTCTGAAGGCATCCGCGTACACTATCGGTGGCAGCACGAAATCCCAATCGTTCTTTCGGATTCGTAGTCGCTCGAGCGTTGGTCGCAGTTGTGGATCAATCGGAACGATCGGGCGACGTTTTCGAGACTTACGCTGTAGCGGGGTTGCATCTGCCGGTAGGAAGTTGATATGGCCGTGTTCTAAATCAACTTGATCCCATCGTAGCCCTTCAACAGCGGCTCGCCGCGCGCCTGTGTAATAAGCAATCGAGATGAAGTCTCGAAGTGAGCCAGTCGCGGATTTGAAGACGCGTTTCAGCTCGTCTCTTGTGAGGTGATGGATGCGGCCTGGTGGCTCGGCCGGCACTTCCAGGGACGGCATATCTTCTGGTTTGATAAAGCGACGCTTTAACGTGAAACGCGCCGCGGTCCCGAGAACGTTCAGTTCGCGCCTAATCGTTCCATCCGCGCCAATTCGAGTGGAATGCTTGCGGAGTACGGCTTTCACTTGACCGGTTCGGCGTGCTTCAACGTATGCGACGCATGCGGGAACGTCGACTTCGCGTAAGAGCGACGACTTGAAGTATGCATTGAGATTTCGCATCGCTGTCCGCGGTCGCTTGGTGTCTATCTGCCCGTTCGCTCTGGAGATCGATCGGGCAGGGGACGACCACGAAGGGGAGGTTACCCACGCCGTAATGCCGTTTGTACGCTTCGATCCGTTTGATAAAGCCGCTGCCGCCTTCGGCCGCGACATACACCACAAGCCCCTGCTTGACCTTATGTCCGTTCCAATCGAGCCCGGCGGTGATGTGGAAACACTGGTCCAGTTTAACGAAGGTTTTTCCTACATTGCTGTCGCCGTAGGTGACGACCATCGCTCCAAGACCCGTAACGCGGTCGATCAGGAAAGGTTGATCTAGGTCCAGGCGTAGATCACTCCAATCTATGGCTATCAGCCCCTTACAGTTCGGCGTCGCTTTGGTGTCCACCTCCACGGCATCGAACTCGGCCTCGGCGGAGGCGATGCCAACAGCAGGTCCAGCGCGGTCCCGGCGCTGATTCCGAAGTCCCCGACGCGGTTGGCGACTTTGATTGTTGTGGCGTCTCCGTTGGCGCCTTCGATCGCTTCAGGCGCGTTGGATGTCAGCCAGTCGATCGCGCGGGCGATGGCGGTTTGGCTGTCGAGGTCGACCAGCGGCTCACCTGTGGCTGCTACACGCTCCCGTGGTGCGCCTGTGAGCTGGATGAGCCATTCTGGTGCGGCCGCGATCGGTACCGCGTTCTCGAGGCCGTATATTTTGCCGTCAATCGTGGATCCAGGGCCGACGACGTAGCCGTTAAGACCCTTGATATCGACATGCTTGCCGACTTTTGAAACGCTGTTGCGGACAGGGGCGCGTGACAGAAAATAGAAATGCCGGCCGCCGGACGTCGTCCGGACTGTGAAAGTTGCCGGAAGATCGCCATATATGGCCTCGAGCAGCGCGAGGCTCTTATCGCCTTGCTTTCCGTCGCGTGTATCGACGTCGACGACGAGCAAAAAGCCCCTACCGAACGAGCGACCGGTGGCAATGCCGATATTGTAATCGAGTTCAGCGTCGGTGACCGGGCATGTCCGCAGATCTGCGACTCTTTCGGGATCGGTTGTCGCTCGCGCTTTCCAGTCTCCGGCGAGGGCCGGCGTCTTGCCGTTCGGGACGAGTGGAAAGACGGGAAGGCCAAGCTCGGCGTATCCAATCGCAAGCGCTCGCTTGCTTTCACGGCTTGGTGCAAGGGGAGTTTGTTGAACCTGCGTCGCAGGTGTGCTATGTTCTTTCACGTTCAAAAATCCTTGGCCTCGTTCGACTTGCCGGTCGGCGGGGCCAAATCTTTTTGGCGCACCCGCGTAACGAGGTTGGCTGGATTGCGTTTCGGCCTACTGGAATCTGAGCACGAGTAAAATGAGTGGCCGGCGGTGCTCCTTGTGGTCGCCCTGGAGCGATACGCGCATGCCGGGCGGGGCATGCTGAAAGCATTTATGCGGCGTACTCGCTTGTCGACCGGAAAGTCCGGCTACGCGCCCATGCATCAAGTACGTCAATGTCGTAGATTATGCGGCGCACCGAGATTGCCATGAACGGCGGGCCGTCGCCACGAACGCGCATACGCTCCAGCGTCGCTTGAGAAAGACCCAGGCGGTAGGCAGCTTGCTTTGTCGTTAGGAAAGGGCGGTCAGGCATGATGTCCTCGGGAAAACTGTGAGTACGGCGACAAGCTCATCCCAAGAACCCAAAAAACCAAAAACCTCGCTTGTCGAAATGAAATTACCACAAGCCTGCGAATTTTGGAATAGAGCCGCAACAGGTGGCACGCGCCCGCAAATTCGCAATCGAAATGCCGCATACCCCGCAGACCGAGCAGGGTACACAGCATCATTCATGGGGGGATCATGCATCTGCTGATGCAAAAATATTTTTACAGGTTGTCAGGACGGAAGCACCGGAGACCGCGGGGCTGTTGTTCGCAATCTATGTATTCCGGCCCGTTGCCGATGATCTTCAACAGTTCGGCGGCCAAGACATTGGCCACTTCGCGCTTTTCGGCGACCATGTCGTACTTGTCGTAGACCGCTGTCACATCGCCCTCGAGGTGGTCTAACGTGGCCTTAACGTCCTCTCGCCGTGCTCCAGCCCGCCTGGCCAAAGTAGCCGCCGTGCGTCGTAGGTCGTGGGGCGTAAAATGCGCCATACCTAGGAATGCGCGAATGTCGGCTCGCCGTTCGCCCTCGGCATTCTCATCGGGCTTTCCTGTCAGGGCCTGCGACAAGGAATTCCGGCGAAGCGGTTCGTTAATCTCTCGCCCTGGGAAAACCGCTGTTTGTTTGTCGTTCGTTAGCGCGTCCTTGATCAGGGACGTTGCAAGGCCGTTAAGAGGTTGGATTACCTCTCGGCGCCATTTTACCCGCTGTCGCGGAATGTGGTATTCCGCTTGGGCACATCCCAAATCGATTAGCTCCGATGTGAGCGCACCGGCCGCTTGGGCAGGGCGAACCATGGTCGCAAGGATGAACTTCAACGCCAATGCCACGGAGCGGGACGCGGGCAATGCGGGGTCGTCCAACCCCCACCATAGGCGTCTGATTTCGGAATCATCAAGAACGCGCTCCCGCTTGCACTCTTTGCTGCGCCTCTTCATGTCGGAAACCGGATTGGCATTTACATACTTCCGGCCCGGTTCTTTGGCCCAGGCGAAGAGGGTGTGCAGGACCGATTGAGTGCGGTTCGCGCTGACCGGGGCGGTTCTAGCGATCTCGTCCAATAATTCGGCCACATCATCATCCGACACGTCTGCCGCTGGCCTTTTCCCCCACTTCGCGCGCGGCCGTTTCAGGTAGCCCTCGTCATTCTTCCAGGAGCTTTTGGTCACCTTGGCATACTGATCGAGATAGAAGCCGGCGAGCTCGTCGAAAGTCGTCGCCTTTCTTTTTGTGCGCTCCCGCCTTTTTTGGTCGGCCGGATCCTGGCCGTGAGCGACGTCGCCCAGGATTCGTTTCGCGCGACCCCGGGCCTCGTCCGGTGTCAACCTTCCGATAGCGGCGATCGTGTATCGCCGGAACGGCGCTCGGCGGCCGCTGCCGGCGCGATAGACCACGATGTATGACTTGCTCCCAGTTGGCCGGACACGAACGCCAAACCCGGCTAGGCGGGCATCCCAAACGCAATACTCCTTAGCGCCGGGCCGTAGGCCGTCGATCAGCGACTTCGTAATAGGCTGGTCCTTCATATCAGCTCCTCCTGCGTCCGCGGGAAGCACCGGGGATGCACGCCAAGGCCAATCGTAGCTAGCCTATGGCGGCTCTTGAGGAGGAAACGCAAGTAGATACAATGGCTTAGATGGCTTATGAGGGCGCATGCCGGTTCTTGACGGAATAAACTTCCAGCTTGGGGGACTAGGGGTCGGATGTTCGAATCCTCTCGCTCCGACCATTTAAATCAAAGACTTAGGTCGAATCCCGAAATAGCAATTTTTATCGAGTCGCCACCGGGTCGCCACCAGTCGGTGTCCAACGGCGGGTTTATTTTGCGAAAATTAAAACTTGGCAGTTTCGCCATCTGGTGACTAGCTTTGGAACGAATTGCAGTTTCACGCTACCGAACAGCCAATTCGCCGACTGGCACTTAAGCCCTCATGGGCCGCCGGGGCATTGTTTCCCTCCCTTAGCGGGAGTCTCCTTTGAATCTCTTATCCTTAGAACAGGTCGCGGACCTGACCGGTTTGTCCCGCTCGTCGCTCGCGAAAAAACGCTGCGACGGCTCCGGACCAGCATTTTTCAAAATAGGCCGCGCCGTGAAGTATGACCGCGCGGATGTTGAGTCCTGGATCTTGTCCAGGCGGCGCACCTGTACTTGGGCTGCCAACGAAAACATCAGGGCGACGGCGTGATGTTTGAGGCCCGCCGCGGCGTTTGCCTCAGACTTCCACAGCCGGCACGGGAACTCGGCGCCGAAGGTCCGAGATCGTCTCCCTCAATTTCGTCCGTCGCTCCCATAGCGATCGGGCGAGGGGCGGATAGGCGATGGCAGTCCTGTCAAACACGTTGGCCTGGGTTTCGCTTGCGGCAATGCCTTCGCCAAGCAGCTCCACTGTTTGCTCCATCTCGGCGATCAGAACGGAAATTTGAAAGGCATGCGAGGTTCGTGTCTCATCGCGGAACGGGTGGCTCATTGTGCGCCTCTATGTGTTTGAATTCGGCACTCACGGTTCAGCCCCGCAGGATCCCTCGCAAGGTTCCTGCCAACTAACTTGATCGTCGCCCGCATGGGCGGCGAGGTAAGTCCGAAACCAACCAAAGCCACACACCATGAAAATCCTATCAGTCCGCCGGGCACCGCCTGGCGGGTCAACCATCGCGCATGTCGATCTTGAGCTGGTCGATGGTGCGAAACTTTACGGAATCCGCGTCTCGCGGGCTGATGACGGCACGTTCCGCGCCTTCGGGCAGAACTCCGAACGTGGCCGCACTTGCTCATTTTCTCCAGCGGTCGTCGCGGAGATTGCAGCAGCAACCCTTACTGAACTCGAATCGACGGGCCATCGCAACAATGACCGCACTCGCAGCTAATTCCCACAACACCGCCGACGAATCGGTTGTTCACCTTCGCCGCGGCCTTATCGGGCACGGATACAGGATTATTCCCGTCGAGGGGAAGAAGGCCTGCGGTCTCAATTGGCCTAACGCCAAATGGACCGCGGACCAGATGGATGGACTAGCCCGCCTGCATTCAGACGCTACGAATACCGGCATCTTGACCGGTCACGTCGTGGCTATTGACGTGGACACGCCGGATCCAGAAACGGCAAATGCCGTGGCCGCGATGGTCGAGCAGTTGCCATGGGCCTCGGCCGCACCGTATCGCATCGGCAAGGCTCCTAAGCGGTGCTATTTGTTCCGTACAGCTTCGCCCCGCGCGAAGGCTTCTACCGGCGCCTATGAGATCGGAGGCCACAAGTGTCAGCTTGAGGTACTTGGTGCCGGGAATCAGTTCGTGGCGTTCGGCGTCCATCCCGACACCGGCAGCGAGTATCAGTGGTTTAACGGATCGCCGGCTGAGACGCCGCTTAGTGATCTACCTGATATTTCTCCAGCAGACATTGAGGAGCTGTTGGCGCGTGTAGAGGAGCATTTCGCCAGTCGCGGGACTCTGCTCAAGCGTGCCAGCAAAACACCAGCAAACGACAACGATAGGACGTCCCTTGTTTGGTCCGACCATCCCTGGTCAATGCTCAACCAGCGAGCTTACGACCATCTAGACGACTGGGTACCCCAACTCGGTCTTGAGGGATTGAAGCGATACCATTCCGGCTATCACTCAGTTGCGAGCTTCCGGCCATCGAACAGTGCATCCGCGAAGAAACGTGGCCGCGCGCTGAATATTCAGCCAGAGGGCATCTGTGATTATGCGGACAGCAACAAGGGATATACGCCGATTGATTTGGTTGGCGCATGTTTAGGCATGCAGCCGCACGAGGCCGTGGACTGGCTGACTGAGCGAGTGGGCGAGCTTGATAACGGGACACCGCGTATCGATACCAGCAAGCTGACGTCTAAACTCGCAGGCGACGGCACAACACCGGAAATGTCAAAGCTTCGCGAGCGCTTCAACGTCACGTGGTTCGGAGATATTGAGCAAGGCAAGCCCAAAGCATGGACCATCAAAGGTGTGCTGGGTGATGGCGAGATGACCACAATCTCCGGGCTTCCTGGCACCGGTAAATCTGTCATCACAGGCGATGGCTGCTTCCATGTGGCTGCCGGCATGGACTGGTTTGGCCGGCGGGTGACCCAGGGAATGGTCGCATACGTTGCAGCGGAGCGGCGAGCTCTAACCGAACGCCGAATGGTAGCCTTGCGCAAGCACTACGGAGTTTACGACGTCCCGCTTGTCGTAATCAGCGGCCGCCTAGATATGACCTCGTCCCTCGTAGACGCCAAGGCACTTGCCAATGTCATCAAGCAGGCATCGGACGATTGCGGCCAACGCTGCGTCTGGATCGTGCTGGACACCCTGACGCGGGTTTTCGGTCCCGGCGACCAAAACGCTTCGAAGGATATGTCGAAATTTATTGCGGCTTGCGATGAACTCGTACGTCTGACTGGCTCACACCTTACCGTCGTGCATCACACGGCATGGAGCGGTGAACGCGGGAAGGGCGCAATTGATCTGGATGGCGCGGTCGACGCAAGCTTTCTAGTCAGTAAGAACGCGGGAACCTACACATTGAAGTGTGACGGAGCCAACGACGGCGAGGAGGGCACGATCGCGACATTCACGATGCAGTCGGTGGAGATCGCCAAAGACGAGGAGGGCGAACCGACGACCGCGCCTGTGGTCGTGGCAGGCGAGAGCGTGGCAACCAAGATGGCAGTTTCGGGTTACGCGAAGAAAGTATTGGAGGCTCTCCGGGCGGCTGTTGCCAATGAAGGTGTTGCCCCAGAAGGCCCGAGTTTCCCTGACGGCGTCAGCGTCGTAACAGAGGACCAGTGGCGTTCCGCGTACTATGAGGCGGACGCAAACGCTGCGAATGGCACACTCCAGAAGAGATTTGTTCGGGCGAAGGCTATGCTTTCAGCCAATCAGCAAGCGCAACAGGTGGGCGAGTGGTTTTGGCCGACATAGCCGGACAACCGGACATGTCCGGACATTTTCTATTTTGTCCGCCCCGACACTAACCCGGACAGACACGGACACACCCCGTAGGGGTGTCCGTTGTCCGGTGTCCGGTCCGGGTTGGGGGGTATCCGCACACTCCAAGCCCATCGCCCCAATGACCTGCGCCCCTAGGAAAGTTTATCCGCGTGCAAAACTGGAGGGGAAACATGCCCGCGTGCAGCCGGAATTCCGGCCACGCCAAAAACCCGGCAAGGGCCAAAAAGCACATCACGTCACGAGATCCACCATGCACCACCACAACGAAAATACCACACGCACTCCCGCAGAACATCGCCACATCCTGGCCCAGCAGCGCGCAGATCAAGACGACAACCGCGAGGTTCGGGCACGCAACCGCGAGTGGCCAACCTTCGGCCGGCTGAAGCGTGCGGATGCCTGGCGTGAGATCCAGGCACTGGAAAGGTTCGCACGTGACGAGGGCTTGGATATTGCGGGCGGCTTCCACGCTGCCAACGACAACAGTCCCACCGACGAAACTGGGCGTAGCGAAATCAGCCGCGTCGATGGCCGCATGGACGAGGAACTGCCTGACGCAGACGACCTGTGCGAAGCTGCTAAACTTGATGAGGATGACCGAAAGGAGGGCCGCCCTGATCTAGCTAACCGGATCCTGTATGACGACAAGAAGCGTATCATTGCCGTCAAGGTGCGCGGCCGATACCGCTCCATGGTCGAGACATTCAGCAAGCCGCGTGGTCCGGCAGAAGATACGGCTAGGGTTACAATGGGCACTGGCTATTCGATGCCCGGCGAATTGCCCGACGCCGACGACGAGGCGGCCCGTCGCCTCGACCACGATGCCATGAAGCGCCGCCTCGGACATGAGGTATGTCGCGTGCTGGAGTTGGCGCTGGGCACGGCTACTTCGGAGGAAATCGGCACGTCGCTTGGACTCAGCGCTAAAACCGCCGAACGAAAGGGCGTCGCTATGGTTGACGCCTGCATTGCCAAGCTGATGACCGAGTTTGCCGTGCGCGACGCTGCAGATCGGGAGGCGGCTTAGCCCGCGTCCGTAATTCGCCACTGACTCCGCTCTAAGCGTTAGCGGCAATTCGTTGCTGCTCGACGTGATGTGCACCTGACTCCGCATACGTGCGGAGTCCCTTTTGCACCACAGACAATCATTTTTCAAAACATATGAGGCCGCCGATGGTTCGATCCAAGGCGATCGAGGTGCTTGCGCGGCGCCTCCACCTGAATTCCGGCAGAGCCGCTGCACTTGCGCAACGTGCAGCTGAGTGTGGCGCCCTCCCAAAGGCTTCCGGCCGAAACGTGCCTGATATGGGGCCGTTACATTTGGCTAGGCTGTTGCTCTGCGTGGTCGCGGATCGTGGGCTGGGTTCCGTGCCGCAGAGCGTTCAGGAGTATTCCTGCCTTTCGGCCACCAACGGCGCTGTATTAATCGACATCGCTGAGGGGTGGATCCGAGGCACCGTGCCGACGTCCGGCATTGGGCACCTCGTAATCCAGATTGAACCGGAGCCGGCGGCTACAATCATCTCAAACTCCGGCGAACACCTGAACTACGGCCCAGAGCGATCGCGGGACGCAGCGGCCCGGACTGTCATCGTTCCCGGCGACTCCCTCGCAGCGATCGCACTCGAATTCCGAGGCTATTCACCCGAACAGGCCGACGACGCGCTCGCTGTCGCGAAGCTGTCGCGGGCGCTCGCCTAAACATAAGGAAACCCAATGTTCAACGCCACTCCGGCCATTCACTACGGCCACGACAAATTCGCCGAGCGAAACGGCGAGTCGGAATTCGCGCCTTCGCCACTGACTGCCGCGCGACAAACGCTTGCAGAATTGGCGAAACGAGGTCACCCGCTCGCAACTCACATCGTCCAGATCGAAGCGGCGATGAGAGAAAAAAAGCGTGCGGAAGCCAACGGCGAAGACGTGCCGCTGTGGGCGCGTGAGAGACTTTCGTTTCTCGATGAATACCGTGAAGACGAAGAAATGAAAGACGCGCTTGCTGCCCTATTGCGGCATTTACAAGGACTACTAATTTGAGTGAATTGAACAACTCTATCACCAAGCTAACCGAAGTTTTTAAGGAGGTCCGCGAAGATCACAGCACCCGCCTGAGCGAGCTTGAGCGGCGGGCTGCTCGGTCCGAGGATGCACCGTATAATCACAGCAATAGTTCCGATGAGTTCTCTCCGGGCCACGCGCTAGCTTCGTCGCAGTCGTTCAAATTGCTCGATGGCGGTCGTGTCCGCGGTCGCGCGACGGTTGAAATGGCTGCCATCACTTCTGGCGTTGGCACGGTCGGTGCCGGCACGTCCGCTGGCACTTCGCTTGTGCCAGGCCATCGCCTCCCTGGCATCATTGCGCCGGCCCAACGCGTTATGACGGTGCGCGACCTCATCGCTCCCGGCAAAACGGGGCTGGCCTCGATCGAGTACGTCAAAGAGACTGGTTATACCAATAACGCGCGACCGGTTACCGAAGGTCAGACGAAGCCGACCTCTGAGTTAACCTTTAACATGGTCACCACTCCGGTTCGCACGATCGCTCACCTCTTCGATGCATCGTTGCAGATCCTCGCGGATTCCGACACGCTTGCGAGCTACATCAACGTGCGTGCGCGTTATGGCCTCACTCTGAAAGAGGAGGATCAACTTCTTTGGGGCAGTGGCACCGGGCAGAATTTACACGGAATTCTGCCGCAGGCGACAGAGTTCGACACCGGTCTTCGCAAAACCGGCGATACGAAGATTGATCTCCTGCGCCGCGCAATCCTTCAGGTTCGTCAGGCCGAGTATCGTGCGTCGGGGATCATCCTGCACCCGGATGATGTCGCGGATATCGAAACGACGAAGGACGATAACGGCCGGTACATCTACATCAACGTGGTTGAGGGCGGCACCAGCGTGATGTGGAAACTGCCGATCGTCGAAACGACTGCGATGCCGACCGGTGAGTTTGCAGTCGGCGCCTGGAATATCGCAGCGCAAGTATTCGATCGTCAGCAGGCGGTGCTTGAAGTGAGCACCGAGCACGCAGAAAATTTCGCAAAGAATATGTGTACTTTTCGGTGCGAGGAACGTTTGGCCCTTGCCGTGTACAGGCCTGAAAGTTTCGTTCACGGCGAGTTCGACGTCGCGAGCGAATAACAATCTAGCCGCGCATGCCGCAGGGCGCGCGCGGTTCGCTCGCTGGTCGGACGTAAACCGGTGAGCAGGGCGGTCATCCATTCCTAAGGGTGACCGCCACCCCTTCATCAATTCTGGATTTTTATGTACACCGGCACACTCGTTAAATATCTCGACAAGCGCGGCTTTGGCTTCATCGCAATAGGCGCTGGCACCGACGACGACCGCGCCTTCTTCGTCCACATCTCTGAACTGCAAAAAGCCGGCGTGGACATTCCACGGGTCGGCGAGGAATTCCTGTTTGATGTGGCCGAACGCGAGGATGGCAAAACGCGAGCGATCAACTTGCGGGCTCTTTGATGATCGGGATCAACTCTTTCGCAGCCGAGCTAAGGTGTGGTCGCGACTGGATACCATGCACCGTAGTTGGCATTGCTGGGGATGATGATTGTCCGCGCTTCATTGTCATGTTCGACGATGACGATGGCCTGACCACGCTCCTGCGCGTGAGCGAAGTGCGTCGGAACGAAGGGTAGGGGCGGTTGAAAAAGTCGAAAGCTGAGCTTTTCTCACGCCGGCGGCACCCGTTTTTACATGCATCTCCGATTCAGAAAATGGGGTCGAATTGTCCAGGCCAAGAAAGCCAATGACTGTGGCTCATATTGAGGGCCGCAATCTTGTCCATCCCGAACGATATAAGTACCGCAATGAACCTACCGCCGCTCCGCTCGGTGAGCCGTCGCCGTGGCTAACCGAGCTACAGCAAGAGGCATGGTACGGCTTCGTCGCAGAAGCTCCTTGGTTGAATGCAACACATCGATGTCTTGTTGAGATCGCCTCCATTATGCGATCGCGTCTGATGACCGGCGGGGAGATTGGTATCCAGAGCATGAACCTACTTAGGCTCTGTGCCGGCCAAATGGGACTGACCCCTGTGGATGCCAGCAAGGTGGCATGGGCTCCGCCTGACGAGCCTGACGACCTTCTCGACTAATCATCGCGCCGCTCGATGTATCGCAGCACATCTTGCCGCTTCTGCCACCACCGCATGAGCAGTGCGAAGGCCGCCAAGATGGCCAGCACGCCCGCAATAATTTCTAAAATCATCAACGATCCAAAAATCGAACTACCGCACGGCCGCAATTGCCGGTCAAGCGGGTTGCAACACCGTTACGCGCGGCCACGGAGTCTAGGCGCGTGGCTTTTTAAATAGGATTTACATGACCGCTCTCAACATTATTCAATTTCCAGGCGTCTTCTACATGTTCTGCGATACGGCGGTGTACGACAAAAGCGCAGTCGTCACGCAGTTCAAACCAAAGATTTATCCTGTGCCTACCGCGCGATCTGCGATCGGCCATAGTGGTTCGGGCGATTTGGGAAGACTGGTGTCCCTTTCTGTTCAAGGCGCCCGCTCAATTCGCGAACTCCTCGCCGATACAAAGCGCGCAGCTAAATTCTATATCGAGCAAGGCTTGCTATCGGGCTATGGCCCTTACCAACACAAGTTTTTTGTCGCCGGATTCTCGGACGAAGGTGAGCAGCAGTTCTGGATCATGGACTTTCGCCCTACCGTAGATGATGTGCCTGATTTTAAGCGGGTCGATCCACCTTGGGGCTCCATTCAACCGCTGATCCAGCTCGATTATGCGGAGGACGAAGTGGGAGCGAATCCTGACCGGTTCTGTCGCATGGTGTTAGAGCGGCAACGGGCCTTGCCCGTCATTACCGAGCACTGGAACGATGGCACCCCCTCGTATGTCGTCGGCGGGGCCGGCATCCTGGTAACCGTCACACCTGACACCATCACTCGGAAGGTCATAGCGTCTTGGCCCGATGTCGTCGGCCAGCGTATAAACGCCAAAGCACCCGCAAGGGATGTAGGGGCCGCGTTCCCTGGCTACGCGCTCGACACCACTAACGGTCTCGTAAAGCCGACGTCTACGACCGGTACATTGATTTCGTCTGCGACTGGTACGCTCATTACCAATACGACGACCCGGACAAGTGCCATTTTCGATGACGTAACCGACCAGCCGTCATCGGCGGCAGCGCAAAAGGCGTCCGCAACTAGCTTCTACGCCGGTAAAACTTATTTGGGCGGAAAGGCCATAGGCAAAGCGATCGTCTACGGGACCAATAACATCGGCTTCGTTAGCGGCACGCCTAGCATCACCATCAACCTACGCGGTAAAAACGGAACCGCACCTTCAAGCGCGTCGGACGGCACGCTGCTAGGGACCTTAACTTTCACTGGCACGAGCGACGAGTCGGCTGGGCGGACGGTCAATAGCAGCGACACGACGACTGCGTACGATCATGTATTCGTTGAGGTCACTCAGTCAGGTAGTGCTGGAACGATGTGCCTTGCGGAGGTGCAGTTCTACGCGCCCGGCACCACCAGCAACATGACTGTTGTTACGACAGCGCAAACCGCGGATGCCAGCGTGGAAAACGCGAGTTGTCTTATCGAATACGACAATACCGCAGCGCCGACACTCAACACCGACCTTACCGTTGAACTCTCCTGCGACGGTGGCTCGACGTGGTCAACTACGACACTCACTCTGCTTACGGCGTATGGGCAAGGTGGGCGGTCTATGGCTAAAACCGATGATGTAGCCTGCACCGCTGGCACGTCCTACACGGCGCGAATTAAGACACTCAATAACAAGATGATCGAGATTTATGGCGTAGCGATCTCGGTGCATTAGCGATGAGCCCGGCCACGGCCGATGCGGGGGTGATCAACCGTGGCTGGGCCTGCCGTCCCGGAAGGGTCATGACGAAGACGGCATGTTTTAATTGCTATGGGGGCGACTGCGTTCCATCAGCGGAAGAGTGATGGTGAAGTGCGGCGCGGGTCTTCGTTCAACCGCCGTTCATCTCCGCCGTAATAGGTTACGGTTTTCCAGCTGATCGCATTTTTGATACGTTCAGTCACTGCCGCCGCAAATGGCGTCGGTGACTTTTAGTCCGCGCGCATTCGCTGGGGCAAATCACTCGCCAGGAATTTCGGACGAATCCTTCAGAGGCTTAACCGCCTGCATCAGTTTTCGCACCTTCGGCGACGTGAGCGGGTCCTCATCGCATCTATAGCAAATGTAGGACGGCTTCCTCTGGTTGGAGAGGGAAGTCATCGGCTGTCCGCAGGTTGGACAATATGGTGTCGAACTGCCCATAGGTAATTTTAGGCACAGTCTTGCCGCCGCGTCTGCACGGTTTGCGGTGCAGCGAGCACAAGCAGCGCGACTAGTGAAGTGCTAGCAGCCCAAGTATCGGCGATGGAATCCACTGCGGAACGAATGCGATAACCAGCACAGCCGCTAGCCCGACTAAACACAGGCCTGCGCCGAGGCCGAAAAAAAACCCCAGCGCCAATTCGGAAAGGCCGTCGGCGTGCGGGTAATGGTGGCGTTTGGACATAATTTTACCGATAGATCACCCACACCACGCCGGCCGACCACATCGCGATTGCACAGCCGAATCCAACGATCAGCGGCAAGAGATCAAGCCAGGTTAGCGGGCGCCGTTTCCGCGTACTTTCTTCGTCCACTGCTTTTACTCGTGAGGAGGGTATACGGCTTAGAGCAGCCTCTCCACTTTTGAAGATTTCAAGCGGGTTGGGCGTATGTTCCATTGTGCGCTACCGGGCATAAGAAAGCGAGTGAGAATCTTTCCGGCTTCTTGCAACCCTTGCTGCTCCGAAAGCTTGATCTACCGCAAACGGAGGCGGTAGTCATGATAATATCTGATTATGCAGACCGTCTTCGACGGTGGTTGAAGCCGAGACCCAAAGTCGAAACTCCTTCTGAGAAGGACGGTGACCACTCGTCCCTGTCGGACTTGGTCCGGCTTCTGAAAGAAGATGATCCTCCGGCCAACCCGGAAAAATAGGGTGGCGCGGGGCGAGGTCCACGACAAATTCCGAGATCACCAAAGAGTCGGCAGTGTGGCTTTTTCCTGCACCTCGGCCGGAAGCAACTCGACGCCCGTCCATTGTGCGAGATTTGCCTGGCGCCTCATTCGCCAGACTTGCTCCATCATCAGGTCGCGCCGCGGGCACGGCGGAAGTACCGCTGCTTCATCTTCGGCCGCGTCGGCAATCTCGTGCAACTCTTCTGGCGATATGGCCACTAGCTTTTGCATGGCAACACCTAGTGCCTGTTTAGTTCAGCCAGTCACCTACCTAAGTGAGTTTCAGAAGATCACAAGTCAGCCACGCTGACGTAGTGCGCGCCTTGTCTGAGGCATGTCGACAAGGTAGCGTGGAGAGGCAATCTATTTATCACTTTCCCAACGCTTTGGCGCAACCCGACCACTCGAATGGCAGGCGCTCCAGTTCGTTGGAGGTGTCTTGAACGACGCCGCCAAGGTTTCGCTTTACCTCATAATAGAACGGCTTGAATCCAACGTATCCGCCATATCCGTTCTTGGCGTTGATGTAGCCACACAGAACATCTGGCCGCAACTCGCTCGTATGAATAAGGCGGACGCCCTTTATTTGAGCTGAAATTGGATCACGCAGTTTCCAAGTTATCGCGGACTTCGCGCTCTCCATCGCGACAGGATTAATTCCCGAGCCAGATTCGTCGACGACTGTTTGGGCAAAAGCGGATGTAACAGTGGCCAAGAAGGCCGCGGCAATGATCTTCATTAGAGTATCCAAAAAATATGGCAGACACTGAACACTAGTTGTATCTATCTCGGCCGACACTCGCGCTAACGCTGTGGCTCGTAGTAGCGCCGCATCGCGGCCAAATGCCCCTTCATCTCCGCAACGTCTTCAACTACTGCGGCAAACGCAAACAGGATGGCCGCCGGCAGTGATACGCCAATGCATGTCAGAACGGCATAGATCCAAAAGCCGCCTGATTGGGTGCTAGGATCAGTAGACATGATCGCACCGAACGCAATCAATCCGAAACCAAGCCATGTAACAACAAGGCATGCGCCCGCAACGAATTTGAGAAACCCAGCCATGTTGCCCCCCGGCTAATCGGATGTCCGCTTATAATTGCGATAGCTACTGAGTAAAACCTTCTAGGTTACATCAGCAGCAAAAAGGGATGACCAGAACTCAAATGCGCTTCGGCTGTACTCATCAATGTCCTCTTCCGGCCAGTGATTTAGACCCGAGACCATAAGAGTGAACTCTCCACTTAAGCGAGCGCAGGTTCTGACGATTAGTTCCAGTTCTTGATACCGAACAAACTTTGTTATCTCGACTCCAATATGAGCGAGCGCATTGTTTCGGAACGATTGAAGGCGACCGAAAGACTCCCAATCAATAGTTCTGTACTCTGTCAGAAAGCGTTCAAAGAATTTGCGGCACTCGTTGCGAGAAGAGTCCAAGGGCCAATGAGGATCACTTTCGGAGTACAGTTGCGATACAACATCAAGCGCGTGCGGTTGTTCGAGAAATCGGTAAACCTTTTGAATGGAAAGGTCTGTGGAGCGATCGAGAAGTGCGAATGCGCGGACAACAGTCATAAGAGCCATTTGGGCGCGAATTTCGTCGGCATGATGAACAGAGAGAGTTGATTTGTCTGACGCATGGCTTATGGCGGTGTTTATTCCAGCGTAAATCCCGTAGGATCTAGCGGCCATTGTTGCCCATTCGCTCAATTTTTTAGCCGCGCCAGTTAGATCGTTCTCTATATTGAACAACGTTGTGGCCCCCCCCCCCGCAAATAGCCTAGCGCCCTTTAAGCCTCCCGCTCAATGCCGTGGCCGCTGGATGCTTTGGCCTTTTGGGCCCGTCGCGGCTCAAACGGGAACGGATGTGCGCGCTATGAAATTGATGCGCGGCATTCCTTGATCAACGCAGCCATATCGCTCCGTTGATTTCTGATTTTTGCTTTGCATGCAGAGCAATCCCACGTCCTGTCACGAGCATCCAGAGTATTGTTCAAATGCAAAATGGACTTGAAACCTCGCTGGTAGCAGTTTGCACAAATGGCATGCGCCGGTTCGCCGTTTTCCATTCCTTCTTTCGGAATGTAAGCGAAAAATCCCAATCTCAAATCCCTAAGCTCATAGCGCTTCTTTTCTGCTTCCCATGTTTTCATGCCAGCCAGATCTGCTTCCAGCTCGCTTATGCGCTTAATGAGCGCCGCTTGGGCTTCCTGTGCCGTAAGAATCTTTTGTTGAAGGTCGATAATCGCTTCGTTTCGCCGTGTACGATCATCTAGATCTTTGATGGTCTTTGCTAAATCGAATGCTGTCCTAATCGCACCCAGCCCTGCAACCGTTTCAGCGACGACCATTTAGTTTACCCTTTCTTGCTCGACGAACCGCTTGCTATTGGCCTTCGCCAAGGACTCGGCATGTTCGATCAACGGTGACGGGATTGCAGCAACAGTGTCGCCCAGCTTATCGAAGCGGCGTAAGATTGCGGATCACCGTTACTCTATAACGGGACAGGGCCAAGCCGCCCTCATTGCCTTACTGAAAAGCTCCGCCCCATTTAAATGCCTGCTTTCAGGATTGTTTGAAACATACTTGCAGAAGACATCAAGCACTTGGCTCAGCCTCACACTGTCGGGCATGCAAAATTTTCCCATAGCCAGGGACGCGCGGCTCATATTTCTTTGGAGCTTGTTTCGCGCCTCTGTCGTCGCATTTGTATCAACAGTCGCTTGCCACGCGGCATAAAAAGCGCTGTGGTCGATTATCGACTTATCGGTAATGCCGGCCATATATCCGAGTGCGAACTCGCGAAAGTCCGGGCTGCACTTCTTATGCAGTTCATTGCCGTCAAAAAAGCCCGCGAAAGCAGGAGTCGTGAAAACAACAAAAAGCGCTGCGGATAAAGTCGTTTTAAAATTCATAACCATCTCCCTATGGATGAAAGGCACATCAAACCAGGCAGGGGATTTTCGCTATCAATTTTCTTGAAAACGGGAAGTCCTGATAAAATCGATCGTTCGATAATATCCGCAATCATTCATTATACAATCGGAGCACTCCGTTTTGTGCCCACTGCGGCCAGCAACCGTCCTCTTCATACCGGCCGGTGCGTACCTGGCATCCATCATCGAGCAGCTTTTGCCCGACATCTTTCCAGACAGCATGCGGACCGTATAGGCGAACGGCATCGACTGTCTGAATCTCAACAATCCGGCCGCACCGTGAGCATTCGACGCGCAGAACATGCCGCGGGATTTCTGAAAGCCGACGCTGTTGGATCGGCAAGCGAGGGCGGGGCGATGGCGGGTCGGCCATCACGGATTGCCACCAAGCCTCCTCGTCGGACGACGACAGCGAGACTTCCTGGCGAACGTGTCGCTCAGCCATTTTTTCCAGCTGTTTGGTTGTTGGCATGCGCCATGATGCGGGTCGATCGCTCATGACGTTATTAGAACAAAAAGAGAACAATGAGTCGAGGGGAACCTGAGGGCGTCTAGATGATGCACCTGTGCATAACCAGTTGTTGAATGCGGGCTAGCCGGCGTTTAAGGTTCTTTTAACAAAAGAGCGCGACTCGCGCCGTCGACAGGGAGAGGATACGCAGATGGAGCGCCTTAACATGGCGTTAACCATCGCTGAGCGAGGCTTAAGCGGGCTAGTGCGCCGCGCTTTTGAATCACATCGATATTTGCAACGATCGTTGCATCCAAGTTCCGGCCTCGCCGGAAGCGCGAAGGGCCGCCCGTGGGCGACCCCTCAGATTGTGGACTAACGCCGGACCGCTCTGCTCAGCGGTTCGGCAGCCCTCTGCAGTGAGTCCGCACCGACTCCCATCGACCGAGTCGAAAGCGCGTGTACGCGCAGACCCGGACGGGCATCGTAAGCGGACAAGACGGCCATGCGAACATGGTCTGTCTCCATTCAACGAATGCGGAATAGGCCGCTGCCCCTTGGGTGCTGGATAGCCCCCAAACCCTTGAAGAAGGGGGTCGCCTACTGATTCGTTGAACGCGGAAATACATTACCAAGGAAGTTTGACTCGTTCCAACCAACGAATCGAAATGGCGCGAGTTTTCCCCCTAACTCATCCTGATATGTCGCTATGGCTACAAATCGACCGAGCTACAGCGGCTCATCGCAAGAAGTCGATGCGCGGGGAAGGGGGCAAACAACGAATTTTAATGGGCGTCTTGGTCGGCAAGTGCACGGGAACGACGGGCCACCAACCACCCCGCTAGAGGCGCGCCAAAGGCCAGGCACCACATGAATTGTGCAACGAATGGAGCGACGGCGGCCATCACCGTTGCGAACACCAGTGCGAAGACCGGAAAGACCGCGATTGTCAGCAACTCAGAATTGCGGCGACCTCGCAGCGCCAAAACCCATAGCAGCGCGTTCAAGCAGGCAATGATCGTCAGATGGAAGCCGTAGCTTACAGCTACGACACTATCGAGCCGATACGCGCCGTAAAGTCCATTCGTCACCGGAAGCATGACAATCGACAGCAGGAAGATCAGATTGAGGAAGACTTCGCCTCGGCTGCCTTCCGGCGCGAAGGTGAGTCGCCGATGATGGCTGAGCCAAAACACGCCGGCCACGATAAAACTGATCATGAGAGCGATGACCGGTTGAGCGTAGGCGTTGACAAGGTCCATCCAAGCCGGAGCGCTTACGAACTTGCTGGCCTTCGGCAGATCGTAGGCGAGTAGCGTCATCGCAACACCGAAGATAGTGTTGCTCAAGGCCTCCAATCGACGCATTTCAAAACGACCGATCTGGTTCAATATCGCTCCTCATCAAAGGTCATTCTGATTTACCCTTGAGGCCCAATTCAACTAACCGCCTGATTGCTTCGGAACGCGGAGGCTTGTCCGGCTGGCGCGGGGCCCATGCATCGACCGTCTCGCGCTACTCCGGAGATAGGCGAATGGCGATCACAGGATCGTAGTCCGTGGGAGCACGACACCCATTTTCAACAACGCGTCCTCGATGGAAATTTGCAGATCGTGCACCACTGCTTGAAGCACCTTGAGCGCAGTTGATCTCTTCCCCTTAGGTGGCGGGCAAGAGGGGGCGCGCACATTGATATCATATCGGGCGCGGACATAGTCATTCTCGGCGGCTGCGCTCTTCAAATACTTGGTCACTTTTGCGCTGGTGCTCAATCCGAGCGCCATGGCTTCATCCGACATGTTGCCTAACTGATGATTGAACCGCCTTAGATACTGCGGCGTGACGCCTTTAGTTCGCAGAAAGCAGCGGAGGTAGGTCTCCGCTGCGTGAAGATACAGGAGGCGCGCAGGAGGATCGGGTAGGGCATTTTTATGATCATTCGCAACGGTATCGGCTGCCCGATGGTAACTGCGCGCGAGCAAATAGATGCCAAGGGGCGTTACGTCTTCTCCGTGCAAGACGGCAGTCAACGCTTACTGCCTTTCAGCGCAACTTCGACCAGCCTTCTTATTGCTTCCGGCCTGCCGGGGAGGTCTTCCTGTTGGCGGCGCCAGTCGTCGAGGGCCTTAGCCATATCCGGTTGAACGCGCACCATGACGGGTTCACCAGTAGTTGTCGGGCGTTGATTGCGTGGTTTCGTGGTATCATGAGTTGATTTAGCCATAATCTCATGATACCATGAAAGCAGCCCGGCGGGAAGGTGATAGCTCCCGCGCCGGGCCTAACCCTAGACGCCCTCAGGAGCGCCCATCGCTAATCCAACCACTACCACGAATCCGCCCATTACCCGCCAAACCGTTGAGGCGCAGATCGATCTCTTAATCGACCTTCTCGATACCCTCGACACCGATCCCGACCTCGAACCCGATCTTGCCGACGCATCGAGCGATCGGGAAGGCGACGAGAGCGATTTTGAACCCGGCACGGACGACGAGCCCACCCCCGGTTGGCGCGGCGCGAACTGTTTCCCCGAGAACGACGACCAAGGCAGCAGGTTCTTCCACCTCAACGCCGACAGTGGACGCGAGCTTGAGGATGATGGGGGCGACCTTGAGCCGGCCGTCGACGATGAGCGAAACCTAGGCTGGGCCAATGAAGGCCCGCAAACCGGCGGCTGGAGCCAAGAGGGGCTGCGTCCCGATTGCGAAGGCACGTCGCCTGAATGGCCCGCGGTTATGGCTCCGGCGCCCCGACCATCCGGCCGCAAGATGGCCGTGCCTATGACGATTAGCGCGAAAATCTTGGAGGTGGCACGATGAGCGTTCTCGACAAACTCGACGAAGCCAATCGTCGCCTCACGATCGGGCTGGACCTTCTGAATGATGTCATTTCCAAATTCGACGATGATAGCAGTGAGGATGATGAAACGCTGCTGAAGGCGCGCGCATGGTTTTTGGTGCAAGCGCTCAAACGCGAGGCTGCAGAACTGAGTGGCCACGTACAGAAGATCGTTGGCGATGACGCGCAAACGCGGTGCGAGGCGGCCAACCGGCAAGCGTAAACCAAGCGTGCTCCGCCGCCTGCGCCTCATCCGCAAAGGCGGGTGGGGCGCTACTTCCCGTTCATTGCATCGGCGATCTTTCCGGCGATGATGTCAGCGGCCCGTCTAACCGGGTCGGCGTCTAGATGGGCGTACCGTTGTGTTGTGGATGGTTGAGTGTGCCCCAATAGCTTCCCGATGATGGGAAGTCCCAAGCCCGACCCCGCTCCGATGCTCGCGAAACTGTGCCGCAGATCGTGAAGGTGTACATCGTCCAGCCCGGCACGCTTTCGTATAGCGCGCCACGGCCTGTTCAGATCGGCGCGGGGCTTTTCATCTTTTTCCCCCGAACTCTCGCTCGCGATCACATAGACACCAAGACGTGGCAGATCGGTAAGGATTGCAGTCGCAGGTGCCGAAAGCACTACAGTTTTTTGCCCCGATTTTGAATCCGGAAGAAACAATAGGCCGCGCTCTACGTCGTATTCGCTCCAGCGCAAGTGCAGGATTTCTCGTAGACGGCACCCCGTGAATAGCAGGAGGCGCAGGGCCGCAGCAGCGTGTTGGTCGATTTTGACGCGGCGGTTCTCGGGGCGAGGGGCGTGTTTTGATTTTCTGTGGGGATCCGGTTCCCATGGTATCCCGACAGTTTCGGCCTCTTCGATGGCCTCACCAAGCCGCCGGAGCTCCTCAACGGTCAAATACCGCTCGCGGGACTTTTCGTCGAAAAGTTCGATACCGGCAGCGGGGTTTTTGGTTCCTTCCGGTAGGCTGCCGTGCCCAATCGCAAAGTTGTAAGCAGCCTTTAGGGCCACAACGACGCGGTTTGCAGTAACGGGATGCTTTCGGCCGATCGTTCTGTGCAGGCGGGCGACGTCGGGTTTTGCGATGCTCGTGGATTTTCGACCGCCGAGCGCAGGTCGGATGTGTTTGTCGAAGTAAATGCCGAGCAGATTCGCGCTGGCTTCCTTTAGGTGTGGCTTGGCGTGCTGCGAAATGTAGCTGTCGAGGACGTCGTTGACAGTTTCGGCCTCTCGCGCGGCCTTTCGGTCTGCTGCCGGGTCGCCCCCCAATTTAACGCTTGCCAGCAGCTTTTCGGCGGCCTCCCGCGCCTTCTCCGGCGATAGGGTGGCCAGCGTGCCAATCACCATGCGGCGCTTAGCGACGCCTCTGCCGCCCGCTCCGGGGCGATATTCGATAAACCAGGAGGCGGCACCGGTTGGACGAAGCCGAAGGCCGAAGCCCGTAAGCGCCTCGTCGTAGTAGGTGGTTGCCCCATGGTTCGGCTTTAGGGCGATGACGCTGCGTCGATTGATTTTGATGACCGGCATACATTCTCTATAGTGAGGAATCGCCACCGAGTCGCCACCGATAATGCTATTAAGCGGAAACGAGCGGCGATCGTAGAAATCCAGAAAAATCCCGATTTATAAGCATACTGCGCGCTCAGCGTAACCCGACGAAACTGGCCGGAAGCCATCGGAAAACGCGCATATCAGTCTGGGGGACTAGGGGTCGGAGGTTCGAATCCTCTGCTCCGACCATTTATCCCAACTAAAACAAACAGTTGTGTGGAAATTGAAGGCGGGGGCGGGCTTTGGCGTTCGTGGTTGCCATCGGCCAGCCATTTTACCCCTTAGTTTATCCGCAGGGCACCGCCATCATCCGCCACATTGATGCGCTTAGGGTGGGCAAAACACCGATCCATCAGCGCAGAGACATTCCTTGACCTCCCCAACACAGGCCGAACTCGACCGCTATCTCGAAAAAATCGAAAAGCGGTTGCCCGAAAGCGTCGGCAGGTTCCTGCACTGGCTGCGCAAGCCATCGTCGCTGATTGCGCGTGTGGGCGTCGCGATCCTTTTGATCCTCGGGGGCATCTTCAGCTTTCTGCCGGTTCTGGGAATCTGGATGCTGCCGCTCGGCCTGATCATCATTGCGCAGGATTTGCCGTTTCTGCAGGGGCCGCTGCTCAAGGGGCTGCAATGGGCGGAAGCGAAATGGAGCAAGCGCTCATAGGCATCGTGGCGATCCACGTTCCTGTCTCCGATTGCAACGGCCACGGCAGGTATGAAAAAACCCGGTTCAGCCAAGCTGCACCGGGTTAAGTTCTGGGAGGACGGCCAAATGGCGTCCCTGTCCGATACATAGGAACTCGGCGAAGGATTTGAAACGAAATCCGTGTGTGATTTCGCGGACAAAACGCCGCACGACATCGATCACAGATCGAATCTGCAAGATTGTCGCAGAGCAAACTTCCTCGCGGATACTGCAGGTATGGTCGCTGCGCGGATGAGGTGTGCCGCCGGATCTTATTCTTAAGGCTAAGCTATGTCCGGCCGCGGCGCATTGTGAAAAGACGCCCGAATGCACATGTAAGTCGCAGTCGACGGATGCGAGTTACCATGTGCATAGAGCGATGCTACTCCGAATTCGCAGCACCGGCCGCAATCGGGAGACCATCATGACCAAAGGCTCAGTCGCAGTCACCGCCTTCCTCCTCGCACTTCTTGCCGCAACCATATGGTGGGCAACGGAAGGATGGGTCGCACAATCAGACGTGGTGATGTCGAAGCACGGCTACATCGCGATGGGACTGGGCGTTTTCTTCTCGTTGCTGATTGGTTGCGGGTTGATGGCGCTGACGTTCTACAGCAGTCGTCGCGGCTATGACGACCTGCCCCAGGCGAGGGAGCCTCGCGTCGGCGACAATGACGATATTTCAAAGACGCCGCACGGATCGGTCTGACACGTCACAACCACAGCGTTTGGCGGACACGTTGCCGTGAATTGTTCACGGAGTGCGTTTGGGCGTGCGTGCGTTCAGTAAAAGTTCAGACTTCAGTCTTACGCTCTTACCGATTTTATTAGTGCTTTTATAACGGGTCATTATTGCTGACCTTTTCGTAAGCGTATTTTTTATTTGCAGTGCGTGTGCGCGCCTCAATGGAGAGGTTGCAATGGGCAAAGAACACAGGCAGCGGCCCCGCGTCGATTTTGGCAAGGGCGTTGGCGTTCACATCATGGGAATTGACGGCACCTGGCGTCGCCATTGCGCGATGCTGGATATTTCCGAGAGCGGCGTCCTGCTACAGGTCGAAGGCTCGATGGCAGGGCTCGATCTCAAGGAATTTTTCCTGTTGTTGTCGTCGACCGGTCTGGCCTATCGCCGGTGCGAATTAATCCGTGTCAACGGCGATCAGATCGGCGCGCGCTTTCTCAAGAGTGTTGAAAAGAAAAAAGCCGGGACGCCGAACGATAGACGGCAGCTCGCGGAAAGTGGGCATTGAATGTTGCGCGACGTGACGGCCAGTCTCGCCGACCCATGCACGATACTTGCGGTTTCGGTGACGACGTTCACCAAAGTCCCGCTGACCGGTGAGATCGAACTGCAGACCAGCGACGGCATGTTAAAATACGCCATCAATGAGGAGATCGCCCAGACGTTGGCCAGCGATCTCGATCGCTTTCTTAGTCAGTCGTGACCGGGTGTGAGTGGCATATCGCCCATGGCCCAGAAACGCAGATTTGAGCGAATCAAGCCGTCCGGCACTCTGTCCAGATCCGGAAAGATCATTGTCGATATCAAATCGCCGGTGGTGAATTGCACCATTGTCGATTATTCCGCCGGCGGCGCCTGCCTTGAGGTTTTGCCGCGCGTGCCTCTGCCGAACCGGTTCGAGTTGCTGTATGCCGGCACGCGAAAGAAATGCCGTGTCGTCTGGACCAACGGCCCGCGTCTCGGCGTGTCTTTTTAGTTTTGCCGCCAACCGAACGCCAATGATCACGTCACCGCCGGCTGGGCATTCCAGCCGGCGGCTGCCGTTGTGCAGTTAGTCAGGCGGTGAGGGAGATCGTTACGCCGGAATGACGGCGACGATTTCGAGTGTCCGCGGATTCACGATCACGATCTCATCGCGAACGAGGAAGAACTCGTAGCCGCGCCAGTCGGGATAGACTTCGACAATCTCGACCGGCACCGGATGGAAGGACACCGTGCGCGGCACGCGCGTTCCGACCGAGATCGAGAAGTTGACGTTTGTCACCGGCTTCACATTTTGCTTATGAATGACGGTCGTGATTTTGGTGCGCTGCTCGGTGGTGAGTTTGGCACCCGCGCCAGCTTGGCCTGTCGTGGTGCCGGCCTTCTTGTCGCCGCCCGTGGTTTCGGTGGCATTTCTGTCGGCCTTGCCAGCGCCGTTCTTCGAATCCGCCTTCATATCGCTCTTGGATTTGCGATCATTGGTGGTTTCGGACGCAGCCTTGTTGCCGGACTTGCTGTCCGACTCAGTGCTCTTCGACTTCATGTCTTTCTCGTGCTGGGCTGAATCGTTTGCCCGCGGCATTTTCTGCTCCGCCTGTCCGGCCTTCATACCAGTGCCGGGCGTTTTCTCGGCGCCTTCACCGCGTTTCATCGGTGCCGATTTCTCGGCCGCTCCGCTCGACGGTGAGCCGGAAGAAGGCGCGGTTGCGGCGGGTGCATCACCGCCCTTGTTCATGCCCTGCGCGAACGCAACATTGCCGCCAGCGATGAGTGCGGCGGTAGCGACGGAAATCAGAAGTGTCTTTCTCATGGTGTCCTCCTCGTGACTGCCCAACTCACAACGAGGAAGGTTGCTTACCGTTCCGGACAGCGGAAGTTTATTGCGTGAACACGGGTTCATCCATGAGGCGCGATCGTGTTGGTTCCGGGACAGGAACACATGAGGCTAAAGTGATCTGGTAGCTCAGGTAGTAGGCTGCGAAGCATTGCGCATGACTGCGGTGGCGTCATGTGCCGCCGCGAACAATCCCCACATCGCGCCCAGCATCAGCCAGAAATGGCGCCAGTGATCGACGTCGATGATGAAAGCTTCGCCGACGGTGCCGAGAAACGCGGCGAACACCGCGAGATACGCGCGCTGCCATGGCACACGCAGGAAGATCAGCTTGAATCCCATGATGACGGTGATGAACACCAGCGCAGGGTAGGTGATCCCGGCGATCCAGCCGCCGGACATGAAAGCGTTGAGGAACGAGTTGTGCGTGTCCTCGGGAAAAAACCGGGTGAATTGCAACGGCCCGATGCCGAGCGGCAGGTCGAGGGCCATCTGGAAACCGAGGACGTGTCGTCCGAAACGTCCGAAGCGGCCTTCGTCGTAACTTTGATTGAAGCTTGCGCGTTCCTTGAAGAGATTGTCGATCGAATCGAACGACAGCAGAATGGCAAGCAGGACAATCGCGGCGGCGACAGCGGCGATGGTGGTCAGCACGATCCGGCGGCGCTGCTTTGTCGATGGGCTGGTCAGATACATCAGGCACAGCATGAATGCCGATGTTAATACAAGCTGCCCCCATGCAGCGCGCGAGAACGCCAGCAGGATCGCGAGCGTGATGATCCCAAGCGCCAGCGCGCCACGGAGCGATTTTCCGAGTGGCTGCGTGACGACATTCTGCAACGAGAACAGCGCCGGCAGGATGAGGAACGCCGAGAGCACGTTGGGATCCTTGAATGTGCCGCGGGCCCGGCCGTAAAGGGTCAGGAGATCGTATCCGCCTGGTACGAGATGAAAGTATCCGGCGATGCCGGCGGCGGAGGCGATGACGCCGCCCACGATCAACCCGCGGCGGAGCAGGTCGAGACGTGCTTCGGTGTCCTCCGACAGCACCATGGCAAAGAAGATCACCGTCGTCGCCATATACCAGGATGTCACCACCCAGTTGATGATCTCGGATTTGTTCATCAGGTAGGCGGAGGAGATCGTGTAGCCGATATTCAGCGTCAACAGCATTGCGATCAGCGGCAGAAACACCGGCCGCAGGCGCAGGCCGGTCACGTAGAACAAGACGATGCCGATCAGCGTGACCCACTCATACGGGCTCGGTTCGATGAACACGATGGCGCCGCCGCAACCCGCGGCCCACATCAGCGCGCGCTGCACCGCCGCGGTCCTCGGCGGAATCGCTGCGGTTGACAGGGGCGGAGAGGCGGTGAGCGTGATGGCCATGGCTCCTCGCGCGAGCGCGCGCTAGTAGGCGTTCTCACCCTTGATGAGCGCCAGCGGCGTTTTGAACAGGATGTAGAGGTCGAACAGCACCGACCAGTTCTCGATGTAATAGAGATCGAACTCGACGCGCTTCTGGATCTTTTCCTCGTTGTCGATCTCGCCGCGCCAGCCGTTGATCTGGGCCCAGCCGGTGATGCCCGGCTTGACGCGATGGCGGGCGAAATAGCCATCCACAGTCTCGTCGAACAGGCGGGCCTGTAATTTTCCCTGCACGGCATGCGGACGCGGGCCGACGATCGACAGGTTGCCTTTGAACACGACGTTGAAGAGTTGCGGCAATTCGTCCAGGCTGGTCTTGCGGATGAAGCGCCCGACGCGGGTGACGCGCGGGTCGTTCCGGGTCACGACCTTGCTGGCCAGCGGATCGGCCTGATGATGGTAAAGCGAGCGGAACTTGAACACGTCGATGCGTTCGTTGTTGAAGCCGAACCGCTTCTGGCGGAACAGCACGGGCCCCGGACTGTCGAGCTTGATCGCCAGCGCGACCGCCGCCATCACCGGTGACAGCAGGATGAGCAGAATGCCGCCGACAACGCGGTCGAACAGCCATTTCATCACCAGATCCCAGTCGGTGATCGGCTGCTCGAAGACATCCAGTGTTGGGACTTTGCCGATGTAGGAATAGGAGCGCGGGCGGAATCGCAGCTTGTTGGTGTGCGCCGACAGGCGGATGTCGACCGGCAGCACCCACAGCTTTTTCAGCATGCCGAGGATGCGGCCTTCGGCCGAGATCGGCAGTGCGAACAGCACGAGATCGATACGGGTGCGGCGGGCGAATTCGACGATGTCGTCGATCTTGCCGAGTTTCGGCTTTCCGGCGCAGGTGTCGAGCGCACGCGCGTCGTTGCGGTCGTCGAACACACCGAGGATGCGAAGGTCCGAATCGTCCTGCGCATCGAGCGCCTTGATCAGCTTTTCGCCATTGTCATCCGATCCAACGATGACGGTGCGGCGATCGAGCCTGCCTTCGCGCGCCCAGCGCCGGACCAGCGCGCGCAACACAAGCCGGTCGACAAACAGCGCAGCGAGGCCGGTGAAGAAGAACGCCGAGAGCCAGACGCGCGAGACCGTGCCGCCTGCCTTGGCGAAGAACGAGGCCCCGATGAACAGCAGGAACACGAACGCCCATGACGATGCCATCCGGGTCATCTGGCGAAGCTGGCCGCGGAAAACCTGGATGTCGTAAATCTCTGCGGCCTGGAAACTAATGACCGCGACCAGCGCGATCGCGGAAATCGCCCAGAGATAACCCCATTTGAACCCGTCGAGCGGGGCGACGTAGGCGAGGTTCAACGCGATCCCGACCACGAAGATCAGCGCAAAATCGGAGACCCGGACCACGCCGTTAATGACGACCGGCGAATAGGCGGTTCGCACTTTCTCGTTCGTGATGGCAAGCGCCGCAGGTGTCAGGCGTCGCCGCCGCTCGATCCGCGGCGCGGACGCCGTGGCGGAGGCGGAGTCCATCATCGAGCGCAGGTCGAGTGGTTCCACGTCAGATATCCGTTGTCTTGCCGCCATGTGACAATGCGCCACCGAGGCGGAAGTCCCTCGTGACGGCATTAGCGAACAAACCGGAAGATAGGGTTATCGCTGGTAAATTTCGGTTAATCTGTACCGAGCGTATCGCGGTAACCGGCGAGTACGCCATCGACCATCGCCTTCTGGGAAAAGTGCACGAAAATGCGCTCGCGCAAATCCTTCGCCCGGGCTCTGGCGGTTTCGAGGTCGGCAAGGGCCGCTTCGATGGCATCAGCCATCGCCCCGATGCTGTTGCCGGCAAACAGGGCGTCCTCATGGGGGCCGAAAATCTCGGGAATGCCGCCGATCCGGGCTGCCAGCATCGGAACGCCGGCGGCAGCAGCCTCGATCACGACATAAGGCATCGAATCGCCGCGCGAGGGGACAATCAGCAGCCTGCCTTTTGAAAACCCGTAGCGGGGTTTGACATGACCGATGAAGCGCACGGCGTCGCCGAGCTTCAATTGCTGGACCTGGGCCTTCAGCGCGGCGGTTTCCTCGCCGTCGCCGGCCAGTGTCAGGGTCACGGGATTGCCGTCGGCACGCAGCCGAGCGACCGCCTCGATCAGGAGATCCGCCCCCTTGATGCGGCGAAACTCGCCGACATAAACCAGATCGGTCGCGTCGTCCGCCGGGATAACAGGGTCGAATTCGGCTGCGGTTACGCCATTGAATACACAGTGCACCGGCCCCGTGGGCTTGCCGATTACCCGCTGGTAGGTGTCGCGCGCGAATGCGCTCTCGAACAGGAATAGATCGGTGCGATTCATCAGCGCTCGTTCCATCCGGCTGTAGACCGCGCCTTTAAGAGTGTCCGGCGGGTAGTGCAGGGAGCCGCCATGGGGCGTGTAAACGCGGATGATTTTTTTCGACTTGCCCTTGAGGCGGACGAATACGCCGGCCTTCGCGCCATGCCCGTGCAACACGTCGAGTTTGAGTTGGCGCGCCAGGCCGAGGAATTTCCGCGCGATGAGTGCGTCGCCGGGGTGCGGCTCGCGATGAATCGGAAGCCTGTACGTGCCCAGCTTCATGCGCGGCGCAATCGCTTTCAATGCAGCTTCGGCCCGTTCGCCCCCGGTCAGGCTGTCGGCGAGGATGCCGACTTCGTGGCCCCGATCGGCCTGTCCGTTAGCGACATCGATAATATGCCGGAAGATGCCGCCGACGGGCGCACGCACGGCGTGAAGGATGCGAAGAGGCTTGGTGGTCTCGGGCATGTCAGAACCAGCGCTCGCCGATGACGATGGTATCGCCGGGACGCAGCAGGGTGCCGAGCGAAACGGTGGCGTGCGCGGTGGCAGCCTCGCCGGGGCGGGTGAGTTCGACGTCGCTGCGTTGGGCGCGCGGTGTGAAACCGCCGGCGATGGCGACGGCGCTCTCTACTGTCATGTTGGGCACGTAGGGATACTGCCCGGGAGCCGCGACCTCGCCAAGGATAAAGAACGGCCGGTAAGTCTCGACCTCGACCGCGACATACGGTTCGCGGAGGTAGCCGCGCCTGAGGCGTGCGGCAATCGAAGCGCTGAGTTCGGCTGTGGTCAGCCCGCGCGCCGGGACGCCGCCGATCAGCGGCATCGTGATCGAGCCGCCGGCGCCGACGGCGTAGGTATTGGTGAGGCCTTCCTGGCCGAAAACGACGATCCGCAGCTTGTCGCCGGCGTCGAGTTGATAGGGCTCATCGCCCGGCGCATAGGGGGCGCGGGTCGCGGCAACGTTCGGCTTCTGGCGGTAAGCGAGAGCGTCGAGGGTATTCGACGGGGCGGATGCGACAGGCGCAGCGGTGCGCATACACCCCGAAACGGCGAGCGCGGCAAACAGGCTAGCGATGAGCGCGCAACGACGCCGCATGAGCAATCCAACAAGGAAAATAGTGAGTCTGATTAAGGGCATTCATGGTTAACAAAGCATGACCAGCAGACCATTCGCGGTTGCGGCAAAGGGGCTTTTCACCAGAATTAACCCGGCGGCAACCTTAATGGACTGTAATCGCCGGAGCTGTTCAGTGGTGTCCGGTGGGAGTAATCGATGCGTTTGGCGTACTGGCGTGACCGGATCAACGGCGTGTTTGCCAGAGATGCGAGCCCGGTGGAGCCGGCCGCTCCTGCGGCTGTTGAAGCGCCCGCGCTTGCTGCGCCGCGCCAACTCGGCGATATCGACCTGCAGCTGATCTGGCAGGCGCTCGTACGTCGGCGCAAATGGGTAATCGTGCCGACGGCGGTTGTCTTCGTGCTGTCGATCGTCGCGGTCAACATGATCACGCCGCGCTATAAGTCGGAAGCGCGCATCCTGATCGACGGCCGCGAAAACGTCTTCCTGCGGCCGAACGGCGAGCGCAGCGAGGAGCGCAGCACGCCAGACGCCGAAGCCATCACCAGCCAGGTCCAGTTGCTGCTGTCGCGCGACCTTGCGCTCAATGTCATCAAGAAGAACAAGCTCGACCAGTTGCCCGAGTTCGATCCGGTCCTCAACGGTCCGTCGCCTTGGAAGAGCGTGCTGTCGCTGTTCGGCATCGGCCGCGATCCGTTCAGGATGACGCCTGAAGAGCGGGTGCTGGAGGCCTATAGCCAGCGCCTGACGGCCTATGCGGTCGACAAGTCCCGCGTCATGGTCATCGAATTCCAGTCGCGCGATCCAAAACTTGCCGCGCAGGTCGCCAATTCGATCGCCGATGAGTATCTCGTTTTCCAGCGTAATGCGCGTCAGGATCAGGCGAAATCGGCCGGGCAGTGGCTGTCCGGGGAAATCGACAGCCTGCGCAAGAAGGTCGCGGACGCGGAAGCGCGCGCCGAAGCCTTCCGGTCCAAATCCAGCCTGTTCGTCGGCACCAACAACACCTCGTTGTCCAACCAGCAGCTGGGTGAACTCAACACTCAACTCAACAATGCGCGCGTCCAGATGGCCGATGCCGAATCCCGCGCCCGGGCGATCAGCGCCATGCTGAAAACCGGCAGGCCGGTCGAAGCTTCCGAGGTGCTGAATTCCGAACTGGTGCGGCGGCTCGCCGAGCAGCGCGTAACGCTGCGGGCGCAACTCGCCGAGCAGTCCGCGACGCTGTTGAGCGAACATCCGCGCATCAAGGAGTTGCGGGCGCAGATCGCCGATCTCGATCGTCAATTGCGCGAAGAGGCGAGCAAGATTTCGCGATCACTGGAAAACGACGCCAAGGTCGCGAGCGCCCGTGTTGACGGCTTGAACGCGAGCCTCGATCAGCTCAAGCGCCATGCGACCTCGACCAACAGCCAGGACATTCAGCTGCGCGCAATGGAGCGCGAGGCCAAGGCTCAACGGGATCTGCTTGAATCCTATCTCGCGAAATATCGCGAGGCGACCGCGCGCGAGAATATCGACGCCGCACCGTCCGAGGGCCGGATCATTTCGCGCGCCTTCGTCTCGAATACGCCGGCCTATCCGAAGAAGCTGCCGATCGTGCTGATCGCGACGCTGATAACGCTGCTGCTGACCTCAGGCTACATCGCAACCGCTGAACTGCTGCGCATGACAGCGCCCCGGTTGTCGTTGCCGCGCGATACGCAACTCGCACCATTGGCTGAAATCCGCGATACCCATCCACAGATGACGTCTCCGGTGACCGAGATCGGCGGACTGGCCGAGGTTCTGCTGGCGGCCGGAGAGAGTGCGCGCAAGATTACCGTGATCGGCGCCCATGCCGGCGAGGATGTCACCTTAACGGCGTTGACGCTGGCGCGGCAATTGTCGCGCAGTGCCAAGGTGGTCATGGTCGATCTCACCATGACGTCGCCGATGCTGGCAGCGGTGTCGAACGATCCGGCAGCGCCGGGTCTAAGCGATTTGATGCAGGCCAGTGCCTCCTTCAGCCAGATCATCACCAAGGACCGGCTGTCAGGTCTTCATCTCGTTGGCGCGGGCCGTCATCCGGATCGCGCCTTGTTGCAATTTCCACGGCTCGGGCTTGCGATCGACGCGCTGATGCGCGCCTACGATCACGTTGTGCTCGATACCGGAACCGCCGCCGATCTGCCGACGACGCTTATCACCGGGAATGCTCATGCGGTGATTGTTCCGGACCCCGCCATCACGCCGGCGGCGCGCATCAAGATGCGCGAACAACTGATGGATTCCGGTTTCGAGGATGCGACGATCCTGAGCGCGGCCGCACCGGCCGAAGACATTGGTCCAGCGGGCGAGCGGATTGCCGCCGCCTGAACCGTCCGTCAGTGTTGCAGGGCGCCGCGCAGCCGCCGCGCCATCTGCATCAGTGCGGGATTCTGCTTCACCAGCCGCTTGGCGTGGGTCAGCGACGACATGCCGAACGCTGCCAGCTTGCCGCGCGCAGTCAATGGAATGAAGCTGTCGAAGATCGGCTCGTCGTCCTTGCAGAATTGCAGCTTGTAGTCGTCCGATCCGATGCCGAGATCGAACGAGTCGTAATTGTGCTGCGCATAGTGGTCGACGATGCTGCGGACCAGGATGACGCCCGGGCTATGCCTGGCGTTTTCCGACATCGTGTAGGTGTTGAACATCATCGAGAAGCGCTTGTTGCCGGAGACACCGGCGAAGATCGCGATCACTTCGGCGTCGCATTCCAGCGCGTGGATTTCAATGGCGCGGTGGCCGTCCGGCAGTTTCGCCAGACAGGACTCGCGGATGAATTTCTCGACGGCGGGGTCGGCGAAAATGTTGGGAAGCTTCTGCGCCGCCATGCGCTGCGGTTTGATAAGGAAAAACGCGTTGAGAAGGCGCTCGATCTCTTCATCGGTCTGCGCCAGCAGATAGCGGTAGCCGGACAACGCCTGCAGCTTGCGTTCCTTGGTGCGCATCCTGCGGCGGAAGCCGGTGCTGATCTTGGTTTCCGGCGAGGTGTGCGACAACACCATCAGCGGGCAGGCGTTGGGGGAGGGCTGTCCCGGCAGCAGGGTCATCGGATTGGCGAGACCCATCCAGTTTCGCGGTTGCTGCGTGAACGCCAGCACATCGGCGCCGTGATCGTGGATTGCGGATAGCACCGTATCGAGATCGGCCTTTGTCACAGAACTGGCGAAGTCGCGCTGCCACAGTCCCATGTTGAACGTCGTGTGCTTGCCGCCGAGGAAGCGAACGACATTGGCGCCGTTCTCGCGCCCCATCGCCAGCGGCAGCAGCAACAGCGGTTTGCCATCCGCGCTGGTGGCGACGACGATGAAGGGCTGCAAACCCTCGCTCACTCCGACATTGGCCTGCCACGCTTTCAGAAAGTCGAAGCGCTGATAGGGCGTCGAAAATTGATCGTCCGCCTCAAGCGCGCGCCATGCGGTTTCCGCGACGTCGACGTCATGCAGGATGTCGATCCGCGCGATGCGCAAGGATGTCGGGCCTGACGGTGTCGACGCGGATTGGCTTTCGATTGCGGCAGCCATGGTCATCGCAAGGCCTTGTTTGAATTTATGAAATATGGGCGGCGCGCCACGCGGGCGCATTCGCCTGACCTTTTCAAACAAACGTCAACAAAGGGTAATGACGATCGCAGAGCGGCGGGGCCTAAATCGGCTTTTAACACCAGGCGTGAAGGCCGCAGCGCCGGTTTTTACGCTGTGGGTTTATCCGGCCGCGACATCCACGCGATCAGCGGCATTGCCGGCAGCACCCAGCCCAGACCGGCCACCACGTAGAAGATTCCCTGCGCCAGCCGGGAGGACGCGAGCCACGGCGTCTGGGCGATTGCCATTCCGGCCAGTGACCAGACGACCACGAGGCACAGCAGGCCGACTGTTCCGATCAGTTTTCGGGTGCGGATTTTCATGACGGAAACGTGCGGGTCCTGCGGTAAACCGCGCCTTGCGCGGAAAAGTGGCGGGACTATAAGGACCGCGCAAATTCATTCAAGCCATCGTTTTCCATGATCCAAACTCCGGTTCCGAAATCCTCGCAGTTGCGCGCCGTACGCGTGTGGCTTGTTATCGTCGCCGCGATGATCGTCGGCACGCTGCTGGTCGGCGGAGCGACGCGCTTGACGGAATCCGGTCTGTCGATCGTGGAATGGAAGCCGGTCGCGGGGATGGTCCCTCCGCTCAGCGCGGAAGCATGGAACAAGGAATTCGAGGCCTACAAGACCATTCCGCAGTATCGCGAAATGAATCTCGGCATGAGCCTCAACGAGTTCAAGACGATTTTCTGGTGGGAGTGGAGTCACCGGCTGCTGGCGCGGAGCATCGGCGCGGTTTTCCTGCTGCCGTTTCTCTGGTTTCTGTGGCGGGGGTATATGCCGTCCGACCTCAAGCGGCGATTGTGGGTGATCTTCGTGCTCGGCGGGGTACAGGGCGCGGTTGGCTGGTGGATGGTGAAATCGGGCCTGTCAGGCCGGGTATCGGTATCACAGTATCGGCTCGCGATTCACTTCATGCTGGCGCTGTTTATTTTCGCGGCCATTGTCTGGACGCTGCGCCGCCTGAAGTCGCAACCGGTGCCCTCTGAATCCGCGCGCCTGAAATGGACCGGCCGGATTTTGCTCGGGCTGGTGTTCATCCAGCTCTATTTCGGGGCGTTGGTCGCCGGCCTGCGCGCTGGCCACGTCTTCAACACATGGCCGGACATCGACGGCGGATTCATCCCGACCGCGGCACGGCTGTTCTTCGAGCAGCCGTGGTGGCGGAATTTCTTCGACAATACGCTGACGGTGCAGTTCACCCATCGCATGATCGCTTATGGTTTGTTTGCGCTGGCGATTGCGCATGCCGTCGACGCCATCCGCGCGCGCGCCGGGACCGCCACGATCAACGGCGCCTTGTGGCTCGCCGCGGCGGTGACGGTGCAGGCCGTGCTTGGCATCGTCACCTTGCTGCATCAGGTGCCGATCTCGCTGGGGCTGGCGCACCAGGCGGTCGCGATCGTGGTGCTGACGCTGGCGCTGTTTCAGGCGGAGCGGCTTGGCGCAAATCGCCGCGAAGCGCGCAAGGGAAGGCTCGACATGGCGCTCGGCCAGACTGGCTGAATCGAGCAATTCTAAACTGCGGTAAAATCTCAGAAACCCTTGATTCACGGCCATTATCTGCGTTTTCCAGCAGTCTCACATTTTAGTGCGTGCAAGTCCTGTTTACATGGCCGGTACGGGCGGTAGAACGATCCGAAATTGTCCAATCGATGGGCTTGCCGGGTTTCTCATGTCCAATGCGTTTGTTCAGGCCGCTGTCATCCTGCTTCGGGAAGGTCTCGAAGCGATGCTGGTGATCGCCGCGCTGGCAGCCTATCTGCGCAAGGTCGGCGGCGGTCATCGGGTTGAGGCACTATATGCCGGTGCATTGGCGGCGGTGGCTGCGAGCCTGATCGCCGCATGGCTGTTCGCGGTCCTGAATTCAGGTCAGCACAGCGATCTTCTCGAAGGTATCGTTATTCTCGTGGCCGCTGCTTTGATGCTCTATGTCAGCGGCTGGCTGATGGTGAAGCAGGATCCGCGCGGCTGGCAGGACTATCTGGCCACCAAGGCCAACAGCGCGCTGGCGCAGGACACCGCTTGGGCGGTTGGCGTCCTCGCTTTCCTCGCCGTATTCCGCGAAGGCGCCGAGACGGTGCTGTTCGTCACCGCGCTTGCTGGTACCGAAGGCGGCTGGAGCGCCGGGTTGTTTGCGGGCCTCGCAGCAGCGACTGTTGGTCTCGTCGTCCTGTTCTACTTCATCAATCTGGTCGCCCAGCGAATTCCGCTGCGCCCGCTGTTCGTTGTCACCTCGGCATTCCTGTTCGTGATGGGCATCAAGTTCATCGGCGAGGCGATCACCGAATTCCAGGAACAGACTCTCGTTCCGTTCACCGAGCTCAAGAACTTCGGCTGGCTGGAGTCGATCGGGTTCAATCCGACGCTGGAAGCGGTTTCGGTGCAGTTGCTGGTGATTCTGTTTGCGCTTGCGACGTTCTCGATCATCCAGCGCAACGCACGGCTGGTTCGCCGCGACAAGGCCGAGGCGGAGTTGCACGCCGCCGAATAGGAATTTCAGAAAGTCATACTTGCTCTCTCCAGATCAAAACGCGGCGCCATGCCCGGCGCCGCGTTTTTTATTGGAGAAGTTTATCGCCTCAGGCGCCGAGCGCCTGCTCGAGGTCGGCGATAATGTCTTCCTTGTCCTCGATGCCGATCGACAGCCGCACCACATCGACGCCCGCGCCGGCCTGAGCCTTCTGCGCGTCGCTGAGCTGGCTGTGGGTGGTCGAGGCCGGATGGATGATCAGCGAACGGGTGTCGCCGATATTGGCCAGATGCGAGAACAGTTTGACGTTCGATACCAGGCTGATGCCGGCGTCGTAACCGCCCTTGAGACCGAAGGTGAACACCGCGCCGGCGCCCTTCGGCGTGTATTTGCGCGCGAGCTGATGATAGCGGTCGCCGGGCAGACCCGCATAATTGACCCATGACACCGCCGGATGCGCAGAAAGCCATTCGGCGACGGCCTTGGTGTTGTCGCAGTGCCTCTGCATTCGCAGGCCGAGCGTCTCGATGCCGGTTAGGATCATGAAGGCGTTGAACGGCGACAATGCCGGGCCGAGATCGCGCAGGCCGAGCACGCGTGCCGCGATGGCGAACGCGAAGTTGCCGAACGTCTCATGCAGCTTGATGCCGTGATACTCCGGACGCGGCTCGCTCAGCATCGGGTAACGGCCGTCGCGCGACCAGTCGAACGTGCCGGCATCGACGATGATGCCGCCGATCGAGTTGCCGTGGCCGCCAAGGAACTTGGTCAGCGAGTGGAGGACGATATCGGCGCCATGATCGATCGGCCGCATCAGGTAGGGCGATGCCAGCGTGTTGTCGACGATCAGCGGCACGCCGGCCTTGCGGGCGATGGTGGCGATGGCCTCGATGTCGGTGATCGAGCCGCCGGGGTTGGCGATCGACTCGACGAAGATCGCCTTGGTCTTCGGCGTCAGCGCGCGCTCGAAAGTGGCGGGATCATCATTGTCGGCCCACACCACGTTCCAGCCGAAGCTCTTGTAGGCGTGGTTGAACTGGTTGATCGAACCGCCATAAAGCTTGCGGCCGGCGATGAATTCGTCTCCGGGCTGCAGCAGGGTTTGGAACGCCACAACCTGCGCGGCGTGGCCGGATGCCACCGCCAGCGCGGCGGTGCCGCCTTCGAGCGCCGCGACGCGTTCCTCAAGGACAGCGTTGGTTGGATTTCCGATGCGGGTGTAGATGTTGCCGAAGGTCTGCAGCCCGAACAACGATGCGGCGTGATCGGCATCGTTAAACACGAATGACGAGGTCTGATAGATCGGAGTTATTCGTGCGCCGGTCGTCGGATCGGGTTGTGCGCCCGCGTGAATGGCGAGCGTCGAAAAACCTGGCAAGCGTTCTGTCATTAGAAAATCCCTTCGGGTGGCGGGAAACGGCATGAGAACAATATGCTGCGGGTGCGCAGGGTTTCAGTCAAGCTGAACGCGCAAACAAGCCCGAATTGATAATAAGGTTGCCGCTTTTCGTCGCGGCGGAGGCGATCATTCTTTCACGGGTGGAACAGCGGCAACTTCGTTTTTGTCGCGCGCGGCGCGATCGGCGGCCGCCGTCGTGCCGCCGCTGACGCTGGCACGATGGAGAGAGAGTCGCATGCCGCTGGTGGGGACGGGTGCTCGCTTCGAACTGAGCGTGCGCGAATTCACGCCCATCCATTGAATTTCGGAGGTGAGGCGGCCGTATTCGATTTTCGGGCAGCGGTTCATCACCACCTTCACTCCGGCCGCTTCGGCCTTGGCGGCAGCCTCGTCGTTACGAACGCCGAGTTGCATCCAGATCACCTTCGGCAGCACTTTCAGCGACAGCGCCTCGTCGACAATCGCCATGGCGCGATCCGAGGCGCGGAAGATATCGATCATGTCGATCGGCCGATCGACATCGCGCAGCGAGCCGACGAACGGCTTGCCGACCAGCCTCTTGCCGACCTGTCCCGGATTGATCGGGATCATGTCGTAGTCGCGCTCGGCGAGATACTTGAAAGCGAAGTAGCTCGGCCGCACGTTGACCGGCGACGCGCCGACCATGGCGATGGTTTTGACGCTGGTGAGGATCTGGCGAATGTAGCTGTCGGGATAGGAGTCGTGGTTCATTCAGGCAATCGTCCGGCGGCTTACCGGTCCTCCCATTTCGGATCGCGCTTTTCGATGAAAGCGCCGATCCCTTCCTCGGCGTCACGTGCCATCATGTTCATGGCCATCACCTGCGCGGCGTAGTGATAGGCCTCGGACAGCGGCATTTCTGCTTGCCGATAGAATGCTTCCTTGCCGATACGCAGCGTGTACGCCGACTTGAGCGCGATCTTGCGGGCGAGCGCAATCGCCGCGTCGCGCTCGGTACCGGCCGGCACCACGCTGTTGACGAGACCCAGTTCGGCGGCGCGTTGCGCGCTGATGGGCTCTCCGGTCAGCAGCATGTGCATCGCGTGCTTGCGTGAGACGTTGCGCGACAGCGCCACCATCGGCGTCGAGCAAAACAGCCCGATATCGATGCCCGGTGTCGCGAATTTCGCATTCTCCGATGCAACGGCGAGATCGCAGGTCGCAACCAGCTGGCAGCCGGCCGCAGTGGCAACGCCCTGTACAGCAGCGACCACCGGCTTCGGCAGCCGCACGATCGCCTGCATCATCGCGCTGCAAGAATTCATGATCTGGGAGAAATACGCGAAGCCGGCGTCGGCATCGGCGCGCCGCGCGGTCAGTTCCTTGAGATCATGGCCTGAGGAGAACGCCGGCCCCTTGGCGGCGATCACCACGGCGCGCACGCTGGTGTCGTCGCGGATCGAATCCAGAGCCGTGTGGAGCGCGGCGAGCATGGTCTCCGACAGCGCGTTGCGCGAGGCCGGTGAATCGAGCGTCAGCACCGCGATGCCATCGATGGTTTCGCGCGAAAGCGGCGAGGGCGATGTCTTGGCCGATGGAGGCCGGGTGGCAGATGTGGTCGTCATGAAAGTGTCCGTGGGCATGATCGTGCGTCATTTGCAAGGCATGGACCGCAAAACGCAAAACCGGATTCCACTTTTGCTGATCGCGCCCTGTGATACAAGGCCGTCATATATGACGTGGTGCAGGACAAACCATCAATGGCCAATGCGAAAATGACCGTCGCCGAACTGGAGGCATTCCTGCACAAGGAATTTCCCCAGGCCTTCGGAAGCGGCGAGGTTCAGATCGAAAGCGCCGATGGTGCGATGTGCCTACTGCGCCAGCCTTACAGCGAGCGGATGTTGCGCCCGGGCGGCACGGTATCCGGGCCGACGCTGATGGCCCTGGCGGATCTCGCGATGTATGTCGTGCTGCTGTCGGCGATCGGGCCGGTCGGGCTGGCCGTGACCACCAACCTCAACATCAATTTTCTTCGCAAGGGCCAGCCGGGGCAGGATGTCGTCGCCGCCGCCAAGCTGATGAAACTCGGCAAGCGCCTCGCGGTCGGGGAAGTGATCTTGTTATCAGGCACTTCGCCGGATCCGATCGCGCATGTCACCGCTACGTACTCTATTCCAGATGCTCAATGATTTTAGCGGTATTATAAAACCATATTTCTAACTAGTTGTTTTCTATAGATTATTTTGCACAAATGATCGTTGACGCGCGCGAGGGGTTTATCTAGAACCTCGCCCAGCCCGGCAGTTGCGCCGGACATCACCTTTTCACGGATAACCTCACATGAAGACGTTTTCGGCAAAGCCGGCCGAGGTCGAGAAGAAGTGGGTGCTGATCGACGCCAAGGGTCTGGTCGTCGGCCGTCTCGCCACTCTTGTCGCCATGCGTTTGCGCGGCAAGCACCTTCCGACCTACACGCCTCACGTCGATTGTGGTGACAACGTCATCATCATCAACGCTGCTCATGTCGTCCTCACCGGGCGCAAGCGCGACAACAAAGTTTATTACAACCACACCGGCTTCATCGGCGGCATCAAGGAACGCACGGCGAAGTCGATCCTCGAAGGGCGCTTCCCGGAGCGCGTTCTCGAAAAGGCCATCGAGCGCATGATCCCGCGCGGTCCGCTCGGCCGTGTGCAGCTGGGCAACCTGCGCGTCTATGCTGGTGCCGAGCATCCGCATGAAGCACAGCAGCCGGTAGTCGTGGATATCGCATCGATGAATCGCAAGAACATGAGGGCCGCATAATGTCCGATACCATGCAGTCCCTCGACCAGTTGTCGGCGCTCAAGACCGCCGCACCGGAAGCGCCGCAGTACACCAAGAAAGTGGACAAGTTCGGCCGTGCTTACGCCACCGGCAAGCGCAAGGACGCGGTCGCCCGCGTCTGGATCAAGCCGGGCACCGGCAAGGTCACCGTCAACACCCGCGAGGTCGAAGTCTATTTCGCCCGTCCGGTGCTGCGCATGATGATTCAGCAGCCGATCGTCGCCGCTGCCCGTCAGGGCCAGTACGACGTGATCTGCACCGTCGCAGGCGGCGGTCTGTCGGGTCAGGCGGGCGCTGTTCGTCACGGCATCTCGAAGGCCTTGACCAACTTCGAACCGGAACTGCGGGGGGTCCTCAAGAAGGGCGGCTTCCTCACGCGCGACTCGCGCGTCGTCGAGCGCAAGAAGTACGGCAAGGCGAAGGCCCGCCGCTCCTTCCAGTTCTCGAAGCGCTAAGGCGCGCTTCGCCGCCAGTTCTCGAAACGTTAATCGGTTCGATCCAATCCTCCGCAATTGCGGACAAGTCAGTCGAAAGGGCGCCTTCGGGCGCCCTTTTTTCGTTATTCTCGATTGCTGGCGAATTGCAGATACTTTTGACGAAAATTATGTGACCGCCGCAAACACACTTCCAAGACCTCACTGCTAGCGTCAGGTTGGCTGAGGGGGCTATTCCGGCTCCGTCCGAGTTAAGCAGAAGCTTTACGATGCCTGCCGGCGCGACGATGTCGCTCGATATTTCAACGCTCTACCTTGTCGCAACACTGGTTGCGGCGCTCCTTGGCGCGATGCTGCTGTTTTTCTGGCGGCAGGAGAGAATCCCGGCGCTGGGATGGTGGGGAGCGGCCTACATTCTCGGTGCGGCCTCGATCGCCTTGTGGATCGCGGGCGGCACTGCGCTGGGCTTGTGGCTGGCGCTGGCCGTCAACGCCGTCGGCTTCATTGCCTGCGGCATGGTCTGGGATGCGGCGCGGGTGTTTCACGGCCGCGCGCCGAGTATCGCCGGATTGATCGCGGGCGCCGCGATCTGGATTGCGGCGGTCCTTTTCATTCACCCACTGAGCGACGAAGCCCGCATGACGCTGGGCGCAACGATCGTCGCCATCTACGCTGCACTGACCGCGACCGAACTGTGGCGCGAGCGGCGCAAGAGCCTGCGGTCACGCTGGCCGGCGGTGATCGTGCCGATGTTGCACGGCATGGTCCTGATGATGCCGATCCTGATCAGCGATGTCATCCATCCGTTCGGCAGCGGCCTGAGCGGCATGTGGGTCGCGGCGTTCGCGGTCGAACTGGTGCTCTATGCGGTCGGCACCGTCTTCATCATCTTCATGCTGGTGTCGGAGCGCACGGTCTCCGCCCACAAGCTCGCGGCATCCGTCGATCCGCTTACGGGGCTGCTCAACCGGCGCGGCTTCAGCGAAGCCACATCACGCATGATCGAGCGCGAGGCGAAGGCGGGCCGTCCGATCACGGTGATGATTTTCGACATCGACCACTTCAAGTCGGTCAATGACACGTTCGGCCACGCCACCGGCGACGAGGTGCTGAAGGTGTTCGCCAATGTCGTCGCCAATACTTTGCGCATCACCGATCTGGTCGGCCGCATCGGCGGTGAGGAGTTCGCGGCACTTCTGCCGTGCGCGATGGACGAAGCGCTGACGGCGGCGGAGCGCGTGCGTGAAGCGTTCCAGGATGCCGGCGTTGCGGTTGACGACGAACCGTTGGCGACGACGGTGAGCATCGGGGTCGCCGGCGGCCCGGCGCACACCGAACTCGAGGTGTTGATGGCTTCGGCGGACACCGCGCTCTATCAGGCCAAACGCGGCGGCCGCAATCGGGTCGAGGCCGCAGCGGAAGAGCCGCTGTCGCTCGGTCAATCCAGGCTCGGCGTCGCAGGTCTCATCACACCTGACGACGCGCAGCCGCGCCGCGAGTTGGCCGACGCCCACGCCTGAACGGCAACATGGTTAGCGATGTGTTTACCCTTCGCGTCATACCATGAGGCATGATCGGCACACGCACTCACGACAGTCATGAGGATGTCTCCTCGCTTGAGGCCACGGCGGCTTCGGCGCGGGCCGGGTTTGCCTGCATGTTCTCGACGGCCGACGAATACGAGAGCGCACTGATCACCGAGCGGCGCGCCCAGGGCCGCTACGCAACCCGGATCGACTGGCAGCCGTTGATGCTGGCGGGCTGTGTTTTTATCCTTTCGGGCGTCCTGCTGATCGTCCTGTAAAGGCCGCGGCGGAAGAGGGTTTCAGGCGCCGGGGGTGCCTTTTTCTTTGCCCGGCAGCTTTGAACGCCCTGTATTTTACGCTAGAGCCGTCCGGGTCATGAAAAAGGGCGCAAAGACCATGATTACAGAAATCGCACAGATCGAGATCAAGCCGGGCAGCGAGAAGGATTTCGAGGCCGCCATCGGCAAGGCCGAGTCGATTTTCAAGCGTTGCAAGGGCTGGATCAGCTTCGAACTGCACAAATCGATCGAGAAGCCGTCGCGGTATCGCTTGCACATCAAGTGGGAGACGCTGGAGAACCACACCGTCGATTTCCGGGAATCGGCCAACTTCACCGAATGGCGCGCACTGGTCGGGCCGCATTTCGCGTCGCCCCCCGAGGTGGAACACACCCAGACCGTCAAGGCGTTCTGAGCGGTCGCGTCTTGCGACATGAAAAGGCGCCATGGAGGCGCCTTTTTTGATTCCGGCTTGATTCCAGCGGAGACGCAGACCGCTAACGCGCGGCAATCAGGACTTCGGCCGGCCTGGCGTCATCTTCGCGGATGTAATCGATCACGACCTTGACGATGGCGACCATCGGCAGCGCCAGTGCCAGCCCCCACACTCCGAACACGACGCCGAGCAGTATCTGGAACGCGAACAGCGTCGCCGGCGGGATCTCCAGCGCCTGCCGCTGCAGGATCGGCGTCAGGATGTAGCTTTCCAGCGCGTGGACGCCCATGAACAGCACGAACGCGCTGATCACGGCGACCAACCCCGATGAAATGCTGGCCAGCAGGATGATGAGCCCGCCGAGCAGGGCGCCGATGGTTGGAATGAACGCCAGCAGGCCAGCCTGAATTCCGAGGATGAACGAGGCCGGGATGCCGATGATCGCGAGGCCGATCCATGTCACTGCGAAGACGGCGGCCATGGTGATCATCTGCGCGATCAGCCACCGTTCGAGCGTTACGCTGATCCTGTCGACCACCGCTTCGACATCGGCGCGATGCCGCTTGGGCGACAACGCCAGCAGTCCCTTGCGATAGACCGACGGCTGCGCCGCGAATGCCAGCCCGAGAAACAGGACGATAAAGAAGTTTCCGACCGCGCCGACGGTGCCGAGAATCAGTTTCAGCGTCTGGCTGACGATCGCGCCGCCGCCGGAAGCGATCGCTCCTGCGCTCGGCAGATTGTTGCGTGGCTGCGCAGGTGTTGCCACCGGTGCCGCCGTATCGGAGGCGGGGGTCGCGGCATTCAGGTCGAGATAGCTGGTATCGACGCCGTGCCGTTCGAGAAAGCCCTTGAGATTGACGATCTGCGATTTGATCGTGCCGCTCAACGCCGTCGCCTGCTGGGCGATCGTCGAGCCGCCGAGCGTTCCGATCCCCGCGATCAGCGCTGCCAGCATCAGACAGACAATGGCGAGCCGCAGCGGGTGCGGTCCGCCCATGATCTTGTGGAGCTGATTAGTCATCGCGGTCAGCGCGACGCCGAGCAACGCCCCGGCAAAGATCAGGAACAGCGTCGGCGCGTAGTACCACGCGAACACCACGAAAACCGCGAACGCGATGACGCCGATCCCGCCGACAGCGATCGACCATGCGAGGTCGTTGCGGGATTGAAGCTTGCTCTCGGATGGTGTCACGCGCGATCCTCGCCTGAAGGGACACCGCAGTTTTTCCCGAAACGCGGCACTTGAGCAAGCGCGGCGATCCGTTTCAGCAATAATTCAGCCCGGCGACCTATCGTCGCCGGCCGGAAAGGGGATCTGCGCAGCATGTTGTCGCGATGGACCGGGCTTGGACTTCTGTTCGTGGCTCTGCTGGTCGGCGACCAGATTCGCCTCGGGCGGCCCGAGTACAAATACCGGCTGACGGTCGAGGTCGAAGGGCCGCAGGGGCTCACATCCGCGTCGGGCGTGATGTCGGTGCATCCCAATCGCGGCTATGGCGGCACCGGAAGCGGCGGTACGCGGACCAAGGGCGATGCCGTGTTCGTCGATCTCGGTGACAGGCGGAATCTGGTGATGCTCCTGCTTCACGATGCGTCCAAGGCGAACACCGACGGAATGAATTATCTGCCGATCACCGCGTTCGCAGGGACCGGCCGCAGGGTCAGTTTCCGCGAGGTGAGCCAGCAGCGAGCGCCGGTGCCGGTCACGGGTGATGCGATCCCGCTCATGATCAGCTTCACCGATCCGGCAGAACCGGGAACGGCCCGCCTCGTGAGGCCGGATGATCTCTCGGCGACGTTCGGTGAGGGCTTTCGGCTTCGGGGCGTGACGCTGTCGGTGGTGCCGGCCGGGTGGTGGCCGCTCGATTTTGGCGGGGCCCTGGGTGAGCCGGTGACGCGCGGGATCGAGCGCAAGCTGCCGTGGCTGGCGCAGTCCGGTACGGCGGCCGCGGCGCTTGCCGCTGCCGGGATCACGCTGGCGCCGTCGGTGACCGATCCGCAACTCGCCTTCGAGGCCGACTGACAAAAGCGGTTGTTCCAAGAAAAAAGGCGCTCCGTGAGGAGCGCCTTTCATTTTTGCCATGCCGTCGATGGAGGTCCCGGCGGCTCGGCAACTCTCAGAGCGAGTAGTACAGCTCGAACTCGACCGGATGCGGGGTCATCTCATAGCGCTCGACTTCGGTCATCTTCAGCTCGATGAAGCTGTCGATGAAGTCGTCGTCGAACACGCCGCCGGCCTTCAGGAACGCGCGGTCCTTGTCGAGGTTTTCCAGCGCCTCACGGAGCGAGCCGCAAACCGTCGGGATCTGCTTCAGTTCTTCCTTCGGCAGATCGTAGAGGTCCTTGTCCATCGCCGGACCCGGATCGATCTTGTTCTTGATGCCGTCGAGGCCGGCCATCAGCATCGCGGCGAAGGCGAGGTAGGGGTTCGCCATCGGATCGGGGAAGCGGACTTCGACGCGCTTGGCCTTCGGGTTGGTGGTGTAGGGAATGCGGCACGAGGCCGAGCGGTTGCGTGCCGAGTAGGCAAGCAGCACCGGCGCTTCATAGCCCGGGACCAGACGCTTGTACGAGTTGGTCGACGGGTTGGTGAAGGCGTTGATGGCCTTGGCGTGCTTGATGATGCCGCCGATGTAGTGGATGCAGGTGTCCGACAGGTCGGCGTACTTGTTGCCGGCGAAGGTCGGCTTGCCGTCCTTCCAGATCGACTGGTGAACATGCATGCCCGAGCCGTTGTCGCCATAGACCGGCTTCGGCATGAAGGTGGCGGTCTTGCCGTAGATGTGCGCGACCTGATGGATGCAATACTTATAGATCTGCATCTGGTCGGCCATGTGGGTCAGGGTGTCGAATTTCATGCCCAGTTCGTGCTGCGCGGATGCGACCTCATGGTGATGCTTCTCGACCTTGACGCCCATGCGAGCCATCGCGCCGAGCATTTCCGAGCGCATGTCCTGCACCGAATCCTGCGGTGGCACCGGAAAGTAGCCGGCCTTAGTGCGGATGCGGTGACCGAGGTTGCCGCCCTCGTACTCGGTGTCCGAGTTGGTCGGCAGTTCGGAGGAGTCGAGCTTGAAGCCGGTGTTGTAAGGCGTGGTCTGGAAACGCACGTCGTCGAACACGAAGAACTCGGCTTCGGGGCCGACGAACACGGTGTCGCCCACGCCCATCGACTTCACCATGGCTTCTGCCTTCTTGGCGATGCCGCGCGGGTCGCGGTTATAGGACTCGCCGGTGGTCGGCTCGAGAATGTCGCAGGTGATGACCATTGTGGTCTCGGCGAAGAACGGGTCGATCGTCGCGGTGGCCGGATCAGGCATCAGGCACATGTCGGACTCGTTGATCGCCTTCCAGCCCGCGATCGAGGAGCCGTCGAACATCGTGCCTTCGGCGAAAATTTCCTCGTCGATCATCGAGATGTCGAACGTGACGTGCTGCCACTTGCCGCGCGGATCGGTGAAACGCAGATCGACGTACTTGACGTCGTTGTCCTTGATCGACTTGAGGACGTCTTTGGCGGTCTTCATGGATACCTCTTATCTAACTGCCGTTATTCGTGATGATTTGGTGGTGGGTGAAAGGTGTTCGCGCGGGGCGGGACGGAGGGTGAGGGAGGCGGGCCTAGATGGCGTCCAGTCCGGACTCTCCCGTTCTGATGCGGATGGCTTCCTCAATGTTGGACACGAAAATCTTGCCGTCGCCGATGCGGCCGGTCTGTGCGGCGCGCCGGATGGCCTCGATGGCTTTCTCGACCAGGTCGTCGCCGATCACAATCTCGATTTTGACCTTTGGGAGGAAGTCCACGATGTATTCGGCGCCGCGATAGAGTTCTGCGTGCCCCTTCTGCCGGCCGAAGCCCTTGGCCTCGGTCACGGTGATGCCTTGCAGTCCGACTTCCTGAAGCGCTTCTTTCACCTCGTCGAGTTTGAACGGCTTGATGATGGCTTCGATCTTTTTCACTGACTGTCTCCCGGCACTTCAGACTTCTGGCTCGACTTCGAATTTGCGCGTTGACGCGCATCTCATTTGGCACTCTGCTTCGACCGGCATCGCCCGCCACCCGCTGGCGGCGACCTAACCGACACCCGGGAGCGACAGCAACCGGACAAATCCTTTCGTTTCGCGGGGGAAGGACCCTTCCGCGGCATCAACCTTAAAAGCAGGGTCCGTGCCAGTTTCGCCAAGGGTGCGATTATGCAGCATTATCAGTTTGTTAATTCCCGGAGTGCCGCGTCATGAGGCAGGATTGGGCATTCTGGGCAGCTTATAAATTAGGCAATTGCACAAAATATCATCAACCAAAATGAGAGGTGTGCAGTCTGGAAGTCCAGACTGCCTGCCGATGAGGCGATCTGAGCGAACCCTGATGGAAATTCTGACTGTCGACGAGATGGACCGCGCCGACCGCCTGACCATCGCAGCGGGCACCACCGGCTTCGCTCTGATGCAGCAGGCGGGGCGCGCGGTAGCCGATGCCGCGCAGGCGCTGGCTCCGACTGGCGCGATCCTGGTGATCGCCGGTCGCGGCAACAACGGCGGCGACGGGTTCGTCGCGGCGGCCGAACTGGCCAAACGCGGCCGCGATGTCGCGGTGGTTCTGCTGTGCAACCGTGACTCGCTGAAAGGCGATGCCGCGCTGGCGGCGCAGGCGTGGCACGGGGAGGTTTTGCCCTGCGACCCTGCGGCACTCGGACGGCCGGCGCTGATTATTGATGCGTTGTTCGGCGCCGGACTCAACCGTCCGCCGAAGGGCGATCCGCGCGACATGATCGCGGCGATGAACGCGAGCGGCGTGCCGATCCTCAGCGTCGATCTGCCGAGCGGCACCAACGGCACCACCGGCGAGGTCATGGGCATCGCGGTAACAGCGACGCGCACAGTGACGTTCTTCCGCCGGAAGCCGGCGCATCTGCTGTTGCCGGGTCGGCTGCATTGCGGCGAGGTCGAGGTCGCAGACATCGGCATCGGTGCGCAGGTGCTGGACGATATTCAGCCGAAGGCTTTCGAGAACGCTCCTGACTTGTGGCGAGCCTCGTTTCCGTTGCCCCGGATCGACGGACATAAGTACGCTCGCGGGCATGCCGTTGTGGTGTCGGGCGGTCAGGCGTCGACCGGCGCGGGGCGGCTCGCGGCGCGCGCGGCGTTGCGTGCGGGAGCAGGGCTGGTCACGGTGGCGTCGCCATCCGATGCGCTCGCGGTCAATGCGGCGGCTCTGACGGCCGTGATGGTCCGCGCGGTTGATGACCGGGCGCAGTTTGGCGAGATGCTGTCGGATGCGCGGTTCAATGCCTGCGTGATCGGACCGGGGGCGGGTGTCGGCGAGCGGACGCGCGGCCTCGTACTGGAAGCGCTGACCGGCCGGCGCGCCGTGGTGCTCGATGCCGATGCGCTGACGAGCTTTGCCGATGCGCCGGAGGCGCTGTTCGCTGCGATCAAAGGCGCGCGTGATTCACAAATTGTCCTCACGCCGCATGCCGGAGAGTTCGCGCGTCTGTTCAAGGAACCGGGCGAAGCCGATCCTGTGTCATCGAAACTTGAGCAGACGCGTGCAGCCGCCCGGGAATCCGGTGCGGTGGTGTTGCTGAAAGGGCCGGACACCGTGGTGGCGTCGCCAGACGGGCGCGCGTCGATTGCCGCCAATGCGCCGCCGTGGCTGGCGACAGCAGGCTCCGGCGATGTGCTGGCGGGGATCATCGCGGGCCTGTTGGCCCAACACGTTCCGGCCTTTGAGGCGGCCTCGATGGGAGTCTGGATGCATGGCGAGGCCGCACGCGAATTCGGTCCCGGCCTGATCGCCGAGGATTTGCCGGAGATGCTGCCGGAAATTCTGCGCGGTCTCTACGACGAATTCGGTGTCGACTACTGACGGTCTACTCGACCGCGAACCAGCGCACGAGGCGCGGCGCGCTCCAGACCGGAGCGACGGTTTCGATCAGCCAGTTGCCGGCGAACTCGGCGGCGAAGGCGATGCGCTGGGTTTCGCCGGGCTGCAGTGCGAGGGTGTCGAGCCAGAACGGTTTCCAGCCGTCGTCGAGCTTGTCGAGCAGCCGGCAGTGGTGACCATGCAGACGAAAGATCTGCGCCGACGCGGTGGTGTTCTTCAAAGCCAGCACGACGATGCGGCCACGCTTGGCGCGAAACGCCGGCGCAGCAGCCTTGTCGAACTTGGCCGGCGTGACCCATGACGCTGCCGGATCGAGCGCCACGTCCACGCGCAAGGCGTTTCGCAGATCCAGCCGCGCCGGCAGGCCATTCAACGGCAGTGGTGCGGGCGGCGGTAGCGGCGCAGCGCGCGCAGTGTCCTTCGCGGTCAAGATCCGTCCGACCGGCTGCGCTTTGGTGCCGTCATGCAGAAGAATCTCGGACGCCGAGCCGGGCGGGCGCGTCGCGTCGAGAAAAGCATCGATGCGGGTGCCGGGCGCAAGCACCAGCTGACCGTCGCGAGCGATGAAAGGCTCCGCCGGCAGGCTGTCGATCGCCATGACGCGCACATCATGATCGGCAACTTTCAGTGCGATCAGTGCGCGTTGACAGCCGTTGACGATGCGAAGCCTCAACCGCTCGTTGCTCTTCACGTCGATGTCGAAGGTGGGCTTGCGGTTGACGGTGAACAGCGGCGTGGCATCGGTGGCGCGTCCCGGCGCAAGCGCCTTGCCGGTCCCGTCGAGCCGCCAGTCCTCGATCAGCAGCACCTCGTCGCGGTCGGCAGTCACGACCGTGGTTTCGGCGGCGGTCAGCACGTGGCCGAGGGAAGGGCGTTCCGCGCCATCGCCGAGCAGACCGGAATCGAGCAGGAATGTGCCGGAGTGCCGCACGGGCAGGGCGAAGGCCGCCTGCCCACCCGAGGCCATGGGCGGCTGGGCTGTCAATGCAGCAGCCGATGCCCCGCCATCCAGGCCCCGGCAAGCCAGAACCGTGGGAACCGGCAGCTCATTCGCAACGGCAACAGTAACATTGTCACCTTGCCTGATGTGAGACATGAAGCTGGAGGCTGCGGTATTCAGCGACCAGACCGGGCTGGCTGGGGGCCCCGGGCGCAGATCGAGCGTGCCCGGTTTCAGTGTCAGGGCAAGGGATGCTCCGGCCTGCGCAGTCAGCGGCCGCGATAGCAGGGGCGCCAATGCAACCGAGCCGAGCGCGGCCAGCAGGGTCCGGCGGTCTCGCGAAAAACGGCAGTTTTCCATGCCTGATCCGGACCATTTTCCGGCGTGGAAGTCCAGCGGGCACAGTTAGGCTGGGTTGCGGCCAAGCGCCGGGCGGCGGGGGCGTTTTTCTTGCTGCGAAGCGGCTGGCTCATGTTATAAGCCCGCCGCTCGCGGCTGTGCCGCCGGACGATGTGCGCTGCGCGGGCGTGGCGGAACTGGTAGACGCGCTGGATTTAGGTTCCAGTGACGAAAGTTGTGGGGGTTCGAGTCCCTCCGCCCGCACCAGCGCGATCTCTCGTTTGCGCACGCCGATTTTCGGAAGACGCTTTCGCGCGTCGGCCGTACCCACCGATGCAGGCCTTCGGGCTGTGCGTCCAACAGATTGACAAGGCCCGGTCGCCGACCGGGCGAAGCCGGAAGAAGATTGACGCCATGCAGGTCAAAGAAACCCTCGCCGAGGGACTGAAGCACGAATTCCAGATCAGCGTTCCGGCGTCGGACATCGATGCCAAGATCGATGCACGCCTCGACGAGATGAAGGACAAGGTCCGGCTCAACGGATTCCGCCCAGGCAAGGTGCCGGCTGCGCATCTGAAGAAAGTGTACGGCCGTTCCGTTGCCGCGGAGACGGTCGATCAGCTGATCCGCGATACCAACACGCAGCTCTTCACCGAGCGCGGCTTCCGTCTCGCGACCGAGCCCAAGATCACCATGCCGACCGAGGCCAAGGAGATCGAGGAGGTTCTGTCCGGCAAGTCCGACCTGAACTACTCGGTTGCGATCGAGGTCGTGCCTGCGATCCAGCTTGCCGACTTCAAGACCTTCAACGTCGAGAAGCCGGTAGCCGAAGTCACCGACGCCGACGTCGATGAAGCGCTCAAGCGAATCGCCGACCAGAACCGCCCCTATGCGGCGAAAGCCGAGGGTGCGAAGGCCGAATCCGGCGACCGCGTCACGGTGGCCTTCAAGGGCACCATTGACGGCGTTGCGTTCGACGGCGGCACTGGCGAAGACATCCAGGTCGTGATCGGCTCGGGCACGTTCATTCCGGGCTTCGAAGACCAGCTCATCGGTATCGGCGTAGGCGAGACCCGCACCGTGAAGGCGTCGTTCCCCAAGAACTACACGGCGGCGAATCTGGCCGGCAAGGACGCCGAGTTCGAAACCACCGCCAGCGCGATCGAGGCGCCGCAGGAGTCGAAGATCGACGAGGAGTTCGCCAAGAACCTCGGCATGGAATCGCTCGACAAGCTCAAGGAAGCGATGCGCGATCGTCTGGTGCAGGAATTCGCCGGCGCGACCCGCCAGCGCGTCAAGCGCCTGCTGCTGGATCGCCTCGATGAAGCCCACAAGTTCGATCCGCCGCCGTCACTGGTCGATGACGAGTTCAACCTGATGTGGAACTCGATCAAGGCGGAGATGGATTCAGCGAGCAAGACGTTCGCTGACGAGAACACCACCGAGGAAGCGGCCAAGGAAGAGTACCGCAAGATCGCCGATCGCCGCGTGCGTCTCGGCCTCGTGCTTTCCGAGATCGGCGAGAAGAACAAGATCACCGTGACCGACGACGAAGTCAGCCGCGCCGTGATCGATCGTGCGCGCCAGATGCCGGGCCGCGAGAAGGAAGTCTGGGATTATTATCGCAGCAATCCCAACGCGCTCGCCCAGCTTCGCGCACCTATCTACGAAGACAAGGTGGTCGACTTCATTCTTGAACTCGCCACCGTCACCGAAAAGAAGGTGTCGCGCGAAGACCTGCTCAAGGACGACGACAGCGAGAAAACCGCGGCCTGATGTGGTCGCCGGGCTCGCCCGGCGTTAACGATACAATCGGAAAGGGCAGGGCGACGCAGCTGCGTCGCTTTGCGGGCGTGGCCGAATCGGCTCAACTCCCGGCGGAATTCAGCAGACAGGCGCTGTTTGCGGTGGCCTTGCCGCCGGGCAATCGGCTCATATCTGTGTCTCGCCAAGCCAAGCATCACGGGACGATCGTTCGTCTCTACCAACTCTCAGGTGATTAATGCGCGATCCGGTTGAAACCTACATGAACCTGGTGCCGATGGTGGTCGAGCAGACCAACCGCGGCGAGCGGGCCTACGACATTTTCTCGCGCCTCCTGAAAGAGCGCATCATCTTCGTGACCGGCCCTGTCGAGGACGGCATGTCGGTGTTGGTCGTCGCGCAACTTCTGTTCCTCGAAGCCGAGAATCCGAAGAAGGAAATCTCGATGTACATCAACTCGCCGGGAGGCGTGGTGACATCGGGTCTGGCGATTTACGACACCATGCAATTCATCCGCCCGCCGGTTTCGACGCTCTGCACCGGGCAGGCGGCGTCGATGGGTTCGTTGCTGCTTGCCGCCGGCGAGAAGGACATGCGCTTCTCGCTGCCGAATTCGCGCATCATGGTCCATCAGCCGTCCGGCGGCTTCCAAGGCCAGGCGACCGACATCATGTTGCACGCGCAGGAAATCCTGAACCTGAAGAAGCGGCTTAACGAGATCTACGTCAAGCATACCGGCCAGACCTATAAGGCGATCGAGGACGCGCTGGAACGCGACAAGTTCCTCACCGCCGAGATGGCTCGTGATTTCGGCATTGTCGACAAGGTGATTGAGAAGCGTGCCGAGGAGCCGTCGGCGCCGAAGACATCGTAATGAGTTGCAGTCGCGGCAGAGCGGATGCTTGTGCATTCTCCCTGCCGGGCTGCGATCTTGCCACTTTGACGCGAGTTCCCTGTGGATGCGGTGCGTCATTCTCGCAACGCTGCGATGAATTCGGGCCTGAATGCTCGCGAAATCGTCGCAAATCACGGTAAGATTACGCAGTTGGGTGTTCGCCGGGTTAGTGAATTCTTGATAGTCGGGTGGCACCATGGTTGGCTCCAGATGATCGGCTAGAATGGCCGCAGATTCGAGAGAGGCTGCGATTCGCGCGGGTCAGGAGTGCGGGGTCTTTTTGGTACGGATTTTGCTCCTATCTAGACGAGAGTCCGGCGTGCGCCGGGATGGGACAGTCCGCCAGAATAGATCGAGCGGCAGACGGAGACAGGAATGAGCAAGGTCGGGACGAGCGATTCGAAGAACACGCTGTATTGCTCATTCTGCGGGAAGAGCCAGCACGAGGTCCGCAAACTGATCGCGGGGCCGACCGTTTTCATCTGCGATGAGTGCGTCGAACTGTGCATGGACATCATTCGCGAGGAGAACAAATCCTCGCTGGTGAAGTCGCGCGACGGAATTCCGACGCCGAAGGAAATCTGCAAGGTTCTGGACGATTACGTGATCGGTCAGCAGCACGCCAAGAAGGTGCTCTCGGTCGCGGTTCACAATCACTACAAGCGCCTCAATCACCAGACCAAGCACAACGACGTTGAGCTTGCGAAGTCGAACATCCTGCTGATCGGTCCGACCGGTTCGGGCAAGACGCTGCTTGCGCAGACGCTGGCCCGCATCCTCGATGTGCCGTTCACGATGGCGGACGCGACGACGCTGACCGAAGCCGGTTACGTCGGCGAGGATGTCGAGAACATCATCCTGAAGCTGCTGCAGGCTGCCGACTACAATGTCGAGCGGGCCCAGCGCGGCATCGTCTACATCGACGAAATCGACAAGATTTCCCGCAAGTCCGACAATCCGTCGATCACCCGCGATGTCTCGGGCGAAGGCGTGCAGCAGGCCTTGCTGAAGATCATGGAAGGTACGGTTGCATCGGTCCCGCCGCAGGGCGGCCGTAAGCATCCGCAGCAGGAGTTCCTGCAGGTCGACACCACCAATATCCTCTTCATCTGCGGTGGTGCGTTCTCCGGCCTCGAGAAGATCATCTCGTCACGCGGGCGGACCACGTCGATCGGTTTCGCGGCCCAGGTGCTGGCGCCTGAAGATCGCCGTACCGGCGAAATTTTCCGCCATGTCGAGCCCGAGGATCTTCTGAAGTACGGCCTGATCCCTGAGTTCGTCGGACGTCTGCCAGTGGTGGCGACGCTCGAGGATCTCGACGAGGTTTCGCTCAAGAAGATTCTCACCGATCCGAAGAACGCGCTGGTGAAGCAGTACCAGCGGCTGTTCGAGATGGAAAACATCGAGCTCACGTTCGCCGACGAAGCGCTTGGCGCGGTCGCCCGCAAGGCGATCGAGCGCAAGACCGGCGCGCGCGGATTGCGCTCCATCCTGGAGAGCATCCTGCTCGAGACGATGTTCGATCTTCCCGGCCTCGAAGGCGTCGAGGAAGTGGTCATCTCGCGCGAAGTGGTGGAAGCGACGGCACGTCCGCTCTACATCTACGCCGACCGCACGGATCGTCCGGCCGAAACCAGCGCCAGCGCTTGATCGAAGCAGGGAGGGGCTCCGTGGAGCCCCTCGGTTTAGCTCGGCTGAGCCGTCTCAACGCCGAGTGCGTGGCGCTTGCGGCTGGTTCCACTCATCTTCCAATGAGTCTAAAACGCCAATGTTGATGGGGATTTCCCATCACTTGACACCATCGCGGCCGATAGCCACCTAATGGGGCGCGGTGAAGCACAGAGCTTTCTGGATTCGCCGCGATATGACCCCGGGTGGTGAGGGCCGCGTTGCGGCCGATGGCTCAAGAGAGCTCTTTCTTTTCCGGTACACGGCACCTTGTGGCGGTTGCGTCTGAGCGGCGGACTGCGTGCAAGGGGGCACAACAAAAGGAATACGGGCATGACTGCCTCCAAGCCTCGTCCAAATATCGTTCACGGCGAAAGCCACGCCTATCCGGTGCTGCCGCTTCGCGACATTGTTGTTTTCCCGCACATGATCGTTCCGCTTTTCGTTGGACGCGAAAAGTCGATCCGCGCGCTCGAAGACGTGATGAAGAACGATGCGCTGATTTTGCTCGCGACGCAGAAGAATGCGTCCGATGACGATCCGAGCCCGGACTCGATTTACGAGACCGGCACGCTCGCCAGCGTGTTGCAGCTTCTGAAACTCCCCGACGGCACCGTGAAGGTCCTGGTCGAGGGACTGGAGCGCGCGCGCGTCGAGAAATACACCGATCGGGCCGACTACTATGAGGCGACCGCCATCGCGCTCGCCGACACCGATGCCAAGAGCGTCGAGGCGGAGGCGCTCGGCCGCTCCGTCGTGTCCGATTTTGAAAGCTACGTGAAGCTGAACAAGAAGATTTCCGCCGAAGTGGTGGGCGTCGTTCAGCAGATCACTGATTTCGCCAAGCTCGCGGACACCGTGGCCTCGCATCTCGCGGTGAAGATTTCCGATCGCCAGACCATTCTGGAGACGCTGTCGGTGTCGCAGCGGCTCGAGAAGGTGCTCGGCCTGATGGAGAGCGAGATCTCGGTGCTGCAGGTCGAGAAGAAGATCCGCTCGCGCGTCAAGCGCCAGATGGAGAAGACCCAGCGCGAGTATTACCTCAACGAGCAGATGAAGGCGATCCAGAAGGAGCTCGGCGACGACGAAGGTCGCGACGAGCTGGCCGATCTGGAAGAGAAGATCGCCAAGACCAAGCTCTCGAAGGAAGCTCGCGAGAAGGCGCAGCACGAACTGAAGAAGCTGCGGCAGATGTCTCCGATGTCCGCCGAGGCGACGGTCGTGCGCAACTATCTCGACTGGCTGCTGTCGATCCCATGGGGCAAGAAGTCCAAGGTCAAGAAGGACCTCATTGCCGCGCAGGAAGTGCTCGACTCGGATCACTACGGGCTTGAGAAGGTCAAGGACCGCATCGTCGAGTATCTCGCCGTGCAGTCCCGCGCCAACAAGCTGACCGGACCGATCCTGTGCCTCGTGGGCCCTCCGGGCGTCGGCAAGACCTCGCTCGGCAAGTCGATCGCGAAGGCGACCGGCCGCGAGTTCGTGCGCGTGTCGCTCGGCGGCGTGCGCGACGAGGCGGAAATCCGCGGTCACCGGCGGACCTACATCGGCTCGATGCCTGGCAAGATCATCCAGTCGATGAGAAAGGCCAAGACCTCGAACCCGCTGTTCCTGCTGGACGAGATCGACAAGATGGGCGCCGATTTCCGCGGCGACCCGTCGTCGGCCCTGCTTGAGGTTCTCGACCCCGAGCAGAACTCGACGTTCAACGATCACTACCTGGAGGTCGACTACGACCTCTCCAACGTGATGTTCATCACGACCGCGAATACGCTCAATATTCCCGGGCCGCTGATGGACCGCATGGAGATCATCCGGATCGCCGGCTACACCGAGAACGAGAAGGTTGAGATCGCCCGCAAGCATCTCATCCCGACCGCAGTGGCCAAGCACGGTTTGACTTCCAAGGAGTGGTCGATCGATGACGAGGCGCTGCTGTTCCTGATCCGCCGTTACACCCGCGAGGCGGGCGTGCGTAATCTCGAGCGCGAAATTTCGACACTCGCCCGCAAGGCGGTGAAGGAATTGATGATCTCCAAGAAGAAGGCGGTGAAGGTGACCGCACCGGTGGTCGAGGAGTTCCTCGGCGTGCCGAAGTATCGCTACGGCGAGATCGAGAGCGACGACCAGGTCGGCGTCGTGACCGGTCTGGCGTGGACCGATGTCGGCGGCGAGTTGCTGACCATCGAAGGCGTCATGATGCCCGGCAAGGGCCGCATGACCGTCACCGGCAACCTGCGTGACGTGATGAAGGAGTCGATCTCGGCGGCGGCCTCGTATGTCCGCTCGCGGGCGATCAACTACGGCGTCGAGCCCCCGCTGTTCGACCGCCGCGACATCCACGTCCACGTGCCGGAAGGCGCCACGCCGAAGGACGGACCTTCGGCCGGTGTCGCGATGGCCACGGCGATCGTGTCGGTGCTGACCGGCATTCCGATCCGGCATGATGTCGCCATGACCGGCGAAATCACGCTGCGAGGCCGGGTGCTGCCGATCGGCGGTCTGAAGGAGAAGCTGCTTGCGGCCGCGCGTGGCGGCATCAAGACGGTCTTCATTCCCGAGGACAACGCCAAGGATCTCACCGAGATTTCCGACGCCATCAAGGGCGGCATGGAGATCATCCCGGTGGCCCGGATGGACGACGTGCTCGCCAAGGCGCTGGTGCGCAAGCCGGTGCCGATCGTCTGGGAAGAGGATACCTCGGCGCTGCCGAAGGCCGATGCGACCGATGAGGCTGCCGGCGGCCTGACCGCTCACTAAGGCGAGTTGAATATCCACAACGAAGCGGCGCCCGCGAGGGCGCCGTTTCTTTTTGGCGCATGTTGGCGGAAACTGTCGCGACCTTCGGCCAGGAACCTCATGATGAAGATCGACGGTCAATGTCATTGCGGGCGCGTCAGTTATCGCGCCGACATCGATCCCGAACGGGTCTCGATTTGTCATTGCACGGATTGCCAGCAACTGACGGGATCGCCTTATCGGGTCACGGTGCTGTGCGCGCGTGAGCAGATCGAATTGACCGGTGCTGACCCCAAAATCTACGCGAAGGTCGGTGAAAATGGCCGCACCCGTTTTCAGCATTTTTGTTCCGAGTGCGGATCTCCGGTTTTTACGTCAGGGGATGACATACAGCCGGATGGCTGGGGTATCCGCTGGGGCAGCATCCGGCAGCGCCATGATCTGAAACCGCGCCGGCAAATCTGGTTTCGTTCGGCAGCGCCGTGGACATCCGACCTCCGCGATTTGCCGGGCTCGCCCACGGAATGAACCGTGACGGATCGGCGCGGTCTTGCCGCCTTGCGCTGGTGGGTCTGGCAAGGCTAAACAGACGCGACGGGCGGTTAGCTCAGCTGGTTAGAGCATCTCGTTTACACCGAGAGGGTCGGCGGTTCGAATCCGTCACCGCCTACCATCACCCCAATCTCCTTGCATGATCCGGCGATGTATGGTTCCCGGGGTGGGGGAGTTTCCAATGATCGTCATGTTCGGGGCATCGTCCGACATTGGCCGGCGCGCGACAGCGCGTTTGCTCGATGCTGGCCTCGCCATGCGGCTGGTCGCACGTGATTGCACCGGTCTCGATCCGCGTGCGGACCACTTCACGGGCGATATATCGGACGCGCAGGCGGCGCTGCGTGATGCCGATGTCGTGGTGTCGTGTGCTCATGCTCGCTTCACATCCCGGATTCTTGACGCAATTGGATCGCGCACCCCGACGCTCGTTCTTGTCGGATCGGCCTGGCGGTATTCGAAGGTTCCTGAGCCGCGTGGACGGGAGGTCGTGAATGCCGAAGCCGCATTCATGCAGAGCGGGCGCAATGGCGTGATGCTGCACCCGACGATGATCTATGGCGGTTGGCAGGAGAACAATCTTCGCCGGTTGTTCGATGTCATCCGGCGCTGGCCGGTGCTGCCGATGCCGGGCGGCGGATTGAATCTGGTGCAGCCGGTGTTCGTTGAGGACGTCGCGCTCTGCATCGCCGCCGCGGCGACGCGGACATGGCAAGGCCCGAACGTCATCCCGGTCTGCGGTCCTGCGCCGATGCATTGGCGCGACATGGCGCAATTGTGTGCGTCGGCGATGGGTTATCGGCGGGCGATACTGCCGGTTCCGCTGGCGCCGGCGATCGCGGCACTGGCGCTGGTGCAGGCCATCGGCCTCCAGCCGCCGGTCGATCCCAATACGCTACGGCGGCTTCAGGAAGACGTGATGTTTCCGCTGCAACCCATGCGGGATGAACTGGGCGTGGAGCCGAGGGACTTCGCGGCGGGGCTGGCACTAATGTTGGCCGAGGACCGGTTGGCCGGCACCGGGAAAGCTGGCTCTGCTGGCTAGAGCATCTCGTTTACACCGAGAGGATCGGGCGCCAGCCAATTCTAGAATTTAGCGCCGCGTCAGCGTAAATTGCGATTGCGTCAGTCGGCATGGCTTCCCGGCCACGCAATCGGCAAGCGGCAGCAGCTTGGCGTTGCGAACAAGGTGCTCCTTGGTATTTTCAGAGCGGTTCGGAGTGAGGATGGTCATCGCTGTGCGCAGCGAATCCGCGATCTCCGCATTGGCATCGGCGTCGTTCCTGTCGGTGAGAATCGCAACATCGATCACGTCGTGATTGCGCGCGTCGATATCGATGAAGACCAGCCCGATGGGCAGCGGCTGCGCGGGCACATTGCCGAACTTGCAGGTCCATGCGTTCTGGCAGATCGAGAGCAGCCGCCGTCGTTGCGGCCGCCAGATGCATTCCGGCTTCGCATTTGCGCGCACGATGCACACCGCGATATCGGGCGCGGCATTGAGATTGATTTTTGAATTGCCGAAGCGCGGCACGCCATCCCACGGGCTGCCGTTGGGTTTCGTGGCATTCGCGGTGACTGTAATGTCGAAGCCGGGCTGCTGCGCCTGCGCGTTCAACGGCATCGACAGAACGAACGCTAACGCAGCGCCAAGACAGTTTAGAATCCGGATCACGCTCTTTCCTCCCAGATCATCGCCAGATGAACGATGGTCTGCACAGCCTTTTCCATGTCCTGGACGCTGACCCATTCAAGTCGTGAGTGGAAGGCGTGTTCGCCGGCGAAGATGTTGGGGCAGGGCAGGCCCATGAACGACAGGCGTGAGCCGTCGGTGCCGCCGCGGATGCTGCTGCGAACCGGTGTCATCCCGGCGCGCTCGATCGCATCCATAGCGTTGGTGACGATGTCGGGGTGCCTGTCCAGCACCTCCTTCATGTTGCGATACTGTTCCTTGATCTCCATGCGATAGGACGAGCGCGGAAAGTCCTTCATCACTTCGCGAACGATACGCTCCAGCAGGTCTTCTTTCTCCTTTAGTCCGGCCTCGCTGAAGTCGCGGACGATGAAGCCCAGCGTCGCGCTGTCGAGCCCGCCCTCGATGCTGACGGGATGGAGAAAGCCTTCACGGTCCTCGGTGGTTTCCGGCGAGCAGGTATCCTTCGGCAGGTGCTCGACGATGCGCGCAGCGATCTTGATCGCGTGCTCCATGCGGCCCTTGGCGCAGCCGGGGTGGGCGCTGACGCCCTGGATGTGGATGGTGGCGCCATCGGCCGAGAAGGTTTCGTCCTCGAGATGGCCCGCGGTTTCGCCGTCGATGGTGTAGGCGAAGTCGGCGCCGAGTTTCTTCAGGTCGGCGTTGTCGACGCCGCGGCCGATCTCTTCATCCGGCGTGAACAGGATCTTGATGGTGCCATGTCTGATCTGCGGGTTGGTGACGAGAAACTGCACCGCATCCATGATTTCGGCGAGGCCGGCCTTGTTGTCTGCTCCCAACAACGTGGTGCCGTCGGTGGTCACGATGTCGTTGCCGATCTGGTCGGCGAGCGCGGGGTGTTCACTGGTCCGGATGATTTGTGTCAGATCGGCAGGCAGCACGATGTCGCCGCCCTGATAGTTGCGGACGATCTGCGGTTTTACGTCCTTGCCGGTGCAGTCGGGCGAGGTGTCCATGTGCGAGCAGAAGCAGATCACCGGCACGGTCTTGTCAGTGGTCGCAGGCACGGTGCCGTAGACGTAGCCGTTGTCGTCCATGTGGGCGTCGGCGATGCCGAGGTCGCGCAATTCCTGGGCGAGCAGGCGGCCGAGGTCCTTCTGCTTGGCCGTCGAGGGACACGTCGGGGAGGCGGGGTCGGACTGGGTATCGATTCGGACGTAGCGCAGGAAGCGATCGAGAACGGTGTGCTTGAATTGAAGAGGCTGCATTTGGCGATCTCCGCATCTGCGATTCGTCTTGCGCGGGCATAGCCGTTCGGAGAACGGCGTCGCTTCGCTCGCCTATGGCCCGCGCATTCATCTCACAAGATTTATTCAGAAGGATGGATTGCCCGGTCAAGCCCGGTCATGACAGCCGGAGACTACGCCGATCGACACGAGAACCCGCAAAAGAAAACACCGCCCTCAGCGCCGCCGCGTGGGCGGGCGAGAGCGGCGTTTTGCGAGGAAAAGCCGAGATCAGACGGCTTCTTTGAGTTCCTTGGCCGCGCGGAAGGCAACCTTCTTGCTGGCCTTGATGTGAATGGCTTCGCCGGTGGCCGGGTTGCGGCCCATGCGGGCGGCGCGCTTGCGGACCTGGAGGATGCCGAGGCCGACGATGCGAATGCGCTCGCCCTTCTTGAGGTGCTTGGTGATGCGGGTCACGAGGTCGCCGAGAATCGCCTCGGTCTGCTTCTTCGACAATTCGTGCTCCTCAGCGAGCGCGGCCGCGAGATGCTTGAGCGTAACGGTCGTCGGAGTAGCTGCTTTCTTCGCCATTTAACCCTCCTTGGGTGGTCGGTGACTTAAGAACTGACTGTGTATCAGGGCTTAGTTGATTCGGGAGCGTCCTGCATATGCTGTTTGCCCTTTAAATCAGGCATTATTTGAATCGACATGTGGAAAAGAGCCATTCAGAGGGCGGATTCGCAACATCCTTGACTTGGGTCATCCGTCCCTTTAAGTCCCAGCGTCTCTGCGGATCGCGACAGCGTCCCTGCGGGAGTAGCTCAGTTGGTTAGAGCGCCGGCCTGTCACGCCGGAGGTCGCGGGTTCGAGCCCCGTCTCTCGCGCCATTTATGGCAAATCCCCGATTTTACAGTGGTTTTGGCAATTCCCGAGCACTCGGCCTCTTTCCGAGACGCGCCGATTTTGCAATGGTGACGTCTCGCCGCAGCCGTGGCCTGCGTTCGCGTCTTAGGCCAAGAAACTCAACGAATTCCCGTAAAATGTAGGAACGCATCGATGTCCCAGCCTCACACCGGCACCAATCGTAAATATCGTCTCGCCGTCATTCCCGGCGACGGCATCGGCAAGGAGGTTGTGCCCGAGGGCCTGCGTGCGCTGGAGAAGGCGGCGTCGAAGTTCAACTTCGAGCTTCAGCTCGACACGTTCGATTTCGCGTCCTGCGATTACTACCTCAAGCACGGCCGCATGATGCCGGAGGACTGGAAGACCCAGATAGGCAGCCACGACGCGATCTTCTTCGGCGCTGTCGGCATGCCGTCGGTTCTGCCTGACCACATCTCATTGTGGAACTCGCTGATCCTGTTTCGCCGCGAGTTCGACCAGTACGTCAACCTGCGCCCGGTGCGCCTGATGCCCGGCGTGACCTCGCCGCTGGCCGGCCGCAAACCAGGCGACATCGATTTCTTCGTGGTCCGTGAGAACACCGAGGGTGAGTATTCGTCAGTGGGCGGCCGCATGTTCCCCGGCACCGACCGCGAATTCGTCACCCAGCAGAGCGTGATGACCCGGACCGGCGTGGACCGGATCCTGAAGTTCGCGTTCGATCTTGCCCAGAGCCGGCCGAAAAAGCATCTGACCTCGGCGACCAAGTCTAACGGCATCTCGATCACCATGCCGTACTGGGACGAGCGGGTGGAGGAGGTCGCCAAAGCCTATCCCGACGTGCGTTGGGACAAGTATCACATCGACATCCTGACCGCCCATTTCGTCCTCAACCCCGACAAGTTCGATGTCGTGGTCGGCTCGAACCTGTTCGGCGACATCCTTTCGGATCTGGGTCCGGCCTGCACTGGCACGATCGGCATCGCGCCGTCCGGCAACATCAATCCCGAGCGCGACTTCCCGTCATTGTTCGAGCCCGTCCACGGCTCAGCGCCGGACATTTACGGGCAGGGGATTGCCAATCCAATCGGGCAGATCTGGTCAGCGGCCATGATGCTGGATCACCTCGGCGAACCAGAGGCGGGCAAGGCGATCGTTTCGGCCATCGAAACCGTCCTCAAGGAGGAAAAGCTGCGGACCCGCGATCTCGGCGGCAAGGCCAATACGGAGATTTGCGGAAAGGCCGTCGCCGACGCGATTTCCTGAGGGTTTCCTCCAGCATTCCGGTTCGGAACTGACGGAAACGGCAATCGAATTAACGCGCCGCGCAGCTTGAGATTTGTCCAGGTCTTTCTACTTTTGGATGAGACACGGTGCGCGCCGCGGGCCGGCAATTATCGAAATTGTGATCCCCGGACGAGCGTCAGGATAGCTTGTCTTGCCCTCACTGTGGCGCTGGGCTATCCCTTCGAACCATTCCAATGTTCCGCGAATCTGCGGAACAATTTCGGGCAGCAAAGGGTCGCCGATGGGCGGAATCTTGCAGAATTATCTGCCGCTTGTGGTGTTCATCGGTGTCGCGACCGTCATCGGTCTGGCGCTACTGGTGGCGCCGTTTCTGGTCGCCTATCAGCAACCCGATCCGGAGAAGCTGTCGGCGTACGAATGCGGCTTCAACGCCTTCGATGATGCGCGCATGAAATTCGATGTGCGATTCTATCTGGTGGCGATCCTGTTCATCATCTTTGATCTGGAAGTCGCCTTCCTGTTTCCGTGGGCAGTGGCTTTCGGCAAACTCGGGCTGGTCGGCTTCTGGTCGATGATCGTGTTCCTCGGCGTGCTGACCGTCGGCTTCGCCTATGAATGGAAGAAAGGGGCGCTCGAATGGGATTGAGTCCGACCCCGGCTAAACCGGTTTTGCAACCGGCCGTGTCGCAGGCTGCGACAGGGATTCTCGATCCGCGCACCGGCCAGCCGGTCGGCGCGGATGATCGCTATTATCTCGAGATCAATCACGAGCTGTCCGACAAGGGCTTCTTCGTTGCCGCTGCCGACGACCTGATTACGTGGGCGCGCACCGGCTCGCTGATGTGGATGACCTTCGGCCTCGCGTGCTGCGCCGTCGAGATGATGCAGGTCTCGATGCCGCGCTATGACGTCGAGCGCTTCGGCTTCGCCCCGCGCGCCTCGCCGCGCCAGTCGGACGTGATGATCGTGGCCGGCACGCTGACCAACAAGATGGCTCCGGCGCTGCGCAAGGTCTACGACCAGATGCCCGAGCCGCGCTACGTGATCTCGATGGGGTCGTGCGCCAACGGCGGCGGCTACTATCACTATTCGTATTCGGTGGTGCGCGGCTGCGACCGCATCGTGCCCGTCGACATTTATGTGCCGGGCTGTCCGCCGACGGCGGAAGCACTGCTCTACGGCGTACTGCTGCTGCAGAAGAAGATTCGCCGCACCGGAACGATTGAACGCTAAGGCTTAACTGATGGAAGACGCCAGGCTCGATGCCCTTGGTCAACTCATTACTGGTGCGCTGCCGGGAGCGGCGCTGAGCCATGACGTGTCTTTCAACCAGCTCACCGTCTCGGTCGATCTGGCGAAGATCGTCGAGGTCGCAAGCTTCCTGAAGAGCGATCCGCGCTGCCGCTTCGTCAGCTTCACCGACATCACGGCCGTCGACTATCCGGGCCGCGAGAACCGCTTCGATGTGGTCTATCACCTGATGTCGCCGACCCTGAACGCGCGCATCCGCTTGCGCGGCGAGGCCAACGAAACCACGCAGGTGCCCTCGATCATTCGAGTGTTCCCCGGCGCCGACTGGTTCGAGCGCGAGACCTACGATCTCTACGGTGTGATCTTCGTTGGGCATCCGGACATGCGCCGCCTGCTGACCGACTACGGTTTCGACGGCCATCCGCTGCGCAAGGACTTTCCGCTCACCGGGTTCGTCGAGGTCCGCTACGACGACCAGGAGAAGCGCGTGGTCTATGAGCCGGTCCGGCTCAACCAGGAATTCCGCAAGTTCGATTTCCTCTCGCCGTGGGAGGGCGCCGACTATGCGTTGCCGGGCGATGAGAAGAAAACCGGCGAAGCACCGGCGGCGCCCGTTTCTACTCCTGCAAAGGCAGGTGGCTGATGACCGAAGCCCTTGGTACCGCAGTCCCCGGAATGCGCAATTTCACGATTAACTTCGGCCCGCAGCATCCGGCCGCGCACGGCGTGCTGCGGCTTGTGCTGGAGCTGGATGGCGAGGTCGTCGAGCGCGTCGATCCGCATATCGGCCTGCTTCACCGCGGCACTGAAAAGCTGATCGAGCAAAAGACCTATCTGCAGGCGATTCCGTATTTCGACCGGCTCGACTACGTCGCGCCGATGAATCAGGAACATGCCTTCTGCCTCGCGGCGGAGAAGCTGCTCGGCATCACCGTGCCGCGCCGCGGCCAGTTGATCCGCGTGCTGTATTCCGAGATCGGCCGCATCCTGTCGCATCTGCTTAACGTCACTACTCAGGCGATGGATGTCGGCGCGCTGACCCCGCCGCTGTGGGGTTTCGAAGAGCGCGAAAAGCTGATGGTGTTTTACGAGCGCGCGTCCGGCTCGCGCATGCACGCGGCGTTCTTCCGCGTCGGCGGCGTGCATCAGGATTTGCCGCCCAAACTGATCGAGGACATCTGGAACTGGTGCGATCCGTTCCTTCAGGTCGTCGACGATCTCGAAGTTCTGCTCACCGACAACCGCATCTTCAAGCAGCGTAACGTCGACATCGGCGTGGTGACGCTGGAGCAGGCGTGGGAGTGGGGCTTCTCGGGCGTGATGGTGCGCGGCTCGGGCGCCGCATGGGACCTGCGCAAGTCGCAGCCCTACGAATGTTATGCCGAGATGGATTTCGACATCCCGATCGGCAAGAACGGCGACTGTTACGACCGCTACTGCATCCGTATGGAAGAAATGCGCCAGTCGGTGCGCATCATGAAGCAGTGCATCGAGAAGCTGCGCGTCGCCGAAGGGCAGGGGCCGGTTTCGATCCAGGACAACAAGGTCGTGCCGCCGAAGCGCGGCGAGATGAAGCGCTCGATGGAAGCGCTGATCCATCACTTCAAGCTCTACACCGAAGGCTTCCACGTTCCGGCCGGCGAGGTTTATGCCGCGGTCGAGGCGCCCAAGGGTGAGTTCGGCGTCTATCTGGTCTCCGACGGCACCAACAAGCCGTACAAGTGCAAGATCCGTGCGCCGGGATTTGCACACCTGCAGGCGATGGATTTCATCTGCAGGGGGCACCTGCTTGCGGACGTGTCCGCGATTCTCGGTTCGCTCGACATCGTGTTCGGCGAGGTGGATCGGTGACGGTGCAGCCGCCCATCGAGTTCGACCGCATGACCGGCGCGATGCGCGGTGCGTCTCCGTGGGAGCGCACCATCGGCCTCGCATTGCTGGCTGGATCGAAGGTGGGCGCGCTGATGTCTCATCGCGGCTACAATATGTGCGCCAACATGCTGAAGATGATGCTGCCGGAGCGCAACATCAACGTGATGCTCAACCCGGACGCGACCTTCGCGTTTCCGTATGGCGACGGCTACTGGAGCAAGCTGCTCAACCGTACTTTCAAGTATGAGGACGAACTCGAGCTATTGCTGCTAGATTCGCGCGATGTCGATTATGTCCTGCTCGATTGCGGCGCCAACTACGGCTACTGGTCGGTAATGGTGTCGAGCCAGCGTTTTGGCTCGCATCGGGCGATCGCGATCGAACCGTCGTCGCAGAATTTTCCGAAGCTGGAAAACAATGTCCGCGTCAACGGCAACCGCTTCGAGGCGATCAAGAGCGCCATCGGATCGGAGCGCGGGACGGCGCGGCTGTCCGGCACCAAGCACGAAGCCTTCAGCATCGCAGGCGGCGCCGATGCGAGCGGGGAAGAGGTGCCGGTGCTGGCGCTCGATAATCTGATCGACGACGGCAAGATTCCGGCGACCGGCAAGTATCTGATCAAGCTCGATGTCGAAGGTGTCGAGATCGACGCCATCAAAGGCGGGACGCGGATTTTGCAGACCGACTCGATGGTAATTTGCGAGGAGCACGGCAGCGACCGTAATCACACGGTGTCGCGCTATATTCTCGAGAACACGCCGATGAAGGCGATCGTCCACGATCCGGCGACCGACCGCTTCGAACCGCTGACGCAGCTCTCCACGCTCGATCGCATCAAGGTCGCCTCCCACGTCGGCTACAACGTGTTTGCGACCGCGAGCGCGTTCTGGGAACAGCGTCTCTACAGCATGAATTCTGGCAACGCGCGCCGCGCCATGACGCAAGGCAACGTGGCGCACTGAAAGATTGAAAGACTGGTACGATGGCTGTTCGCCGTTTGGCCCCGAAGGAACTGCAACCTGCGAGCTTCGCATTCAGCGCGGAGAATCTCGATTGGGTGAAGAAGCAGATCGAGAAGTATCCGCCCGGCCGTCAGGCGGCAGCGGTGATTCCGGTGCTGTGGCGCGCGCAGGAGCAGCATGACGGCTGGATCTCGGAGGCGGCGATCCGTGGCGTCGCCGATCTGCTTGGGATGCCGCATATCCGCGTGATGGAGATCGCGACCTTCTATACCATGTTCCAGCTGTCGCCGGTCGGCAAGAAGGCCCACGTTCAGGTGTGCGGTACGACGCCGTGCATGCTGCGCGGCGCCGGCGAACTGATCGACGTCTGCAAGCATCGTATCCATCACGACCCGTTCCATGTTTCGGCCGATGGTGATTTCAGCTGGGAAGAGGTCGAGTGCCTCGGTGCCTGCGTGAACGCGCCGATGGTGATGATCTGGAAGGACACCTACGAGGACCTGACGCCGGAGACCCTGAACAAGGTTCTCGACGGATTCGCTTCGGGCAATCCGCCGAAGCCGGGTCCGCAAATCGATCGCCATTGCGCCGCGCCTGTTGGAGGACCGAGGGTTCTCAAGGCACCCGAAAAGGCAGGGAGCAAATGATGGACGCCGCCAGGATCCGTCAGGTCGCGTTGCACACGATTTGCGCCGGTGTGTTCATGTTCGTGCTGAACTATTACGTGCTCAACTCGGGACTTGAATCGAGCCTGAGCTGGGCGGTGGCGTTCGCTGCGATGGCGGCTGGGCTCGCCTACCGGCAAACGAAAAGCTGATTGGTCAGGAAGCGACATAATGCTCGACGACAAGGATCGCATCTTCCGTAATCTCTACGGCCTCGACGACTGGGGCCTCGAGGGCGCGCGCCGCCGTGGCGGCTGGGATGGCACCAAGGCCATTCTCGACAAGGGGCGCGACTGGATCATCAGCGAGATGAAAGCCTCCGGCCTGCGCGGCCGGGGCGGAGCGGGCTTCCCGACCGGCATGAAGTGGTCGTTCATGCCGAAGGACAACGCCGACGGTCGGCCGAGCTACCTCGTGGTCAATGCCGACGAATCCGAGCCGGGCACCTGCAAGGATCGCGAGATCATGCGGCACGATCCGCATCTTCTCATCGAGGGCTGCCTGATCGCCGGCTGCGCGATGGGCGCGCATGTCGGCTACATTTATGTGCGCGGCGAGTTCATCCGCGAGCGCGAGAATCTGCAGGCCGCGATCGATCAGGCCTATGAGGCCAAGCTGATCGGCAAGGACAACATTCACGGTTTCCCGTTCGACCTTTACGTTCACCACGGTGCCGGCGCGTATATCTGCGGCGAGGAAACCGCGTTGCTCGAAAGCCTCGAAGGCAAGAAGGGCCAGCCGCGCCTGAAGCCGCCGTTCCCGGCCAACGTCGGCCTGTTCGGTTGTCCCACTACAGTGAACAACGTTGAATCGATCGCGGTGGCGCCGGACATCCTGCGGCGCGGCGCGGCGTGGTTCGCGAGCATCGGCCGTCCGAATAATGTCGGCACCAAGCTTTACGGCCTGTCTGGTCACGTCAACACGCCGTGCGTGATCGAAGAACAGATGAGCATTCCGTTCAAGGAACTGATCGAGAAGCACGGCGGCGGCATTCGCGGCGGCTGGGACAACCTGCTGGCGATCATTCCCGGCGGCGCGTCATGCCCGCTGATTCCGGCGGCTGATTGCGAAGAACTGATCATGGATTTCGACGGCACCCGCGCCGTCAAGTCGAGCTTCGGCACCGCTGGCGTGATCGTGATGGACAAGTCCACCGACATCGTGCGCGCGATCGCCCGCATCAGCTACTTCTTCAAGCATGAGAGCTGTGGCCAGTGCACGCCGTGCCGCGAGGGCACCGGCTGGATGTGGCGCGTGCTGTCGCGCATGGCGGAAGGCCGCGCGCACAAGAAAGAAATCGGCATGCTGCTCGAAGTGACGACGCAGGTCGAAGGCCATACCATCTGCGCGTTGGGTGACGCGGCGGCGTGGCCGATTCAGGGCCTGATCCGCCACTTCAGGCCGGAAATCGAACGGCGCATCGACGAATACGCACGCAAGTCCACCATCGACGACATCGGCGTGCTCGATCCCGTCAACATGGTCGCGGCGGAGTAGGGTGATGACCAAGATTCTCGTTGACGGAAAAGAGATCGACGTTCCGGCGGAGTACACGCTGCTGCAGGCGTGCGAAGCCGCCGGCGCTGAGATTCCGCGCTTCTGCTACCACGAACGGCTGTCGATCGCCGGCAACTGCCGCATGTGCCTCGTCGAGGTCGCGGGTTCGCCGAAGCCGGTGGCAAGCTGCGCCTGGGGCGTGCGCGACTGCCGTCCCGGTCCGAATGGCGAATTGCCGTCGGTCAAGACCCGCTCGCCGATGGTGAAGAAGGCGCGCGAAGGCGTGATGGAATTCCTGCTCATCAACCATCCGCTCGATTGCCCGATCTGCGATCAGGGCGGCGAGTGCGATTTGCAGGATCAGGCGATGGGCTACGGCGTCGACACCAGCCGTTTCGCCGAGAACAAGCGTGCGGTCGAGGACAAGTATCTCGGCGCGCTGGTCAAGACCTCGATGACCCGCTGTATCCAGTGCACGCGCTGCGTCCGCTTTTCCACCGAAGTCTGCGGCGTGCCGGAGATGGGCCTGATCAGCCGCGGCGAGGATGTCGAGATCACCACCTATCTCGAAAGCGCTTTGACGTCCGAGTTGCAGGGCAACCTCGTCGATATCTGCCCGGTCGGCGCGCTGACCTCGAAGCCTTATGCCTTCGCAGCCCGTCCGTGGGAGCTTGGCAAGACCCAGTCGATCGACGTTATGGACGCGGTCGGCTCGGCGATCCGCGTCGATACCCGCGGCCGCGAGGTGATGCGCATCCTGCCGCGCGTCAATGAGGCGGTGAACGAGGAATGGATTTCCGACAAGACCCGTCACATTGTCGACGGCCTGCGTACCCAGCGCCTCGACCGTCCGTACATCCGCGAGAACGGCAAGTTGCGCGCGGCATCGTGGACCGAAGCGTTCGCGGCGATTGCAGCCAAGGTTGCGCGATCCGACGGCAAGCGCATCGGCGCCATCGCGGGCGATCTTGCTGCTACTGAGGATATGTTTGCGCTGAAGGAACTGCTCGCGAAATGCGGTTCGGCCAATCTCGCGGTTCAGCAAGGCGCGGCATTCGATCCGAAGGCCGGCCGCGCGTCCTACATTTTCAACCCGACCATTGCCGGGATTGAGCAGGCCGATGCGCTGCTGATCGTCGGCTCCAATCCGCGCAAGGAAGCCGCCGTTCTCAACGCGCGCATCCGCAAGCGCTGGCGCACCGGCCAGCTCAAGATCGGCATGATCGGCGAGAAGGCCGACCTCACGTATAAATACGAGCACATCGGCGCGGGCGTGGACACGCTTGGCGAACTCGCCGCCGGCAAGCATTCGTTCGCGGACGTCCTCAAGACCGCCAAGACCCCGATCGTCCTGGTCGGCTCCGGTGCGTTCGGCCGTCATGACGGCGCGGCGGTGCTTGCGGCTGCGGCGAAACTTGCGACCGATCTCGGCGCGATCAAGGACGGCTGGAACGGTTTCGCGGTGCTGCACAGTGCGGCGTCCACGGTCGGAGCGCTCGACATCGGCTTTGTGCCGGGCGAGGGCGGGTTGACTGCCGCGCAGATGACCGCGTTCGGCACGCTCGACGTGCTGTTCTCGTTGGGCGCGGATGAGATCGAAGCCGCTGACGGCACCTTCGTCGTTTACATCGGCACTCACGGCGACCGTGGCGCGCATCGCGCCGACGTGATCCTGCCGGGCGCGGCCTACACCGAAAAATCCGGCCTCTACGTCAACACCGAAGGCCGCGTCCAGATGGCGAACCGTGCCGGCTTTCCGCCGGGCGAGGCGCGCGAGGATTGGGCGATCGTCCGCGCGCTGTCGGAAACGCTCGGCAAGAAGCTGCCGTTCGATTCACTGGCGCAGCTGCGGCAGGCGCTGTTCAAAGCGGTGCCGCATCTGATGCGCATCGACCAGATCGCGGCGGCCGATGCTGCGGGCGTCGGCGCGCTGGCGAAGCGCGGCGGCAATCTCGAAAAGACCGCGTTCAAGAACGCAATCTCTGATTTCTATCTGACCAACCCCATCGCGCGGGCATCCGCGGTGATGGCCGAATGCTCGCGTCTCGCTTCCGGGCAGACGCTGGCGGCGGCGGAGTGACGTGATGGCTGAATTTTTCGCAAGCTCTGCCTGGACCGACTACCTCTGGCCGCTGATCGTCATGCTGGCGCAGAGCCTGTTGCTCCTCGTCGTGCTGCTGATCGCGATCGCCTACATCCTGCTCGCCGACCGCAAGATCTGGGCGGCGGTGCAGATCCGGCGCGGCCCCAACGTGGTCGGGCCATGGGGATTGCTGCAATCGTTCGCGGACCTTTTGAAGTTCGTGCTCAAGGAGCCGACGATCCCAGCCGGTGCCAACAAGGGCGTGTTCCTGCTGGCGCCGTTGGTGACCTGCGTGCTCGCGCTCGCCGCCTGGGCGGTGATCCCGGTCAATCTCAACTGGGTGATCGCCGACATCAATGTCGGCATCCTCTACATCTTTGCGATCTCGTCGCTGTCGATCTACGGCATCATCATGGCCGGCTGGTCGTCGAACTCGAAGTATCCGTTCCTCGCGGCGCTTCGCTCGGCGGCACAGATGGTGTCCTACGAAGTCTCGATCGGCTTTGTCATCATCACCGTTCTGCTCTGTGTCGGTTCGCTGAATCTCACGGCCATCGTCGAGGCGCAGCACACCAAGGGCCTTGCCAATCTGATCGGCCTGCCGTGGCTGACCTTCCTGAACTGGTACTGGCTGCCGCTGCTGCCGATGTTCGTGATCTTCTATGTCTCGGCGCTGGCGGAAACCAACCGTCCGCCGTTCGATCTCGTCGAAGCGGAATCCGAACTGGTCGCCGGCTTCATGGTCGAGTACGGCTCGACGCCATACCTGTTGTTCATGCTCGGCGAATACGTCGCGATCTGCACGATGTGCGCAATGGGCGCGATCCTGTTCATGGGCGGCTGGCTGCCGCCGATTGACCTGCCGCCGTTCAACTGGGTGCCGGGCGTGATCTGGTTCTCGCTGAAACTGTTCTTCATGTTCTTCATGATCGCCATGGCGAAGGCGATCGTGCCGCGCTACCGCTACGACCAGCTCATGCGGCTGGGCTGGAAGGTGTTTCTCCCGATTTCGCTGGCGATGGTCGTGATCGTCGCGGGTGTGCTGCAATTCGCGGGTCTTGCCCCGCAATGAGGTCGTCATGGGTATAGCAACCGCAGCTAATTCGCTTCTGCTGAAAGAGTTCGCCGCAGCCTTCGTGCTGACGATGCGCTATTTCTTCAAGCCGAAGCCGACGCTGAACTATCCGTTCGAGAAAGGGCCAATCTCGCCGCGCTTTCGCGGTGAGCATGCGCTGCGCCGTTATCCGAACGGCGAGGAACGCTGCATCGCATGCAAGCTGTGCGAGGCGATCTGCCCGGCGCAGGCCATCACCATCGAAGCCGGCCCGCGCCGCAACGATGGCACCCGCCGCACCGTGCGCTACGACATCGACATGGTGAAGTGCATCTATTGCGGACTGTGCCAGGAGGCCTGTCCGGTCGATGCCATCGTGGAGGGACCGAACTTCGAGTTCGCCACCGAGACCCGCGAGGAACTCTATTATGACAAGGCGAAGCTGCTCGCCAACGGCGACCGCTGGGAGCGGGAGATCGCCAAGAACATCGCGCTCGACGCGCCGTACCGGTAAGGCTGACGCATGATCCCCGCGCTGTTCTTTTACCTGTTTGCCGGCGTCTGCGTCGCCTCGGCCGTGATGGTCGTGACGTCGCGCAACCCCGTGCACTCGGTGCTGTTCCTGATCCTCGCCTTCGTCAACGCGGCGGGACTGTTCGTGCTGCTCGGCGCCGAATTCCTGGCGATGATCCTTGTCGTCGTCTATGTCGGCGCGGTGGCGGTGCTGTTCCTGTTCGTCATCATGATGCTCGATGTCGATTTCGCCGAACTGCGTCAGGGATTCCTTGAATACATGCCGTTCGGCCTGCTGATCGGCGGAATATTCCTCGCCGAGCTGCTGCTGGTCGTCGGCGGCTGGGTGATTTCGCCGACGATTTCCAAATCGATCACCGCACCGATTTCGGCCACGATGAGCAATACCGAAGCCATCGGCATGGTGCTTTATACGCGCTACATCCATTACTTCCAGCTCGCGGGCCTGGTTCTGCTGGTGGCGATGATTGGTGCGATCGTGCTGACGCTGCGTCACAAGGCGAGCGTCAAGCGTCAGGTCGTCAGCGTGCAGAACGCGCGCAGCAAGGCGACCGCAATGGCGATGCGCAAGGTCACGCCGGGCCAGGGATTGCAGGACACCGACGCAGGGGAGTGGGTGCAATGACGATCGGTCTTGGCCATTATCTCGCCGTCGGGGCGATCCTGTTCACGACCGGCATCCTCGGTATTTTTCTCAACCGCAAGAACGTCATCGTTCTCCTGATGTCGATCGAGTTAATCCTGCTCTCGGTCAACATCAACCTCGTGGCGTTCTCGAGTTTTCTCAATGACATTGTGGGGCAGATTTTCGCGCTACTGGTGCTGACGGTGGCGGCAGCGGAAGCGGCGATCGGCCTTGCTGTGCTGGTGGTGTTCTTCCGCATTCGCGGTTCGATTGCGGTTGAGGACATCAACCTGATGAAGGGCTGAGCAGCATGATCCCGAAAAGTGGGAACCGGTTTTCGGATCAGATCATGCTCGAGATAAAGGGCAGGCGGAGCGTTGCCGGTTGGACCGCAACGTTCCACGCGGGAATGTTATCATGATCGAGGCCATCGTTTTTCTGCCGCTCATCGGCGCGCTGCTTGCAGGCGCGATCACGATCGTGGGCGCCCACTCGCGCAACCCCAGCGGCGACGAAATGGATCATGCCGATCATGGGGACGGCCATGCCGCCGCTGCTCATGACGATCATGCTCACGGTGATCACGGTCACGACGACCACGACCATCCGGTCGAGCCGCCGGCGGCCGGTTCACGAACGGCTGAAGTCATCACAACGGCGCTGCTGCTGATTTCGGCGGCGCTGTCATGGGTCGCGTTCGTCGATGTCGGCCTGATGCATCACGACGTGCGGGTGCAACTGTTCAGCTGGATCAGCTCCGGCGATCTCAAGGTGAACTGGACGCTGCGGGTCGACACCCTGACGGCGGTGATGCTGGTGGTGGTGACCACGGTGTCGTCGCTCGTGCACATGTATTCCATCGGCTACATGCATGAAGACCCGAACCGTCCGCGGTTCATGGCCTATCTGTCGCTGTTCACCTTTGCGATGCTGATGCTGGTGACCGCCGACAACCTCGTGCAGCTGTTCTTCGGCTGGGAAGGCGTCGGCCTCGCAAGCTACTTGCTGATCGGCTTCTGGTTCCAGAAACCGTCGGCCAACGCCGCGGCGATCAAGGCGTTCGTCGTCAACCGCGTCGGCGACTTCGGCTTCGCGCTCGGCATCTTCGCGATTTTCGCGCTGGTCGGTTCGACCGATTTCGAAACCATCTTCGCCGGTGCGCCGGGCCTCGTCGGCAAGACCATTCCGTTCTTCCACTGGAACGTCGACGCGCTGACGCTGACCTGCCTGCTGCTGTTCATGGGCGCGATGGGCAAGTCCGCCCAGTTCCTGCTGCACACCTGGCTGCCGGACGCGATGGAAGGCCCGACCCCGGTGTCGGCGCTGATTCATGCCGCGACCATGGTCACAGCCGGCGTGTTCATGGTCGCGCGGCTGTCGCCATTGTTCGAACTTGCGCCGAACGCGCAGGCGTTCGTGATGTTCATCGGCGCCACCACGGCGCTGTTCGCCGCGACCATCGGCCTCGTGCAGAACGACATCAAGCGCATCGTCGCCTATTCGACCTGTTCGCAGCTCGGCTACATGTTTGTGGCAATGGGGGCGGGGGCCTATTCGGTCGGCATCTTCCACCTGTTCACCCACGCCTTCTTCAAGGCGCTGCTGTTCCTCGGCTCCGGCTCGGTGATCCACGCGATGCACCACGAGCAGGACATCCGCCACATGGGCGGCCTGAAGGACCGGATTCCCTTCACCTATACGGTGATGGTGATCGGCACACTGGCGCTGACCGGTTTCCCGCTGACAGCCGGTTATTTCTCCAAGGATGCGATCATCGAATCGTCGTTCGTGGCGCACAATCCGTTCGCGCTCTACGGTTTCCTGTGCACCGTGATCGCCGCCGGACTGACCTCGTTCTACTCCTGGCGTCTGATCTTCAAGACTTTCCACGGCCAACCGCATGATCGTCATCACTATGAGGCGGCGCACGAAAGCCCGTTCGTGATGCTGATCCCGCTGGCGGTGCTCGCGATGGGATCGGTGCTGGCCGGCTTCCCGTTCAAGGAGCTGTTCGCCGGACACGGCATCGGAGAGTTCTTCCGTGAATCGATCAAGATGAACCCGCACGTCATCGAAGAGATGCACCACATCCCCGGCTGGATCGCGTTCTCGCCGACGGTGATGATGGTGATCGGCTTCCTGGTGTCGTGGCTGTTCTACATCCGCCGGCCGTACCTGCCGGTCGAACTCGCGAACCAGCACCAGATGCTCTACAAATTCCTGCTCAACAAATGGTACTTCGACGAACTGTACGATGCGATTTTCGTGCGGCCGGCGTTATGGATCGGGCGTTTGTTCTGGAAGAAGGGCGACGGCTCCATCATCGACGGCTTCGGACCGGATGGTGTTTCGGCGCGCGTGCTTGATGTGACGCGCAATGTCGTCCGCATCCAGACCGGCTATCTCTATCACTATGCCTTCGCGATGCTGATCGGCGTCGCCGGGCTGATCACCTGGTTTATGTTCGGTCTTGGGGGCCAGCAATGACGACCTGGCCCATCCTTTCCGTAGTCACCTTCCTGCCGGCTGTCGGCGCACTGCTGCTTTATCTGCTGGCGCGGGGGCGGGACGAAGCCGCCGACCGCAACGCGCGCTGGATCGCGCTGTGGACGACGGTCGTTAACTTCGCCGTCTCCCTCATCCTGGTGGCGCGGTTCGATCCGTCGCAGGCCGGTTTTCAGTTTGTCGAGAAGGCGCCCTGGCTCGCCAACACCATCGGCTATCACATGGGCGTCGACGGCATTTCACTGCCGTTCGTGATCCTCACCACCGCGTTGATGCCGTTCTGCATCCTCGCGAGCTGGAAGTCGGTGCAACTGCGCGTGCGCGAATACATGATGGCGTTTCTGGTGCTCGAAACGCTGATGATCGGCACGTTCTCGGCGCTCGATCTCGTGCTGTTCTACCTGTTCTTCGAAGGCGGCCTGATCCCGATGTTCCTGATCATCGGCGTCTGGGGCGGCCCGCGCCGAGTCTATGCCAGCTTCAAGTTCTTCCTTTATACGCTGCTCGGCTCGGTGCTGATGCTGCTCGCCATCATGGCGCTGTACTGGAATGCCGGGACCACCGACATCCCGACGCTGATGCACACCGCCGTGCCGCGTAACCTTCAGACGTGGGCGTGGCTCGCGTTCTTCGCCTCGTTCGCGGTCAAGATGCCGATGTGGCCGGTCCACACCTGGCTGCCGGATGCGCACGTCGAGGCGCCGACCGCAGGCTCCGTGGTGCTGGCGGCTATCCTGTTGAAAATGGGCGGCTACGGCTTCCTGCGCTTCTCGCTGCCGATGTTCCCGCTGGCGTCGCATGACTTCGCGCCGCTGATCTTCACCCTGTCGGCAATCGCGATCATCTACACCTCGCTGGTCGCGCTGGTGCAGCAGGACATGAAGAAGCTGATCGCCTATTCGTCGGTCGCACATATGGGCTTCGTGACGATGGGCATTTTCGCCGGCACCATGCAGGGCGTCGCAGGCGGCGTGTTCCAGATGGTGTCGCACGGCATCGTGTCGGGCGCGCTCTTCCTCTGCGTCGGCGTCATCTACGACCGCATGCACACCCGCGAGATCGCCGCCTATGGCGGTCTGGTCAACCGGATGCCGCTCTATGCGGTGGTGTTCCTCACCTTCACGATGGCCAATGTCGGCCTGCCCGGAACGTCCGGCTTCGTCGGTGAATTCTTGACGTTGCTGGGCACCTTCAAGGTTTCGCTGCCGACCGCGTTCTTCGCGACGCTCGGCGTGATCCTGTCGGCGGCTTATGCGTTGTGGCTCTATCGCAAGGTTGTGTTCGGCACGCTCGACAAGCCGTCGCTGGCCGGCATCAAGGATCTGACATTCCGCGAGATCATCATTCTGGCGCCGTTTCTCATTCTGACGATCCTGTTCGGCGTCTATCCGGCGCCGGTGCTCGATATGTCGGCGGCGTCGGTGCAGCAACTCGTGACCAACTACAATCAGGCGGTATCTGTCGTGAAGGCAGCCGCGCTGTTGCACTGAGCGCAACAGGTCAGGACAGGGCGCTATGAATTTGAACGTTGCAGGGTATTCGCTGCTTCCGGTGATACCGGAGATCGTGCTGGCCGTTGGCGCCATGCTCCTGCTGATGCTGGGAGCGTATCGCGGCCAGCGCACGGTTGGGACGGTGACCGCACTCGCGGCGGCTCTCCTTGTCGTGACGGGAGCCCTGGTGTTGTGGCTTCCCGCTGGAAAGCTGACGACCTTCGGCGGCAGCTTCATCCTCGATGATTATGCCCGCTTCCTGAAGATCCTGGCGCTGATCGGTTCCGTCGTCACGCTGATCCTGTCGCGCGGCTTCCTCGCCGAACAGGCGAAGATTTTCGAGTATTCCATTCTGGTGACGCTCTCGACCGTCGGCATGATGGTGCTGATTTCGGCCGCCGATCTCATCACGTTCTATCTCGGTTTCGAACTGATGAGCCTTGCGCTGTATGTGGTTGCGGCGAGCCATCGCGATAACGCCAAGTCCACCGAAGCCGGCCTGAAGTATTTCGTCCTTGGCGCGCTGTCGTCGGGCATGATGCTGTACGGTGCATCGCTGATCTACGGCTTCACCGGAACGGTGAATTTTGCCGGCATCGCGGCCGTGGCCAAAACCGGCAGCATCGGTGTGCTGTTCGGCATCGTCTTCCTGCTTGTCGGGCTTTGCTTCAAGATTTCGATCGTGCCGTTCCACATGTGGACGCCTGACGTTTATGAAGGCGCACCGACTCCGGTCACGGCGTTCTTCGCCTCGGCGCCGAAAGTCGCGGCGATGGCGGTCCTGGTTCGGATCCTGCTCACCGCATTTCCGGCCGTCACCCATGAGTGGCAGCAGATTGTCGTGTTCGTGTCGATCGCCTCGATGGCGCTCGGCTCTTTCGCGGCCATCGGCCAGAAGAACATCAAGCGCCTGATGGCCTATTCGTCGATCGGCCACATGGGCTTCGCGCTGGTCGGCCTTGCGGCCGGAACGGCGGAAGGTGCGCAGGGCGTGCTCGTCTACATCGCCATCTATGTCGCGATGACGCTCGGGTCCTTCGCGTTCATCCTTGCCTTGAAGCGCAAGGGGCAGGCGGTCGAGCAGATCAGCGATTTCGCGGGCCTGTCGCGCACCAACCCGGTGCTGGCTTTCCTGTTCGCCATGTTGCTGTTCTCGCTGGCCGGCATTCCGCCGCTCGCGGGCTTCTTCGCCAAGTTTTACGTTTTCCTCGCGGCGATCCATTCCGGCCTGTTCGTGCTGTCGGTGATCGGCGTTCTGACCAGCGTGGTCGGCGCATTCTACTATCTGGCGATCGTGAAGGTGATGTACTTCGACGAACCGGTCGGTGCGGTCGATCCGGTGCAGCCGGAACTGCGCACCGTGCTGGCGGTGGCCGGCATCTTCAACATCCTGTTCTGCTTCTATCCAGCGCCTCTGGTCAACGCGGCGACAGTGGCCGCGAAATCGCTGTTCTGAGATGGCCTTTAGCCTCGGTCCGCGATCACAATCATCCGGCACCCGGCTCGTTGCGTTCGAGAGCATCGGTTCCACCAATGCGGAAGCGCTTGCGCGGGCAAGGGCCGGAGAGGCCGGTCCGCTATGGCTGGTGACCGATCAGCAGACCGCCGGACGCGGACGCCGCTCGCGTGCATGGGTTTCGCCGCGCGGCAACCTCGCCGCCAGTATCCTTGAAATCATCGACGTGACGCCCGCCGTCGCCGCCACCCTCGGCTTTGCCGCGGGTCTGGCGCTGGACGCCGCGTTGCGGCAGGTCAGCATCGAAGCCGCTTTGCGCACGGGCGGTGCAGCCGACTGGGGCTTCGCGCTGAAGTGGCCCAACGATGTTCTGGCCGGACGTGAGAAGCTGTCCGGCATCCTGCTCGAGGCAGAAGCGGTGGCCGGCGGGCTGGCGATCGTGGTCGGGATGGGCACCAACGTCGTCTCCGCGCCACAAGGCACGCCGTATCCGGCGACCTCGCTGGCGGCGCTCGGCATCCAGGTCGGCGCCGAGGATCTGTTTCATGCGCTGTCCGATGCCTGGGCCGAATTCCGCGGCATCTGGGACGAGGGGCACGGTTTCAGCGAAATTCGCCGCCTGTGGCTCGAGCGCGCGGCCGGTATCGGCGCGCCGATTTCGATTCAGGCCGGTGAGAAATCGGTCGAAGGTATTTTCGAGACCATCGACGACACTGGTTGCCTGATCCTTAAAACCGACGGCGGCGAGCGTATTTCCATTGCCGCCGGTGATGTTCATTTCGGCACCGCGCGATCAGCAGGAGCGGCATGATGGCGCGGCCGGACGAATTGACATTCACGCCGCTTGGCGGCGTCGGCGAGATCGGCATGAACCTGTCGCTCTACGGCCTTGGCTACCGCCATCAGCGCAGCTGGCTTGCGGTCGATCTCGGCGTGTCGTTCGGCAACGAGGAGCATCTTCCGGGTATCGACGTGGTGATGCCGGACATCCGGTTTCTGGAGAGCGAGCGGAAGAACCTCGTCGGCCTCGTCCTCACTCACGCTCACGAGGATCATTTCGGCGCGATCATCGACCTGTGGCCGCGGCTCAAATGCCCGATCTATGCCACTGCTTTCAGCGCAGCGCTGTTCGAGGCGAAATGTGCAGGCGAGCGCAATCCGCCGAAGATTCCAGTCACCGTCATCGAATCCGGCGGCACCGTGGAAATAGGCCCGTTCAGCGTCGAGTTCATTCCGGTCGCCCATTCGATTCCGGAGTCGCATGCACTGGCGATCCGAACATCGGCCGGCGTCGTGCTGCACACCGGCGATTGGAAGATCGATCCGACGCCGATCACCGGCAAGCCGACCGACGAGAAGCGGCTGCGCGAACTCGGCGACGAGGGCGTGCTGGCGCTGATCGGCGATTCCACCAACGCGGTGCGCGAGGGCCGCTCTCCATCGGAGCAGGAAGTCGCGAAAAATCTCACCGAGATCATCAAGGCCGCGCGAGGCCGCGTCGCGGTGACTACCTTTGCCTCGAATGTCGGCCGGCTGCGCGCCGTGGCGGAAGCCGCGAAGGCCGCCGACCGCGAGGTGGTCCTTGTCGGCCGGGCGATGGAGCGCGTGGTGCAGGTCGCGCGCGAGACCGGGCATCTCGACGGCGTCGGTGCGTTTCGCCGCGCCGATCTCTACGGGCATTTTCCGCCCGACAAGGTGCTGGCGCTGTGCACCGGCAGCCAGGGCGAACCGCGTGCGGCGCTGGCGCGCATCGCCAATGACGATCATCCGCAGGTCACGCTCAACCAGGGCGATACCGTGATCTTTTCGTCGCGCACGATTCCAGGCAACGAGAAGGCGGTCGGCGCCATCATCAACGGGCTGGTGACGCAAGGCGTCGAGGTCATCACCGACCGCACCCATTTGGTGCATGTCTCCGGCCATCCACGGCGCGATGAACTGCGCGAGATGATCTCGTGGGTGCGGCCGCAGCTGCTGATTCCGGCCCACGGCGAGGCGCTGCATCTGTCCGAGCATGCCAAACTCGCGCGGGCCTGCGGCGTGCCGAAAGTGATCGTCTGCCGCAACGGCGATCAGGTCCGGCTCGGTCCCGGCGAGCCTGCGATCATCGGCGAGGTTCCGGCAGGCCGCATCTACAAGGACGGCAATATTCTCGAAACAGCGAAAGCGCGGGCTGTGACCGAGCGCCGCAAGCTGTCGTTCGCCGGTTGCGCTTTCGTTGCGCTGGTGCTGGACGGGAAGGGCGAACTGGCCGACGATCCCGAGGTCGATCTGGTCGGTATCCCGGAAAAGAACATGGCCGGCGAGGTCATCGCCGACGAGGTGTTTGACATTGTGGTGTCGACGGTCGAAACGCTGCCGCGGGCGCGCCGCCGCGATCCGGATGCGGTAGCGGAGTCCGTGCGGCGCGCGGTGCGCTCCTCGGTCGCCGAGCAATGGGGCAAGAAGCCGCTTTGCGTCGTTCACGTCCTGACAGTCTGAATTAACGGAGGACATCATGCTCGGCCGGCTCAACCACGTGGCGATTGCGGTACGCGACGCCGAAAAGGCGGCGAAGATTTACGGCACCGCGTTCGGCGCCGAGATTTCGGAAGCCGTGCCGCTGCCGGAGCATGGTGTCATCACCGTGTTCGCCACGCTGCCGAACACCAAGATCGAGTTCATCCAGCCGCTCGGCGCTGAATCCCCGATCGCCAAATTTCTCGAGCGCAACGCCGACGGCGGCATCCATCACGTCTGTTACGAGGTGCCGGACATCATCGCGGCGCGTGACACGCTGATCGCCGAGGGGGCCCGCGTGCTGGGCGACGGCAATCCGAAGATCGGCGCCCACGGCAAGCCGGTGCTGTTCCTTCATCCGAAGGACTTCTCCGGCGCGCTCGTCGAAATCGAACAGTCGTAACGTCATGTCAATCTCATCAGGCATCGCGATCTATTTCGTCCTGTGGTGGGTGGTGCTGTTCGCGGTGCTGCCGTTCGGCGTCCGCAGCCAGCACGAGGACGGTGAGGGTGCACCGGGAACGGATCCAGGCGCCCCGGTGATGGCGGCGATGGGGCGCAAGCTGCTGTGGACCACCATCGTTTCGGCGATCGTCTTTACGATCGGCGCAACGCTCTATCTCGCGGGCTATTTCAACGTCGAGTGGCTATCGAAGCTGCTGGGGGTTCCGATCTAGGCGTGCGCCGCGTCGATCAGCGCCATTGCAGACAAAACCACTGCACATAAAGATCGCACACAAAAACCGCACACAAAAAAAGAGCAGGGCCAAGCCCTGCTCTGAAAAATTGTGTCGACCCTATATTTCCCCGACTGCGTTGGATTTAATCTTTGGTTGAACGGGGGTGGCGCTGCTTGTGCGCGCCAAGGGCTCCTCCCAAGACTTGGACCACCAGACTGGGTGAGCGGAATGCGTCGCCAGTCTGAGGGATTGTGTGTAGCCGAAACATTTCGTGTTGTCACGTTTTTCGGCAATATTTGTTCAAGGCTCAAGCAATAGTTTTTTCTCGCGGCACCTCCTACAGTCTTACCGTCGGCACACGTGAAAGTGGGTTTCGCAAGGGTTTTTTCATTCGTCCGCGCAGGTCGAGCGTATTGACGATGAAAGCGCTCATTCCGGCGCACTGTCTGCAGCCTGCAGACAGTGCGCCGTTTGTTTACCATTTCATCTTGAATCCGGCGTAGACGGCGCGGCCGGTGCCGGGCTCGAACAGCGGCGACGTGGCAGTCGCACGGTCGAGGATGCTGGTGCTGGCGATGTAGGCGGTGTTGGCGATGTTGCGTGCTTCGATGTACATCGAATACTTGCCGTCATCGACGCCGGCTTTCAGTCCGAAAATCGCATAGGCGTCCGTCGTCAGCGTATTGGCGCTATCGGCATAGTAGGCCTGAGGCACCCATTCGACATTCGGCCCGATGTAGTAGCCGTTGGCGTTCTTGTAGAGCAGTTCCGCACGCAGCATGTGGCGCGGCGCGCCGGGCAACTGGTTGTTGCCGAAGGTCGGGTCGTTGTCGAAGCGGAAGTCGTTGTAGGTGTAGGCGACGTTGAGCCAGACCTTGTTAGGCTGCGGCCCGTGGTCGAACAGGCCCCTGAGCACGGCGACGCCAAGACCCGCCTCGATCCCCTGATGCACGGTGCGGTCGGCATTGGTGACGTTGCAATTGCCGAACGCGCTGTAAATGCACTGCAGCTCGTCGCGGATGTTGGCGCGGTAGGCGGTGAGCTCCCAGGTCATATCCGGTCGTTTGCCGCGGGTGCCGATCTCGTAGGTGGTGGCGCGCTGCGGGCGAATGTCGGTGAACGGAATGTTTGGAATACCCGGCCCCGATGCGCTTTCACCGAAGCTCGGCACCTCGGCGCTCCGCGAAATGTTGGCGAAGGCCTGCCAGGTCGGATCGATGTCCCACAGCAGTCCGCCCTTGGGACTCCAGAGATTGAACTCCGTCGAACCCGATTTGCTGCCGAAGCGCGCCTCGCGGTCGCGCGTGGCGTAGAGGAATTGCGTGCCGCCGATCGCCGCCACGTTGGGCAGGACGTAGAACGAATCCTCGACATAGACCGAGGTGTTCCTGGAGCGGTCGAGCGATGACGACAGCAGCGCACCTTTCTGGCCGCCGAGATTGGCGAACTGCCGGTTGTCGAGGGTGCCGTTGATGACGTTGATGCCGGCGACGAGGCGATTGCGGAAGCCGCCGATGATGCGGTCGTCGGTCGCCTTGGCGAAGCCGCCGTAATCCTTGTAGCGGTAGTCGAGCCACTGGAAGATCGGGTGCATCAGATGGCGGTCGACGCCGAACGCGCCGAACTCGAACGTGGTGTTGTCGAGCCGCAGCGTGGTCTTGTTGGCGAGCCGCACGGTGTCGATGTTGCGCTGCTGGTCGAGCGCAAGATTGCCCGGAGCGGCGGTCTGCGGCGAGGTCAGCGCCGAGGTCCGGCTGATAGAGCCGGGGATGCGCTGACGGACGTCGTTGGCGTTGAGATAGAAACGCGTCTCGAAGTCCGGCGAGAACCGATAGCCGATATTGCCGCTGACGCGGGTCGAGTGGCCGTCGCTGTGGTCGCGGAAGCCTTCCGCGTGCTGGTTGGCGGCGGTGAAGAAGCCGTCCCACGGCCCATGCGCGCCGCCGACGCTGGCCTGAAACCGGCGATAGCCGAATGCGCCCATGTCGATGCCGGCGCTGTTGATGCCGGCGTCGCGGCCGGTCGGCGTCACGAAATTGATCGCGCCGCCGAGCGAGTTCGCGCCGAACTGGAGCGCGTTTCCGCCCTTGTAGACCTCGACGTATTTGTAGGCGGTCGGGTCGATCTCCTGGAAATCGCCGTAGCCGTCGGCGGTGTTGATCGGAATGCCATCCATGTAGAGCTGCACGCCGCGCAGGTGGAAGTTGCGCGACAGGCTCGAGCCACGGATCGACAGCCGGGTGTCGTCGCCCCATCTGGGCTGGGCGAACACGCCGGGGACGAAGCCGAGCACATCCTTGATGGTGCTGGCGACCGAGCTGTTCTTGTAATCCTCCGCCGAAACCACCGCGACGCCGCCCGGCGTCTGCTGGATTTCGCGCCTGGCCTGTTCGGCGGTGAACGCCGTCGGCAACGGCGGCGCGGTTTGCGCCTCGGCTTCGACGCTGATGGTGGGAAGCGCGTCGCCGCTGCTTTGGCCCCATGCGGGAGGCATCAGCGCGAGCAGGATAACGGGAACGGGTGCGAGTGAGCCGCGTCGCAACGGACGCGGCCCCCGCGAGAAAACGGGAAACATAAGGTAAACCCCAAACTGAGACTGAGAATGACGTGAAGCGGTGCGCGAAAGCGCGGGTCGTCAACTCAGGTGGGGAGGGCCGCGCGGCTGGTGGTCGAGCATCGTAAAGCGGGCGATGCCGTCATCGAGCCGCGCCGGTTCGAACAGAACCTGCAACGCGATACGGATGGCCAGAGCCGGGGTTTGCGGCGGCTGATCCGCCATCGCCGCGATACCGGACAGACAAAGCGGGCAGCGGATGATCGGTTTGGCGTTGTCGTCCGTGCTGGATGGTCCGGAACTGCCGTTGAGACACAGTTCGTGGGCAGCATTGGATTTGAGCGGTGAAACGCTGGCGAGCAGCATGCTGGTCAGGATCACGTTAAAGGCAAGCGCATAGACCGCAACAAAGGCAGCCCATCGTCCAATCGCTCTGATCCGTGTCGCAGTCATCGCATCCCCGGTTCCGCCTGTACCACGGCTGTCACATGCCGCAAAGACCCGGCGGGTCTTGCCCAAGCCGGTCGCATGCTTTCTCTTGTCTTTTGCCGTTTGATCCGCTTTCACTGAAAAGGTTCCCGAACCGGCCCGATTCCCGGACAGAAATCCCGAAAACCTCGAGTATTCCCATGCAACTGTCGCGTTTCTTTCTGCCCATTCTCAAGGAGACGCCCAAGGAGGCCGAGATCGTCTCGCACCGCCTGATGCTGCGCGCCGGCATGCTGCGGCAGGAGGCCGCTGGCATCTATGCCTGGCTGCCGCTTGGCTTCCGGGTCCTGAAGAAGATCGAGCAGATCGTGCGTGAGGAGCAGGATCGTGCCGGTGCCCTCGAACTGCTGATGCCGACGCTGCAACTCGCCGACCTGTGGCGCGAGAGCGGGCGTTATGACGCCTATGGGCCGGAGATGCTGCGCATTCAGGATCGCCACAAGCGCGAGCTGCTTTATGGGCCGACCAACGAGGAAATGATCACCGAGATCTTCCGCGCTTACGTGAAGTCTTACCGCAGCCTGCCGCTCAATCTCTATCATATCCAATGGAAATTCCGTGACGAGCAGCGTCCGCGCTTCGGCGTGATGCGCGGCCGCGAATTCCTGATGAAGGATGCCTATTCGTTCGATATCGACGAGGCTGCGGCGCGCGCGTCGTACAACCGGATGTTCGTCGCCTACCTGCGGACCTTCGCACGGATGGGCCTGAAGGCGATCCCGATGCGGGCCGATACCGGACCGATCGGCGGTGACCTGTCGCACGAATTCATCGTGCTGGCGGAGACCGGCGAATCCGGCGTGTTCTGCAACAAGGACGTGCTCGATCTGCCGGTGCCGGGCGAGGACATCGATTACGACGGCGATCTCACGCCGGTTATCAAGCAGTGGACCGAACTCTACGCCGCGACCGAGGACGTCCATGACGCCGCGCGTTATGAGAAAGAGGTTCCGGCCGACAAGCGGATCAATACCCGTGGCATCGAGGTCGGGCAGGTGTTTTACTTCGGCACCAAGTATTCGGACTCGATGAAGGCGCTGGTGTCAGGCTCGGATGGCGCCGAGCGGCCGATCCACGGCGGCTCCTACGGCATCGGCGTGTCGCGCCTCGTCGGCGCGATCATCGAGGCCTGCCATGACGACGCGGGCATCATCTGGCCCGAGGCCGTCGCGCCGTTCCGTGTCGCGATCCTCAACCTCAAGCAGGGAGCTGCCGAGACTGACGCGGCCTGCGAGAAGCTGTATGGCGCGCTCGCGGCCAAGGGCGTCGACGTTCTCTACGACGACACCGACCAGCGGCCCGGCGGCAAGTTCGCCACCGCCGACCTGATCGGAATTCCGTGGCAGGTCCTGATCGGTCCGAAGGGACTGGCTGAAGGCAAGGTCGAAATCAAGAAGCGCGCTGACGGTAGCCGCGAATTCATGTCGCTCGACGAGGCGTTGAACAGGTTTACACACTGATTTTGTTCAGCGTCCGGTCGCGGATCGATCCTCGTGCGACTACAATTCGCCCGATTCGTGTGAAAATCCGGACAATGGACAAAATGCATGAGTGAGCCTGTTCGGACCCCACCTTTCGCGGCCTTTGAATGGCTGCTGTCGGCCCGGTATTTGAGAGCGCGCCGCAAGGAAGGCTTCATTTCCGTCATCGCCGGCTTCTCGTTTCTCGGCATCATGCTGGGCGTCGCCACACTCATCATCGTCATGGCGGTGATGAACGGCTTCCGCGCCGAACTGCTCAACAAGATTCTCGGTCTTAACGGCCATCTGCTGGTGCAGCCTCTGGAATCGCCGCTGACCGACTGGAAGGATGTGGCCGAGCGGATCAGCAAGGTGGACGGCATCAAGCTCGCCGCGCCGATCGTCGAAGGTCAGGCGCTGGCGTCGTCGCCGTTCAATGCCTCCGGCGTGCTGGTGCGCGGCATCCGCGCCGCCGACCTCGAGCAGCTCACCTCGATCTCCAAGAACATCAAGCAGGGCACGCTCGAAGGCTTCGACGAGGGGCAGGGCGTCGCCATCGGCCGCCGTCTCGCCGATCAGCTGTCGCTGCGCGCCGGCGACACGGTGACGCTGGTCGCGCCGCGCGGCGCGGTGACGCCGATGGGCACGACGCCGCGGATCAAGCCGTACAAGGTCGCGGCCGTGTTCGAGATCGGCATGTCGGAATACGACTCGGCGTTCGTGTTCATGCCGCTGGCCGAGGCGCAGGCCTATTTCAACCGCGCCAACGATGTCACGGCAATCGAGATTTACACGACAAATCCCGACAAGATCGACGAATTCCGCAAGTCGGTGACGGAGGCAGCCGGCAGGCCGATCTTCCTTGTCGACTGGCGACAGCGCAATTCCACCTTCTTCAACGCGCTTCAGGTCGAGCGCAACGTGATGTTCCTGATCCTGACCCTGATCGTGCTGGTCGCGGCGCTGAATATCGTCTCCGGCCTGATCATGCTGGTGAAGGACAAGGGCAGCGACATCGCGATTCTGCGCACCATGGGGGCGACGCAGGGTTCAGTGATGCGCGTGTTCCTGATCACGGGTGCCGCGATCGGCGTGGTCGGCACGCTGGTCGGCCTCGCCATCGGGCTCCTGATCTGCGCGAATATCGAATCGATCCGGCAGTTCATCTCGTGGCTGACCAACACCGAATTGTTCTCGCCTGAATTGTACTTCCTCTCCAAGCTCCCGGCGCAGGTCGATGCCAGCGAGACAACGGCGGTGGTCATCATGGCGCTGACGCTGTCGTTCCTGGCGACGCTCTACCCGTCGTGGCGCGCGGCGCGCCTCGATCCCATCGAAGCGCTGCGATACGAATGAGCACCACGATGGAGCAGGGGGACAATGACGCGCCGGTGGTTTATCTCCACGAGATTCGCCGCCAGTATCTGCAGGGCGACGACACGCTGACGATTCTGGATGGCGCCAAGCTCGGGCTGTGGGCCGGACAGTCGGTGGCGCTGGTGGCGCCGTCGGGCACTGGCAAATCGACCTTGCTTCATGTCGCCGGACTGCTGGAGCAGCCCGACGACGGCGAGGTCTATATCGGCGGCATGGCGACCTCCGGCCTGTCGGACGCCGAGCGCACCCAGATCCGCCGCACCGAGATCGGCTTCGTCTATCAGTCGCATCGTTTGCTGCCGGAATTCACCGCGCTGGAAAACGTCATGATGCCGCAGTTGATCCGCGGCCTGTCACGTCGCGAGGCATCGCAGCGGGCGCGGGAAATCCTCGCCTATCTCGGCCTCGGCAAGCGCATCACTCACCGGCCGGCGGAATTGTCGGGCGGCGAACAGCAGCGCGTCGCCATCGCCCGCGCGGTGGCCAACGCGCCGCGCGTGTTGCTGGCGGACGAGCCGACCGGCAATCTCGATCCGCACACGGCGGACCATGTGTTCAATGCCTTGATGCAGATCGTGCGGGCGACGCAGGTGGCGATGCTGATCGCCACCCACAACATGGACCTCGCCGCGCGGATGGATCGCCGCGTGTCGCTGGCGGACGGTCAGGTCATCGAACTCGATTAGGGTTATTCCCGGCGGGTCTGGACGAGAGCGCCTGCTATCGGGAAGATGAACCATGCCATTCGAAGCGCAAGACCCCAAATTCGATGAGCGCGTGCGAGCGAGCTTCGCTCGTCAGCGGGTGATGCAGACCCTCGGTATCGAGATTGTGCGTCTCGTGCCCGGCGAGATCGAACTCGCCATGGCTTTTAACGCTGCCTACACCCAGCAGCATGGCTTCACCCATGCCGGCATCATCTCGACAGCGATGGACAGTGCCTGCGGCTACGCCGCGTTCTCGCTGATGCCGCCGGATGCGGCGGTGCTGACGGTTGAATTCAAGATCAATCTGCTCGCGCCGGCGGCGGGCAAGGGATTCCTGTTTCGGGGGCGCGTGATCAAGCCGGGGAAGACGCTCACGATCTGCGATGCAGAGGCCTTCGCAGTCACGGACAAGCCTGAGCCGCGCCTGATCGCCACGATGACGGGCACCTTGACGGCGGTTCACGACCGTCAGGGCGTCTCGCAGTAGGGCGGTTTCCGAAAGATGCGCGACCGCTCATCGAGAGCGGTGGCGCTCAGTACTGGCGGCGATGGCGCCGCTCGACGCGCGGCTCTTCATAGACCGGATAGAACGGATCGCGATAGCAGGACGCCGCGCGACCGGACGCAGACATCTTGCACTGCTCCATCGTCGAATAGGCGCATTCCTTGTAGGACGTCGGGCCGTATTGCTCGAGGCAGTAGGGATAGTCGCGCGCTGCAGCCGGGGAAGCTCCCGCGAGCGAAACCAGAATGACCGGCAGGGCGGCGAAAAGCGCAGTGCGCATGGGTGTCTCCGTGGATTCTCATGTGACGCGGAGCTGGCTGGCGTCACGCGTTGCCGCCGGAGCGGCAGAAAGGCTCCGGTCGTTCAGTACGATCGATGGTGGCGCTGGCGATGGTGGCGCGGCTTTCTCGGCCGCTCCTGGGCATATCCGGTGAAGAACGGGTTGCGCTCGCAATAGGCATAGCGGCCAGAGGCCGTGGCCATGCACTGTCGATAGCTATCGAAGCTGCAATCACCCAGCCCCATATAATCCGCGCCATTGATACAGAACGGATAGTCGCGTGCCGCGGCCGGCGTGGCGTTGATCGCCGTCAGCGTGCCGATCGCCATGAGTGCAAACAACAGGGTGCGCATCTTTTTCTCCTTGGGGAACTGCCCCAACGTTTCATTGTCTCTGGAACCCGTTGCGCGGTTCAACGTCAACACACGTTGGCGCGACCGGATCGCATCAATAGGCTGATTCCCGAGATATACGTTTTGTTAGCCTTCTTTGTTCCCCGTCGCCAACCGTCCTTGACTTTGAGAACAGAAAGAGAACAATGTTCCTACTATGTTCTAGTCGAGTCCACCGGCGTTGGCCGGGCGTTCACCCCTAGGGAGGTCGATATGTTGAAGACGTTCGTCGAAGAGGCTGCATCGCTGACGTCCATCATCCTGTTCGTTGGAACCGTCGCGGTTTGGGCACAGGTCATTCCACAACTGTGAGGACTGCTGTCGTCGGCCGGCATTTGGCCGCATGTTGCGCATCGCGCAATCTGACGTTGGGGAAAAGGATGACAGATGCGTTCCCCGGCGTCGCGAACGTGGACACAGAGGGGCGTGGCGTCCACCATTGACTGGCCGAGTCGGCGGCTGCGTGCCCGGTCGGTTCACCTGTCACCCACACTGATCTGTTGCAGAGCCCCATGCCGAACCTCGGTTTCGTCCACCTTCACGTCCATTCGGCCTATTCGCTGCTGAAAGGCGCGATGACCATCAAGAAGCTGGGCGATCTGGCCAAGGCCGATCACCAGCCGGCGCTGGCGTTGACCGACATCGACAACATGTTCGGCGCGCTCGAATTCTCCGACAAGATGGCGGGCTCCGGCATCCAGCCGATCGTCGGCTGCGCGCTGGCGGTCGATTTCGGCGATCAGGACCCCAATGCGCGCAATGCGGCGCTGACGACACCGGCGCGGATCGTGCTGCTGGCGATGCGAGAGGCCGGCTACCGGGCGCTGATGCATCTCAATTCCCGCGCCTTCCTGGAAACGCCGGTCAATCAGGTGCCCCATATCAAGATCGAGTGGCTCGAAGGCGCCACCGACGATCTGATCGCGCTGACCGGCGGCCCCGAGGGACCGATCTCGCTGGCGCTCGCCGCCGATCATGCTGCGCTTGCGGCGTCACGCTGCGATCGTTTGCAGGCGCTGTTCGGCGACCGGCTCTATATCGAGTTGCAGCGCCACGGCCTCGATGTCGAGCGGCGGGTCGAAGGCGCGCTGATCGACATGGCCTATGCGCGCGGGTTGCCGCTGGTCGCGACCAACGAGCCGTATTTCGCGACCGCCGACGACTACGAGTCCCATGACGCGCTGCTGTGCATCGCCGGCGGACGGCTGGTCGCCGAGACCGACCGCTATCAGTTGACGCCCGACCATCGTTTCAAGAGCCGCGCCGAAATGGCGGTGCTGTTCGCCGATCTGCCGGAGGCGCTGGCCTCGACGGTGGAGATCGCGCAGCGCTGCTCGTTCCGCCCGAAGACCCGCAAGCCGATCCTGCCGCATTTCACCGTCGGCAGCGAACATGCCGACGACCCGTCCGCCGCCGAGGCCGCCGAACTGCAGCGACAGGCCGAGGAGGGGCTGGCGCGCCGGCTCGCCGCGCACGGCGTCGCGCAAGGGCAGAGCGAAGAAGACTACCGCCAGCGTCTCGTCTTCGAGCTCGACGTCATCACCCGCATGAAATATCCGGGCTACTTCCTGATCGTGTCGGACTTCATCAAGTGGGCGAAGTCGAAAGGCATTCCGGTCGGACCGGGGCGTGGTTCGGGCGCGGGCTCGCTGGTCGCCTACGCTCTCACCATTACCGACCTCGATCCGTTGCGCTTCGGACTGCTGTTCGAGCGCTTCCTCAATCCCGAGCGCGTGTCGATGCCGGACTTCGACATCGACTTCTGTCAGGATCGCCGCGTCGAGGTGATCCATTACGTGCAGGAGCGCTACGGCCGCGAGCAGGTCGGGCAGATCATCACCTTCGGCACCTTGCAGGCGCGCGGCGTGCTGCGCGACGTCGGCCGTGTGCTGCAGATGCCTTACGGGCAGGTCGACAAGCTCACCAAGCTGGTGCCGCAAAACCCGGCCGCGCCGGTGACGCTTGCCGCCGCCATCGCCAGCGAGCCGAAGCTGCAGGCGTTCCGCGACGAGGATCCGGTGGTGGCGCGCGCTTTCGATATCGCCCAGCGCCTCGAAGGCCTGACCCGCCACGCCTCGACCCATGCGGCGGGCATCGTGATCGGCGACCGGCCGCTGTCCGAACTGGTACCGATGTATCGCGATCCGAAATCGGACATGCCGGTCACCCAGTTCAACATGAAATGGGTCGAACCCGCGGGCCTCGTGAAGTTCGACTTCCTCGGCCTCAAGACGCTGACCGTGCTCGATGTCGCGGTGAAGCTGCTCAAGCAACGCGACGTCGAAATCGATCTGGCTCATTTGCCGCTGGACGACAAGCCGACCTACGAAATGCTGTCGCGCGGTGAAGTGGTCGGCGTGTTCCAGGTTGAAAGTCAGGGCATGCGCCGCGCGCTGGTCGATATGCGGCCGGACCGTCTGGAGGACCTGATCGCGCTGGTCGCGCTCTATCGTCCGGGCCCGATGGCGAACATCCCGACCTACTGCGCGCGCAAGCACGGCGACGAAGAGTCGGAATATATGCATCCGATGCTTGAGCCGATCCTCAAGGAAACCTTCGGCGTCATCATCTACCAGGAACAGGTGATGCAGATCGCGCAGGTCATGGCGGGCTACTCGCTCGGCGACGCCGACCTGCTGCGCCGCGCGATGGGCAAGAAGATCCGCGCCGAGATGGACAAGCAGCGTGCGATCTTCGTCGCCGGCGCAGTAAAGAACAACGTCAGCAAGGGGCAGGCGGAGACGATCTTCGAACTGCTCGCCAAGTTCGCGGACTACGGCTTCAACAAGAGCCACGCGGCGGCCTACGCGCTGGTGTCGTACCAGACGGCGTACATGAAGACGCACTATCCGGTGGAGTTCATCGCTGCGTCGATGACGCTCGACATGAACAACACCGACAAGCTGTCCGAATTCCGCGCCGAGGCGCAGCGGCTCGGCATCAAGGTCGAGGCCCCGTCGATCAATCTGTCGGGCTCCACCTTCGAGGTTCGCGACGGCACGATCTATTACGCGCTCGCCGCGCTGAAAGGCGTGGGCGGGCAGGCGGTCGATATGCTGGTGGAGGCGCGCGCCGGCGGCGCTTTCACCTCGCTCGCCGATTTCGCCTCACGGGTGTCGCCGCGCGCGATCAACAAGCGTGTGCTGGAAAGTCTCGCGGCGGCAGGCGCGTTCGATTGCCTCGATCCGAACCGCGCGCGGGTGTTCGCCGGCGCCGACGCCATTCTCGCCGCATGCCAGCGCCAGCATGAAGCCTCGACCAGCGGGCAGAACGACATGTTCGGCGGCATGGCCGACGCGCCCTCGATCATGCTGCCGGCGATCGAGCCGTGGCTGCCGGCCGACAAGCTGCGCCGCGAATACGACGCCATCGGCTTTTTCCTCTCGGGCCATCCGCTCGACGATTACGCCACAGCGCTGAAGCGGCTGCGGGTTCAGTCGTGGGCTGAGTTCTCGCGCGCGGTCAAAACCGGCGCAACCGCGGGCAAGGTTGCCGCCACGGTGGTGTCGCGCATGGAGCGCCGCACCAAGACCGGCAACAAGATGGGCATCATGGGCCTGTCCGATCCGACCGGCCATTTCGAGGCGGTGCTGTTCTCGGAAGGCCTCGCCCAGTTCCGCGACGTGCTCGAACCCGGCACGGCGGTGCTGTTGCAACTCGGCGCCGAGTTGCAGGGCGAGGAGGTGCGTGCGCGCATTCTTCACGCCGAGCCGCTCGATGCCGCGGCGGCGAAGACGCAAAAGGGCCTGCGTATTTTCGTGCGCGACGACAAGCCGCTGGAGTCGATCGCCAAGCGGCTGGAAGGCGGCGGTTCGGGCCAGCCGCGACCGAACTCGACGCCGGTTGCCGGTGGGGAGGGCGAGGTCACGCTGGTGATGATGCTCGATCTCCAGACCGAGGTTGAAATGAAACTGCCGGGCCGCTTCAAGGTGTCGCCGCAGATTGCAGGCGCCATCAAGGCGGTCAGCGGCGTGGTGGACGTCCAGTCCGTCTGATCCGGCCGGGCGGTGCGACATTTGCGCCGCCGCCTTGCGCGGTCTCGCCTTAATCCCAACGTTTTTCGTTCAAGTCATGTTCATCCGGCAACCGGCTGAATGTGACGTTGTATTTTCAATGCCGAACGGACGGGACAACCATGCGCTTGGCCAGATCGTTTTCGATATTTTCTCTCGGCGTCCTGCTTGCGGGACCGATTGCGATGCACCCGCGCAGCGCCTCCGCGCAGACGCCCGATGCGCAGAAGGAAGAAAAGCGCATCGCGCTTGTCATCGGCAATAGCGCCTATGCCAAGGAACCGCTGGCCACCGCCGCGAACGACGCCGGCCTGATCGCGCAGACCCTGCAGGCGGCGGGCTTCGATGTCACCGGCGCGCGCGATCTCGACGGCAATACGCTGCGCACCACCTTCCGCGATTTCGTCAAGAAGGCCGAGGAGTCCGGTCCCGACACGGTCGCGATGGTCTATCTCTCCGGCTACGCGATGCAGCTCGCCGGCGAGAACTATTTCATTCCGGTCGACACCACGATCACCCGCGACACCGATATTCCGATCGAGGGATTGCGGCTCGGCGATTATATGCGCCAGCTCTCGGCGCTGCCGCTCAAGGTCAGCGTGTTCGTGGTTGATGGTGCGCGCGAGCAGCCGTTCATCGAGGGCGGCCAGCAGATCGCCAGCGGTCTCGCGCTGGCCGAGCCCGATCCGAAAATGCTGATTGCCTTCAACGCCGCTCCGGGCACGGTTGCTCCGGAAGAGGAGGGGCCATACGGCGCTTACGCGCAGTCGCTGGCGGAGATGATCCGCACCGGCGGCTTGCCGCTGACCGAGGTGTTCGACCGCGTGCGGTTGCGCGTCAACGAGAACACCAAGGGCGGACAGGTGCCTTGGGACACCCAGAAGGTCGATGCGCAATTCATGTTCTTCGACCGCGCACCCGACGCGCCGGCGCCGGCCGAGCCTGACCGGAGGGCGGCATTGCGCGACAAGCCGATCAAGGATCTCGGCGCGTCGGACGCCTACACCGCCGCGCTCGGGCGTGACACCATTCAGGGCTACGAGGATTTCCTCGGCGCCTATCCGGACGATCCGATGGCCAAGCGGGTGAGGGCGATCACGGCGGCGCGCCGCGAAGCGATCACCTGGCGGCGGACCTATCGCGCCGACACGCCCGATGCCTACTGGTCGTATCTGAAGCGCTATCCGAATGGGCCGCATGCCGCCGACGCGCGCCGCCGTCTGGCGATTCTGGCTGCCGCGCTCGAACCGCCGCCGTCGTTCACGGTGATGGATTACGATCTTCCGCCGCCGCCTCCGGAGGAGATCGTTTACATCGACCGTCCGGTGCTGATGTTCAGCGATCCGTATTTCGACTTCGCGCCGCCGCCACCGCCGCCGGTGTATTATCTGCCGCCGCCGCCGCTGGACTTCATCGACCTGGCGCCACCGTTGGTGGCGGTCGGCCTGTTCATCCTGCCGCGGCCGATCTTTGTGCCGATCCCGATCTATGTGCGTCCGCCGCGCTATCTCCGGCCGCCGCGCAACAACATCATCTTCAACAACATCCATAACGCACGGGCGATCCAGACCATCAACCGGCCGGGGCAGGGCTTTGTCAGGCCCATCGCCAATGGCCGTCCGGTGCCGGTGATCGCCAATCCGAAAGCAGCGTTGCCGCGAAACGCCGAGCGCGTTGGACCGGCATTGCCGAAGGCCGTGACGCAACGGGCGAACCTGATCCGGCAGGGCAAGGCTCCGGTGCCGCCCAGCGCGTCAATCCGCCCGGCGGTCGCAACCGCGCCGGCGGACCGCTCCGTCACGCCGCGTGGACCGCGCGGTCCGCGCGGACAACGGGGTCCGAACGGACAGCGTGGACCGAACGAACAACGCGGGCCGAACGCCAGCCCGGCGCCGGGACCCGGTGCGCCGCCTTCGGCTGCGCGCCCCGGTCAGCCTTTGCCGAGCCAGCCTTCACCTAATCAGCCTGCCGTGGTCAGGCCGGGCCAGCCGACTCCGGCACAGCCCGGACAGGCCGGCCGGACTCCGGGACGCGACCTGCCGAAGGCAAACACGCTTCCGGTGCCGGGTGCGAAGGGCGCCCCGCCGGCTCTCGACAGGCGGCCCGGTCCGGCTGTTGGCGGCCCGGCTGGCCGTGGCCCTGATCGTGGTCCCGATGCGCGGGGCCCCGGGCGGGATCGCCCCGACCGTCAACCGCCGGGCGTAGCACCTGCGAAGCCCGCCGCTCCGGGGGCGGCCGGTCCGGCTGCGACACCGCGGCCTGGCCCAGCGGTCACTGCGCCGTCGCGCCCGGTTCCGCCGCCGAAACCAGCCGCCACGCCGCGTCCGGCTCCGCCGCCGCAGACCCATCGGCCGGGACCGCCGCCGCGGGTCGCGCCGCCGCGGGCTGCACCATCGCGAGTTGCACCGCCCCCGCGCGCTGCGCCTCCGCGAGCAGCACTGCCTCCGCGCGCAGCACCTCCGCGAGCAGCCCCGCCGCCGCGTATGGCTCCGCCACCGCGTATGGCTCCGCCACGAGCACCTCCGCCGCGCATGGCCCCGCCACGCCCGGCACCGGCCGCGCGACCGGCTCCGCCGCCAAGAATGGCGCCTCCGCGCGCGGCTCCCCGGCCTGCCGCTCCGCCGCGGCCTGCGCCTGCAGCCCGGGCGGCCCCGGCCAAGCGGTGCCCACCCGGCGCAGCGAAATGCTAGATTTATACCGGCCGGACCTCATGGTCCGGCCGGTATTTTTCGCGCCCCGGACAGCCGGATAAGGCCGGAAATCCTTGCTTCGCGCCGGGGCCGAAGCTATAAGCGCGCCATCTCACACGGAAGCATGGCTCTAAAAGGCCGTCCGGTGGCAGCCGGGACGCAAGTTTTCGATTCGATTCTTGCGATTCGTCCTGCTCACACGCTTCCGGAGGAACAACCGGAGAACTGAACAATGGCGCTACCCGACTTCTCTATGCGTCAGCTTCTTGAAGCTGGCGTTCACTTCGGCCACCAGTCCCACCGATGGAATCCGAAAATGGCGGATTACATCTTCGGTGCACGCAACAACATTCACATCATCGACCTCGCCCAGACCGTGCCGCTGCTTCATCGCGCGCTGCAGGCTGTCAGCGACACCGTCGCCAAGGGCGGCCGCGTGCTGTTCGTCGGCACCAAGCGTCAGGCCCAGGACGGCGTGGCGGAAGCGGCCAAGCGTTCGGCGCAGTATTTCGTCAACTCGCGCTGGCTCGGCGGCACGCTGACCAACTGGAAGACCGTATCCGGTTCGATCAAGCGTCTGCGCCAGCTCGAAGAAATGCTCGGCTCCGGCGAGGGCAATCAGTACACCAAGAAAGAGCGCCTGACGCTCACCCGCGAACGCGACAAGCTCGACCGTTCGCTCGGCGGCATCAAGGACATGGGCGGTTTGCCCGACCTGATCTTCGTCATCGACACCAACAAGGAAGACATCGCGATCCAGGAGGCCAACCGCCTCAACATCCCGGTGGCGGCGATCGTCGATACCAATTCGGACCCGAAGGGCATCTCCTACGTGGTGCCAGGCAATGACGACGCCGGCCGTGCGATCTCGCTGTACTGCGACCTCATCGCTCGTGCGGTGATCGACGGTATTTCGCGCGCCCAGGGCGGCTCGGGTGTCGACGTCGGTGCGATGTCCAACCCGATTCCGGAAGTTGTCGAAGCGGCTCAGCCGAAGGGCTTCCAAGGTCTCGCCGGTCCGCGTGGCGTCGCCGACGATCTCAAGAAGCTGCCGGGCGTTTCCGGCGCGATCGAAAAGAAGCTCAACGATCTTGGCGTCTTCCACTTCTGGCAGATTGCCGAACTCGACCATGCGGCCGTCCACAAGATCGGCGAAGAAGTCGGCCTGCCGGCCCGCGCCGATGGCTGGGTTGCCAAGTCGAAAGAACTGACCGCCGAAGCCGAGTAACGGCTCACGCGATTTGCGCGGCCGGGATCGCCCCGGCCGCGGATTCATCCGAACACTTCGATTTTGGATTCCCGATGGGAATCCCGCACGCGGACAGGGCTTCATAGCCCGCGATCCGGCTCAGGGCCGGCCCCGCGCTGCCCGACAGGCAAAGGACATCCGACGATGGCAACGATCACAGCAGCAATGGTCAAGGATCTGCGCGAGAAGACCGGCGTAGGCATGATGGATTGCAAGCAGGCGCTCAACGAAACCAACGGCGACATGGACGCCGCGGTGGACTGGCTGCGCAAGAAGGGTCTGTCGAAGGCCGCCAAAAAGGCCGGCCGCGTTGCCGCCGAGGGCCTGATCGGCGCGGTGGTGTCCGGCACCAAGGGCGTTGTCATCGAAGTGAATTCCGAAACCGATTTCGTTGCGCGCAACGAGCAGTTCCAGGGCCTCGTCAAGATGATCGCGCAGGTCGCGCTCAAGGCCGGCACGGACGTCGAGCAGATCAAGGCGGCGAAGGTTGGCGATGTCACCGTCGATCGCGCCATCACCGACGCCATCGCCACCATCGGCGAGAACATGACGCTGCGCCGTGCCGCCGAATTGTCGGTCAAGGACGGCGTTGTTGCGAGCTATGTCCATAACGCGGTGATCGACGGTCTCGGCAAGATGGGCGTGATCGTCGCGCTGGAATCGACCGGCGCCAAGGATGAGCTTGCGACTCTCGGCCGCCAGATCGCGATGCATGTCGCGGCCTCGAACCCGCAGGCGCTGGACGCCGCCGGTCTCGATCCGCAGGTGGTCGCCCGCGAAAAGGACGTGCTGGCCGACAAGTACCGTCAGCAGGGCAAGCCGGATGCGATGATCGAGAAGATCGTCGAATCGGGCCTGAAGACCTACTACAAGGAAGTGACCCTGCTCGAGCAGCCTTTCATCCATGACAGCGGCAAGACCGTTGCCCAGGCTGTGAAGGAAGCTGAGGGCAAGGTCGGCGCGCCGGTGAAGATTGCCGGATTTGTGCGCTATGGTCTGGGCGAGGGAATCGAAAAGCAGGATTCCGATTTCGCCGCTGAAGTCGCCGCCGCCGCCGGGCAGAACTGACCGGAGGTTTTAACGGCGGCTCCGGCCATCTATCTTTTGTCTGAGCGTGGTACCTTCCGAAAGCCGGAACCGGCCCTTCGGGATCATGCTCCAGGGAAGCGATCGCATCATGGGTGAGCCGCCGGTCTATCGTCGTGTTGTGGTCAAGCTGTCCGGCGAGTACCTCGCTGGCAGCCAGTCCTTCGGCATCGACCAGCCCACCATCGACCGCATCGCCGGCGACCTGATCGCCGCCAGCGAACTTGGCGTCGAGATCGCCGTCGTCGTCGGCGGCGGCAACATCTTCCGCGGTGTCGAAGTCTCCTCGCGCGGCGTGTCGCGCCCGACCGGCGACACCATGGGCATGCTCGCCACGGTCATGAACTGCCTCGCGCTGGAATCAGCCTTGTCGCGCAAGGGCAAGTCGTCGCGGACTCTGTCCGCCTTCGTCATGCCGCAGGTCTGCGAACTGTTCACCCGCGGCGCAGCCCATCGCTATCTCGCCGAAGGCAAGATCATCCTGCTCGGCGGCGGTACCGGAAATCCGTTTTTCACCACCGACACCACGGCCGTGCTGCGGGCGGCCGAAATCGGCGCGCAGGCGGTGCTGAAAGCGACCAATGTGGACGGCGTCTACAGCGCCGATCCGAAGACCGACAAAACCGCCAAGCGCTTCGAACGCCTCAGTCATTCGCAGGCGCTCGCGGGCGGTTACAAGGTCATGGATGCGACGGCGTTCGCGCTTGCCCGCGAAACCTCGTTGCCTATCATCGTTTTTTCCATCGCCGAGCCGGGTTCGATCGGCGCGATATTGAGCGGCAACGGCACGGGTACGATCGTTGCCGGTTGAGTAACAGGAGCACGTCATGGCGTCGGACACTTTTGACATCAACGATTTGAAGCGCCGCATGGACGGCGCGGTTGCATCGCTGAAGCACGAGCTCGGTGGGCTGCGCACCGGACGCGCAGCGATTTCGATGCTCGAGCCGGTGCAGGTCGAGGCCTACGGCAGCCACATGCCGCTCAACCAGGTTGCGACCGTGAGCGTGCCCGAGCCGCGCCTGTTGTCGGTGCAGGTGTGGGACAAGTCGATGGTCAAGGCGGTCGAGACCGCGATCGTCAATTCCAATCTCGGCCTCAGCCCCGCGACCGAGGGCCAGGTCATTCGCCTGCGGATTCCTGAGCTGAACGAGGAACGCCGCAAGGAACTGGTGAAGGTCGCGCATAAATACGCCGAAGCCGCGCGCGTCGCCGTGCGTCACGTTCGCCGTGACGGTCTTGATGTCGTCAAGAAACTCGAAAAGGATCACAAGATCTCCGAGGACGATCACGAGCGTCATTCGGGCGAGGTTCAGAAAGCGACCGATGCCACGATCGCGGACATCGACAAGTTGCTTGGGACCAAGGAAAAAGAAATCCTCACCGTTTAAGAGATCGCCCGAATGTCGAATGGCGCCATGCCCAACACCGATGGAGCGGCCGGAACCGGCGCGCCGCGGCATGTCGCGATCATCATGGATGGCAACGGCCGGTGGGCGGCGGCGCGCGGTCTGCCGCGTGCGGAAGGCCATCGCCGTGGCGTCGAGGCGTTGCGCAAGGTGGTGCGCGCGTCGCACGAACTCGGCATTTCCTATCTGACGATTTTCTCCTTCAGCTCCGAGAACTGGTCGCGCCCGGCGACCGAGATCGGCGATCTGTTCGGGTTGCTGCGCCGTTTCATCCGCAACGATCTTGCCACGCTGCACAGCGATGGCGTGCGGGTGCGGATCATCGGTGAGCGCGCCGGACTGGAGCCCGACATCTGTGCGCTGCTGAAAGAGGCCGAGGATCTGACGCGCGACAACACCCGTCTCACGCTGGTGGTCGCATTCAACTACGGCTCGCGGCAGGAAATCGCCAACGCCGCGCAGCGCCTCGCGCAGGAAGTCGCCGACGGCAAGCGCGATGCGTCGAGCGTCACGGTGGATGCGATTGGCCAGTATCTCGACGCGCCGGACATTCCCGATCCCGATCTCATCATCCGCACCAGCGGCGAGCAGCGGCTGTCGAATTTCCTGATGTGGCAGGCCGCCTACAGCGAACTGGTGTTCGTGCCGGTTCATTGGCCGGACTTCGACAAGGCCGCGCTCGAAAGTGCGATTGCCGAATACGCTACCCGCGAGCGCCGGTTCGGCGGTCTGGTCGCAAAGACCGGCTCGTGACCAATCCCGATCCTGACAAGCTGACCGCGCCGGCGCAGGGCAGGGCGCCGAGCAATCTCGTGATGCGGATCGCGGCCGCGGCCGTGCTGGCGCCGCTTGCGATTGCCATTGCCTGGGCAGGCGGCTGGTTGTGGGCGCTCCTGGTGATCGCCGCGGCGGTCGGCCTCTACGTTGAATGGCTGCTGATCGTGAACGCGACGCAGGACCGTCGCGCGATGATCGTTGGTGTCGCGGCGCTGGTGATTGCCGGATTCTCAATCGCCTGTGGCTATGCCGGCGGCGCGCTGGCGGTTGTGGCTGCCGGCATCGTCGTGGTCGTGGTCGCGGTGGCGTCGGCGGAAGGCCAGGCGTGGAACGCAACAGGCTTGCTGTATGCGGGCGCGGCGCTGCTCGCGGCGATCCTTGTCCGGCTCGACCCGGTGATGGGATTCACCGCGCTGATGTTCACGCTGCTCGTGGTGTGGGTCACCGACATCGGCGGCTATTTCGCAGGCCGTGGCATCGGCGGACCGAAACTGTGGCCGCGCGTGTCGCCGAACAAGACCTGGGCGGGCGCGATTGGCGGCCTGGTTTTGAGCATCGCCGTCGCGATCACTTTTGCGCTGCTCGGTTTCGGCAAGCTGACCTCGTCGGTGGCGCTGGCGACGGTGCTGTCGGTGGTGTCGCAGCTCGGCGACCTGTTCGAGTCCGCCGTGAAACGCCGGTTCGGCGTCAAGGATTCGAGCCGGATCATTCCGGGACATGGCGGATTGCTCGACCGCCTCGACGGCTTCGTGGCGGCGATCGTGATCGCGGCTCTGATCGGTTTTTTGCGCGGCGGCGTCGATGGCGTCGGCCGTGGTTTCATGGTTTGGTGACGGGATGAATGCTGTTCCATTGCGTAACGACAAGGCCGTCAACGGCCATGTCAGACAGGTGACGGTGCTGGGCGCGACCGGTTCGATCGGCGCCAGCACGATGGATTTGATCCGTGCGACGCCCGAGAAATATCAAGTCGCGGCGCTGACGGCGAACACCGACGTTGAGGGTCTCGCAAAACTCGCGCGTGAATTCGGCGCACGCTTTGCCGCCGTCGCCGATCCCTCGCGGCTCGGTGAACTGCGCGCGGCGCTCGATGGCAGCGGCATCGAAAGCGGCGCGGGCGAAAGCGCGATCATCGAAGCGGCGCAGCGCGCGTCGGACTGGGTGATGGCGGCGATCAGCGGCGCGGCGGGTCTGCGGCCGGCGCTCGCAGCGGTCGATCGCGGCGCGACGATCGCGCTCGCTAACAAAGAGTGTCTGGTGTGCGCCGGCGACTTCTTCATGTCGCGCGCGGCGAAAGCACAGGCCTGTATCCTGCCGGCGGACTCCGAACACAACGCGCTGTTTCAGGCGCTCGGCTCCGGCAATCGCGATGAACTCACGCGCGTCATCATCACCGCGTCCGGCGGTCCGTTCCGCACATGGTCGGCGGCGGACATCGAGAACGCAACGCTGGAGCAGGCGCTCAAGCATCCGAACTGGAGCATGGGGCAGAAGATCACCATCGATTCCGCGTCGATGATGAACAAGGGCCTCGAGGTGATCGAAGCATCGTATCTGTTCGCGCTGTCGCCGGACGAGATCGACGTGCTGGTTCATCCGCAATCGATCGTGCACGGCATGGTTGAGTTCGCCGACCGTTCGGTGGTGGCGCAATTGGGCGCGCCCGACATGCGCACGCCGATCGCGCATTGCCTCGGCTGGCCGGATCGCATTTCGGGCCGCGCCGCGGCGCTCGATCTGGCGAAGATCGGACAACTCACATTCGAAGCGCCGGACTACGAACGCTTTCCCGGTTTGCGGCTCGCTTACGATGCGCTGCGTGCGGGGAAGGGCGCGACGACGGTTTACAACGCCGCCAATGAAGTGGCGGTCGCGGCATTCATTAGCGGTAAAATCCGGTTCGGCGGTATTGCGAGGTTGGTTGAAGGAACGCTCAACGCAGCGGCGCGCGACGGTTCCGCGCAAGGACCTGCGACGGTGGAAGATGCGCTTTCTATTGACCATAACGCGCGAAATATCGCCGCCACCCTCTTGCCTCAAATAGCCTTAAAGGCATCCTAGAGGATTGGGGACGAGCTTTCCGGTTCGGATGACGAGGGACGACGAGTGGATTTTTTTCTGAACGGTTTCAGCACGTTGAGTCACGGCCTGATCGGCTACGTCATTCCCTTCCTGTTCGTGCTGACCATCGTTGTGTTCTTTCATGAACTCGGCCACTTCCTGGTGGCGCGCTGGGCCGGTGTTAAGATTCTGACGTTCTCTCTCGGCTTCGGTCCGGAACTCGTCGGCTTCAACGACCGCCACGGCACACGCTGGAAAATTTCCGCGATTCCGCTCGGCGGCTACGTCAAATTCTTCGGCGACGAAACCGAGGCCAGCACGCCGTCGTCGGATGCGTTGGCGGCGATGAACGCCGAGGAGCGCAAAGGCAGTTTCCATCACAAGAAGGTCGGGCCGCGGGCAGCCATCGTCGCGGCGGGACCGATTGCGAATTTCATTCTCGCCATCGTCATTTTCGGTTGCCTGTTCACGTTCTTCGGCAAGCCGAGCACCACCGCCCGGGTCGATCAGGTCCAGGCCGGCAGCGCCGCGGCGGCCGCAGGCTTCAAGCCGGGCGACACGGTTACGGCGATCGACGGCCAGACCATCGACAATTTCACCGAGATGCAGCGCATCGTCTCCGCCAGCGCCGGAACCAAGCTGGTGTTCTCGGTCAAGCGCGACGGGGCGTTGGTATCCTTGGACGCCACGCCGGAACTTCGCGAGATCAAGGACAGCTTCGGCAACGCCCATCGCGTCGGCATCCTCGGGATCACCCGGGCCACGACGCCGGGCGAGGTGGGAACTGAACGTGTGAATCCGGCGACCGCTTTTTGGCTGGGCGCCAAGGAGACCTGGTTCGTCGCCAAGAGCACGCTGGTTTATATCGGGGATATTTTCACCAGGAAGGCGAGCGCCGATCAGGTCGGCGGACCGATTCGCATCGCCCAGATCTCGGGGCAGGTGGCGACCTTCGGGATTTCGGCCCTGATTCACCTCGCCGCGGTACTATCGGTCTCGATCGGTCTGCTGAACCTGTTCCCGGTGCCGATGCTCGATGGCGGACACCTTCTCTTCTACGCGGTGGAGGCGATCCGGGGCCGGCCGCTGTCGGAAAAGTCACAGGAAATGGGGTTTCGGGTGGGTTTGGCCCTTGTCCTCATGCTGATGGTTTTCGCCACGTACAACGACATCCTGCACCTGGCCAAATCCTGATCTCCCGGTCTAGCGTGGCTATTGAGCAACGTACTGTTAAGAAATTGAAATCGCGCTGCGAAATGACGTTTGCCCAACTGGCAAAATTGTCTACAAGCGGGGCAATGTTTGGGAATCTCCCGGCCTGTCACAGGGCTGGCTCTGGAATGATAAGGGCGCTTGGCGGATGCGAATCGGAATGAACGTTCTAAAGGGCGGTTTCGCCGCTGCCCTGATCATGTTCGCTTTGCCCGCCGCGACCGTGGCGACCGCGACGCTGACGGCCACGCAGGCTCAGGCTCAGACTGCCGCGTCGATTGGCGTCGAGGGTAATCGCCGTATCGAAGCCGACACCATCCGCTCCTATTTCCGGCCCGGCCCGGGCGGCCGCCTCGGCCCCGTCCAGATCGATGACGGCCTGAAGGCGCTGATCCAGACCGGCCTGTTCCAGGACGTCCAGATTCAGCATCGCGGCGGCCGGCTGGTCGTGGTCGTGGTCGAGAACCAGGTCATCAATCGCGTTGCCTTCGAGGGCAACAAGAAGATCAAGGACGAGCAGCTCCAGGCTGAAATCCAGTCCAAGCCGCGTGCCGCCTTGTCGCGCGCGACGGTGCAGTCCGACACCCAGCGCATCACCGAAATCTATCGCCGCAGCGGCCGCTACGACGTGAGCGTGGTGCCGAAATACATCGAGCAGCCGAACAACCGCGTTGACCTCGTGTTCGAAGTCACCGAGGGGAAGAAGACCGGCGTCGAGTCGATCGAGTTCGTCGGCAACAAGGCATTCTCGGGCTATCGCCTGCGCGACGTCATCAAGACCCGCGAGACCAATCTTCTGAGCTTCCTCTCCTCGGGCGACGTCTACGATCCGGATCGCGTCGAGGCTGACCGCGACCTGATTCGCCGCTACTACCTGAAGAACGGCTACGCCGACGTTCAGGTGGTCGGCGTGCTGACCGAGTATGACCCCGCCAAGAGGGGCTTCATCGTCACCTTCAAGATCGAGGAAGGCCAGCAGTACCGCGTCGGATCGGTCGATTTCCAGACCACCATCCCGTCGCTGGACGCCAACTCGTTCCGCGGCCTGTCGCGCGTCAGCGTCGGATCGGTTTACAACGCCGAAGCCATCGAGAAGTCGGTCGAGGAAATGTCGATCGAGGCCTCGCGCCGCGGCTATGCCTTCGCGAGCGTCAAGCCGCGCGGCGAGCGCAATTTCGAGCAGCACACCGTTTCGATCGTTTTCTCGGTCGATGAAGGCCCGCGGGTCTACATCGAGCGCATCAATATCCGTGGCAATACCCGTACCCGCGATTACGTGATCCGCCGCGAGTTCGATATCGCCGAAGGCGACGCCTACAACCGCGCGCTGGTTGATCGCGCCGAGCGCCGCCTCAAGAACCTCGACTTCTTCCAGTCGGTGAAGATCACCCAGGAGCCGGGCTCGTCTCCCGACCGCATCATCCTGAATGTCGATCTCGAGGAAAAGTCCACCGGCGACTTCTCGGTGTCCGGCGGTTACTCGACGTCTGACGGCCTGCTGGGCGAAGTCAGCATCGCCGAACGCAACCTTCTGGGCCGCGGCCTCTACGCCAAGGCGGCCGTGCAGTATGGCCAGTACGCCCGCGGTTACTCGCTGTCGTTCGTTGAGCCTTACCTGTTCGGCTACCATGTCGCGCTGGGCATGGACCTCTATCAGCGCCAGCAGCTCTCGAACAACTACATCTCGTACGACAGCAAGACGCTCGGCTTCAGCCCGCGCCTCGGCTTCCAGCTTCGCGAAGACCTCGCGCTGCAGGTGCGTTACTCGATCTCGCGCCAGGAAATCACGCTGCCGAGCAACCTGACCAACTGTAACCTGAACCCGGCCAATCCAGTCCTGCCGGTGTTCGGACCTCCGGACTGCTTGGCGGACGGTGAAGCCTCGATCCCGATCAAGATGGAGTTGGCGCAGGGCCCGGTCCTGACCTCGTCGGTCGGTTATTCGCTGGTCTACAACACCCTCGACAACAACAAGAACCCGAACTCCGGCTTCCTCGTCACCTGGGCTCAGGACTTCGCTGGCGTCGGCGGCGACGTGAAGTACATCAAGTCGACCATTGATGCGAAGTACTACGCTCCGATCGTGTCGGACATCGTCGGCCTGCTGCGCTTCCAGGGCGGCATGTTGAACGACTGGGGTGACAACGGCCTGCGCATGCTGGATCACTTCCAGATGGGTCCGAACCTCGTCCGCGGCTTCGAACCGCTCGGCATCGGCCCGCGCGACCTCGGGAGCACCACGCAGGACGCGCTCGGCGGCACCAAGTATTGGGGCGTCACCGCCGAACTGCAGATGCCGTTCTGGTTCCTGCCCAAGGAAGTGGGCCTGAAGGGTGCCGTCTTCGCCGATGCCGGCTCGCTGTATGACTATAAGGGTCCGCAGTGCTGGGCCGAGATCGGGCAGTGCATCACGGCTGACAATGAAAACGTCATCCGCTCCTCGGTCGGTGTTGGCCTGATCTGGCAGTCGCCGTTCGGTCCGCTGCGCTTCGACTACGCGGTGCCGCTCAGCAAAGGCAAGAACGACCGCGTGCAGGAGTTCAGATTCGGCGGCGGAACCTCGTTCTGAGGTTGACCTGAGAGCGAAATCGGCAAAAGTAGATGCCGGTTCCGCGGTTGGACTGTCCCCAATCGCTTGATTTTACGCATTTTATCCGGCGGCCGGTTTCCGGTCGCCGGACGATGTTTTAAGCCTGATCGCAGCGGGTGGCATGGCGCAGCCGACGTTTTTCAAGCAGCCTTTGAAGCTGACGCTGGCCGAGATTGCCGCGCTGACGGGCGCGCGTCTGGCTGACCCAGCACGGGCCGACCGCGCCATCAGCGATCTCGCCCCCCTCGATCTCGCCGGTCCGATGCACCTGGCGTTCTTCGACAATAAGAAATACGCCGACGATCTGGCCCGGTCCCATGCCGGCGCCTGTCTCGTGACCGAGAAGCTGGAGGCAAGCGTTCCGCCCCGGATCGCGGCGCTCACGGTGGCGAACCCCTATGCGGCGTTCGTCCAGATCGCCCGCGAGCTTCATGCCGACAGCCTGCGGCCGGCCTCGTCGTTCGACACCGACGGGATCGCGCCATCTGCGATCATCCATCCGGGGGCCCGTCTGGAGGACGGTGTGACCGTCGATCCGCTCGCGGTGATCGGTCCCGGCGTCGAGATCGGATCGGGCACGGTGATCGGAGCGGGCGCCGTGATCGGTGCCAATGTCAGGATCGGCCGCGATTGCAGCATCGGCCCCGGCGCGACCGTTCTGCATGCCTTGATCGGTAACAACGTCATCATCCATCCCGGCTGCCGGATCGGGCAGGACGGCTACGGTTTCGTTCCGGGGCCGGAGGGTCACCTCAAGGTTCCACAGACTGGCCGCGTCCTGATCCAGAACGATGTCGAGATCGGCGCCGGAACGACGGTCGACCGCGGCGCACTGCGCGACACCGTGATCGGCGAGGGCACCAAGATCGATAATCTGGTCCAGATCGGCCACAACGTCATGATCGGGCGGCGCTGCATCATCGTCAGCCAGAGCGGAGTCGCCGGCAGTTCGACGCTCGGCGACGGCGCGGTGCTCGGCGCACGGGTTGGCGTCAGCGATCACGCCAGGATCGGCGCAGGCGCGCAGCTTGCCGCGCGTTCCAGCGTGGTCGGCGAGATTCCGGCCGGCGCGCGCTTCGGCGGCTCGCCGGCGAAGCCGATCAAACAATTTTTCCGCGAACTGTTCGAGGTCGAGCGGCTCGGCCGCTCGGGCGTCTCGGGCCATGCAAAGGCGACGGTGAAACTGCGCGAGGGTGAAGGACAAGACTGATGGAGCATCCGGTCCCCGAAGGGGAGATCACAGATTATCCGGTCACGATTGAAGCGGCGGAGATCGACGTCATCCTCAAGACGTTGCCGCATCGCTTTCCGTTTCTGCTGATCGATCGCGTTATCGACATTCGCGGCGACTATGCGGGCATTGGCGTCAAGAACGTCACGGTCAACGAGCCGCAATTCCAGGGGCACTTCCCGAACCGGCCGATCTTCCCCGGCGTGCTGATGATCGAAGGCATGGCGCAGACCGCAGGCATCATCGGCATGTTGTCGGCGACGGAGACCCAGCGCCCGACGGCGGTCTATTTCGTCACCATCGACAAATGCAAATTCCGCACGCCGGCGCTGCCCGGCGACACCATTTTTTACCACATGCGCCGCATCAACCGGAAACGCGCGATCTGGTGGTTTCACGGCCAGGCCAAGGTCAACGGCAAGGTCGTCGCGGAAGCCGAGATCGGCGCGATGCTCGCGGACTGAGGTTGGCGGCCGCCGTTTCAAGTCATGATACGTAACAAATCATGACCACACCGGCGGCTGGGATCACGTACATCCAGACCGTATTGCGGATGATTTTGAATCGGCTTTCAGCCGCCGAACGGCACTGACGAGAGGACCAATGAAGAATATAGATCCCACCGCGCGGGTTGAAGATGGCGCGGTGATTGGCGACGGCGTCTCGATCGGCCCGTATTGCCTTGTCGGTCCCGACGTGGTCATCGGCGCCAACACGAAGCTCGTCTCTCACGTCAATGTCACCGCGCGCACGACGATCGGCGAGAACTGCACGATCTATCCGTTTGCCTCGCTGGGCACGCCGCCGCAGATATCGAACTACGCCGAAATCCCGACGCAACTCGTGATCGGAAACAATTGCGTCATCCGCGAAGGCGTCACGATGAATTGCGGCTCGGTCAAGGGCGGCGGCATCACCCGCGTCGGCGATCGCGGTTTCTTCATGAACAATGCCCATGTCGGCCACGACTGCATCGTCGGGAACGATGTGGTGTTTGCGACATCGGCGACGCTCGGCGGCCACTGCGAGATCGGCAATTATGTTTTCATGGGCGGGCTCACCGCCGCCCATCAGTTCGTCCGCATCGGACCGCAGGTGATGGTCGGAGGACTCTGCGCGGTGCGCAACGACGTCATTCCCTATGGATTGGTGAGCGGCGACTACGCGCATCTCGAGGGGCTGAACATTGTCGGGATGCGGCGGCGGCAGTTCACCCGTGAGCGCCTGAAGGCGATCCGCGCATTTTATCAGAAGCTGTTCCATGGACGCGGCGTGTTTGCCGAGCGGCTGGTCAAGCTCCAGCCTCTCGGTGCAACCGACCCCGCGATTGCGGAAATCCTGGCCTTTATCGCTGCGGACCGGCGGCGCTCTCTCTGTCTGCCGGCCGAGCAACACGACCACGCCTGACCTCTCCGGACACACCATGACCGATCAGGTTGCCGACATCTCGTCTCCCATCGGACTGATCGCGGGTGGCGGCGTGCTTCCGTTCGCGGTGGCGGAGTCGTTGAGCGCGCGCGACGTCACGCCGGTGCTGTTTCCGCTCAAGGGGTTTTGCGATCCGGAGCAGGTCAATCGCTTTCGCCACCGCTGGGTCGCGCTCGGCCAGTTCGGCAAGATGATGAGCGCGATGCGCAGCGAAGGCTGCCGCGACATTGTTTTCATCGGATCGCTGGTGCGCCCGGCGCTGTCCGATTTGCGGCTCGACTGGAAAACCATCCGGCTCATCCCGACCATTGTGAAAGGTCTGCGCGGCGGCGACGATCATATGCTCTCCGCCACGGCGGACATGTTCGAGCGCGACGGCTTCCGGCTGCTCGGGCTGCACGACGTCGCGCCGGATCTGTTGATGCCGGAAGGCTGCGTGACGTTCGCCAAACCCGACGACGCGGCGCTGTCGGACATTGCCATGGGCCGTGACGTGCTGCGCGCCACCGGGCCGTTCGACATCGGGCAGGGCGCGGTCGTGATCGATCGTCACATCGTCAGCCTCGAGGATATCGGCGGCACGGACAGCCTGCTGGCGCGCGTCGCAGGGCTGCGCGAGGAGGGCCGCCTGCGCGCGAAACCGGGACGCGGCGTGCTGGTGAAGGCGCCCAAGCCCGGGCAGGACCTGCGGTTCGATCTGCCGGCGCTGGGGCCGCGCACCGTCGCTGGTGCCGCTGCAGCGGGCCTTGCGGGCATCGCCATCGCCGCCGGACATTCGGTGGTCGCCGAACCGCAGGCGATGATCGAGGCCGCCGACAAGGCGGGCCTGTTCGTCATTGGGCTGCCGGCGTGACCGGCCCCGGCGAGCCGCGTGCCGCGCCACTAACGGTCTTCATGATCGCGGCGGAGGAATCCGGCGACCGGCTCGGCGCCGCGCTGATGGCCAGCCTCAACGCACGTCTTGGCGGCGGCGTGGCGTTTGCCGGTATCGGCGGCCGCGCCATGGGCCTGCAAGGATTGGTCTCGCTATTCCCGATCGAGGAATTGTCGATCATCGGCTTCGCGGCGGTGGCCCAGCGGCTGCCGATGCTCCTGCGTCGCATCCGCGAGGCGGCGGATGCCGTGCTCATGGCCAAACCCGACGTGCTCGTCATCATCGACAGTCCGGATTTCACCCACCGGGTGGCGCGGCGCGTGCGCGCCCGCGATCCGTCGATCCCGATCGTCAACTACGTGTCGCCGACGGTGTGGGCGTGGCGGCCGGGGCGTGCGAAGGCGATGCGCCGTTATGTCGATCACGTGCTGGCGCTGCTGCCGTTCGAACCGCAGGAGCATCGCACCCTCGGCGGGCCGCCCTGCACCTATGTCGGCCATCCGCTGATCGAACAACTCGATACGCTGCGGCCGGATTCTGATGAGCAAGCGCGGCGCGATGCCCAGCCGCCGGTTCTGCTGGTGCTGCCCGGCAGCCGGCGTGGTGAAATCCGCCATCACATGGCGCCGTTCGGCGAAACCCTGAGGCAACTGGCGGCGCAGGGCGTGGCGTTTGAAGCGGTGTTGCCGACCATGCCGCATCTGGTCGAGACGGTGACAGCCGCCGCCGCGGCCTGGCCGGTGCCGCCGCGCATCGTCGTCGGCGAGGAGGCCAAGCGCGCCGCGTTCCGCATCGCGCGTGCGGCGCTCGCCAAATCGGGCACCGTCACACTCGAACTGGCGCTGTCGGGCGTGCCGATGGTCACGGCCTATCGTGGCGGCGCAGTTGAAGCATGGATCGCGCGGCGCGTGGTGCGGGTGTCGTCGATCATTCTCGCCAATCTCGTGATCGGCGAGAATGTGATTCCGGAATTCCATCAGGAGGAATGTTCGGCGCCTCATCTCGCGCCCGCATTGCGCGAGATTCTGGCCGACACGCCGCAACGCCGTCGTCAGGTCGAGGCGTTCGCGCGCCTTGACGGCATGATGGCGACCGGCAAACCGCCGAGCGAAGCGGCGGCGGATGTCGTGATCGAGGTGCTGGAGCGGAACGCGGGGTGATGTGGGCGCTTTAAGAAGCGCCGCTGTCTCGTCAAACACAATGTCGTCACCGGCCCTGTGCCGGTGATCCCGCTTAGGTAAAGCACGTGCCTTCCTACGCGGGATGCCCGGGACAAGCCCGGGCACGACATCGAAAGTGGAGTGCTTTCCGAGAATGGTTGCCCCTCATGGTGAGGAGCACAAACAGAACGGCCGGTGCAAAAGCACCGGCCGTTCTGCATTTTCAGAGCCGTGAAAATTACTTGCGCGACGACAGCGGCATGTAATCGCGGCGGGTGGCGCCGGTGTAGAGCTGGCGCGGACGGCCGATCTTCTGCTGCGGGTCCTCGATCATCTCGCTCCACTGGCTGATCCAGCCGACGGTGCGGGCGACCGCGAACAGCACGGTGAACATCGAGGTCGGGAAGCCCATCGCCTTCAGCGTGATGCCCGAATAGAAATCGACGTTCGGATAGAGCTTGCGCTCGACGAAGTAAGGATCGTGCAGCGCGATCTTTTCGAGCTCCAGCGCGACTTCCAGCAGCGGGTCGTTCTGGTGCCCGGTTTCCTTGAGCACCTTGTGGCACATCTGCTGCATGATCTTCGCGCGCGGGTCGTAGTTCTTGTAGACGCGATGACCGAAGCCCATCAGGCGGACGTTGGAATTCTTGTCCTTCACCTTCTCGATGAACTCGGGAATCTTGTCGACGGTGCCGATCTCGGCGAGCATCGCGAGCGCAGCTTCGTTGGCGCCGCCATGCGCCGGGCCCCACAGGCAGGCGATGCCGGCGGCGATGCAGGCGAACGGGTTGGCGCCAGACGAACCGGCGATGCGCACGGTCGAGGTCGAGGCGTTCTGCTCATGGTCGGCGTGGAGGATGAAGATCTTGTCCAGCGCCTCGGCCATGACCGGGTTGATCTTGAACTCCTCGCACGGCACCGCGAAGCACATCTGCAGGAAGTTCTCGGCGAAGCCGAGCGCGTTCTTCGGATACACGAACGGCTGGCCGACCGTATATTTGTAGGCCATCGCGGCCAGCGTCGGCACCTTGGCGATCATGCGCATCGAGGCGACCATGCGCTGGTGCGGATCGTTGATGTCGGTCGAGTCGTGATAGAAGGCAGCGAGCGCGCCGACCGAGGCGACCATGATCGCCATCGGGTGAGCGTCGCGGCGGAAGGCCTGGAAGAAGCGGGCCATCTGCTCGTGCACCATGGTGTGGTGCGTGACGCGATAGTCGAAATCCTTTTTCTGCGCGTCGGTCGGCAGTTCGCCGTACAGCAGCAGGTAACAGGTCTCGAGGAAATCGCCTTTTTCGGCGAGCTGTTCGATCGGATAACCGCGATACAGCAGAACGCCTTCGTCGCCGTCGATGTAGGTGATCTTGGACTCGCAGCTTCCCGTCGAGGTGAAGCCGGGATCGTAGGTGAACATGCCGGTCTGGGCATACAGCTTGCTGATGTCGATAACGTCCGGCCCGATCGTTCCGCTTTTCACCGGGAATTGCGCGGACTTGCCGTCCGCGGTCAGCGTTGCGGTTTTCTGGTTGGTTTTTGCATCCATCGTAAATGTCCCCGATGACAGGAGGGCAGGGCGGACGAGGAGGTCGTCTTGCCATATATGGCGCGGCAAGCTCCGGTCCAGATGAGGTCAGCAGGATGGGTAGCTCATTGGCGAGTGCGCTGCAAGACGGCCCCTATCCCGCTTTCGGAGGGGCCGCCTGCGCCTGATCCTGCAGCCGATTCAGGCATGTGTCGCGGCCCAGAACCGCCAGAACGTCGAAAATACCGGGCGAGGTGGTGCGCCCGGTCAGCGCCACGCGCAGGGGCTGGGCAACAGCGCCGAGCTTCAGGCTGTTTTGCTCGGCGAAGGCACGCATCGCCGCTTCGATCGCGGCGGCGGTCCACGGTTCGACCGGCATCAAGGTATCGTGAAGGCGTCCGATCAGGGCTCGTGTCTCCGGGGTCAGCAGCGCGGCGGCTTTCGGTTCAATCGGCAGCGGCCGCTCGGCGAAAATGAAGTGTGCGCTGTCGATCAGCTCGACCAGCGTCTTGGCGCGCTCCTTCAGTCCCGGCATCGCCCGCAGGAGCTGGCTCCGGGTCTCATCGGTGAGCTTGGCCGCGATGGCGTCGCCGCCGGGAACGAATTGCAGCACGTCCTCGAAGGCCTTCGCCAGTTCATCATCCGGCGTGGTGCGGATGTAGTGGCCGTTGAGATTTTCCAGCTTGGCGAAATCGAATCGCGCGGCGGAGCGGCCGATGGCCGGAAGATCGAAGGCGTCGATCATCTCCTGCGTCGAGAAGATCTCCTGGTCGCCATGGCTCCAGCCGAGCCGGACCAGATAGTTGCGCACGGCGGCGGGGAGGTAGCCCATTGCACGATAGGCATCGACGCCGAGCGCGCCGTGGCGCTTCGAGAGTTTCGATCCGTCCGGCCCGTGGATCAGCGGAATGTGTGCCATCACCGGCACGGTCCATCCGAGCGCATCGTAGATATGTTTCTGGCGCGCGGCGTTGATCAGGTGATCGTCGCCGCGAATGACGTGGGTCACGCCCATGTCGTGGTCGTCGACCACCACGGCGAGCATGTAGGTCGGGTTACCGTCGGAGCGCAGCAGCACGAGGTCGTCGAGATTCTCGTTCTGCCATGTGACGCGGCCCTGGACCTGATCGTCGATCACGGTCTCGCCGGTCTGCGGCGCCTTGAGGCGGATCACCGGCTTGACGCCGGCCGGTGCCTCGGACGGATCGCGGTCGCGCCAGCGGCCGTCGTAGCGCATGGCGCGGCCTTCGGCCTTGGCGGCCTCGCGCATCTGCGTCAGTTCCTCGGGCGAGGCGTAGCAGCGGTAGGCCTTGCCGGCGGCGAGCAACTGCTCGGCGACCTCACGATGTCGGGATGCATTCTGGAACTGATAAACCGTGTCGCCGTCCCAATCGATGCCGAGCCATTTCAGGCCGTCGAGGATGGCCCCGATCGCCGCGTCGGTCGAGCGTTCGCGATCGGTGTCCTCGATCCGCAGCAGCATCTTCCCGCCGCGCTTGCGGGCGTAAAGCCAGTTGAACAGCGCGGTGCGCGCGCCGCCGATGTGGAGGAAGCCGGTCGGGGACGGCGCGAAGCGGGTGACGATGGGTTCAGTCATTTCGGGCGGGCTGTCACTTTCAAATGCGGATGGGGAGGTGCGCGATGTTCTTGGGCGCGGCGTTTATCACACTGGCAGCAGGCTGTCTCACCGTCCTGCGAAATTGCCGGTCTGGCTAACGAACTGTTGCGGATGGTCCCCCGAGGGGCGCAGCTTCCTTCCGGAACCAAGCTCCGCCCCTTGGCGCGGCGGCCCGGATTTGGCACATAGAGCCCAATGTCCTGAATCCGAAGTTCGCCTCATTTCGCGGCATCTTCCGTAGCGAACTTCGAATTCAAAAGGACATTGGAAGTCGTATTTCCAGTGTGGCTTCGGTTCGCACGCCCGCAAACGAACGGGCACCGAAATGATGCGGGCGTGCGAACCGCCACACTGGGTTGAAAGGGACCAAATGACTGACGAATCGGCGCTGGAAGCGAGCCGCGACTTCATCCGCGATATTGTCGCGGCGGACCTCGCCACTGGCAAGCACAAGGGCGTGGTGACGCGTTTTCCGCCGGAGCCCAACGGCTACCTGCATCTTGGCCACGCCAAGTCGATCTGTCTCAACTTCGGCATCGCCGAGGAGTTCGGCGGCCGCTGTCATCTGCGCTTCGACGACACCAACCCGGCCAAGGAAGAGCAGGAATATATCGACGCGATCCAGCGCGACGTCCGCTGGCTCGGCTTCGACTGGGGCGAGCATCTGCATTTCGCCTCGGATTATTTCGAGCAGCTTTACGGCTGGGCGCAGGACCTGATCCGCGCCGGCAAGGCCTATGTCGACGACCAGACCCAGGACGAAATCCGTCTCACCCGCGGCACGCTCACGGAGGCCGGACAGAACAGCCCGTTCCGCAACCGGCCGGTGGAGGAAAACCTCGACCTGTTCGCGCGGATGCGCGCCGGCGAGTTTCCCAACGGCGCCCGCGTGCTGCGCGCCAAGATCGACATGGGCTCGGGCAACATCAACCTGCGCGACCCGGTGCTCTATCGCATCCTGAATGCGCATCATCCGCGTACCGGCAACACCTGGCACATCTATCCGAGCTACGATTTCGCCCACGGCCAGTCGGACGCCATCGAGCACATCACCCATTCGATCTGCACGCTGGAGTTCGAGGATCATCGTCCGCTCTACGACTGGTTCATCGAGAATCTGCCGGTGCCGTCGCGGCCGCGCCAGTATGAGTTCGCGCGCCTCAACGTCACCCACACGCTGCTGTCCAAGCGCGTGCTGACCGAACTGGTGCGCGGCGGTCACGTCTCGGGCTGGGACGATCCGCGGATGCCGACGCTCGCCGGATTGCAGCGGCGCGGCGTGCCGGCGGCAGCATTGCGCGATTTCGTCAAGCGCATCGGCGTCGCCAAGGCGAACTCGACCGTCGACATCGGCATGTTCGAATTCAGCATTCGCGAGGCGCTCAATTCGAGTGCGCCGCGCCGCATGGCGGTGCTGCGGCCGATCAAGGTGGTGATCGAGAATTACCCCGAAGGGCAGATCGAACAGCTCGAAGCGGTCAACCATCCGGACGACGCGGCGCAAGGCACGCGCACCATTCCGTTCGGGCGCGAGATCTACATCGAGCGCGACGACTTCATGGAAGACCCGCCGAAGAAATTCTTCCGCCTCGCGCCGGGCCGCGAGGTGCGGCTGCGCTATGCCTTCTTCATTACCTGCCGCGAGGTCATCAAGGACGCATCCGGCGAGATCGTCGAGCTGCGCTGCACGTATGATCCTGAAACGCGCGGCGGCAACGCGCCGGACGGCCGCAAGGTCAAGGCGACGATCCACTGGGTCAGCGCCACCGAGGGCATTCCGGCCGAGGTGCGGATCTACAATCACCTGTTCGCGACGCCACAGCCCGACGCCGCCAACTTCGCCGCGCAGATCAATCCGGAGTCGATCGAAGTGCTCAGTGGCGCGGTGGTCGAACCGGCGCTGGCGAGTGACAATTTCGACGGCGCCGTTCAGTTCGAACGTCAGGGCTATTTCGTCCGCGACAAGGATTCGACGCCCGGCAAACTGGTGTTCAACCGCACCGTCGGCCTGCGCGATACGTGGGCGAAGGTGTCGGCGGCGGGGTAGGGGCGCGGGGCCAGTTGCGCTGAAGGTGCGTCAACTTCTGACTGTCATCACCGGGCATAGCCGTTCGAAGAACGGCGTCGCTTCCGCTCGCCTATGTCCCGGTGATCCCGGCGAGGCGGGCACGGTGCGTCCCTAAGCGGGATGGCCGGAATAAATCCGCCCATGACAACTGAGATTCACACTCTCTCCTCAGATGAGCGGGGAGAATTTTACCGATCCCCACACGCGAATAATACCGCTCAGATTCTCCATCCGTTCCGGTGTTCAGCCGCTGCGCCCTTCCGTTAGCATCGCGCCGGGGACGGCCGGCACACGGGCGGCGGAATGGCGAACGGGGGCGGGGAGCAGAAGCGGCCGCGCGGTCATGCGGGGCGGGCCACCACATGGCCGCCGCGCATGGCGACACGCGCCGATGCTGCGCTGTCCGGCAACACCCTCTGGCAATCCTTCATAGAGACGCTGCGCAACTGGATCCGCGCCGAGACCGGTCCGGGCCGGTTGCTGCCGTGGGTGCCGGTGGCGTTCGGCTCCGGCATCGCGCTTTATTTCGCCGCCGACCGTGAACCGTTCGCGTCGGTGGTGGTGCCGGTCGCGGTGGTGCTGTGCGCCGTTGCGATACTGGCGCGGCGCTGGCGGTTGTTTCCGGCCATTGTGATGGTCGCGGCGATGGCATCGGGCTTTGCCGCCGCGACACTGAAGACCGCGCGCGTCGCGCACACCGTGCTGGCAAAGCCGGTCTTTGCGGTGGCGCTGAAGGGTTTCGTCGAAACCCATGAAGAGCGAGCGCGCACCGACCGCTTCGTGTTGCGCGTCGCTGAAATGAGCAGCGCGCGCGATGCGCCCAAACTCACGAGGGTGCGGCTGTCGGTGAAGAAGGGCACTGCGCCGCCGGTCGGCAGTTTCATCGAGATGAAAGGCAAGCTGTTGCCGGCGCTGTCGCCGATGCGGCCGGGCTCCTACGATTTCGGCCGCGACATGTATTTCGCCGGCATCGGCGCATCCGGTTTCGCGCTCGGCGCGATCAAGGTGGTCGATCCGCCGGCGGATGGTGGATGGAAGCTGCGTTACGCCAAGGCGATGCAGGACATGCGCGACGCCATCGACGCGCGGATTCGCGGCACGCTCTCCGGCGACAGCCGCGCCATCGCCACCGCGCTGCTGACCGGACGGCGCGACGCGATCTCCGCGCCGGTCAACGACGCGATGTTCATTTCAGGTCTGGGCCACGTGCTGTCGATCTCCGGCTATCACATGGCGGTGGTGGCGGGCGTGGTGTTCTTCGGCATCCGCGCGCTGCTGGCGCTGATCCCGGCGCTCACCGTGACGTTCCCGATCAAGAAATGGTCGGCGCTCGCGGCGCTGGCCGCCGCGCTGTTTTACTTGCTGCTGTCCGGTGCGGAAGTGGCGACGCAGCGCTCGTTCTACATGACGGCGGTGGTGCTGATCGCAGTGATGGTCGATCGCCGCGCGGTGACGTTCCGCACGCTGGCGCTGGCGGCGCTGGTCGTGTTGATGATCGCACCGGAGGCGCTGGTGCATCCGAGCTTCCAGAAATTGAATGCGCCAACGACGTAGACCGCGTTTCAGCCTGTAAGCTCGTTGAATTGTCTAATGTTTTTGACGTTGCCAATCACGGCTACTGCGAACAAAAAGCGCCCATAGCAGGGCTAAAATCCGCTAACGGCGGCGCAAACTCCCGGAAATAGTCCCGGAATGGTTTGGTGCGTTCCATGTACGTTCGGTGTGGCCGTTAACGCCCTACGGAGGGCGGGCAGATACTATTGCCGGTCGGATATCTGCGGCCCTCAACGGCAAGAAAAAATAATTGTTGAGCTGCAGCTGGGATTTAGCGAACCGAAGTATATTTAGTATTGCTTTCTTGACGGCGTCAGACATCGACGCCTAGGTATATCTGTCGACTGGCATTGACGCCCTCCGGGGGCTGCCGGGACTTAAGCCTCTTCCACAACTGGCGCGGGAATTCGGCGCCGAAGGTCCGAGATCGTCTGTCTTAGTTTCGTCTGTCGTTCCCATAGCGATCGGGCGAGGGGCGGATAGGCGATGGCAGTCCTGTCGAACACGTTGGCCTGGGTTTCGCTCGCGGCAATGCCTTCGCCCAAAAGCTCCACTGTTCGCTCCATCTCGGCGATCAGAACGGAAATTTGAAAGGCATGCGAGTTTGGTGTGTCATCGCGGTACTGGTGGCTCATTGTGCGCCTCGATCTGTTTGAATTCGGCACTCATGGTTCAGCCCCGCTGTATCCCTCGCAAGGTTCCTGCCAACTAACTTGATCGCCACCGGCCGGGCCGGGGCGAGGTACCTGAGCAACCAGCCAGAGGACGGAGTCCTGGAATGGTTTTGCGTGACGGTCGATACGTTGATGACCTCCTCTATGACGGCGGTGATGCCGTGACAGTCAAGATTTGGAACGAGCGCGAGGATTGCGGATCTTGGGAGAATGCTCCTCTGGCCGCGATGCCGCGAGAGTGGCTTGAGGGCGTCAAGGGCGCCGTCGAAAGTGCGCTCAATCCGAAGGCATAGATTAACAAAGCGAGGTTTTCTTTGAAGGTCCTAAAGACTCGCCCCGCTGTGCGCGGGAGCGGCACGATTGCTTACGCAGACGTCGAGGTCTGTCACGGCATCAAGATGTTCGGACTTCGCATCGAGCGTCGGCCCGATCAATCGTTTCGCGTGTACGCGCCGAACGCGATGGGAGGGCGCACTAGTGCGTTTAGTCCGGCTGCAGTCGATGAGATTGCCCGCGCCGTGGTTGATTATCAGAACACTTTTGGAAGCGAGCCTTGCGCCGATGACTTCACAGCCAGCCGATAAGGACAACAAGCCAGCGGCACCAGCAAAAAAGCCGGGTGGCCTTCTAGACCAATATCGTCTGCTCGGCGCGATCATCGATACGTCATGGGCGACCCGCCTGGACCACAAAGTCGCGCGCCATATCATCGATCGCTATTACCCGAAACACGGGAACGGCAGGGCCAGCCTGCGGTATCTTGAGCGAGCGACAGGCGCCAGCCGGTCTAACGTCGTCGCGTCCCTGCGTCGGCTGGCAGAGCAGGGAGCCATCGCACTGGTCCGGCAAGGGCAGGGTACCAGGCCGTCCGAATACTCCCTGAATTTTGGTTTTCCTACTAGCGTACCTGCTGACGTGACCTCTGGCAGTGGTGGCGCTAGCGTACCTGCTGGCACGACCTCAGGTGGTCACGTGGGCGATACCTCTAGCGGCGCTAGTGTACCTACTGGCGTGACCGAATCCTATCTACTGAATCCGGCCTACAAGGCCGAGATACAGATAGATAGATTTGACCCCGCCGCGCCTACGGCGCCGCCGCTTGCGGATGGCCTTGCGGCCACCGCTGCGGGCGGTGCGGCGGAGGAAGAGGGCGCAGCCCTTGCCGACGCCGAGCCCACCTTTGATCTCCTATGGCGCACCTACGGCAAGGAGCGTGCTGGCGGTAAAAAGGAAGCCCGCGCGGCGTGGAATGCGTTACCGCCGGAAACGGATTTGGCTGCCGTGATTGAGGCGGCGGCAGCATGGCAACAATCTTGGGCCGCGCAAGGCAAACCCGATGCACCGCGTTTCACGTTGGCGCGCTGGTTGAAAGACGAGCGTTATGATGAGGACGCGCCAACGGGCTACCAGCCGAAGGAGCGGCCAGCTAAATCGGGCAATCAGAAATCGGACAACCCGGCCAAACCCCGCAAGGCCAAGGCAACCCATGCTTTCGCGGAAGGCGAGACACGTCTCGAAATCATCAAGGCGGACGTTGTGGAAGGCGAGACGTCGAGCCGGTTAGTGCTTACGTTGTCGGATGCAAGCGGTGAGGAATTCACGCACAGCATAACCACCGAGCACCATAAACCGGATGTGCAGCAGGCTGGCCAAGACGAACTGCAATCGTTTGTCGTCGGTGCGGGTTTCTATTTCCAGCCGCCCTTGCCGCCCGAGCTTATCGGCCGCGTCGTCGTTGCGCTCGTCGACGAGAATGGCCTGTCGTGGCACGGGCCGCGCAATGGCCAGCCCAGACCGGAGCCGCAACCTGAAGCCAACGGAAGTCCGCCACCACCACCCGCTGATTGGCCCGCTTGGCTGGATGCAGAACGGGATGCTGCGTGAGCACCCAAGTGGCAACCATCACACTCCAGCACCATCGACCTAACGACCGGCGTGTCCAGGAATCCGCGGGCAAAATGGAAAGGGAAACATAGTGTGGCCGGGCCGCTAGGCTCGGCCACACCGATATTATTTCGGAGTACAGGTCATGCCGTTTCGCCTGGCGTTGTCTTCGCAGTCAGAACGGTTGTTATATCCCTGCGTGGCAGCACCTACGACTCGGCCGTTCGATGCAGTCCTGCGCCAACGATAGCCATCATTGCCGTGGTAAATTTCCCAAGTATCTCCGCCTTTATCAGTACAACTTGCCATTCTAATTTTTCTCCCTGCCCGAAATGGGCACGCCAATACTAATTCGCACTGAAACAGACGAAAAGCGCAGGGGTATTAACGACGCGGAAAACGTCGACACCTGAATACCAGCAGCCCCGACACGCACAGATTTTTTTTGGTTTTGATTCCGATCCGGCGGCACAGTCGGACGAAACTAAGAGCCAGAAAATGGCCTGAGACGAAACCCATCATGGGTGCACATCATGCATACAAACGACAACGACCAACTCGGCGCCGACACCGTAATAGAACTGCGCCCTAGCCCAGAAGAGCTGAACCGCATCTTGCACCGCCGCTTCCCCGGCATGGGACCTGCTTATGGTGCCCAACTCGACGAAGCGGCGCGGATGACGTTCAACGCAGACCATTCGAAATGGTTGGGCCTGGACGGACGCTGGCACTCCACCGCGGAGAAATATCGGCAGAGCAAGGGCAGCCGCCGGCAGACGAAGGCCACGCGCGCAAATGTCAATGCGCGGCACCTGGACCTGCCGGCGACCGGCGTCTTCCCGGAGCGCTCGCAGTTCAGGGAATGCGGCTCAGAGGGCGAAGACTACCGGCGGCAACGGGCGATGCATTGGGTGGAGATCATGCCGTTGTGGACGGCCACGCCCGGCCCTGTTGAGCGGTTGGATACTGGCTGCGCCGCTGATGTTGGCTTCATGGGAAGGGCAGTGCACGGCAACGCAGCGGCCGGCAGAGCCGGTTGTTACGGCGACCCTAGCGCGGTGGAAAACGCGATGATTGCCCTGATCGACCAGACTGCAGATCAATGGGCCGAGATACCCGCCGAAAGAGCAAAGCGCGGCAGGCCAAGGAAGATGCCTGTCGCGGCGAATGACAACACTCCCCGACAGATGCGGGCGGCATAAATAATATCGCCGGACCGTATGTATTCGAGGGGCATTATTTCCCCGACGTGATGTGCAATTAGCCGGTTCGATTCCGGCAACATTTTTCCGGCGGCGGCGGATGTAACCGCGTCGGGGTTTGCATTGAAAATAATGAAATCATGAAGCTATGGAGCGTCGCCATGATGAAGGGCGAGGCGGCGCGGATTATTTCGCGCCGGTTGAATCTATCGCACGGACGCGTAAGCGCCTTGCTGGTCGCGGCGTCAGATGCAGGCATACTACCAAAAGGATCCGGCAAGTCGAACCCTCGACTTTCTCCATTAGAGCTTTCCTATCTCACGCTCGCCTGCATCGCCGACAGAGGCATCGGTGTTGCCGGTCAATCAGTGCGTGAATTTGCCGGCCTGCAGTCAGCGGAGGGCCTTGTGCTCGTCGATCTGATTGAGGCGTGGATATCTGGCCGCGCGGCCGTTGCCGGTTTGCAGTCAGTGATTGTCCAGCTTGATCCAGCCGGCGTCTCCATCTCAACCGCTGCGCACCACCTCCGGTACGGCGCATCCCATGCCGAAGGTGCGGCTCGTCATGTCGTCATCCGCGGCGACGACCTGGCTGCGGCAATCCTCGAAATGCAGGGCTACACGCCACACGACGCGGACGAAGCCGTAGCCGTAGGCCGGTTGGCTGCGGCACTCGCCTAAACATAAGGAAACCTAATGTTCAACACCACTCCGGCCATTCACTACGGCCACGATAAATTCGCCGAGCGAAACGGCCAGTCGGAATTCTCGCCTTCGCCACTGACTGCCGCGCGAGAAGCGCTCGCGGAATTAGCAAAGCGAGGTCACCCGCTCGCAACCCACATCGTCCAGATCGAAGCGGCGGTCAGAGAAAAGAAGCGTGCCGAGGCCAACGGCGAAGACGTGCCGCTGTGGGCGCGTGAGAGACTTTCGTTTCTCGATGAATACCGTGAAGACGAAGAAATGAAAGACGCGCTTGCTGCCCTGCGCAATTCCATCGCTGTACATTGCAGCATTTACAAGGACTACTAATTTGAGTGAATTGAACAACTCTATCACCAAGCTAACCGAAGTTTTTAAGGAGGTCCGCGAAGATCACAGCACTCGCATCGGCGAACTGGAAAAGCGCGCTGCGCGCTCGGAAGATGCGCCGAACAATTACGTTGCCGCGAACGACAACAATCCACTTGCTGCCGCGCTGCTGGATTCGAGGGAGATCAAGGATCTCACTTCGACCTTCCGCGGCAAGGCAGTTGTGAAGATCACCGGTGAGCGTGCCGCGATCACCTCTGCAGACACGACCGTTGGCGCCGGCCGGTCCGCAGGGACGTCGTTGGTCCCTGGTATGCGCGTGGCTGGCATCGTCACTCCCTATGAACGCCAGCTTACAATCCGTGATCTATGCACGCAGGCGCGCACCACCAGCAACTCAGTCGAGTGGGTTAAGGAAACCGGATTTTCGAATAACGCGCGTCCGGTAACTGAGACAACTGCAAAGCCTGAGTCGGCTATCACCTTCAATCTTTTGACCGCGCCGGTTCGTACGCTGGCTCACATCTTCAAGATTAGCCGGCAAATGTTGGACGACGGGCCCAGCCTTGCAGCCTATGTCGGTTCACGCGGCACCTACGGCCTGAAGTACGTTGAGGAGCAGCAGCTTCTAACCGGCAACGGCACCGGCCAAAACCTGAATGGAATCGTGCCACAGGCGACTGCTTACGCGCCACCGTTCACGACCGACGCGGAACAAGCCTTCGATAGAATCAACGCGGCTCTCGCTCAGGTTGAGCAGGCGAACGCGGTTGCCGATGGCATTGTGCTTAACAGCACGGACTGGCGCTCGTTGCTGGGAATTAAGGACGGCGAAAATCGCTACATCGCGCAACAGTCGCCATTCGGAGTGCAGGTGCCGCGGTTGTGGAATCTGCCGGTTGTCACCAGTCAGTCCATCCCCGCGGGAGAATTTCTCGTCGGGCAGTTTGCAAACAACTGCTTCATCTTCGATCGCTTGGATACGGAAGTCCTTATCTCCACTGAGGACGGGGACAATTTTTCTACCAATATGGCGACCGTGCGCGTTGAGTCGCGTCTCGCATTCGTGGTGACGCGCCCGGAAGCGTTGGTCTCCGGCGACCTGTCGGTCAGCACCTAACCAACCAACCGCGCGCGTTGTGCGGCGTGCGCGGTTCGCTCGCTGGTCGGACGCAAACCGGTGAGCAGGGCGGTCATCCTCGGTTCCCTTGGGTGACCGCCACCAATCTTGATCGAAAAAAAGTCTCCGACCTTCCGTCTTAAGGACCGGCGGCACCCACTTTCACACGTGTCCACAAATCAAACCCCCAGGGGCGAAAGTTGGCAAGACCACGTGCTCCAACGGCCAGAGCAGAAGTCGAAGGCCGCCACATCAAGAATCCACACCGCTATAAGCGAAACACGCCAACCGCGTCACCGATCGGTGATCCGCCAGCCTGGCTAAACGAAGGCCAGAAATCCGCATGGCGCTCACTTGAGTCCGAACTTCCCTGGTTGCGCGTCAGCGACCGGTGCATCGTGAGCATTGCCGCGGTGCTGCGTGCGCGATTGGAGTCGGGCCAGGAGATGGGAACGAAATCGCTGAGCTTGTTGAGGCTCTGTCTCAGCAGCATGGGCGCGACGCCGGCGGATGCATCGAAAATCAATTGGGCGCCAGCAGAGGAGCCCGACGACATCCTTGACTAATCGTCGCGCCGCTCGACGTACCGCATAACGTCTTGCCGCTTTTGCCACCAGCGCACCACCAGCGCGAACCCCGCCAAGACCGCTAGCACCCCCGCAATATTCTCTAAAATCATCTCGCGACCCAAAAGTCGAATAACCGCACGGCTGCATGTGCCGGTCAAGCGGGCTCGCAACATCTCTACTGCGCGACCGTGGACGTACCGGCTCGCTCTTCAAAGGAAAACCATGACCGCTCTCAACGTTGTTCAGACACACGACGCCATCCATTTCTTCTCAGACGGCGCATTCATTGATCCGAATACCAACCGTATGGTCACCATCGGCCAAAAGGTTTTCGCGTTTCCTCATGCGCGATGCGCGATCGGTATTAGCGGCCCGCTTGAGTTGTGTCGACAACTCGGAATGACAGGGCAGATGTGCGTGACAATCGATCAGGTCGTCGCCGACGTCGAGGCTATCCTCCCAAAAATGATCGAGATTTTCGTCGATGGCCGTCCTGAGTTGAACCTCGGATTCTATGTGGGTGGCTTCTCCCCGGACGGTGAGCGGCAATTCTTCAAACTAAACGCCAAGACAACTGACAAGGAGTTCAAATTCGTTCGGTGCGATACTGACTGTTGGAACTACTCGCCGGCGTTTACATCACATTCGCTACGTTTGGTGATAGGAAACCAAAAAGCTGATGAGTTTGGCAGTGGTTTTACCGAGCGTCTGGGAATCTCCGATCCGGTTTCGCATGGCATGCTGGCGCTGGAAGCGCAACGCGGGCTTAAGGTTTGCGATGCCGGCTTGGCGGGAGGGTCGGCCTTCACCGTTGGCGCTTTTGCGCAGCTGACAACGGTTTATGCGGACCGTGTTGAATCACGCATTCTGAAGCATTGGCCGGATAGGTGCGGAGCACCGATTAATCCGGAGGGGGCTGCCAAGGTTTATCAGTTTGGCTTTGGGAAGGTGTCCTACCAGCCAGGAGGGCTCGTCGGGTTCAAGGGCGCCAACGACGCGTCGAATGGTATCAACACCGGCGCCTCGTCCAACTATTCGGTAAATTCGACCGATGGCTATGTCGCGCCAACCATCTCGGGTACAACGACTGGAACGTTCGCCCTCAGCTCTACCGGTGGCGGCGGTCGACAGTCATCGGACGGGGAAAGCCTTGCGATGCAATTTACCGCACCATCGGACGGCACGATTGATACTGCCCGCATGAGCGTTAACAGCGTCACTACCGGCGGCACCTGGGAGGCGCGCCTCTATTCGAATAATTCCGGTTCTCCGGGAACGAAGATCGGTTCTTCAAGTTCAGGAACGTCGATCACGACCAGTGGGGCGAAAACGTTCACCTTCGGGTCGCCTCCGTCCGTGACAGGCAGCACAGTCTATTGGTTGGTGGTGACCCCTGTATCCGGTACACCAAACGTATTTTTCGACACGGCGGCTAACAGCGCTAGCTATGGGTCTGGTCGCGGTGCAACTATCACCGCGATTACCAATAATCTCCCATCGTCTGAAGATTGGCGTATGGAGATCAATTATGTTGGCACGCCCAACAACATGACGTTGGTCACAGCCGCGCAAACCGCGGACTCGTCGGTGAGTAATGGCCGCGTTCTTCTCGAATACGACAACATTGCGACGCCGACACTTAATACTGATTTGACAGTCGAGGTGACTTGCGACGGCGGATCGAACTGGGCTGCTGCGACACTGACGCTCGTTACCGCCAATAGTCAGGGCGGACGAAGTGTAGCAGAGACAGCAGACACCGCCTGCACTGCAGGGACATCATTCGCGGCGCGCATCAAGACACTCAACGGGAAAAACGTAAAGATTCATGGTCTGACGCTGGATTGGCGGGAGTGAGTGCCGCAGCCAGCGCGACCTCGACCGGGAGCTATCGCCAATTTGGCGGCTCCATCTCACGAAGTTTCGCGATGACTCCCGCCACCACAACGACAATAAGAGCGAGCGCAACGGCGCCGCTGACTAAGAAATAAACCATCGAAATGAACCCGATCCCAAATGGGTCAACAATATGGGGCTTGGTAATGGACGTCCAGGGATGTCCGTGGGCCTGGTATTGATCGTTTGCCCCGCAGTCGGTAAGTTGCCTCAATGGCAGTATCCCGGCGCAACTTCTGTGGACTAGTGGCATTCACGCCGATCGCGCTCTCGGCTGTCACCGCCCCGGCGTCTGCCACCACGGAACGACGGCCTGTCGTAAAGTTATTTTCGTCGAACGCACCTGCCGAGGCTCTGTCATCCACGATGGCGGCTAGGGTTCTTCCGAGTGATGCCGTCACCATGGCTCCCGGCAACTACCTTTTTGCTGGTCAGGGCTTCGATTGCAATCGTGCTGGCCTTTACCGATTTTGGGATGGGGGAAGTTCTCCGATTCAATCCCGATTGGTCATGACAAAGGGTGGGCTTTATGAGTTCATCTCGGGCGCGTCCTGGCATCATGAACATGGTACAGAGGACGAGCAGGCAGATTTTCAAGCCATGGCAAATGCCGGCCGGACTCACAAGTGGCGGCTACGGTGCGGATACATCGCCGGATTGATGGTGTGGATGCTTCCGCAGTTCGGTTACCAGGCGCGCAAAATCAATCTTCTGACCCGCGAAGAGCGTAACGGCGTCGACGATGGGCATATCATTTTCGAGGTATTCCACGAAAACAAGTGGAAGGCGTGGGACCTCACCAATGGCGTCTATTTTACTTTGAATGGAAAACATCTGTCGGCGGCTGAGATCATCGACGCCGGGGTGTTGAACTGCACGCGTGTTAGGCTAGATGCAGATGACAGGTACGGCGCGTCGGTTGCCGGTAAATTTTGCCTCGGCTCCTATGTCGACATGATGATGAACACGCCGGAGGAAGTGGATGCATGGTTCGCGCGCATCTTCCAGTCTTGGTCTGTAGGCTGATCTGATTTTTTAAGTTGAACCGCAAATGGCGTCGGTGACTTTTAGTCCGCGCGCATTCGCTGGGCAAATCACTCGCCAGGAATTTCGGACGAATCCTTCGGAGGCTTAACCGCCCGGATCAGCTTCTGAAGCTTCGAAGATTCCAGCGGATCTTCGTCGCACTTTGAGCAGATGAATGTTTTCTTCCGTCCTTTAAACATGGACGTCATCGGCTGTCTGCACGTTGGGCAATAAGGCGCTGAGCTTCCCATTCTCCACTCTAGGCACAGTCTCGCCGCTTTGTCAGTACGGTTTGCGGTGCAGCGAGCGCAAGCAGCGCGATTAGTGAAGTGCTAACAGCCCAAGTATCGTCGGTGGAATCCACTGCGGGACGAACGCGATAACCAGCACAGCCGCTAGCCCGACTAAACACAGGCCTGCGCCGAGGCCGAAAAAAAACCCCAGCGCCAATTCGGAAAGGCCGTCGTCGTGCGGGTAATGGTGGCGTTTGGACATAGTTTTACCGATAGATCACCCACACCACGCCGGCCGACCACATAGCGACTGCACAGCCGAACCCAACGATCAGGGGCAAGAGATCCAGCCAGGTTAGCGTCCGCCTTTTGCGCTTTGAGGGTTGCATTTCATCGACGCCAGTGTGGTCACGGCTTTGTTTCACCGAAAGCTTCCTTTCGATATCGCGCGCTAGGCTAGCCCGAGCATTGAGCAGAGCTAACTCTACCAATCGCTTGAGGCCGTGCAAGGTGATGAGCGCCTGTCAGCCAGCCTTCCGTGACCGCGCTGTCGACCTCGAAGGCTTTTCAGCTTTCTTCCTTTCTGCCTTGGCTTCGCCTTTGCCACTGATAGGAAGCAGCAATTCGCCTTGTCCAGCAGCGCGCTTCTTTCCTTTTTTAGGTTTTGCCCCAGATGTCGGCTGCTTGACGTCCTTTAGGCTACTCCGGAGAGCGTCCATCAGATCAATAACGTTACCGGAAGTCCGAGACTTCGCAGGGGCGTCTATTGCTTGGCCCGCACGTTTCTTATTGATCAGTTCAACAAGGGCCGACTCGTAATGATCCTCGAACTTCTCGGGTTCAAATTGACCAGTTTTTTGTTCGACAATGTGCTTCGCTAGGTCGAGCATGTCCTTCGTAATTTTCACGTCTTGGATATCGTCGAAGTAGTCTTTCTCGGAGCGCACCTCATAAGGATAGCGAAGCAAAGTACCCATGATGCCTTTGCCGAGCGGCTCTAGCCCGATGATGTGTTCGCGGTTCGTCAGAACAACGCGACCAATCGCCACCATGCCCATGCTTTTGATGGTTTCGCGAATGACAGCGAAAGCATCGTGACCAATTTTGCCATCCGGGACCAGGTAATACGGTCGGATTAGATAACGAGGATCGATATCGTCTCTATGGACAAATTCGTCTATCTCGATTGTTCTCGTGGACTCTAGTGCAATGTTTTCAAGCTCGTCCTTGGAGACTTGTATGTAGGTGTCCTTGTCGACGGGATAGCCCTTTATGATGTCTTCCGCCTCAACCTCTTCACCGGATTCCGCATCTACCTTGAGATACCGAATGCGGTGACCGGTGTTTCGATTGATCTGATTGAAGCTAATTTTCTCAGCGTCGGAAGTTGCCGGATACAATGCGACCGGGCAGTTAACGAGCGAGAGACGCAAAAAACCCTTCCAATTGGCTCGCGGGGCCATGGACGCACTCCTACGCAACATTACACAATCGCGATTCAATTGCGGGCGGGCCCGTTGGTTCCATGGAGATCACGAGCGGCGGCGCAAATCGTGCTCGACCTGCTTTACAGCCCGATAGTCGTTGAGGAACTCGATATTCGAGTATGCGCCTTGCTTTGCGAGCAGGTGGTAGATTCCACCGATCCGTCGCAGCCAAAACTTCATCGGCCCTGGAGGGAGTGTGCGAGCCTCCAGCAGGGTCCTCTTGGCGTGGGCCATCAGATAGTCAGGCGCGTCAGACATGAGGATAGAACATCGCTTATTCTGCGATGTTCCCGCGCCTCCCGTGGAACGAGAGCAGGTCGAAACCGTTCGGGGGTAAGTAGCGTTGCGTTGAGTGAGTAAGGCGTATGACCCCCGAACAAAGAATAGCCGCCGCGGTGAGGGATGCTCAGCTTGTCCTGTCAGCGTATGTCGAGCCCGGCTTTCGAGATCCCGAGCGAACGATCAACGAACTTTTTAATGTGCTGGACGACTACCAGCTCATAGAGGCGTTGGAAGAGTTCGAGAGCGGGAAGGAGTCGACTGACGCCCGGCACTAGTCGGGTGGCGTGGGCGCGCGGTATGCCGGCGATCTTTGGAGCCGGGCCCGCGCGCTTTCGCATTGGCCGCAGGTTGATGGTCCGGCCCGATGCCAGGGCGCCAGACCGGGATAGGCTATCTAGGAATATCTGACCAATTGGAGCCAAAAATGAACGCTGAAGAATTGGCTAATAAATTTAAGGCGAAGATCGCGGCCGCCGTCGCTGAAAGGGAAAGGCAAACTGGAATTGCCAACGATAATGCGGAAAAGCGAACTGCTGACATCGAGTATTGCAAAGATGCGCTATAACGCGAAGTTATTCCCTTTTTGAATGAGCTTAAGCACCACCTAGGAGACGATCAGTTTTCTTTCGCTCCTCAGGTCGGGCTCAATGATCATCGCCCGGTAGGAGTGTCCTTCACGATTGGAAATGGTGCTCCCACAAGCATTACGACGTTATACGGGAACATTGTAGTTACGCGCGTGGGGGATAGTGGAACATCAAAAGGCATCCCGTTTGTTTTTGATCCAGAGGCTGAACCTTACATTTCTAATTCCGGGGATTTGACGCGTGATAAAATAGCCAAGTTGATCGAGATGGTTATGGACCAGACAGGGTCGCCATAAAACTCAGAGACCAATCGAGCCGCAGCCGATTGTTTGGGCGCAGTGGCGAGCGGGGCGGGATGGCGCTGGCCTGTCGCGGCTAAAGCGGGAACGGCTAATGAAGAAGGCGAGGAAGTGGGCGCTGAGGAGGGTGGCTTGAATCGGCCGACGTACTATTGCGGCCTTTGTTCGACTTCAAAATCAATGAGGGCACTGAATTCGTCGTCCAGGCCCCCAGCAGGACCCATGTTTGTAGCGGTCGCCTTGACTCGCAAGCGCTTTGGTTGGCCACCGTCCGGAATATTCCAGCTAATCACTGCATCAAGAAAGTACGTCGGCGAGTGAGATCCCGGTTCTGGCGGTAGGCTGGCCGCGAAGAAAAGCGCCGCATTGATCCAAATATTGAGCGGAATGAACGTATCAGTGTCACGAGTAATGAAAATAATCGGTAAGTCGTGCCGTTGAGTTACATCATAAATGGTGTTTCCTACCTGCACTTGTGATCCTGGTAGTACGGCAATATTCTTTTTTTGAAGCGAGGGGCTTTCTAACAGTTTTCGTAGATCGTAAGGGGCAACACTCCACGATATCTTTGCATCCAGCGCATTATAGGTGCTCTTATTTTTAAGCTTTAGCTTTGGTACGGCCCAGTGCCCACGAGGTAACTGATCGCCTTCATTAAACATCGTAAAAGCCTCACCTTTCGATGGATTCCATTTCAGTACGGCTCGTTGCGTAGAGGCGACCAGGTCAATGTCCGGTTGATTTACGTTTTGCCAGATGAATTGTTGAATTTGGATGGCCGCCACAAGCAAGAAAAGTATGAGTCCTGTGAAGCCAATCCACAGTCCAAACGATTTATCCCCTCCATACCATCCGCTGATCGCTACGCCGCCGAGTAAAAGGCCCCCAATCAGCGGAAGCCAAAAAATTGCAATGTCCATCTTTTTTCTCGTCATCGCGCAAAAACCAAACTGGCAAAACTGAGACGTTCAGGCATTTAGAATCTGTAGCCCAATCCGGCTGTTATCTGAGTGGTGTAATAGACCGCTCCCAACCCGTTAATGCCGGCTGGCATAAAATGAGTTTGAACTTCGCCCTCGACGCGCGCGAACAGTCTGCCGAAGTTCTTTTCGAGGCCGAGGCCGACAGTGAGATAAGGCTGAATGGTGTTAGCCGTTCTGACGGAAACCGTACCGCCTGTGATCGACCCGCAGCCTACAACGTAAGCGTCTCCGGAATCTGGACCTGTCGGAATAACCACGCTAACTGGATTGTTGCAGGTCAGGCGTGCTGTGCTGTCACTCACCGATGTTGACTTGATCATTTCGGCGCCGCCGCCAAATTTTGCGTAAATTAGAGAGTCGGCAATCACGCTACCAAACCTCGCGGACGCGTCGAATGCAGCTGTGCGTTCGAGCTTGTTGGTGAGCGCGAACGCTGACCGGTATGGGAAACCAAAGGGAAACTGCGGTGCACTGGCGTTGGTCGTACAGAAGGGATCGCCAAAGCTCTGGCACCAGCCGGACCAATAAGGAAAAGAAATCGGAGTGCCGACGAACGAGTCAGAACGCTCCGCCTTGGACATCGAGTATAAGGCGCGCCCTTCAAGGCCAAATAAAATGTTCTCGCTCTGAAAATTCCAACCTGCAGCGGCGCCTACTAAAGCACCTTGCATCATAGGAAGGGTAGGAGGGGCAAATGGCAACGATCCCGGATTGTCTCCACCGAAGTCGTAGCCTCCCACGCCCACAACGTAAGCGCCCGCAAACTCCTTCTTTAGCGGAATGTTGGGGCTTGATACGGTGACCGTGTTTCTGGTCAGCGCCAGCGACGAGGAGCGGAGATGAACCGGCTGGCGTTTCTCAATCCGCGCTGCAGCGTCATAGCACGCCAAACGCTCTTTTCCATTTTTCAGAGTTGAGCAGAACTTTAGATCTTCCGATATGTCGGCACGGGCGACCGCGCTGCTGAACGCAACAAGGCATGCTGTGATGCACAGCGCCCCGAACGATTTTTTCATTCAAATCTCCCCAGACCCGCACCAAGCCTAGCGCGACCTAGGATGCCCGCACAATGCTCCGCTCGTATCGCAGTGCGATCTAAGCGGATTCAAGGAATCCGCTCAACGTCCTGACAAACTCTTCCGCGGTGTCCGGGTAGTAGCCCCGTCCCACCCGCGAAATCATCTGATCGAACGTGGCGTTGAATTTTTCATCGTTCGCCTGCGCCAGGCACTCGGCATGTTCAAGCAACGGCAGCGGGATCGCAGCAATTGTTTCGCTGAGCTTTTCGAAGCGGTGCACGGCTGCGGACTCTTCATCGGTAAGTTCGCGAAATTCTGATCCTTCCAGAAACCAGTACGACGCCCATTGAAAGCGTTCGCTGAGAATATCCGACAGCATGGCACGGTTCCTCATTGACCAAGCTTGGCCGATGTTCTTATTTTGTTCTCATGCTGTCAAGAGAGCCAAAACGCCGTTTCCCACCACCTTGGCGGGTGGAAGTCACCCAGCACGGCTATCTGGTGAAGGATTCCAACGGCGTGACCCTCGCCAGCGTCTATTGCCGGGACGACCTACAGCATTGGAGTTTCGGCCAAGGTCACCTGACCAGCGATGAAGCCCGCCGGATCGCTGGCACCATCGCGCGCATCCCTGAGCTTCTAAACAAAAATCCGGCCTTCACTGAGCGCGGCCCCGTGGTGCAGCACCGTCGATACTGGAAGCCAACCCATCCCTATCACGTCGCGCTTGAGGACTTCTTTGCGCGCGAGCGCTATGACGACATAAGCGAATGTTGCCGGTTCAACGATGTGCCGTTCGATGCTACCGGCGAAGTGTTCGAGCAAGAGGGCAAACGCTGGTGCACCTATCACTTCATCCGGCAGTTCGACGCGATCAGATTCTGGGACAAGTTCAACGGCCGCTGGATGCTCGGCGATGAATTCATTTATCCCGAGCGGCCGAAACATTTGATTGTAATGAAGTCGGTGCGAGGGAAAGGGGCGGTTTAGCCGTCGAGGCGGAAACCTGGCAGTATCGCCGGGATTTGCCCGAACCAAGCGCAACAAGACTTGGAATTATCGGTACCACTCGGTTTTGTTCAGAACATTCTTTTTGCTGGCGCGCACTTTCCCGACATCCAGGCCATGAATTGTGCACCTTTTCCGACCCCTAACTTCTTTCGGTCGGCGGTACTCATCACATTCATCCACAGACTACCGGATATGCGGTCGAGGCCGCCCTGCGTCGAGACGTCTGCCCGTTCGTTTCCAAAGCTGACACTCGATTCATCAACGCGAGTTATTGGCAGCGCTGGATATAGCGGGGGCTTAAACGACCCAGCATCGAAATCTACAATTGCGGTCTCGCTCTCAATCTTTTGCGATCCCTGTTTTGCAAAGGTCAGACTGCCAGTGCAGATCAAGGTAATGGGGGAAGCGCTCGCCACTGTTGAAAACAGGGCGAGGCCTAATCCTAATCCCATTACTGCCTTCATTCCTTTCATGCGCTTCCCTTAGTCCTCCCCCTCAGCCCCAACTCAACCAGCCTTCTTATTGCCTCCGGCCTGCCGGGGAGGTCTTCCTGTTGGCGGCGCCAGTCGTCTATCTCGGAAACCGCGTCCATAGGCAAGCGCACGTTGACCGCGATGGAGTCCACTGGCGGGCGTCCCTTTTTGCGTTTTTTAGCGCTATCTATTATTGACTTCATGGTTTGATGATGTCATAAATTGGCGAGCCGGGCAAGCGCTGGAACGCCTGCACCGGCTCTAACCTCGACGCGAAAGGATCTTCTGCGCCATGGCTATCCGCAAAACTACACCGAAAGTTGCCCCCCAAACAGAACCGCGCAAAGTTATCCCGGAGTCGCTTAGTTCGGCGATGCTCTCGCTTTTTCGTTGTCTCTGGGCGTCGTTCGAAGACAAACAGAACAACGGCAAATCCGACGATTATGCGGAATTCGATGCCGCCTACGCCACTATGCGCAACATGTCATACGTGCGTCCGATAACTGCGGTTGATGCGCTTGCGCAGGTCGTCTTCCTCTATGACGAGGCCGGTGATGTCGACCAAGCCCATATGTGGGACGAGAAGCGTTGCAAAGAATGGTCGAATCGAATGGCGCGCCGCGCAGCAGGCTTGGCCCTCTGGATCGAGCGCAGCCACGGGATTGACCGGCGAGACCACGGCCTTGCGGACTTCTGTAACGATCAACTGGCCTCGCGGTACTTTCCGCACCAACCTGCCGAGGCATGGCATAGGGCCGGCGCGCCTGCGGTATAATTCTATGGCTCATGGGCGAGTCGTAAAAAAGTTGCAGCCCACCCCTTGCGCCGCTCGGATCGTCCACCCATTTCTCCGAGCGGCGCGCCATTCTGGGCGGCTTGTGCGTCAGCGAAAGCTGGCGAGGTAAAGCTCTTCAACTGCTATCCGGGGCGCGCTGACACCCCGAAAAAATCAAACTGACGCCCCTTCGCGGGGCAACGAAGACGCTTGCGCCAATGGTGGCGCGGCGAGCGGGATTTTATGGGGATAAACCGTGTCAAATGACCTACTGAAGCTTCAATTCCAGGGTGCATCTGAATTTGCTCAATCGAAGGGGGACCAACCTCGCGCCGAGATTTTCACTCGGTTGGCCGAAACCGTGGACTCGATCGAACCCAGTGTACTCGACGCTTATTACGATCTCTTTGCTGACCTTCAGGATCAAGAAGCCGACAATGATATAATGGCCGGTGTAGGCCGTTCTTGGCTTCCGGAATCCGCCACCGATTATGTCAAAGAATTTATCTCTCGTAGGACAGGTGGTGCTTAACGCTCATCCTGAACATGACTCCTAGTCACGCTAACGATAATAGCCGCTTGCTCACACCCGAGCAGGCGGCTGTGAGACTCAATATCACTGAAGACCAACTCGCCGCGCTCACTCACGACGGCGAAATTGCTTACATCAACGTCGGGCGCGGAAAGAAGCGGCCACGAAGGCGATACGCAGAGCAAGACATCCAAGAGTTTCTTGAGCGCCGCCGCAGGAGGGAAGTGCCGTGTCAGTCTATCGTGACAAGCGTTCGCCATACTACCAATACGATTTCCAGCACCAAGGTCATCGGTTTCATGGCAGCACGAAATGCACGACTCGACGAGACGCGGAAAGGTTCGAGGCTGCAGAGCTAGAGAAAGCCAAGGCGCTAGTGAAGGCGACGCGGCGGTCCAAGGCGTCGCTGGCCATTGATGACGTTGCCGATCGCCTCTGGAATGATAGCGCGCAATACGACTCGGAGCCAAAGGCCACTGAGACCAATCTCGCGCGCCTGATCGAGTATTTTGGCAAGGCAAAGCCGCTGACTGAGATCGACCACAAGGCAGCCAAGGAATTGGTTGCATGGCGCCGCGGCCAGCGCGTCTCCCGCCGCGGCAAGCGGACCAAGGAAGAGGAACAGGCCTTACCGTTGATATCTAACGCCACGGTCAATCGGTCGGCGACAAAGGTGCTGCAACGGCTATTCACCTTCGCTAGGTCCGAGGGCGCCGTGTTCGACAGTGAGCCTAAATGGGAAGATTTATTGCTCTCTGAGCCATTGGAACGCGTCCGCGAATTGAAGATCGAGGAGGCCAACGCATTCGACAGCGTAATGCGTGTGGACTACGCGCCGTTTTTTGATTTCGTTCGCGCCAGCGGTATGCGGCTGAACGAGTGCGTGACACTGCGATGGTCCGAGGTGGATTTCGGCGCCCGACAGATTGTACGGACCGGCAAAGGCGACCAGCGCGTGGTTTTCCCCATCACACCAGCGGTTCGCGAGATCCTCTTTCCATTGCAGGGCCAGCATCCCGAGTTCGTATTCACCTACGTGGCTGTCTACGGCAACAAGCGCTTAGGCCGGGTGAGGGGCCAGCGATACCCTCTGACCTATGCGGGCGCTAAGACGGCTTGGCAGCGCCTCCGCACCATCTCTGGCGTGGCTGACTTCCGTTTCCACGACTTCCGGCACGACTTTGGAACGAAGCTTCTGCGGGACAGCGGCAATCTGAAACTGGTCCAGAAGGCGCTCAATCACCGGGACATCAAGAGTACGCTGCGCTATGCGCATGTGCTCGACGAAGATGTTGCCGTGGCCGTTGAACGGCTCGCGGAATCCCGGAAAAAATCCCGGAGTAAGTTACGGGACGCCAGTTAAAACGATGAATTCACAAGTAATCCAGGAACTAGCGTCTAACCTTCCAGATGTCGTTCGCGGCGACGCTGGGCCTCGTTGCGCTGGTGCAGATCGGGATGCCGAAGCTGTTCGCCACGCCGGATAATTCGCAGGTGGCGCGCGCCGCGCTGTGGGGCGGGCGCGAGATCGCGACGCTGGCGCTGGCGTCATTCGTCGTCGGTCTCGCCACCACGCCTTACGCCGCGTTTCACTTCCACCGCATCACGCCCTATGGCGTGCTCGCCAATCTCGCGGCAATGCCGGTGGTGTCGGTGCTGGTGATGCCGGCGGGGCTGCTCGGCATCGCGGCGATCCCGTTCGGCCTCGACAGCATTTTCTGGCGGCTGATGGATGTCGGCATCGAATGGATGATCGTGGTGACGCAGTGGGTCGCGGCGCTGCCGGGCGCGCTCGGGCGGATGGCGGCGTTCGGCACCGGGCCGTTGCTGCTGATGGCGGCGGGCATTGTCGCCCTCGGCCTGCTGAGCTCAAGGCTGCGCTGGTGCGGGGCGGCGGCAATCGCGCTCGCGACGTTCTGGGCGGTGACGGCGCCGCAGCCGGATATCCTGATCGCGGGCGATGGCCGCCATGTCGCGGTGCGCGGCGGCGACGGGCGGCTGCATGTCATGAGCGCGGGCAGGGATGCGTTCCTGCTGCGCGAATGGCTGTCAGCCGACGCCGATCCGCGCGGGGCGGCCGACACCAGCCTGAACGATGGCGTGTCGTGTGACCAGTCCGGCTGCGTGGTGCGGGCGGCGGACGGACGCCTCGTTGCGATGTCGCTCAAGCCCGAGTCGCTCGCCGACGACTGCGCGCGGGCGACGATTGTCGTCACGTCTTATCCGCCGCCGGTGGATTGCGCGGCGCGGGTATTCGATCGCGATGCATTGCACAGATCGGGAACAGTGACGCTGCGCCGGATCGGCAGCGGTGCGGAGGCGGACTACGCCGTCAGCGCGATCCATCCGCGCGGCGTCGATCGGCCATGGTCGCCGGCGATTGCGGAAGCGAAGGATTCCTCCGCGCGATCCGCACGGACAGGTCTGTCGAAGCGCACACCACAGCGGCCGGTCGATGCGACCCCGGCGGAAAGCGATCTGCAGGCGGAAGATTAAGCGGCGTTCTCGTTGTCATGGCCGGGCTTAGCCGTTCGAAGAACGGCGTCGCTTCCGCTCGCCTATGCCCCTGCCATCTCGATCAGGGATGCACTGTGCAGCGGGATCACCGGGACAAGCCCGGTGATGACATCAAAGTGCGGGGCGATATCGCATCCGAATGGCGAACTCGCTAAATGCGGCCCTCAATACTTCCGGTACAGCCCGATCAGCTTGCCCTGGATGCGGACGCGGTTGGGCGGCAGGATGCGGACTTCATAGGCGGTGTTGGCGGGTTCGAGCGCGATCGACGCGCCACGGCGGCGGAAGCGTTTCAGCGTCGCTTCTTCCTCGTCGATCAGAGCGACCACGATATCGCCGGTGTCGGCAGAGTCGTTCTTCTGGATCAGCGCCATGTCGCCGTCGTGGATGCCGGCCTCGATCATCGAATCGCCGCGCACTTCCAGCGCGTAATGTTCACCGGCACCGAGCATGTCCGGCGGCACGCTGATGGTGTGGCTGCGGGTCTGCAACGCTTCGATCGGCGTACCGGCGGCGATCCGGCCCATCACCGGCACCGAGACCGGGCGGTTGCCGTCGTCCTCGGAGTTCTGGGTGGTGTTGCCGCGCACCTTGCCGAGATTGCCTTCGATGACGCTCGGGGTGAACCCGCGACGGCCGTTGCCGCCACCGCTGTGGCCGAGTTCAGGGAGCTTGATGACTTCGATGGCGCGCGCCCGGTTGGCGAGGCGGCGGATGAACCCGCGCTCCTCAAGAGCCGTGATCAGGCGGTGGATGCCCGACTTGGAGCGCAAATCGAGCGCGTCTTTCATTTCGTCGAAGGAGGGCGGGACACCGGCTTCCTTGAGCCGCTCGTTGATGAAACGCAGGAGTTCGTATTGTTTGCGTGTAAGCATCTGAGCAGTCCCCAATTCGGCCGGCAGTCCTTGCCCGGCCATCGCCAAGTTGTGTGCCTCAAGACCTGTCCGTCCGGGCCCGCCTATCCGGTGCGCCGCACCAGCCCGGCCCGATCAGCCCGGTTCTTGCGACCTCTGTCCGGAAAGCGATTCGCCGGTCTGGTCCGCCGAGACGGTCCCGTTATGTGCGAGTCACTCGAAACAAATCATGAACGAACACTATATGTTCCATATGTGTTCCGCAACGGTTAATTTTGAGTGAACGAAGCAGGAAGGCTTAAGCCGGCAGCTTGAGAATGGCACAGGCCTCTCCGGCCTTAACTGCAGGGGCGTGCGGCGGGCGGACGATCAGGGCGCGGGCAGCCGACAGATTGACCAGCAGCGAGGAGTCCTGATGGCTCACGGTGGAGGCGACCACCTGGCCGTCGGCCCGCGTTTCGAGGCGCGCGCGCAGATAATCCTGGCGCTGATCGTTGGCGCGCAGGTCGTTGCCGAGAATGGCAGTTTCGGGAATGTGGGCCACGCTGCTGCGCCCGGACAGCGCGCGGATCAGCGGCACCATGAACAGGAACGCGCAGATGTAGGACGAGGTCGGATTGCCGGGCAGGCCGATCACGCGCATCACGCCTGACGGGCGATGGAGCCTTCCGTGCATCATCGGCTTGCCGGGGCGCAGCGCGACTTTCCAGAACGTCATCTCGACGCCTTCGGATTTGAGCGCGCGCTGCACCACGTCGTGATCGCCGACCGACGCGCCGCCGGTGGTGACGAGGATGTCGGCGCCGCTGTCGCGCCCGCGCCGGATCGCTTCGGCGGTCGCCTCGATCGTGTCGCCCGCGATGCCGAGATCGACGACCTCGGCGCCTTCGCTGCGCGCCAGCGCGCGGATCGCGAAGCCGTTGGAATAGACGATCTGGCCGGGGCCGGGGATCGTGCCGGGCATCACCAGTTCGTCGCCGGTGGCGAGCACCGCAACTTTCGGGCGGCGGTGAACCGGCAGGCGCGGATGGTTCATTCCGGCGGCGAGCGACAGGTCGCGGTCGGTCAGCCGCGTGCCTTGCCTGAGCAGCACGTCGCCTTCACGGAAATCGAGACCGGCGCCGCGGATATTGGCGGCGGGTTTCGCCGCCTCGGTGATGACGACGACGTCGCCGTCGCGCGTGGTGTCTTCCTGGATCACCACGGCGTCGGCGCCGTCGGGAACGACGCCGCCGGTGAAGATGCGCGCGGCCTGTCCCGCACTGAGCGGACCGCCGAGCGGGCGTCCCGCCGCGACCTCGCCGATCACCGTGAGCCGCGCATTGAGCACCGCGTCGGCGGCACGCACCGCGTAGCCGTCCATCGCCGACATCGCGGCAGGCGGCTGGGTGCGCAGCGAGGCGACATCGCGCGCAAGCGTGCGATGAAACGCTTCATCCAGCGCGACAAGGTCTTCAGGCAACGCCTGAGCGTCTGACAGAATCGCGGCAAGCGCGTCGGCGACCGGCATCAGCGCCATCGGGTTTCGCTCCAGTCAGGCCACGGTCCGAACGGTGTGCGCCGGTTCGGAGCGATCCTTCTTTAAAATGAAGCCAGCATCCGGCCCGACATATTCGGAGCCGTACTAGCGGTCTGAACTAACCTTAGCCCGGTAGTGGCCGGACTTGCCGCCCTTCTTCTCGATCAGGCGGATATTCTCGATTCGCGCGCCGCGCTCGACCGCTTTCACCATGTCGTAGATGGTGAGGCAGGCGACCGAAACCGCTGTCAGCGCTTCCATTTCCACGCCGGTCGGGCCGGTGACCTTGACCGTGGCGCGGACGATGCAGCCAGGTAATTTCTTGTCCGGCGTAATGTCGAGCGTGACCTTGGACAGCGCCAGCGGATGGCACAGCGGAATGAGGTCAGAGGTGCGCTTGGCGGCCATGATGCCGGCGATGCGTGCGGTGCCGAGCACGTCGCCTTTGGCGGCGTTGCCGGACACGATCAGGTCGAGCGTCGTCTTGCTGACCACGATCTGGCCTTCGGCGATTGCGGTGCGCTCGGTCGCGGGCTTGGCGGAGACGTCCACCATACGCGCTTCGCCCTTGGCGTCGATGTGGGTCAGTGCGGCTTTTGTCTTTTTGACGGTCATGCGCGCTCTGGGTCAGAGATTGGACAAGGCCTGTGTCCCGGGCGCGATGCAGCGCGCATCAGCGCGGTTATGCGCTCGCGCTGCTTCGCAGGACCGGGACCGTTCCAAACTCCGAAGCTGGAACGGCCCCGGATCAGCGGAGCGGCATTCCATGCCGCGCCGCGTCCGGGGCAAGAGGGGAAGGTGACATCCTGCTTCATCGTCATCCGCGATGGCTATGGGTCCCGGCCTGCGCCGGGACGACCCGTCGAGCATTACCGTTCCGTGCCAGCAAGGCGCGCGTCGCGGCGGTGACGTCGGCCTGCCGCATCAGGCTCTCGCCGACCAGGAAGGTGTTCATGCCCACCTTGGCGAGGCGCGCCAGATCGGCGGAGGTGAAGATGCCGCTTTCGCCGACCATGATGCGATCTTGCGGGATCAGCGGCGCCAGTTCTTCGCTGGTCTCCAGCCTGGTCTCGAAGGTGCGCAGGTTGCGGTTGTTGACCCCGAGCAGCGGTGAGCGGAGCTTCAAGGCGCGTTCAAGCTCTTCGCGATTGTGAACTTCGAGCAGCACATCCATGCCCTGCGCGAAGGCGGTGTCCTCGATTTCCTTCGCGGCACCATCGTCGAGCGCGGCCATGATGATGAGGATGCAGTCCGCGCCGTAACCGCGTGATTCCACAACCTGATACGGCTCGTACATGAAGTCCTTGCGCAGCACCGGCAGCGACACGGCAGCACGGGCGGCAACCAGAAAATCGGGGTGGCCCTGAAACGACGGCGTATCGGTCAGCACCGACAGGCACGCAGCTCCACCGGCCTCGTAGGCTTTGGCGAGCGAGGGCGGATCGAAGTCGGCGCGGATCAGTCCCTTGGAGGGGGAGGCCTTCTTGATCTCGGCGATCAGCGCAAAATCGCCGCGCGAAAGCCTGGCGCGAATGGCGTCGGCGAAACCGCGCGGGGCGGGGGCAGCCTTCGCCAGCGCCTCGATATCGGCGAGCGAGCGCGTGCGCTTGGCAGCGGCGATCTCCTCGCGCTTGTAGGTCTCGATCTTGGTGAGGATATCGGACATCGATTCCGCCCCTCAGGCGTGAGAAACTTTGATCAGGTGCTGGAGCTTGCCCATCGCGGCGCCACTGTCGAGCGATTTGGTGCCGAGCGCGACGCCGTCCTTGAGGTCTTTCGCCTTGCCGGCGACAACGAGGGCGGCTGCCGCATTGAGCAGCGCGACGTTGCGGAACGCACCCGGCTTGCCTTCGAGCACGGCGCGCAGCGAAGCCGCGTTGGCCTCGGCGTCGCCGCCCTTGAGGTCCTCGGCGCTGGCGTTTGGTAGCCCGGCTTCGGCCGGGGTGATTTCAAAGGAGCGGATATCGCCGCCTTCCAGCGCCGCGACATAGGTCGGGCCGGTGAGGGTGATCTCGTCAAGGCCGTCGGAGCCGTGGACGACCCAGGCGGAGGTCGCGCCGAGATTCTTCAGCACCTGCGCCAGCGGCTGCACCCAGTGGCGCGAGAACACGCCGACCATCTGGCGGGTAACTCCCGCCGGGTTCGACAGCGGGCCGAGCAGGTTGAAAATCGTGCGGGTGGCGAGTTCGACGCGGGTCGGGCCGACGTTCTTCATCGCCGGATGATGGGTCGGTGCGAACATGAAGCCGATGCCGGCCTCGGCGATGCAGCGGCTGACATCATCAGGGGCGATGTTGATATTGACGCCGAGCGCGGCCAGCGCGTCGGCCGCGCCGGACTTCGACGACAGCGCGCGGTTGCCGTGCTTGGCGACCGGCACGCCGGCGCCCGCGACGATGAACGAGGCGCAGGTCGAGACGTTGACCGAGCCGGAGCCGTCGCCGCCGGTGCCGACCACGTCGACCGCATCGGCCGGCGCCGTGACGCGCAGCATCTTGGAGCGCATCGCCGACACCGCGCCGGTGATCTCGTCCACGGTCTCGCCGCGCACCCGCAGCGCCATCAGCAGGCCGCCCATCTGCGAGGGCGTCGCCTCGCCGGACATCATGCGGTCGAACGCGGAGGCTGCTTCGTCCCGCGACAGCGCCGCGCCGGTGGCGACCTTTCCGATGATGGCCTTGAAGTCGTCCATAGCAACCGCCTGAGTGAACCGTCCGAAACCGGAATCCTTACTGACTGGATGTGGCGCCGGTGGCAACCGCGAACGCGCTCTGATTGACCGAGACGCCGATCTCGTTTTCCAGCTGCTGGATGTATTCGGCGATCTGCTCGTCGCCCATCGCGCGGCTCAGAACGTCCTTCAGCTTCTTGGACTCGTCGGACGCAAGGTCCGGCTTCGGCACGGTCACGTCGGTCACCTTGAAGACCACCCAGTCGCGGCCGGTCGCGCCTTGCGTCTGGCCGGCGGCGTCCTTCGCCGTCGCAAAGGCCGCCTGCACCACCTGATCGGGCAGGCCGTTGACGGTCGCGGTGCGCTTGAAGGGCGAGGTCTTCTCCACGCTCACGCTGTCCTTGGCCGCTTCGTCCGCGAAGCTGCCGCCCTTGGCGAGGCTGTCCGCCATGTTGACCGCTTTCGCGCGCAGACGAGCGGAGATCTTGTCGTCCTTCCAGCGATTTACGACCTGATCCTTGACCTCGTCGAGAGGCCGCTCGCGTGACGGCGTCACGCCCAGCACGTCGAACCACAATTCGCCGCCGTTGCGCAGGTGAACGGAATCGTTTTCGACGCCGACATCGCTGCCGAACGCCGCCGAGACCACATCGGCGCCCTGCGGCAGGCCCTGAACCGGCTGGCCGTCGGGGCCGCGGCCGGAGCGGTCGACGGCTTCGATCGTCACCGCGTCGAGGCCGAGCTTCTTGGCGGCTTCGGCGATGTTCGAACCGCCGGCGCGTTCGTCCTCGATCTTGTTGCGCAGGTCCGACATGTCGCCGCGCGCGCGATCCTGCGCGAGCTGGGTCTTGATGGTCGGAGCGACGCTCTCATAGGACGGCGTGGTGCCGGGCTCGATCTTGATGACCTTGATCAGCGCGGTGACCAGCGCGCCCTTCAGCGGCTGGCTGACCTCGTTGATTGGCAGGGTGAACGCCGCATTGGCGATAGCCGGTTCGGACATCGCGGTTTTGGTCAGAAGACCGAGGTCGATGTCGGACGGCGTCAGCTTGCGCTCCTTGGCGATATCCTCGAACGAGGTGCCGGCCGCGATTTTCGCCCGCGCGGCGGTGGCTTCTTCCATCGTCGGGAAGGGGATCTGCAGCACTTCGCGGCGTTCGGGCTTGGCGAACTCGTCGCGGCGCTGCTCGAACACTTTCTTCGCGTCCTCGTCGGACACCTTGATCGTCTTGGCCAGCGCCTCCGGCGTCACCGACAGCACGGCGATCTTGCGATATTCCGGCGCGCGGAACTGGGCCTTGTGCTCGTCGAAGTAGGCCGACAGTTCTTCGGGCGTCGGTTCGGGAATGGTGCCGGCCTGAGCCGCACCGAGCTTCACGTACTCGATCGTCCGTTCTTCGTTCTGATAGCGCTCAAGCGCTTCGAGCTGGGTCTTCGACGGCGTGAGGCCGGCGGTGACCGTGTTCGCGATCTGGCGGCGCAGGGTGACCTTGCGCTGTTCGGCGACGTAACGCTGCTCGGTGAATCCGGCCTGGCGGATCGCCTCGGCGAAACGCTGCGGATCGAACTTGCCGTTGATGCCAGCGAAGTTCTGATCGGTCTCGATCGCGTGCGCGATGGCGGCGTTCGACTGGCCAAGGCCCATGCGGCGTGCCTGCTCGTCGAGAGTGGCTTCCGCGATCGTCTGTTGCAGCACCTGGCGGTCGAGGCCGAACTGGCGCGCCTGCTCAGAGGTCAGCGCCCGGCCGAACTGGCGTCCGATCTGCTGGAGCCGGTCAGTGTAGAGCTGACGGAATTGCTCGGTGGTGATTTCGGTATCGCCGACCTTGGCGAGACTCGCCTGTCCGAACCCCTTGAAGATGTCGGCAATGCCCCAGACGGCAAAACTCACGATCAGCACTCCCATCACGACGGACATGATGGTCTTGCCGAGCCAATTCGATGAGGCGTTACGTATTCCTCGAAGCATGGGTCCAACTTGTGTCAGGAGGGAACCGGAGTGCCGCGAAACGGGCGTCACTGCGTTGTTCTGTCTCGTATAAAACGCGGTTGGTTCCCGGGCAACCTCGATGGCGGCGACCCATCGAAGCAGTTAATGGGGAATGCCGGGAAAGACCGGCGCGGAACTGGCGCGGGCCAGCCGCCTCTGGTAGCCCAAAATCTCAAATTTCAACGCGGAGAAGATGATGGCCGACGTGAACCGCCCGCTGGTCGCAGGGAACTGGAAGATGAACGGCCTCAAGGCCTCGCTGAACGAGCTTGTGGCGATCGGCCAGGGCGCGGGCGAGGTGGCGCAAAAGGCCGACCTGCTGATCTGTCCGCCGGCGACGTTGCTGTTCACCGCGGCGGCCACCGTGGTCGGATCGAAACTCGCGATCGGCGCGCAGGACTGCCATCCGGCGGCGTCCGGGGCGCACACCGGCGATATTTCGGCGGAAATGCTGGCCGATGCCGGTGCGACCGCAGTGATCGTCGGTCATTCCGAACGCCGCGCCGACCATCATGAGACCGACGAGGTCGTGCGGCAGAAGGCGCTGGCTGCCCGCCGGGCCGGGCTTGTCGCCATTGTCTGCGTCGGTGAAACCCGCGCCGAGCGCGACGCCGGCAAGGCGCTGGAGGTGGTCGGGCGGCAGCTTGACGGCTCGGTGCCGGCCGGTGCGACCGCCGCCAATCTCGTGGTGGCCTACGAGCCTGTCTGGGCGATCGGCACCGGGCTGACCCCGACGCCGAAGGATGTCGAGGAAGTTCATGCCTTTATCCGGAAAAAGCTGACGGAACGGTTGAAAGGCGAGGGGGCGGCGGTCCGCATCCTTTATGGCGGCTCGGTCAAGCCCGGCAATGCTGCGGAATTGATGGCGGTGCCCCACGTCAACGGCGCGCTGGTCGGCGGCGCCAGCCTGAAGGCTGTCGATTTCCTTGCGATTGCGGCGGCTTGCGCCTAGATCGAGGTGGCTTGAGTGCGATCCCGCCTGCGATGGCAGGGGTGACAATACCCCCTGCAATCGTGTACAGACCGCCCAACTTCAACCCCCGCAAGCATCTGTGCGACCGGCTGCCGGTGCCGAGAGGCTTGTGACGGAAGGTAACGATGCAGACTGTCGTCATTGTCATTCATCTCATGATCGTCCTCGCCTTGATCGGCGTGGTGCTGTTGCAGCGCTCGGAGGGCGGCGGTCTCGGTATCGGCGGTGGCGGAGGCGGCGGGTTCATGTCGAGCCGCGGCACCACCAATCTGCTGACGCGCTCCACCGCGATTCTCGCGACGATCTTCTTCGTCACCAGCCTGTTGCTGTCGTGGCTCGCAAACTACCAGCGCGGGCCGAGTTCGATCATCAACACCGGCCCGGCTCCGATCACGGCACCCGGCGCTCCGGCGCCCGCGGCGCCGCAGGGCGGATTGCTGGATTCGCTGAAGAAACCCGATGCCCCGGCGCCCGCGCCGGCGGCGCCGACCGGGCCGCAGGCTCCGCAGTCCCGATAAAGCAGTGCGGTCATGCACTCCCGGCTTGCTGACGAAAATCAGCAAGCCGTCGCAAGTGTTTGCATATGCTGAATTTTCGCAGTCACCCACAGTGTGACGATTTGTGTGTGCGCGGGTGCGATTCGTTTTGCGAATCGTCCCGCTGGCGTTAAAGGTTGGCTCCCATGGCGCGGTACATCTTCATCACCGGCGGCGTGGTTTCCTCGCTCGGAAAAGGACTGGCTTCGGCGGCACTCGGTGCGCTGTTGCAGTCGCGAGGCTACAAGGTCCGCCTTCGCAAGCTCGATCCCTATCTCAACCTCGACCCCGGAACGATGTCGCCGTATCAGCACGGCGAAGTGTTCGTGACCGACGATGGCGCGGAGACCGATCTCGATCTCGGTCACTACGAGCGCTTCACCGGGCGGCCGGCCACCAGGGCCGACAACATCACCACCGGGCGAATCTATCAGGACATCCTGACCAAGGAGCGGCGCGGCGATTATCTCGGCGCCACCATTCAGGTCATTCCGCACGTCACCAACGCCATCAAGGATTTCGTCCTGACCGGCAATGACGGCTACGATTTCGTGCTGGTCGAGATCGGCGGCACGGTCGGCGACATCGAGGGCCTGCCGTTCTTCGAGGCGATCCGCCAGATCAAGAACGACCTGCCGCGCGGCGACGTCATCTACATCCACCTGACGCTGCTGCCCTACATTCCGAGCGCCGGCGAACTCAAGACCAAGCCGACCCAGCATTCGGTCAAGGAACTGCGCTCGATCGGTATCCAGCCCGACATCCTGCTGTGCCGGACCGACCGCGAAATTCCCAAGGAGGAGCGGCGCAAGCTGGCGCTGTTCTGTAATGTGCGCGAGACCGCCGTGATCGAGGCGCGCGACGTCGACAACATCTACGCCGTGCCGGAGGCCTACCACGCCGCCGGTCTCGACGACGAGGTGCTGGCCGCGTTCGGCATCGTCGACGTCAAGCCGCCGGCGCTGGACTCGTGGCACGTCATCAACGAGCGCGTCCGCAATCCCGAAGGTCAGGTGACCATTGCCATCGTCGGCAAGTACACCGGCATGAAGGACGCCTACAAATCGCTGATCGAGGCGCTGTCGCACGGCGGCATCGCCAACAAGGTCAAGGTCAATCTCGACTGGATCGAATCCGAAGTGTTCGAGAACGAGGACCCGGCGCCGTTCCTCGAACACGTCAACGGCATCCTGGTGCCCGGCGGCTTCGGCCAGCGCGGTGCTGAGGGCAAGATCAAGGCGGCGCAGTTCGCGCGCGAGCGCAGCGTGCCGTATTTCGGCATCTGCTTCGGGATGCAGATGGCGGTGATCGAGGCGGCGCGCAATCTCGCCGGCATCACTGAGGCCAACTCCACCGAGTTCGGCCCGACCAAGGAGCCGCTGGTCGGCCTGATGACCGAATGGCTGCGCGGCAACGAACTCGAGAAGCGCTCGAAGGCCGGCGATCTCGGCGGCACCATGCGGCTCGGCGCTTATCCGGCGTCGCTCAAGAAGGGCAGCCGCGTGTCGAAAATCTATGGCGGCGCGCTGGAGATTTCCGAGCGCCATCGCCATCGCTATGAGGTCAACACCGCCTACAAGGATCGCCTCGAACAGCACGGCCTGCAGTTCTCCGGCCTGTCGCCGGACGGCGTGCTGCCGGAGATCGTCGAATACGAGGACCATCCGTGGTTCATCGGCGTGCAGTATCACCCCGAACTGAAGTCGCGGCCGTTCGAGCCGCATCCGCTGTTCGCCTCGTTCATCGAGGCGGCGGTGGTGCGCAGCCGGCTGGTGTAGCGATCCGCCTCATGGTGCCGGCGCACGCCGGGACCCAGACTCCCTAAACATGGTTGGGTTGCCGGGAGCCGCGTTCCTCGTTTCAAAAGAACGTGCGGTGGTTATGGGTCCCGGCGTGCGCCGGGACGACGTCGAGCATGGGATGACTTCAACGCGGCAGCGTCGTACCTCAATCGCAGCCCTTTGACCTCCGCCCGGTTTGTTGCGACAAACGCGCGCTAAAAAGCAACAACAGCCTGGAGTCGAGGAATGATCTACGAACTGCGCGTGTACCGCTGCCTGCCGGGCCGCCTGCCGAACCTGCTCAAGCGCTTCACCGATGTCACCATGGATCTGTTCGCCAAGCACGGCATCCGTCAGGCCGGGTTCTTCACCACCGAGATCGGCGATTCGAACAACGAGCTGACCTATTTCCTCGCCTGGGAATCGATGGCCGAGCGCGAAAAGAAATGGACAGCGTTCATTACCGATCCGGCATGGACGTCGGCGCGCGATGCGTCCGAGAAGGACGGTCAGATCGTGCAGAACATCGCCAGCCAGTTCCTGAAGCCCACGTCGTTCTCGTCGGTCAAGTAAGCCGTCATGCCGCGCGGCCTCGACCATATCGTTCATGCCGTGCGCGACCTCGAGGCCGCGTCCGAGTTCTGGCGCCGCGCCGGCTTCATCGTCGGCGCGCGCAACCGTCACCCGTGGGGCACCCACAATCATGTGGTGCAACTGCCGGGCTTCTTCATCGAGATACTGACCGTTGCAGAACCCGACAAGCTCGGTAGCGACGGGCTGTCGCAACATTTCGGAATTCCGAACCGCGACGCGATCGCGCGCGGCGACGGTTTCGCGGCGCTGGTGCTGGAGAGCCGCGACATTGCCGCCGATGTCGCGGATTTCGCGGAAGCCGGCATCGGCATTTCCGAAGCTCTGCCGTTCTCGCGCGGCGCGAAGCTGCCGGACGGCACCGAGACCACGGTGGGTTTTTCGCTCGCCTTCGTGCGCGATGAGCTGTCGCCGCAGACCGGCTTTTTCGCCTGCCAGCAGCTCAACCCGAAAGCATTCTGGAACCCGGACTTCCAGGCTCATCCCAACGGTGTCAAAGCCGTCGCCGGCGCGGTGCTGGTTGCCGACCATCCGGCGGATCATCACATCTTTCTCAGCGCTTTCACCGGCGAGCGCCTGCTTCATTCGAGTTCGCTCGGCATCGAGGCCCGCACCCCGCGCGGCAGCGTCGAGATCATGGAGCCGGTGGCGTTTCACGATCAGTTCGGCGTCGCGCGGAAGGTAGAGGGCACGGCGGCTGCAATCTCCGGGTTGCGCTTCACGGTGGCCGATCTCGCCGCGACCGAGGCCGCGCTGAAGCAGGGCGGTATCGCCGCGCAGCGCCACATGGAATGGCTGGTGATCGCGCCCCAGACCGCGTTCGGCGCAATCCTGATATTTGAAGGCCCTGTCAAGGGTTGATCTTGGACCCGGTGCCCGTCATGACTTGCGGCGAACAAAGGACATCACGTTGAACGCCAAGTCCTCCGCAGCCCCGATGGTTTCCGCTGGTTCTGTCACATTCGGCAATGCCCTGCCGCTCGCGGTGATCGCGGGACCGTGCCAGCTCGAAAGCCGGGCGCACGCGCTCGAAGTTGCCTCGGCGCTGAAGGAGATCGCGGCGCGGCTCAACATCGGGCTCGTCTACAAGACCTCGTTCGACAAGGCCAACCGCACCAGCGTCTCCAGCCAGCGCGGCATCGGGCTTGAGAAGGCGCTACCGATTTTTGCCGAAATCCGCGACACGCTGAAGCTGCCGGTTCTGACCGACGTTCACGACGCCGCGCAATGCGCCGACGTCGCGCAGGCGGTGGATGTGCTGCAGATCCCCGCGTTCCTGTGCCGTCAGACCGACTTGCTGCTGGCGGCGGCGGCGACCGGCAAGGTCGTCAACGTCAAGAAGGGCCAGTTCCTCGCACCGTGGGACATGGCGAACGTCGTCGCCAAGATCACCGGCGGCGGCAATTCCAACGTACTGGTCACCGAACGCGGCGTGTCGTTCGGCTACAACACGCTGGTGTCCGACATGCGGTCGCTGCCGATCATGGCGCGCACGACGGGAGCACCCGTCATCTTCGATGCCACCCACTCGGTGCAACAGCCGGGCGGCCAGGGCACCTCATCCGGCGGCGAGCGCGAATTCGTGCCGGTGCTGGCGCGCGCGGCTGTTGCGGTCGGCGTCGCCGGCGTGTTCATCGAAACCCATCCCGATCCCGATCATGCGCCGTCCGACGGGCCGAACATGGTGCCGCTCAGGGATTTCGAGGCTCTGGTCAAAAACCTGATGGCATTCGACGCGGTGGCCAAGCAGGGCGCACGCTGATGCGGGTGGGTGTGATGACGGCAGGGCGGCGCGCGATCTGATGCCGCCGATCATCACCGTCATCGCCATCACCACCTTCGCGGCGAGTTTGTCGTCGCGGGCGATCGACCCGGTGCTGCCGCACATTTCCGGGGACTTCGCGGTGACGGCCGCCGTCGCCGCAAGCCTGTCCGCCGTCACTGCGTTCAGCTTCGCGATGATCCAGCCGCTGCTCGGCGCGATCGCCGATCTGCTCGGCAAGGCCAAGCTGATCGTGTTCTGTCTGATCATCCTCGGTGTCGCTAATTTCGTCGGCGCCTTCACCCATTCGTTCGAAATGCTGTTCGTCACCCGCATCCTGTGCGGCATCGGCGCGGGCGGCGTGTTTCCGGTGGCGCTGGCGCTGACCAGCGATCTCACCGGCATCGCGACGCGCCAGATCGCGATGAGCCGTTTGCTCGGCGGCGCGATGACCGGCAATCTGCTCGGCGCGTCGCTGTCCGGCATTGTCGGCGATTTTCTCGGCTGGCGCGGCGTGCTGATCCTGCTTGGCGTTCTGGTTCTGCTGGCCTGCATCGCGGTCACGATCGGTTTTCGCACCGCGCCGCCGGAGCCGCGCAGGGAGATGGACCTCGCTATCCTGAAGAAGGGCTACCGCGCGATCATGGCCAATCCGAACGCGCGGATCTGCTTCACGGCGGTGTTCATCGAGGGCCTATGCGTGCTCGGGTTGTTTCCGTTCGTCGCCGCCTTCCTGTTCGAACTCGGCGAAACGCGCTCGTCGATCGCCGGATGGGTGATCTCGGGTTTCGCGGTCGGCGGGCTGATCTACACGCTGATGGTGTCGCGGCTGCTGCCGTGGTTTGGCGTGCGCGGATTGATGATCTCCGGCGCGGTGCTGATGGCGTTGCAGCTCGCCATCATCGCCTTCGGGCCGCGCTGGGAAATCCAGGCCGTGTGCTTCGTGCTGATCGGGCTCGGCTTCTACAACCTGCACGGCTGCCTGCAGGTGTTCGCCAGCGATCTTGCACCGGAAGCGCGCGCCTCGGCGCTATCGCTGCATGCGTTCTGCTTCTTCATGGGGCAGGCGGTCGGCCCGATCCTTTACGGCATATCGATCGACCATCTCGGCAAGCACGCAACGCTACTCGCCAGCGCCGCGATCATCCTGACCCTCGGCTTCGTTTGCGCGCGGCTGCTGCACCACAAGCCCGCTCCGGTGGTGGAGGGATGAGGCGGCCGTAGGTTAGTTTTTGTACTCTAGTGGGGAGGGAAGCATGCTTGCTTTACCGGATGCTGAGAGACGTAAACTAGAAGCTCAATTGCATGAACAGCTACGCCAAGACTGCGATCAGTCCGAAGCTATTGGTTACCGACCAAAAATATTTCGTCAGATGCTGGCCGAAAGTGGACCCGTTGAGGCTTGTCTTCGGGTTATCATGACAGACAAAATTCCAGATGGTTTTATTACTCTGTTAGAGAAGAAACGCCTCGATCTTACCGCAGAAGCGACAATACTTCGTGGGCCTTGGCGGGTGTTATTTCAGTCTACCGAATTAGACCGCGCACGAAACCGCCTGCGTCAGTACGGTCGTCCAGATTTAGCCGTGCCTTAGATGCTTGAAATTAACCCCGTCCGCGATACGGCGCGACGCCCTGATCGGGCACCCACACGCCTTTCGGCAGCGTGCCGGTCTGCCAGAACACGTCGATGGGAATGCCGCCGCGCGGGTACCAGTAGCCCCCGATCCGCAGCCAGCGCGGCTTGATCTCCTTCGCGACGCGCTTGGCGATGGAAATCGTGCAGTCCTCGTGGAAGCCGCCATGGTTGCGAAAGCTCGCCAGATACAATTTGAGCGCCTTGGATTCGACCAGCCAGTCGCCGGGCACATAGTCGAGCACGAGATGCGCGAAATCAGGCTGGCCGGTGATCGGGCACAGCGTGGTGAACTCCGGCGCCACGAACCGCACCAGATAGTGGTCCTTCGGGTGCGGATTCGGCACGCGGTCGAGTTTCGCCTCATCCGGCGAGGCCGGCATTTTCACCGGTTGGCCGAGTTGCAGCGATGATGCGGCGGTTTTGCGGGGCTTTCGTGACATGGCTTTCTCCGTCGCCCTTGATAGCCAAATCAAGCTGGTTCCGCACGGCCTTTTCCCGCGCCAACGGTTGCGCTAGAAGCGGCCCCACGATTACCCACCCATTCGGAAGAGGCGCACATGACTGCCATTGTCGACATCATCGGCCGCGAAATTCTCGATAGCCGGGGCAATCCGACGGTCGAGGTCGACGTGGTGCTGGAGGACGGCTCGATCGGCCGCGCCGCGGTGCCGTCGGGCGCGTCGACCGGCGCGCACGAGGCAGTCGAACTGCGCGATGGCGACAAGGGCCGTTATGGCGGCAAGGGCGTGCAGAAGGCGGTCGAGGCCGTCAACGGCGAGATTTTCGACGCCATCGGCGGCATGGACGCCGAGCAGCAGGTCCAGATCGACCAGACCATGATCGATCTCGACGGCACCCCCAACAAGAGCCGCCTCGGCGCCAACGCCATTCTCGGCGTGTCGCTTGCGGTGGCCAAGGCCAGCGCGGAATCGCTCGACATGCCGCTCTATCGTTATGTCGGTGGCACCTCGGCGCGCACTTTGCCGGTGCCGATGATGAACATCGTCAATGGCGGCGTTCACGCCGACAACCCGATCGACTTCCAGGAAATCATGGTGATGCCGGTCGGCGCGGCAACCTTCGCCGAGGCGCTGCGCTGCGGTGCCGAGATTTTCCACACGCTGAAGGGCGAACTGAAGAAGGCCGGTCACAACACCAATGTCGGCGACGAGGGCGGATTCGCGCCGAACCTGCCGTCGGCGGACGCGGCGATCGATTTTGTCATGAGCGCCATCGGCAAGGCCGGTTACAAGGCCGGCGGCGACGTCATGCTGGCGCTCGACTGCGCCTCGACCGAGTTCTTCAAGGACGGCAAGTATGTCTATGAAGGCGAGAAGAAGACCCGCTCGCGCTCCGAGCAGGCCAAGTATCTCGCGGATCTCGTGTCGCGTTATCCGATCGTCTCGATTGAGGACGGCATGGCGGAAGACGACATGGACGGCTGGAAGGAACTGACCGACCTGATCGGCGCGAAATGCCAGCTCGTTGGCGACGACCTGTTCGTCACCAACGTCACGCGGCTGGCCGACGGCATCAAGAAGGGCCTCGGCAATTCCATTCTCGTGAAGGTCAACCAGATCGGTTCGCTGACCGAGACGCTTGCCGCCGTCGAACTCGCACACAAGTCGGCCTACACCGCAGTGATGTCGCATCGCTCGGGCGAGACCGAGGATTCGACCATCGCCGATCTCGCGGTCGCGACCAACTGCGGGCAGATCAAGACCGGCTCGCTGGCGCGTGCCGACCGCACCGCCAAGTACAACCAGCTCCTGCGCATCGAGCAGCAGCTTGGCAAGCAGGGCATCTATGCCGGACGTTCGGCGCTCAAGGCGCTGGGGTAATTCTTCTTCCCTCTCCCACAAGGCAGAGGGTTTGCTCCGTGCATGCCGCACTTTCGGAACTGTCATGCCCGGCCTTGTGCCGGGCATCCCGCTCAGGTTTGGCACGGTGCGTCCCTGATCGGGATCACCGGGACAAGCCCGGTGATGACATCCAATGCAAATCTTGCTCCTCAGGACGATGAAGTGACTGCTGCGATCTAAGCGGCGCACATGCGATCATCGCACCCCCCATGCGCTCTCGCTCATCCGGCTTGCCTTCGCGCGATAACCTCGCGACACTTCCGCAAAATCAACAAACGCAAGGAAGCTCGCCCATGCAAGGTCCGCTCGCGGGAATCAAGGTCATCGAAATCGGACAGGCGCTGGCGGGGCCGCTGGCGGGCGCAATCCTGGCCGACATGGGCGCCGATGTCGTCAAGATCGAAAAGCCGGACGGCGGCGACGATGCGCGCGGGTGGGGGCCACCGTTCGTCGAGGAATCCTCGATCATGTTTCACGTCACCAACCGCAACAAGCGTTCGGTGACGCTCGACATGAAGAACGCCGCCGATGTCGAGAAGCTCAAGACGCTGGTGCGCGATGCCGACATTCTCATACAAAACCTGCGCTCCGGCGTGGTCGCGGCGCTCGGCGTCGGGCCGAAGGACATGATGGCGGTCAATCCGCGCCTAATCTATTGCTCGATCTGGGCGTTCGGCCCGAAGGGCCCGCTCTCGAAAGCGCCGGGTTTCGATCCGCTGTTGCAGGCGTTCTCCGGCGTGATGATGCAGACCGGCCGCGCGGAAGACCCGCCGACCTTTTGCGCGCCCGCGATCAACGACAAGGCGACCGCGCAGTGGTGCGTGATCGGCGCGCTGGCGGCGCTTCAGCAACGCCACGTCACCGGCAAGGGCTGCGTGATCGACACCTCGCTGCTCGACAGCGCGGCGTCATGGGTCGATACCTCGCTCGCGACCTATCGCGTCACCGGCGATCTCGCGCCGCGCACCGGCACCGCCGCTCCATCCATCGTGCCGTATCAGGTGTTCGAGACCGCTGACAAGCCGATGGTGATCGCCGCCGGCTACGACCGTCTGTTCCATCGCTGCGCGCAAGTTCTCGGCCGCCCTGAATGGATCACCGACGAACGCTTCGCACGCGGCCGCGACCGCGCCGTTCATCGCGAGGTCCTGATTCCGATGATGCAGGACGTGGTGCGCACGAAAACCCGCGCCGAATGGATCGCGGCATTCGAGGCGGTCGGCGTGCCGTGCGGGCCGGTGAATACGTTCGTCGAACTGTCGGAGACCGAGCAGTTCAAGGCGGTGGATCTGATCCGCAAGCTGCCGGGCAGCGGGCTCGATGTCATCGGCCTGCCGATTTCCTTCGATGGTCAGCGCCCGCATCCGCGTTCCGGCGCGCCCAAGCTCGGCGAGCATAATGATGAGGTGCTGGGGTGAGCACATCGATCTCGCAGTAATATTTTCAATGAGGGTCGATACACGCTCAATGTCATGCCCGGCCTTGTGCCGGGCATCTCGCTTAGGGGCCAACCGTGCCCGCCTGATCGGGGTCACCGGGACAGGCCCGGTGACGACATCTCATTTTGGCGCAGCATCCGGACACAAAGCGCCTCATCCTTCGAGACGCGATCCTTCGGATCGCTCCTCCGGATGAGGGAAGGTTCTCAGCCCGCGTCACATTCGCGTCAGAGGCGCGAAAATGGGACACAGATCACGCGCATGGCAAGTACATGCACTTGCATCATTCCCGCTGTCCCGCTAACTGAGCGCCGACCATTTGTTTGCCCGAACCCGAAAGGATCGTTTCATGGCCCAGACCGTCGCCGTCATCGTCGGCAGCCTCCGCAAGGAATCATTCACGCTCAAGATCGCCAATGCGCTGGCGAAGCTCGCGCCGCCGTCGTTGAAGCTCGAGATCGTGACGCTGCACGGCCTGTCGTTTTTCAATCAGGACCTCGAAGCCAATCCGCCGGCGGACTGGGTGTCGTTCCGCGAAAAAATTCAGGCATCGGATGCGGTGCTGTTCGTGACGCCGGAATACAACCGCTCGATTCCCGGCGTGCTGAAAAACGCCATCGACGTCGGCTCGCGCCCCTCGGGCCAGAGTTCGTTCAAGACCAAGCCGATCGGAATCGTCGCCAATTCGCCCGGTCCGCTCGGCGGCGTGTGTGCGGCGATGAACCTCAAGCAGATCCTGCCGGGTTATTGCGGCCCGATCCTGCAACAGCCGGAAATCTACCTGAACGGGGTGGGCGATGCCTTCGACGACAAGGGCAATCTCACCAAGGAAGCCCTTCAAAAGGTGTTGAAGCAGTACATCGACGCCTACGCCGCCCATGTCGAGCGTCACCGGGCCGTTGGTTGATGGCTCTGCTGGCCGGAATGGGGAGCTGCCGCACGAGGTGCGGCGGGGCAGCCGAGCCACGGCACTCCAAAATTTGAACGGCAGATGACGGTGCGGCGGGATTATTAGCTCCGAATTAACCGAGCTGTCGCATCGTCATGCCATGGTATCCCGCGCTCGACTTAAAGGCATCATGACCGGCATCGCGCTTTATGCGATCGCGGCGGCGTGCATTGCCTATTTCGGCGTCAATGCCTACACGGGCAAGTACGGTCTCAACGCGCGCATGGAACTCGACCACGAAATCGTTGCGCTGACCGACGAACTCGCGCGTCTCAAGCAGGAGCGGCTGAAAGCCGAGCAGCGCGTCGCGCTGTTGCGCTCCGATAAGGTCGATCCGGACATGCTCGACGAGCGGGCGCGTTACCAGCTCGATTACGCCGACCCGCGCGATCTGGTGCGGATGCTTTCGGCGAATTGAAATCACAAATTTCAAAATTCGCGCAATTCAATCTCATAAATTTCGCGTTCGCTGCGCTGCAAGATAAGCAGTGAATGTGTCGCGCATTGCTATGCTTTCAAGCCGAAACGTGTTGGGGTAGAGAGGGTCATCGCTCTCTCATCCGGACACCTCATGTCAGCTGCTAAGACTTCGGCACCCGTCAAAAAAAGCGGTGCGCAGGACGCGGGCAACGACGCTCGCAAGCCTGAGACGCTCAAGTTCACCAAGGATCAGGAACTGCAAGCATTCCGCGAGATGCTGCTGATCCGCCGCTTCGAGGAAAAAGCCGGTCAGCTGTACGGCATGGGCGCGATCGGCGGTTTCTGCCATCTCTACATCGGCCAGGAAGCGATCGTGGTCGGGATGCAGATGGCACTGAAGCAGGGCGACCAGGTCATCACCGGCTATCGCGATCACGGCCACATGCTCGCCACCGGCATGGACCCCAAGGGCGTGATGGCCGAACTGACCGGCCGCCGTGGAGGCTACTCCAAGGGCAAGGGCGGCTCGATGCACATGTTCAGCAAGGAGAAGAATTTCTTCGGCGGACACGGCATCGTCGGCGCGCAGGTGCCGCTCGGCACCGGCCTCGCATTCGCCAACCGCTATCGCGGCAACGATAACGTCAGCGTCGCCTATTTCGGCGACGGCGCGGCCAACCAGGGCCAGGTCTACGAAAGTTTCAACATGGCGGAGCTGTGGAAGCTGCCCGTCATCTATGTTGTCGAGAATAACCGCTATGCGATGGGCACTTCGGTGACGCGCTCCTCGGCGCAGACCGATTTCTCCAAGCGCGGCGTGTCGTTCAACATTCCCGGCCTGCAGGTCGACGGCATGGACGTGCGCGCGGTGAAGGCGGCCGGCGAAATGGCCGTTGCATGGTGCCGCGAAGCCAAGGGCCCCTACATTCTCGAAATGCAGACCTATCGCTATCGCGGCCACTCGATGTCCGATCCGGCGAAGTACCGGACCCGCGAGGAAGTCGACAAGGTTCGCCACGATCAGGATCCGATCGAGCAGGTGCGCCAGCGCCTGCTGGCGCTCAAGGTCAGCGAGCAGGATCTGAAGGCGATCGACGCCGAGGTGCGCGACATCGTCAACGAGGCCGCCGACTTCGCGCAGCACGATCCCGAGCCGGACGCGTCCGAACTCTACACCGACATCTACCGATAAGCGCGGAGCGACCATGCCGATTCAAGTTCTCATGCCTGCGCTTTCGCCGACGATGGAGAAGGGCAACCTCTCCAAATGGCTGAAGAAGGAAGGCGAAGCCATCAAGTCCGGCGACGTCATCGCCGAAATTGAAACCGACAAAGCGACGATGGAAGTCGAGGCGACCGACGAGGGCACCCTCGGCAAGATCCTCATTCCCGAAGGGACGGCGGACGTTGCCGTGAACACGCCGATCGCCACCATTCTGGCGGACGGCGAGGATGCTTCGGCTGTGGCCAGCGCGCCGGCGCCGCAGGCAAAACCGGCGGCCGCGCCGTCTCCTGAAGTTCAGCAGGAAGTTGAAGAGTCGCGTTCACCGGTCGGTGAAGGCAAGCCGATGATCAACGCGCCGGCGAGTGTCTCGACACCGGCCGCACCCGCCGCGAAGGTGGAGCCCGATCCGGATATTCCGGAAGGCACCGAAATGGTGACGATGACGGTGCGTGAAGCGCTGCGCGACGCCATGGCCGAGGAAATGCGCCGCGACGGCGATGTGTTCGTCATGGGCGAAGAGGTCGCCGAATATCAGGGCGCCTACAAGATCACGCAGGGGTTGCTGCAGGAATTCGGCGACAGGCGCGTCATCGACACGCCGATCACCGAACACGGCTTCGCCGGTGTCGGCATCGGCGCGGCGTTCGCGGGCCTGAAACCGATCGTCGAGTTCATGACCTTCAACTTCGCCATGCAGGCGATCGACCAGATCGTCAACTCCGCCGCCAAGACGCTTTATATGTCCGGCGGCCAGATGGGTTGCTCGATCGTGTTCCGCGGGCCGAACGGTGCCGCCGCGCGCGTCGCCGCCCAGCACAGCCAGGATTACTCGGCGTGGTACTCGCAGATTCCGGGCCTCAAGGTGGTCGCGCCGTATTCGGCGGCGGATGCCAAGGGATTGCTCAAGGCTGCGATCCGCGATCCGAACCCGGTGATCTTCCTCGAAAACGAAATCCTCTATGGCCACTCGGGCGAAGTGCCGAAGCTCGACGATTACGTCCTTCCGATCGGCAAGGCGCGCATCGTGCGCTCAGGCAGTCACGTCACGCTGATCGCGTGGTCGCATGCGATGACCTACGCCCTCAAGGCGGCGGACGAACTCGCCAAGGAGGGCATCGAGGCCGAACTGATCGACCTGCGGACGATCCGCCCGATGGACACCGAAACGCTGATCGCCTCGGTGAAGAAGACCGGGCGCGCGGTGGTGGTCGAGGAGGGCTGGCAGCAGTCCGGCGTCGGCGCCGAGATCGCGGCGCGGCTGATGGAGCAGGCGTTCGACTATCTCGATGCGCCGGTGGCGCGGGTGTCCGGCAAGGACGTGCCGATGCCGTATGCGGCGAACCTCGAAAAGCTGGCGCTGCCGACGGTGGCCGAAGTCGTCGAGGCCGCCAAGGCCGTAAGCTACCGCTGAGAGAGCAGGGTCTCACCATGCCGATCAATATTCTGATGCCTGCGCTTTCGCCCACGATGGAAAAGGGAAACCTTGCCAAGTGGCTCAAGAAGGAAGGCGACAAGGTCAAGTCCGGCGACGTCATCGCCGAGATCGAAACCGACAAGGCGACGATGGAAGTCGAAGCCGTCGACGAGGGCACCATCGCCAAGATCCTGGTGCCTGAAGGCACGCAGGACGTGCCGATCAACAATGTCATCGCGGTGCTGGCCAGCGACGGCGAGGACGTGAAGGCGGCGGGCGCGGGCGCTGCATCGGCGAAGGCCGATGCGCCAAAGCCTCAAGCTGCGTCCGGTACCCCCTCACCCCAACCCTCTCCCCAGCGGGGAGAGGGGGCGGCTCCATCTGCGCAGGCTGCGTCCCAAAAGTCCGCGTCAGCGCCGCAGGCATCTTCACCTCTCCCCGGCGGGGAGAGGTCGCCGCCGCAGGCGGCGGGTGAGGGGGCTCCCGGCCAATCGTCTCCCCAGTCGAACGGCGCGCGCGTGTTCGCCTCGCCTTTGGCGCGGCGTCTCGCCAGGGAAGCCGGCATCGAGGTATCGCGCATCGCAGGCTCTGGCCCGCATGGCCGCATTGTCGCGCGCGATGTCGACGAGGCGAAGTCCGGCAAGGGCCTCAAGCCCGCCGCCGCCGGAGCGCCGAGCGCACCCGCAGCGGTCGGCCCGTCGGACCAGCAGGTCCGCGCGCTGTTCAAGGACGACTCTTACGAGGCGGTGCCGCACGACAACATGCGCAAGGTGATCGCGCAGCGGCTGTCGGCGTCGGATCGCGACATTCCGCAATACTATCTCACGGCGGATTGCGACATCGGCAAGCTGGTCGCGGCGCGCGAGGAGATCAACGCGCTGGCGCCGAAGGACAAGGACGGCAAGCCCGCCTACAAGCTCTCGGTCAACGACTTCGTAATCAAGGCGCTGGCGATGGCGCTGCAGCGCGTGCCGGACGCCAATGTGAGCTGGACCGACGAGGCCATGCTTCATCACAAGGTGTCGGACATCTCGGTCGCGGTCTCGATTCCGACCGGCCTGATCACGCCGATCATCCGCAACGCCCACATCAAGTCGGTGTCGCAGATTTCAGCCGACATGAAGGACCTTGCCGCGCGCGCCAAGGCGCGCAAGCTCAAGCCCGACGAATATCAGGGCGGCAGCACGGCGGTGTCGAACCTCGGCATGTACGGCATGAAGCAGTTCACCGCGGTGATCAATCCGCCGCAGTCGAGCATCCTTGCCGTTGGCATGAGCGAGGAACGCCCGGTCGTGCGCAACGGCAAGATCGAGATCGCCAACATCATGACCGTGACGCTGACCTGCGATCATCGCGCCATGGACGGCGCGCTCGGTGCGCAGTTGCTCGGCGCGTTCAAGCTCCTGATCGAAAATCCCGTTATGATGGTGGTGTGAGTCCTCCCTCTCCCTTGTGGGAGAGGGCGGCGCCGCAGGCGCCGGGTGAGGGGGAATGCTTGAGGTCTGGTGTGTGTCTGTGATTGCAGGTGGAGAGACGCGTGGCTGATACATCTTTCGACGTCGTGGTGATCGGGTCTGGTCCCGGCGGTTATGTCACCGCGATCCGCGCGGCGCAGCTCGGCTTCAAGACCGCGATCGTCGAGAAGGCCTATCTCGGCGGCATCTGCAACAACTGGGGCTGCATTCCGACCAAGGCGCTGCTGCGCTCGGCGGAAATCTTCCACTACATGAAGCACGCCAAGGATTACGGCCTGTCGGCGGACAATGTGTCGTTCGATCCCAAGGCGGTGATCGCGCGCTCGCGCGGTGTCGTGAAGCGCCTCAACGGCGGCGTCGAATTCCTGATGAAAAAGAACAAGATTCAAATCATCTGGGGTGAAGCCACGCTCGACGCGCCCGGAAAATTCACCGTCAAGAAGTCTCAGGCCGAGGCGCCGAAGGGTGCGCTCGGCGAAGGCAGCTATACCGCCAAGCACATCATCGTCGCCACCGGCGCGCGGCCGCGCGTGCTGCCGGGCCTCGAGCCCGACAAGAAACTGGTCTGGACCTATTTCGAGGCGATGAACCCGGACAAGATGCCGAAGTCGCTGCTGGTGGTCGGCTCCGGCGCCATCGGCATCGAGTTCGCCTCGTTCTATCGCACCATGGGCGCGGAGGTGACGGTGGTCGAAGTGCTGCCGCAGATTCTTCCGGTCGAGGATGCCGAGATCGCGGCGTTCGCGCGCAAGCAATTCGAGAAGCAGGGCATCAAGATCCTCGCCAATACCAAGGTCACGAAACTCGAGAAGAAAAGCGACAGCGTTGTCGCGACCATCGACGACGGCAAGAAGCCGATCACGATGGAAGTGGACCGCGTGATCTCGGCAGTCGGCGTGGTCGGCAACATCGAAGGCTTCGGGCTCGAGAAGCTCGGCGTCAAGACCGAGCGCGGCTGCATCGTGATCGACGGCTACGGCAAGACCAACGTGCCGGGCATCTACGCCATCGGCGATGTTGCAGGTCCGCCGATGCTGGCGCACAAGGCCGAGCATGAAGGCGTCATCTGCGTCGAGGCGATCAAGGGACTGCATCCGCATCCGATGGACAAACTGCTGATCCCCGGCTGCACCTATTGTCATCCGCAGATTGCTTCGGTCGGTTTGACCGAAGCCAAAGCGAAAGAGGCGGGCAAGGACATCCGCGTCGGACGCTTCCCGTTTGCCGGCAACGGCAAGGCCATCGCGCAAGGCGAAGATCAGGGCATCGTCAAGGTGGTGTTCGACAAGAAGACCGGCCAACTGCTCGGCGCGCACATGGCCGGTTCGGAGGTCACCGAACTGATCCAGGGTTTCGTCGTCGCGATGAACCTCGAGACCACCGAGGAAGAGCTCTTCCACACCATCTTCCCGCATCCGACGATTTCGGAAACGATGAAGGAGGCGGTGCTCGACGCCTACGGCCGCGTGCTCAATATGTGAGGGCGCTTAAGTTGAACGGCGTGTGAGACGAATGCGACGTGCAACACATGCGGTGTCTCTCCGCGAACGGCTATGCCCGATAATGACGAGTCTCGATTGCGTGTCGGGGCCCGACACAATGTTTTCACATTAGCAACATTACGGCCCGGGAGGGCGGTCACACATTCGCGACAGCAGCGGAACGGTTATGACGTACCGCGATTAAGTGTCAGGGCTCCAGAAGGAGACTTCCATGCGAAAGGCTATTTTGACGACGGTTTGCGCCGGCTTGATTGTGTTTGGAGCTATCGGCGCCGCTGCGGCCCAGACCTCGGGCGGGGCCGCGACCCCCGGCGCGCCGGCCAGCAACCAGACCAACGTCACCGGCACGGCAGCGTCGCCCAGCGATGCCATGGCCAAGACCACAAAGAAAAAAGCCAAGAAGTCGAAAATGAAAAAGAGCGGCGCTGAGAAGAAGATGTAAGCGCTTGTTTGCTTGGCATGAAGCGAAAGGCCGGCTCCAGAGCCGGCCTTTTTTCGTCGTGGATAGCGTGGCGATCGGGAGTTCCGGCCACGAATTCGAGCTATCATTCTTCCACGGATAACAGCGATGGGTGAGGGACGATGAACGATGCACAGGCTTTCCTTAGCCAGCCGGGAGTCGGCTTTTTCACCATGCTGCTGATCGGCGCCATCGCCGGCTGGATCGCCGAGCGGGTCACCGAGTCCGACCACGGCATCTTTACCAATATCCTGGTCGGCATTGCCGGCGCTTTCGTCGGGGCCAAGCTCGCCGAACTGGCGCAAGTCCCGGTGTTCGGCGTCTTCCGGACGCTGCTTTCGGCTTCGATCGGCGCGATCCTGATCCTGTTCGCCTGGCGCGCCCTGCGCGGGCGCTGATCGCCTTTCACCCGGAAACGGTTGCCTTGATGCACGGCGGGAAGGTTGCCGTAGCGCAACGGATGTTGCGCGCCCGCAACAGTACGTCAACATTTGATGGCCGTGCCGCGTAGCCCTTGCGCGCGCCGCGATTTGGCCACACGCCTCCATGAAAGCGTTTCTGCGCAAGTGAAAATCTCACTCCATGCGCGAAGATATTAGAAAGTCCTTCTGTTTAAGATTTTTTGGGTTCGCGCCGGGCGGGGACTAGAGTTTGATGGACGCCAAGACCAACATCAAGGGCAGGCTACCGAGCCGTCATGTGACGGAGGGGCCTTCGCGCGCGCCCCATCGCTCCTATCTTTACGCTATGGGTCTGACGACCCAGCAGATTCACCAGCCGTTCGTCGGCGTGGCGTCGTGCTGGAACGAGGCGGCGCCGTGCAACATCGCCCTGATGCGGCAGGCCCAGGCGGCCAAGAAGGGCGTCGCGTCCGCCGGCGGCACCCCCCGCGAGTTCTGCACCATCACCGTCACCGACGGTATCGCCATGGGCCACGAGGGCATGCGGTCGTCGCTGCCGTCGCGCGAAACCATCGCGGATTCCGTCGAACTGACCGTCCGCGGCCATGCCTATGATGCCCTGATCGGGATCGCCGGCTGCGACAAGTCCTTGCCCGGCATGATGATGGCGATGCTGCGCCTCAACGTGCCCTCGATCTTCATCTATGGCGGCTCGATCCTGCCCGGCAATTTCCGCGGTCAGCAGGTCACGGTTCAGGACATGTTCGAGGCGGTCGGCAAGCACTCGGTCGGCGAAATGTCCGACGACGACCTCGATGAAATCGAGCGGGTGGCGTGTCCGTCGGCCGGCGCCTGCGGCGCCCAGTTCACCGCCAACACCATGGCGACCGTCTCCGAAGCCATCGGCCTCGCGCTTCCGTACTCGGCCGGCGCTCCGGCGCCCTACGAAATCCGTGACGCGTTCTGCGCGGCGGCCGGTGAAAAGATCATGGAGCTGATCGCCAGCAATCTTCGGCCGCGCGATATCGTGACCCGTAAGTCCTTGGAAAACGCCGCTGCCGTGGTCGCCGCGTCCGGCGGTTCGACGAATGCCGCGCTGCATCTACCGGCCATGGCGCACGAATGCGGGATCGACTTCGACCTTTTTGACGTCGCCGAAATCTTCAAAAAGACACCGTATATCGCGGATTTGAAGCCCGGCGGCCGTTATGTCGCCAAAGACATGTTTGAAGCTGGCGGCATACCGCTGCTGATGAAGACACTTCTCGACAACGGCTACCTGCACGGCGACTGCATGACGGTCACCGGCCGGACCATTGCCGAAAATTTGAAGAGCGTGAAATGGAATCCGCATCAGGATGTGGTGCGGCCAGCCGATAATCCGATCACCCCGACGGGTGGCGTGGTCGGCATGAAGGGTAATCTCGCGCCCGACGGTGCGATCGTGAAAGTCGCCGGAATGTCCACGCTGAAGTTCACAGGACCCGCACGCTGCTTCGATTGCGAAGAAGACGCGTTCGATGTCGTGAACCGCAAGGCGTACAACGAAGGCGAAGTCATCGTCATCCGCTACGAGGGCCCCAGGGGCGGCCCCGGAATGCGCGAGATGCTTCAGACCACCGCCGCCCTGACCGGTCAGGGCATGGGCGGCAAGGTCGCACTCATCACCGACGGACGGTTTTCAGGCGCGACGCGCGGGTTTTGCGTCGGCCATGTTGGCCCCGAGGCTGCCGTGGGCGGCCCGATCGGCCTGATCCGTGATGGCGACATCATCGAACTGGATGCGGTCAACGGCACACTCAATGTCAGATTGACCGACGCCGAACTGGCGGAACGGAAGAAGAGCTGGAAGCCGCGCGAAAGCGCGGTTGGGTCGGGAGTGCTTTGGAAATATGCCCAGCAGGTCGGTCCGGCGGTTAAAGGCGCCGTAACGCATCCGGGCGGGGCGGGTGAGAAAACGTGTTATGCGGATATCTAGGCGTGTTGTTATTGCGGCTTGCGTAACCGTCACGTCGATCGTGACGGCACCGGCTTTCGCGTTCGAGGGCACTGCCACGGACGGCCAGGGCCCATCCGCCGCTGTCATCGCCGCGCCTTCGGGCGTCGCGGTCCTCAAGGCGGCTCCGGTGGCGCCTGCCGGCTCCCTGACTGCCCTGCAATACGCCGCGGAGGGTGGTCATCCCGCCGCGCAATGGAAGCTCGGACGGATGTATGCCGACGGCAATGGCGTGCCGCGCGACGATCTGCGGGCCTTCGAATATTTCAGCCGGATCGCGAACCAGCACGCCGAGGACAATCCGGCGGCGCCGCAGGCGACCATCGTTGCCAATGCCTTCGTGGCCCTCGGCCGCTACTATACTGCGGGCATCGCCAACTCACGGATCAAGGCCGACCCCGAGCGTGCGCGCGAAATGTATTCCTACGCGGCGTCCTATTTCGGCAACGCGGAAGCGCAATACAGCCTCGCCCGGATGTATCTCGACGGCGTCGGTGCGCCGCGTGACGTGAAGTACGGCGTGCGCTGGCTGGGTCTTGCCGCTCAGAAGGGCCAGCATCAGGCGCAGGCACTCCTCGGCCAGATGCTGTTCAACGGCGACCATCTCCAGCGCCAGGCCGCGCGCGGCCTGATGTGGCTGACGCTCGCGCAGGAAAGCGCGACTGCGGACGAGAGCTGGATTCACGAGAGCTACAACGCGGCGATCCGCAAGGCGTCGGAAGACGATCGTGCGATGGCGTTGAAGATGCTCGAGCGCTGGGTTCAGGGCCGCCGGGACTGACCGCGCGGCCGCCCGTTCACCGATTGTTGAAATCAAGGTCCGCCCATATCGGGACGTGATCCGACGCCTTCTCCCATCCCCTGACATGACGATCGATGCCGGCATCCACGAGCCGATCGCTGGCCTGTGGGGACAGGAGCAGGTGATCGATCCGGATGCCGTTGTTCTTCGGCCATGCGCCTGCCTGATAATCCCAGAAGGTGTATTGGCGCGGTTCGTCGCTGACGGCGCGAAACGCATCGGTCAATCCGATGTTGATGAGCGCCTGGAAGCGTTCCCGTGTCGGCGGCAGGAACAGGGCGTCGCCGAGCCAGGCCTGCGGATTGTAAACATCCTCAGGGGTGGGGATTACGTTGAAGTCGCCTGCCAGAACGAACGGCTCTTCGCTTTTCAAGCGCTCTTTCGAATAGGCAAGAAGCCGATCCATCCATTTGAGTTTATAAGGATATTTCTCCGTCTGGGGCGGGTTTCCGTTGGGCAAATAAAGGCAGGCGACGCGGAGCGTTCCGCGCCCATGTGACACCACGCCCTCTAGGAAGCGGGCGTGAAGATCTTCCGGATCGCCGGCCAACTGAGGGCGGACTTCCTCGAACGGAAGTTTCGAGAGCAGGGCGACGCCGTTGAACGTCTTCTGACCGTGGGTCGCGACATTGTAGCCGAGCGCCTCGATCGGTTCGCGCGGGAACGCGTCATCGACGCATTTGATTTCCTGCAGGCAGACGACGTCGGGTGAACGCTCCTTGAGCCAGACCAGAAGCTGGTCGAGCCGCTGCCGGACAGAGTTAACGTTCCAGGTGGCAATGCGCATGGACAGTTCCGTTGACCAAAATCGGCGGGAATTCGTGAGCCAGCCGTACCATGATCGCGCCCGGTGTGGTAAGCTATTAGGAAATAGCGTTGGAAAACCAACGCCTAGGAGGACGGTCGAAGGACCGGCTGCGATGTTGCGGCCGAAGCCCGACGAGAGAACATGACGCAAAATCCGGGATATAAACGAAAACTGCTGATCGCCGCGGCAGTGCTGGCTATCGGTGGGGTGGCGGCTGTCGTTACTCAGCAATCATGGACGAAAAGCGAAAGCGCGGTCCACAAGCCGGCGCGTGCCCGCACGGTCGCGGTCGAGATTACCAAGGCCGAAAAGAAACCTGTGCCCTTCGATATCGATGCCATTGGCAAGGTCACCCCGGTCGCCAGCGTGGCGCTGAAGTCCCGTGTCGAAACCACGATCGTTTCGGTGCATTTCGAGGATGGCGCGCGGGTCAACAAGGGCGATCTGCTGTTTACCCTCGATGCGCGCCAAATCGATGCACAGATTGCGCAGGCCGAAGGCACGCTGGCCAAGGATCGGTCGCAACTCGTCGCCGCGCAGCGCGATCTCACGCGTTATTCCGAGCTGATCGGCAAGGGCGCAACCACCCAAGTCAATGTCGACAACGCCAAGACGCAGACCGATGCGATGATCGCCACCATTCAGACCGATCAGTCGGCGCTGGATAATCTGAAGGTTCAGAAAAGCTTCACCGTCATCACTGCACCGATTTCAGGGCGAATTAGTGCCGCTTCGGTGAAAGCAGGCAACTTCGTGCGGCCTGCGGATACCTCACCGCTCGCCACCATCAACCAGATGGTCCCGGTTTATGTCGCGTTCGCAATTCCGCAGCGGGTCCTGAGCGATCTGCGCGAGGCGATGAAGACAGGCCAGACCAAGGTGGTCGCCACGATTCCCGGCAACAAGGCGTCGGAGCGGGGCACTGTGGCGATGGTCGACAACACAGTGGATGCCACGACCGGCATGGTCACTATTCGCGGCATCATGGACAACACCAGCGAAGTGTTGTGGCCAGGCACGCTGGTGAACGTCAAGCTGACGATCAGGACGGAAGAGGCGGTGATCGTGCCGTCGGTCGCGGTCCAGCGCAGTCAGGACGGGGACTTCGTCTTTGTGGTGAAGGACGGCAAGGCGCACGTTCAGCCCGTCAAGGTCAGCCGCACGTTTGAAGGCACATCGGTAATTGAGGCCGGGTTGTCGGGGACGGAAAGCGTGGTCGTCGATGGCCAGTTGCTGCTGTCGGAAGGCACACAGGTCGAACAGCGGCCCCGGAAGGCAGCAGGGGCCTGACCGATGACGCTGTCGGAGCTTTGCATTCGCCGACCGGTGATGACGACGCTGATCACAGCGTCGATTATCGCGTTCGGCATTTTCGGCTTCCGGCTTTTGCCCGTATCGGCTCTCCCCAAGGTCGACTTCCCGACCATCGCTGTGACCGCCACCCTGCCGGGCGCCAGCGCGGAAACCATGGCGGCCTCGGTCGCCGGTCCGATCGAGCGGCAACTGGCGACCATCGCCGGCATCTCGTCGATGTCGTCGCGGTCGTCGCAGGGCACGTCGGTCATCACGATTCAGTTCGACCTCGACCGCGACATCGACGGCGCATCGCTCGACGTCCAGACCGCTCTCACCATCGCGCAGCGCCGGCTGCCGGTCGAAATGACCACGCCGCCGAGTTTCCGGAAGGTCAACCCGGCCGAGTATCCGGTGCTGTATCTGTCGCTCTATTCGCCGACATTGCCGCTATCGACCGTCAACGAATACGGCGAGACCACCATCGGTCAGTCGATCTCCCAGATTCCCGGCGTCGCCCAGGTCCTGATCTACGGCGCGCAGAAATTCGCGGTGCGCGTACAGGCCGATCCGGAAGCTGCCGCCGCGCGAGGTTTGTCGCTCGATGACATCCGGGCCGCGGTGTCGCGCGCCAATTCATCGACGCCGGTCGGCACCCTGAACGGTCCCGATCAGGACGTCACGCTGCAGGCCTCCGGGCAACTCGACAAGGCGGTCGACTACAATCAGGTGGTTGTGGCGTGGCGCAATGGTTCGCCGGTGAAGCTGAACGAAGTCGCCAAGGTCTACGACAGCGTCGAGAACGACAAGATCGCCACCTGGTACAACGGCAAGCGCGGCATCGTGCTCGCGATTCAGAAGCAGCCAGACGCCAATACGATCGCGGTGGTGGACGGTGTGCTGGCGAAGCTGCCGTCGCTCCGCGCGCAGGTTCCGCCGTCCGTTTCAGTCGAAACGATGTTCGACCGTTCGACGTCGATTCGGCAATCGGTGGCCGATGTCGAGGAAACCCTGTCGATCGCCGTCGGGCTGGTTATCTTCGTGATCTTCCTGTTCCTGCGTTCGGCCTCCGCGACGATGATTCCGGCGCTCGCCGTGCCAATCTCGCTGATGGGCACTTGCGCGATGATGTACGTGCTCGGCTTCTCCATCAACAACATGACGCTGCTGGCGTTGACGTTGTCGGTGGGATTCGTGGTCGACGACGCCATCGTGATGCTGGAAAACATCGTCCGGCATATCGAGCAGGGCATGAAACCGTTCGAGGCGGCGCTCAAGGGCGCGCGCGAGATCGGCTTCACAATCATATCGATTACCTTTTCGCTGATCGCGGTATTCATTCCGGTGCTGCTGATGGGTGGCATCGTCGGTCGCGTGTTCCGCGAATTCGCGATGACGATCTCGATCGCGATTATCGTGTCGGGATTCGTTTCGCTGACGCTGACCCCGATGCTCTGCGCGCGCGTCCTCAAGGCGCATGACCCTCACCACAAGCCGAATTTCATCCTGCGCTGGTTCGAGGCGGGGTTCGGCGCGATGCACCGCGCCTACGAATGGGCCCTCGATCATGTGCTGGCGCACAAGCCCGTCATGCTGATCGTCACGATCGGAACGCTCGCGGCGACGGTGTGGCTCTACATGATCGTGCCCAAGGGCTTTTTCCCGCAGGAAGACACCGGCTTCCTGATCGGGACGACGGAAGCCGCGACAGACACCTCGTTCGAAGCGATGTCGGCGCGGCACAAAGAGCTTGAGAAGATCCTGCAAACCGATCCTGCGATCGAGTTCGTCAACAGCACGGTCGGCTCGGGCGGTCCCAATCCGACCGCGAATTACGGGCGTCTGTTTCTCGGGCTGAAGCCTGCCGATCAGCGCGATCCGGCTCCCGTCATCATCGCGCGTCTGCGCGAGAAGGCGGCGCAGGTTCCCGGCTTGCAGGCGTTCTTCCAGAGCATCCAGAACCTGAATATCGGCGGCCGGGCTTCCAAGAGTCAGTACCAGTACACGCTGCAAAGCGGCGACACCGAAGCGCTTTATCGTATTGCGCCGGAACTGCGCGAGAAGATCGCCAAGGTGCCGGGCCTGCTCGACGTCACGACCGATCTGTACATCAAGAATCCACAGCTCACGATCGACATCGACCGCGAGAAGGCTGGCGTCTACGGCATCACCGCCGAGCAAATCCGCAACCAGCTTTTCAATGCCTATGGTACGCGGCAGGTCGGCACCATCTATGCGCCGTCCAACGACTACCAGATCATTCTCGAGGCGCAGCCGAAATTCCGCGTCGACCCGACCGATCTTTCCAAGCTGTATTTGAAGACCGCAGACAACCAGACCATTCCGCTCGACGCCGTCGCGAAAATGGTGCCGACGGTTGGGCCGCTCCAGATCAATCACCAGGGCCAGCAACCGGCGGTGACCATCTCGTTCAATCTCGCGTCGGGAGTTTCGCTCGGCTACGCGGTCGATCAGATCACCCAGATCGAGCAGGCCTCCAACCTGCCGGCAACGATCGCCACCGGATTCGCCGGAACGGCGCAGGTGTTCCAGGATTCGCTGCGCGGACAGGGCGTTCTCATTCTCGCCGCCGTTTTCGCGGCCTTTGTCATTCTCGGAATTCTCTACGAAAGCTTCATCCACCCAATCACGATCATCTCCGGCCTGCCGTCCGCCGGCATCGGTGCGATTCTGACGCTGATGCTGTTCAGGATGGATCTGTCGGTGATCGCGATGATCGGCATCGTCATGCTGGTCGGCATCGTCAAGAAGAATGCGATCATGATGGTCGATTTCGCGATCGAGCGCCGCCGCGTCGGCCTCAGCGCCGAACATGCCATCCGCGAAGCGGCGCTGCTGCGATTCCGCCCGATCATGATGACGACGTTTGCCGCGATCTTCGGCACGCTGCCGATCGCTCTGGGCGCGGGTGCCGGCGCGGAATTGCGTCAGCCACTCGGCGTCGCGGTAGTCGGCGGTCTGTTGATGTCGCAGCTTCTGACGCTGTTCATCACGCCGGTGATCTATATCTACCTCGACCGTATCGATCGCCGTCTGAAGCGGCGGCTCGATCCGACTCTTGAAGAGGGCGGGGAGGTTGAGCGTCCGCACATCGTCGCCGCTGAATAAGCGGCGCCGTCACGTCAGATACACGAACGTTATGAGATCAGATTGAGAAGCTGGTGCCGCAGCCGCAGGACGCGGTGGCGTTGGGATTGACGACGCGGAACGATGCGCCGATCAGGTCGTCGACAAAATCCACTTCCGATCCTGCCAGAAACGGCACCGATGCCGGGTCGACCAGCACGACAGCGCTATCCCGCTCGATCACGAGGTCGTCATCCGCCTGCGCGCGCTCGACATCGAATTTGTATTGAAAGCCGGAACAGCCGCCACCCTCGACGCTGATGCGCAGTTTGGCGCCGTCACCCTCGGATTTGAGGATTTGTCCGATTCGCCGTGCGGCGCGCTCCGAAATCGTGACGGGGCTGGCTGGGGCAAGGGTCGTCATCGCAATTCTCCGGCGCGGATCGTTTGAATGTTCCCGCACGACATAGTTAAGTGCGTCGGAGCCGGGAATCAAACGCCGAAAGCAGAATAGTTCGAATGTCGGTCGGAATGGCTGCACCCCGCGTGGCTTATGGCTGCGACCCCGCGGAGAGCCGGGGACGGCGCTTTGACGAGGCGCCGAGCCGACGGCGAAGTCCGTTCCGGCGCGATTGCGACCGGGTCATCCATTCCACCGCATTTCGCAGGTTGAAGCATAAGACCCAGGTTTTCGTTTTCCACGAGGGTGATCATTACCGCACCCGGCTGACCCATACGCTGGAGGTGGCGCAGATCGCCCGGGCGCTGGCTCGGCAACTGGGTCTCGACGAGGATCTCACCGAAACGCTGGCGCTGGCCCACGATCTGGGCCATCCGCCGTTCGGCCATGCCGGCGAGCGGGCGCTCGATACCTGTCTGCAGGCTTATGGCGGCTTCGATCACAATGCCCAGTCGCTGCGCGTGGTGACTTCGCTCGAGCGGCGCTACCCGGATTTCGACGGCCTCAACCTGACCTGGGAGTCGCTGGAAGGCATCGTCAAGCATAATGGGCCGCTGACCGATCGCGTCGGCCAACCGGTCGGTCGTTACCGCGAGCATGGCGTACCGATCGGAATTTCGGAGTACGTCCAGCGCCACGATCTGGAACTCTGGAGCTTCGCCTCGCTGGAAGCGCAGGTTGCGGCCATCGCCGATGACATCGCCTACAACGCGCACGATATCGACGACGGGCTGCGGGCAGGGCTGTTCAGCGTCGACGATCTGAACGTCATGCCGCTCACGTCCGCGATCAATTCGCAGGTGCTGTCACGATATCCGGGCCTCGACGACGCGCGGCGCGGCGCGGAGCTCGTTCGCGAATTGATTTCTTGCCTGATCGAAGGCGTGTTTCTTGAGACCGAAAGGCGGATCAAGGCGGCAAAGCCGCAATCGGCGGCGGATGTCCGTCACCTTGACCATGTGCTGGCGGCGTTTCCCGAGGACATTGCGCAGGCCGAGAAAGCCATCAAGGGCTTCCTGTGGGAGCGGATGTACCGGCACGAGAAGGTGATGCACGTCATGCGCGACGCCGAGGCGGTGGTCCGCGACCTGTTCACACGTTATTGGCATCACCCCGGCGATATGCCCTCGGAATGGCAGCCGCCGGACGCCGAGGGCACCGAGCCCGGCAGGGCGAGACGGATCGGTAATTTTATCGCCGGAATGACCGACCGTTTTGCCATCATCGAGCACGCCCGGCTTTTTGACTCGACCCCGGATTTACGTTAGGCGGCGATCACAAATCGGCCAATTCTGGCTATCTCTCAAGGCGTCATATGTCTTCGGCTTCAGGCGATCATCCTCCTCATCTTTTCGCAGATGTCCTCACGCGTGTGCATGGTGTGTGCCGTGCGCTTACAGCGGAGGGTGTGCTGCCGGAGGGGCTCGATCTGTCGCGCGTTGTCGTCGAGCCGCCACGCGATGCGACGCATGGCGACATGGCGACCAATGCCGCCATGGTGCTTGCGAAGGATGCCAAGGCCAAACCGCGCGATCTCGCTGACAAGATCGCGGACAAGCTGCGGGCCGATCCGCTGGTTGCGCGGGTCGATATCGCCGGTCCCGGTTTCATCAACCTGACGTTGAAACCGGCCGCATGGTTCGGTGCGCTGCGCACCGTGCTTCTGGATGGCAGTGCTTACGGGCGCAGCGGTATCGGTGCGGCCAAAAAGGTCAATGTCGAATACGTGTCGGCCAACCCGACCGGGCCGATGCATGTCGGCCATTGCCGCGGCGCGGTGTTCGGTGATGCGCTGGCGAGCCTGCTGTCGTTCGCCGGCTACGATGTGACCAAGGAATACTACATCAACGATGCCGGCGCGCAGGTCGACGTTCTCGCGCGTTCGGCGTTCCTGCGTTATCGGGAGGCGCTGGGCGAGGCGATCGGCGAGATTCCCGAAGGCCTTTATCCGGGTGAGTATCTCAAGCCGGTGGGAGAGGTGCTCGCGAAAGAGCATGGCGACAAGCTGCTGAAAATGGCGGAAGCCGAATGGCTGCCCACAGTGCGGGCAAAAGCCATCGCGATGATGATGGAGATGATCAAGGGCGATCTCGCCGCGCTCAACATCCGGCACGATGTGTTCTTCTCCGAGCGCTCGCTGATCGAAGGCGGCGAGGATCGCGTCGGCGCCACGATTGCCGGATTGCGCGCCAAGGGCGATGTCTATGAAGGTCGCCTGCTGCCGCCGAAGGGTGCGCCGGTCGAGGATTACGAGGATCGCGAGCAGACGCTATTTCGCGCGACGGCTTTCGGCGACGATGTCGACCGCCCGCTGAAGAAGTCGGATGGTTCCTATACCTACTTCGCGTCCGACATTGCCTATCACAAGACCAAGTTCGACCGTGGCTTTCTCAACATGGTCGATGTCTGGGGCGCCGATCACGGCGGTTATATCAAGCGCGTACAGGCGGCGATCAAGGCGGTCACTGCGAACAAGGCAGCGCTCGACGTCAAGATCGTGCAGCTGGTGAAGTTGCTGCGCAACGGCGAGCCGGTGAAAATGTCGAAGCGCTCCGGCGATTTCGTCACGCTTCGCGAAGTGGTCGATGAAGTCGGCTCAGATGCCGTGCGCTTCATGATGCTGTTTCGCAAAAACGACGCCGTGCTGGATTTCGATCTTGCCAAGGTGATCGAGCAGTCCAAGGACAATGCGGTGTTCTACGTGCAGTACGGCCACGCGCGGGGACATTCGATTTTCAAGAACGCGCGCGAAGCATTGCCGTCTTTGCCGGAAGACGACGAGGCGCGGGTGGCGTTCCTGCGCAATACCGCGGTGGAGCGGCTCACGGATCCGCTGGAACTGGCGCTGATCCGTCAACTTGCGCTCTATCCACGCATCGTCGAGGCGGCGGCTCTGGCGCACGAACCGCACCGGATTGCGTTCTATCTCTATGATCTCGCCAGCGAATTCCACGCGCTGTGGACCAAGGGGCGAGATTTGCCGCATTTACGCTTCATTATCCAGAATGATGCAGAAATCACAGCTGCGCGACTGACCTTGGTTCAGGGCGTCGTCTCGGTTCTGGCATCCGGACTTGCCGTTCTCGGCGTCCATGCCCCGGTCGAGATGCGTTAGCAGGGGATTTGTCGTTGCGTGGGGTCTCGCGACGGCAGTGAGCAGCGGTTGACTTGATCGTTCGGAGGTTGAGTGCCGTTCCCGAAGGGGATGCATATCGCAATGGTTAATCAGTACCGCGACAGGCCGCATTACGCGGATGACGACTACGACCGTGGCGCTCACAATTCGCCACGTCAGGCCGAAGGCGATCCGCTTGCGGAACTTGCCCGGCTGATCGGACAGACAGATCCGTTTTCCGGTTTTGGAAAGGATCAGCAGCCGGCTGCGCCGCGCCATGATCCGTACCAGACACGTGAAGAGCCCGAGAGCTACGATGATGACGTCGGCCCGCCGCCGTGGGTCAGGAACAGTCAGGCTGCTGCAGCAGCGCAGCATTATACCGACGAGCCACACTATCAGGAGCCGCAGCCGGCAAGCTGGCCGGAGCCTGCCGCCGACCATGGCTATGGTCAGCCGCAATACGATCAATCCCAATACGATCAGTCCCAGTACGCTCAACCCCAATACGATCAGCCGCGCGCGGCCTATGACGACCGCTCAGCCCAATACAACCCCGAGCGTTATGATGATGTGTTGTACGGCCAGCAGCAGGATAGCCGCGGGTATAGCGCAGGCTATTCGCAGGAGCAGGGCTATGACGATCAGCCCTACGACCACATGGGCCAATACAACGGTGATGACGCGCAATCAGGCAGACCGCGCCGTGGCGGTACCATGACCGTGGTGGTCGTCCTCGCGCTTGCAGTGCTCGGGACAGCCGGGGCGTATGCTTACCGTTCGCTGGTCGGGTCGCCGCGAAGTGGAGAGCCGCCGGTCATCAAGGCTGATGTCAATCCGAACAAGGTGATCCCGCCGTCGCAATCGGCCGACGGCAAACAGGTTCGCGACCGCGTCGGCGAGAAGATCGCCGAGCGGGTGGTGTCGCGCGAAGAACAGCCGGTCGATATCAACGCCAAGACCGGCCCGCGGATCGTTTTCCCGCCGCTGACACGTAACGCCCAGCCGCCGAACGTGACGTCGGTTTCGCCATCCTCGCCGCCAGTGGGGGCAGGGACCGCCAATGGAACCCTGAATGGCGCGGAGCCACGGAAGATTCGCACCCTTTCGATCCGGCCGGATCGCGCCGATGCAGCGCCGACGGCCTCGACGGCGGCTCAGCAGGACGTTCGGACAATCCCGATTACCGCACCACGGAATGCTCAGCCCGCGGCGACACCGGCATCTGCCAATAATGCGCCGATGGCCCTAAGTCCCCAAGGCGCGCCGCCTGAGCCGCAGGAACCAAGGTCGCGCGTAGCATCGGTCAATCCGGCAGTGGCAGCCCCTGCCAGCGCCAGTGGGGCCTATGTGCAGGTGTCGTCGCAACGGTCCGAAGCCGATGCTAAGACCTCGTACCGGGTTCTGCAGGGCAAATATCCAGGCATTCTCGGGTCGCGGGCACCTGTCATCAGGAAAGCCGACCTCGGGAGCAAAGGCGTGTTTTACCGGGCGATGGTCGGCCCGTTTGCTGCAGCCGAGGAGGCTACGCAGTTCTGCGTCAATCTGCAGTCGGCCGGTGGGAAGTGTCTGGTCCAGCGGCACTAGGGATATGGCGGGAAGGCGGAAATACCGCGTTCCCGCAACATCCCATTCCAACCCATTGAGAATGATTGTGATTGTGGATGACCGCCGTATTCCACCTGCGGTGGCGCGTGTTTCCTTGACCCCTGGGCGCCGCGCGGGCTAATCGCGCTAGGGCTCGCCGATCCCATTGTGGGACGGGAGTTCCTGTTCCAACCTGCGCGCATGATGGCGTGATCGGGTGGAACCGTTCTCGGTCGAGAAGCTGTCATGACAATGCGGGCTTTCATCGTGGGAGTGTCCGGTCTCGTCCTCACCGGTGACGAGCGTGCCTTCATGCGCGAGCAGCAGCCATGGGGCTTTATTCTCTTCAAACGGAACGTTGATACACCGGCCCAAGTGGCTCGACTTGTAGGCGAATTGCGGGAATCCGTTGACCGGCCAGATGCGCCGGTCCTGATTGATCAGGAGGGTGGCCGCGTTCAGCGCCTTGGACCGCCTCATTGGCCGATCTACCCACCGGGCAGCGTCTTTGGCGCGCTTTATGACAGCGATCGCGCTGCGGGTCTCGAAGCTGCCCGGCTGAGTTCCCGCCTGATTGCAGCAGATCTCGCGGACCTCGGCATCACCGTCGATTGCCTGCCACTGGCCGACGTTCCGGTGGCCGGGGCGGATGCGGTTATTGGCAACCGCGCTTATGGAACCGCGCCCGACAAGGTCGCCGCCATTGCCCGTGCGGTTACAGAAGGACTGGAGCAGGGCGGCGTCTTGCCGGTCCTGAAGCATATTCCCGGCCACGGCCGGGCTACCGCCGACAGCCATGCCGCACTGCCGACGGTCGACACCTCAGAGGCGGAACTCGCGCGAACGGACTTCGCGGCGTTCATCCCGCTGGCTGACCTGCCGATGGCGATGACCGCGCATGTTGTGTTTAGCGCGTTCGACGCCGCCAAACCGGCGACGACATCTGCGACAATGATCGAACAGGTGATTCGCGGCGCAATCGGGTTCCAAGGTTTGTTGATGAGTGATGACGTCTCGATGAATGCGCTGGACGGATCGATTGCAGAGCGCACGCGCGCGATCGTGACAGCGGGTTGCGACATGGTCCTGCATTGCAACGGCAAGATGGATGAGATGCGTCAGGTCGCGGCGGAGACGCCGGTGCTGGCCGGCGAAGCGTTGCGGCGGGCAGATCGCGCGCTGGCATCACGGAAGGCGCCGCAGCCCTTCGATCGGAATGCGGCAAGGAAAATCCTGGACGAATTGATCGGCCGGGCGGGAGCTGTGAGCGTATGAGCGCGGAAATTCTATCCTTTGAAACAGGCTTGCCGGCGGAAGCGGACCGGGCCGACGACGAGCCGTCGCTGGTCGTCGACGTCGAAGGTTATGAAGGACCGCTTGACCTGTTGCTTGCGATGGCGCGGCACCAGAAGGTCGATCTCGCCAAGATTTCGATCCTCGCGCTCGCCAATCAATACCTGACCTTCATCGAGGCCGCGCGAAAGCTGCGCCTGGAACTCGCCGCCGATTATCTGGTGATGGCGGCCTGGCTGGCGTTCCTCAAGTCGCGCCTGCTGTTGCCTGAGCCTGCCGCACCGGACGGGCCGAGCGCCGAGGACATGGCGAACGCGCTGGCCAACCGGCTGCGCCGGCTCGAATTGATCCGCGAAGCATCCAACCGCCTGATGACGCGCCCGCAGCTTGGCCGCGACATCTTCCCGCGCGGGCTGCCGGAGACCATTGCCCAGATCAAGCATCCGAAATGGAATGCGACGCTCTACGATCTGCTGACCGCTTATGCGACGCAGCGCCAGCAGCGCGTGCTGGCGAGTGTGCATCTTGCCAAGCGCACGGTGTGGTCGTTGTCCGAGGCGCGCGCCTCGCTCGAGCGCCTTGTCGGCATCGCCGACGACTGGAGCCGGCTCGACGAATATCTTGTCAGCTACGTGATCGACCCGTCCCAGAAGGCGACCGTGTTCGCATCGAGCTTCGCCGCGGCACTGGAACTGGTGCGCGAAGGCGTCGTCGATATTCATCAGAAAGAGGCGTTCGCGCCGATCTATTTTCGTAGACACGCCGGGAATCCGGGGGCGCAGGCGATGCCCGCCCCGGATGCGCCGGTCGAGTAAGTGGAAGAAGGAGACGAAGCCATGCCGAGCCTTGCGCGATCAAGCCTGGCCGAAGATGCCGTCGATACAGTCGAGGCCGGTGGACACACACCGGACGCGGCCGCACGGCCCGAGGAACTGCGTCTTCTTGAGGCGATGCTGTTCGCCTCGTCCGAACCGCTCGATCAGGCGGCCCTCGCCAAGCGCCTGCCGGACAACGTCGACATCAAGGCCGCGCTCGAACAATTGCAGGCGGATTACGCGCTGCGTGGCGTCAATCTGGTTCGCATCGCCAACAAATGGGCGTTTCGCACGGCCAACGACCTGTCGTGGCTGATGACCCGCGAAAGCACCGAAACGCGGCGGCTGTCGCGCGCCGCGATCGAGATGCTTGCGATCATCGCCTATCATCAGCCGGTGACGCGGGCCGAGATCGAGGAAATTCGCGGTGTGGTAACGTCGAAGGGGACGCTCGACGTGCTGCTCGAAACCGGCTGGATTCGTCCGCGCGGCCGCCGCAAGACGCCGGGCCGCCCGCTCACGTTCGGAACGACGGAAGCATTCCTGTCGCAGTTCAGCCTCGAGGCGCTCGGCGATTTGCCGGGGCTTGAGGAACTGAAAGGGACCGGGCTGCTGGATTCCCGTTTGCCTTCCGGCTTCAATGTTCCGGCACCGTCCGACGATCCGGCGCTGCGCGAGGACGAGGATCCGCTCGATCCGGGCGATCTCGAACTGACGCTCGCACCTGCGGTCGAGCCGGAAAACGGTTCCGAAAGCTGATTTCCGGGCGCTGCTGCGCCCCGGGAAAGCAACATGGACGGCCGTTAACGTTTGCTGCAATGGATTGCTTCACCCGGTCGCGGGTGAGGCTTAAGTCCTTGTTTTTGACACCCCGCAAGCCTAGTTTCCGTCCAGAAATGACCGGCCGGGCCGGGTCAATCATTTGGAGGACGGCAGTATGGGTTCGATGAGTATTTGGCACTGGATCGTCGTCATCGGCGTCGTCCTGCTGCTGTTCGGCCGTGGCAAGATTTCCGATCTGATGGGCGACGTCGCACAGGGCATCAAGGCCTTCAAGAAGGGCATGGCTGACGACGACAAGACTCCCGAAAAGACCGAGCCGGTGAAGACGATCGACAACGCGACACCGTCGGCGCAGCGCTCCGACGTGGGCAGCAAGGTCTGATTGTCTCGGCTCGCAGCGGCGGTCTGCCATTATCTGACGGATGCGGGGCCAGACCTCGCGGGCGGAATTTTCCATGTTCGACATCGGGTGGAGTGAACTGGTCGTCGTCGCGGTTGTCGCGCTGATCGCCATCGGCCCGAAGGAATTGCCCGGCGTACTGCGTATGGTCGGTCAGTGGATGGGGAAGGCACGCCGTCTCGCCAGCGACTTTCAGGGTCAGTTCAACGAAGCGATGCGCGAAGCCGAAATGGCTGACATCAAGAAGCAGTTCGACGAGGTCAGCGCCGTGGCCAAGGGCATGTCTCCGACCAATCTGCTGACGTCGGCTGCCGAGGACTTCGAGAAGTCCGCCAAGATCGACGAGATACCGCAGCCCGTTTCGCCCGAACCGCCGACGCCGGACACTTTCGTTGAAGCCGAAACCCATGCAGCCGTGACCGAAACGCCCGCAGCCGTTGAGCCGGCGTCACCGCCAGCCGTGCCGGACGCCAAAGCGTCATGAGTGTCGAGGATATCGAAGCCACCAAGGCACCGTTGATGGAGCACTTGATCGAGCTGCGGTCGCGGCTCATCAAGGCGGTGCTGGCGTTCGCGATCGCCTTCATTTTCTGCTTCATCTTCGCCAAGCAAATTTACAACGTGCTGGTGTGGCCGTTCGTCTGGGTCGCGGGACCGGAGAACTCTAAATTCATCTACACGGCGCTGCTGGAATACTTCCTCACCCAGTTGAAGCTTGCGATGTTCGGCGCGGGTTTCATCTCGTTTCCGATCATTGCCACGCAAATCTACAAGTTCGTCGCCCCCGGTCTGTACAAGCACGAACGCGGCGCGTTCCTGCCGTATCTGATTGCGACGCCGTTCTTCTTCGTGCTGGGATCGTTGCTGGTCTATTTCGTCGTGTTGCCGATGCTGATCCGCTTTTCGCTGGGAATGCAGCAGGTCGGCAGCGATGAGACGGCGCAGATCGCGTTGTTGCCGAAAGTCGGCGAATACCTGTCGCTGATGATGTCGCTGATCTTCGCGTTCGGTGTCGCGTTCCAGTTGCCGGTGGTGCTGACCCTGCTCGGGCGCATCGGTGTCCTCACGGCCAAACAGCTTCGCGAAAAGCGGCGTTATTTCATCGTCGTCGCCTTCGTCATCGCCGCCGTGCTGACGCCGCCGGACGTCATCAGCCAGGCGTCGCTCGCGTTCCCGCTGCTGTTGCTCTACGAGGGCGCGATTGTGGCCGTCGCGATTGTGGAAAAGAAGGCCAATTCGCAGGCCGCCGCCACCGAGACGCCGCCGGATGCACCCGCGGAGACCCCGCCGGCCGAGTGATCGGGTGGCACTTTCGCTATCATCTCTGGGAATCTATCGATTCGTCCTGCCCGGGCTTGGATTTTTTGTTGCGCAAGCTGCATAGATTGGCTTGCGGTAGCATCCACGCCTTGTTCTAACCTCCCGCAAAGAACGTGGATGGGCGGGAATCTGAGCGGGGACGCGCTTCGCGCTGTTGCCCGGCCATGACGCAGGATTTTGGACATGCATGACATCCGATCGATCCGGGACAACCCGCAGGCTTTCGACGCCGCATTGAAGCGGCGCGGGCTGGAGCCGATGTCGGCGTCGCTGCTGGCGATCGACGAGAAGCGTCGCACTGCGATTGCGGCCGCTGAGCAGGCGCAGGCGCGCCGCAATGCCGCCTCCAAGGAGATTGGCGAGGCCAAGAAGAACAAGGACAATGCGCGTGCCGACGCGTTGATGGCTGAAGTCGGCGAACTCAAGACCAGATTGCCTGAGCTTGAGGCGGCGACGAAGCAGCACGATGAGGAGCTGCGCAGGGCGCTGTCGGAAATTCCGAACCTGCCGCTCGACGAAGTGCCGGATGGCGCCGACGAGCACGGCAATGTCCAGCATCATCAATTCGGCGCGCCGCGTAGCTACGCGTTCAAGCCGAAGGAGCATGTCGAACTTGGCGAAGGCCTCGGTTTCATGGATTTCGAGGCCGCCGCAAAAATGTCGGGCGCGCGTTTTGTCGTGCTGAAAAAGGGCTTGGCGCGGCTGGAGCGCGCCATCGGTCAGTTCATGCTCGACCTGCATACGAACGAGCACGGTTACACCGAAGTCAGTCCACCTCTGCTGGTGCGCGACGAAGCGATGTTCGGCACGGCGCAATTGCCGAAGTTTCGTGATGACCAGTTCGGCGCAGCTCCGCCGCTCGACAAGGCCCAAGTCTACGAAGAAATCAGAATGAAGGCTGTCGATCTGGCTGTCAGGGAACTGAATAAGCCGGCCGCCGAACTGCAACTCGATGATCTGCTTGTTTTCGAGATGCGAGTAATCGATGATCTGCCGTCCGACCTGCATTATTGGCTCATCCCCACGGCCGAAGTCCCGCTGACCAATCTCGTTCGCGAATCCATTCTCGACGAGAAAGAATTGCCGCTGCGCCTCACGGCTCTGACGCCGTGCTTCCGCGCGGAAGCGGGCGCGGCGGGGCGTGATACGCGCGGCATGATCCGCCAGCACCAGTTCACCAAGGTTGAACTGGTCTCGATCACCACGCCGGAAGAATCCATAAACGAACACGAGCGCATGCTCGCCTGTGCCGAGGAAGTGCTTCGCCAACTCGATCTGCATTATCGCGTGATGACGCTATGCACCGGCGACATGGGATTCGCGTCACAAAAGACTTACGACATCGAAGTATGGATGCCGGGGCAGGGCGACGGCGGTATGTATCGCGAAATCTCGTCGTGCTCGGTATGCGGCGACTTCCAGGCGCGGCGCATGGATGCGCGCTCGCGCGGGCCGGACGGCAAGCCGCGTTTCGTCCATACGCTCAACGGCTCGGGCACGGCGGTCGGCCGTGCGCTGATCGCTGTGATGGAAACCTATCAGCAGGAGGACGGCTCGATCGCCGTTCCAGACGTATTGCAGCCTTATATGGGCGGCCTCAAATCGATTTCGAAGGACATCTGATACGATGCGCATTCTTTGCACCAACGACGACGGCATTCACGCGCCGGGCCTCAAGGTCATCGAGGAAATCGCACTGCAATTGTCAGACGATGTCTGGGTGGTCGCGCCCGAACTCGATCAGTCCGGCGTGTCGCATTCGCTGTCGCTAAACGATCCGCTGCGGCTGCGCGAGGTCGGTGAGCGGCACTTCGCTGTCAGAGGTACGCCGACCGATTGCGTCATCATGGGTTCGCGTCACATCCTCGGTGACAAGAAGCCGGACCTCGTGCTTTCGGGCGTCAACAAGGGCCGCAATGCCGCGGAGGACGTGGTTTATTCCGGCACCATCGCCGGCGCTCTCGAAGGCACCATTCTTGGCCTGCCGTCGTTCGCGCTGTCGCAGGAATTCTCGATGGAGACGCGCAACAAGCCGTTGTGGGATACTGCGCTGAAATTCGGCCCCGACGTCATCCGCAATGTCATGAAGCTCGGCGTGCCGCGCGACACCGTCATCAACGTGAATTTTCCGGCGTGTGCGCCAGAGGACGTTAAAGGCATCCTGGTGACACGGCAGGGCAAGCGCAATCAGGGTTTCCTGCGTGTTGACGGACGGCGCGACGGCCGCGGCAATCCATACTACTGGATCGGCTTCGAGCGTCTCGCGGTGATCGACACGCCGGCGGAGGGCACGGATCTCGCCGCGCTCGACGGCAACTTCGTGTCGGTGACGCCGCTGCGTCTCGACCGCACTGACGTGGCGTTCTCGGAAAAGCTGAAGGCTGTTTTGAAATAGTCGCGGACGTGGCTTACGCGGCAACGCCTTTGAGCGTCGTCTCGATCATCCGCGCCAGCGTTTCCATCTGGAACGGCTTCTGCAATGTCGGCCTGTCGCGGAATTTCTCCGGCAGCCCCTGCACGCCATAGCCGGTGGCAAACACGAAGGGACGGTTGCGCATCTGGACGGCTTCGGCCACGGGTGAAATCACCTTGCCGTTGACGTTGACGTCGAGAATGGCGATGTCGAATTCGGTGCACTGAACGAGCCGCACGGCTTCATCAATGTCGCCGGCTTCCGCTGCGACACTGTAGCCAAGCTCTTCCAGCATGTCGGAGACCATCATCCGGATCATGACTTCGTCTTCGACAAGAAAGACCGAACGGTGTTGCCCGTCAGGCATTTTTCTACCAGGCATCCGATCCCCGCTTGCGCGCCGGTTGGTCGGCGCGGCCCTTGCCAACCAAGCATAATTAGCACCGTTGCAACTTGCATCATATCTTTCGGTTCCACGGCGAGGAACTATTTAGACGCGGGCGCCGGTTGCCGCCAAATTGGGCTAATATCAGTGGTTTGTCGCCGCAAAGGATCGCGAGACTTCGATGCCAAACAATGAGCGGCTGCCTCATGAGAAAATGCGCTTTCAGCTAGTTTTGCGGCGGCGCGGGATCAGCGACCAGGCCGTCCTGCGCGCGATGGAGGGCATCCCGCGCGAACTTTTCGTCGAGGCGTCGGATCGCGTGTATGCCTACCGGGACACGGCGCTTGGCATTCCCTGCGGCCAGACCATCAGCCAGCCGTTTGTGGTCGCTTACATGACCGAGCAACTCCGGCTCGATCCGCGGCACCGGGCGCTCGAAATCGGCACCGGCTCCGGCTATCAGGCGGCGATCCTGTCGCGGCTTTGCCATGAAGTGGTGACGCTCGAGCGCTTCAAGACACTGGCAGAGACGGCCCGTAGACGGCTCGCCGCTACCGGATGCGATAATGTCGAGGTCGTGCTGGGTGATGGATTCGACGTTCCAGCCAACCTCGGCACCTTTGACCGCATCATGGTGACTGCGGCGATGGAGGAAATTCCGAAAGCGCTGCTGGAGCGGCTGGAGCCGGGCGGGATTTTGATCGCGCCGGTCGGTCCGCACAACGATGGACAGGTCCTCGTCCGGGTCCGGCGCGGCGAAGAGGGCTATGACAGCGAGAATCTTGTCGCTGTCCGCTTCGTGCCTGCGTTGCCGGGCCTTGCCCGGGAACTGTAGCAACGCAAGAGACGCTTGCCCTTTGCCGCCAAGGACATATCCGCGCGGTTAAAGGGTTGTTTACTGGGGACGTGTTTACTCAATTTTGTGCCAGTTGCGTACGAGTGAGTAACCATGTCCCGTCTTGTCGAGTTGCTTGGTTCACGCCGAGCGCCGCAGTTTGCGGTGTTGGCGTTGGTCGCCGTCGGTTTCGGAGGATGCAGCGCCGATACGTCGACGCGGTTCACCGATAACTCGTTCTCAAATCCCTTCTCATCGCGCGGCGGCTATCCTGAAGCCACCGGGTCGGTTCAGCAGGGTCATTACCAATCCCGAGAGCTTCCGCAGTACGCGCGCCCGGCGTCGCCGCCGATCGTGTCCGCGCCGCTGTCGGCACCGGCCGCGCAGCCGATGTCGGGCGGAGGACGTGGCATGGCGTCGTATTCGCCGCCGCCTGCGGCTCATTCGGCACCTTCGACGTATTCGGCTCCGATCGAGTCAACGGGCAGCGTTGCGCCGCGCTCGGTTGCCGCAGCGCCGGCCGGCTGGTCGCGCGACGGCGGCACCAAGATCATCGTGGGCACCGCCGACACACTCGACATCATCGCCAAGCGCTACAATGTTCCGGCTGCCGCGATCCTGCGTGCCAACGGCTATCACGGCCCGCGCATGCTGCAGCCCGGCCAGCAACTCATCATTCCGCGCCGGACGGCCCAGGCACAGCCGCCGTCATTGTCCAGCGCCCCGCCGACCAAAACCGCGGCAGCATTGCCCGCCGGCGTTCATGTCGTCCGCTCGGGTGACACGCTCAACAACATTGCACGCCGCAACAACATTCCCGTCGCCCAATTGGCGCGCGCCAACAACCTTCCGGTGACCGCGCGTTTGGGGATCGGCGACAAGATCAACGTTCCCGGAGGTGGTGCGAGGGTTGCTGCGGTCGCTCCGGCAATTCCCGCGCAGGCGCCTGTCGCGCAAGCTGCGCCGCAGGCTGCTCCGGCAAAGCCCGTCGTCACAGCGTCGGCCGAGCCGGTGCAGAAGGTGCGGATGGCGACCGAGACCAAGGAAATCGAGCAGGCCCATGCGCCCGTCAAGTCGGCGGAAGCAACCAATGCGTTGCCGACGTTCCGCTGGCCGGTGCGGGGCCGCATTATCACCGCTTACGGTGCGAAAACGAGCGGCAAGCAGAACGACGGCATCAATGTCGCCGTCCCTGAAGGCACACCTGTCAAGGCCGCCGAAGACGGCGTGGTGGCCTATGCGGGCAACGAACTCAAAGGTTACGGCAATTTGGTCCTGGTGCGGCACTCCAACGGCTACGTCACCGCGTATGCCCACGCGAGTGAGCTGATGGTGAAGCGCGGAGATACGATCAAGCGCGGACAGGTCATTGCCAAATCGGGTCAGTCGGGAGAGGTGGGGTCGCCGCAGCTTCACTTCGAGATTCGTAAAGGATCTTCACCCGTCGACCCGCTTCAATTCCTCAACGGGGCATGAAGTAAACAAAAAGGCCGCCGCAGCAATGCGGCGGCTTTTTTTGTTCACGCGTCTGTTTAGCGCGCCGCGAGCTTGACGCCCATGCGGCCCGCGAGTTCCTGCGTGAATTGCCATGCAACGCGGCCAGAGCGTGAGCCGCGCGTGGTCGACCATTCCAGCGCCTCGCGTTCGAGATCGGCTTCTGCGATCTTGACGCCGAAATGGCGGCAATAGCCTTTCACCATCTCAAGGTATTCGTCCTGGCTGCACTTGTGGAAGCCGAGCCACAGGCCAAACCGATCGGACAGCGAGACCTTCTCCTCGACGGCTTCACCAGGATTGATCGAGGTCGAACGCTCGTTCTCGATCATGTCGCGTGCCAGCAGATGACGCCGGTTCGACGTCGCATAGAGGATGACGTTTTCCGGACGGCCCTCGATGCCGCCTTCGAGCACCGCCTTCAGCGACTTGTAGGAGGCGTCGTTGCCGTCGAACGACAGGTCGTCGCAGAACACGATGATATGGAAATCGGACTGCCGCAGCAGCGCCATCAACGTCGGCAGCGTCTCGATGTCCTCGCGATGAATCTCGATCAGCTTCAGCCGGCCGTGGACCATGGCGTTGACGCTCGCATGGGCCGCCTTCACCAGCGATGATTTTCCCATGCCACGGGCACCCCACAGCAGCGCGTTATTGGCCGGGAGGCCCTTGGCGAAACGCTCGGTATTCTCGATCAGGATGTCGCGCATCCGGTCAATGCCCTTGAGCAGGCCGAGGTCGACCCGGCTGACACGGGGCACCGGGACCAGATGGCCGTTCGGCTGCCAGACGAAGGCGGCGGCTTCCTTGAGAGAATCGGCATTGGACGGCTTTACCGCATCGGCCGGCAGACCGGCGGCAATGGCTTCCAGAGCGCGCGCGATACGCTCCTCGACCCCGCTGGATTGCGGCTTCGGGCGTTTTGTCGCGGTCTTGGATGCCTTCCGTGGAGCAGCCTTGGTGGCGGCGTGAGTGCCTGATTTTCGTGTATTTTTCGTCATGATAGAGATTCGTTCCGATTACGGTGGCGGCACCCTATGCGAGGGGCTAGCCATGCCGCAACCTGCCGAAATGGAAGGCTGTGCGGCGTTGCAATTGGGGCGCTGGTCGCTATAGTCCGCGCAAATTTGGCCCGGAATGGCCTTCTATAAGCAGCTTTTGGCCGACACAGCCTTCACGAGGATCTAGCGAATGTTTATTTCTCCAGCCTACGCCCAGGCCGCTGCCGGCGGTGACACCAACAGCATGCTGATGTCGCTGCTGCCCTTCGCGCTGATCTTCGTCATCATGTATTTCCTGATCCTGAAGCCGCAGCAGAAGAAGGTGAAGGATCACGCCGAAATGGTCAAAAACATCCGTCGCGGCGACACCATCGTTACCAACGGCGGCCTCGTCGGCAAGGTGACCAAGGTCGTCGATGACGATCAGGTGGAAATGGAGATTTCGGACGGCGTCCGGATCAGGCAGTTGCGGCAGATGGTTTCGGCGGTTCGCACCAAGGGCGAGCCTGCGAAGGAAAATGCTGCGAGCTGACGCTTCCGGCGCCGCAATTCAAATCATCTGACGGATCATCTCAATGCTGTATTTCACGCGGTGGAAGGCACTGGCGGTGATTCTCACCGCGCTTGTGGTGTGCCTCTGCGCGGTCCCGAATTTCTTTCCAGAGGCGACCGTCAAGACGTGGCCGAAATGGGCGCAGCGCCATCTGGTGCTGGGCCTCGATCTGCAGGGTGGTTCGCACATCCTGCTCGAGGTTGACGCGAACTCGGTCAAGAAAGACAAACTCGATCAGGTCCGCGACGATGTTCGCCGTACCTTGCGCGACGCGCGGCTGGGATATACCGGCCTCGGCGTGAAGGGCGACAACGTTGAGGTTCGGGTCAAGGAACAGGACCTGCCAACGGCGCTGTCCAAACTGCGTGAACTGTCGCAGCCGCTCAGCGGTCTGCTCGGCAGCACCGGGCAGCGTAGCGTCGAGGTGTCCGACGTTGGCGGCGGCCTGATCCGGCTGAGTGTGCCGCAAGCGGCGATCACCGAACGCCTCCGTCAGGCGGTCGAACAGTCCATCCAGATCATCGAAAAGCGCGTCAACGAACTCGGCACGGTCGAACCGCTGATCCAGCGTCAGGGCCTCGATCGCGTTCTGGTTCAGGTGCCGGGTTTGCAGGACCCGACGCGGCTGAAGGAAATCCTCGGCAAGACCGCGAAGATGGACTTCCGCATGGTCGACTCCAGCGTGTCGCCGGAGCAGGCGCTTCAGGGCAGGGTGCCACCGGATTCCGAATTGCTGCGCGGCGTTGAACCGCCGCACGTGCCTTATGTTGTCAAAAAGCAGGTCCTGGTGTCCGGCGGCGATCTGACCGACGCGCAGCCCGGTTTCGATCAGCGCACCGGGCAGCCGATCGTGTCGTTCCGCTTCAATACGTCTGGTGCGCGCAAGTTTGCGATCGCCACGACGGAGAACGTCAAACAACCGTTCGCGATCATTCTCGATAACGAGGTGATCTCCGCGCCGGTCATCCAGGAGCCGATCACCGGCGGCTCGGGCCAGATTTCCGGCAACTTCACTGTCCAGCAGGCCAACGATCTGGCGATTCTGCTGCGCGCCGGCGCGCTGCCGGCGCCTTTGACGATCATCGAAGAGCGCACCGTCGGCCCCGGCCTCGGCCAGGACTCGATCGCCGCCGGCGAACTGGCATCCTATGTTGGATCGGTTCTCGTCATCGTGTTCATGACGCTGACCTATCGCCTCTTCGGCCTGTTCGCGAACATCGCGGTGGCGATCAACGTCGCGATGATCTTCGGCATTCTTTCGCTGCTCAATGCGACGCTGACATTGCCGGGCATCGCCGGCATCGTGCTGACGGTCGGTATTGCGGTGGACTCCAACGTGCTGATCTATGAGCGCATACGAGAAGAGTTGCGCGGAGGGCGGAACGCGATTTCCGCCATCGATGCCGGATTCAGCCGCGCGCTGGCGACCATCATGGACTCCAACATCACGACGTTCATCGCGGCAGCCGTGCTGTTCTACATCGGCACCGGTCCGGTTCGCGGTTTCGCGGTGACGCTCGGCATCGGCATCATAACGACGGTGTTTACCGCCTTCACCGTCACCCGCCTGATCGTCGCGACCTGGGTGCGATGGAAGCGGCCGCAGACCGTGCCGATTTAAGGGATCGTTCCGACGTGACACACACCATTATCATCGCGCTCGCGGTCTTTATCGTCGTTTTGACGATACTCAGCGTGTATGGCGTCATTCCAGCGCTTCGCATTGTCCCTGACAATACGACGCTGCATTTCATGGATCTGCGGCGCTTCAGCTTCCCGGTTTCCGCCGTGCTGTCGATTCTGGCGATCACGCTTTACTTCACGCATGGCCTGAATTTCGGCATCGACTTCAAGGGCGGCACGCTGCTTGAAATTCAGTCGAAGTCCGGACCCGCCGATATCTCGGCGCTACGAACCAAGCTTGGTACGCTCGGATTGGGCGATGTGCAGCTTCAGCAGTTCGGCGGCCCGACGGAGGTCCTGATCCGCGTTGCCGAGCAGCCGGGCGGCGATGCCGCACAGCAGGCGGCGGTTCAGAAGGTGCGTGGTGCGCTGGGCGACACGGTCGACTATCGACGCGTCGAAGTGGTCGGTCCGCGCGTATCTGGCGAGTTGCTGGCGTTCGGCACGATCGGTCTGATGCTCGCGATCTTTTCGATTCTGATCTACCTCTGGTTCCGTTTCGAGTGGCAATTCGCACTCGGCGCCATGGTCGCCAACGTCCACGACATCGTGCTGACGATCGGATTCATGTCGGTCACCCAGATCGATTTCGACCTGACATCGATAGCGGCGCTGCTCACGATTCTTGGCTATTCGCTCAACGACACTGTCGTCATCTATGACCGTATTCGCGAGCTGCTACGGCGTTACAAGAAGATGCCGATGGAGGACTTGCTCAACGCCTCGATCAACTCGACTCTGTCGCGCTCGATCATCACCCACGTCACCGTGACGCTGGCGTTGCTTGCACTTCTGCTGTTCGGCGGCAAGGCGATCCATTCCTTCGCGGCGACCATGATGTTCGGTGTGGTGCTGGTCGGCACCTATACCTCCATCTTCATCGCGGCGCCGATGCTGATCTATCTCGGCGTCGGCAAGAACCGGGGCGGCGAGGACAAGCCGTCGAAGCCTTGAGCGGCGCTCGCCGGCCTGACGCCCCGCACCTTCCCCGCTCCGCGCCGATCGAGGCCTACGGGCAGGGCGGGTTCCGTTTCGCCGAGATGTCCCATCGCGGGTCGCTGCTATGCCTGCCGAATGCAATATGGCCGTGGCCGATTATGCAGCCGCAGGACATCACACGCGTATCGCTAGCGCAGGTGTTCGAACATGGCGCCGAGATCGATACGCTGGTGATCGGAACCGGCAACGACGTCTGGCTGCCGCCTGACGATCTGCGTCAGGCCTTTCGAAGAGTCGCGATCGTGCTTGATCCGATGCAGACTGGCCCGGCGATCCGGACCTACAACGTGATGATCGGCGAACGCCGACGCGTCGCAGCGGCGCTGATCGCGGTATCATGAATCCGACATCTCAAAGCCTTGCTTCCGGCGGTGACGCCGCGGAATTCTGTGCTGATCTCGTGCGCAACGAGAACTTCGAGCGCTATGCGACTACGCTGTTCGTTCCGCCGGATAAGCGGCGGTCTCTGCTGGCGCTTTATGCTTTTAACGTCGAGATCAGCCGCGTTCGGGATCATATCAGCCAGCCATTACCCGGCGAAATCCGGCTGCAGTGGTGGCGCGATCTGCTGGCCGGCACCGAATCGGGCGAGGCAGAAGGGAATCCAGTCGCGGCCGAGTTGCTGCGTTCGTTCAGCGAACAGGGCTTGTCACGAGAACCGCTCGTGGGCCTGATCGATGCGCATGTCTTCGACGTCTATGACGATCCAATGCCGACGCTCGAGGCACTCGAGTCATATTGTCATGCGACTTCGTCGACACTTTTGTCGCTCGGCACCCGCATCCTGGCGACCGAGTCCGATGAGGCGTGGCACGTCGCCCGCCACGCAGGTGTGGCGCAGGGGATCGTCGACGTGATGCGCTTGCTGCCTGTTCATGCCGCGCGTCGCCAGATGTATCTGCCACTGTCATGGCTTCAGGAATACGACGTCCGGGAAGAGGATGTATTCGCCGGGGTTGCAACGCCGGGCTTGCATGCCGTGATCGAACGTCTCCGCGCCGAGGCGGCTTCGCAACTCGATGTTGCCATCGATCTGCTCGCCAGTCTGCCAGAAATCAGTCTGGCGGCGTTCCTCCCGATCGTGCCGGTGCGACGTGCACTCGACCAGATCAAGCCGGAAGCCGATCCGTTTAAAACCGCCCAGCCGTCACGGCTTGGCACGCTCTGGGCGCTGTGGCGAGCGGCGCGTTCGAAGACATTCAGAAGCTGAAGCGGTCGCGCAGGTTTTTGCGCTGATCGAGAATATCTTTCATGAAGGCGCGGTCGGCATCGTTGCGCATCAGCGGCTCGATCAGATCGATCTGATTCATCGCGACCAGTTGCAGAATCTCGTTACGGATCTCGCCCGTATCGTTCCGCGGCAACGCGTGGACAATCTGGATGTGCTCCGGCGGTTTCGGTTCGGCGTGGAAGGTTGAACGGATATCGCTTTCGGTCAGATCGTCGCTCGCTTCAACGAAAGCGTAGAGTCCGACGCCGGTGCGGCGATCGGCGAATGCGACGATGGCTGCATCGCGCACGGCGGGATTGCTTTTGAGCGCATTGATGAGAACAGGTGCATCGTTGACCAGCCGCCGTCCTCCGCCCTCGCGGTCGGTGAAGTTGAAGATGCCGCGAGTGATCAGCTGGTAGATGCGCTTGCCGGTCGCGAGCCATATCCGCGCAAACCCGGATTTGTTGGCGAGAACCTGAAGTTCCCTGGGCGTGAGCGCTTCCGGCGCGTAGCGGCGCTTGTGTTTGAGGAGGTGGCGCAAGTCTTCATAAGCCGCGATGCGAAACAGGCGGCTCCGGCTCTTGAAGCAGACAGCAAGCTGGAAATCGGTCAGGTAGGCTTTGCCGTCGCTGCCGCGCAGCCAGTTTTGTTCTTTTGCGAGATCGTTGTGGCAGATGCCGAGACGGTGAATGCGCCGCAGCGCTAGCTTTGCACTTTCGAAATAAGCCCGATCACCGACCGGCTTGGCCAGATGCAGCGCGACGCCGTCGATGAATCCACGCACCAGCGACTTCTCGCCGGCCCACAGCAATTCTGGTCCGACGTGAAGTTCGCGCGCGAGCGCGAGTGCGCGGCGCTCGCGACGAAACAGATGCAGCGCCAAGGGATAGGACCACCATGGCACCTGATCGAGGCGGCGTAGCACCGCGTCGACTTCACCGGCTGCCGTGCGGAAGCGGCCGCGTTCGACGGTTGAGAACACGTCACGCTTCAGCAAGACGCCTTCGGTCCATGTCGAGGACAAGACTTCAATGTCCTCCTTTGGGAGACTCATGGACAATTCCTGACTGACATATGGTGTGATCGCCGAAGCTCGCTTATGCCGCCGCCGACAGGTGGCTGATGTCGGCAATCCAGCGATCCAGATCGGTAAGAGCGCGTGCGCTCATCGCCTGCTTCTTGGCGATGGTTTTCTCATTGCCGCGCAGCCGCGATCCGTCGGGCTTTTTGGTCGGAGGGGATGCCAGCGGCGGGAACAGCCCGAAATTGATGTTCATCGGCTGGAACGAGCGCGGGCCGGCATCCACAGTTTCGATGTGTCCACCAGTGATGTGGCCGAGCAGCGAACCCAGTGCCGTGGTCGGCGGCGGCGCTGTCATCGCCTGACTGCGGATATCTGCCGCAGCAAACAATCCCGCCAGCAAGCCGATGGCTGCGGATTCCACATAGCCTTCGCATCCGGTCATCTGCCCGGCGAAGCGCAGGCGTGTTTGTGCGCGCAGCCGCAGTTGAGGGTCAAGCAATTTCGGCGAGTTGAGGAAGGTGTTGCGATGCAGGCCGCCGAGGCGTGCGAACTCCGCGTTCTGCAGGCCGGGGATGGTGCGGAATATTTGAGTCTGCGCGCCATGCTTCAGTTTCGTCTGAAAGCCGACGATGTTGTAGAGCGTGCCGAGCTTGTTGTCCTGGCGAAGCTGGACAATGGCGTAAGGCTTCACGGTCGGATTATGAGCATCGGTCAGGCCGACAGGCTTCATCGGACCATGGCGCAACGTCTCGCGGCCGCGCTCAGCCATCACCTCGATCGGCAGACAGCCGTCGAAGTAAGGTGTGCTGGTTTCCCAATCCTTGAAGTCGGTCTTGTCGCCGGCGATCAGGGCATCGACGAAGGCATCGTACTGTTCACGCGTCATCGGACAGTTGATGTAGTCCGCGCCATTGCCGCCAGGACCGACCTTGTCGTAGCGCGACTGGAACCATGCCATCGTCATGTCGATCGAATCGCGATGTACGATCGGTGCAATGGCGTCGAAAAACGCCAGGGCATCCTCGCCGCTCAATGCGCGGATCGCGTCGGCGAGGGGCGGGGATGTCAGCGGGCCAGTAGCGATGATGACGTTTTGCCAGTCCGTCGGCGGTAAGCCATCGATTTCCTCGCGCTGAATCTCGATGAGGGGATGGGAGGTGAGTGCTGCGCTGACGGCGCCTGAAAATCCATCGCGATCGACGGCCAGAGCGCCACCGGCCGGAACTTGATTGGCGTCGGCAGCGCACATCACCAGCGAATTGAGTTTACGTAGTTCGGCATGGAGCAGCCCGACGGCGTTGTTGGCGGCATCATCGGAGCGAAAGGAATTGGAGCAGACCAGTTCCGCCAGCCCATCGGTGCGATGAGCTTCTGTCATCCGGTGCGGACGCATTTCATGCAGGATCGCGCGGACGCCTCGGTTCGCGATCTGCCATGCGGCTTCCGAGCCGGCGAGGCCGGCGCCGATCACGTGGATGGCGTCCTGACGGGTCGTGGATATGCTGGTCATGGCTCACAGGTAGAGCATTTTCCGGCAAAGGGGAATCCCGCTTTGCCTGCCCACGGCGGCGCCCACAGCAACCGCTCGCGATCCTCCCGGTCTTGTCGGGGGGCTGCGCGCTCAATTCCGGATTTGAGGGATGGCGATCGACGGATCGCGCGGGATCCTGTGTCCAGATACGACAACGCCCGCTGCTAGCGGGCGTAATCGGCATGTGATGCAGTTAACGGCCTTAGCCGTTGTAGGCACCGGCAGCGACGCGCTGGATGTCCGAGCGATCAAGACCGATATCGGCCAGTTCGCGATCGCTCAACTGGGACAACTCGGCGACGTTGCGCTGGTAATCCCGGAACGCCTGGATCATGCGGATAAAAGAAAGCAACATGGCTCTGTCTCCTTCGAATTCCCGATTCAGTCCTTTCTTGGAACCTCATCGTTGAGACGAACATAAGGGTTCATTTCGCATTGCAACAGTCTGAATGTTGCGATGCAGCTAGTCGAAAAACGCATGGCAATGTAAGGAATGATTAACCTTTCAGATGAGGCGCATCTGGCTGGCGAGATCGGAAAATATATCCAACAGGATACATTTCACGTCGTTATGCCATAAAAGTATTATCTCGTGAGCAAATACGGTATCATAAGACCGTCTCATCTCAGCTCCACGAAAGGGTGTTTCTGGCCGCAACTATGTCGCGATCTCTCCCCAATCCATGTCATGGATGCATGATAGTTCGCGATACTGAATACATATTCATATTATATCGATCACGCATTGTTCAGTCCAAGTTCCCAACAGCGGGCGGGACATCGATTGGCCGGCATGGACGGCGATGAATACGCGTGGCATAGCCCACGAATGCATCGACAAGGGACCATTCGGTATTTTCTGGTCGTCCTGATCCTCGCTCAGGCGCTGGCGGTCCACGGGCTCGTGACGGCTTGGAGTCGCGCGGCTTCGGCTGGCTCACTATCCGCCCGGCTTGATGCAATATATTGCATAACGAACCATGACGATGCGCTCCCTGAGGGGAAGGGGACGTCCGGCCAGCCTGCTCATCACGACTGTGCTGCAGCCTGCGCGACTCTGGCCGGCGCCGTGCCGGGACCGGCTGGCGTCAGTCAACCGGCACCCGTGCTGGTGGCTGATGTGGCTGCGCTACAAACTGGTCGCGCGGTCCCTAGGCCGTCAATGGTGCTGGGAGCGGTGCAGGCACGGGGACCACCGGAACGGACTTGAGAGACCCGACCCATCCAAACTCTCATCCGATTTCGAGGATCACATGACCTGTCAGACTTCTGGCTTCCGCAAGCCGATCATCGCGGCCGTATTGACGACACTCGGCGCCGCCGGTTTTCACTCCGCGGCCTTCGCTCACATCACCCTGGACAAAGCCGAGACGCGCGCCAACGCGCCCTATCGGGGGGTACTCAAGGTCCCGCATGGCTGCGACGGCCAGGCGACACAGGCCATCCGCGTACAAATTCCTGAAGGCGTGATCGGTGTGAAGCCGATGCCGAAACCGGGCTGGACGCTGGAGGTGAAGCGGGGAGCTTACGCAAAATCCTATCAGAGCCACGGCAAGACGGTCACTGAAGGTACGCGCGAGATCGTCTGGTCAGGCGGCTCGTTGCCCGACGACAACTACGACGAGTTCACGTTCGTCGGCTTTGTGACGTCCGATTTTGCATCGGGCGACACGATCCGTTTTCCGACGATCCAGCGATGTGCTGGCACCGAAGCGCGCTGGGTCGAGATTCCCGCGGACGGACAGAGCCCTCACGATTTGAAAACGCCGGCGCCTGCCGTCCGTGTCGTATCCGAGGCCGCGACGGTCGGTCAGGGCGGTATGGACCACGGCAAGATGAATCATGACCGTATGAGTCCCGACAAGATGGGTGCGATGGCAGCTCCCGCTGCGGATGGCGGCACCTATAGCATCGGCGATCTCAAGGTCACCTCACCATGGACACGCGCAACGCCAGGCGGTGCCAAGATCGCCGGTGGTTATCTGACGATCACCAATAACGGCAAGCAGCCGGATCGTCTCGTTAGCGTGACGACAGGTGCGGCCGATCACGCTGAAATCCATGAGATGTCGATGACCGGCGGCGTGATGAAGATGCGTCCGCTGGAAAACGGCTTGACGATCAAGCCGGGTGAAACAGTCGTCATGAAGTCCGGCGGCTTTCACATGATGTTTATGGGCCTCAAGCAACCACTGAAGGAAGGCGAGGCGATCAAGGCGACGTTGGTTTTCGAGAAGGCTGGAAAGCTCGATGTCACTTTCAACGTCGCCGGGATCGGTGCAAGTCAGGCACCGATGCAGATGCACAAGCACTGAACCCGATGGAAAAACAACGCGGCGGTTTTTTGACCGCCGCGTTGTCTCGCTGCTCTTGCCGCGAGCTATTGATCCCGACGCCGCCAGGACGAGAACAGGCTCGCCGGAAATTCCGCTGCATAGCGCGTTGCATGCGGCCGTTGGGGCGGCGGCTGATAGGGTGCAGCGGCGGGCTCAAGAGCCTTGCGGTACAGATGCCAGGTTGCGTGTCCGAGTACGGGAATGACGACAGCAAGGCCTAGGAAGAATGGCAGCGTGCCGATCACGAGCAGCGCGGCGACGATCGCGCCCCAAGCTGCCATCGTGACGGGGTTTTGTGAGACGACCTTGATGGAGGCAAGCATCGCTTCCGGCGCCGTGGCGTGCCGGTCCAGCATCAGGGGAAACGACACGGCGCTGATGCACAGTGCAATGAGTGCAAACAGGAATCCGACACCGCATCCCACGACGATCAAGGTCAGGCCTTGCGGAGACGAGAATATCCGGCCGAGGAAGTCGGGAATGCTGGCGGCGGCCTCGTAGCCGAACGTCGCGATATAGATCGCCTGTGCACATGCCAGCCATACTGCAAACAACACCATGAGAATTGCCCCCAGCGCGACCATTGCGCCAAGGGACGGCGATTGCAGCACGCTGAGCGCATGCGATGCGGTGGGATCATCGCCGTTCTCGCGGCGGCGGCTGAGTTCGTAAAGGCCCAACGCCGCGAACGGGCCGAGCAGCGCAAATCCGGCGGCCATCGGGAACAGCAATGGCAACACGGAATATCCGAGCACGAGGCGGGCCAGCACCAAGCCAAGAACCGGATAGATCACCACCAGCATGATCGCGTGCGTTGGGATGGCTTTGAAGTCGTCCCATCCCATGCGCAATGAATCGGTGAGGTCGGAAAACTGGAGATTACGAACGACAGGCGTCGCGATCGTCTCTGTCGTGCGGGGCGTGAAGTGCGAGATGTTACTGGTGGTCGACATGGGTGTTGCCTTCCGTTTGGGCGGCAGCCAGATGTCTCCTTGCCTGCCGCCATGGTCGTCTTTGGGCACAAGCACAAGCTGATCCGGCGGCCGCGAACACGACAACGCCAGTGCAACCATTGGCATGAGGATAGCGCCATCGACCGTGTGCAGAACTCACGCTTCGGTGAGTTGCAGTGCAGTAACGGCCAGTGCACTCCCGCCATTGTTGATCATTCGTGACGCCGGGAAAGACGCAAATGCATGATTTCCGCCGTCATTTGACCGGCGCTCATGCGTGTCATTGTGGCGTCATTTCGACCTGCAAGGTTTGAAACGTGCGGCGAGGGTGTTTTTTCTCGCATTGGCAATAACGAGACCGCCGTCTACACTCACTCGTGATCCGGCATGAGAGCGTCGGCTACAAGTAAGAGCGCGTTCACTTACCTCAAATTGTATTCAGTTTAGCGGGAGTCCAACGATGAGCATCTTCGGAAAAATTATGGGCGCGATTTTCGGCACCAAGGCTGACGCCGCCGAGCCGGCGAGCGGTGCAGGCTCTGCTGCAGGGGGTGCACCAGCTGGTGGCGCTGCTGTGCCGATGGTTGATGTCGCGCCGATCCTCGACAAAGCGGTGGCTGCGAAAGGCGAAAAATTGGAGTGGCGCACGTCGATCGTCGACTTGATGAAAGCGCTCGATATCGACTCGAGCCTGGCTGCTCGCAAGGAACTCGCGAAGGAACTGAAATACGATGGTGACACCAGCGATTCCGCCAAGATGAACATTTGGCTGCACAAGCAGGTGATGACCAAGCTCGCCGCCAACGGCGGAAAGCTTCCGGCCGACATGAAGACCTGAGCGCTCCGCGCATCCTGCTTCGGTGCAGTTCAACGAAGGCCCGCCGACTGGCGGGCCTTTTTCATTGCAACGCACAAAGTAGCTCCGATCGACGGTCTGACCAGCATCCGCATTCCAGAGGATGCCTAGGGACAATCGCGCACGCTTTGACTTGCGCCCATTAAAGTTCGGACGTACCAATCCCGCCACCTGCGACCGGGTGTCGCAGGCTTCCAATTAAAACCAAGATCAAAGTGGGAGCAGAAACATGACGAACATTGATCGACGGGCGGTTATTGCCACCGGCGCGGCGGCCCTTGCCGGGGCGGCGACCCAGAGCACGCCAACACTGGCGCAGGCCGGACCAAAGCACGCGTTTTCCGTTGCGGCGACCACCATTCCGATTGTGGGGACGAATGAGGTGTTTCCGGTGCGGCGGATCTACTGCATTGGACGCAACTATGCCGCTCATGCGATCGAGCGTGGCTCCGATCCAAACCGCGAGCCGCCGTTCTTTTTCCAGAAACCGACCGACGCGATCCAGAATGTCGCGATCGGACAGGTGGCGGACCATCCGTATCCATCGCTCACCAAGAACTATCATCACGAGGTGGAACTGGTTGCCGCGCTGAAATCCGGCGGAACGAACATTCCCGCCGACAAGGCGCTGGACCATGTTTATGGCTACGCGCTGGGTCTCGATATGACGCGCCGCGATTTGCAGAACGAGATGGCGGGCTTGAAGAAGCCGTGGGAGATCGGCAAGAGTTTCGATCACGCTGCGGTCCTCGGGCCGATTCATCCGGCGGCCAAGACCGGCCACTTCACCAAGGGCGCGATTTCGCTCGCGGTGAACGGGACCGTGCGGCAGAATTCCGACCTCGACAAGATGATCTGGAGCGTTGCCGAGCAAGTATCGAAGCTGTCGGAGGCTTTTGAATTGAAGGCTGGCGACATCATCTATTCCGGCACGCCGGCCAATGTCGGCCCGGTGGTGAAGGGCGATGTGCTGTTGTGCAAGCTGGATGGTTTGCCAGACATGTCGATCAAGATTGTCTGAGGTGGGCCGCAGAATCGACCTCTCTCCACTCCGAAACAAAAAAGCCCGCCAATGGCGGGCTTTTTTACAACGTGATGAGCGACGCTCACGCCGTGATGTCGGAAAACTCCGGATGCTTCTGGAGATAATCGACGACGAAGCTGCAGCCCGCGACGACTTTCAACCCATCGGCGCGGATATGCTCCAGCGCGCCGTGCACCAGCCGTGAGGCGATGCCGCGTCCGCGCAGGGCGGACGGCGTCTCCGTGTGTGTGATGACGACGACGCCAGGCGAAAGCCGGTAGTTCGCGAAAGCCATTGTGCCGTCGACGTCAAGCTCGTAGCGGCTGAGCGCGATGTTGTTGCGGACGTGATCGCCGGTTGATGTGCTTGGGGGCAGGTCGCTCATTATGTTTCCTTCGAGCCTTGGTTCAGCCGACGAGATCGGCATAGTCCGGGTGTTTGCCGATACAGGCTTTGACGAACGGACATTGCGCAACAACCCGCAGGCCGCGTGCGCGAACCTGGTCCAGCGCGCCCTTGACGAGCTTCGACCCGATACCCTTGCCGCCAAGTTCGGTAGGCACCTCCGTATGGGTGAACGTGATGACGTTACCGGAGAGTTCGTAATAAGCGGCGGCGATATGGCCATCGATATCGAGTTCGTAGCGGCGAGCGGCGTTGTTATCGACGATGTCGGTCATGCAGCGAGCATCGATGTTAGTCTCGTCGGGGGACGGAATTTGCTATATTGACGCTCAGTACGCGTTCGAGGTCAACAGCAGGGCTCTCATGCCGGAATTGCGGAGGCGCGTGATACAAGCGGATAGCGAGTCGATCGATTTGGCGGGGCGCGACGCCACCCATCGTAATATCATGGTCTGGAAAACGCATGGCAAATGAACGCGGTCCCAACATCAAGAAGAAGCAGAAGTGCAAGAATTGCGAAGGCAAAGGCCTGGTGAAGAAGGGCGCTAAAGTTATGAAGTGCCAGCGCTGCAAGGGAACCGGAGTGAGGTAAGGATGCGCCTAAGTCCCTTGTCGGGGCCGCATCCTTAGCTGAAGCTCTTGGTTTCAGCTGCCGTTGATGCAGTAAGCGCTCCGCTTAATGTTGCCTTTCGCTTAACAATCAGGATGCTACTCCGCCGCTTCGTTGCTCTTTTGCTTCTGAGACGATTTGCCTTTCTTGAGAACCGGCGCAAGGAATTGTCCCGTGTAGCTGCGCGGCGCCTTGACGATGTCCTCCGGCGGCCCCCATGCGACGATCTCGCCGCCGCCGTCGCCGCCCTCGGGGCCGAGATCGATCACCCAGTCCGCCGTCTTGATGACCTCGAGATTGTGCTCGATCACCACCACGCTGTTTCCTTGCGACACCAATTCGTGGAGTACCTCAAGCAGCTTGGAGACGTCGTGGAAGTGCAATCCAGTCGTCGGTTCGTCCAGAATATAGAGCGTGCGACCGGTGGCGCGTTTGCTCAATTCCTTGGCGAGCTTGACGCGCTGGGCCTCGCCGCCCGACAGCGTCGTCGCCTGCTGGCCGACATGGATGTAGCCGAGGCCGACGCGTTGCAGGGTCTTGAAGGTTTCGCGTACCCGCGGCACGGCCTTGAAGAACTCGGCAGCTTCATCGACCGTCATGTCGAGGACGTCGGCGATGGTCTTGCCCTTGAACAGGACCTCCAGCGTTTCGCGGTTGTAGCGCTTGCCCTTGCAGGTGTCGCAGGTGACGTACACGTCGGGCAGGAAGTGCATCTCGATCTTGATCAGGCCGTCGCCCTGGCAGGCTTCGCAGCGGCCCCCCTTGACGTTGAACGAGAAGCGTCCCGGCTCATAACCGCGCGCCTTCGATTCCGGCAGGCCGGCAAACCATTCGCGGATCGGCGTGAATGCGCCGGTGTAGGTTGCCGGATTTGAGCGTGGGGTGCGTCCGATCGGCGACTGGTCGATGTCGATGATCTTGTCGATATGCTCAAGACCCTCGATCCGGTCATGCGGGGCAGGGCCATCGCTGGCGTTGTTGAGCTTGCGTGCGATCGACTTGTAGAGCGTGTCGATCAGCAGTGTCGATTTTCCGCCTCCGGAGACGCCGGTGACGCATGTGAACAGACCGAGCGGAATTTCCGCTGAAATGTTTTTCAGATTGTTGCCGCGTGCGTTGATCACCTTGATGGTGCGGCGGTGATTGGGCGGGCGGCGCTCGGGAATTGGCACGAACATTTCGCCCGTGAGATACTGGCCGGTGAGTGACTTCGGGTTGGCCTTGATCTGCTGCGGCGTACCCTTGGCGACGATGTTGCCGCCATTGACGCCAGCACCCGGGCCGACGTCCACGACATAGTCGGCGGTTTCGATCGCATCCTCGTCGTGCTCGACGACGATCACGGTATTGCCGAGATCACGGAGCCGCCGCAGGGTGTCGAGCAAGCGCGCGTTGTCTCGCTGATGCAATCCGATCGATGGCTCGTCAAGCACGTACAGCACGCCGGTCAATCCCGAGCCGATCTGCGAGGCGAGGCGGATGCGCTGGCTTTCGCCGCCGGACAAGGTGCCGGAAGCGCGCGACAGCGTCAGATAGTTCAAGCCCACATCGAGCAGGAACGACAGCCGCTCACGAATTTCCTTCAGGACGCGGATGGCGATTTCGTTCTGCTGGGTGTTGAGCTGTTTGGGAACGCTCTCGAACCACTCGCCGGCCGCGCGGACCGACAGTTCGGCGATCTCACCGATATGCTTGCCGCCGATCTTGACACAAAGCGCTTCGGGCTTGAGCCGATAGCCATGGCAGGCTTCGCACGGTACGTCGCTGAAGTACTTTCCGAGTTCTTCGCGCGCCCACTCGCTTTCGGTTTCGCGAAAACGGCGTTCGATGTTGGTGACGACACCTTCGAAAGGCTTCTTGGTATCGTAGGAGCGCACTCCGTCTTCATAGGAGAACTTGATCTCGTCGTCGCCCGAGCCGAACAGAATGGCGTTCTGGGTCTTTTTCGAAAGGTCCTTCCACTTGGTATCGAGAGTAAATTTGTAGAACTTGCCCAGCGCCTGCAGCGTCTGGATGTAATAGGGCGATGACGACTTCGCCCACGGCGCGATCGCGCCCTTGCGCAAGGTCTGGTCCTTGTCCGGAATCACCAGATCAGCGTCTATGTGCTGCTCGACGCCGAGACCGCCGCATTTCGGGCAGGCACCATAAGGATTGTTGAACGAGAACAGCCGCGGCTCGATTTCGGGAATCGTGAAGCCGGACACGGGACAGGCAAATTTCTCCGAGAACAGAATGCGCTCGGGCCCGCTTTTGTCATGGATTTTCGCGGTCTTCTTGTCGGTCTTTTTCTCGGACGCCGGCGCTGCGGCAGGCGCGTCGGCGTATTCGATGATCGCAAGGCCTTCGGCGAGTTTCAGCGCGGTCTCGAACGATTCCGCGAGGCGTTGGGAGATGTCCGGACGCACGACGATGCGGTCGACCACCACGTCGATGTCGTGCGGAAATTTCTTGTCGAGAGTTGGCGCGTCGGCGAGTTCGTAGAAAGCGCCGTCGATCTTGACGCGCTGGAAGCCTTTCTTGAGATACTCGGCAAGCTCCTTGCGATACTCACCCTTGCGGCCGCGCACGACCGGGGCCAGCAGGTAGAGACGTGTTCCCTCGGGGAGTGCGAGAACGCGATCGACCATCTGTGAGACGATCTGACTTTCGATCGGAAGTCCGGTCGCGGGCGAGTAGGGAATACCGACGCGCGCCCACAGCAGGCGCATGTAGTCGTAGATTTCCGTCACGGTGCCGACGGTCGAACGAGGATTTTTCGACGTGGTTTTCTGCTCGATGGAAATGGCGGGAGACAGGCCGTCGATCTGGTCGACGTCCGGCTTCTGCATCATTTCCAGAAACTGCCGAGCGTAGGCGGACAGCGATTCGACGTAGCGCCGCTGGCCTTCCGCATAGATCGTATCGAAGGCGAGCGATGACTTTCCGGATCCGGACAGGCCGGTGAAGACCACCAGCTTGTCGCGCGGGATTTCGAGATCGACGTTCTTGAGATTATGTTCGCGTGCGCCGCGAATGGTGATTGCACGCAGTCCAGAGACCGCTGTCCGTTTGCGGTTGGCCTTGATGACTTCATCCATGAATCTGTTCCGGGCACGCAGGACGAACAACGGTTGATGGTTGCCCGGAGCGGGACGACTCATCGCCAAGGTTCGGCACAAAAATCTGTCGCCGGAACATAGGAAGAACGGCACAGGATTTCCAGTGCCGTTTGCAAACCATCAACGGTTTGCGGGGCTGACATTCATTTGTGCTGGTGCTGTCGGGTTCCCGCGGCAGGATGGTCCCGAAACGCGATTCTGCTTTTGACAACGAAAAAGGCCGGCTTGCGCCGGCCTTTCCGTAAATCCCGAAATGCTCAGGACTTCAAAGATCAGTACTTCGCAACAACCGGGCCACCCCAGTTGAAGTGATAGTTCACGCCGACCTTCACAGTGTGGAGATCGTCCTTGTAGGACAGGGCGCCGAGACCAGCGTTGGTCGCGATGTTGGTGGTANCCCCAGTTGAAGTGATAGTTCACGCCGACCTTCACAGTGTGGAGATCGTCCTTGTAGGACAGGGCGCCGAGACCAGCGTTGGTCGCGATGTTGGTGGTACCGAAGTTGTAGTACTGGTACTCGACCTTGGCCGACCAGGCCGGAGCGAACATGTACTCGAGACCGCCGCCGACGGTGTAGCCGGTCGATTCACGATCGGTCACAGCCGGCTGGAAGCCGATGGTGGCGCCGAGGCCGCTGTCGTCACGGAACGCGACACCGCCCTTGACGTAGAGCATGCCAGGACCCCAGGTGTAGCCGAGGCGGCCGGTGACCGAAGCGAGCCAATCCGAGCTGTCGCGGATGGTGTCGATGCCGTCGGTGAAGGTGCGATCGTTGCTGGTCTGCGCGCTGATCTGGCCTTCGATACCGAGCACCCAGTTCGGCGAGAACTGGTAGTCGGCGCCGAGCTGGCCACCGCCGAGGAACGTGGCGTCGCGGCTGGAACCGGTCAGGCCGACAATGTTGGTGGCGAAGCCATCATCNCGAGAACTGGTAGTCGGCGCCGAGCTGGCCACCGCCGAGGAACGTGGCGTCGCGGCTGGAACCGGTCAGGCCGACAATGTTGGTGGCGAAGCCATCATCACCGCCGAACGCTGCGCCGATGTGACCACCGAGATAGAAGCCGGTCCAGTTGTAGATCGGAGCGGCATAAACCGGGGCCTTGGTGTAGGTGCGGGCAGGAAGGTCAGCAGCGACCGCCGAAGCCGTACCGAGGGCCATCAAAGCCACGGTGCTGAGCAGGAACTTCTTCATCGTTATATTCTCCAGTTACGGTCTGCTTCTTTTTGATCGAAGCAGTTTCAATCCAAGGTGCGAACGCTGTCTGGTTCGAATCTATGCAAAGTTTATAACCAGCTTCTGCGGAAAAAGCCGTCTCCCAAATACAACACTCGAGGTTGAAGTGATCCTCGGTAAGGCATGGAATTCTCAGCAGTAATTCTCGATTCGGGTTCCACAATTCGATCACTTTTTCGACATATTCTAGGCTGCCGCACGAAAACTATTTTACCGTCAAAGGGTTCCCTTTCGGCGTGTTGCACGAAAAGAACAAAAAGAGTACACATCCTTATGGCAAATTGCTCGGCAGCATTCGATCCGTGTGGATAACCGGCCCACACGCCCCCGGGATCGGGGTGGGAGCGTATAGGGTCGCGCTTGAACAGGTGCCGCGATGTTGCGGTTTTCACCCAAACCGATTCGTTGCGACAGCGCGAAGATAGATGGAGAACAGGCAATGGCGGGAAGCGTCAACAAAGTCATTCTGGTTGGTAATCTCGGCGCAGATCCCGAAATCCGACGCACGCAGGACGGTCGTCCCATCGCCAATCTGAGTGTCGCGACATCTGAAACCTGGCGTGACAAGAACAGCGGCGAAAAAAAAGAGAAGACCGAGTGGCACCGCGTTGTCATTTTCAATGAGGGTCTCTGCAAGATCGCCGAGCAGTATTTGAAGAAGGGCGCGAAGGTCTATCTCGAAGGTGCCCTTCAGACTCGCAAATGGCAGGACAAGGACGGCAAGGACAAATATTCGACCGAAGTTGTTCTGCAGGGCTTTAATTCGACCCTGACCATGCTTGATGGCCGCAGCGGCGGCGGTGGTGGGTCCTTTGCATCGGATAGTGGCGGCGGCGAATTCGGATCGGGAGCGCCATCGCAGCGCCGCGCAGTCGCCGCAGGCGGCGGGCGCGACGATATGAATGACGACATTCCGTTCTAGGCGCGGCGGTTTCCGCGAGGCCGGTCATTCGACTCAGCCAAAAAGGCAGCTCGACTGCTGTCGATCACGAACTGCACGGCGAGCGCGGCCAGCGCCTCGCCGTGCAGTTGCGACAGCGATGTTTCTTGTAACTCGATGATACTGGCGACGCAGCCTGTGACAGGGATGCGATTGCACAGGCGGCCGCGACGAGCGCGATAATTCCAATCAGCGCAGCCCAAAGCAGGGTGTTGCTCGCGGTCTGACCGGCAGCAGAAGCGTTTGCAGCAGAAGCGTTTACGGCGCCGCTGGGAAGGCTGCGGTATAGTGCGCATATTTCTTCCATTTGCCCGCTCTGCCTGACGTGCCTCATACGTCGGGCGATCAGCATCATCTCGAGCCCGATGACGAGCAGCTATGTGCGGCCCCCACACGCCGGCTGTGCACTCCCGCACGACGAATCCAGCGTGTTTGCGAGGGTTGGCCGAACGGCTTGGAATCGGTGTGGATGCCGGCACACGATCGAATTCCAACTATTTGAAAATACACAAATATTTCCAGCCGATTTCGCGGTTAATGTGGTTGGCGCGGGCCGCCGATTCAGCCTATATATCCAGAGTACTTCGCACCTAGGATTCGCACTTTGACCGACCCGCAAGACCCGACGGACGGCCCCTCCGGCCTCGTCGATATTCGTCCTGTTTCGATCTCCGACGAGATGAAGCGCTCGTATCTCGATTACGCGATGAGCGTGATCGTGGCGCGCGCGTTGCCGGATGCACGGGACGGTCTGAAGCCCGTTCATCGCCGCATCCTTTATGCGATGTACGAGAACGGCTTTGAGTGGAACAAGCCGTACCGCAAATCGGCCCGCACGGTCGGCGACGTCATCGGTAAATATCATCCGCACGGCGATCAGTCGGTTTACGACGCGATGGTCCGCATGGCGCAGGACTTCTCCATGCGCGTGCCGTTGATCGATGGCCAGGGCAATTTCGGTTCTGTCGACGGCGATATGGCCGCGGCGATGCGCTATACCGAATCTCGTCTCGAGAAGGTGGCGCAGTCGCTGCTCGACGATATCGACAAGGACACCGTCAATTTTCAGCCGAACTACGATAGCTCCGAGCGCGAGCCGAAGGTTCTTCCCGCCAAATTTCCAAACCTTCTGGTCAACGGCGCCGGCGGCATCGCGGTCGGCATGGCGACCAATATTCCGCCCCATAATCTCGGCGAAGTGATCGATGCCTGCGTCGCTCTGATCGACGATCCTGCGCTGAGCATCGACGATCTGATCAACATCATTCCGGGCCCCGATTTTCCGACCGGCGGCATCATTCTTGGCCGTCAGGGCATCCGCGCGGCCTATCATCTCGGACGCGGTTCGATCGTGATGCGCGGCAAGGTGTCGATCGACACCATCCGCAAGGATCGTGAAGCGATCGTGGTCTCGGAAATTCCGTATCAGGTGAACAAGGCCACGATGGTCGAACGCATCGCCGAATTGGTGCGTGAGAAGAAGATCGAGGGCATCTCGGACCTGCGCGACGAGTCCGATCGCGACGGTTATCGCGTGGTGGTCGAACTCAAGCGCGATGCAGTGCCTGACGTGGTCCTGAATCAACTCTACCGCTTCACGCCATTGCAGACCAATTTCGGCGCCAATGTCGTGGCGCTGGATTCGGGCCGCCCGCAGGTCATGAATCTGAAGGATCTGCTGACGCTGTTCATCGCGTTCCGCGAGGATGTAGTGTCGCGGCGGACCAAATTCCTGCTCAACAAGGCTCGTGACCGCGCTCATATCCTGGTCGGTCTCGCCATCGCGGTCGCCAATATCGACGAGATTATCCGTGTGATCCGGACCTCGCCGGATCCAAATACGGCACGCGAAACCCTGATGTCGCGCGACTGGCCGGCAAAGGACGTCGCTGCGATGATCACGTTGATCGACGACCCGCGCCACCGGCTGGCGGAAGACGGCACCGCGCGACTCTCGATGGAGCAGGCCAAAGCCATCCTCGACCTGCGCCTGCAGCGTCTGACCGCGCTGGGCCGCGAGGAAATATCCGAGGAACTGGACAAGCTCGCCGTCGAGATTGCGGACTATCTCGATATCCTGCGCTCCCGCGCTCGCATCCAGTCGATCATCAAGACCGAGTTGCAGGCCGTGAAGGCCGAGTTCGCGACGCCGCGCCGCACCGTGATCATCGATCAGGAAGGCGAAGTCGAAGACGAGGATCTGATCCAGCGCGAAGACATGGTCGTAACGGTCTCGCACGCCGGCTACGTCAAGCGCGTGCCGCTGTCGACCTATCGCGCCCAGAAGCGCGGCGGCAAGGGGCGGTCCGGGATGCAGACGCGCGACGAGGATTTCGTCAGCCGTCTGTTCGTGGCATCGACCCACACGCCGGTGTTGTTTTTCTCGTCGCGCGGCCAGGTCTACAAGGAAAAGGTCTGGCGCCTGCCGGTGGCGGCCCCCAACTCGCGCGGCAAGGCGCTTATCAATATCCTGCCGCTGGAGCAGGGCGAGCGCATCACCACGATCATGCCGTTGCCGGAGGATGAATCCTCGTGGGCCAATCTCGACGTGATGTTCGCGACGACCGGCGGCAATGTCCGGCGCAACAAGCTCTCGGACTTTGTCGACGTGCGCCGGTCCGGCATCATCGCCATGAAGCTCGACGAGAACGAAGCCATCGTCGACGTGCAGATCGCGACCGAGACCGATGATGTTCTTCTGACGGCCGGAGGCGGCCAATGCATTCGCTTCCCGGTGACCGATGTCCGCGTGTTCACAGGCCGCACCTCGATGGGTGTGCGCGGTATCGCGCTGGGCGACGGCGACAAGCTGATCTCTCTCACGATCTTGCGTCATATGGACGTCAATGCCGATGAGCGCGCGGCTTACCTGCGTCGGGCCAATGCGGTGCGCCGTGGCGGTGTCGAGGAGGAGGCTGCCACCGATACCGAAGAGGCAACGGGAGCGATCGAACTCGGCGAACAGCGTTACGTCGATATGTCCGCCAACGAGCAGTTCGTACTGACCATCAGCGAGAACGGCTACGGCAAGCGCACCTCATCCTACGAATACCGGACCACCGGCCGCGGCGGCAAAGGCATCGTGGCGATGTCGGTGAATGGACGTAACGGCAAGCTGGTGGCGTCATTCCCGGTCGAGGATAGCGACCAGATCATGCTGGTGACCGATGCCGGTCAGTTGATCCGCTGTCCGGTCGAAGACATCCGTATCGCCGGACGCTCGACCCAAGGTGTCATCGTATTCGATACGGCCGAGGACGAGCATGTGGTGTCGGTCGAGCGCCTGAGTGAAGAGGCTGACGGAGGCAACGGCGGCTGAGGCTGCTTACGGCCGTCAATTGCGGCGGGCGGTGACGACGCGGACCTGCCGAACCACCGTGTCTGAGTTACCCCGGCGCAGGCAGCGGGAATCGATATTCGGCCATGACTGCTCGTCACACGAGAGGCGAGCCGTTCGGACGGGCAGCCTGTCCCCCTTGGCCGCAGCCGCGACCGGCTTTGGGGCGCTGGCATTCACGATGGGGGCGAACCCTGGCAAAAGGGTCAGTGCGGCGGCCATGAAAGCCGCGATGGCGAAAGCTGAAAGCGCCTTGATCATGACGGTCCCCTGTCATTCGGGCTTTTGATGGCCCTTTCGGGAAGAAGACGCCTGGTGGGCGAAAAAGGTTCATTCCAGGGGAAAAATTTAACTGTCGAATCCCTCCGTTTGGCCGGGAACCAAGTTTGCTTGCGGCATTGCGCGGGGCGGGGTAGGAGGAAGCCATGTCCCGCGTCGCCCTTTATGCGGGGTCGTTCGACCCCGTCACCAACGGCCATCTCGATGTTGTGCGGCAGGCTTGCAGCCTGGTGGACCGCCTCGTCGTCGCCATCGGCATTCACCCCGGCAAGGCACCGCTTTTCCCGACCGAACAGCGCCTGCAAATGGTGATGGAGGTGTTCGAGCCCGTCGCCGCAAAAGCGGGCTGCAAGGTCGAATGCATCACGTTCAATGATCTGACTGTCACCGCGGCCCAGAGGGTCGGTGCGAACATGCTGATCCGCGGTCTGCGCGACGGCACCGATCTCGACTATGAGATGCAGATTGCCGGCATGAACCAGGCGATGGCGCCGGGCGTTCACACCGTTTTCCTGCCGGCTTCTCCTGCTGTCCGCCCGATCACCGCCACACTCGTGCGCCAGATCGCGGGGATGGGTGGCGACGTTTCCCACTTCGTTCCCAAGGCCGTTGCCGCCAAGCTGAAAGCCAGGTTCGCCGGATAAGAACCACGATCCGCGGCAGGACATTTCCTGTCACGGTTGCCGACCGGAATGAGCCAGATCGCCCCCGATCCACATTGGAGTTTTCATGATCAGAATTCTTGCTGTTCTTGCGGCTGTCGCGTTCGCGATCCCCGCATTCGCGCAAACGCTTCCTGCCGGTCTCGACAAGGCGAACGCAATCGTCATCGACACCACAAAGGGCCGCGTCGTGATCAAGCTGCGCACGGACCTTGCGCCGAAGCATGCCGAGCGCATCAAGCAGCTCGCGCGTGACGGCTATTACAACAACGTGCCGTTCCATCGCGTGATCGAAGGCTTCATGGCCCAGACCGGCGACGGATCGAAGTTCAACGGCACGGGCGGTTCGAAATATCCCAATCTCGCCGCGGAATTCACCAGCACGCCGTTCAAGCGTGGCACTGTCGGCATGGCGCGGGCGGGTGATCCGAACTCCGCCAATTCGCAGTTCTTTATCTGCTTCGGCGATGCCTCGTTCCTGAACGGGAAATACACCGTGGTCGGTGAAGTCGTGTCCGGCATGGATGTGGTGGACAAGATCAAGCGCGGCGAGCCGGTGCAGAATCCCGACAAGATGGTCAAGGTGCAGGTCGCATCCGACATCAAGTAACAAGCGCATTGAACGATGGGGCGTTAGCCCCATCTGTTCGATGGCATCTGAATTTCCCCAATACAGAAGGCACATATCATGGCTGACAACGAGAACACGCTGATCCTGGAAACCACGCAGGGACCTGTAACCATCGAAATGCGTCCGGACCTGGCACCCGGCCACGTCGCGCGGATCAAGGAGCTGGTGCGCGAGGGGTTCTACGACGGCATCGTGTTCCATCGCGTGATCGACGGCTTCATGGCCCAGACCGGTTGTCCGCAGGGCATCGGCACCGGCGGCTCCGGCAAGAAGCTCAAGGCCGAATTCAACAACGAGCCGCATGTGCGCGGCACTGCGTCGATGGCCCGCGCCGCAAGCCCGGATTCGGGCGACAGCCAGTTCTTCATCTGCTTCGATGACGCGCCGTTCCTCAACAAGCAGTACACTGTCTGGGGCAAGGTGACCTCGGGCATGGAGCACGTCGACAAGATCAAGCGCGGCGAGCCGGTGCAGAACCCCGATAAAATCGTCAAGGCGCACATGGCCGCCGACGCGGCGTAAATTTCGACCCCATGTCCGGGGATTTTCCCCCGGACATCCACGGCCTTGGCAACAGCTGGCCTAAGCAAAAAGGCGGGTTGCCGGACGCCGTTTGGCGGTGACAGTTAGGCCATGCGCACCGATCTCTTCGATTTTGATCTGCCGCCGGACAGCATTGCGCTACGGCCTGCGAGCCCGCGCGATCATGCGCGGCTTCTGGTCGTGCGGCCGGGCGAAGAGCTGCTCGATCGCGCGGTGCGGGATCTCCCTGAATTCCTGCGGCCCGGCGACCAGCTCGTTGTCAACGATACCAAGGTAATGGCGGCGCAACTGACCGGCCGCCGTGTCGGTCGCGAGGCCGAGCCGAGGATCGACGCGACGCTGATCAAGCGCATCGACGGCTCACGCTGGCAGGCGCTGGTGAAACCTGCAAAAAAGCTGGCAGTCGGCGATTTTGTTCGTTTCGGAAACGAGGGCCGGGTCTGTCTGCTCGGCAATCTGGACGCCGAAGTCGAACACAAAGGGGAGGCTGGCGAAGTCACGTTGTCGTTCGCTTTCCACGGTCCGATCCTCGATCAGGCAATCGCCGATGTCGGCTCGCCGCCGCTGCCGCCTTACATTGCCTCCAAACGGGCGCCGGATGATCGCGATGCGGCGGACTATCAGACCATGTTCGCAGTCCATGAAGGTGCCGTTGCCGCTCCGACGGCGGGATTGCACTTCACTCCCGAACTTCAAGCCACGTTGCAGGCACGCGGCATCGGGCTTCATCGCGTGACGCTGCACGTCGGCGCCGGGACCTTCCTCCCCGTGAAGGCTGACGACACGGAAGGCCATCGGATGCATGCCGAATGGGGAACGATCTCGCAGGCGACGGCCGATGCTCTCAACACCGCGCGCGGGAATGGTGGGCGCATCGTCGCGGTCGGCACTACGTCGCTGCGCCTTCTGGAAAGTGCTGCCGCCGATGACCGCACGATCCGGCCGTTTGCCGACGAGACGTCGATCTTCATCACGCCGGGTTATCGTTTTCGTGCTGTCGATGCGCTGATGACCAACTTCCATCTGCCGCGTTCGACGCTGTTCATGCTGGTTTCGGCCTTCAGCGGTCTCGATGTAATGAAGCAGGCTTATGACCATGCAATCCGCAACGGCTATCGCTTCTATTCCTATGGCGACGCCTGCCTGTTGTTTCGCGCCGACGCATAGCGCATAACTCCGCTCTCATGACGGTAGCCAATCATTTCCGACTTCTCGGACAGGACGGCGCGGCGCGCACGGGTGTGCTGACGACGCCGCATGGCGATGTGCGCACGCCGGCGTTTATGCCGGTCGGCACGGCAGGTGCAATGAAAGGCATCCACTGGCGTGACGTCCGTGACGCCGGCGCCGATATCGTCCTTGGCAATACCTATCACCTGATGTTGCGTCCCGGCGCCGAGCGCATTGCCGCGTTGGGCGGCTTGCAGACATTCACCGGCTGGAACGGTCCGATGCTGACCGACTCCGGCGGTTTCCAGGTGATGTCGCTGGCGCAACTGCGCAAGGTGACCGAGAAGGGGGTGACGTTCCGCTCTCATATCGATGGATCGCCGCTGGAATTGTCTCCCGAGCGAGCCATCGAGGTGCAGCGCCTGCTCAATTCCGACATTGCGATGCAACTCGACGAGTGCGTCCGGCTGCCGGCGGAGCGAGCGGATATCGATCGCGCCATGCAACTGTCGATCCGCTGGGCCGAGCGCAGCAAGCGGGCATTCGAGCAGTCACCGCCGGGATACATGCTGTTCGGAATCGTGCAGGGCGGTGACGTTCCGGAACTGCGCCGCGACAGTGCGCGGGCACTGATCGATATCGGATTTCATGGTTACGCGATCGGCGGCCTCGCTGTCGGCGAACCGCAAGCTGTGATGCTGGCGATGATCGAAGAGGTGGCGCCGATTCTGCCGCAGGATCGTCCGCGCTACCTGATGGGTGTCGGCACGCCGGACGACATCCTCGAAGCGGTTGCGCGTGGCATCGACATGTTCGATTGCGTGCTGCCGACCCGTAATGGCCGGCACGGCCATGCGTTCACGCGCCGGGGGCCGGTCAATCTACGCAACGCCCGCCACGCCGATGATCCGCGCCCGCTCGACAAGGAAAGCACGTGGCCACCGGCGCGGACTTACGCGCGGGCGTATCTGCATCATCTGGTCAAATCGAACGAGACACTCGGTGCAATGCTGCTTTCGGAAATCAACATCGCTTATTTTCAAAGTCTCGTGAGCGATATGCGCGCTGCCGTTGCGGCTGGAACGTTTGCCGGGTTTCAGAAACGAACGAAGGCTGAATGGGCGCTGGGCGATATTCCTCCGCGCTGAACCCTTTGCTCCGCTCAGGCGGCGGTTTTTCCGATTGCGTGCTTTGTCACGAAGCCATAGCCGCAAGTATCGCATGTCCACAAATAGCTGACGACGTCGTCCGAGACGAATGCGGATGCTTCCGCAGCAACCATTGAGTCCGCGCAGATGGTGCAGATCGGGCGATGGCTGCGCAATGGAATGAGCGGCGCGTGAGGTGGTGTGGTGGTTTGGATTTCAGCGATAGCTGGCATCGTCACCTCCTGTTGCTCTGCATCTTGGATGCACCATAGCCGGGAAGTTTGAACATGTCGCAACACAAATAAGTTTCTTTTGCGATATGGCAGGTTTGCAGTGCAGCGTTTTGTCACGGTACTCGTGCCCCTTGCGCGCGCGTCATGGCGCACGATAATGGCGGTGCGCTCAAGCCTTTATGCCTGCACCCGTTTTAATTTCTGGAGAAACTGCATGGATGGACCGTCAAAAGCCAGTGCGTCGTCGCGGCGCCCCGGGCGCGGCCGAATCTACGACAGCATTGTTGATGCAATCGGCGATACGCCGGTCGTGCGTTTGCGGCGGTTGCCGGAACAGCACGGAGTGAAGGCGACAATTCTCGCAAAACTTGAGTATTTTAATCCGACCGCCAGCGTGAAAGATCGCATTGGCGCGGCGATGATTATTGCGATGGAAAGGGCGGGGATCATCGATGCTGATACGGTTTTGATCGAACCGACATCGGGTAACACCGGCATCGCGCTCGCGTATGTTGCGGCGTCGCGCGGTTACCGGCTGAAGCTGGTGATGCCGGAATCAATGTCGATGGAACGGCGGAAGATGCTGGCTTTTCTGGGAGCCGAGATTGTTCTCACCCCCGTCGCGCAAGGCATGAAAGGTGCAATTGCGACGGCCGAAGAGCTTGTGCGGACGACGCCCAAGGCAATCATGCCGCAGCAGTTCAAAAACCTGGCGAACCCTGAAATTCATCGCCGCACGACGGCCGAGGAGATCTGGAACGATACTGATGGCAAGATCGATATTTTCGTGGCGGGCGTCGGCACCGGCGGAACGATCACCGGCGTCGGGCAGGTGCTCAAACCACGCAAGCCATCGCTGCGCATCGTGGCGGTTGAACCGGAGGAAAGCGCGATTCTGTCGGGCGGCCAGCATTCACCGCACAAGATTCAAGGCCTCGGTGCCGGATTCATTCCGGATATTCTCGATCGCTCGGTGATCGATGAGGTCGTCAAGGTCAACAGCGCGAGCGCGATCGAGATGTCGCGAGCCTTGGCCCGTATGGAGGGTATCCCCGGTGGGATCTCGTCGGGCGCAGCGATTGCCGCAGCCTTCGAACTGGGAAAACGCCCTGAGAATACCGGGAAGACCATTCTGGCCATCGTGCCGTCGTTCTCCGAGCGCTATCTATCGACCGTATTGTTTGAGGGAATTTAATCCGATGTCATCCAATCCGCCGCGGCGGCCACGCACATTGAGCGATGCCAAAACCGAGGCCGAAGCCGCTTTCAAATCCGTCACGGCGAAAAAGCCGGACCCGCTGCCGAAGACCGTGACGTTGCCGGGCGTCAAGGAACTGGTTTCGTTGCGCATCGATCAGGACGTGCTTGCGCATTTCCAGGAGGATGGGCCCGGGTGGCAGGACCGGATCAACGCCGCGCTGCGCAAGGCCGCGGGTCTTTCGGACTAAGCCGGAACCGCGCGTTCATGCGGCGTCGGTGCGATTGGCTCGCGCTGCTTCCTTCTGCGCATCGAATTCGCGGCGGCGGCGCGCCAGTTCTTCCGCCGGCATTTTCGAGACGTTGTTGTAGTCGAGCTTCCAGGATGCATCCGCGCTCCATCGCAACGGCGACTGGACCGTGGTGCGTGCCGCCGGGGCGGTTTCCAGTACTTTCAGCGCCAGTTCGAGAGTGAAGGCCTGCGATGCCACGTCATCGGGTTTTCCCGCGGAGTTGCCGAGCGGGAAATCGCTGAACAGGAAGCGCGGCGCAGCAGCATGCTCCACAATGTCCTTGGCGCACCCCATGACCACGGTCGAAATGCCGTTGGCTTCGAGATGCCGCGCGGTCAGCGTTGTTGTCTGGTGACAGACCGGACAGTTCGGAATGAGAATAGCTGCGTCGACACCGTCGGCCTTGCAGCGCGCCAGAATCTCCGGCGCATCGATATCCATGGTGACGCGATGGCTGCGGTTTGTCGGCGCGCCGAAAAACCGTGGCGCAAGCTCGCCGATCCGGCCTTCCGCTTTGAGGCGGCGAAGCTGATGCAACGGGAACCATGTGCCGATGTCGGTGGCCGACGTATGCTTGCGATCATAGGCAATATGGGAAATGCGCAGGTCGTGGTCTTTCGTGGTGTCGCCATCGTACACCTGAAAAAACTTTGCGCTCCCGTTGTAGGCCGCCCCCGGCCCTTGATCGCCCTTGGTCGGATCGAAGCGGGCCGCTGTCGTAATGATCGCCACGCGCGCCTTTGCAAGCGGCTTCATCAGCGGCTGGAAGGGGGCGTCGATATTGTGCGCCCAGCGATAGGGCGTGTCGTAGCCGATCGCGAGATAGTAATCCCGCGTGCGCTGCATGTAGGGAACTGGGACATCGAAGTCCTGAACGTCGTGTTCTGCGCTGGCGGTCATATCGCTTCCGTTCGATGTATTCGATGATGTGGTATCAGATACAGTGACGAGCGGCCATGCATGGGCCGCAGGGGAGGAACGTGATGAGCGGACGTGCCGGGAAGGACAAGGCGGTCTCGCGCAAGCGAACGACGACGAAACCGAAGCGCGGCAAGCCATCATGGCCGGGGAAGGATGCGCCGTTCGAGGTGGATACGTCCGATGATGGCGATTTCGCAACGCCGAAACGCGACCTCGATGAGCAGGAATTGAAGGAGCAGGAAGAGCGCAAATCCTGATGCGGGGCGGTTGCTAATTACCAAAAATGAAATGGGAAATGCTGTCTAAGTCATTGTTTACCATTAAAGAGTAAGTATTGCCTCTAATTTAGTCAGGTTCATTTTCCCATCACTGAGGATATTTGCGATGACGCTTCCGCAACTGGAAATGCCAATCAGCGGTTCGTCATCCGGAGCACCCAGCGAGCACCTGATCGAAGACCTGGGCAACGGCGTCGGCCGGCTCGGTGTCGAACTCGCCGATGTGCTCGGCAATGTTCACGATGTGGCCGAACGCGTATCTCACCAGTCGGCACAATGCGGGCATCTGCAGCGAACCACTGAGACGATGGTGTCCGCCAATCGCGACATCGATGCGGCGGCACGTGCGGTCCAAACGGCGGCCTCATCCGCGGTGTCTGAGATTTCCGAGTCCCGGACGGTGGTGACCTCCGCGGTCGAACATATTGCCGAACTGGTTCGTGCGGTTTCGCGGATCGAGGAGCGACTGAGTTCAGTCAGCACGGTTCTGGCGCAGGTCGGAAACGTGTCAGGCACCATCGAAGGCATCGCCAAGCAGACCAATCTGCTGGCGCTGAATGCGACGATCGAAGCCGCCCGCGCCGGCTCGGCGGGGCGCGGCTTCGCGGTCGTCGCCAACGAAGTGAAGAGCCTTGCGGAGGCAACCCGTCTTGCAACTCTCCAGATCGGAAATACGGTTCGTGATCTGGATGCCCAGATCGGCAGCCTGATCGACGTCAGCGTATCTGCGACGCGGCAGGCGAAAGACGCAGGCGAGGGCGCTGATCGGATTCAGGGTGTGATCGCCCGCGTTCACGAGGGGATATCTGCGGTCGGTCAGGATATCAACGCAATCGCGGCAGCCGCCGCCGCCAATCTCGGCCACTGCGACGCGGCGATCAACGAGCTTGGCGCGTTGGTCAAGGGCGTGGACGCGTCATCGGGCGACCTGCAACGGGCCGATGAGCGCGTTGAAGGATTGCTGGGCCTTTCGGAATCGCTGATCGAGGCCATCGCCACCAGCGGCGTTGAAACATCGGATACTCCGCTGATTCGCGCCGTCGTGGACACTGCAAAAAAAATCTCGGACGCCTTCGAGGATGCGATTCAACGTGGAGAGATCACCGCGGATCGGCTGTTCGATGAGAACTACCGGGAAATTCCGGGGACCAACCCGCCGCAGTATATGACTGACTACGTCGAATTCACCGACCGGATACTCCCGCCGATTCAGGACCCCGTTCAGAGCATGGATTCTCGCATCGTGTTCTGCGTCGCCTGGACCAAGGGCGGCTATCTGCCGACCCACAATCCGAATTACCGGCATCCTCAGGGCAAGGATCCGATCTGGAACGCAACCAACTGCCGCAACCGGCGTCTGTTCGATGATCGCGCCGTGCTGAGGGTTGGGGCGAATACCAAGCCGTTTTTTCTCCAGACCTACCGCCGGGACATGGGCGGCGGAGTCTTCGTGCTGCTCAACGATCTGTCCGCACCGATCTTTGTGCGCGGCCGGCATTGGGGCTCGTTCCGGATGGGCTTCCGGCAAAAGTAATCACACCGGATCCTGTACGGCCGGCAGCCAGCTTTCCTTTCATGCTCCTGAAGGCGGGCCGCTGGAAACTGCCCGCTCACCTTATAGCCCGCTCAAATCCGACGGCACGTCGCCGAATGATCTCAGGACAACCGCGTCCTTGAACTCTCCCGCGAGTGGATCGCCGGAGCGGCTGAACGCGAGGGCACCAACATGCCCTGCAATTCGTGACAGGATCTCAGCCCGACGGACCGCCGACGAGGGCGTTTGAAACTCCTCGGCTGCCCCGGCAATACCGGTTCCATCGTCGTCCTGCAGAAAGGGAAGGGCAACATAGTAGGTGATGTCAGCCATGATCGGCTCCCGCATGCTGTGATTGCGTGAGGGTGATTATGTTCTCTTTTTGTTCTTTCGTCAAACAAAGGCAAAACAGGCTGCGCCAAAGGAGCGACGAGAACGTTGGTGCCGGGTCACGCGATCTTTCCACAGCTAAGGATGGCGGCCGCTCGGGCTTGACCCCACGTACCTCGACCCCTACACACCGCGACGTGTGAGCGCGTAGCTCAGGTGGTAGAGCACGTGACTTTTAATCATGGGGTCGAGGGTTCGAGTCCCTCCGCGCTCACCATGAAGGTCTCCCAGACATTCGAGAGGCGGATTGCAATCCGCCGCCGCATGCTCTCGCGATGAGCGACAGGCGAGTGGCTATTTGGCGTCGTGTCTGGCTTCGGACGCGACGGGCTGCTGCACGTTGATGGCCGGCTGCGGTGCGGGAGAACGAATTCCGATCAACTCGGCGGCGCGGATGGTGGAGTTGCGCCAGAACGAGAACTGGTTGGCGCGCGAGTTCTCGAGAATGGCGATGCCGACTGCCGAAAGGAACGGCAGGCTCTCCAGCACCAGCACCCCGGCGAAGATGTAAATCTCGCGCACTTCCTTCACGTTGAAGGCCACCAGAACGATTGCGCCGATGATCAGAAGCGTTCCGATGACGGCTTCCCAGAAGGCCTGGAATTCCACCGACATCAGCGACAGGCCGCCCTTGGATGTGCGCGCAAAGGGAAGGTGTTCGGTGATCAGCCCATTGGCGACCGCGCGCGACACTGTCCACTGAACCGACATGGCGGTGATCATGGCGCCGAGCAACTGGCCCATCTTGATCGGCACGCGCAGGCGGTAGAGTGCAACGAAGTGAATCAACGACACGAAGAACGAGGCGATGATCGGCAGCGTCAGAATCTTGTCGGGGATGGCGATGTCGGCGAACGAGACCACCGGCACCCAGATCAGGTTGAGGATCGCGACCACCACGCCGAGGCTCTCGGCGCCGAGCCAGTTCAGCCAGCCCAGGGCGAACTCGCGGCGCTGATCGGGGGTCAGGCGGCTCGCGCCGGGCAGGAAGCGACGCCAATGTTTCTTGACGATCTGGAACCCGCCATAGGCCCAGCGATGGCGCTGCTTCTTGAACGCCTCGTAGGTGTCCGGCAGTAAGCCGAAGCCGTAGCGCTTGTTGGTGTAGTGGGTCGTCCAACCCTGCTCGATAATGGCAAGACCGAGGTCGGTGTCCTCGCAGATGGTATCGCCAGCCCAGCCACCTGCCATGTCCATCGCAGCGCGGCGGATCAGGCACATCGTGCCGTGAACGATGATCGCATCGACCTCGTTCCGCTGAACCATTCCGATGTCGAAGAACCCTGCATACTCGCCGTTCATCGCGTAATGCATCAACGAGCGGTCGCCGTCGCGGTGATCCTGCGGCGCCTGCACCAGTCCGACCCGCGGGTCGGCAAATGCCGGGACGAGGTCCTTCAGCCAATCAGGCGTCACGACGTAGTCGGCGTCGATAATCCCGATGATCTCGGCGTCTGGCGCTGTGCGTTCCATCGCGATCTTGAGCGCGCCGGCCTTGAAGCCCTGAACCTTCTCGGCATTGATGAAGATGAAGCGCTCGCCGAGGGCGCGGCAATGATCCTGAATCGGTTGCCAGAACGCCGGATCAGGCGTGTTGTTGATGATCACGACGCATTCGAAGTTGGGATACTCCAGCCGCGAAACCGCATCGAGGGTTTGCTTCAGCATTTCCGGGGGCTCGTAATAAGCCGGAATGTGAATCGAAACCTTGGGGAAAATTCCATCGGCGGGCGGAGGCAGGGCCTTGGCGATCAGCCGCCGGGGGCCGCGCCCGAATGCGACCGCGGCGATTTCCTCGATCCGTGCCATCGCGATCAGGATCAAGGGCACCAGCAGGATGATGCCGAGAGTCAGGGCGAAGGCCGAGCCGAAGACAAAGTAATGCGTATTCCAGTAGGCGAAGATGGTCGCGACCCAGGCGCCGACGATATTGGCGGCAGCGGTCAGGACAAAGCTCTGTGCCGCGGTCGGCGCCACTAGGCGCAAAATGGGAAGTGAAAGGAGGATGCCAACCAGAACGGCAATGGTCGCTAACTTCCAGTAATCCTGATCGACAATGGGACCGGTCCATGCGAATTTTGGTTCGCGGTCCGCATTAAGGATACCCCAGTAAGGTCCTACACCGCCTTCAAAAAACTTCCACGGCTGGTCGATCGCTTCGACGATGTTGTAGTCCATGCCGATGGCTTCGGCGCGGGTCACGAAATTGCGCAGGACGCTGGCCTGCTCGAACGACCCAGGGTTGGCGTTGCGCAGATTATAGCCGGCGCTGGGCCAGCCGAATTCGGCGATCACGATGCGCTTGCCGGGGAAGGTCTCCCGCAGCAGCCCGTAGATATACATCGCCTGATCGACGGCCTGCTTGTCGGTGAAATTCTCCCAGTACGGCAGGATGTGGGCTGCGATGAAATCGACCGATGAGGAAAGTTCGGGATTGTCGCGCCAGATGTTCCAGATTTCACCTGTCGTAACAGGAACATTGACCTGCTTTTTGACGCGCTGAATGAGTTGGATGAGGTCGGCGACTTTTTGCTCGCCGCGATAGATGGTTTCGTTGCCGACGACGACGCCGATAACGTTGCTGTTGCGTTTGGCGAGGTCGATCGCCGCGCGGATTTCGCGCTCGTTGCGCTCCGGATTTTTGTCGATCCACGCGCCCACCGTCACCTTGAGGCCGAATTCGGCGGCGATCGGCGGAACCAGTTCGACGCCTCCCGTCGACGAGTAAAGCCGGATGGCTTTGGTCATCGTGGCAAGTTTCTTGAAGTCGGCGCGGATTTTTTCGACGGTCGGGATGTTGTCGACGTCAGGATGTCCAGAGCCCTCGAACGGAGCGTAGGATACACTCGGAAGCATGCCGCGGAAATCAGGGGCGTCCTGCTGGTCTCGCAAAACACCCCAGAGGGCAGCGTGAGCGGCGGCGACACATAACAGAACAGCCACGACTACGCGCATCGCAACAAACCATAAGGGGCAAACATGGCAGGGTCGTGAGCCTGTCCCCTAAGCTCGACCAAGGCGGAGGCAAATAAGCTTATCCAACTCAGCCTGTCTATGCCACGCGATTTAACAACTGGTATGACGCCGTGGCGTTTTGAGGGCGTCACAACAGCAGAACGACGGAGATTTCCTATCGTTCCGCCTGTCGCAAACCTGTCCAGCTATTTGGCCGGCGGCGTTGGCGCCGCACCCTGAGCCGGTGGCGCCGCAGGTGCCGGGGCCGGCGGAGCTGCCGCGGCAGCTTCTGGCTGGGCGCCGGGGTTGACCCAGCAGGCGTGAACGCGGTTGTTCAGGCTCTCGGCGACCTTGTTGTCGATCGTCCCTCCGAACCGGACGAGGCAACGGAACGCCGCCTGAACATGTCCACCAGGACAGCCGAACCGGTCATACAGGTCGAGATGTCGGAAAGCGGTATCCAGGTCATCGCGCCACATCAGACCGACCACCCGACGTCCGAGCCAGACGCATTCGGGGTTTCCAGCCGGGCCGTTAATGGCCTGAGCGGCCTCCACGAACTCGGCTGCCTTGCGCTTGCTGTCGCGCGCCGCTGCGGCCGCGGCTTCCGCTGCATTGGGCTGCTGTTGCTGTTTCGATTGATCCTGGGCGCGCAGATCGCCACTCTGGGCGATCGCGGCACCAATGCCGATCAAGAGGGCGGCGCCCGGCACCGCTATGCAGCGCATGGTCACATGCCGAAAGGTGGTTACAAAACGACGCATAAAGTCCCCGATCATTGCCTGCCAGACTGGATCGCCCCAGATCGACATTCTTGCCCCAGATCGTCATTTGGCGGAGCCAGCGAGAACGAGAAAGCCCTGCCCACGACACGAGGGCTTGCTCGCTTGATGCCGTCCAAATTGGTCCCCAATGCGGCAACTAAGGCTCTTTCACCGCAAGTGAATCCCATGACCGAGATTTGCATTTTTGTCCAGCAAAGCACGCACCGGGCGGGGATTTTGGTAAAGGGCTGCCGTTCGGAAATGGTGGGTTGCTTCGTTCCGGCACTTGGCACGCGCGCCTTGACCGGGTAATCGACGAGACCTCCAGGAGGACGGGACCAATTTCACTTCGCACGCCGCTGGCACTTCTTCTCGTTTCGCTGAGTGTGATTGCCGCGACCTGGTGGTGGCTCGCCACGCCGGTGGCGTTGACGCGCGCGCCGGTCGACCCCGCCACCAAGCTCGAATGTGTATCCTATACCCCGTTCCGCGGCGATCAGACGCCGCTCAATCCCGCCCTGCATGTTCCTGCGTCGCAGATAGCTGCTGATTTTACCGAGCTTGCCAAGATCACCAACTGCGTTCGGACCTACTCGGTCGACAACGGTCTCGACCAGGTGCCGGCTCTGGCCGAAAAGGCTGGGCTCAAGGTCATTCAGGGTATCTGGCTCGGCAGCAATCGTCTGAAGAACAGCTTGCAGATCGACACCGCGGTCGATCTCGCCAAACAATACCCCAGCGTGATCACGTCTCTGGTCGTCGGTAACGAAGTTCTGCTGCGCGGGGAGATGACGTCCACGGATCTCGCGGCCACGATCCGGGCCGTCAAGGCACGCGCCGGAGTTCCGGTCACCTACGCGGATGTATGGGAGTTCTGGCTGCGCTACAGGGATGTCTACAGCGCGGTCGATTTCGTCACGATCCACATCTTGCCGTTCTGGGAAGATTTCCCTGTTCGCGCCAAATACGCCGCCTCCCATGTCGATTCGATCCGCAAGCGTATGGCGATCGCTTTTCCCGATAAGGAAATACTGATTGGCGAGACTGGCTGGCCGAGCGCCGGGCGCATGCGAGCCGGCGCGCTGCCGTCGCGAGCCAATCAGGCGCTGGTTGTGTCGCAGATTTTGGAACTGGCGCGGCAGGAGAAGTTCCGCGTTAACCTGATCGAGGCTTATGACCAGCCGTGGAAGCGGCAGCTTGAGGGAACGGTTGGCGGCTACTGGGGCCTGCTCGATTCGGACAAGCGCGCCTTGAAATATCCGCCTGGCGAGCCGATCACCAACTATCCGCTGTGGAAATTCTACGCGGCGGGTGGCATGGGATTTTGCCTGCTGGTCTACGGCGCTGCGCTGCTGACGCTTCGCCGGAAGCCTTGGTCACCCCGGTTCAGTTCATGGCTCGCCGTATCGCTTTCGGCAACGGTTGGCGGCGCTCTCGGAGGGCTGGCGATCGAGAAGATGCTGCTCGAGAGCTTTGGAACCGCCGGCTGGATTCGCGGCGGTGCGTGGCTTGCGGTGGCTCTAATCGCGCCGTTGATGACGGCCAATGCTGCCATGGCCGGCCGTCCGCTTCCGACGTTTCTGGAAATACTGGGCCCGCGCGAGTGGCGCACGCCACTGCGTATCCACCGGTTGTTGGGATTGGTCTTGATCGTCCTCGTGCTACTGGCGGCCGAGAGTGCGCTGGGGTTTGTGTTCGATCCGCGCTATCGCGATTTTCCGTTCGCCGCGCTGACCATGGCGACCGTACCGTTTTTCGCATTGATGGCGGTGAACAAGCCGATGACCGGCCCTCGGCCGGTCTCCGAAGTGGGATTTGCAGCGCTGCTTGCGCTGTCGTCGCTGTATATCGGTTTCAATGAAGGGTCCGCGAACTGGCAGTCGCTATGGACCTGCGGCGCCTATCTGGTGCTGGCGCTTACGCTGTTGCAGGCGCGGGTCGCGAAAATCCAAGGATCATCAACCCAATAGCGACGCCTGATAATCCAATATTGTAGAGGACGATCCCGAATCCGGCAGCAACCAGCCCGCCGGTGAGCGTTACGATTGATGGCCTGATCAGATGCAGGGTCGCGATGACCAGTGCCACGATGCCGAAGGCCGAATGCTGGAACAGCCAGGTGATCATCAATCGGGTTTTGCAAAGCATGGTGGGCAGGCCAGCCTGGCAAGCCAGCGCGACTGGCGAATACTCAATCGCGAAATAACGCAGATAGAGAGCGTAGCCGACCGACAAGAAGCCGACGATCAAAAGCCACTGAACCTGCAGGGCGGTGGGGCGGAACGGATCTTTTTTCATGGCCGCGACTATGGTTCGGTTTGCCCGATCAGACAACCTCGGGCGTCGATATCTGCTTTGGAACGACGTTTGCCCGCAGGTTTAGTTCGAGCGGAATCCCAGGAAGGAACTCAAACCTTGCTTGAGCGGCGGTGGTGGCTCGGGTGCAGGTTCCGCAATCGTTTCCGGCTCTCGGTGTCGTTTGCGACGCGTCGCCTTGACCGGCTTCTTGCTTTGCAGATCGAGCCGCTGACCGTCGAAAATTGCGGCTTCGCAGGCGCGCTTGCCCTCGATCAGTGTGGCGCAGATTTTTGCCGCCGTGGCCGCATCGGCAAGAGGTCCTGCGACGAGATGCAGTCGCATACCGAGACCGTCACTGCGTTCTCTGACGACGATGATCGGCTCCAGCGCAGCGAGAGCCGTTGAATGGGTTTTGGTCGCGCCACGCCATAGCGCCCGCAACCCCTCGACCGAATTCGCACTGCCGATATCGACGCCAAACTCGGTGCGCTCGACGACTTTCTCCGCGACCGGTTCGAGCGCGGCCGAGTTCGGCGCGCTGGATAGCGAAGCGACTTGGGCGGGGTGCTGCCCCTTCGGGGTCCGCAGTTCCGCAGTGGTTTCGGCTTGGGATGCAGTCTGGGATGCGGTGGATTTGCCGGCAATAACCGGACCCGATGCAGCAACCGTCGCCACCGGCGCAACGGCGGGCTCAGATGTCGCGCCGGATTTCAACTCGGTCTTGTGATCGTGCGATTGCCGTGCCTTTGCCGGAGCCGGCATGACCGATGTTCCGCCTGATAAACCGGCAGCTTCCACCAGCGTGGGCAGTGTCGGGATCGGCGGCATGGAGACGGTCGGCCATTCGATCGGGCCGGGCGACACGGTCTTGCTGGCCACGGAGCCGGTGATCGAATCCAGACCCTGCTCGAGTTCGGTCACACGTGAATAGAGCCGATCGCGATCCCCGTTGAGGGTTTCGACGGCAGCCGACAGCCGCCGTGCTTCATCCTGGCTCTCTTTGGCGATCCATTGCACCTGCCGGGATTGCTTCAGGAGATCGGCGACCGCCGTCTGGTCGTGCCGGAGATTGATCGAGGAATGTGTTGCCAGAATCGCGACAACCAGCGCGCCGACCGACCCGGCCGCCCACGACCCGAGACGCCACAGCGTTCGGCGATCGAACTCATCCTCTTCGGCGAGCAGGTTGCTCATCCAGCCCGAGGTGTCGTCGTCCGCTAAGCTGTCGTGAAGATCCTCACGAGTCCGAGACATGGCGATTCTGTGGCCCTCCCAGCGGCCAAGACGAATCAATCCCCCAATATTAACAGGAACCGAGTCATGGCGCGCCCGGGACGCGGGGCTTTTGTCCGGTTGCGTGGTCGGTTAAGACGGCCGCATCTGCCGGCGGCACGGTGCCCGCCGGGATTCGGTTTTTCAGGCCAACTCGGAATGTCGATGGTTGCCAGATCCAGCGTCACAATCGTACTTGCCGCCGGCGAAGGCACCCGGATGCGGTCTTCGCTGCCCAAGGTACTTCACCCGGTGGCTGGAAACACCCTGCTGGCCCATGTGCTTGCCGCTGCTGCGCGCGGTAAGGGTGCTGCGCTGGCGGTGGTGGTCGGCCCTGACCATCAATCGGTGATTGATGAGGTCCGGCGGGTCCGTCCGGATGCGGCGACATTCGTGCAGCGCGAGCGCAAGGGGACTGCACACGCTGTGCTCGCGGCCCGCGATGCCATCGCCAAAGGTGCCGACGATCTCCTGATCGTATTCGGCGACACGCCCCTGCTCACCGCAGCGACATTCGAGCGGTTGCGTGGCGCGCTTCAGGATGGCGCCGCTTTGGCGGTTTTGGGATTCCGGGCGGCCGATCCGACCGGTTATGGGCGGCTGCTTGTCGAGGGCGATCAGCTCGTGGCGATCCGTGAGCAGGCTGACGCGACAGAGCAGGAGCGCAAGGTGACGCTGTGCAATGCGGGAATGATGGCCTTCGCCGGCAAGTCCGCCCTGCAAATTCTCGATCGCATCGGAAACGCCAACAGCAAGAACGAGTACTATCTGACCGATGCGGTTGCCATCGTCCGCGAACTCGGGCTGCGGGCGACTGTGATCGAAACGGGCGAGGACGAAGTGCGCGGCATCAACACCAAGGCTCAACTCGCGGAGGCCGAAGCAGTCATGCAGGCAAAATTGCGTCAGGCGGCACTTGATGCCGGCGTGACAATAGCCGCGCCCGAAACAGTGTTTCTCGCCGCCGACACAACGTTCGGCCGCGACGTCACGATCGAACCGTTCGTGGTCATTGGTCCCGGCGTGTCGATCGCCGATGGCGCGGTGATCCATTCGTTCTCGCATGTCGTGCAGGCCGAGATCGGCAAGAACGCTTCGGTCGGGCCTTATGCACGTATTCGTCCAGGTACGACGCTGGGCGAGGGCGTGCGGATTGGCAACTTCGTCGAGACCAAGGCGGCGTTTCTCGGCGCGGGCGCGAAGGCCAACCATCTGGCCTATATCGGCGACGCGCATGTCGGCGAGAAGGCGAACATCGGCGCGGGCACGATCATGTGCAATTATGACGGCTTCGACAAACACAAGACCGAAGTCGGTGCCGGTGCATTCGTCGGCTCCAACTCCTCTCTGGTGGCGCCGGTCAAGATCGGCGCGGGAGCTTATATCGGCTCGGGCTCGGTGATCACCCGCGAAGTCCCCGGTGATGCGCTGGCCGTCGAACGCAGCGATCAGGCGATCAAGCCGGGCTGGGCCAAGCGTTTCCGCGATATGAAACTGCTCAACCGGAAGCCCAAAAGCTGAAAAGAGCTGTAATATCGCGGTTAACGGCTTAACCGTGTTTCAATCGGCAACAATTATTGAGTCCGTGCGGTGGTAAACCTCGATAAGAGATCACCGTACTTTGCAGAAATTTGAGGATAGACAACCGCATGTGCGGCATCGTGGGAATTCTGGGGCGCGGCCCGGTTGCGGATCAACTGGTCGATTCACTCAAGCGGCTCGAATACCGCGGCTATGATTCCGCAGGCGTTGCCACGCTCGAAGGTGCCCACCTCGACCGCCGGCGCGCGGAAGGCAAGCTGAAGAATCTCGAAGCGCGGCTGAAATCGTCTCCGTTGCAAGGCCATCTCGGCATCGGGCACACCCGCTGGGCCACCCATGGCAAGCCGACGGAAAGCAATGCACATCCTCATGCAGCCGAAGGTGTGGCTGTTGTCCATAATGGCATTATCGAGAATTTTCGCGAATTGCGCGCCAGGCTCGAGGAGCAGGGGGTGTCATTTGCGAGTGAGACCGACACCGAGGTCGTCGCTCATCTGGTCAACTCGTATCTGGTGAAGGGTTTCAAACCGGCAGACGCCGTGAAGGAAACACTGCCGCAGTTGCGCGGCGCGTTCGCGCTCGCCTTCGTGTTCAAGGGCGAAGATAATCTGATGATCGGCGCGCGCAAGGGCTCGCCGCTCGCGGTCGGTTATGGCGACGGTGAGATGTATCTCGGTTCCGATGCCATCGCGCTTGCGCCGTTCACCGACGACATCAGCTATCTTGAGGATGGCGACTGGGTGGTGCTCACGCGCAAGGGCGCGGAGGTCTACGATCAGTCGAACGCGCTGGTTCAACGCGACGTCGTCAAATCCGGCGCCTCGACTTTCATGGTCGACAAGGCGAACTACCGCCACTTCATGGCGAAGGAAATTCACGAGCAGCCCGAGGTCGTCGGTCATACGCTGGCGCGCTACGTCGACATGGCGACCGAGCAGGTCGTGTTGCCGGCAAAACTGCCGTTCGATTTCTCGACGATCCAGCGCGTGTCGATCACAGCCTGCGGGACGGCGAGCTACGCCGGCTTCGTCGCCAAATACTGGTTCGAGCGTCTGGCCCGGCTGCCGGTCGAGCTCGATGTGGCGTCGGAATTTCGCTATCGCGAGGCGCCGCTGCGCAAGGGCGATCTGGCGATCTTCATTTCGCAGTCAGGCGAAACCGCCGATACGCTGGCGGCGCTGCGCTATGCCAAGTCGCAGGGTTTGCACACGATCTCGGTGGTCAACGTCACCACCTCGACGATTGCTCGTGAGAGCGAGACCGTGCTGCCGACGCTGGCCGGCCCGGAAATCGGTGTTGCCTCGACAAAGGCGTTCACCTGTCAGCTGATGGCGCTGGCGGCGCTTGCCATTGCTGCGGGGCGGGCGCGGGGAGAACTCTCCACGGAAGACGAAACCAAGCTCGTCCACGGCCTTGTCGAAGTGCCACGGCTGATGACGGCTGCACTGGCGCTGGAACCGCAGATCGAGAAGCTTGCGCGCGATATCGCCAAATCGCGGGACGTTCTTTATCTCGGCCGCGGCACCAGTTATCCGCTGGCGCTGGAGGGCGCACTCAAGCTCAAGGAAATTTCCTATATTCACGCTGAGGGCTATGCTGCCGGTGAGTTGAAGCACGGTCCGATCGCGCTGATCGACGAGAAGATGCCTGTCGTGGTCATTGCGCCATTCGATCGGGTTTTCGAGAAGACCGTTTCAAATATGCAGGAAGTCGCAGCCCGTGGCGGCAACATCATCCTGATGACCGATGCGCAGGGCGCGCGGGAGGCGACCGTCCAGTCGCTGGTGACGATCATCCTGCCGGATATGCCGGCCACGGTGACGCCACTGGTTTATGCAATTCCGGTGCAATTGCTCGCCTATCATACCGCCGTCGTGATGGGCACCGACGTTGATCAGCCGAGGAACCTGGCCAAATCCGTCACCGTCGAATGACAAACTGCCGCAGGACGGGCTGACGAGCTGAAAAGTCTGATACAATATCGACAGACGATCCGGTGTGATCGGACCTATGCCTTCTGAACGAGTCGGATTCTGAATGAGTAATGTCTTGCCGCCCAAATTTCCGGGCGACCTTCCTCCCAGTCCGGTGCCGGATGCCGCACCGCGGGGCTTCATGGCTCGGCTGCGGAACTATTTCCTCACGGGTCTCATCGTCGCCGGCCCGATTGCGATCACCTTTTATCTGACCTGGTGGTTTGTGACCTGGGTGGACGGGATCGTGCGTCCTTTCGTTCCGCTGGACTATCGCCCCGAGACTTATCTACCGTTCGGCATACCCGGCTCCGGTCTGGTCGTCGCGGTATTTGCGCTGACGTTCCTCGGGTTTCTCGCCGCCAACCTGATCGGCCGGACATTGGTCGATTTCGGCGAGAGGCTGCTGGGCCGGATGCCGGTGGTCCGAGCGATTTATCGCGGTTTGAAGCAGGTGTTCGAGACGTTGTTCTCCGGCAACGGGTCGAGTTTTCGCAAGGTCGGCCTGGTTGAATTTCCATCTCCCGGCATGTGGTCCATTGTCTTGATTTCGCAGCCGCCGGGTCCTGAGATTTCCGCAGGCCTGCCGGGCGGCGACGAACATGTCTCCGTTTTCCTGCCGTGCTCGCCGAACCCGACCACCGGCTTTTTCTTCTACGTGCCCAAGAGCAAGATCATCGAAATCGAGATGAGCACCGATCAGGCGGCAACTCTCATCATGTCGGCCGGTGTTGTGCAGCCTGACAGCGATGCACAAAAGAAGATTGCGGCCCTTGCCGCGACAGCGCAGGCAGCCAGTGCCGCACGGCGGCCCGCGACCGAGAATGCCGGATAGTCACCGCTAGCCTGCGCCGATCAGTGGCAACGCTTCGTCACGCTCGTAAAGGTAGAGCAGGCAGCGCAGCGCCTCGCCGCGTTCGCCAGTCAGGTTTGGGTTGTCTTTCAGGATCCGCATCGCTTCGTCGCGTGCCTGGGTGATGAGCTGGCCATGGACTTCCGAGCGCGCGATCCGGTAGCCGGGCATCCCGCTCTGGCGGGTGCCGAGTACGTCGCCTTCGCCGCGCAGTTTCAGATCCTCTTCCGCGATCCTGAAGCCATCGGTGGTTTCCCGGATGACGCGCAGGCGTGCGGCAGCGATTTCGCCCAGCGGTTCGCGATAGAGCAGGATGCAGGTCGACGCTTCCGAACCGCGCCCAATCCGGCCGCGCAACTGGTGAAGCTGCGACAGACCGAAGCGCTCGGCATTCTCGATCACCATGATGGTGGCGGCGGGCACATCGACGCCAACTTCAACAACGGTGGTGGCGACAAGCAGTTGAATCTCGCCGGCTGCGAACTGTGCCATCACGCGATCCTTCTCCGCTCCCTTCATCTTGCCGTGGACGAGGCCGACACGGTCGCCGAAGCGGTCCTTGAGGCTGGCGGAGCGTTGTTCGGCGTCGGTCAGGTGTCCCACGGTCTCGGATTCTTCGACCAGAGGGCAGATCCAATACACCAGCTTGCCGCCATCGAGCGCGCGCCCGACACCCTCGATGATCTCGTTCAGCCGACTGGCGGATGCCGCGCGGGTATCGATCTCCTGCCGTCCGGCGGGCTTTTCGCGCAATTCTGAGACGTCCATGTCGCCGAAATAGGTCAGCACCAGCGTGCGCGGGATCGGTGTTGCGCTCAGCACCAGCACATCGACGGCTTCGCCTTTCGCGGTCAGCGCAAGGCGCTCGCGCACGCCGAAGCGATGCTGTTCGTCGACGATCGCCAGCGCCAGCGTTTTGAAGATCACGTCGTCCTGGATGAGGGCGTGCGTACCGACCAGAAGATCGATTTCACCGCTCTCCAGACGTTTCAGGATGTCGCGCCGTTCTTTACCTTTCTCACGTCCGGTGAGGATCGCTGCGCGCAGCCCGGCTTGCTCAGCCAGCGGCGCGATGGTCTTGATATGCTGGCGAGCGAGGATTTCCGTCGGCGCCATCAGTGCGGATTGTTTGCCGACTTCGGCGGCGGCCGCCGCCGCCAGCAATGCGACCACTGTCTTTCCCGACCCGACGTCGCCCTGCAGTAGCCGCAACATCCGTACCGGCTGGTTGAGATCGTCGGCGATGGCTTTCGCGGCGGCCTGTTGCGAAGCTGTCAGCGCGTAGGGCAGTGCGTCGATTACCTTATGACGCAGATGCCCGTCGCCGGCATTGCGGACGCCTGCCGGCCGCCGCAACTGGGCACGCACCAGCGCCAGCGCGAGTTGTCCCGCCAGAAGTTCATCGAATGCAAGGCGCGACCAGAATGGACCCTCGGGAAGAATGTCGGTCAGTTCGACCGGTACATGGACACGATTGAGTGCCTCCGCGAGCGGAGGGAAGGAACAGCGCCGCAAAACTTCCGGGCTGATCCATTCGGGAAGTTGTGGAAGCTTCTGAAGTGCCTGTGCCACGGCGCGGCGCAACGAACCGATCGCAAGGCCTTCGGTCAGCGGATAGACGGGGTCGATCCCGGAGAGCTTGGCGAAGCCGGCCTCATCGACGACACGGTCGGGATGCACCATCTGCAGCGTGCCGTCGAAAATCTGCGCAGTACCGGAGACGTATCGCTTCTCGCCGACCGGTAGCAGTTTCTCGACATAGCCCGGCTGCGCGCGAAAATAGGTCAGCACAACGTCGCCGGTTTCGTCGCTGGCATAGACCAGATGCGGCGCTCGGGACCGGCCCGATGGCGCCGGGCGATGGCGATCGACGGTGACTTCAAGCGTGACCACGGTGCCGGGAACCGCCTCGGCAATCTTGGGGCGCTCTCGCCGGTCGATCACGCTGACCGGAAGATGCAGCAGCAGATCGACCAGACGCGGCGTTTCCCTACGGCCGAGCAGATAGCGCAGCAGCTTGTCCTGCTTCGGTCCGACGCCTGACAGGCTCGTCACCGGTGCGAACAGGGGATTGAGCAGTGCAGGGCGCATCGGGCGACTCGATTGAGGACAGGACGATACTTGAATTGCATAACTCGGATGCAACCCGAGAGAAATGCTGACATCCGGGTTTATCGACGCTATATCAACCTCGCCCGGCACGTCCGGGCTTTTGGCGTTGAGGAAATTTGTTCACATGACCGGATCAACACGATCGAGCGACGGCCTCGATCCTCGCCGCAAGCGGCTGCTGTTCCGCTGCTGGCATCGCGGCACGCGCGAAATGGATTTGCTGCTCGGTCGTTTCGCCGATGCCCACATCGCGAGCCTGAGCGACGCCGAGGTCGGCGATCTCGAGCGGCTGATCGAATTGCACGATCATGATCTCTATGCAGCCTTCAGCGACAAGCAGCCGATCGAAGCGGAATTCGCTGACGGCATCTTTCTGCGCATCAAGAGTTTTTCGGCGACGGATCCCGCCGCATGAAATCGCCGCTGCGCTCGCCCGCTGAAGCGCTGACGCCGGGCCAGACACTGACGCTCGCCAACGTCGCCGAGGGCGCCGAAGGTCTGGTGACGTCCGATCTCGCGCGTGCCATCGCCGCCCGCAAGAACGCGCCCGCTGTAAGCTTGACGGTTGTGTGCCGCGACGGGCCGCGCATGGCGCAACTTGCCCGGTCACTGGAGTTCTTCGGGCCCGATCTGGCGGTGATGCAGTTCCCGGCATGGGATTGCCAGCCGTACGACCGCGTCTCCCCGCATGGCGGTGTGCTGGCGCAACGCCTGACTACGCTGGCGCGGCTGTCGCGTCTGACAGGCAGCGACAAGCCGCTGATCGTGCTGACGACAGTCAATGCCATTGTCCAGCGCGTACCGGCGCGCGATGTGATCGCGGCGCAGGCATTGTCGGTTGCGCCCGGTCATCGGGTACCGATGGACTCGATCGCAAGCTGGCTGGAGCACAACGGCTACAATCGCACATCGACCGTACGCGAACCCGGCGAATATGCGGTGCGGGGCGGCATTCTCGACCTGTTCCCGGCGGGGCTCGATCAGCCGGTTCGCTTCGATTTCTTCGGCGACACGCTGGAGTCGATCCGGACCTTCGACGCGGAATCACAGCGCACGTTGCTCGATATGCGAGCGCTCGATCTGGTGCCGGTGTCGGAATTCCAGCTGGTGACTGAGACGATCCGCCGTTTTCGGATGGGTTATGTCGCGCAGTTTGGCGCGCCGGAGCGCGACGATCTGCTGTACGAGGCTGTCAGCGAAGGGCGCCGTCATCCCGGCATGGAGCATTGGCTGCCGCTGTTTCATGAGCGGATGGATACGCTGTTCGATTATCTCGACGGTTCGCCGGTCGCCATCGAACCGCAGGCCGAGGATGCCGCGCGCGAGCGCTTCAAGCAGATCGGCGACTATTACGAGGCGCGGCGCGAAGCCCTGGAGCATCCGGCAGGCGGCGCGCTCTACAAGCCGTTGCCGCCGGACCGGCTCTATCTGACCGAAACCGAATGGACCAGGCATCTCGAAGATGCTGCGCTGGCCCGGTTGACACCATTCGCGGTGCCCGAGGGGGACAAGATTCTCGACATCGGCGCGCGGCACGGGCGGGATTTCGCGCCGGAGCGTGGCGATGGCACTGTCAATGTGTTCGAAGCGGTCGTTGGTCATATCAACGCGCTGCAGGTGGCCCGCAAGAAGGTCGTGGTCGCGTTGTGGAGCGAGGGCTCGCGCGAGCGCATGGCGAGCATGTTGTCGGATCACAAGCTGCTCAATCTGACCAACGTCAACACGTGGCGGATGGTGCAGGCGACGCCGCGCAACGAGACGATGCTGGCGGTGGTCGGTCTCGAGTCCGGGTTCGAAACCGAGACCGTCGCGCTGATCACCGAGCAGGATATCCTTGGCGACCGGCTGGTTCGCCCGCGCAAGGCGAGCCGCAAGGTCGAGAACTTCATTTCCGAAGTGACGAGTCTCGCGACCGGCGATCTTGTGGTCCACGTCGAACACGGCATCGGGCGTTTTGTCGGATTGCAGACGCTGGATGTCGCGGGGGCACCGCATGATTGCCTCGAATTGCGTTACGCCAACGAAACCAAGCTGTTCCTGCCGGTCGAGAACATCGAACTGCTGTCACGCTTCGGCTCGGAGCAGACCGGTGTCGAACTGGATCGCCTTGGCGGTGGTGGTTGGCAGGCGCGCAAGGCCAAGCTCAAGAACCGCATCCGGGAGATCGCCGGCGAACTCATCAAGATCGCAGCCGAACGGCTGCTGCATGAGGCACCGAAGTTCCCGCTGCATCAGGGGACGTATGACGAGTTCTGTGCTCGTTTCCCTTACGAGGAGACCGAGGATCAACTCGGGGCGATCAATGCCTCGTTGCATGATCTCGACAGCGGCAAGCCGATGGATCGTCTGATCTGCGGCGACGTCGGATTCGGCAAGACCGAGGTTGCGCTACGCGCGGCGTTTGCGGTGGCGATGGACGGCAAGCAGGTTGCGGTCGTGGTGCCGACCACACTGCTCGCGCGCCAGCATGCGAAGAATTTTGCCGAGCGCTTTCGCGGCTTTCCGGTGAATGTCGCACAGGCATCGCGCCTTGTGACGCCGAAGGAACTGACCCAGGTGAAGAAAGGCATCACCGACGGCAGTGTCGATATCGTGGTCGGCACTCATGCGCTGCTTGGCAAGGCCATCAAGTTCAAGGACCTCGGCCTCCTGGTTGTCGACGAGGAGCAGCACTTCGGCGTCACCCACAAGGAGCGGCTCAAGCAACTGCGGGCCGAGGTGCACGTTCTGACGTTGAGCGCCACGCCGATTCCGCGCACGCTGCAACTGGCGCTGACCGGGGTGCGCGATCTATCGATCATTGCATCGCCTCCGGTTGATCGCCTTGCGGTGCGCACCTTCGTCGCGCCGCATGACCCGCTGATGATCCGCGAGGCGCTCTTGCGCGAACGCTATCGCGGCGGGCAGGCGTTTTATGTATGCCCGCGCATCGATGATCTGGCCGAAGTGAAGGATTTTCTCGACAAGAATGTCCCCGAGATGAAAGTCGCGGTAGCCCATGGCCAGATGCCGCCGACCGTGATCGAAGACATCATGTCGGCGTTCTACGACGGCAAGTACGATATTTTGTTGTCGACCACGATCGTCGAATCCGGTCTCGATATTCCCACCGCCAATACCTTGATCGTCCATCGCGCCGATATGTTTGGCCTGGCGCAGCTCTATCAGCTGCGCGGCCGTGTCGGGCGCTCAAAGCTGCGCGCCTATGCGCTGTTCACGCTGCCGGCTCAGCAGAAGATCACGGCTCAAGCCGAACGGCGGCTGAAGGTTCTCCAGTCGCTGGAAAATCTCGGTGCGGGCTTCCAGCTGGCGTCGCACGATCTCGATATCCGGGGAGCGGGCAATCTGCTCGGCGAGGAGCAGTCCGGGCATATCAAGGAAGTCGGCTTCGAGCTGTATCAGTCGATGCTGGAGGAGGCGATCCTCAACCTCAAGGCCGGTGTCGCCGAACCTGTGGCGGATCGCTGGTCGCCGCAGATTACGCTGGGGATGCCGGTGCTCATTCCCGAGGATTACGTCGCCGATCTGGCGGTACGGCTATCGCTCTATCGGCGTCTCGCCGATCTTGAAACCGACGACGAGATTGCGAACTTCGGCGCGGAATTGCGTGACCGGTTCGGCCCGCCGCCGGACGAGGTACGCTATCTGTTCAAGATCGCAGCGATCAAAGCCTACTGCCGCCGCGCCAATATCGAGAAACTCGATGCCGGGCCGAAGGGTGCGGTCATCACGTTCCGCGACAACAGTTTCGCGCACCCCGACAAGCTGGTGTTTTTCATCCGCCAGCATGGGCAGGCTGCGAAAGTGCGGCCGGACATGAAGGTGGTGTTCTTCCAGAACTGGGAGACACCGGACGAACGCATTGAAGGGGCAACCGAAATCCTTCGGCAACTGGCCAATCTGGCGGAAAACCGCAAGGCGGCCTGAGGATCAGGAAGCCGCGCGTTCGCGCTCGTCGTTGAGGCGCGCGAGCAGGGCGTCCACGGTGTCTTGCGGTTGGAGGGTCGTGACCGCGACATCGGGGTCGAGGCGCTGGTCGCGCTTTCGGCCCATGACAGTCTGCTTCATCACGCTCGTCAGGCGCCGCGCGATCATCTGCGCGGTGCGCAGGTCGGTTTCTGCGAATACGGCGATGATCGAACCGTCATCGCACAGCGTTGCGAAATCCATCCGCCGCATCAGGCGGCTGAGAATGCGTGCAGCGTCGAAGCGGGAACGCTCCTGAATGGCGGTGAAGCTGAATTTTGCCACCGCGAGGCCGGCTCCCCGCATCAACGTTTCCTGCACGGCGTGGGCAAAATCGCGATGGAAGGCGTGCTCAGTCAACAGGCCGGTGCGCGGATCGAGCAGGCCGCCGACGTCGATGGATTTGAGAACGCGGTGCAGCCGGGATTCGAAGGCATGAAGCCTGATCAGCGGAAGCGCGCTGGCTGCAAGATCCTGTGGCAATTCATTTGCAATCTCGAGGTTCGGCAGATCGTAGTCCTTCGCCAGCCCGCCGATCTGGGCAAGGACAACCGGCAGATTGCGGAAGCGCGAATCCTCCGACAGCACCATGAGGAAGGCATCGACGACACGCGGACTGAAACCCTCGCCAATCACGATGCCGTCGAACTCGCGTGAGTTGAGGTGTTTGGCTGCAGCCTCGATGCTGAGCGCGCCGACCACGGCGGTCTGTTCGCCAAGCGCGATCGACAAAGCGGGAAACGAAGCGCCGCGGCCAAGCAGCAGCACCGTTGCATCCAGAAGGGGATCGTTATCGGGGAGGCGAACTGATGCCGTCTTCTCGTCGGTCAGCCGTCGCAGAACCGTCGCGTGAAGCAGACGCGCGCGGAGAGCAGCGTTCAGCCGGGCCGCGATGCGTGTGGAGCCTCCCGTTGTTTGCGTGAACGGCAGGATATTGGGAGGCAGCGGCAGTTTCGGGTCGAGCGCGATCAACGGCACAAGCGGCTGAATGGCGTCGACCTGCGTTGCCAGCGCGTCGAGGGATTCCGGACTGCCTTCGTAGGTCGCGACAACGATCGCGGCCGGCTGCATGCGTCTGACAGCCTCGGCGGCGCCCGACCAATCCGTATCGACGACCGGAAATACTTTCGCATCGGCAAGGGCTTTTGCCGCCGGCGGGTTCGGGCGGTCAGAGATGATGAGGATGGGGCCTTGCTGGGACATGACGAGATCGAATGCCACCGTATCGGATGCGGGGACGCATCCTAGGTCGCGCCTCTTAATGCGTCGTCAACGCAATCGCGCGCTTTGTGGCCGGTCTGGAACCTTGATCAATCCGCTTGCTTGCGATCGCGAAAGGCCTCTGTCATCAACGGATTAAGACCAAGTTCGACGAGCGCTTCGCGGGCGCGGGCATTGTCGCTGGCGCGCCCGGCCAGACGATAGCCGTTGATCTGATCGGGCAGCGCGGTCAGCATGGTGCCGGCGGCGAGGCGTTTGGCCCACTGATCCAGATCGTGCCACCGGAATCGATAGCCACCGACAGCCGCGATCCCGGCGGGGGGCGCCGTGATGTCGATTGCGCCGGTCAACCGATCACGCCGGGCGGCATAGCCTGTGTCGACATGGTCGACGGCTGGTGCGGCCGTGAGCGGGTTGTCCGATTTTGGGACCGGGCGATAGGCATTCACCGGCACCATCGGACCTCGCAGAGCCAGCGTTCCTTTGGGGGTGAGAATGATTTCTCCGGCAATCCGGGAACCCGGATCGTTGCGTGGCGCGCCGTGAGGGCCGGGCAGGACGGCTACAGGAGCGCCGTCGTTCGATCGTCGGGCGCCGAACAACCCGGCCTCTCCGAACAGGTAGATATCGGTGAATGACGTTTGCCCGGCTGGCCAGTCGGCACTCGACGATACGCGTTCCGGCGTCCGCCACAGCCCGACCACGTGTCGGAGAGTTGGCAGCCCATCCAGCAATTCGCTTTCGGACAAACGCTGCGCGGCTGGCGCTGGCGCGATTAGCGTGTCGCAGGCTTCGTCGCGAAATTGGGTTTCCAGCGCCTGCGGATCGAATGGGTGGTGCAGCACGAGCGCGCCGCCGCTCAGCAGCCACGTCACGATTGACGATGCGAGTCCTCCGAACGACGAGGGAATGACGGCCGACATCAGCCGCGCGCCTTGCGGCAGGCCGCTTTCAAGAAGCACGGTAAGCCCGCCTGCAATCAGACTGACGTGACTCCGTGGCACCGCAAGCAAGCCATCGGGAGTGACATCGAACGATACGATCGCGGCCTTTCTGGCGTCGCAGACCAGATCCGGCGCGGCATCGTTGCCGGCTGCAATGACGGGGTCGAGCGGGGTCATGCCTTCGGGCAGGCTGGTTCCGAAGCCGAACACATGGCGGATCGAGAAAGCCTCCGCCGCAGCGTTCATCACCAGATCGGCGTGGTCGACGATTTCGATCCGGCTGGCGCCGACGAAAGCGCGGGCGCCGACCCGGTTGAGGGCGTCCGTCAGTTCGGCATGGCGCCAGAGCTGCGGGAGCAGGGCAACGATCAAACCCGCGCGCCAGGCCGCGAGCAGCGTCAGGGTGTATTCGACGGTATTCGGCAACTGAACTGCGATCACCGAGCCAGCCGGAAGGCCTGCCGCAGCGAATTGGGCTGCCAGCGCCGATACCGTGCGATCTGCTTCGGCATAGCTGAGGCGTTGCGCGGGTTGCCCGGTGATCCGATGCTTGTTGGCGGGATCGCAAAGTGCCAGCGCGTCCGGGTGGCGCGCGGCGCTCCGGGCAAACAGATCGTCGAGCGTTGGCGAAACGCTGGCCGAGGCGATTGGCGGTTTGACCCTCTGCTGCACGTCGTCCTTCACGTCGCTATGGCGTTCGTTGCGGCCTGGACCACCACGTTTCCGGGAGGTGCCCGGACAACGAGATAGCAGAAGGCCGTTCTATCCGATTCCAGCGGGCTATCCATTGCTGCTGGGGGTTAAACACCGGAATTGCATAGACGCCTGCCATCAGTGCCCGGTCCAGCGCCCGCACCGCGCTGACGAATTCAGGACGCTCGCGCGCCTCCAGCAGGGCAGCGATCATTGCGTCGACTGCGGGACTTCGGGCGCCCATGTAGTTGCGGGTCCCCTGAATGTCGGCGGCCTCGCTTCCCCAATAGAAAGCCTGTTCGTTACCGGGCGAAAGCGACTGGTCCCAGCGGTTCTGGATCATGTCGAAATCGAAGGCCAGTCGCCGCTGATCGAACTGGACCGCATCGACGACGCGCACCGAGACGGCAATCCCGGCGCGCTTGAGGTCGCGGGCATAGGCCAGCGCAACGCGCTCCTGGTCGCGGGTGGTCGTAAGGATTTCGAACGTCAGCGGCGTATGGGTGGTGCGATGACGCAGCACCCCGCCGTCCAGTTTGTAACCGGCCTGCGCGAACAGGGTCAGTGCGGCGCTCAGGGTCTTGCGATCGCGGCCGCTGCCGTTCGTTACCGGTAGACGATAGGTGCCGTCGAGAATGTCGGACGGGATGATTTTGGAGAATGGTGCGAGGAGTTCACGTTCGCGCGCGTCGGCAGGCCGGCCGTAGGCAGACAGTTCTGATCCGGCGAAGAAACTCGCAGAGCGTCCGTACAGCCCGAAGAAATAGTTGCGGTTGATCCACTCGAAATCGAACAGCAGCGTCAGCGCCTGCCGGACATGGATGTCGGCGAATATTGGCCTGCGCGTGTTGAAGACGAGAAATTCGGATGGCTGCGGCATGCCGGTGGTGACCGCATCGCGCACCACTTCGCCGCGGCGGGCGGCAGGAAAGTCGTAGCCTTCGTGCCACCGCAAGGGTTCGGTCTCGACCCGGAAATCGTACAGCCCGCGTTTGAAGGCCTCGAATGCGCCATTGGCTTCACGGTAGTAATCGACCCGCACCTCGTCGAAATTCCAAAGCCCGCGGTTAACCGGCAGGTTGCGTCCCCAATAGTCCGGATTGCGCGTCAACGTCACGCTGGTTCCGGGCTTCACCGAGGTGACACGATATGGGCCGGAGCCGAGCGGCGCCGTCATCGATGTTTCCTCGAATGTGCCGACATCGATGGCGTGTTCGGCGAATATCGGCATCAGCCCGAGAATAAGCGGCAGCTCGCGATCGGTTGCACCTCCGAAGTCAAAACGCACCGTTCGCTCGTCGATGGCTTCGGCCTTCGCGACCTTGGCATAGTAGAGCCGGTGGTTGGGGCGGCCCTTGTCGCGCAGCAGTTGCCACGAGAACAGCACGTCGGCGGCGAGCACCGGTTTGCCGTCGGAAAAGCGGGCCGCCGGATCGAGACGAAACGTCACATAGCTGCGGGCATCGTCGGTTTCGACACTCTGGGCGAGGAGACCGTAGAGCGTGAAGGGCTCATTCTGCCCGCGCGCCAGCAGGCTTTCGACGACGTAGCCACGAACCTGCTGTACCGCGAGGCCCTTCACGATGAATGGATTGAGGCTATCGAATGTGCCGACGGCACCCTGGATCAGGCGGCCGCCCTTGGGCGCCTCCGGGTTGGCATAGGGCAGGTGGGAGAAGCCGGCCGACAGCGCGGGCTTGCCGTGCATGGCAATCGCCGCAGCGGGCTCGGCAGCAGCCGGGGCCTGGATCGATCCAGCCAGCGCGGCAATGCCGAGGAGGGTGCGGATGCTCGCCAATCCGGGTAAAAGCCCAATTCGGTGCATCCCATCAACCTTGTTTGATTCGGCTTTTCTGCACGGCTGAAACTACCATGATAGAGGGGACAGGCGGTCCCGACTGTTCCCAAATAGCGTTGTCGGCATTGATCTTTTCGCCCGCCGTTGTATTGAAGGCGGGCAATTCGCGTATGGTTGCGCGGTCTGTCACGTATCCGCCTTATTTGGCCCCGAGACAGCCGCCGAACGGGCAGGCGTTTGCGCTCACATTGCGGTGGCGAGCGCGCAGTTCAGAAAGGGTTTTCCACAATGAATTTTCGTATCTTGGCCGCGCAGGCCCTGCCGCGCGGGCGGGGATTGGCCGCCAGTGCGTCCGCCGTTCTGGCCGCCACTGCCCTGACCTTTGCCGCCGTTTCGGGGGCGAATGCTCAGGCGCCGACTCCCGCTCCCAAAGCTCCGGCTCCCGCCAAGAGCAAAGCGGCACCGAAGGCCGCGCCGGCAGCACCGGCCGCGCCGGCTGCCAACGGACAGGCGCAGCAGCAGCCCGCCGAGCAGCAGGTTCAGCTGATTTACGGACCGTGGACCAAGTTCTGCCTCAAGGGTCAGGATGCGAAGGCCAAGCAGGTTTGCTTCACCGGCAAGGACGGCCGCATTGAGTCCGGCCAGACGGTGATCGCCGCGGTCATCATCGAGCCGGAAGGCGAAACCAAGAAGGTGCTTCGTGTCACGCTGCCGCTGGGCATGCAGCTCGGTTACGGAACGCGCATCATCGTCGATTCCAATGCACCGCATCAGAGCCCGTATGTGATCTGCTTCGCCAACGGCTGTATGTCCGACTACGAAGTGACGGCGGACATGCTGACCCAGATGAAGAAGGGCCAGAACCTGGTCGTTCAGGCGATCAACTCGAACGGCGCGCCGCTCACGCTGCCGCTGCCGCTGGCGGAGTTCGCGAAGGCGTATGATGGACCGCCGACCGATCCGAAGGTGTTCGAGGAAAACCAGAAGAAGCTGCAGGAAGAATTGCAGAAGCGCGCAGCTGAGGCTCGCCAGAAGCTCGAGAGCCAGTCGTCCGCACCGGCCCCGGCCCAAAAATAACGCTGGGCCTGCTCTTATTACAAAAGGCGCGCAGCGATGCGCGCCTTTTTCGTACCGATCTAACCGGTGGTTGTGAGCTGGGTGCCTGCGCTTAGTTGAGCGATGGATTGCGCGGACGATAACCGCCCGATTTATCCTTCACGAAAATCTCGGCCACCTGCGAGTGCCGGATCGGTTCGTCGGAGTCGTCCGGCAGCAGGTTTTGCTCGGAGACATAGGCGACGTATTCGGACTCGGAATTCTCGGCGAGCAGATGATAGAACGGCTGGTCCTTATGCGGACGCATCTCCTCGGGAATCGACAGCCACCATTCCTCGGTGTTGTTGAACTCCGGGTCGATATCGTAGATCACCCCGCGGAACGAGAAGATCCGGTGGCGAACGATCTGGCCGATCTGGAATTTGGCGGTTCTCGCTTTAATCATCCCTCGTCGAATAGACCAGGATTGTGGCCGATGCTAGAGGCAAACTCGGGAAACCGGAGGCCCGGTACCATTCCGAACGGTCAGCGATTCGGTGAGAAAACGTCAGAATCGCGGTCAATCCGATGATCGATATCCTGAATCTTGCGTTGCCCTATTTCGGGTTGATTTTCATCGGATTCGCATGCGGCAAATTCAAGCACCTGCCGGAAGTGGGGCTGGAATGGATGAACTTCTTCCTGCTGTATGTCTCGCTCCCCGCGCTGTTTTTTAGAATTCTTGCAAAAACGCCGTTCGAAGAGCTGAGCAACCTGCCGTTCGTCGTCGCGACGACATTGTCGACGGCACTGGCGTTCGCGCTTGCGTTATTCGGTGCAAAGCTGATCGGCCGGCTCTCGACGCGCGAGGCGGCCATGGCTGGGCTCTCAGGCGGTTACGGCAATATTGGCTATATGGGACCCGGCCTGGCGTTGGCGATGCTCGGTGGCAAGGCTGCGGTTCCGGTCGCACTGGTTTTCTGCTTCGACAGTGTGTTTCTGTTTTCCATCATTCCATTGATGATGGTGCTGACCGACGGTGAGCGTCGGCCGCTGCTGCCGACAATCGCGCTGATCCTGCGCCACATCCTCCTGCATCCCTTGATCGTGGCGTCTTATTGCGGCGCACTGGTTGCGGCACTGCACATTCAACCGCCCGTGGCGATCGACAGCATGTTGCAGTTCCTGCAAAGCGCGGCAGCACCGGTTGCGCTGTTCGCCCTGGGCGTAACAGTAGCCCTGCGACCTTTTGATCGCGTTCCATGGGAGGTGCCCGGGATGATCGCCGTGAAGCTTGTGATCCATCCGTTGATCGCATTCGGGCTTCTGATGCTGCTGGGTCCGTTCCCCGCAGGATGGGCCGCGACAGCGTTGCTGCTGGCATCGCTGCCGCCCGCGCTGAACGTGTTCGTGATCGCGCGCCAGTACGATACCTGGGTCGAAGCCGCATCGGCGTCGGTGTTGCTCGGCACGTTCGTGTCGGTGGTGACGCTGACCAGTGCAATGTGGCTGATCAAGACCGGCGCGGTTACTTTTCCGTAAGGCTGGCGGAGCGCCATGAGGGAGACAATCCCTCGCGCATTGCCATCCGTCGGATCGGCCCGAAAGAGCCAATGGCATGCAGGCCGAGCGCGCGAAGCGACTGGGTCGGCAGGAAGTCACTCAACAATGAGCGGTTGGCAAAGTCGATGGCGATCGTGCGGCTGACGATATCGGCGCGGCGGGCATTGGTATAACGCGACAGCACTTGCGCGGAGCCGACATCCTCAGCGCCTGCTACGGCTTCGCGGACAATGGCTGCGAGATCGGCGGCGTCGCGCAAGCCCATGTTCAATCCCTGCGCGCCGATGGGCGGAAAGACATGCGCCGCTTCCCCAACGAGGACGATCCGGCGCGCGGTGAGGGCTGTAGGTTGTTCAATGCTCAGGGGAAAGACATAACGACCGGGCTCGGCGCGCATCCGGCCCAGCAGGGAATGGGACTGCCGCTCGGCTGCGTCGCCGAGGTCCTCGTCACCAAGCGCCTTCAGCCGTTCGGCTTCGCCCGGCGCCGTGACCCACACAACGCTCGATCGTTGATCGGGGAGCGGCACGAAAACGCAGGGACCATGGCGAGTATGGAATTCGGTGGACGTATTCCGGTGAGGCCGGCTGTGTGAGACATTGAAGGTCACCGCCGATTGATCGAGGACACGCCGCTTGACCGCGATACCTGCCGCTTCGCGGCACAGCGAGTGCCGGCCGTCCGCGCCCACGGCCAGTTGCGCGGTGAGCGTTTGACCGTCGCGGGTTCGAATACTGACGTGATCTTCGCCCGGAGCGATCAGCTTGGCCTCGTCATCGTAGCGATGAAGATTGGAGAGTTCCGCAGCCCGTTCTTCCATCGCTTTGAGCAACGCGCGGTTCGCGATGTTGAAGCCGAAGGAATCCAGGCCGATCTCGTCCGAGGCGAACCTGACCTCAGGCGCACGGATCAGGCGTCCGGTGTCGTCGACCAGCCGCATGATGCGCAGTGGCGCTGCCTTGTCCTCACAGCGTCGCCACACGTCCAGGTCTTGCAGCAATTCGACCGAACCGCCGAGCAGGGCCGTGGTTCTGTTGTCGGCATAGGGCAGGCGTCGCGCGATCAGAGCCGTTGTCGCACCCGTCCGGGCGATCGAAATGGCAGCAGCCAACCCCGCCGGCCCGCCACCGATGACGGCGACCTGATATCCGGCCGGACTTGCGGGTGAAAAGGGGATCGGTTCGCTCATTCTCGTTGCTCTTATTCTTACAATTGGGTCTCATGGCAAGATCCACAAGCCGCGCGGCGGATCGCCGCAACGCGAATAGCGCAATTTTGAACCAAATCTTGACAGGTCGATCATTCATGGATGAGCCGACGGACCGACCCCAGTTCTCAAGGGCGATGCGCCTGCGCTCCTTTTCCGTCCACATCCTGACCGCGCTGGGCGGTGGTATCGCGCTGATTGCGCTTCTTGAAGCGGTCAGGGAACACTGGGCGGCGATGTTTGCGTGGCTCGGTCTGGCGTTGCTGATCGATGGTCTCGACGGCCCGATCGCGCGGCGACTTGATGTGGGCCTTGTTTTGCCGAATTGGTCCGGCGATACGCTCGACCTTGTCGTCGATTTCGTAACCTATGTTTTTGTGCCGGCTTACGCGATTACTGCGAGCGGTTTGCTCATTCCACTGACGACACCGATTCTCGGGATAGCCATCGTCGTGTCGGGTGCGCTGTACTTCGCCGACCGACGAATGAAAACTGACGACAATCACTTCCGCGGGTTTCCCGCGCTGTGGAACGGGGCAGCGTTCTATCTGTTTCTGCTGAAGCCGCCCCCTGCGGTATCGAGCCTTGCGCTGGCGTTGCTGGTCGTGCTCACCTTCGTGCCGTTCAACGTCCTGCACCCGTTACGGACCAGCAGGTTTCGCAAGGTCAACATCGCACTCATTGCGGTATGGGCCGTTCTGGCAATCTTCGCTGTTTTTGCTAACTTCGAAGTCCCGCTCGCGATAACGCTCGGACTTTGCGCCATCGCGATTTATATTCTGTGCGCTGACATCGTCGTCCGCGCCATGAACTGGAAATCGGCATGATGGAATTATTAACGAGCCCGGAAGCATGGGCAGCGCTGTTGACATTGACGGCTCTTGAGATCGTCCTCGGCATCGACAACGTGATCTTCCTGTCCGTGATCGTGTCGCGCATTCCGCCGGTTCAGGCCAAACGGGCGCGCCAGATCGGTCTGGCCCTCGCGCTGATATTCAGGATCGTCCTGCTCACCCTGCTGGTCTGGCTGATCGGTTTGACCGAGCCCGTCATTACAGTCGCGGATGTCGCGCTGTCATGGCGCGACATTATCCTGATCGGCGGCGGACTGTTCCTGATTGCAAAGGCAACTCACGAAATTCATGCCGAGGTCGAGGCGCGCGAGGAATCGTCTGAACCCAAAAGCGCAGCCAACGCGTTTTTTTGGGTGATCATTCAGATCATCATTATAGATCTGGTATTCTCGCTGGATTCGATCATCACTGCCATCGGCATGGCGCAGGATCTGCCGATCATGATAGCTGCGGTTATTATCGCCTGCATCGTGATGTATGTGTCGTCCGGCCCGGTCTCGACGTTCGTCGCCGAGCATCCCACAACTAAAATGTTAGCACTGGCGTTCCTCGTCCTGATTGGCGTTGCGCTGGTTGCGGACGGTTTCAAATTCCATATCCCGCGCGCGTACATCTATTTCGCCATTGCATTTTCTGCGGCCGTCGAAGCGTTCAATATCCTGGCCAAACGCAATCGCAGAAAGCCGGCGCGGCGATAGGTTTGTGCAACGCAACCACGTGCATTTGCATCCACTGCGCCGGCGAGATAACTTTGCATCGCAAGAAAAAGACCATGGAGCGGGGTTCATGACGAAGGCTGTGCGTGTGCATAAGGTGGGTGGACCGGATGTCCTGATCTATGAGGATGTCGATGTTCATGCGCCGGGGCAGGGCGAGGTACGGATTCGCCAGCATGCGATCGGCCTGAATTTCATCGACACATATTACAGGACAGGTCTCTACAAGGCACCGGGATTCCCGTTCATCATCGGCAACGAAGCATCGGGAGAAGTTGTATCCGTCGGTCCCGGCGTGACCAATTTCCATCCGGGAGACCGCGTCGCCTACTACGCCAATCTCGGCGGCTATGCGAGCGAGCGCAATATCGCTGCCGACAAGCTGGTGAAGTTGCCGGATCACATCACGCATGAGCAGGCGGCCGTGTTGATGTTGAAAGGGCTGACCGTTTTTTATCTGCTGCACAAGACATTTCGCGTCGAGCCCGGCCACCGCATTCTGATCCATGCAGCGGCGGGTGGCATCGGTCTGCTGGCGTGTCAGTGGGCGAAGGCGCTCGGTGCCAATGTGATCGGCACGGTCGGCTCGAAGGCGAAGGCGGATCTCGCGCTGGCCAATGGCTGCGATCACGTCATCCTCTACAACGAGGAGGACTTCCCGGCGCGGGTCAAGCAGATCAGTCGCGGTGAACTCTGCGATGTCGTTTATGATGGCGTTGGCAAGGATACCTTTCCCGGCTCGCTGTCGTGCCTGAAACCGCGCGGTCTGTTCGTCAGCTTCGGCAATGCCTCGGGTCCAGTGCCGCCATTTCCGCTGTCCGAGTTGAACAATCATGGCTCGCTATTCGCAACCCGGCCCAAGCTGAACGACTATGTCGGAAAACGCTCTGAATTGATCGAGGGCGCCGACGCGTTGTTCGCAGCAGTGATCAACGGCACGCTGCACGTGCCGATCAATCATGCTTATGCGTTGAAGGATGCCGCGAGAGCACACACGGATCTCGAGAGCCGCGTCACGACAGGATCGTCGATCCTGAAACCATGATGACTGGGGTCAGAAGCCCGCCGCGCTGCCGTGGAGATCGTATTCGCCGGCGCGCTCGATTTTCACAGTAACAATGTCGCCGACCTTCAGGGGCCGGTGGCTAGAGACGTAAACCGATCCGTCGATCTCCGGCGCGTCGGCCTTTGAACGGCCTTTCGCCACTGTCGGCCCGACCTCGTCGATAATGATCTGCTGCCGGATGCCGACCTTGCGCTTCAAGCGCTGCGCCGAAATCTTTTGCTGGCGCGCCATCAAGGCATTCCACCGGGCAGCCTTGATCTCATCTGGTACGGCACCGTCGAGCTTGTTGGAGGTTGCGCCGGCGACCGGCTCATATTTGAAGCAACCAACACGATCGATCTGCGCTTCGTCGAGCCAGTCGAGCAAATATTGAAAGTCGGAATCGGTCTCGCCCGGGAAGCCTACGATGAAGGTCGAGCGCAAGGTGAGGTCAGGGCATTGCTCGCGCCACGCCTTGATACGCGCCAGCGTCGTCTCCTGCGCGGCGGGGCGGCGCATCTGCTTCAGGACCGCCGGGCTCGCGTGCTGGAACGGGATGTCGAGATAGGGCAGGACCTTTCCCTCGGTCATCAGGCCGATCACCTCGTCAACGTGCGGGTAGGGATAGACGTATTGAAGCCTGATCCAGGCGCCGAGATCGCCCAGTTCGCGCGCGAGGTCGAGAAATTTTGCCCGCACCTCGCGATCCTTCCACGGGCTCGTCGCATATTTCAGGTCGACGCCGTAAGCCGACGTGTCCTGCGAGATCACCAGCAGCTCTTTCACGCCGGCCGCGACAAGCTTCTCGGCCTCCCGCAAGACGTCATTTGCCGGGCGCGAAACCAGATCGCCGCGCAGTTTGGGAATGATGCAGAACGTGCAACGGTTGTTGCAGCCTTCCGAAATCTTCAGATAGGCGTAGTGCCGTGGCGTGAGCTTGATGCCTTGCGGCGGCACCAGATCGAGATGCGGATTGTGGCGCGGCGGCACGGCGCGGTGTACGGCATCCAGCACGCTCTCGTACTGCTGGGGGCCGGTGATCGACAGGACATTCGGATAGGCGCGCTCGATCTGCTCGGGTTCGGCACCCATGCAGCCGGTCACGATCACCTTGCCGTTTTCGGCCATCGCTTCGCCGATCGCGCCAAGTGACTCCGCCTTGGCGCTGTCGAGGAAGCCGCAGGTGTTGACGATGACCAGATCGGCCCCATCGTGTTTCCGGGCCAGTTCGTAACCCTCGGCCCGCAAGCGCGTGATAATGCGCTCGGAATCCACCAGTGCCTTGGGGCATCCCAGGGATACGAAACTGACTTTGAGGGCGGTAGCCTGATCCATCTGCACTCGCTTGCGTAAAGCGCAGGAGCTATCCCCGTTCTCTCGTAAATTCAAGGTTTTAAGCAGCCTGATGGGCTTTAAGGGAGCTAAATGGCCGTGCTAGGCTCGTTTTGGCGCAGTACAGGGCACCAATGGTCGCGGATTCGTCGTTTAAGATCGTCATCGTGGACGAAAGCCCTATCCGCACGGCAATCCTCAGGGAAGGATTGCACGAGGCCGGTTTCGTCTCTGTCGAACACATCGACAACATGCACAATCTGCTGGCGCGAATTTATGCGCTCGATCCAGACGTCATTCTGATCGACTTGGAGAATCCAAGCCGCGATGTTCTTGAACAGATGTTCCAGGTCAGCCGCGCCGTGCGCCGCCCGATTGCGATGTTTGTCGACCAGAGCGATGCGACATCGATCCAGCAGTCGGTCGAGGCCGGTGTCTCCGCTTATGTTGTCGATGGATTGAAAAAAGAACGCATCAAACCGATCCTCGACCTGTGTGTTTCCCGCTTCAACGCCTTTGCCCGCCTGCAGGACGAGCTCGACCGTGCCAAATCGGCGCTCGAGGAAAGAAAAGTTATCGACCGCGCCAAAGGATTGTTGATGAAGTTGAGAGGTCTGACGGAAGATGAGGCCTACATCCTGATGCGATCGACGGCCATGCGGGAAAAGAAAAGGATTGGTGAAATCGCGCAATCGGTCATTACCGCATCGGAGCTGCTGAAATGACGCGGGCGCATCTCCGCATCGGATTCATCCCTCTGGTCGATGCGGCGGCTCTCATCGTCGCCGTCGACAAGGGCTTTGCGGCAGAGGAAGACCTCGATGTGACGCTCTTGCGCGAGGTGTCGTGGGCTAATGTCCGCGACAAACTCAGTATTGGCCTGCTTGATGCCGCCCATTTGCTGGCGCCGATGGCGATCGCGTCCAGCCTCGGTCTGGGGCAGGTCAGAATGCCGATCTTGGCGCCGTTCAATCTCGGCTTGAACGGCAACGCCATTACGGTGTCTCCGGCGCTACACGCTGCGATAACGCGCGAACTCGCTGGCTCACCAGCCGATCCGATGTTGACGGCGCAAGCACTGGCGCGAATCGTTGCAGACAGGCGCAGACGCGGCGATGATCCGTTGACGTTCGGCATGACGTTTCCATTCTCGACGCATAATTACCAGTTGCGATTCTGGATGACAGCGGGCGGCGTCGATCCGGACGAGGATGTGCGGTTGGTTGTCGTGCCACCGCCTTATATGGCTGATCATCTTGCCGCCGGCGATATCGATGCGTTCTGCGTCGCCGCGCCGTGGAGTTCGATCGCGGTTGATCGAGGCATCGGTCATATCCTGCATTTCATGTCCGATATTCTTGAGCTTGCCGCGGAGAAGGTCTTTGCGCTACGCGCGAACTGGGTGAACGAAAATCCGGACACCGTGGCCAGAATGATCCGCGCGCTTCAACGCGCGGCGGACTATATCGGCGCCCAGGAAAATCGCGCCCAAGCCGCTTCGATTATCGCTGCGCCGGATCGGATCGGTGGCGATGCCGACACGGTTTTCCGGACATTGGAGGGGAGGTTGAAAATCTCGCCCGATGGAACAACGCGCGAGGATTCCCGATATCTCCTTCTCGGTCAGGATGACACCGCGCGGCCGGATCCTGCTCAGGCGGCATGGCTGTATGCACAGATGGCGCGCTGGGGGCAGGCCACACTGACATCGGACAATCTCGCTCAGGCAACGGCAGTGTTCGCGCCGGCCCTCTATGACTCCGCACTAGGCCTCGCCAGGCGCGTGAGCGATCGGCCCGCGATGAAGGCGTTCGCGGGCCCGGTTTTCGATCCCGAACGCATCGAGGCTTATCTCGCGGCATTCACGCTGTCCCGCCATGGCGCTTAGCTACTGGCAGCAATCAGGCGATAGATCTTCAGGGGATCGATCTTGCGAGTTGTACAAATTCCGGGGGTGGGAAATGTCGTCTGCTTAATCAATGGGCGAGACCGCTTGTCTGGCGAAAAAATAAGCAAATGATTGTTCGTGAAGCGAAGCGAATAGTGGCTCCGATCAGCTTTCGCTTCATGTAATTTACTTATCTTATTGAAAATAATCAGATTTCTGAAGCGCGTCGAACTGGCACGTCGCTTGAATAGAGCACTGTGCCCGGTCGCCCACGAAGCTCCGGGCCTCCCGTCAGGGAGAGTTCCGCAACGCCGCCTAAACAGGTCGTTCTCAGGCGCCGCGCGGATGATGTGCCCGAAGGTGATCGCATCGGCGATCAGGCATCGTCCGATCGGTTGTCGAGAGGCCCTGTCCAACGCGGATCATGGATAAACGCCGCGCTCGTCGTGGCGACAGGAGCCTCGTCATGGACTATGCCAAGCCCACCGATGTCGTCGCGACGATGATCGACGTCAGCCAGAAAAAGCTCAAGCTTGCCCCCCGCGATTTGCTTATTCGCGGTGCGTTATCAGGGGCTCTGCTTGGCACCTCGACCAGCCTGGCTCTGGGAGCTGCGATCACCACCGGCCAGCCGCTTGTTGGCGCTCTCATTTTTCCTGTTGGCCTGATCATCATTGTGCTCCTCGGTCTTGAACTTGTGACAGGAAGCTTCGGATTGCTGCCGCTGGCCCGTCTCGAAGGTCGTGCGACATGGGGAAACATCGTCGCGAACTGGGGCTGGGTATTTGTCGGCAACCTGATAGGCAGCATCGCCTATGGCGTTTTGCTGGCCATTGCGCTGACCAGCATGGGCAAGATCGAACTGAGCGGGGTAGCCGCGAAGATCGTCAGCCTCGCTGAGGCAAAGACCATCGGCTACGCGGCACTCGGCACTGCCGGAATGATCACTGTGTTCGTCAAGGCTATCCTGTGTAACTGGCTGGTGTGTCTCGCGGTGGTGATGGCGATGACGACATCGTCGACGATCGGAAAGATCGCTGCCGCCTGGATGCCGGTGTTCATCTTCTTTGCGCAAGGCTTTGAACACGCCGTGGTCAACATGTTCCTGATCCCGACGGGCATGTTGCTCGGTGCCAAGGTCAGCATGGCGGACTGGTGGCTGTGGAATCAGATTCCCGTCACTCTCGGAAACATCGTCGGCGGTTTCGTCTTCACCGGCCTCGCGCTCTACGCAACTCACGGGCCCGGACAGGCACCGATGACTTCGCCGATGGCGTCCAGCCTTCCAGCCGAATAACCGGGGCGCAGGCAATTATGAAGCACGATACGACGAACGCCGACTTCAGCGGTGAGCAGAAACGCTACCTCGAAGGGTTTACCTCCGGGTTGCAGATCGGCCGCGCAAGCCGGATATTCAGCCAGGCCGGTGGCGGCGGATTGCCCGCCGCACCGGCGGAGCCGACCGGACCCGATGCTGCGCACCTGAAAGCGCAGCAGCAGGTTGTTGCTGAGGGCAAGAAGCTCACGGATCAGGAGAAGTTCAAGCAGGAGCTTCATCCGTTCGACGGCTACGAGCGATTGAAGGAACAGGCCGCGAAGAACGAGCCGCCGAAGCCGCCGGATAATTTCCGCTGGCGCTATTTCGGCATCTTCTACGTGGCGCCGAACCAGTCCTCCTACATGTGCCGGGTTCGGATTCCGAACGGCATCGTCAAGCACGGGCAGTTGACAGGAATGGCGGATCTGGCCGAGCGCTATGGCGGCGGCTACGCCCATATCACGACACGCGCCGGCATCCAGATTCGTGAGATCGAACCGAAGAATACCGTCGCAATGATCGAGGAGATTCAGGATCTCGGCCTGTGCTCACGCGGATCCGGCGCGGATAACATCCGCAATGTCACCGGCACGCCGACCGCCGGCATCGATCCGCAGGAACTGGTCGATACGCGTCCGTACGCGCGCGAGTGGCACTTCCACATCCTCAACGACCGTTCCCTCTACGGTTTGCCGCGCAAGTTCAACGTGGCTTTCGACGGCGCCGGGACGGTTTCGGTGCTGGAGGAGACCAACGACATTGCCTTTCAGGCGGTGAGCGTGAACGAGGGCTTCGGCGTCGATGCCGGCGTCTGGTTTCGGCTCGCACTGGGAGGCATCACCGGCCACAGGGATTTTGCGCGCGACACCGGCGTTCTGGTCCCGTTGTCCGAGGCAACGCAGGTCGCCGACGCTATCGTTCGTGTTTTCATCGATCACGGCGACCGCACCAACCGTACCAAGGCGCGGCTGAAATATGTGCTGGATGCCTGGGGCTTCGAGAAATTTCTCACTGCGGTCGAAGACAAGCTGGGGCGCAAGCTGGTTCGCGTGTCCGGCGAGGCGATGGCCGCCCGCCCGATATTCGACCGAATGGCCCATGTCGGCGTCCATCCGCAAAAGCAGGCAGGTCTGAACTGGCTCGGTGTTGTGGTTCCAGTAGGTAGGCTGACGCCCGAACAAATGCGTGGGCTTGCGCAGGTATCGCGCGATTTCGGCGATGGGGATATCCGCCTGACCGTTTGGCAGAACCTGCTGATCTCTGGTGTGCCGGACGACAAGATTACTCTCGCCGAAAGCGCAATCGAGGCGCTGGGTCTTTCGATCGAACCGAATTCGATCCGTGCTGGTCTTGTGGCTTGTACCGGGTCGACCGGTTGCCGTTTCGCTGCGGCCCACACCAAGGAGAACGCGGTGGAGATCGCGGCGTGGTGCGAGAGGCGCGTGGCTCTCGATATGCCGGTGAACATTCACCTGACCGGCTGCCATCACTCATGTGCACAGCACTACATCGGCGACATCGGATTGATCGGTGCGCGGGTTGCAGTTGGTGAAGAAAGCGACACGGTCGATGGTTATCATCTGCACGTCGGCGGCGGATTCGGTCCCGATGCAACGATCGGGCGTGAAATTTATCGCGACATCAAGGCTGAGGATGCGCCGGCAACTGTCGAACGCATCCTGAAATCCTATCTCGCTCACCGTGCGACCGTCGCGGAAACGTTTCTGGATTTCTGCCGGCGCCACGACGTCGATCATCTGCGGAAGCTGGCCGACCTCGAGGTGAGCGCATGAATCAGATGACGCCCCCTCCGACGCTTGAGCTGATTCCGGAATCTGCACCATTTTCGATCGAGCAGCGGACTTGGCTGAACGGGTTTTTTGCCGGGATCATTTCGCTCGATGGCACCAGTGTAACGCCGCTGTCGCCGGAGCAGGGTGTCGCGATGCTGCAGGGCGCCGACGATGGCGAGGCGCCGTGGCACGACCAGACGATACCGATTGAAGAGCGGATGAAACTTGCGGAGGGCAGGCCGCTTCGCCGTCGTATGATGGCAGCGATGGCGCAGCAGGATTGCGGTCAGTGCGGTTATAACTGTCACGACTACGCCGAAGCGATCGCCAGCAAGGCAGAGGCACGTTTGAATCTCTGTGTTCCGGGCGGAAAAGACACCGCCCGGATGCTCAAGGCGCTGCATGAAGAACTGGACGAGGCTCCAGCGTCAACACCAGCCGCGACGGTAACGGGTATCACGTCCACGTCAGCGAAGGCCGACAGCGTTCCGGGACGATCTCGCGATAATCCAGTGGAGGCCGTGTTTCTGTCCCGGCGCTTGCTCAATAAGGAGGGGTCGGACAAGGAAACCTGGCATATCGATTTCGACCTTTCCGGTCCGGGGCTGGATTACGTTGTCGGCGACTCGTTTGGCGTTTTCGCCCGCAACGATCTTGGTCTTGTCGATCAGATGATCGCCATGCTTGGTGCTTCGCATGCAACAGAGGTCAACGGAAAGACGTTGCGTGATGTGCTGTGTGAAGATGTGTCGCTCGCACCGGCGCCCGATTCCCTGTTCGAATTGATGTCGTTCATCACCGGCGGCGCATTGCGAGAAAAGGCGAGCGCACTGGCGCGTGGCGAAGACCCGGATGGCGATGCTGCCAACCTCGACGTGATGGCGACGCTGCAGAAATTCACCGGCGTCCGCCCGCATCCGGAGGCGTTTGTCGAGGCGCTCGAGCCGCTGCAGCCCCGGCTCTATTCGATCTCATCGTCGCATAACGCGACGCCGGGGCGCCTGTCGTTAACGGTGGACGCCGTACGTTATGTGATAGGGAAGCGCAAGCGCATCGGCGTTGCCTCAACATTCCTGGCCGAGCGGATCAACCCCGGCGATACGCTGAAGGTTTACGTCCAGAGGGCTCATGGTTTCGGATTGCCGCAGGATGGGAATATTCCGATCATCATGATCGGCCCCGGCACTGGTGTCGCTCCATTCCGCGCCTTTCTGCATGATCGCAAGGCGACCAAGGCGCCGGGGCGCAACTGGTTGTTCTTCGGGCATCAGCGCAGCGATTTCGATTTCTTCTATTCCGATGAGATGAAGACGCTGAAGGCCGATAGCGTGCTGACCCGACTGTCGCTTGCCTGGTCACGTGACGGCGCGGGAAAATTCTATGTGCAGGACCGTATGCGCGAGGTTGGCCGCGAGTTGTGGTCATGGCTCGCCGAAGGCGCTCATGTTTACGTCTGCGGCGATGCCAAACGCATGGCCAAGGACGTCGAGCGGGCGCTGGTGGATATCGTCGCCCAGTTTGGTGCCCGGACGACCGATGAGGCTGTGGCGTTTGTCGCCGATTTGAAGAAGAAAGGTCGTTATCAGCAGGATGTCTACTGATGTGCCGCGTTTACGCACGGCCGCCGTCAAGATGAAACAATTCGTCCGATCTTGATTTCGGAGGGATTTTCTCTGCCCTGAGGAAGTCTCCGGCAACTTTATCGTCTTTTCGCCGCCTCCCTTGCGAACAGTCCCATCGGCATTTCATTATTGCATTCAATGATCTATCGGAGGTCGAGAATGCAGGAATCCCGGGCGCGATATCGGCCGCGAACAGACGCAGGTCTGGCCGTGCCGAAGGTCTATCATCGCGCCGAGTTGCTGGCGATTTACGGCGCGCTGGCGCTCATCGCGGCCGTCGTGTTTGGCACGATTTCCTATCATCCCTTCTGAGCATTGAAGCTTGGCCGCGGAGTCGGCTTCGTAATGCGGGGCGACTAGCGCCGGGAACTGAACGGCGCGACAGCGATATCTGCGTCCTCGAGTGCGCGCCTGACCGCGCGGCCGATATCCACTGCGCCTGGCGTATCGCCGTGGATGCAAACCGTATCGACCTTCATCTTGATGGTTTTTCCGGTTACCGATGTCACCGCCTGCTCGCGGACCATGGTGACGACACGCTGAGCGATCTGAGCCGCGTCGTGCAGCACGGCACCGGGCTTACTGCGGGCGACAAGTTGAGCATCGTCCTCGTACGCGCGATCCGCGAACACTTCATAAATCAGATTCAGGCCTGCGGCCTCGCCGGCGCGGACAAGTGCCGTGTTGGGCAACACGACGAAATACAGATTAGGATCGACTGCCTTGATCGCGGCCGCAATGGCGCGGGCTGTCATGTCATCCACGCATCCGACGTTGGACAGCGCACCGTGAGCCTTGACATGGGTGACCTTGTGGCCGGCAAGGGAAGCTACCGCCTGCAATGCGCCGATCTGGTAGGCAACCAGTGTTTCGATCTCGGATGACGTCAGCCCTGCAACAGGCCGCCTGCCGAATCCGTGGAGATCGCGAAAGCCAGGGTGAGCGCCAATGCTGGTGCCGCGTTCTTTCGCGAGCTTCGCTGTCTTCAACATGATGTCGGAATCGCCCGCATGAAATCCGCAGGCCACATTAACGCTGGTCGCAAGCTCGATCATCGCGGCGTCGTTTCCCATCTGCCACGCACCGAAGCCTTCGCCGAGATCGCAATTGAGATCGACATTCATGGAACATTGCCTTCTGTCGCTTGAGATTGCCATGTCGCGGTGTCGGTCGCGTTGACGACGGCGCCCGCGACATTCGCATCCCGTAGCGCGCCGATGTCAAACCCGCCCTTGCGCTCTCGCTCAATTCTGCCGGGCAGAGATAGGAAAAATCCATACATCGCGCGGGCCTCTGCCTGCGCGGCCTCGATGCTCACGGATTTGAATCGAACCGTTTGACCCGCTTGGGTTTGAGCCATCCTGCCGATGTCAGCGGTGATGACTGTTGCAATCTTGGGATAACCGCCGGTTGTTCCGCGATCCTTCATGAGAACGATCGGCTGTCCGCTTCCCGGAACCTGGATGCTGCCGTCGACCGTGCCATCCGATACGATGTTATGACCGTGGTTGTGAGTGAGCCTGGGCCCTTCGAGCCGGTAACCCATGCGATCGCTGGTGGTGGAAACCCGCCAGTCGCTGGCCAGAAACAATTCTCGTGAATCTCCGAATTCGTCATCCTGTGGTCCCATCACAACGCGGATAGGGCCTGCCGACGGAAGAGGAATATCGAGGCCATGCTCGTGGGGAGAGGCTGTCGCGGTTCCGACCTCGAGCCAATCTCCAGCCTGCAATGGGCGAGGAAACGGACTTCCCAGTCCCGATCGTGCGGTGACCGAAAGGCTCCCGAACACCGGTTCGCCGGTGATTCCGCCTTCGATCGCCAAATAACTGAACACGCCGCGCCGGGCTGGTCCCAGAATCAGGGTTTCACCTTCGTGGAGAACGACGGTTTGATTGAGTGAAACGGGTTTTCCTTCAATCACACCATTGCGCGTGGCACCGGCGAGCGCCACCCGAAGCGGTCCGTCGTGCGCTGTGAAGGTTGCACTCAGCGGACCGATCTCGATTGCAGCATCGAATGCCGCATTTCCCACAAGGCAATTTGCGATCACGAGAGCGGTCCGATCCATCGCTCCGCTGGGAACGAGACCGTAGCGCTGTGCCCCAAAACGTCCAGCATCCTGAACCGATGTGGCCGGACCGGCCGATTTCACCTCAAGCTTGCTCATGGCAAAATCAGGTCCGCGACGATCTCGCCGTGCTCTGCCGCGCGATCGAGTTCGGCGAATTTCGACGCTTCGAGGGGATAGAATGTGACGGCATCACCCGGTTCTATCAGAAACATGGGATTGCGATGGGGATGAAATGTCCGCACCGGGGTTCGCCCCAGCAGGTGCCAACCGCTTGGCGCGGCGAGGCATTGTACACACGCCTGAACGCCGCCGATGGAAATTGTACCGGCGGGAGTTTCGACACGCGGATTTTGGCGGCGAGGTGTCGCGATCGACGGATCGAGGCCCGCGAGATACGCAAAACCCGGCGTAAAGCCGATCATCGCAACGAAATAATCGCCGCCGCTGTGGCGCGCGATGACCTCATCAGGTGAAATGCCATGGAATTTCGCGACCTCATCGAGGTCGATGCCATGGTCGCCGCCGTAGGTGACAGGTATGCGCCAGCGTCGTGCATTTTTCGCCGGAGGGGCGGGCAACTCCGCAAGCCGCAGCAGGCCGCGAGACAGCTCATCGAACCCGATCACGACAGGGTCGTAGTGCACCAGCAGTGAGCGATAGGTCGGAATCGTTTCACGAATCCCGATTATGCTTTCTTGAGCGACGCGGCGATCCAGCGCCAGCACTTTGCGATTGATTTCCGGATCGATGTCGCGGCCAAAATCTACCGTCACCGCAGCGTCACCGCTCGGAAGAATTCGTGGCCGTGGAATCTCGGTCATGTTTGCACGGTATCGGCAAATGCCATTCTGGCTATTAGTCCGATAATCCAGCGGAAATGGCAACGCGGGTGGTCGTTTTATTCAAGGGAAACGTCGGGGAATCGGATTCACCGCACGCTGACGGCGCTGCCACCATACATGTCTCGCCCGGCCAGGACACATTCGGCGAGTTGCTGCAGTTTAGCGACCAGACCTGCGCCAGCCGACAACGGTGGCTTCGAGCACACCGCCGGATTCGCTGTTGCGCCACGATCCATCGACCCAGCGGCATGTGAAAGGCAGTTGATATGTCCCGCTTTTATCTTCGCATAAGACCTGCACGGGTTCGTTGAGCGGTGGCTCGCTGCTTCCATTGAATTCGGCCAATCGCTGTGCGCGTGTCGCCATTGTAAAATCTCCATGAATCAAAACGTACCGGATATCGATTGTGTCGCGTATTGTAGAACCGCAATTCTGGCAGCATTGGTTCAAGGATGTGGCTTGAACGTCATCATCATGAAATGACTCACCTCGAGATTGGAGCAGGCCTATGAAAACAGGCCATGGGTCAGTGCATGGATGGTGATCACTTCTTTGCGCTGCTCATCGCCGGGCTGAACGGTTTCCAGTTTTTCCTGCGAATTTCACGATCGAGCCAAGTGAAGAACCGGTAGGGCTGATCGGTCTGCGAACAGAAGGACTGCATTTTGAGGCAGTCTTACTGACGTAATGATTGTGTTTCTCCAACAAGAACGCGCGAACTGTCACTGTGTTGCGACGTAGCATTCGTCGATTTCAACCAAGACGGGAGCGCGCCTGCTCAGGAGAAAAGATTCTGGCCAAAAGTCCTACTTTATGAACCGCCAGCAAGTATTGGTTTACGTCTCCGTGCGGAGATTTCAAGCACGACGCAGGCACGGAGGATACCGATGTTTTTTGTCATCCTCGCTCTGATTGGCACTGGCGGAATATTCTTCCTCGCCAGCGCCACGCAATACAGTGGTTGGTATTGGTCTTATCAGCTTTGCCAGCAAGGCGCGATTTTCTGCGAGCATCCGAGCTGGATTCTGATCGCGGCGGGAGCAATGCTCCTGTTCGAGATGGTCCGGACCATGTCGCGGGCCTGATGCCAACGTAAGTCAGTTTGCCTGGCGATGCGATTTCCGCAGGCTAGAGTGCACTCGCCATGGTTGCGTCGATCGCATAGTCCAGCGCTGCCGGGGCGACATCATCCGGCGGCGGATTGTGGCCGTCGCCTGCCGGTGTAACGCGCGCTAGCACCGGACCCTCTGACCGCTCCACCCCTCCGGTGCCGATGACGAACATCGGACGGTAACGGTAGATCGCGATATCTTCCGCCAGCGCCATATTGCGATTGTCGAGAACGCGCCAGCGGCCGTCGAGCCGGGCGGCGACTACAGCGTGGTCTTCGACCGTTTGCGCGTCACGTACGATCACCAGGCGAAGGTCGCTGGCGGCAACACCGGCCTCGCGCAGAGCAACGAACTTGGCGATCGCATAGTCCTCGCAATCGCCGGCGCCCGCCGCGAGTGTGGCGAGCGGCGAGCTCCAGCGGTCCTCGACGCCATGGAGAGCCCAATCGCTCTGCGGCCGGATTGCGAGATTGATGGCGCGATTGACGATGCCGAAGCGGGCGAGGCCGCTGTGTTCGCGAGCTTCCTCGATAATATCCAGAAACTGGCCGGCTTGCGGTGACGTGCAGTTGCTGCGATCGCGACGGCAATTGGCGATGATTTCCAGGTCCGCTTCGATCGAGCGCTCGACCTCAAGCCATTTCGCGGTGAGCGGGCTTTCGAATATGGGCGCTGTCAGTCGGCCGAATGGCTCGACCAGTCCTGCACGGGGCGTGGGTGGAATTGGAGCATCAATTGACATGGTCGGCCCAGCCAATGCCGGGGCGGCGTTTTGTGCCGTGAACGTTGTGGCGCATAGCACCGCAACTGCGAACATTCCGGGAATACGAAAAGCCGACATGTGACGCCCTGCGTCCGGGCATCGGCGCGCAGAGATCTGCAGGCTCGTGGCCGGATCGTTTGGGGCGCGAACCTAGAGCCGCAACGTTTTTATCGATTAAAGGCTCATGCTTTCGGGTGATCTGGATGGAAGTATGCGAAAGGAATGCTGTGTCATTTAAGTAGAATTTGAAGTACGGCTAATACGAGCCGCGAGGCACAGATTTTCGGATATTTTATAGTATTTAAACGAAGTTAGATCTAGTCTTGAAGTATACATTGAGCATAGATTTCTACTTCAACGAAAAGCAATGACTTTCGATGTTGAATCCAAGCGTCTAATTCTTGTGTCGGCGCCAGTTATTTTCGGTATCAGGGCGGACAGGTCTGTTTTCCGTGAAAGATGGCATTGCTGGCTTCTTTTCCTGGTGCTTGGGCCGTCCAAAGAGGGTGGTTAACGAACAGGAGCGAGCTCCAGAACTGTGCCGTTTCATTGAAGCCGCTATCTGACGGATTGCGTTCGATGCTAAGAGCGATGAGAATTTATTGTTTTGAAAAAATTAACCTTTTGAGATCGGCTGACGGTCGTGAATTTTTCCGGCAAGTTCGAGCACTCATTGATTGGAGATGCGCTCGTCACGCCTGACGAAGGGCTGTTTCATTTCGGGCATGCTTCAGGCTCCGGTACTTATGACGGGCACTCGGCTGTCGTTACGATTCCCGATGCTCATCTGCTGTTTTCAGGAGACATGCAGCGCTCGGGGGACGACCTGATCCTGTCAGGTGAGGGCCGCAATTTTACCCTCCATGACTATTTCAAAGGCGAAATCCGGCCGGTACTCGCTTCCAGGGATGGTGCGAGCCTGTCCGCATCGATCGTCGAGGCATTGACGGGTCATACGGTCTACGCGCAAGCCGCCGGCACGTCGTCCGGCGGCCAGGCGATCGGCCAGGTGATGAAGCTGTCGGGCAGCGCCAGCGTCATCCGTAATGGCGTGACCGTCGAACTCAATGTCGGCGATGCGGTTCTGAAGGGTGATGTCGTCCAGACCGGATCGGGCTCGTCGATAGGCATCACGTTCATCGACGGTAGCGCGTTCGGGATGGGCGCGAATGCCCGGATGGTCCTCAATGAGATGATCTACGATCCTTCCGGATCGTCGAACTCATCGCTTATCAGTCTCGTGCAGGGGACAATTACGTTTGTCGCCGGACAGACCGCGAAGAACGGCGATATGCGCGTCGATACGCCGGTGGCGACGATGGGTATCCGTGGCACCGCCGTTCTGGTCGAAATCGCCGCGGACGACGGACCGACAAAGTTCTCGGTTCTTGTCGAACCCGACGGGCATACCGGATCGTACAATCTCTACAACAAGACCACCGGCCAGTTGATCGGGACGATCTCGCAGGCCGGGCAGGTTACTTTCGTGTCGGCGAGCAACAATCAGATCACCGCGAACGAACAGCCGGCGACGCCGGGCGATCAACAGATCACGAAGGCGCTCGTTCAACAGATTTTTCAGCTCTATTTTCCGAACTACACGCCCGACGATGCAACCCCGAAATCCAACAAGAGCGGCTCGGGATCCAGCGGCAACAATCTGGCCGATGTGCATACACCGGCAAACAGTTCCCCGGGCTCATCGACGTCCATTCTCTCGATTGAGGTCAAGACCGGTTCATACGATCCGGTTACGGGCAAGATCGCGACGGTGGACAAGGTCTATATCAATTCCCCTGCGTTGTTCAACGCGGCGCCTGCCTTTGCAATTCAGGCGTTCGTCGTCACAACTGACAGCTTCAAGATTTCAGATCATGTGCTGATCAACGACCCGGATATCGGCTCGGCGCCATTCTTCGATGTCGCCGTTCCGTTCATCCCCAATAGTGCCAAATTCGTATCCGTGAACAGTTCGATCCCGCTGCCGGAGGATTTCAATCCTCTGACACTGGTTCACGTCAATCAGACGACAGGTAAAGTCACATTCGATCGCCATGATTTCAACTTTCTAAATGAAGGCGAGACGCTGACTTACAAGCTCGAGTTTGATAGCCGGTCCGGCCCGGACAAGACGCACCTGACCATCCCTTTCATCATCACCGGCAAAAACGACGCGCCGGTTTTTGAAATCAGCGATGCGCCGATCGTTGCTGCTCATGCCGAAACGGACGATCAGACTGGACATCAGGATCCGGTCACCAGTGACGTGACGCTGCCGTTTCACGATCCTGATTTTTCAGACGTCGGATTGGGCTATTCCATTCAGGTGATGGATGTGGCTGCGACCTCGGGAGAGGTTGCGGGCTTGCCCGATCACGTCACGCTGATGAGTTTTCTGACCTTCGGCGGCATCGCCAAGGAGTTCGATAGTGTGACCGGGCAGGCGACAGGCAGTTTCGCCGCGCCCGATAGCATCTTCGACTATCTCGGTGCTCATGATTCGGTCACGCTGAAATACACCATTCAGTTGACCGATGCGCGTGGCGCTATTGCAACGCAAGATGTTTTCGTCACCGTTACCGGTAGTAACGATACGCCTGTGATTTCCGTCGGTGAATCTGCTCAGGTTGCGACCATCAACGAATTGCCCGGACAGACCGACGATCCCACGCCGGATGCGGCGTGTGGCGGTTCGATCCACTTTACCGATGTCGATCTCACCGATACGCCGACGGCCTCCGTTTGTGGCCAGAGCGTCTGCTATATTGCTGCAGACGGCCAAACGGTTTTGACTCTCACGGCGGATCAGGCTGACGCTATCAAGTCGGCCTTTTCAATCACGCCGACAGCGTTCTCTCACGATGGCACGGTTGTCTGGTCCTATAGCGTCCCCGACAACAATCTCGACTTCCTCGCGCAGGATGAGACCGTCACGCTGATATCCACGGTTCGGATCGACGATCACAACGGCGGTACGGCGACCGCGACAGTGACCGTCAATATCTATAGCGGCACCAATGACGTCCCGACAATCACCAGCGACGTTTCGGCCGCGCAGGGCGGTTTCAGCGAACTGGCCGATACCACCGGAAATACGACGAGCCTCGGTGAGGCCTGCGGAACGTTGACGTTCCGTGATGTCGATTTGAATGACGCGCATATCGTTACGCAATGCGCGCCGTCATTTGCGTGGTCAGGAGGGGTGCTGACCATTGCACAGATTGCGGCGCTCGCTGCAGCGAGCGCGCAAACACTGACACCTCACGACAGCGCGGGAATGGGGACTGGCTCTGTCGACTGGGGCTACAAGATCGCGGATAACGCGCTGGATTTCCTGGCCGATGGCCAGACGCTCACAGTGACCTATGATGTACGCATCGACGATCAGCATAACGCGGTGGCGACACAGCCGATTGTTGTGACCATCACGGGCACGAACGATGCGCCCATGGTCTCTGCCTCGACGCCCGTTCATCTCGTAGAAGCCACTTCGGCTGATCCCGGAACGGCAAGCTCGGTTGCTGCGCTGTCGCTATCCGACATTGACGGAACGGCGACATACGATACGGCGAGGTTGAATGTCGACGGCTGGATCAATCATCCGGACGGTACATTCAGCAAGGCGGGCAACTACGGAACCGCGACGCTCGATACATTGAGCCATACGTTGACCGTCGCGTTGGACAACGTCGCAGTCGATAGCCTGACAGCCGAGGATCATCATCAGGTTGTGTTCGATATTCCCGTGACGGATGGTTCGACGCCGGCGACGACGTCGGTCTGCTTCACGATCGACGGCGCGAATGATGCGCCGGTTCTGTCGGCGAATGCATTTCAGGCGGTCGACAACGGCAATGGTTCGACGGCATTCACCGGGCTATCGCTGTTCGACGCGGACAACGGTAACAGCTCGCTGACGCTGTCGGCGAATGCCGATCACGGAACAGTCCTTCTGGCAAGCAATGAGGGGACACAGTCGGAGATCAACGCGACCCTGCAGAATGGCTTCACATATGCTGTTACTGAAGCTTCTCCGACAGAGACTATCGCCATAATCGTGACTGATGATCATGGTGCCAACGATAATTTCAATTTTATCTTTCAGCAGTCCGCCGGCAACAACGGCGCGACGTTGACGGGGACAGCGGGCAACGATGCCATCTTCGCCACAAACGGGTCGGATAATTTGACCGGCAACACAGGTCACGATACGTTTGTGTTCAATGATCTGGCAGGAACGGACGTTATTACTGATTTTCATCAGGGCGATGATCATATCCAGCTCTGCGCTACCGATGTCGCGGACTTCAGTGCGTTGCTTGCAATGACGAGTGACAATACCAACGGCGATGCCGTGATCGCCGTGTCGGCGCAAGATAGCATCACGCTGCTTGGCGTGCACAAGGCAGCCTTGACGGCAAACGACTTTCATATCGTTTAATCGCGAGGTCCTGGTCGTTGCCCGCACCGTTGAGACAAACCGAACTCGGAGAGGCGTTGCGCGCCTGCCGCAGCGCCTTTCTCGGCGTCGGTGCGATGAGTCTGGTGATAAATATTCTTTATCTCACCGGCTCGTTCTTCATGCTGGAAATTTACGATCGCGTCCTGCCGAGTCGAAGCATCCCGACCCTGGTTGGGCTGATGATCCTTGCGGCTGTGCTGTATATGTCTCAGGGACTGCTCGATCTGATCCGCAGCCGAATTCTTGTGCGCGTCGGTTCGGCACTTGACGAGATGCTCAGCGCGAGAGTCTACGACGTCGTGATCCGGGTCCCGCTGATCACAGGCAGTCGCGGCGAGGGAATAGAACCGGTTCGTGATCTCGACAACATCCGTTCGTTTCTGTCCGGAATGGGTCCCGGCGCGTTGTTCGACCTTCCGTGGCTCCCGTTTTATATTGCGATCTGCTTTGCTTTTCACCCGTTGCTCGGACTCACGGCACTGGTCGGCGCGGTCATTCTGATCAGCCTCACGGTCGTGACGGAATATCTGACCCAGGCTCCGGCCAGACGTGCATCGAGCCTTGCCGTGCGTCGTCAGGATCTTGTTTCGGCGAGCCGCCGGAATGCAGAGGTGCTGGTGGCAATGGGCATGGCCGGACGCGTCGGCAAGCTCTGGAACGAATCCAATCGCGCCTATATCGAGAGCAATCAACAAACCAGCGATGTATCGGGAGGCCTCGGCGCTATCGCCAAGGTGCTTCGCATGACACTGCAATCGGCCGTGCTGGGTGTCGGCGCCTATCTTGCTATCAACCAACAAGCGACTGCCGGTATTATTATCGCCGGTTCGATCCTGAGCGCGCGCGCGCTGGCTCCGGTCGACCTGGCCATTGCGCACTGGAAGGGCTTCGTTGTGGCCCGGCAAAGCTGGAAGCGCCTCAACACGCTGCTGGCAAAGTTGCCTCCGGTGTCGACACCGACACTTCTGCACGATCCGTCCCGACGCATGAGCGTGGAAAGCCTGACGATTACGCCGCCGGGGCAGCAGAAAGCCGTGGTGCAGGACGTCACGTTCGCGCTTGAGGCAGGGCATGGCGTCGGCATCATCGGGCCGAGCGGCTCGGGCAAATCCTCGCTGGTCCGTGCACTGGTCGGCGTCTGGCAACCGCTGCGCGGAAAGGTCCGTCTCGATGGTGCCGCGCTCGATCAATGGTCGTCGGAAACTCTTGGGGTCCATATCGGGTATTTGCCGCAGGACGTCGAACTTTTCGCCGGAACCATTGCGCAGAATATTTCGCGTTTCGAGGACGACGCCGGTTCCGATCATATCATTGCGGCAGCCAAAGAAGCGGGCGTGCACGATCTGATCATCGGAATGGGCGACGGGTACGATACCCAGATCGACGATCGCGGCAGCGTGCTGTCAGCGGGGCAGGCCCAGCGGATCGCGCTTGCGCGCGCCCTCTATCGGCAGCCGTTCCTGGTTGTGCTTGATGAGCCGAATTCAAATCTGGATAGCGAAGGCGACGAGGCGCTGACCCGTGCTGTTCTGTCGGTGCGTGCAAGGGGCGGTGTTGTCGTTGTCGTTGCGCACCGGCCGGTCGGGATCGCAGGTGTCGATTTCGTGCTGGTTCTCAAGGACGGCCGCGCGCAGGCGTTCGGGCCGAAAGACGCGGTGCTCGATCAGGTCCTGAAACGAACCCCGTCTCAGGCACCGGTCAAGATCGTTGCCGATGGAGGCACCAAGTCATGAGTTGGCTGGGCCGACCGACCATTTTCAAATCGCTTGACGTTCCGGGTTCGCGCCGTTCGATCCGGTCGCACCTCCTGATCGGCCTGTTCGTCGTCATTGTTCTGGTCGGCGTGGTCGGCGGATGGGGATCGACGGCCGAAATCTCGGGTGCGCTGATCGCGCCGGGGTCCATCGTGGTCGATTCAAACGTCAAGAAAGTACAGCATCCGACCGGCGGGGTGGTCGGGGCGGTTCTGGCGCGCGATGGCGATCGGGTTAAGGTCGGTGATGTTCTGGTCCGTCTGGATGATACCGTGACCAAGGCGAGCCTTGCGATAGTGACCAAAAACCTTAACGGGCTCTGGGCGCGCAGTGCCCGGCTTGAGGCAGAGCAGTCGGGAGCAACAACGATCACGTTTCCGCCCCAGCTTCTCGCACAAGCAGATGATCCTGAGGCTGCTGCGGTCATGATGAGTGAACGCAAGTTGTTTGAAGTCCGCTCGATGGGACGTATCGGCCAGAAAGCACAGCTGAGGGAACGCATTGCGCAGTTGCGAGAGGAGATGGCTGGTCTCGATGCGCAGGAGAGGGCAAAGTCGCGCGAGATCGAACTGATCCGGAAAGAACTCGTCGGCGTGCAGGATCTCTACGAGAAAAATCTGATTCAGATTTCCCGCCTCACCACTCTGGAGCGCGATGCAGCGCGTCTCGATGGCGATCGAGCCCAGTTCATCGCGCAGAAGGCCCAGGCCAAGGGCAAGGTGACCGAGATTGAGCTGCAGATCATCCAGATCGACAAGGACCTGTCCAGCGAGGTTTCGAAAGAGCGCCGCGAAATTAACGACAAGATTGGGGAAGCGGTCGAACGGAAGATCACAGCCGAGGATCAGTTACGGCGTATCGACATCCGTGCGCCGCAGGATGGCATGGTCCTACAATCCACGGTTCACACCGTGGGAGGCGTTATCTCTGCCGGAGATACGATCATGCTGATCGTACCGGACACCGACAATCTTTCGGTCGAGGCGAAGGTCAATCCACAGGACATCGACCAGTTACGGATCGGCCAGCGGACGCTGCTGCGGTTGTCAGCCTTCAACCAGCGGACTACCCCGGAGCTGAACGGCACGGTCAGCCGCATTTCGCCCGACACCACCGCGGATCAGCGCACCGGCCAGAGCTATTATACGATCCGTATTTCGATGCCCTCCAGCGAGGTGGCGCGGCTCGGGGACGTCCGGTTGATACCGGGAATGCCGGTGGAGGCTTTTGTCCAGACCGGCGAGCGCACCATGCTATCCTATCTCGCAAAGCCGTTGAGCGATCAGCTCATGCGTGCGTTCCGGGAAAAGTGACGGCAAGGCATGGTTCACCACAGGGTCGCGCAATGGCGAGTCTACAGGTTCGCGCGCCGGTTCGGCTATGCGCGGATTTTGTGTCTGCCGCTGCTGGCGGGATTCGTGATGCTCCGCGTCATCGATCCGCTGCCGATCGAGGAGCTGCGCGTCAAGATCTTCGACGCTTATCAGGTTATTCAGCCGCGCAAGGCCGTCCAGCGGCCGGTTGTCATTGTCGACATCGATGAGAAAAGCCTGGCGAAGTATGGTCAATGGCCCTGGCCGCGCACCCGTGTTGCCGAGATGGTTCAGCAACTGACGGGACTCGGAGCCGCCGCAATCGCGTTCGATATCGTATTTGCCGAGCCGGACCGATTATCTCCCAGTCTTGTTGCCGATAGCTTCCATGACCTCGATGAGGAAACGCGGGCGAGGCTGAAAGCACTGCCGAGCAACGATCAGGTTCTCGCGGATGTTTTGCGGAAATCACCAGTTGTTCTCGGTGAGTCCGGACTTCCGGCGGCCGTCCCGCAACCTGCGCTCAATCTTCCGTTGACCGGCTTGGCTACACTGGGAGGCGATCCAAAACCCTATTTGCTCAGTTTTCCGGGGTTGCTGCGGAATGTACCGGTTCTGGAGGAAGCGTCTCCCGGCCGCGGCCTGTTCACGATCCGCACCGAGCGCGATGGTATTGTGCGCCGCGTGCCGATGATCATGCTGGCGCAAGACAAGCTGATGCCGTCGCTGACTTTCGAGATGCTGCGTATCGTCACCAAGGCTGACACCATTCTTGTCAAGCTGGACGAGGCCGGAATTAAAAGCGTCGCGGTACCGAGCTTCGAGGTCCCGACAGACCGCAACGGCCAGCTCTGGGTTTATTTCGCCAAGCATGACGCAAAACGCTACGTGTCCGCGGCCGATGTGCTGGAAGGCAAAGTCGGCAGGGACGCGATCTCGCAAAAGCTGGTTCTGATCGGGACCTCCGCGGTTGGTCTTCTCGACGTCAAAACCACGCCGCTCGATCCGGTGATGCCGGGCGTCGAGGTCCACGCCCAGGTTCTCGAAAGTGCCCTGACCCGTTCGGTGCTATCGCAGCCGAACTACGCGATCGGCGCGGAAATGCTGGCGGCCATTCTTTTCGGTCTCGCCATCATTTGGCTTGCGCCGATCCTTGGTCCGTTCACCTTGCTGGCGTTCGGTGCTGTCATCGTATGCCTTCTGATCGGCACGTCCTGGTACTTCTTCACCCAGCATTTGCTGCTGATCGATTTCACGTTTCCGCTGGTCGCGAGCACCGCAATCTATCTGACGCTTGTTTTCAGCAGCTATGTCCGGGAGCAGGCCCAGCGCCGCCGCATCCGGTCGGCATTCGGTCAATACCTCTCGCCGGCGCTGGTCGAACAGCTCGCGCAGTCGCCGGAGAAGCTCGTTCTCGGCGGTGAGGAGCGTGAGATGACCATCATGTTCAGCGATGTGCGTGGCTTCACCACGATCTCGGAGTCGTTCAAGAGCGATCCGCAAGGCCTGACGTCGCTGATGAATCGCTTCTTGACCCCGCTGACGAACGCCATTCTCGATCGCAAGGGCACCATCGACAAATACATGGGTGATGCCATCATGGCGTTCTGGAATGCGCCGCTGGACGATAAGACTCATCAGATTCACGCCTGCGAAGCGGCGCTCGACATGATCGACCGCATTGAACTATTGAACGTAGAGCGCGAACGCGAAGCACGGGAAGCCGGCAAGCCGTTTATTCCGATGCGCGTTGGCATCGGCATCAACACCGGCACCTGCGTGGTCGGCAATATGGGATCGAACCTGCGTTTCGACTATTCGGTCCTTGGTGACAGCGTCAATCTGGCATCTCGTCTCGAGGGGCAGTCGAAATCCTACGGGGTCCCGATTATTGCCGGATCAGGGACCGCGCTGGCCGCGAAAGACAAGTTTGCGATCCTCGAACTCGATTTTATCACGGTGAAGGGGAAGACCGAACCTGAGGTCATCTACGCCATAGCCGGGCGTGAAGATCTCGCCCAGTCCGGCGGTTTCCAGCGGCTTCGGAACCTCACCCTCGAGATGCTGTCCTGCTATCGCAGTCGGGATTGGGAGGGCGCGCTGGCTGCGATCGAGAAGGGGCGGATTGCTGACGAGGCCCATACCCTGAAGATGCTGTACGATCTGTATCAGGAACGGATACTGGCCTTTCAAAAAACTCCCCCACCGGATAACTGGAATGGGGTGTTTGCCCTGACGACGAAATGACCGGGGCGAAACGCCACACACGCGAAAAAGGCGCTGGGTCGTTGAGTCCTTGTGTCCGGCTAGCTAGGGTCGCTCCGGCTTGGCAAGTGATTTTCTTGCACGGCGTGGCCCTTGCGGATATGGCGAACGCCGGGGGCGCGTGCAAAGCTGTTGCCGATCAGGTGGTGATGGGCGTCCCGACGCGGATGTTTGATTGTCGATGACTTTGAATCCAATGTCCGTTCGATTCTGGGGCGTTCGGGGGAGCATTCCCTGTCCCGGCCCTGACACCGTTCGTTACGGTGGCAATACGTCCTGCGTTGAAGTTCGCTGCGGTGAGCATCTTCTCGTTTTCGATGCTGGCTCCGGGCTGCGCCTTCTTGGCAATGAGCTGGTGAGCGACCCGACAGTCGTGGACATGGATCTGTTTCTGAGCCATTGCCACATCGATCATATGATAGGGCTGCCGTTCTTTTCCCCGCTGTTCGACCATGATCATCGCGTTCGCATATGGGCCGGCACTCTGAAATCCTCGGGAGGGATAAGGGGAGCCATTGGTAAATTCATGAGTTTTCCGTTGTTTCCGATCGGCATCGAGGCGGCCAACGGCACGGTGGAATTTCACGATTTCGATGCCGGCCAGGTCCTGGCGCCACGTGAGGGCATCGTTGTACGTACGGCGCTCTTGAACCATCCCGGTGGCGCCACTGGCTATCGCGTTGAATATCAGGGCCGGGCGATTGCCTACATTACCGATACCGATCTCGGTTCGGCGTCAATCGATCCCGCGGTTCTGGCTTTGGCACGGGATGCCGCGCTGGTTATTGTCGATACGACTTACACCGACGACGAATTGCCGGAGCATGTCGGGTGGGGCCATTCAAGTTGGCAGCAGGCTGTGAGACTGGTGGAGACAGCGCAGGCAAAAACACTGTGCCTGTTTCACCACGATCCCGAGCATCTCGATCCGATGATGGATGAGATTGCAGCGGCCGCCGCCAAATCGCGGCCGGGGACCATTGTTGCCCGTGAGGGGCTGGTCGTTCAGATTTGAGCGGGCTTCGTCTTCTGGCCGCTTGGGCCGTCGTGGAGGCGTTCTCCGCTTCTGGTGTTTATTGAGATATAATGTCTCGTGCTTGCACGGATGCGAGGGTTTAACTTTTTCGTTACGGCGTAGTCGGTAACCAGGACTCTTTCTAAGGTCAGGTAGGCCCCCATGGATATGTCTGGATTGGCTTCGGGCGCCGGCGGCTTGCTCGCTTCGGCATTCGTCGTGGCCGGTTACACGATGCGAACGATGATACCGCTTCGTATATTCGGCATCCTGACCAATATCGTGTTGATCGTGTACGCATCGATGCACCACAATTATCCGATCGTGGTTCTTCACGTGATTCTGTTACCGCTCAACGCCTATCGGCTTCGCGAAATGCTCGTGCTGGTGCGGAGCGTCAAGCGATCGGTGAACAGCAACCTGTCGATGAGCTGGCTGAAGCCGTTCATGACCGAACGCAAATGCGAATCCGGTGAAGTGCTGTTTTACAAGCATGAGAAGGCTGAAGAGATGTTTTACATCGTCAGCGGCCGCTTTCATCTTGTCGAATCCGGGATCGAACTTCCAGTCGGAGCGATTGTCGGCGAGCTAGGCATGTTGTCGCCCGCCAACGAACGCACTCAGACGCTCGAGTGTCTTGAAGCTGGCGTGGTTCTCAGTATGACCTATCGCAAGGTCGAGGAGCTTTACGTTCAGAACCCCGAGTTTGGCTTTTATTTCCTCAGGCTGGTCAGCGCCCGGCTGTTTCAAAATCTTGGAAAGCTTGAAGCCCAATTGGCTCAAAGCAGCGCGGGGATCGCGACGCCGTGAAACTGCCGGTCCCGATACGGCTGCTGAAAGAGCGGTATTTCGGCGAGGCTGCGCGGAATCCGTGGGTCGCCCGTAATCGGCTGGCAAAATTGTCCGAGCAGCTTCCTCCGGCCGCCGTTCCGGTTGTCAGTGCGGCCGTCGATCTGTTGATGGATTATCAGGATCCTGACTATGCGTTGCTGTATCTCGACCGGGTCGGGCGCTACGTCGGTCCCGGTTGTCCGCTGGCAGACATACTCACCGAGATTTCACGTCTGATGGTAGACCGGATGATGTTCGAGGACCCCATCCGGAGTGCCCAGATTGCTCTCGATCGAGTCGTCAGCGCGAATGGAAATGCTCATTCCTCGGCTGCGGAGATGGTGCGAAAATTCACATCGAGCCAACTCGTGGCCATGTTACCGTCGAAGGCAGCGCGGCCGATCCTCAATGTGCTGACGCGGCTGGGATGGTCGGACGCAAGCATGTCCATGCACTTTGGCGGAAGCACTGGTGCCCGGTTGTGGTGGCTGAATGCCCTGGTGGCGATGCGGCGCGTTCGTCCCTATTCATATCGGTTTTCACGAGAGCGGGTATGGGTCGAGCGCTGGCTCCATATGATCGATCGAAGTCAGGTCAGGCAGCATGAAGCGGCATGGGAGGTCGTTGAAACCGCACGCCTCATAACAGGTACGGGGATTTCCTATCAGCGCGGGGTCGAGAACTGGAATGCCGTCATTGAAGGACTGGTGAAACCAGTTTGCGACGGCCGCCTGTCGGTCCCGGACTTTGCCGTGGCCGTACGGACGGCACGGCAGGCGGCCGAGCAACTGGAGGGTGATCGGCTGAAGCAGGTGATTGCCTCCCTGATCTCCGGCGGATCGGCCCCCGCAGCGGCTGCTCGATAGCGACTGCGTTGACCGTCGTTTTCCCTGTGGATGGCAGAAGACGTATCGGCCACTGCCATGGTGGCGCGGATACGAGGGCTAGGCTAAACTTTGCGCCCGATGTTGGTTGTTTCTTGAGAGATTCGCGGCGCGGACTGTGAACAGAGGATGTGAAATGGTCAGCCTATTTAGAATTGCTTTGTCATGTGCTTTGCCGGTTTGCGCGCTATTCCTGATCGGGACGATCGATAGCGCAAAGGCCGAAGACACTTTTCGGCTTAGCAACAACCAGCGAATTTCCTGCAGCCGCGGGCTGAGTGCAGGCAAGCTGCAGAATATCAAGTGCAAATCCTATGCCTATATTTTCAATACGAAGACATCCGAGTTTTACAGGTGCGAAGTGTCGGTTGCGGTCACACGCGACAACAAGGAAGTCCTGAAGATCGACACCGGCGGCGGCTGTGCGCTGAAAGCGCGCATCTTTCCCGAAGATTCCACCTATTCGTTCGATGCCAATGAGACTGAACCGCCTAACACCAATTCCTTCTTCGGGGCAGGCGGCACTGCGATCTGGGCCAGTGATTCCACCAAGCTCAAGGCGAGGGGGTGTATCGAGCTTGTTGTGGGCGTCGCGCCGGATGTCCTGAAATGCGTCGACATGACATTCGACACCAAGTGACTCGAGACCACAGCATCGTCGAAAACGCATGCCGGTCGGATGAACGCCAACCCGTTATCGGTCTGCTGCATTATTTGAAGTAGAGCAGGGCACCGATCGCGCAAACCAGAATTGCGGCTGCGATAGCCCAGGTCGAGACGCGAACGTCGCTGAAAAACTCGCGTTTGGCTTCATTCGCGGCGATTTGCTTGTCGCGCACTTTGTTCTGCTGCTCCTGATTGTTCACCGGTCGATCCCTCGCATCTACAGCCATCGTTCATAACGGTCGGGTTCTACGTCTGGATCTTATCAGATCACTTCATAGGCAAAGAAGACAGCTATCGCGGCAATGCTTACCAACCCGAGGGGGAATGTCTGGTCGGCAATGATCTCGCACCGTTGGCTGAACCTGACCGCATCCGCATGACGGATCGACAGGTAAGATGCGATCGCGCTCAGTAAAAACACGAGTGTTGCCAATGCCGCGTACTCATCAACGTGGCTCGGCCCGATACGAGTTTCAGCGATCTTCACCAGCCCGATCAGCGGCGGATACACCGATCATGGTGCCCGATGCCGGCAGGATGTGACTGGCAAGCCCCGATCGTTCCTGATGGCTCATTTGCGCAAACCCGATGAGATCAGGCGCTGGTCGAACTGGCAGCGCGCGTGGATGAAAAATCGTAATTCAACCAATTCATTAGGAGAGTTTGTTGGCGGAAGGGGTGTCCTGCAAGTCCTTTTGTTATCGTTGCAGAATTTCCGATTTTTCAATCTGACCCACAAGCTAACCCACGTTCCGCTTGGCAGACGTCGACGGGCGTTCGAATCAGTTAGCATCAAAGGCTTCTTGAGGACGAGGATTTGAATACCATGGCTAACGAACGCCTGATCATAAGCTCATTTACTTTCGATCCGACCAACCAGAGCGCAAACCTTAATATTTACAAGGAAGTACACACAGTTGGCGTTGTTCCAAGCTTGAATATCAACGTCCCGTTTGCCTTCGATCAAGCAGAAACGGTCGCTGAAGTCCAAAGACATGCGGCGACGGCCGTAATTAAGTTGCTTCGAGAGGTTATCGAAACCTTGGAGAAGCAGTGATGAAGCCGGACCAGCTGCTAGGAAAGCTGGCCACTCTTGAAAATCGTGTGGTCGGCCTTGAGACACACAACACAATATCGAACCCCAAGCTCGATCGTGTCGAAGATAAGAGCAACAGTTTGGCCGAGCGTATCGCAAAGCTCGAAGAGCGAGTGAATCATCTGCCGAGCAAGGAGATGATGGTTGCCATAGCCCTCGGTACCATCACTACGCTAACAGCAATATTCACTTTTTTAGAAAAGATTCGTCAGTTTTTTGGCACATCTCCTACGATCCATTAGATGTGCGGCCCGAAACATATTTTTAGCGTTATTCTCCAAAGTCGACCAGTTCGAGTGCCTTCGCCACGTCCGCCGGCGAAACGTCGCCAGTTTTAGCCATGGCGAGCGCCTGCGTGACGGTGAGCAGGGCGCGTGCCCGCCCGCCGACATCGTAGGCTTGCAGCGGCCGCATCACGTCCATGGTGACGGTGCCGCCGAGCTTGTCCGACGCTTCCTCGGCGACCAGTGTTGCGACCGGCTGCAATGTCCATTGAGCGAGGTGCCGCTGCGCTTCGCGCACCATCGGGCCGGTCGTCGCCGCATTGAACAGGCCGGGAAGAACACCGAACGCTGTCGCCACGGCGTCACGGGCCGCGTCCAGCGTTTCCTTGACCATAGAATGCTCGAGGTTCGGGGTTAGGTCGGCAGGCCGCCAGTCGCTTGCCGGGGCAGGGCCGCCCGCCGCCGTGACGGTGACGGACTCGCGCAGCATCACGCGGCCCCGTTGGCCACGGAATGAGCTGCCCAACTTGGTCATGTCCGTGTCCTGGCTTTCCGGGAACGGCACCACCTGCGAGCCGAGCGGCATGTTCTCGAACACCTCGGCCAGACTGGACTCGACCGCATTCAACATGCCGGCTGTCAGGCTGGCGCGCTTCAATGGCGCGGTGCCGTAATAGGGCGCTGCAGGGTCGCAGCCGATGCGAACATGCAGCACCTCGCCGGCGAGTGCCGTGGTGGTCATACCGCCACCAGCCTCCGGGATGCTCAAACGGTAAGCGGTCGGTCTGCCGTAGCGCGTGCGCAAGTCCCAATCGGAACAAGGCACCAGGGCATCGTCGTGAATCAGGAACACGGACTCGCCGCGCAGCGCCAGCGACCGGCCCATGAGGGCTAGCGTGGCGCGGTTCAGCAGATCGGTGCCGTCGACGTCGGCGAGCGCGAAGCCGCCTTCCCATAGAGACACGCAGGACTGCGCCGTGGCCGTCAGTTCGGCAATGCCACGCCGGCCCGAAATATAGGCTTCGCGCGCCGAGATAATTTCCGCCGTAAAGCTACTGCCGGAACTGCGCTTTTCCACCTTGGCGGTGCCACGCCGAAACAGATTCATAATTCGCATCGTCAAGCCTTCCTGTACGGGCGCAGCAGGTCAGCCGCGCCACTGTTCTGCAGCGCCGACGCCATCCAGCTTTCGGAACGGCTGCGCGCAATGGAAATGGATCCGGCCTCGATGCGCTCCGATCGAGCTCCGGGCGTGCCGGGCTTTGCGTTCAGATACGCCGCGAGCCGCTTCACCGCTTCCCACACCGCGGCGGGAACGGCCGGTGCGGGCGAGCCGCTGCCAACGGTCCCGGTGAAACGCCATGGGCCGGACGAGCGCAGCCAGTAGCCGCCGAGCGGCGACGCCGGGAGAACGGCGGTTTCCCATTCGCCAGCCCGCGACCAGATTTCGACCGTGGAAATGACCGCGGGCTTAAGCGGCGGTGTCCATTCCCCGCAGCCCTCGACAACCCATTCCACCGTTCGGGACGTGTAGCGGTGCGCGATGTACGGTTCGATCCGCTGCCAGGCGACATCGTTCACCGTCACCGCAGGCGACGTAGTCGGATAGGTGCTCGGGGCGGTTTCTGTCTGTTTGATTGTAATTGCCATGGTCACCTCCAGCGCAGCGCCGCAGGCATGGCGCGCTTGATCGTTGTGGACGGCGGCACAAGGATTCCGTTCTGATAGGTCCAGCCAGCCGCGAGTTTTTCGGCGTCAGTATCCGGCGGCACGAGCACACCATTTTCCCAGGTCCAGCCGGCGGCGATCTTTTCCGCATCGGTCAGCGGCTCGCTCATGCTGTCAGCGGTCACGCTGGCTTCCTTGTAGGCCGGGCGGGTCACGATCGAGAGTTCGAACAAGATCGCCTGGAAAATCGTGCGGATTACCGCGTTGTGCATCCCGCGGGCCGGGTCATGGCCTTCGTCAGTGAATGCTTCAGCCTTCGCCACGGCACGCGGCGGCGGGATGCGAAAGCCTGGCGAGATGCCTACCGAGAGGCCAGAGTCGATCTGCTTGAGAATGTCAGAGCCGTATGACGTGTCGGCGATCGCTTCGGAAATCTCCGCGTGCGCGCGATAGGTTGTGAGCGGCGCACCAGTCATCGATCGAAAATGATTTCATAGCTCTGACCTCGTAGATGTTGGGGAGGTCAGCCCTGCGCCGGTCAAATCAGACGACAGCATCACAAATGAACAACACACGCCCGAGAGCGGTGGGGTTGGCGCAGCTAGGCACTGACGAATGAACACTAACGCACACAGACCTAAACAACCACTAACCAGCAATGCGTACAATTATAAGTTGACACATTACTGGTTGCAGTAGTTCGACCACGCCAACAAAAGCGCCCGCCGTTTTTCAAGCGCAGTGCTGCGACGATATGCGGCTTCGGTATCGTCTTTCACAACGTGCGCAAGCGATGCCTCGGCAACTTCCCGCGCGAAGTCGGTGCAGTCGCCAGCCCAATCGCGAAAGGTAGAACGCATTCCATGTGTGGTTGCGGGTACCTTTGTATGTCGCTTGATGCAATTGGAAAGCGACACGTCGCTGACAGGCCGGAACGGCAATTGCGCACGGGCCAGTTCGGTCAGCGGCACTGTGTGCGGGCGCTCGGCTTTCATGCGGATGGCCGGAATGGTCCAAAGATCGTCCTTCACTTCGGCCGCTTGATCCATCTCGGCCGCCTCGCTGAAACGACAGACGGTCAGGATGATCCATCGCAACATGCGCGCCGCGTTCGACGTGTCAGCCGAAAGCGATTGCCAGAACTTCGGCATTTCCGCATAGGGCAGGGCGGGATGATGCTTTACGTCGGACTTGCGACGCCGCGCGAGCAACTGATCAAGATGACCGCGCCACAGGGCAGGGTTCTCGCCAGTCCGCAGCCCTTCGGCCTTGGCTGCGTTCAGGATCGCCTCGAGCCGCCCGCGGACGCGGCGCGCGGTTTCCTTCTTGGTCGTCCAGATCGGGCGCAGCACCTTTAGGACAGCTTCGGTGTCGACGGCGCCGACCGCCAGTTGGCCAATTATCGGGTAGGCGTAATCGCGCAGGCTGTTTCGCCACTGCTGGCGGTGGACGGCATTCTTCCACCCGGCCTCTTTGCCGGAAATGAACTGCTCCGCGTAGACCTTGAACGTCACCGAGCGGGATGCCTCGGCGCGAGCCGTCGCTCGCTGCATCATGCGCTGGTCGATCGGGTCGATGTCGCCACGGATCGCTGTGCGCGCATCCTGCGCCGCGTCTCGGGCTTGTGCCAGCGACACGTCATCGGCAGGGCCGAGTCCCATAAGGCGCTCCTTGCCGGTCGTCGGTGATGTGAAGCGCAGCACCCACGAGCGATTGCCATTGCGGTCGACGTCGAGCCGCAGCCCGCCGCCGTCCGTCAGCTTGTCGCCCGGCTTTGCATTCTTGACCTTGAGCGCGGTCAGATTCCCCATTTCATCCTCCAGAAGTGTCCGCCTAAACCCACGTCCCAACCCACGTCTGTCTCGTGGATTCCGATTTCCGGTCATGGAGATCGGAATACATCAGAACGAAAAAGCCCCTGCGTTTGCAAGGGCTTGTCTTTCAGAGATAGACATCGGTGAACGCTGATGGACAGCTTACTGGCGGAAGGGGTGGGATTCGAACCCACGGTACCCTTGCAGGCACGCCGGTTTTCAAGACCGGTGCCTTAAACCACTCGGCCACCCTTCCGTGAGCTTTCTCTTGGGGGAAGGCGGGCAGGATTGCAAGGGACGGCAGAGTCTGGCGGCGGCGCTGTCGCAACCTTTGGTTTACCACGAGGGCGTCGCTCCATTTCCGGCTCAGCGGCAATCGGTTATGGTATATAATAGATTGGGGATGTCGGTGGCGGATTCCGCGGCCGGCGATATCGACGGTAGTCCAGGGTCCATGGGGTCACGGAAATCAGAATCGAGCAGGCTGTTGGCCCGGGCGACGGTGATCGCCGGGGCCTGCCTGTTGCTGGCAAATTGCGGATCCGGCAAGTTCGCCAGCCGCGTCGATCCCAAATACGGCGTATCGTCGAGCCCGCGCGTGGTCGGCTTCGGTGAGGCCGTTCCGAAGGGTGGCGGGACCTACCGCGTCGGCAAGCCCTATACCGTCGCTGGGCGGACTTATGTCCCTGAGGAAGATACTCATTATCGCGCCGAGGGCATGGCCTCGTGGTACGGCGATGCATTCCATGGCCGCCTGACCGCGAATGGCGAGGTCTTTGACATGACGTCACTGACCGCGGCTCACCCGACGCTCCCGATGCCAAGCTATGTCCGCGTCACCAACCTGCGTAACGGCAAGTCCTTGGTCGTGAGGGTCAATGACCGCGGCCCTTATCATGGCAACCGGGTCATCGACGTTTCAAACCGCGCAGCCAAGCTGCTCGAGTTCCACAACAACGGTGTGGCGCGCGTCCGGGTCGAATATGTCGGCCGGGCGCCCTTGGAGGGCTCCGACGATCGTCAGCTGGTCGCAACGTTGCGCACCGGCGAGCCGGCCCCGGCACCGTCCGGCATCCGGGTCGCGTCCGCGGCACCATTCGTTCCTGAATTCCGTAGCTCCCACAGTGCGTTGCGCGGAGATGTTCCCGTTCCGGCAGAGCGACCCTTTTCGCTCGGAGCGAGGTCCGAAGACGCGGCATCTGTGACAGCCACGGAATTGTCGGCGAGAAGCGCTCGGCCCCATCAGGGCGGTCCCGGAATGGCGACTGCAAACGCCCGCGACAACGCGGCTGCGCCGGCCTATCAGCCCGTCGCGGCGTACGCGCCGGTGAGACGCAACGATATGGCCAACGTCCTTGGCGGCCGCGGTCTGTACTGACGGGTTCGGGCTGCAATCATCGCGACGGTGTTTTTGGCCTGAATCACTGCAAGTCATTGAATAAAACGGGGATTCTCGAGAGCGCTCGTTGTTCGGGATGGTTTCACCTGCTATGACGCCATTCTGGGAACGGAAGAATGGCAAGCGTCGTCGCGATACCCCGCACTCGTATTCAACGGGCCTTCCAATCTTGGCGGGCCGCGCTGGCAATTGTCGTGGCCGCCGCTATCGCCAGCGGTGCAGCGCTCGCGGCCAACCAAAGCGTGCAGGGCGCAAAGAAGGATGAGGGCGGGTTTGAGACCGAGGCTCCAACCGCCATTCTGATCGAAGCCAAGACCGGCAGCGTGCTATTCGAGAAAAATGCCGACCAATTGTTGCAGCCGTCGAGCATGATGAAGCTGATGACCGCCGAGGTCGTCTTCAATGCGCTCAAGAAGGGCACCATCAAACTCACCGACGAATACCCCGTCAGCGAGTATGCGTGGCGCAAGGGTGGTGCTCCCTCCGGCAGTTCGACGATGTTCGCAGCGCTCAACAGCCGCGTCAGCGTCGATGACCTGCTTCATGGTGCGGTGATCCAGAGCGGCAACGATTCCTGTATCATCCTTGCTGAGGGCATGGCCGGCAGCGAGCGAGACTTCGTCACCATGATGACGAAACGGGCGCGCGAGATCGGGCTGGCGCAATCGACTTTTGGCAATTCCAACGGCTTGCCCGATCCGGCCAACCAGATGTCCGTTCGCGAGTTGAGCAAGCTGGCGCGCCACATCATTCTGACCTATCCGGACTTCTACCAGTTGTTCGGTCAGCGCGAATTCACCTGGAACAAGATCCGGCAACAGAACCGCAATCCGCTTCTGGCCTCGATGGACGGGGCAGACGGGCTGAAGACCGGATACACCAAGGAGGGCGGCTACGGCCTGGTCGGCTCGGCGGTGCAAAAGGGGCTTCGTCTGGTCGTCGTCGTCAACGGGATGGAGGATTCAAAGGATCGGGCGAACGAATCGAAGCGATTGCTGGAGTGGGGGTTTCGTAACTTCGAGACACGCGTCTTGTTCGATGCGGGACAGACGGTAGGCTACGCCAAGGTTTTCGGCGGCGACAGCGGTTCGGTTAAACTCACCGCGTCCGAACCGATCAAGATCATGGTGCAGCGGAATGGTTCGGATAAACTGATCGCCCGCGTCGTTTATACCGGGCCGGTTCGCGCGCCGATCGAGAGTGGCCAACAAATCGGCGTCATCAAAGTTTGGCGGGGCGCCAATATCGCGCTGGAAGCTCCGCTTTATGCCGAAGAGCCGGTTGGCGTTGGTTCCCTGACGCAACGTGCGGTCGATGGAGTCAGCGAGTTGTTCATCGGCCTTCTGCGCGCTGGCGTGGAAAAACTCTGACCATGTCGAAAACCGCTTCCAACGTGGATTTGCCAGTCGGCCGGTTCATCACCTTTGAAGGCGGTGAGGGCGCGGGAAAATCAACCCAGATCGCGATACTGGCTGATCGGCTAAATGGCGCCAATCACCGGACCATTACCACGCGGGAGCCGGGGGGGTCGGCAGGCGCGGAAATCGTCCGTCATCTGGTTTTGTCCGGTATGGGCAAGTTTCTCGGCGCGGAGGCTGAAGCGCTCCTGTTCGCTGCGGCCCGTGACGATCATGTGCATCAGGTTATCGCACCGGCATTGCGACGCGGCATTTGGGTGCTGTGCGATCGCTTCACGGATTCAACCCGCGTCTACCAGGGCAAGCTTGGCAAGGTAGACCCGGCGCTTCTCAGGGCAATGGAACGCGTTACCATTGGTGAGTTGCGGCCGGATCTGACGCTGATCTTCGACGTGCCGGTCGCCATTGGCCTGCGCCGGGCGATCCTGCGCAGGGGCAAGACTGCCGCCGATCGTTTCGAACAGGAAAATATCGAGTTTCACGAGAAGCTTCGTGAGGCCTATCGACAGGTCGCGGTCGATGAGCCGGAGCGCTGCGTCCTGATCGACGCCAATGCCGATCAGGAAACGGTCGCGGCGCGCGTCTGGGCCGCCGTCAAGGATCGTCTGCTTTTGGCTGTAGATATCGGTGAGACGAGCGGCGCATGAGTATTCGCGAGTCAGAAGCGGAAATGGCGATTCCCGCGCCGCGCGAGACGGCTTCGTTCTACGGCCACGCAGAGGCCGAAGCGATGTTGCTGAATGCTTACCGCAGCGGCCGGATTCCCCATGCCTGGCTGATCGGCGGCGCCCAAGGTATCGGGAAGGCGACGCTGGCCTATCGCATGGCGCGTTTTGTGCTCGCGCATCCCGATCCGTCGGCACCCGATGTGCAGACAGCAGCTTCTTTGGCGCTCGATCCGGATCATCCGGTTGCGCGCCAGGTCACGGCAGGGTCCCACGGCGGACTGTTAACGCTTGAGCGGACCGTCAATGACAAGGGAGTGATGCGCTCGGTCATCACAGTCGATGAATCCCGGGAGACGATCTCGTTTTTCGGCTCGACCGCGGCGATCGCCGGCTGGCGCGTGTGCATTGTTGATACGGTCGATGAGTTGAACGCCAATTCTGCCAACGCACTGCTCAAGGTTCTTGAGGAGCCGCCGCAGCGCTCGCTGTTTCTCTTGGTCAGTCATTCGCCGGCGCGAGTTCTCGCCACGATCCAGTCGCGGTGCCGGAAACTGCTGTTACGGCCGCTGGGAGTGGAGGATGTTATTCGGGCCGCATCCGAGGCTGCGGGGCGCGATGACGGTGAACTGGCGCTGCGGGAAGCGGCCGAGGGGGCGGAGGGGAGTGTCGAACGCGCTCTGACATTGCTCGATAGCGACGCGCTCGGTCTTCATCATCGCACTGGCGCTCTGCTCGATACGCTGCCGCACGTCGATCCGCGTGCGCTTCATGCGCTCGGTGATGCGCTCGGGCTCAACGATCGCGTTGCTCTGCGAACCTTCGTCGATACGGTCGAGCGGTGGCTGACCGACCGGCTGAGGCAACCCGGCGCCGATCTGCCCCGCCTTGCGCGGCTGGCGGAGGTATGGGAGAAGATCAACCGCGCCGCCCGCGAGACTGAATCCTTCAATCTTGAGCGAAAACCTCTGGTTTTCTCGGTATTTGGATTGCTCGCGGATGCGATCCGCTGACGGTCCGGAGCGGCCTTTTGCGGCCGTCAATATCTTGAAGTGTCATGAAAGGCTTTCGCGCTGATGGCGAATGCAGCAGACAAGCGTCCAACTTTTTATATCACGACCGCGATCGCTTATCCGAACGGCGCGCCGCACATCGGCCACGCCTATGAGGCAATCGCGACGGATGCGCTGGCGCGGTTTCAGCGGCTGGACGGCAAGGACGTCTTTTTTCTGACCGGGACCGACGAACATGGTCTGAAAATGATCCAGACCGCTCAAAAAGAAAACATGACGCCGCTCGATCTCGCGACGCGCAACGCTGCGCGCTTCAAGGAAATGGACGTGCGGCTGAACGTCTCCTTTGATCGCTTCATTCGCACGTCCGAGACTGTGCATCATGAATCGACACAGGAGATCTGGCGCCGGATGGAAGCCAACGGCGACATCTATCTCGATAGTTATGCAGGCTGGTATTCCGTCCGCGACGAGGCTTATTACGCGGAAGAGGAGACCACTGTCGGTGAAGATAAAATTCGCCGCGGCCCGCAGGGCACGCCGGTCGAATGGGTCGAGGAAAAGAGCTACTTTTTCAAATTGTCAGCCTACCAGGACAGGCTGCTGGCGCTGTACGAATCTCAACCGGATTTTATCGGTCCGGACTCCCGCAAGAACGAAGTCATCAGTTTCGTTAAAGGTGGCCTGAAGGATCTGTCGATCTCGCGCACCACGTTCGATTGGGGCGTGAAGGTGCCGAACGATCCCGAGCACGTGATGTACGTCTGGGTCGATGCTCTGACCAATTACATCACGGGTGTCGGATTTCCTAACGAGAAGGACAGCAACTGGCGGTACTGGCCGGCGGATGTCCACATCATTGGCAAGGACATCATTCGCTTCCATGCGGTGTACTGGCCGGCCTTTCTGATGTCGGCAGGCATTCCGGTGCAGAAACGGGTTTATGCCCACGGGTTTCTGTTCAACCGCGGTGAGAAGATGTCGAAGTCGATCGGCAATGTCGTCGATCCGTTCAATCTGAGCGATCAGTACGGCGTTGACCAGCTTCGCTATTTCTTTCTTCGCGAGGTGCCGTTTGGGCAGGATGGAAACTACAATCACGACGCCATCGTCGCGCGCACCAACGCAGATCTTGCCAACGATCTCGGCAACCTCGCGCAGCGCTCCCTGTCGATGATTGCAAAGCAGTATGAAGGGGTGCTGCCTGAGCCGGGCCCGCTTAGCGACAACGATAAGGCGATCCTGGCACAAGCCGACGGGATGCTGGAGCTTGCACGCACCGCCATGACGTCGCAGCAGATCCATCACGCGTTGAACGCGATTTGGGCGGTTGTCGCCGAGGCGAACCGGTACTTCGCCGGCGAGGCGCCGTGGGCGCTCGCCAAGACCGATCCGCGGCGGCAGAAGACGGTCCTTTATGTCACGGCTGAAGTTATTCGCCAGATCGCCATTCTCGCTCAGCCGGCGATGCCGGCCGCGTGCGAGAAGTTGCTCGATCTTCTTGGCATTGCGGCCGATGCGCGCGACTTTGCATCTGTAGGTGGTGCGGTGCGCATCGAGCCGGGCAGTCAACTGCCGCAACCGGCACCGATTTTCCCGCGCTACGTCGATCCTCCGGAAGCAACGGCGGTGAAAAGCTGATGCTCGTCGATAGTCACTGTCATCTCGATTTCCCCGATTTTGCCGATGATCTCGACGGTATCGTCGCGCGCGCGGAGGCGGCCGGAATCGGACGTATTGTGACGATCTCGACGCGGGTGCGGCGGATCGATGCATTGCTTGCGATTACGCAGCGTTTCCCGAACGTCTATTGTTCGGTTGGCACCCATCCGCATCAGGCGGATGAGGAGGACGGCATTTCCGCCGATGAGTTGATCGCGTTGACGCAGCGCCCGAAAGTGGTTGCGCTCGGCGAGGCGGGATTGGACAATTTCTACAAGAACGGGTCCCCGGAAGCGCAGGAGCGTGGTTTTCGCGCGCATATCGCCGCGGCCCGCGCCACCGGTTTGCCGCTGGTCATCCACACCCGTGAGGCGGACGATGCTTGCGGCCGTATTCTCGATGAGGAGATGGACAAAGGGCCGTTCCGCGCGGTGCTGCATTGCTACACCGGCGGGCGCGAGCTTGCGATGAAGGCGGTAGACCTCGGCCTGTCGATCTCCTTCACCGGAATTCTGACATTCAAGAATTCGCAGGCGATCCGCGATATTGCTGCCGAATTGCCGGCGGATCGGATCATGGTTGAAACCGATGCGCCTTATCTTGCACCCGGCAAGCATCGCGGAAAACGAAACGAGCCGTCCTTCGTGATAGAAACGGCGCGGGTGCTGGCGGAGACGCGCGGCGTCACGCTCGATGAAATCGCAGCCCAGACCACCGAGAATTTCTTCCGTCTGTTCGACAAGGTGCCGCGCCCGGACGCGAAAGCGGCATGACGGTTACGCTGACAGTTCTCGGCTGCGGATCGTCCGCCGGTGTGCCTCGCCCCGCATTGGGGTGGGGCGCTTGCGATCCGAATAATCCGAAGAACCGCCGCCGTCGCTGCTCCCTGCTGGCTGAGCGGGAACGGCCGGGTGGGTTGACGCGCGTTGTGATAGACACCTCGCCTGACCTGCGCGAGCAACTCATCGACGCCAATGTCGATCATCTCGATGCGGTGTTCCTCACGCACGAGCATGCCGACCAGACGCACGGCATCGACGATCTGCGCTCTGTGGTGCTGCATCAGCGTCGGCGGATTCCAGTCTATCTCAACGAGTCGACCGCCGAGGACGTTATCCTGCGGTTCTCATATTGCTTTGAAACGCCACCCGGCAGCGACTATCCGCCGATCCTCGACCGCCAGCCGATCGAGGCCGGCGAGACGGAGACGATCGCGGGTAAGGGAGGGGAACTGACGTTCACGGCGTTCCTGCTTCAGCACGGCAACATTCCGGCGCTAGGCTACCGCATTGGAGATGCCGCCTACACGCCTGATGTCAATGACATCCCCGAAGAGAGCTGGCCTGCGCTTGAAAATCTCGATCTTTGGATCGTCGATGCGTTGCGTTACGCCCAGCATCCTAGCCATTTCAGCTTGAGCGATGCGTTGTCGTGGATTGAAAAATTCAAACCGCGCCGCGCCGTTCTGACAAACCTGCACTCCGATCTGGACTATGAGGTTCTGCGCAAAAGCCTGCCGCCGAACATCATCCCGGCCTATGACGGAATCCGGCTGACTGTCGACGTCTAGCAAATAATCCGGCGCTACGCTGAAGAGTAGAATCCCGGGCTATGCCGAGATTGCCTTCGCCGAACTGACCTGATTGCGGAGCATGAACTTCTGAATTTTGCCAGTCGAGGTTTTCGGGATCACGCCAAACACCACGGCTTTGGGCGTCTTGAAGCTCGACAATTGGGTTTTGCAGTAAGCAATGATCTCTGCCTCGTTTGCGCTCGCACCCTGTTTCAGTTCGACGAACGCGCAAGGCACTTCGCCCCACTTCGGGTCTGGTTTGGCGACGACCGCCGCGAACAGCACAGCAGGATGCTTGTACAGCACGTCCTCGACCTCGACCGACGAAATGTTCTCACCGCCTGAGATGATAATGTCCTTGGAGCGATCCTTGATGATGACGTAGCCGTCCTGGTCGAGGACACCGAGATCGCCGGTGTGGAACCAGCCGCCGGCGAACGCTTCCTTGGTCGCCGTCTCGTTCTTCAGGTAACCTTTCATGACGACGTTGCCACGGAACATCACCTCGCCAATGGTCTCGCCGTCGCGCGGGACGGGTTGCATGGTGTCCGGATCGAGCACCGTGATCGCTTCCTGCATGTGATAGGCGACGCCCTGGCGGCGCATGAGTTGGGCGCGTTCGTCGGCGGGAAGGGCATCCCAGCCCGGTTGCTCGGCGCAGACAGAGGCAGGTCCGTAGACTTCGGTCAGGCCGTAAACATGGGTGAGCCTGATGCCGATCTTTTCCGCACCGGCCAGCACGGCAACCGGAGGAGCCGCACCGGCGATCAACCCGACAACCGGCCGTCTATCGGTGCCAGAGGGCGCGCCGGGTGCATTGATGAGCGTGTTGTAGACGATCGGTGCGCCGCACATGTGGGTGACGCCGTGCTCGACAATCAGTGCAAAAATCTTGGCCGGATCGACCTTGCGCAGGCAGACGTTGATCCCGGCCGAGGCTGCGATAGTCCAGGGGAAGCACCAGCCGTTGCAATGGAACATCGGCAACGTCCACAGATAGACCGGATGCGAGCCGAGATTGCCGTCAAGGATGTTGCTTACGGCGTTGAGGTACGCGCCGCGATGATGGGTGACGACGCCCTTCGGGTTGCCCGTGGTGCCGGACGTATAGCTCAGCGCAATGGCATCCCATTCGTCGTCCGGATGGGTCCATGCGAAATTCGGATCGCCCGCTGCGACCGCGGTCTCATACTCGATTTCGCCGATCCGCGAGCCTCCGGCGAAAGCCGCGTCGTCAACGTCGATGACCAACGGCTTGCGCTGTTTCATCAGGTTCAACGCTTCGGAGATCACGGCGGAAAATTCCGGATCCACCAGAAGGATCTTGGCGCCGCCATGGTCGAGCATGAATGCGATGGATGCGGCGTCGAGCCGGATGTTCAAGGCATTGAGCACGGCGCCGGTCATCGGCACGGCAAAATGCAGTTCGTTCATCGCCGGGATGTTGGGCAGCATGGCCGCCACCGTATCGCCACGACCGATGCCGTTGCGGACGAGGAATGACGCGAAGCGTTTGCAGCGCTCATACGTCTGCGCCCAGGTGAAGGTTCGGCCTTCATAGACCGTGCTTGTCATGCCCGGATAGACGCTTGCGCTTCGCTCGAGAAAGCTCAGCGGGGTGAGGGGGACGAAATTGGCAGGCGTCTTGTCGAGCCCGATACTGTACTGGCCTTGCCCGGTGCTCATGACACCCTCCTTAAAGGAAACCGATAGAAATCCATGGGACAGCCGCCACGATAATCAGGCCGATCAGCAGGGCGAGAAGATAACCCCAGATCGGCTTCATGCCGTCCGCGGGGTCCACCCGTCCGATCGCACAGGCAGCATAATAGCCGACACCGAACGGCGGGGCGAACAGTCCAATGCCCATCGCCAGAATAACGATCATAGCATAGTGGACTTCATGGACGCCGACAGCCTTGGCGATCGGAAACAGCAGCGGCCCAAACAGCACGATAGCCGGAATACCCTCCAGCACGCTGCCCAGGATCATGAAGGCGATGATTGAAACCGCGATAAAACTGGCGCCTCCGCCCGGCAATCCGGTCATGGCGGCGGCCAGCGAGCGGGAAAAGCCCGACTGGGTCAGTCCCCATGCCATTCCTGTGGCAGTGCCGATGATCAGGAGAATGGCCCCGGACAACGACGCGGTATCGAGCAGCATCGGCATCAGCCGGCGCCAGTCGAACTGCCGGTAAATCAAGAGGCCGGCGAAGATCGCGAATACGATGCCGATTGTCGAAACCTCGGTCGCCGTTGCGATGCCCTCAACCACGGCCGCGCGGATGACAAAAGGCAACGCCAGCGCCGGGAGTGCGATGATGAATGTCCGCAGGATCTGCTTTGGCGTCGCGCGCTCGACGTGGCTCAGATCCTCGTTGCGATAACGCCACCAGACCAGCGCTGAAAGCGTCACCGCCAACACTAATCCTGGCAGCAGGCCACCGGTGAACAGTGCTGCGATCGACACGCCGGTTACCGAGCCAATGGTGATAAGAACCAGACTTGGTGGAATGGTTTCAGTTTGTGCGCCGGTGGCCGAGAGCAGGGCGACGAGATCGCCCGGCTTCGCGCCGCGCTGCTTCATTTCGGGAAACAGTACGGGTGCGATCGCAGCCATGTCGGCAGCCTTCGAGCCGGAGATGCCGGAGACCAGATACATCGCGCCGACCAGAACGTAGTGCAGGCCGCCGCGCACATGGCCGAGCAGGCTGGCAAGGAAGGCGACCATCGCCCGCGCCATACCGGTCATTTCAATCAGAAGACCGAGAAACACGAACAGCGGGACCGCGAGCAAAATCAGATGGCTCATGCCCTCGTCCATGCGGCCGATCAGCACCATCGTCGGCGTATGGGTCGTCAACACCAGATAGCTGAAGATCGACAGGCCGAATGCAAAAGCAATCGGCACGCCGGCAAAAACGCAGAACGCGACAAGGCCGACGAAAAAGATCACAAGGTTGATGTTGCCGAGCGGGCGCAGCAGCGGCTGTGCAAACCAAAAGGCCGCGGTAATCGCGCCGACGGTGAGCAGTGCAAGGACCACTGTTCGCTTGTCGGCGTCACGAAGCAGCCGCAGAACGGCGAAGACCGCCATCAGGCCAATGCCGACGGGAAGCGCGGCAGCGCGCCACGAGTTCGAAATTTGCAGTGCCGGCGTCGTGATGAAGCTCTCTTCATATGCATATTCCCACGACGGCCAGGCAACCATCAGGAGAAACGCCAGCGCTGCGGCGGTTGCGACAAGATCGAGATAGGCGCGCATGGCGGGGCTGCACTTCGCTACCGCTGCGGTCATGCGCATGTGTTCGCTGCGCCTGAATGCGATGACCGAGCCGAGCATAGCAAGCCAAAGGAACAGGATCGAGGCGAGTTCATCGGACCAGATCAGTGGCGAATGAAACCCGTAGCGCGACACCACACCCGCAAACAGGATGACGATCTCGGCGATCACCAGCAAAGCGGCAGGGATTTCGACGAGACGGCCGAGGATCGAGTCAAGCGCCGCCACCACGCCGCTGCGACCGGGGACCATGATCGTCCCCGCGCCGCCCGGCGTTTCGACTGGCTGTGCTAGTCGTGGTTCGGCCATCGCCGCTGATTAGGCCAGCTTGCCGACGGATTTTTCCAGCAAAGCCCAGGCTTCGTCGCCGTACTTGCCTTTCCACTCGGCATAGAAACCCGACTTGCGCAGTTTCTCGCGGAACGGGTCGACCTTGGGCTGATTGAAGACGAGGCCTTTTGCGGCCAGTTCCGTCTGCGTGGTCGCGTTCAATTTGGCGGTGTCTTCACGTTCCTTCACCGCAGCGGCGTTGATGTGCTTGGCGACAACGGTGCGGACATCCGCCGGCAGCCGCTCCCATGCCCGGCGGTTGGCGAGGAACCAGAATCCATCCCACATGTGGTTGGTCAGCGAGCAGTACTTCTGCACTTCATAGAGTTTCGCCGTCGAGATCAGTGCCAGCGGATTTTCCTGGCCTTCGACGATCTTGGTCTGCAAGGCCGAATAGACCTCGTTGAAATTGATCGAAGCGGGTGCCGCCTCGAATGCCTTGAACATCGAGGTCCACAGCGGTGACACCGGCACGCGGATCTTGAAGCCCTTGAAATCCTCAGGTGTGTTGATGGCCTTGGTGGAGGAGGTCGTCTGGCGGAAACCGTTGTCCCAGATCTTGTCCATCACCACGAGGTTGGCCTTGTTGATCTCCTTGCGCACATGGGCGCCGAGATCGCCGTCCATGGCCTTCCAGACGGTATCATAATCAGGGAAGGCGAAGCCGATGCCGTTGATCGATGCAGCCGGAACCAGCGTCGAAAGGATCAAGCCGGACAACGTGAAGAACTCAACGCCGCCTGACCGGATCTGGCTGAGGACGTCGGTATCTGAGCCGAGCTGGTTGTTCGGAAAGATTTGCAGATCAACGCGGCCGTTGGTCTCCTGCTTGATCGCGGCCGACATTTCCTTGGCGCGCACATTCAACGGATGCGTATCGGGGAGATTGTTGGCGTATTTGTAGACGAATTCGGCCTGCTGGGCGCGCGCAACGAGTGGCGATCCGACGCTTCCCATAACGGTTGCAGCAGCTGAAGCTTTCAGCAGGGTTCGACGCGAAAAGTTCATGGAAGTTCTCCCAGAATATGCATGTTTTGTTCTTGCAGCCCATCATACGAAGCTCGCCATAGCAGGTCATCCATCTTCTTCGATTTGTCAAATCTTCCACGGACTTCGCAGCGACCGCTGCCTATAGGACTGCATCGGTGGAAGCCAGGGATCAATTCGCGGGATGTTTTCTCTGAATTTGAAATAGCTCAGAGGGCCATTTGGATAGCTGGATGATCAGGAACCGAGACCATGGCAAGCCGTTGGGGCGACGAAATCCTGTCGTCGTGGCCCTTGCCGCTATGACACGCGTCTGCTGGAAAACGCTCTGTGGCGCTGTAACTTAAAATCTGCAGCTTGGTACCAAGCTGGCCGGTCCAGGTTGTTTCATGCGAGCCCGTGGCTGCGCGGTCAGGTCTGGCGGTATGTCATTCGGTCGACGGGCACTCAGGGCGCGCGGTGCCATCACGCGATCCCAATTGTCGGACGTGGCGCACGGTCGTCAGGTGAGTGTCCAAGCTCATCGTGTCTGACGAGTGCGCTGGATTTGGCGGGAGGGCCACTGGGATTTCTGTGTCGAGAATGGGCTTTGCTGCGGCTGGCTTTTGCTGCTGTTCTTGAGTCATTTTGGATATTTGTCTCAAAGCTATTGATTCTTTGTGGATAAATATATTCCATAATATACCTTATGCGAATCTGACTTCGCCATGGATCCCAATATTCAGACGCGGCGATCTCGGGATTGTCTGCCACTCCACTTGGCCCTGAGCGAGGTAGCAGCGCGGCCTACCGAGGCGCTGAAGCCGTTCCGGCTTGTTCTATTTCGGTCCAACCATCTGCTTCACGTCCACGTCGCGGGCGAGCGATCCTCCGGTTGGCTTGCGCCAGATTCAGGTCATCCAGAGTTATGGCACTGGGAACGGGTTGCAGCTCATGGAACGCAGTCTCCAGGCCCGGATGGATGCCGGTGTTGGCTGCAATGCTCACGTCATCCGGATCAACTCCAGACCGTCGTCCGACGACACGCAAATAGACGTTCGGCGCTGCGATGCAGATCAAGGCATGGCGGATGGCCCAAGTACCGGTCCTGTTTTATAATCGAGCCATTGCAGGCTGGCTGCGTCGAATTTAATCGGATTGCTCAAATGTCTCCGCAGAATTTCGAGCCGCGTCGCAGCAGATGTATCGGCCGGGTGGCTATGGGACTGGTCGCCCTGCTCGTCTCGGCCACCCTCGCCGCGGCCCAGACCAAGACGGTGGAACGAACGGTCAGGGGGCCCACGGCGAAGGACATCCGCGTCGGCGTTTATCTGAACGTGCAGGCTGACTGCACCACGGGCGTGCTGCCGTCGATCCGGCTGGTCGCATCACCGGCGAACGGCACTGTTAACGTCAAACGCGGCAAGGTGACGGCAACGCATTACAAGCAGTGCATGGCGCTCGAGGTGCCGAGCTTTATCGCCTTTTATCGTTCCAAGGCGAATTTTGTCGGTACCGATACCCTCACCCTTGAGGTGAAATATCCGCAGGGCCGCACTGAACTCCAGCGGATCACCGTCAAGGTGGGCGATGCCTCCGCCCCGTGGGGAAGAAATATCTAAGCTAAGAATCATCGACGAAAAAAAAGCCTGCCGGATGTTCAGTCGGCAGGCTTTCTCGTATTGAAATGGTCGCTCTCTACACCATCATTTGGTGCTCTTGGCCTTGGAACGCGACACGAACGATGTCATTCACGCTCGGAGAGCCATAGCCCTGCAAAGTAGCCACGTCGTGAGCGCTACCCGCAAAATTGCCAGATCCCGTTATGTCGATCTGGATCAGCACATCGTTGTTCGATTGCTGGGTAAGATGAACGTAGCTTCCAATGTTAGTACCACTAGCACCTGTCTCCGCTCCAAGCAGAGATGAAAGGTCGATTACATCATTGCTGCGGAACGTTTCGAGTAAATCAGCGTTGTCCGCTCCGAACTCAGCGAAAATGTACTTATCGTGGCCGTTCATATCGCCGCCAGTGATGGTGTCTTTACCGAGACCACCGTAGAACGTGTCGACACCAGTACCACCGTTGAGATCGTCATCCCCTGCGCCACCATAAAGGAAGTCGTCTCCGTTTCCGCCATTTAGAGTGTCCTTGCCTGAGCCACCGTAGAGAGTGTCGACGCCAGTATCCCCGCTGAGATGATCATCGCCTGCTTCCCCATACAAGAAATCGTTTCCGTTGCCTCCATTCAAAGTGTCGTTGCCATTGCCGCCGAGAAGGTAATCGGTGTCAGTATCTCCATTCAGAGTGTCGTTTCCTTCTCCGCCGATAAGGAAGTCGCCTGAATTGCCTCCGTTTAAGGTGTCGTCGCCGTTGCCACCATTCAGGAAGTCGGTGCTCGTATCACCGCTCAACGTATCGTTGCCGTTCCCACCGTAAAGAGCATCATTCAAGTTTCCGCCATTCATCATGTTGTTGGCGGCATCGCCAATAAGAACGTCCTCATTGGGGCCGGAATTGGTGTCGTGCGATTGATTGCCAGATACTAAGTAAAGATTGTCGCCATTGTTTCCGTTGTTGGGTAGCGGGCCAACAGTATCGTTAGCAACGGTAACGAGCGTTCCGGCATCGTTCAGCGCGCTGAACGCTACATAAGTAAAGCTCGTCTGATGCGTCACCGAGTCCATCGCATCGATGCGATAGAGCGTGAGCGCGCTCAGATGATCTGGATCGCCGGTGATGGTTCCATTCGTTGGGTCGACGGTCAGCCAGTTCGTCGAGGTGCTGCTGTAGACCTGCGTAAACATGTAGCTGAACGTATCGCTTCCGCCGCCGAAGATATCGTCAGCGTCAAAGTGGATCGCTACAGGTTGCCCAGCTGGCGCATTGGCATTGTCGGAGAACGCGTAGTACGGGTTGTCGTTGGTCACGGTGACTGGCGAATACGTCTCCACGTCATCCTTTACTTCAACATCGAAGCTTTGCGTATCGAACAGCGTTCCGTCAGATGCCGTAACCGTGACGTTGTAGTGGTTGTCGAGACCGGCATCATGCGGAGTTTCGAAATCCGGTGCGTTGACAAAGCTAAGAGCACCCGTTGAGGCGTCGACATGGAACAGCGAAGCGTCCGCGCCGCCGCTGATCGTGTAAGTCAGCGTCGGGCTATCCGGATCGGCGGCATGAACTGTCGTGACCGCGGTTGCGTTCTCGAACATCGAGAGTGCAACCAGGTTGTCTCCATTATGAGAATCGATCACCGGCGCGTCGTTGACGGGCGTAACATCGAGATGGAACGTTTGCGAGACGGGCACGGAGTTGTCCTCGTTGCCGTCTTCGACCTTAACCGCGAAGCTCGCCGCCGTTGTGTCCGATCCGTCATGCACGAACGTGACATGGCCGTCCGCAAGTTGCTGGCCGGTGAAGGATAGGGACGCCACGCCATCAAGCTTCACGATGCCATTTTGCTGGTCCGACACAATGAAGGTGACGCCCGAGGCTATGTCGTCCGGATCGGTGAAGCCAAGTTCTGCCGGCTGAATGACGTGTGTGCCGCCCTCACCGACCGATGCATGCAGCGCTCCGGCCAATTCCGGCGCATCGTTCGAGGCCCAAACGTGCAGCGTCACGTTTTGCAATGGGCTGTTGCTGATGCCGTCATTGACCGTGACGTTGATGGTGCGATCCGTCGTTGACGGATTGTCGCTGGTGTTGAGGTAAACGACGCCGTCGAGAATGGTTTGATATACCGCGGCGGCGGCTATTCCCGTCACGATCAACGCGCCTGTCGTTGCATCATAGCTCGACGACAACGAGTGGGCCGTTAGCGCATTCTGCGCCGCCGTGTTGAGTGATAGGTACTCCGCGCCACCATCCGGTCGCGACGAAAGCGTCACGGTCAGGGATGCCATTGTGGTCGAGTCGACGTCGGAGATGGTCGCCTTGTCCATGAACCACTGCGGAAGCTGCTCCACGGCGGTTGCTGTCGCGTCGTTGCCGGGAACATTAGGGCCGCTCAGGTCGATCACCGGCGCATCGTTCGCACCCGTGATGTTGACGGTCAGATACGATGTCACGTCGCCGCCATGGCCATCCGACACGCCGAACTTGAAAATATCGGTAACCTGAACGCCCTCTGGAAGCGCGTCGTATGCCGCATTCGGTGTGTAGGTGTAGCTGCCGTCTGCATGCATTACGAGGTTGCCATACGTCCCATGAGCCGTGGCCTCGCCATTGGTGATGTACTGTGGTGCCTCTTGAGCCTCAGGAGAGACGTTGGCTGCCCGAACGAGGATGACGCTGAGCGGATCTCCGTCGACATCGTGATCGTTCGCCAGGACGTTACCTTTCCCATTCACCGGTACGCTTCCGGCGTCAGTGGCTGATGTCTCGATCAGACTGACGGAATCCGCCATCGGGGTCGGCGCGTCGTTCACGTCAGTGACGGTGATAACGGCGTGAGCGGTATCTTCCGAGAAGGCTGTCGTGCCGCCCCGGTTCGTGACATTCGCAACGTCATGAAGCGTTCCGGATGTCTGATCCCACGCCAAGTAGTCGAAGCCCGCAGTTGTGCCGTGAATTCCATCCGGCACGAAGCGAACGAGATCGGTTCCGCTCAACAGCAAGGCCGACGTGATCGAATGGCTGCCGATATCGGTCCAGTGTGCGCCGCCGTCGGACGAATACTGCCACGCGCCGTTGCTCGTGTCGGTATGCGTAATGGCAATCCCCTGCACCGCGCCATGGTCGGCGTCGGTAACCGATGCACCGAGGATCGATGCGACAGTCTGACCGTTGTTTGCGACTGCATCCTCGTCGATCGACGTCAGGGTCTGCGTCGGAACGTAGTTCAGCGTCACGTTGTCGAAATTGACCTGAACCTGCTGCGGGAAATCGCCGCCACTGCCAAATTCCTCGAGATTGGCGACTTCGATCCGCAATGGCTGGCCGCTGAGCGAGTTGTCGACCAGGCCTTCGATCTTGACGAGGGTCCAGCTGTAGCCGTCCGTCGTCGTGTGCTCAACGATCTGTTCGGCGATCAGGGGCGCGCCGGCATAGAGCCGCACGGCGAAGTCGGGCATGCCATTGAGATTTGAATCGGTACGATCGCCGACCTCGATATTGAGTTCATAACGTCCAAGGTTGGCCGCGCCGACGACTTGCGTCGCGACCTGGCCGTCGTTGAGCCAGAGCACATTGTTGCCGTTCTCGGCAGGCATTGTCAGAACGTTGGTGCTGCCTCCCGCCCCGTTGGGTGCCGGATTGAACCAGCCGCCATACGATGGACCGGTGACGCTCCAGCCTGAGGGCGAGCCGTTCGTGTACTGCCCTTCGGAACCGAACTGGTTGTACGAGGTGTCGGCTTCGAAGCCAGCATTGACGACGGTCTCGTGCGTCTGAGTGATCACCGGCGCATCGTTGGTGCCGGTGATGCGGATGGACACAGGGATGGTGTCAATGGCGCCGTGTTCGTCGGCGACCTGGATGGTAAAGGTCTGAGGCGCACTCTCCTCGCCGGCTGCGAGCGCACGCGTTGCGGCATTGTCGTCAGCCGTGAAGTGCCATGCGCCAGTCTGATCCACCGTCATGGTGCCGTAAGGCGACGCACCTCCTGCGACGGACCACGTCAACGTGTGGTTGGCGTCGACGTCGATTGCCGTGAGCTGGCCGGAAGCAACCGCCAGCAGACCGTGGGTTTGATCCCAGGTATGGGCGGCAGTCGGATTGTCCGCCTGCTCGCCGCTATAGATCGGCCGGCCGGACAGGCCGGCATCCTCGACCTGGTGCAGCAGATAGTCCCGCAGCGCCGGATTCGCTCCGAACTTGTCGTCAATTGATGGCAGATCAAGGTTGCCCAGCAGATTGTCGTGCAGCGACTGGCTACGATCGGCGATGCCATCGTTGGTGTCCGCATTAAACTTGGCGATGGTGTCCAGCAACGGTTGCCCGCCATTCTGGATGTACTCGGCATAGACCAGCCCCAGCAGCACCGAGGCATGGTTCACCGGCGTGTTGTAGTACTGGTAGTTCTCGTCGAGATAATCCCACACCTGCGCGATGGCGTCGGCGAAGGTCGCGCCCCCTCCCAGACCGGTCTGGACGTTGGTGACGATCACCTTCATGTCCGCGGCCGTATCGGGGCTCGGTCCGGCCGGGATTCCGAGGGCTGCGGCAATCTCGGTATCGAGGTTGGCTGTGGGCTCGAAGGTGTGGGTCGCGTCCGCCTGCTGGACGTTGTGGAGCTGCGTGCTGATGGGCGCCGTCAGGACGGATGACGTGATCTCCGGCGCATCGTTAGTGCCATCGATCGTGATCGTGACCTGGCTGGCCGTCGACGTGTTGCTGTTGTCCGTGACAGTGACCGTGAAGGTCTCGGTGCCATGGGTGCCTGCCGCGAGCGCCTCAGTGTCCGGACGGTCGTTGTCGAGTACATAGGTCCAGTGGCCAGACGCATCGACGGTAAACGTGCCATAGGTGCCGCTCTGCGTACCCGCGGTCCAGGTCAGCGAACTGGAGTCGGCATCGGTCGCGGTCAGCGTGCCGCTGACATGGGTCGCATAGCCATGCTCCGCATCCCAGGCGTGGGCGTCATGAACACCCGACGAGCCTTCGCCGCCGCTGGCATAAGGCCGATCCAGCAAGTTCGGATCGACGCCCGTGATAAGCGCCTCGAGCTGGTCGTGCAGAGCACTGGTCCCGTAACGTTGGGTCAGCGCATCGGCGCCCAGGTTGCCGAGCAGGTTGTCGTGAAGCGACTGCAGGCGATCCGGCGCGCCACTGAGGTTGGCGTCGGCCGTGTACTTGCCGATCACGTCGACCAGCGGCATGCCGCCATTCTTCAGATAGGTCGCGTACTCGACGCCAAGCCGCGTGAACGCCTCGTTGATCGCGGGCACATCGGTCGGTGCGGCGGTAACGTAGGCGTCGTTGAGATGCTGCCAGACGGTAGCGATCGCCGTGGCGAGATTACCGCCCTGCTCGGCCTGAACTGTTGTCAGTACATTGTGCAGGTCGGACGGATGGTTCTCCAACGTCGCCAGGGCGTCAGTGACGTTGAGCGTCAGCAGAGCCGCCGCCACTGTCAACGTGCCGCCAAGTCCCGCCTCGTCAACCGGCGGCAGGTCGCCTGCCTCGGTCACCGACCCGAGCGCGCTGCTCGTGATGATCGGCGCATCGTTGCTGCCGTGCAGCTTGATCTGCACGACCTGGGTGTCGAAGCCGCCGTGACCGTCGGAGACCTGGATCGTGTAGTTCAGGACAGACTCCCAGCCATTCGGCAGGAAGTTGAACGCCTCGCCGTGCGAGTCGAAGGTCCAGGTCAGCGCGTCGGTGCGTGCGCCATTGGAATCCAGGACTGGATCCGGAGCGACCGTCAGCATGCTCAACAGAGTGGCATTGTCGTAGAGATGTTCGATACCCGAGCCCCCGGCGCTGACGGACAGAACCGTGGCGTGAACTGTATCGAGAGTATCCACATCGGTGACGGTCAGCGTTCCCTGGGCCGAGAGGCCGGCGTTTGTCTCATCGATCATTCGATAGGCGGAATCCCCGTTTCCGACCGTGATGATGGGAGAGTCGTTGGTGCCGACAAGCTCGATGGTGACATCGCGATAGGTTGTCTCACCATGATTGTCCTGGACCGTGATGCGGAAGGTTTCGGTCTTGTGCTCTCCCGCTGACAGCGGGTTCAACGCCGCATCAGTGACGTGATACTGCCAGGACACCACGCCGGCACCGTCGCCGATGGTTTCCTGAGTCACCGACGCAGTGACATGGCCGATATAGTTCGAGCCGGCAGGATAGGGCTCGGCCGATACGATCGTGTGAGTATCGCTCTGATCCGGATCGTACAGATGGAACGTGCCGCCGTTGTACCCGCCATAACCCGGCGGGGCATCGAAGATGGTACGATCGTCGGTCGAGCCGGCATGCAGGTCGGTCTCCGCATATTCGGTCATCGTGCCGCCATCGGGTGTACCCTCTGACGTGCCGAGGCCGTCATTGGTGCCGGTCACCGTGACGAGAATTTCCCTGGTTACGGTGTCGCCATCCCCATCCGTCACCGTGAACGGAATATGCAGCGTGGCCTGCTGGTCTTGAGACAGGCCATCGAGTGCCCAGCCCGGCTGAATGGTTACAGTATGACCGTCGGGATTGAGCGTGATCGATGGCAGTCCAAGGACAACTCCATCAGGCAGGCCTGAGACATAGGCCGTTCCGAGAACTGTACCGTCTGCATCGTTCGCACCATCTGCGCCATAGGCGTAGTGGCCAGCCAGATCAAGGGTGACTGTCTGCTTCTCGAACATCGCAGCGTTAAAATTCGCGGCGGTCGGCGCGTCGTCGTTGATGTCGAGCTGGATGTGATTGGTCGCGGTATCCCCGTCGCTGTCGGTAACGGTGAAGCTGATCCTCATCCGCAGCGGATCTTGCGCCCCGCTCTCGTTGACATCCGGATGATCGATCGGCGCCGATTGTGTGAAGCTGTATTCCCCGGTTGCAGGGTTGGTCACCGTGATGACGAACACAGAGGTGCCGTCGGCAAGTGCGCCGGTCAGCGTCAGGTGGTCGGTCGATTCCGTCACGATCACCTGCTCGCCACCGGATGTCAGGGCAAGGCTGGTGAACGGCGTTGCATCGCCATCGGCGATATTTGTTCCGAAATCATAATGGATCGCCGTCACCTTGGCGCCATCGGCGCCCGGGCTGAAGTGGAAGTGGTCGGTCGTCGTCTGCTCATGGAAGCTGCCGTTGGCGTCGGCCGTTTCCTGCACCACCATCTTGCTCAACGACGCTGTCGGCGCGTCGTCAACGATCTTGACGGTGAACGAACCGGCAATCACGTCACCATCGCCATCCGTCGCTGTATAAGTGACAGGAACCGACAGTGTGTTGGTGCCGTCGTTGGCCGGACCGTGCAGCAGCGTATTGTCCAGCAGGGTGAATGTGTAAGTCCCGTTGCTGTTGAGGGTCACCGTCCACGCACCGTCCGAGGCGGTGAGCGTGTGAGTTGCACTATTCCAGCTGGCTCCTTCCGCGGACAGGACGACGTTGCCGCCGTCAGAGCCCAGATCGATGTTGAGGTTGCCGTTCGTGCTCAGTGCCTCCTTGGTGGAGTCGTTACCCGTCGGTAGGTCATCCTCGTTCAGGGTCAAACCAGACGTTACCGTACCGACCAGCTTTGGCCCATCGTCGCGGAACTGGATGTTGTCGCCGATATCGGTCGCTTGCGTGACGATGTCACCGTCATGGTCGGTCACCGTCACCACCGCCGACAGCTTGCCGGTCAGGTCGACGGAGTCGTTCGAGGTGGTGTCGTCGTTGTGATGCAGCGACAGATACTGCGCGACGCTGACGCGGCCGGACTGGTCGATCGTCACCGCGAAGGCGGCCTCGCCGGTCTCGCCGTCGACCCGGCCGACCACCAGCGTGTCGCTGACCTGATACAGGTAGATCGAATGGCCGTCGGTCGTCGTCAGGCCGGAATCGAGAGCGTCGATGTGCAACGACAGCGCCTTCGCGCCCGTATCGTCCGCTCCGGTCGTTGTTGTGGTGCTGACCAGGTTGTCGCGGGCATAGACCGGCCCGGACATGTCGGGATCGGAGCCGCGATTGCCGACCTCGTCGAACAGGTGCCGGACGCTGTTCGACGAGGTGTTGTCGCCGTTGCTGTTGCCGCCGGTCTCGTCGATGGTGACCGCGCCGCTCGCATTGATCGTCGCCACCGGGACATCGTCCTGGATCTCGATCGTGAACTTGCCTGCCAGCGAGATATGGTCGCCGTCGCCGTCGGTCGCGGTGATCAACGCGCCGAAGTCAATGGCGTCGATCGAGCCGCCACTGGTTGTCAGAGCGAGGTTGTGTTCGCCGCCGCTGACATGGTCGAGCTGGTCGAACTGCCGGAACTCGTAGCTGCCGTCGCTCTTCAGCGTCAGCGCCAGCACCGGGCGGTCGAAAATCGGCTGGTCGACGTAACCGACCAGCGTGTTGCCGATCATGGCATAGTGGACCGTCTGCCCCTTCGAGGTCAGTCCGAGTGCTTCCATGGTCGCAGCCGCATCGGCGGCAAAGCCGAAGCCACCGCCGGCATGGGCGCCGTCAGCGCCGAACGCCACCGTCGTCGCCACCGTGCCGCTGAGATAGGCCGGTCCGCCGAGCGCAAACCCGAACAGCCCTGACAGGAACGACGCCAGCGGACCGCCGGTGTCTGATCCGTCACCGGCGCCGTCGTTCGGGCTCGAGCCCGTCGACCACAACGTCTTGATATCGCCCTCGTCCACCGTCCGTGCTTCAACCGCGCCCGATGAAGCAGGTGCATCGTCATTGATTGCGACGCTGAACGAGCCGTTCGCGATGTCGCCATCAGCATCGGTGGCGGTGAAGCCGAAGTCGATGGTGACGTCGTCTTCGGAATCGATGACCGGCTGATCGATCGGCTGCAGCAGCGTGAAAGTATAGGAACCGGTATCGCTGGTATCCTTGAGCTCGACTTTGAAGACCCAGTTCGATTGATCGTCCGCCGGTGCCGCACCGGTGTAGCCGATCAATACGGACTGATCGCCAACCGTCATCAGATGATAGTGCACGGCCTGATCGTGCGATGTGATGGACGTGCCGTCCTGAGCCTTTACCTCTCCACCCTCGGAGACGCCATTGAAAGCCAGTGAGCGGTTTGCGAGCGAGCCGCTGTTGTTGTCGTCGGCTCCCCATGACACGCCGAGAAAACCATTGAAGGTGAGACTCTCTGTGCCCTGGTTTGCGCCATAAGTGTCTCCCGGATTGCCGTTATCGAACCGATCCTCGGCAACCTGACCGTTTTCGATACCCTCAACGCTGATCGTCGGAGCGTCGTCGCTGACAGTCACGTTGAACGACCCGGCAACAGAATCGCCGTCGCTGTCGGTCGCGGTGTAGTGGAACGTCAGATCGAGCGACGCCAGATTGATCTGCTGCTGCTCACCCGATGTGCCGACGTGATCCAGCTCTTGGTATTGCGTGAAGACATAGCCGCCATTGTCGGTGTCGCGCAGATCGACAGTGAAGACGATGTTTCCTTCATTCGGGCCCTCATCGCCGCCGCCGGTAAATCCGATAAGGCGGGTACCGTCGTTGCTGAGTTGGAACTGGATCGGCTCTCCGTGTGAGAACAGACTGTTCGTCAGCGAACCTTCACCATTCGACAGCTCAACGGTTGCATTGGTGAAAACCAGCGAACGATCGCCGGTCTGGCCGGTTGTTGCCGAAATGCCGCCGTTCTCGTGCGCATTGAAATGATCAGCGCCCCAGAGGATGCCTAGCGTGCCGCCGCGCACGGACGTGCCGCCATCAGGATCCTTCAGGTCGGCGTGCGGGACGATTAATCCGCCCTCCGAGCCTTCTGAACCTTCCGAGCCTTGAGTCGTGAGCGGTTGATCGAAGCCGTTCGGATTGGTTTCGGGCGAATCGTCATTGACGTTGACACCAAACGCCGACGTGACGGTCCCGCTCGCGTTGCTTGCAGAATAGGAGATGGTGAGATTGAGGGTATCTTCCGTATTTGCGCCCGAATGATCGAGCGGACGCAGCAGCGTGAACGTATATTCGCCTGTGCTGGTGTTGAGATCGAGAGAAATTTCGAAAACGTGCGAGCCAGCGACGTTCGGATCGTTGCCGACAAAACCAACAATGGTCGGAGTGCCGCCTGCCGGATTTGAAATCAACAGGTGAATCGTTTCCCCGCCTGAGGTCAGCCCCGCGAGACCTGGCTGACCGGCAAGAAACGCCAGCGACGCACCGCTGACGCCCACCGATCCGAAATCGATGTTGAGAGATCCGGTGACACTGGTGGCGTTGCCTGGCGCGTCGTTGGGGCCGCCCACCAAACCGTCGCTCAAGCCTTCGTCGTCGACATTCCCAGCCGTTGCCGTGCCAAAGGTGATGCCCGCAAAACCTGTCTCGGTCGTACCAAATTGCTGATCGCCGGACGTCTCGTCACCCAGCAGCGCAAGCGGTGTGCCACCTGGTCCAAGCGCGCCCACCTGCGCGTCGTGAAAATCGGCACCTCCGGCTGGCCCACTATTGCCCGCCGCCGGCAGGATCGATTGATCAGTTGAAATCGGAAACAGTGCGGCGAATTGTTCGCCATTGAGAACGCGATCACCGTCGACCTGAAAGCCGACGTCTGTCAGCGGATTGCCGGTGGCGGAATCAAATACCGGATCAACGGTCACCGTCGACTGGTTGTCGAACAGAACGATGAGCTTCTCACCGACCTTTACGAAGGTCAGCTTTTCGCTCGCGATGTCGCTGAGATCGAGCCGTGTGTTGCCGTCGAGATGAAAATTGAGCGCCTGACCGTTGGCTGGCTTTTCAATCTTGAGGGTTTTTGGTTCGGGTGATGGTGTCTGAACAGATCCCGAGAGCTGCGCCAACAACACAGGTGCGTTCATCGCAATATCCTCAAAAAATGCCTTTATCGAGCAGCAGCAAAAGCCGCCCTAATTCGAATTAAGGTATTATTAAGGATGGAAATTCGTCAAGAATTGAATCGAGTTTTCAGCGCAATTTATACGATTTGGTTAAGTCAAACGCCCCGTTACCGATGTAAAGAAAGGCAGGGTTATTGAAGACGATGCGAACATCCGGAAGGTATAATTCGTATTCGCAAAATATAGATCGTCACAAAATCAGTTAATATTGCGATGAGTCGGGCGTAATAGCAAAATGACCAGAGCGCTAAGCTTATAACGAGTATACGAAATACAATGTCTCATCGGCTTGTCAGCCAACGAGGCAGTCGTTTGTGTCTGCAATCTAGATTAGATGGCGATAATCAGACGGCCGTGCCGACGTGGCAGGAAACGGGCCTGTTTTTGTGCAGGTAAAGGAAGGCCTGATCGCGGATGCCGTCGAGCCACAGTCCGCGGCCGGCATACCGGTAGCCATCTCCCATGGGAATCAACCGGACATGGACGGCGCGTCTCGGCGACAGGAAAAACTGGCCGGTTACTACGTCACCGCTGGAGGTGGTGCGGCCGGAGCGAAGGAGATAGTTGGCGCCGTTCTCGCAGGCGACCACAAATTCACCGTTGCCTGGTCCCGTCGGCAATGCATCGGCGGCTTTGACATTCGGTCCTGCGATCACGGCTCCGACAAGGCCCAACGCGAGTGCGCCAATTCTGAAACGCGCAGTTTTGAAAACAATACCGCTCAAGCGCATGATTAATTTCCTGTGTCGAAATAATCGACACAATTGAGCGGAAAATCATCCTTGATGCAAGCTGACTGTCCGGCAATCCGCGCAGTCATACCTTGTTTGCGCGACGGCCGCCTCAGAGGAGCAGCGGCAACTCCAACATGCCCCGGCCGGACGCCTCAACATTGGAGGCCGGCAACATATCGGTTTCGCTCTCGTGGAGAGTGCGCGCCGCATATGGCGCGGCAAACAGGTTGACGCCTCGCCCATCCAGCGCGAACAGGGGCAGGAAATGGCGCAGATCAGCTGTTTCGAACAGTGCGGCACGCCGATTGTCGAGCACCAGCCAATGGGCATCGAGACGCACTGCAAGCACCGCGTGGTCTTGCCTGACGGCGCGATCCCTCACCAGAAGAAGCCTGAGATCGGCTTCCGCAACGCCCGCCTCGCGCAACGCGGCGTACTTGAGAATGGCGTAATCCTCGCAGTCACCCTGCCCCGCCGCCAGCGTCGTCAGCGGTGAACTCCAGCGGTCTGCGACGCCGTGCTGCATGACGTCGCTCACATAGCGTACAGCCTCGTTGACCGCGATATTGACGCGTTCAATGCGTTCGCGATCGGACAAGCCATCTGTCGCGCGGACAATACGCAGGAAGCGGCCTGCGGCCGTGCTGCAATCATCCGTGGAATGACGGCAACGATCGTACTGCTCGTTCTCCGAAAGCATGGTGTCACGGATGGTCATCCATTTCGTCCAGAGCACACCCTCGGGAGCGCGGAAAACGTACAGGCCGAACGGTTCGTCACTTGTCTGCGGCAGCGACGCCGAACCGGCGATGTCGCTGGTAACGGCGCCGTCGGTCGCGCTGGCGAGGCGCGGAGAGGACAGCTTGCCGTCGTGCTTGGCCAGAACGTCCTTGATCGTGAAGAAACGAACCGGTGTAGGAACTGCCATGACCGGAGCGTCCTCCAGCGTGGCCTTGCTGGCGCGCGACTTGGCGGCCGCGGCGTCGATTGCCACGAGACTGAGGGACACAGCGAGAAGAAGTCCAGACGCCTGCAGGATTGCCTGCGGATACCTGATACCGAACATGATCGACGCTCCGTTATCCGGAGCATCGGCCTGCGATCGTGCGCTGGTCCTGTTCCGGATTTATGGAACAGGCGTAGCGGGCGCACCGCTTCGGGGCGGTTAAGGGGCGTCAATGGTTGCGGCTATTATCAAAAGCAGCCTGAATCGAGCTAAACCGGGTTCAGTAAAATTTTATGAAAATGGCTTCAACGCTCCCGCAAAGCCTCGTCGCGCAGCAGCCGCGCGGGTTTGACGAGATAGTCGAGGACGGACTTTGATCCGGTCAAAACCTCGACAGTTGCCACCATGCCCGGAATGACAGGTAAAGGATGTTCGCTGGGACCGAGGTAGTTTTTATCGGTGCGGACCATCACTCGGTAGAACGTCTCGCCACGCTCACTCTTGTCACCCTTCTCTTCCACGATCGTGTCGGCGCTGATGCGCTCGACCTTTCCGTGGAGCGACCCGTAAACGGAGGAATCGTAAGCAGAGAGTTTGACAACGGCTTCGTGGCCCGGACGAATGAAGGCAATGTCCTGTGGACGGATGCGCCCCTCGACCAGCAGCGTGTCGTCGAGCGGCACCAGCTCCATGATGCTCGCAGCCGGCTGGACGACAGCACCGATGGTGGTGATGTTGAGCTTGTTGACGATGCCGCGAACCGGCGAGCGCAGTTCGGTTCGTCGTACCTTGTCCTCGGCGTATTTGATGTTCTCATCGAGCACGGCGAGATCGCCGCGCGATTTCGCAAGATCGTCTTCCACTTGCGCCATGAATGCGGCACGTACGCCGGCGATGCGGGCCTGAGCCTCCTGAATTGCGGATTCGGTCTTGACGATCGTGGCTTGAACGACAGCGAGTTGGCCGCGCATATCCGTCGCCTGCCGGTCGACACGCAGCATCTCGATCTCAGGGACGATGCGCTGATTGTGAAGGTTTCGCGTGAGTTCGACTTCGCGATTGAGCAGCTTCAGTGTTTCGGAAAAACGCTTTTCAGACGCGCGAAGCTCGTCGATCTCCCTATGCTTTTGGTCTTCCTGTTGTCGAACGACATTGAGGTCTTGGACGAGCTTTCGTGCATGAGCCTGAAATACACTTCTTTCGGCGGCAAGCGCTTGCGAGTTTGCCTGTTCCAACTCCGCAGAAAACGTCAGCGTCGTTTTGCCTTGCGCCTCGGCTTCGAGCCTTGCTACGCGTGCGGCCATCGCAGCCTGGCGCTCCCGGATCTCACCGAATTGCGAGGAAAAATTGGTGTCCTCAATGCGGACCAGCGGTTGCCCCTGTTCGACCATCGCGCCTTCCTGCACAAGGATTTCGCTGATGATGCCGCCCTCGAGCGACTGGATAACCTGTGTCTGGCGCGCCGGCACCACGCGTCCGCTGCCGCGCTTCACCTCATCGAGTACGGCGAAATGAGCCCAAACAATGAACGTCAGGAACAACGCCAGGGAAGTCAGAAGAAGCATGCGCGCCGTGCGCGGCGTGCGCATCTCCACGGCGGCACGAACATCGTTGGAGAAAGCAAAATCAGACTGCGACATTGGTCGGCCCCGTCTGCGGCGCTTTCATCCGTGCAACGATCTCCGCACGCGGTCCGTCCGCCACGAGTCTGCCGCGATCGAACACCAGCACCCGATCCACGAGAGCCAACACCGAAGGGCGATGCGTGGCGATAAGAATTGTCGTGTTGCCTTTTGCCAGTTCCTGGAGACGCGAGAGAAATTCCGCCTCGCTTCGGACGTCGAAATGTGCGGTTGGCTCGTCAAGGAACAGCACTTTCGGTTTGCGGATCAGCATCCGCGCCAGCCCAATGGCCTGCTTTTGACCGCCTGACAGGCTCCGACCGCCCTCGGCGATCATCATGTCGTAGCCTTCCGGGTGACCGGCGATGAAAGACTCCACTCCGGCAAGACGCGCCGCAGCGAGAACTTCTTCGTCGGTCGCACTGGGCTTGCCGTATGTGATGTTATCGCGCAGCTTGCCGTAAAACAGATCGGTGTCCTGAAGGACAAGCCCCACTCCAGCACGCAGGTCGGCCGGATCGTACTGGCGAACGTCGACATTATCGACAAGGAGCGCGCCCTCCCCGGGGTGATAAAATCCCGCGAGCAACTTTCCTACAGTCGTCTTTCCAGAGCCGATGCGTCCAACGATCCCGATCTTTTCGCCTGGTTTGACTCTGAAAGAGACGCGATCCAATGCCTTCGTATTGCTGTTCGCATAACCAAAACTCACATTCTGGAAATCGATCCTGCCATCGCGTATCTCGCGTGCGAGGAAGATTTTTTCCGGCGGCCGTTCTCGTTCAAGCTCCATCAGGCGGTCGATGGAACGCAGCGAGGCGAACGTCTGCGTTGCGCGTGTAATCACGGCCGCGATACCTGCAATCGGTGCAAGCACACGACCGCACAGCATGTTGGCTGCAACCAGAGCGCCGACCGAGAGTTTTCCATCGAGAATCAGGAAAACACCTATCACCACGAGAAGCAGGTTCGTGGCCTGGGTTGCGACGCTGGCGCTTGTCAACGCGAGCGCCGACCAGAACTGCACGTCTTCACTCGAACGAGCGGTGGCGGCGACGGAGCGTTCCCATCCGCTCTGCACCTTTGCCTCGCCCCCGATCGCACGAACCGTTTCCATGCCGCTGAGCGATTCCACCAGGATGCCGTGGCGGGCCGCGGATTCTGCCTGAAGACGGTTTATCGACCTCGAGAGCGGACGTTGGAGCAGCAGGCCCACACCAATCATGATCGGGAGCATCACCAACGGAATCCACGCCAAAGGCCCGGCCACCATGAAGAGAACCGCGATAAAGATCATCGCGAAGAGAAGATCGGTGGCCGATACGACGGTGCCTGACGTGAAGAACTCGCGGACCGAGTCAAAGTCCCGCATCTGATTTGCAAGAATGCCGACCGACGCCGGTCGTTGCGCCAGTTTCAGCGACATCATGTGTTCAAAAATATTTGCCGCGAGCACGACGTCGATCTTCTTGCCGGTCATATCGATCATGCGGGCGCGGACGATTTTGAGCACAAAGTCGAACACGATGCTCAGGCCAAGGCCGATCGAAAGGGCGACCAGCGAAGGGATCGCTCCGTTGGGAATGACACGATCGTAGACGCTCATCGTGAACAGCGGCATGGCAAGCGCCAGAATGTTCACGATGAAGGCGGCGATCGCGACGTGCGCATAATTGGCGCCGAATTGCTTCACGACCGACCTGAACCAATGACTGGTCGGCAGGTCGCCCGACGCGACAGCGCGTGGGTCGGCGACCTGGGCGGGTCTGACAAAATAGGCGAAACCGGTGTACTGGACCTCAACCAGCACGAACGGCTCGATGATGTCGCTTCCGTTTTTAACAGGATCAGCAAGCGTAACCCGGTTTGCTTCGCGATCGATGCCCAGCAGGATCCGCGTGGAGCCGTCGTGAAGAAGCAGCACCGCCGGCAGTACAAGCGCCGGGATGTCGGCTAGCGGGCGTTCCATCAACTGGGCTTCAAGTCCGGCGCGTGCTGCGGCTCGCTCGTAAAGCGCGGGATGCAGCTTGCCATCCTCGATCGGAAGGCCGGACAGCAGGGCGTCGCGACTGATCGCACGACCAAAGTGAGCCGCGAGATAGGTCAGGCTGTCGGAAAGATAATCCTCACCGCGAGCGGCGGATGATTGTTCTGGGCCGACCGGGCTCGACTTGGCGTCTGCAATGGCGCGAATGAAATTCACCGGAAGCCTCAAAATAAAAAAATAACTGAGCCGCCCGGGATCGGTCCGCAACGGTCTCCACAATTCAAGGTCCAAATGAATTTATTTAAACACGGGCGATCACGCCCGTTAATTCAACATGAACCAAGAAAAAGGCTCGATTCACAGTAAATTTGCGGGGACAAGACCCCGAACGAGGCAACAGCTTAGTGCTGCGACCCCGTCATTCTCGCAAAAGCATCAGCCGTCGTCGTGGTGAAACCTATGCCGCCGACATGGAAATTGGGCATGCCGGCCTTGTCGGCGCTCGCCCAGCGGTCCTCGAATGTGACAGCGGCCGGGACGGAAGCATGAGCCGTAAACGGCGTGTTCCATGTACGGATGCCGTGGACATTGAGAGGCTCAGGTCCCGGTTCCGGCGCAGTCAGGCGCACAGGCGCCACGCTAAGCGGGATGATCCCATAGGGCTTGGTTGCCAGCGGGTCTGCTTCCGGCGGCGGTGCCGTCTTGAGGTAGGACAGGAGCTGGCCCATCGCTGCAAGCAGCTGATAGTCCGCGAATACGGTAACGCCTCGCGCTGACGTCAGCGAGACCAGCGCGTTGAAGTACTGGTTCTGAGAGTTCAGCAGGTCAATGAGCGTCCGCTGGCCGAGCTCGTATTCCTTGTTGTAGGCGGCAACCGTTTTTCGAGCTGCTTCCACATCACGGATAAGAGCCGCCACGCGCTCGCTGGTGATGGTTCGGGCGGCCCATGCCTTGTCGATGGATTCCAGAGCGTCACGCTGCAACCGCGCATTCTTCTGCTGTTGCTCGATCATGCGCTCGGCAGCTTCGTTACGGCGCCAGCTGTCGCGGCCGCCGTTGAAGATGTCCCAGCTGATAACGACCTTCCCGCTCACTTCGTCGCGTTCGCCTGGATAGGTGATTGAATCCTTGCCGTGCAGGGCGCGTCCTTCGAGAGAAACATTCGGAACGAACGCGCCACCCGTGGCGTCGAATGCGTGCTTGGCTGCATCGGCATCAGCGCGCGCCGCCCGCAACGTCGGGTTATAGCGATAGGCGAGATTTAGTGATTCATCCTTGGAGCGCGGAAGGTGGGAAAGTCGCGATGGAAAGCGCACATTGAAAGCTTCGAGACCGACGACCTTGCGATACTTGGCGCGTGAAACGTCGAGTTGGGTGCGGAAATCTGCAAGCGCGGCCTCGGCTGCTGCAACGCGCTCCTCGGCCTGCTGGAGATCGCCCTCACCCGCCCGGCCGCCCTGGAAACGCGCGCGGACATTGTTCCGGAGATCGCGATGAACCCGGACATTGTCTTCCGCGAGAGAGACGATGCGCAGATAGCGCGTGACGTCGATATAGGCTTCGGCGGCGTCGAGACCGATCAGTTCGGTGCGCTCAAGCACACGATGCGACGCTGCGTTGACCCGCGCTGCCTGACGCCACACTTCGTTGATGCTTGCGAATCCGTCGAACACCGTCTGGCGGATCACGATGCCCGCTTGGCTTCCGTTCATGTAGTCGCCGTTTCCGAGCGGCGCTGGCGTAATGTAACGCCTCAACGATTCCGGGCCGGCGCTCGCTTCAAGTCGTACCTGCGGGAGCAAGGCGCCCTGGCTTTGGCGCATCTCGGATTCGGTCGCGCGTCTGTTAGCCGTCGCCTCGCCAACGCCAGGGTTGGTCGTGACGGCCTGATTGATGGCGTCATTGATCGAAAATTGCGCAGCACTCGCAGAGGTTGCGACAAATGAGCCCAAAAATACAAAAAATGCCGTAAATAAATAAAACATAAACCCCACCGTAGCCACGGTGCTACCATTATTCAAAAATGCTCGCAACCAATCCAAACCTGCTCAAAATCGCGGTTGGGGACCCTTATCGCTTCCCTTCGCGGCGTTGAATGGATTGAATTTCAATTTAAAAACAAATTGTTAGCAGATCTTCGGCAGCCTTCAATTCGCCAGCAAGCAATGTGTCTAAAATGCAACGATCGCGAGGCAGCATAAGTTCCCCGCATCTGATTTTGCAATTTTAATCAATTGTTGAGCAGTTCCTCTAATCGTTGCGCGTGCGAATCGTACCGGCCGGAACAAGGAAAAAGATCTGGCGTCGCGCAGGGATTGTATGACTAGGCGGACGACATTCGGCAGGCGCACACTGAGTGCCGAAACAAAGCGCTGGCTGACGGCCCTGGTCATTTTAGGCGGCTCGCTCGGCGTATATGCGGCGAAGCGCTGGAATGGGCCGCCCGACGCACCCATCGGCGGCATTGCCTATGTGATTGATGGTGACACCATCAGCATTGCCGGGCGCCATATCCGTCTGGTCGATATCGATGCGGCGGAACTCCACCAGAACTGTGAGGATGCCCGCGGAGCGTCTTGGCCATGCGGTCAAGCGGCGGCGCGGGCCTTGCGGGGCTATCTGCGCGGCCGGGAGGTATCGTGCAGGGCGCAAGCCTACGATCAGTACCATCGCGCTCTGGCGGTCTGCGCGTTGCCCGATGGCACGGACGTCAATGCCTGGATCGTGCAGCAGGGTCTGGCTGTAACGTCGGGTTTTGCCAAGGTCTACGGCACTCAGGAACGCGAGGCACGAACCGCGAAGCGTGGGCTTTGGATCGGCACCTTCACCGAACCGCGCGAATGGCGCCGCCAGCACCCACGCTCGCCAGAGGAAGACCGCAAGGGTTGAACACGCGGTGTTCGCGGTCCGCCTAGCCCGCCTCGGCGAGACAGGGCTTCGCTCGTAAATGACGGTCGGTCGAGGCCGGATATTTTCGCAGCATGACCGCTGTGCGCACTGGCCGGCGGACCAGTTCACCGGAGCAGTTCGGGCAGATGCCTTTGAGGACCTGATCGGCACAGGTGACGCAGAAGGTGCATTCGAAGGTGCAGATCCGTGCATCCAGACTTTCCGGCGGCAAATCCTGATCGCAACATTCACAATTCGGCTTGAGTTTCATCATGGCCTGCTCTCCTCCGATACCCTTGAGAGAAGATAGTCGAAACGTCAGGACCGTGCGAGGCCGAGGCGGTCGTCACGCCGCCGCAGCCATTCGATCGCGGGCAGTGTCGCCAGAACCATCACGGCCTTGCCGACGATCTGGCCGGCCACGAAGTTGAGGCTTCCGAAGGCCAACCACAGGAACAGGATCGAGTCCGCCACCAATCCGACGGCACTGCTGGCAAGAACCGCGAATACCAGCCCGCGCCGCTGCAATGGGGTGAACACCGCAAAGTCGACAAGCTCCGAGAACAGGAACGCAACGGCGGATGCGACGACCAGCGAGGCTGGCGCCAGCATTGCCGACAGCAAGGTGCCCAAGAGGATCGCCCCGAGGCCGTAGGCGGTGCCAAGGCGGCGCTGGACCAGATCGCGCAGCACCAGCGCAAGGCCGACCATCAGCACACCGCTCGGCGCCATCAGCCCTCCAGGGCCGACCGGGATCAGACACGGGCTGTTCGGCGGACAGACGGTGCCAATGTGCTGGATCAGCCAGTTGGCTGCCGGAATCGAGGCGATGTAGGCAGCCAGAAAAACAAGGCCCTCTGTGCGACGGCGGCTTTCAATCGTCATGGCCGCGATCCGCTGGCCCCGTTGGCCATGAAACCGTTCCAGCCTTTGGCGCGCAGCCGGCACGCCGGGCATTCGCCGCAGCCGTAGCCCCAGTCATGCCGCGCGCCGCGTTCGCCCAGGTAGCAGGTGTGGGAGTGTTCGACGATCAGATCAACCAGTCCTCGCCCGCCGAGGTCATGCGCCAACGTCCAGGTCTCGGCCTTGTTCTTCCACATCAACGGAGTGTGCAGTTCGAATGCACGATCCATCCCGAGATTCAGCGCGACATTGAGCGCCCTGATGGTGTCGTCGCGGCAGTCGGGATAGCCGGAGAAATCTGTTTCGCACATGCCGCCGACGACGTGGCGGATGCCGCGGCGATATGCCAGCGCCGCTGCAAAGGTGAGGAACAAAAGATTGCGTCCCGGCACGAATGTATTGGGCAAGCCGCTTTCCGTCATCTCGATGGCGACGTCGCGCGTCAGCGCCGTATCGGAGATTTTACCCAACGTCGGAATATCCAGCGTGTGGTTGTCTCCCAGCTTCCCGGCCCATTCCGGCTTGAGCGATATTGTCCCCGCGAGAAGCGCATCACGGCAGTCAAGTTCGATAAGGTGCCGCTGGCCATAGGAAAATCCGACGGTTTCAACGCGCGCGAAATTGGACAAGGCCCAGGCAAGGCACGTCGCGGAGTCCTGCCCGCCTGAAAACAGGACCAGTGCGGCGTCATGATTTGTCGTGGCATCCATGCGGCTGCATGTAGCATCGACAGCGGTTCCGGCCAACCGATCAAGCGGTTGAAAAAGCGATGTTTTGCCTGTGCCGAAGCTGTTCGATGCGGCATAGATGGCCGATCAGTCAGCCCTCCAGCTCCGGTGCCTCATGCCCTCTTCGCGCGACATTTCAGGCCTGCTCGATATCATGGCGACATTGCGGACGCCGGTCAGCGGCTGCCCTTGGGACCTCGAGCAGTCGTTCGCGACGATAGCGCCCTACACCATCGAGGAAGCCTACGAGGTCGCGGACGCCATCGCGCGCGATGACCTCGTTGACCTGAAGGAAGAACTCGGCGACTTGCTGCTGCAGGTGGTGTTCCACGCTCGAATGGCCGAGGAGCAAGGCGCATTTGCATTTGACGATGTGGTGGCGGCGATCAGCACCAAGATGATCCGCCGTCACCCGCACGTCTTCAGCGATCGTGCGGGCAAACTGACGCCCGACGAAGTCAAGGCATCATGGTCACGCATCAAGGCCGAGGAAAAGGCCGAGCGAGCGACGCGACATCCGCCCGCTTCGCAATCGTCCCTGCTCGCAGACGTCAAGGCTGGGCAACCGGCATTGGCTCGGGCGCTGGAGTTGCAGCGCAAGGCATCGACGGTCGGCTTCGACTGGAATGATCCGCGCGCGGTGTTGCGGAAAATCCGAGAAGAAGCCGACGAAATCGAGGCTGCGCTGGATGCCGGCGACCAGACGGAAATCGCATCGGAAACCGGCGATCTTCTGTTCGCGGTCGTCAACCTGGCTCGCCATGCCAACACCGATCCTGAACTCGCGCTGCGCAGCGCCAACGCGAAGTTCGAGCGCCGGTTCGCCTATATCGAGCACACGCTCGCGGCACATGGCTCATCGCTCGCGCAGGCGACACTCGACGAGATGGACGCCCTGTGGAACGAAGCCAAGAAACACGATCCAAAATGACGAAAGCGGCGAGTGATCCGCCGCTTCGCTTTTGACGGATGCGCAGGATACCTGCGCAGATTTCGATCACACCCCGGTCTGGGTGATGAACTTGGTGTTGAAATAGGCGTCCATCGCTTCGGTGCCGCCTTCGGACCCGTAGCCGGAATCCTTGATTCCGCCGAACGGGGTTTCGGGCAGCGCGAGGCCGAAGCTGTTGATCGACACCATGCCGCTTTCGATCGCGGCGCCGATGGCAGTCGCAGTCTTCGCGGATCGGGTAAAGGCGTAAGACGCAAGACCGAACGGCAGGCGGTTGGCTTCCTGCGCAGCGTCATCGAATTTCTGGAACGGTGAGATCAGCGCCAGCGGTCCAAACGGCTCCTCGCTCATCGCGCGGGCGTTGTTCGGCACATCGGTCACTACGGTGGGTTCGAAGAAATAGCCCTTGTTGCCAATGCGGCTTCCGCCGGTCGCCACCTTCGCGCCCTTGCTGACCGCATCCTGCACCATTTCCTCGATGGCGTTGACGCGGCGCGGGTTTGCGAGCGAACCCATGCGAGAGTCCTTGTCGAGACCGTTGCCGACTGTCACCTTCTTGGCGTTAGCGACAAATTGTTCGACGAACCTGTCGTAGACGCCTTCCTGTACAAGGAAACGCGTCGGCGAAATGCAGACCTGTCCGGCGTTACGATATTTGGCGGCGCTCATGATTTTGGCTGCCGAGTCGACATCGGCATCGTCGAACACGATCACCGGTGCATGGCCGCCGAGCTCCATGGTGGCGCGCTTCATGTGCAAGCCCGCGAGAGCGGAGAGTTGCTTGCCGACATTGGTCGAGCCGGTGAAGGAGATCTTGCGAATGATCGGGTGCGGAATGAGATACTCCGAGATTTCAGACGGCACGCCATAGACAAGATCGACGACACCGGCCGGAACGCCGGCGTCGACGAAGGCGCGGATCAATTCGGCGGGCGACGCCGGGGTTTCTTCCGGAGCCTTCACGATGATCGAGCAACCGGCGGCCAGCGCGGCGGACAATTTGCGGACCACCTGATTGATCGGGAAATTCCATGGCGTGAACGCTGCGACCGGGCCGACCGGCTCCTTGATCGCGAGCTGATAGATGCCTGGGCCGCGCGCGGGAATAACACGGCCATAGGCGCGTTTTCCCTCTTCCGCGAACCAGTCGATGATGTCGGCCGCAGCGAGCGTCTCGCCCTTGGATTCCACCAGGGTCTTGCCCTGCTCCATCGTCATCAGCGGAGCGATAGCGTCTGCGCGCTCGCGCAGAATTTCAGCAGCTTTGCGCATGATCTTGGCGCGCTCGAAAGGTGCGACCGCGCGCCACACCTTGAAGCCCTTGTCGGCGGCGGCGAGCGCCTCATCGAGATCCGCTTTGCCGGCATGGGCTACAGTGCCGACGGTTTCTTCCGTCGCGGGATTGAGCACAGGAATGGTCTTTCCCGAGGCGCTGGCGCGCCACTTGCCGTCGATATGCAGCTGTACGTTTGGATATGTCACGTGCATCTCCCGATTATCGTTTGTTGGAGTTGGTGAGAATGAATAGACCCGGTGCCTGTGCGGTCAAGTGTTTCCCGCATGGAGTGTCGCCGGGTAAAACAGCCCTGCAATGCATTCAGTCTGGAGGTCGCCGCGGGACTGCGCCAAATCGGCCGATCGCGGTGTCACGCTTGGTTTCGTCGACGCGCACGGTCATCACGAACCGTCCATCCTCGAGATGCTTGTCGAGGACTTCAGAGTTGCGGTGAAGCCAGCTGATGCCGGAGCCGTCCGACGCGTCGATCGACAGATCGAGCGTAATCCGCGTCGCGGCCAGCAATCCCTCGATCGCGGCCAGCAGGGCTTCGATCCCTTCGCCAGTTTCCGCGGAGACGAGAAAAGCGGGCCGCTCGGGCGGACGGCGAGCGGCGATCCGCGCGAGATTCTCGCGTTCGTCGACATCGAAACGATCGATCTTGTTCCAGACTTCGAGAATGCGATGACCGTTATCCGGATCGATGTTCAATTGTCGCAGGATCGTGTCAACGTCACGTTGTTGGGCTTCGGCATTTTCGTGCGAAATATCGCGAACGTGGAGAATGACATCGGCTTCGATCACTTCCTCCAGCGTTGCGCGGAATGCAGCCACCAGCATGGTCGGCAGATCGGAAATAAACCCGACCGTATCGGACAGCATCGCTTTGCCGCCGTGAGGGAGCGTCAACGCGCGCAGCGTCGGGTCGAGCGTGGCGAACAGCATGTCGGCGGCTTGCACGTCGGCTCGGGTCAGCCGGTTGAACAGCGTCGATTTACCGGCATTGGTGTAGCCGACCAGTGCCACGACGCGGTAAGGGACCCGCTGGCGGCCGGCGCGATGGAGCCGCCGTGTCGCCTGTACTTTCTTGATCTCGTTTTCGATGCGCACGATGCGCTCGCCGATCAGCCGTCGATCGGCCTCGATCTGGGTTTCACCAGGGCCACCGAGAAAGCCGAAACCGCCGCGCTGGCGTTCCAGATGGGTCCATGACCGGACGAGGCGGCTGCGTTGATAGTTGAGGTGCGCAAGCTCGACCTGCAGTGCGCCCTCTTTCGTTTTGGCACGCCGCCCGAAAATCTCGAGGATGAGCCCGGTGCGGTCGAGCACCTTGGCGTTCCATTCCTTTTCGAGGTTTCGTTGCTGGATCGGCGACAGTGCACAATCCATGACCACTAGGTCGGCATGGTGCGCCTTGATCAGGCCGACGATTTCCTCGACCTTGCCCTTGCCGAGATAGGTTGCCGGACGGATATCATTGAGCGGGGTGATGATGGCTTCGGTCACCGTGAGGTCGATCGCACGCGCCAGACCGACTGCTTCCTCGAGCCTAGCTTCCGGATTCCGTACAGTGTGAGCCGACGCTTGCGAGTCGGCATCGCCGCGTCGCAAACGTTTGTACGGGCCGATGACCAGCACCCGCCCGGTTGTTTCGCCCCTTGCCGACCCTGGACGGTCGGCGCCCCCGTCGAACGTGCGGGGTTCCAAGTCAGTTCAATCTCAAGCTGGAGCGTCCTCGCCGCCCTCGAACAACTGGATTGGGGCGCCGGGCATTATGGTCGAGATCGCGTGCTTGTAGACAAGCTGCGAATGACCATCGCGCCGTAGCAGCAGGCAGAAATTGTCGAACCACGTGACAATGCCCTGTAGCTTGACCCCGTTGACCAGAAAGATCGTCAGCGGCGTTTTGGTTTTCCGAACGTGATTAAGGAAGGTGTCCTGTAGATTTTGTGCGCGCTCTGCCGCCATTGTTTTTGTCTCGCAGTCTCATTGCTTGTTTTTATATTTGGACCCGGCTCCTCCCTTCTGCGGGATATCAGCTAGGCTGCCTGCGTGCCCTGAGATCCCCCTCCGGGTGCTGCGTTGCAATTAAACGGCAGGCCCGGCCGGTACGCAAGGCCGCTTCAGGTCCGGATGACTGGAATCGGCTGAAAAATCAGGAAAATGCTGAAAATCCATGGAATTGCTCCCTGAGTTTCAGCGCCAAGGGGCCCGGTACCCCAGTGCCAATGCTTTTGCCGTCGATGGTCACGACCGGCATCACGATCTGGCTGGAGGCGGTCACGAAAGCCTCCGCCGCACCATAGGCCTCCTGCGGGGTGAAGGGTCGTTCCTCGAACTTCATCTGAAGGGAAGCGATCACGTCCAGCAGAACCTTGCGGGTGACACCAGCCAGGATCCCGCTCTCCGCCGAGCGGGTCACCACGGCCCCTTCTTTGGTGATGATCCAGGCATTGCTTGAGGCCCCCTCGGTGACGAAACCGTCGTGGTCCACAAACCAGGCCTCATAAGCGCCCTGCTCGCGGGCCTGCTGCTTGGCCAGCACGTTCGGCAGCAACGCTACCGATTTGATGTCGACCCGTGGCCAGCGATTTTCGGGAACGGTAATAACGCCGATGCCCCGCGCAGCGGTTGCCTGGTTCTTCGCGTAGCTGAGATTCTTCGCGGTAATGACGATGCTTGGCTTCACCGGGTTAACGGGAAACGCGTGATCGCGGTGCGCCACGCCGCGCGTGATCTGCAGATAGATGATTCCGTAAGTGACGCGGTTGCGGCGGACGGTTTCGTGAATGACAATCTTAAGGACCTGCGGCGACATCGGCATGTCGATCCGCAATTCACCGAGCGACCGCTGCAATCGCGCCACATGTTTCGGCAGATCGACGATCCTGCCGCCGCGCACTTCACAGACTTCGTAAACACCGTCGGAAAACTGGTAGCCACGATCCTCGATATGAACGGTCGCATCGCGCAGGTCGCGATACTGGCCGTTGACGTAAGCAATGCGAGACATGATTTCCGATCCTAGCCGACGCCCAGCGCCTTCAGCTTGCGATGCAGCGCCGAGCGCTCCATGCCGACGAATTCCGCCGTGCGCGAAATGTTGCCGGAGAAGCGGCTGATCTGGGCGATCAGATAGTCACGTTCGAACACCTCGCGAGCATCGCGCAACGGCAGACCCATGATGTGTTCGCCGTTCACGCCGGTCGGCATCGCTGGAATCATCGAGCCGACGTCCTGCGGCAACATATCTGCGGTGATCGTTGCCTCGGGCTCGCCGCCGGCCAAAATCATCACGCGTTCGACGTTGTTGCGAAGCTGGCGGACGTTGCCGGGCCAGACGTGCGATTGCAGCACCGCCATTGCGTCATCGCCAATCCGCCGCTTCGGCAAGCCGGTCGATGACGAAATCTGCTCCATGAAATAGTCGACAAGCTCGGGAATGTCCTCGCGGCGTTCCGACAATGGCGGCACCCGGATCGGCACGACGGACAGACGATGATAGAGGTCCTCGCGGAACTTCCCCTCGGCGATCTCAGTCTCGAGGTTACGCGCGGTGGATGAAATGATCCGGACATCGACGCTGACCTTCGTCGTGCCGCCGGCGCGCTGAAAGGTCTGATCGACAAGCACGCGCAGGATCTTGTTCTGGGTCTCGCGCGGCATGTCGGAGATTTCGTCGATAAACAATGTGCCGCCATGCGCCTCTTCGAGGGCGCCGGCCTTGCGCTGGCTTTCACCGTCGGACAGTTCGACGCCGAACAGTTCGACTTCCATGCGCTCAGGGGTGATCGCAGCGGCATTGATGACGACGAACGGTCCCGACGCTCGCGCCGAGTGAGCGTGCAGCGTGCGAGCGACCAATTCCTTGCCACCACCCGACGGGCCGACGATCATGATGCGGCTGTTCGCTTTGGCCGCGCGATCGATGGTCTGGCGCAACTGGTTCATACACGGCGATCGCCCGATCAGCGTATTGGAGGACGACGTCAGATGTTTCAACTCTCGCACTTCGCGCTTAAGTCGCGAAGTCTCCAAGGCACGATTGGCGACCAGCACCAGGCGGTCGGCTTTGAACGGCTTTTCGATGAAGTCGTAGGCGCCGCGCTTGATCGCGGCGACCGCGGTTTCGATGTTGCCGTGCCCGGAGATCATCACCACGGGGACTTCGGGATGGTCCTTCTTGATCTGCTCGAGCAGCTGCAGGCCATCGAGCTTGCTGCCTTGCAACCAGATGTCGAGAAAAATCAGATTAGGCCGCCGGTTCGAAATTTCCGCCAGCGCCGAATCGCTATCGCGCGCGGTGCGCGTTTTGAAGCCTTCGTCGTCGAGAATGCCCGCGACGAGATCCCGGATGTCAGCTTCATCGTCGACGATCAGAATATCATTCGCCATAGATATCGCCCGCTCCCTTAGCCGCCAACGGCGGCTTCTGCTTTCGTCTGCTCAGTCTCTTCGTCTTTCTTCGCGCCTGTGACGGCAAATCGCAGTCGCACCCATGCCCCGCGCGTTCCCGGCCTGATTGCAGCGGAATCGTTGAGTTCGATCCGCCCGCCATGTTCCTCCAGCACTCGTCCGACAATCGCGAGGCCGAGACCAGTGCCCTTCTCGCGGGTGGTGACATAGGGTTCCAGCAAGCGTGCGCGGCTTTCCTTGGGCAGTCCGACGCCGTTGTCGATAACATCGATAACGATATCGTCATCTTCCATCGCGGCTGTGACATCGATGCGGCCACGGCCGAGTTCGTCCGGCGGAACGGCGCTGATGGCCTCGGTTGCGTTCTTGATGATATTGGTGAGCGCCTGCGAAATCAGCCGGCGGTCGAATTGCGCGCGCATCGGCTCTTGCTTGATTTCGGCTTGTATATCGATGTCGGGATGGCCGACGCGCATCAGGAATACCGCCTGCCGCACGGTATCGGCGACGTCCTCGCCTTCCATCACTGGTTTCGGCATTCGGGCGAATTTCGAGAACTCATCGACCATGCGACGGATGTCGTCGACCTGACGGACAATGGTCTCCGTGCATTGATCGAAGATGGCGCGATCCTCAACGATGCTCTTGCCGAACTTGCGGCGGATACGTTCGGCCGACAACTGGATCGGTGTCAGCGGATTTTTGATCTCGTGGGCGATGCGGCGCGCGACGTCGGCCCACGCCGAAGTGCGCTGCGCCGACACAAGCTCGGTAATATCGTCGAGCGTGATTATGTAGCTTTCCTTGGATTGGCTGGATTGTTCGGCGCTGACGCGGACCGACAAAGTGCGCTCTGTTCCGCCGCGCTGGATTTCGATCTGACCCTGCACCATCCGGTGGGCGCTGCCTCGCGCTGTCGCCATCATATCATTCAGCTCGGGGATGATCTCGGACAGCGGATGGCCGAGAGCTTCGGATTCGACAAACCCGATCAGCTTTTCGGCGGAGCGATTGAGAATACCGATGTTCCCGACGCCATCGACGCCGATGATACCGGCGCTGGCCGACGACAGCACCGCTTCGATGAAACGCCTGCGGCTGTCGATGACGTCACTGGCGCTGACCAGTTCATCGCGCTGGGTCCGCAGTTCGTGAGTCATCTTGTTGAAGGTCTCGCCGAGGGTCGCGAGATCGCCTTCGGACTTGATGACCGGCACCTGGACATGAAGGTCGCCGGTCGACACCAGATTGGCCGCGCCCATCAAGCGCCGGATCGGCGCGATGAGTCCGTTTGAGAAGTTCAGACCGATGAGCACCGATGACATGAGAACCGTGAGTGCGATCACGGTGAACATCAGCGCAAATGCCACCTGAATGCCGAGCTTGCGCGATTCAAGTTCGGCATATTCGGCAACGCTCGCCTGCGTCTGTTTCAGTTGCGCCACCACGCGCGGATCAAGCAGACGCGCGACGTAAAGGAAGGTGTCGCTGAAAGCGCGCAGGCGGATAACCGCCGCGACGTAATTCTGCTCGATAAACACACCGATCTGGGGATCAGTCTCGTTGACGTTGCTCAAAAATTCAGGCGCCGGCGTGGTGAAATCCTGCCGAATTCCGGTGGCAGCAGTTTCAAGGACATGACGATCCTTGTCGATCAGCATGGCGCCGGGAAGATTGCGCGAGGCAGCACTCTGGGTCAGCAATTGCCGGAAGCTCTGGCGATCCTGATCGTATAGCGGTCGCGCGCGCGCGATGTCGTTCGCCATTCCGATGATGTCGCCACGGATCAACTGGGCATGTTCGTAGAGATAGGCGTTGGCGACGATCAGCGAGTTCTGGATCACCGCCTTTGTCGGGCCGGAGAACAGACGGTCAAGGCCGCGATCCAGCGTGACATTCGCGACAATAGACACCAGCACCGCCGGAAGCACCGCGATCACGGAGAACAGGCCGACGATGCGAACGTGCAGCCGCGCCGCCGCGCGGTTCTCGCGCCGTGCTTTCACCACCTGCCAGAGTTCGCGGCCGATGATGATGAGCAGCAGCAGCACGGTGGCTGCGTTGATCAGCAGGAAAGTGACGACGACCCTGTGGGTCGGCATGATCGGCGTCAGCCCGGTCAGCACAACAAAGGTCAGAAACGCCGACAGCAAGGCTAGCCCGACCGCGAACGGCGCTACCAGCCTGTGGAGGGGACGCCTGCGTTGCTCGGCAAACGCTGGGTCGAACGATGGGGCCGACGTGTTTGCGCTGGTCATGCCTGGCAATATGAAAGGCGGAAAGAGAGACCGGGAGGCGGCTAACGCCCAGCCCGGTGATGCTTTCATATCACAATGTTGCCAAATTGCGACATTTCCTTGGCGTGCCTATCCCCGATCTGGAGACATTCCACGCCAAAGTGACGTCAATTGCGCCCTGCCCGCTACCAAGCGATCAACTACCGCTCCGGTAGACCTGAATATCGAGATCGCGGATTTTCTTCCGCAAGGTATTGCGGTTCAGCCCGAGCAGATCGGCGGCACGAATCTGATTGCCGCGAGTCACGGCCAGCGCCGCCGTGAGTAATGGCACCTCCATTTCCCGAAGAATGCGATGGTAGAGCCCCGGGGGCGGCATGCCATTCGGGAAGCCCGCGAAATGCGACGCGAGATAAAGTTCGACCGCGCCGCCGAGATTATCGACGGTTTGCGGCATGCTGCCGCTGGTCACGATTGCCGGCGGCGCCAGTTCACCTTCGATCACCGAGCCGGTAATGACGTCCTGCGGATAGAGTGCAGCAAGTCGGCGCGCCAGATTTTCGAGTTCGCGGACGTTGCCCGGCCAGCGATGCTGCTTCATCCGCTCGAGCGCCTGGGCGTCGAGCTTTTTTGACGGCAGTCCGTCCTTCTCCGCAAGCGCGAAGAAATGCCGTATCAGATCCGGCAGATCCTCGATGCGTTCGCGCAGCGGCGGCAAACGCAGCGGCACCACATTGAGGCGGAAGAACAGGTCTTCGCGAAACAGGCCCTGCTGGATCAGGATTCGCAGGTCCTTGTTGGATGCGGCGACGATACGGACATCGGTCTTGATCGGAGTGCGCCCGCCGACGGTGGTGTATTCGCCCTGCTGCAGCACGCGCAACAGCCGTGTCTGAGCTTCCATCGGCATGTCGCCGATCTCGTCAAGAAACAGCGTGCCACCTTCGGCCTGCTCGAAGCGGCCGGTCGCCCGCGCATTGGCGCCAGTGAAAGCGCCGCGCTCATGACCGAACAATTCCGATTCGATCAGATCGCGCGGGATTGCCGCCATGTTGACGGCCACGAACGGCCCATTGCGGCGCTTGCCGTAGTCATGCAGCGCGCGCGCGACCAGTTCCTTGCCGGTACCGGACTCGCCCGAAATCATCACCGTCAGATCGGTCTGCATCAGGCGCGCCAGCACCCGATAGATTTCCTGCATCGCCGGCGAACGGCCGACAAGCGGGATCGAATCGAACTCGCCATCATCCTTGGCCGCGGCCGGGCGATCCTTCGGTTCGGCCAATGCGCGCCCGACGATCGCGATCAGCTCCTTGAGGTCAAACGGCTTAGGCAGATACTCGTAAGCGCCGCGCTCCGAGGCGCGGATCGCGGTCATGAACGTGTTCTGCGCGCTCATGACGACGACCGGCAAATTGGGCCGCATCTTCTTGATCCGCGGCAACAGGTCGAAAGCGCTCTCGTCCGGCATCACCACATCGGTGATGACGAGGTCGCCCTCCCCCTGACTGACCCATCGCCACAGCGTCGCAGCATTGCCGGTCAGGCGGACTTCATATCCGGCGCGCGACAAGGCCTGATTGAGCACGGTCCGGATAGCCGTGTCGTCGTCTGCGACAAGTATGCTGGCTGCAGGCATTAGCGATCCTTATCTTGGGCATTGAGAGATCGCGACGCCGTTCCCGGTTCGTCGTCGTGATCTGCATGCGTGGATTGTCTGGTGGTGTTGAACATCGGCAAGAGAACACGAAACACGGTTTTGCGCGGCTGCGACTCGCACTCGATGATGCCGCCGTGATCGCCGACGATCTTGGCGACAAGCGCGAGGCCGAGGCCGCTGCCGGTCGGCTTGGTGGTGACGAACGGATCGAACAGGTTCGGCATCAGGTCTTCCGGCACGCCCGGCCCATTGTCCCTGACGCAGAATTCCAGCGGCAACGACACCCGCGTCTTTTTGCCTGGCACCGACAGCCGGACGCCCGGCCGAAACGCGGTGGTGAGCTGAATTTCCGCATCGGTGTCCATATCGTTCAGTGCCTCGGCGGCGTTCTTGACCAGATTGAGAAACACCTGAATCAACTGGTCCTGATTGGCCAGCACCGGCGGCAACGACGGATCGTAGTCCTCGACGAACTTGATGTTGCGCGCAAAACCCGAATGCGCGAGCCGTTTCACGTGATCGAGTACCGAGTGGATATTGACGGGGCCGCGCGCCACGGGACGCTCGTCGCCGAAAACCTCCATGCGATCGACCAGTGTCACGATCCGGTCGGCTTCGTCGCAGATCAGCCGTGTCAGCGTACGATCTTCCGGCGATGCAGACTGCTCGAGCAATTGCGCCGCGCCACGGATGCCAGACAGTGGGTTTTTGATTTCGTGGGCCAGCATTGCGGCGAGCGCGATCACGGACCGGGCGGCACTGCGATGGGTGAGTTGCCGGTCCATCTTGTCGGCGATCGAGCGCTCCTGAAGCATCACGACGATATGGCCGGGACGTTCTGGCAGCGGCGCGACGTGGAGATCGACCTGACGGTCGATGCCGATCCGCGGTGTGCCGAGATCGACCTTGTATTCGTTGACGGCGGTATTGCTCTGGCGCACCTGATCGATCAGCGCCAGCAAGGGGCTTCCGAACGGCACCAGTTCCTTGAGCAATTGCCGCTTGAGATGCTGAGCCGATGTTTCAAAAAACGATTCCGCAGCCATGTTGGCGTCGACGATCTTGCCGTCAGGCGCGATCAGCATCACCGGGTTTGGCAAGGCGTTGAGGACGGCCTCGCCGTCGCTTGAGGCCGGAGCAAGCTGTTCGGCTGTATGACTCATGCCGCAGCGCTCCATGCGAATTCGTTGAATGCGTCGTGCAAGGCGCGCCGCACGTCCGCTGGTTCTTCGCTGGTGAGGATTTTCTGACGCCACCTCTTCAGAGTCTCCGCCGAAGCGGTGACGCTGGCGGCGGCAACGTCGAGCGCCCAGCCGAGATGCTTGCGGGCATGACGCATGCCGATACGCGCGCCGTAATGCGAGACAACAGCTTCGTAGAGATCGTGGACGTGGCCGAGCTGATCGGGAAGCGCCGGCGTTGTTTCCGCGAGACCGGTAGTCATGCGGCGGGCGATCTGGCCCGGCAGCCACGGCTGCCCCTGCGCGCCTCGCCCGATCATGACTGCATCCGCGCCGGACAAATCGAGCGCAGTGACGGCCTGCTCGTAGGATGTGATATCGCCGTTGACCACTAGGGGAATATCGATGGCGTCCCTGACCGCGCGCACCGCGCTCCAGTCCGCGACCCCCTTGTAGAACTGGCATCGGGTACGGCCGTGAACGGTAATCATCTGCACGCCGGCGTTTTGCGCACGCAGCGCGAGGTCGGGCGCATTCATCGAGCGCTCGTCCCAGCCCAGCCGCATTTTCAGCGTCACCGGTACACTGACCGCAGACACGGTCGCATCGATCAGACGCAACGCATGATCGAGATCGCGCATCAGCGCCGATCCAGACTGGCCGCCAGTGACATGCCGCGCAGGGCAACCCATGTTGATGTCGATAATGTCGGCGCCTGCGGCTTCGGCGATCCGCGCGCCTTCAGTCATCCAGTGCGCTTCACAGCCCGCCAGTTGAACGACATGAGGACCGATGCCTGTCGCCTCGCAGCGCAGGACCGACATCGGCCGGCCACGTGCAAGATCGTCGCTCGCCGTCATTTCGGAAACAACCAGACCGGCGCCCAGCCTGGCTGTCAGCCGCCGGAACGGCGCGTCGGTGACACCGGACATTGGAGCTAAAAGAACCCTGTTGGCGATTGCGATATCGCCAATCCGCAGGTCCGCAAGACGTGATGGTGCGAGGCCGATCACTGCTCTTCTCGTATTTTGGCGGCTATCGCGCCGTTGCGATGGCCGAATAGCTCAATTGTTGAGCAATGGAATTTTCTGCCTACAGTTTAGCCAATTTCGAATGTCTTGCAAGTGCAGCGCAGCAAATTCAGTAATCGACGCATGGCTCTGGAATCATGCTGTTTTTCGCCAAGATATGGTAAAGGCAGCTACCTTGGCTGCCAATGGTGGAGCAGCCATTCCGCATTCTGGTAACTCGGTCATCCATGCCCAAGTCGAAACGGACAGCCGCCATAATTGTTGCAGCGGGACGCGGTTTGCGTGCCGGCGCCGGCGGCCCCAAACAATTCCGCTCTATCGGCGGCCAGACCGTCTTGTCCCGGGCGATGAGCCCCTTTTGCACGCATCCGCAGATCGTTGCAGTCCAGCCGGTGCGCAATCGGGACGACGCCGATATTTTTCCCCAAGCGGCAGGCGACCTGACCTACCAGCCGCCCGTTGACGGCGGCGCGACCCGGCAGATTTCCGTGCGCGCCGGGCTCGAAGCACTGGTGGCGCAGGCTCCCGACATCGTTCTGATCCACGATGCGGCGCGGGCGTTTGTCACCGAGGCTGTGATTTCGCGAGCGATCGATGCGGCACTGGTGACGGGGGCTGCCATTCCGGTCATCCCGGTGACCGATACGGTCAAACTGGTGAGTGAAACTGGATCGGTCGAGGCGACGCCGAGTCGCGCGCACCTGAGGATCGCCCAGACGCCGCAGGCTTTTCGTTTCGACGCCATTCTTGAAGCACATCGCCGCGCGGCGCAGGAAGGCCGTGACGACTTCACGGATGATTCCGCGCTGGCGGAATGGGCGGGATTGACGGTCGCGACCTTTGAAGGCGATGTTGCGAACATGAAACTGACGACACCGGAAGACTTCGCGCGTGAAGAAGCGCGGCTCGGCGCCATGCTCGGCGATATTCGCACAGGCACCGGCTACGACGTTCATGCCCTCACCGATGGCGACCACCTGATGCTGTGCGGCGTGCGTGTGCCGTTCAACCGTGGTTTTCTCGCCCACTCCGATGGCGATGTTGGACTTCACGCCATCGTCGACGCAATTCTCGGCGCACTGGCCGACGGGGACATCGGCTCGCATTTTCCGCCGAGCGATCCCAAGTGGAAAGGCGCGGCGTCGGACCAGTTTCTCGCCTATGCTGTCGATCTGGTGAAGAGCCGCGGCGGCCGAATTGCCCATCTCGAAGTGACGATGATTTGCGAAGCGCCGAAAATCGGCCCGCTGCGCGAGGCGATGCGGGCGCGGATCGTGGAAATCACCGGCGTGCCGCTCTCCCGTGTGGCGGTGAAGGCGACCACCAGCGAACGGCTCGGCTTCACCGGCCGTCAGGAGGGCATCGCAGCGACGGCGAGCGCCACCATCGGCCTGCCGTGGGACGTCAATGGTGGGAGCAACTAGCATGAGCGGCAGCGCCACTCGCGCCCTCGCCCGTTCGCTGCTCGATCTTTGCCGTATGCGCAAGCTGACCATCGTGACCGCCGAGTCCTGCACCGGCGGTCTTGTCGCCGGCTCGCTGACGGAAATTCCAGGATCGTCCGATGTCGTCGATCGTGGCTTCGTCACCTATTCCAACGAGGCCAAGCACGCGATGCTCGGCGTTGAGACCGCGACCCTTGCGACTTTCGGGGCCGTTAGCAAGGAGACCGCCGTGGCTATGGCCGTCGGTGCGCTGGAACAGGCAGACGCCAATCTCTCGGTGTCGATCACCGGCATCGCCGGTCCCGGCGGTGCCACGCCCGGCAAGCCGGTCGGCCTCGTACACCTTGCTGTGGCGTCGCGCGACGGTCGCATCACCCACAAGGAATGCCGGTTCGGCGCAATCGGCCGCGGTCAGGTGCGCCAGCAGTCGGTGATCGAAGCCCTGAAAATGCTGATGGAGATGGCGCGCGGGCCGAAACCGCCGCTCAAGAAGCGCCCACGCGCGGTGGCCCATAGATCGCATCCGCGCGTTTCTCGAACGCCGCGGCGAAGCGCTGGAAAGCGGCGTCGAACATCGCGCCCATCAACACCCCGAGCATCCGGCTCTTGAACTCGTACGCGATGAAAAAGCCGACCTCGCAGGCATTCTCGGACTTCGCCTCGAAGGTCCAGCGGTTCTCCAGCTTGCTGAACGGGCCTTTCAGATACTCGACCAGGATGCGCGAATTCGGCCGGTCGAGCGTCACGCGGCTGGTGAAGGCTTCGCGGATCAACTGAAACGACACCGTCATGTCGGCGATGATGATTTCGCTGCCGTCAGGATTTCGAGTGCGTTGACGGACCTTCAGCGAATGACACAGCGGCACGAATTCCGGATAGCGCTCGACGTCGGCGACAAGGTCGAACATCTTGTCCGCGCTGTGGCGGACCCGGCGCTTGTTCGAAAACTGCGGCATCTTACGATCAGCGGCCTGCGGCGGCACGAGCCGCCTGCAATTTGGCGAAATCCTCGCCGGCATGATGCGATGAGCGTGTCAGCGGGCTCGCCGACACCATCAGGAATCCTTTGGTGTAGGCGACCTTCTCATAGCCGCCGAATTCGTCTGGCGTGACGTAGCGCATCACAGCATGATGTTTCAGGCTGGGCTGCAGATACTGGCCGATGGTGAGAAAATCGACGTCGGCGGAGCGCAGGTCGTCCATCACCTGCAACACTTCGTGGCGCTCTTCGCCAAGGCCGACCATGATGCCGGATTTGGTAAAAAGCGTCGGGTCCATTTCCTTGACTCGCTGCAACAGGCGGATCGAATGGAAGTAGCGCGCGCCCGGCCGCACTGTCAGATAACGTGACGGGACCGTTTCCAGATTGTGGTTGAATACGTCCGGCCTGGCCGCAACAACTTTCTCCAGCGCGCCGTCCTTGCGCAGGAAGTCGGGTGTCAGAATCTCGATTGTCGTGGTCGGGGTTTTGGCGCGGATCGCGCGAATGGTCTGCGCGAAATGATCGGCGCCGCCATCGGCCAGATCGTCGCGATCGACCGAGGTGATGACGACATGCGCAAGGCCGAGTTTCGCCACCGCAAGTGCCACGTGCTCCGGCTCGGTCGCGTCCAGTACGCCGGGCATGCCGGTCTTGACGTTGCAGAAGGCGCAAGCCCGGGTGCATGTGTCGCCCATGATCATGAAGGTCGCGTGCTTCTTGTCCCAGCACTCGCCGATGTTCGGGCAACCGGCTTCCTCGCAGACCGTGACGAGGCCGTTCTCCTTGACGATCTTGTGGGTATCCGCATAGCCGCGCGTCGTCGGCGCGCGGACACGAATCCAGTCCGGCTTCGGGGGCGATTTGGCGTCGGGCCGGTTGACCTTTTCCGGGTGCCGGGGGCGAACCTGCTTCTCGGAAACGGTATCGATGAGAACGACCATGAAAAACTCTTGCTGGCGGGCCTTTGAGCCGCACCCACTACCTAAGACCGGACGCCGGTTGCCGCAACCCGCCTCCATTGTGTTAGCTTTGGAATAGGTAGCACGTCCCGCCCCGCTTTCGTATGCTCCAGTTGCAGCCCTCCCGAACCAGATGCCTGAAATCCGCAGCCCGCGCGCACTTGGCCCAGCCCTGAAACGCAAATTCTTTGCCCGCAGCGTGCATGAGGTCGCGCCCGAACTGGTGGGAGCGACTTTGCTGGTCAACGGCGTCGGCGGAATCATCACCGAAATCGAGGCCTACCACCACACCGAGCCGGCGGCTCATTCCTACCGTGGCCCGACGCCGCGCAACATGGTGATGTTCGGTCCGCCCGGCTTTCTCTATGTCTATCGCTCCTACGGCATCCACTGGTGCATGAATTTCGTCTGCGAAAAGGAAGGCTCCGCCAGCGCGATCCTGATCCGGGCGCTGGAGCCGACCCACGGCATCGCGGCGATGCGTCGGCGGCGAATGGTGCACGAGGAACGCTCGCTCTGTTCGGGACCGGGAAAATTATGCTCGGCAATGGCTGTGACCGACAAGCACAACGGAATGGCGCTCGATGCAGCACCCATCGTCGTTCACGCCCGCACCGAGGTTCCGGAGATTGCGACGGGCATTCGCATCGGGATCACCAAGGCAGTCGAATTGCCCTGGCGTTACGGGATCAGAGGATCACGGTTCCTGAGTAAGCCATTCCGGAACGCTGCTTCGAAAGATCGATCAAGTACGAGACCGCAATGATCGGAAGGACCGCAATCGCCACCGGCAGGAACGCGAATGCTGCGTTTCCGGTTATATCCCATGCGACGCCGCCGAGGATCGAGTTGATCATCGCAACGCTATAACCGATCGCAAAGACCCCGGCCGACAAGCGCGGAACATCATCAGCCGAGACCAGGAGTGCCGGGAGCGCCAGCACAAGCGTGAGCACGACCGCGCAGGCGAATCCAATAAGGACCGCGCCACTGACAATTCCCCACAGGCTGGAACCCGTCAAAACGGCTGCGATTCCGGCAAGACCCATTATGCCGGCAACTAGCAACGGCCATCTTTTGCGCTCCAGGCGGTTCGCCATCGTGAGCAGGATGAATGACGCCGGCAATTGACCGGCGTTCAGCGCCGTCAGCGCAGGGCCAATCATGTCGGCACGCTCGGAATGCAGTAAAAACCCGGGAAGAAAAGCGTTCGCGCAAAAATAGAGTTGATTGGCCCCACTCATCATCAGGCCAAGTTTCCAGAGCAGCGGATCGCGCCAATCCGGCATCCAGTTGCGATGGCGTGCGATCGGTGCATCCTTGCCGCCGGGCTGGAACAGAAAGACTAACAGCGCGATCACCGCGAGGGGAATCGACCAGACTACAAGGCTCGCGCGCCAGCTTCCTGCGAGAAGCGGCAGGATCGCCGCCGCGAGGATGACCGGGAAGATTTCACCGCACAGAAGGCCGTTGGTATAGACAGCGGTAGCAAAGCCGATGCGGCGCGGCACCCATTGACGGACTATGGGCGGCAGCGCGGGTTGCATGACGGCAATTCCCGCAGCCATGACAACCGTCGCGGCATAAAGCGTGAGGGTATTGAATGCCAACCCGCGCAGGGCCGATCCCGCGGCTGCCGTCAGAAGCCCGATGATGAGCGCAGGTGTGGCGCCGACGCGTGCGATCAGCAGCGAACCCGGCACGGCAACCAGTGCAAACAGGCAAACCGGAATGGCGTTCAGAATGCCGACTTCGGTACCCGACAGATTCAGATCGAGAATGATCAGCGCCAGGATCGGGGGCACTGCGAGGATAGTCAGCCGCAGGCCGTTTCCCGCGAGCCACAACAAAAGGAGCGCGCCAAACGAAGAGGATCGTACTGAGGTCATCCGACGCCTTTGAGGCGCTCCAGCGCTTCCAGAATCTTGTCCCGGCGCCCGATCGCCTCGTCGCGCTTCTCGCGCTGCTCATCGACGACATCCTCGGGCGCGCGGGCCATGAAGTCGGCATTCCCGAGTTTGGCGTCGACCCGCTTGATGTCGCCATCTGCGCGCGCAAGTTCCTTGTCGAGGCGGGTTTTCTCGGCGGCCAGATCAATGACGCCCTTGAGCGGAATCGCAGCGACTTCTCCGCGCACCAGCAACTGCACGGATCCGCCCGGTGCGACATTCGCAAATGAGACGTCCGACACGCGCGCAAGACGTTTCACCACGTCGATCCATCGGCCGGCGCGTGCCTGGCTGTCCCCGGACGTGCCTGCCAGAACCAGCGGGACGAGCGTCGCCGGCGGGATGTTCATCTCGGACCGCACCGAGCGCACCGCAGTGACGAGATCGACCAGCCAGCCGATTTCCGCTTCGGCGGCAGGGTCGCTGAATTGCTCCTCGAACGGCGCGTGAGTTGGCATCACTGTCATCGCCAGCGGATCGCCGGCCATCGCGGCGTTGATCGTTTCGGCCATTGCGGCCGCGTTGACCTGCTTGCGCAACGGCCATTCGGCGAGCGTGAGCAGGCCTTCGCGTTTTTCCGTCACGGCCCACAACTCCTCGGTGAGGAATGGCATGAACGGATGCAGCAGCTTGAGGATTTCGTCGCGCGCCCACGCCACCGATGCCTGCGTCTCGTTTTTCGCCGGGCTGTCCGCGCCCATCATCACGGGCTTGGCGAGTTCCAGGTACCAGTCGCAATAAACGTTCCAGACGAAACGATAGATGGCCGCCGCAGCGTCGTTGAAGCGATAGGTCTCGATCGCTTCGGTCACCTCGCGGGTGGTGAGCGCCGCCTCATGGGCGATCCAGCGATTGAGCGGATCCTTGGCCTGCGCCGGATCGAAACCGTCGATCCGTGCACAGCCGTTCATCTCGGCGAACCGTGCGGCGTTCCACAGCTTGGTCGCGAAATTGCGATTGGTTTCGACAAGCTGGGGCGAGAGCTTGATGTCATGCCCTTGAGCCGCCGCGCGCGCCAGCGCAAAGCGCAGTGCGTCGGCGCCGTATTGGTCGATGACGCCGAGCGGATCGATGACGTTGCCTTTCGACTTCGACATCTTCGCGCCCTTCTCATCGCGGACCAGACGATGAATGTAAACGTCGCGGAACGGCACTTCCTTCTTGAAGTGCAGACCCATCATCATCATGCGGGCGACCCAAAAGAAGATGATGTCGAAGCCGGTGACCAGAACATTGGTCGGGTAATAGCGATTGACGTCGATATCATCGGCTGGCCAGCCCAACGTCGAGAACGGCCACAGCGCTGACGAAAACCAGGTGTCGAGGACGTCTTCATCGCGGGTGATGAAACCTTCGCGCTTTGCGGGGTCGCGGGCCATCTCATCGCCCTGCTCCGGCGTGATGATTTCCTTCTCGACGTAATAGCCGAGCGCATGGCCCACGGCCTCTTCCTCGGATTCCGCGACGAAGACTTTGCCGTCCGGACCGTACCAGGCCGGGATCTGGTGACCCCACCACAGCTGACGCGAGATGCACCACGGCTGGATGTTCTCCATCCACTCGAAGTAGGTTTTTTCCCAGTTCTTCGGGACGAAAGACGTCTCGCCGTTCCGCACGGCCGCGATCGCAGGTTCGGCGAGCGTTTTGGCGTCGACGTACCACTGGTCGGTCAGATAAGGCTCGATCACCACGCCCGAACGGTCACCATGCGGCACCATGTGCGTGTTGGGTTCGATCTTGTCGAGGAAGCCGAATTCCTCAAGACGTGACACGATCAGCTTGCGGGCCGCGAACCGGTCCATGCCGTCCAGCTCTTCGGCGAACATCAGCGAGCCTTCGGGCAGGTTGCGCAGATAGTCCTCGTTGCCGGACAGCGACAGGCGCGCCTCCTGATCGAGAACGCTGATTTGCGCCAGGCTGTGCCGCTTGCCGACCTCGAAGTCGTTGAAGTCGTGCGCCGGTGTGATCTTCACCGCGCCCGATCCCTTTTCAGGATCGGAATAGGCGTCGGCGACGATCGGAATTTTCCGGCCGACCAGAGGCAGGATCACGTGTTTGCCGACGACATGCTTGTAGCGCTCATCGTCCGGGTTCACCGCGACGGCGGTATCGCCCAGCATGGTTTCCGGACGCGTCGTGGCAACGACGATGAAGGTGGCTGGGTTCTCCGGATTAAACTCCACGCCTTCCAGCGGGTAGCGCAGATGCCAGAGACTGCTTTTGACCTCGACCTGCTGGACCTCAAGGTCGGAGATCGCGGTCAATAGCTTGGGGTCCCAATTGACCAGCCTTTTATCTTTGTAGATTAGGCCGGCATTATAAAGTTCCACAAAAACTTTAAGAACAGCCTTGGACAGCCCCTCATCCATGGTGAACCGCTCGCGCGACCAGTCGCAGGACGCTCCGAGGCGCTTAAGCTGATTGACGATGGTCCCGCCGCTCTCGGCTTTCCATTCCCAGACCCGCTCGACAAATTTTGCACGACCCATGTCGCGACGGCCCGGGAGCTTCCGCTCCATCAATTGCCGCTCCACCACCATCTGGGTGGCGATGCCGGCGTGATCGGTGCCGGGTTGCCACAACACATCCCGGCCCCTCATCCGCTCGAAGCGGCACAGCACGTCCTGCAGCGTGTTGTTCAGCGCATGACCCATGTGGAGCGAGCCGGTGACGTTCGGCGGCGGAATCACGATGGTGAACGGCTCCGCGTCGCGGCGTTCCGGCCGCCCAGCCTTGAAGGCGCCCACTTCTTCCCACGCGCGCGCGATGCGGCCTTCGATATCGGCTGGCAGATAGGTCTTTTCGATCATGAGACTGCAATCAAAATGGGGACTGATGCGCTAGAAACCTTCCGGCGCGCATCAAGTCAACACGTCAAAATGGAGGTTTTTCGGCGTAAAGCCTGCCGGAGCGGAGATTATCGGCCCCGGGATACGCGCTCGATCTCGGATTTGACGATGCGCTCCACCAGATTGGGCAGATTGTCGTCGAGCCACGACTTCAACATTGGGCGCAGCATTTCCTTGACCAGATCCTCGAGGGTCCGGGCATTGTTGCTGAGCACCGTGCTTGCGAGCGCGTTGAATGCGGACTCGACCGAAGACACGGTTGTGTTCGACAGCATACTGGGAGCTTCCGCAAGGGCGTTATAGGCCGCCCGCTCATAGGTCGGAGGATCGATCGGTGTCGGACGTGTCGGTGTCTGGGGCATGGATTCGGCGAATTCGAGGTCGTCATCGGCCTCGATTTTCTGAAATGCAACTGGGGGCAGTTCGGGCATCGCCATCTGTTCGGTCAACTCGAAAACGTCGCTCTCGGACTCATCAATTTCCGGCGCGGCGGCAGCAGCAGTCTGCGCCGGCGCGTCGAAGCTTGCCATCATCGCATCGATCTCGGCCTGGCTGTTCTTTTCTGGTTGAGCGGCGGCGGCAACCTTCTCGACCGGCGCCGGGGGCGCTGGCGGAGGTCGCTTGACGGACGATAAGGCACCGGCGGTTCGCACGGGAGCGGGCTTCGGATCCGATGCCGGGGGCGCGGCGCGCGGAGGCTCTGTTTTCGCAACGGCGGGTTTGGCGGGCTCGGGCTTTGCCGGCTCCGCAGCCGCAGCCGGTTTAGCCTCGTCATCGGAAATGATCCGTCTGATCGACGCCAGAATCTCCTCCATCGAGGGCTCCTGCGCCTTTGCCGGTTGGTTCATCTCCGACTCCACATCGACGGCCTTAGAAAGCCGCACACAATCGCCACGAATCGCTTCGTCACCTTCGTAAAAGGTACGGCATCGTAACATTTGATTGCAAGCAATCGGGTCCGACTACGAGGCTTTCACCACAACGTCGTGCGGTAAAAATCGGTAGCGGACCACGCACGTACGTTCATGGACACTCAGGATCGCAGAGCGATCATGTGCCGATGAACGCTGTTATTGTCCGTCGGGTGTGCGAACGCCGATCCAACTGTCGCGAACCTGCTGATAGTGCACGTTCGGATCGTAGATTGAGGTCTTCAGCCTGAGGACCTGCGGCGACAGGCGCCCGACTGCGTTGAGGACGCTGTAGGATGCCACAACGCGGTCATGCTGCGCGGTGACGAGCGCCACACGGGCGTTCACCAGCGCCTGTTGCTGGTTCAACACGTCGAGCGTGGTGCGTTGGCCGACGCGAGCTTCTTCGCGAACACCGTTGAGTGCGATCTCGGCAGCTTCCACCTGCGACTGCGCCGAGGAGACCTGCGCCTTTCCGGCGAGTAGCTGTCCCCATGCCTGAGCGATGTCGGCGCGGGCCTGGTCGCGAACCCGATCGAGGTTCAGCCTCTGCTGTGCGAGCGATTCCTTTGACTGCCGGATCAGCGCGTATTCGGCGCCACCCTGATAGATAGGAACCGACAGATTAGCCACCGCCGAGGCGCTGAACTGCCGACTATACGCCAAGGTGGGCTCATATGCCTGCTGCACGCTGCCCTGCAAAGTCACGGTCGGGAACAGCGCACCTTCGTTGATCTTGACCTGCAGGTGACTGACGTCGATGCCGTACATTGCGGCAGTGACGTTCGGATTCTCGATCAGGCCGAGATTGACCGCCGTCTGCAGCGTTTTGGGCAGGAACCTGTCAACCGGCGAACCGGGCGCTAGCTGCATCGGGTCGCTGCCGATGATGCGTCGGAAATTCGCGCGCGTCGTCGTGAGGTTGGACTCTGCCGTCAGCAACTGTGTGCGGCCGGCCGCAAGCTGAGCTTCCGACTGCGCGACGTCGGTACGGGTCACCTCGCCGACGTTGAAACGATCACGCGTCTGCTTCAGCGTTTGATCGAGCACGCGCACGTTGCTCTTTTGAACTTCGACGATGGCTGAATCGCGAAGATAATCCATGTAGATCGTGGCCGCCGACAACAGAACGCTCTGCTCAAGGACTCGCAGACCTTCGCGCGCGGCCGATACCTGACTCTCGCTGGCGCGAACGCGATTGCCCGTTTGGCCACCATTGTAAAGTGTTTGGGTGATCGTCCCGCCTACGCTTCGCGGTATCTGCGTTCCGCTCAGGACCTGTGAAGACTGTACGGGACCGGTCGGTGTGTTGGTCGTGGTGTCCGATTTGACTGAGGTATACTGACCACCGACGCTCGCCGACACCGCGATTCTCGGACGATAGCCCGACAAGGCCTGTGGAACGTTTTCGTCGGTCGCGCGCACCGATGCGCGCTGGGAATTGAGCTGTGGGTTGTTCTGATAGGCGCGGGCCAGAGCTGCTTCGATCGTGTCCGAAAGGACGGGCGTACTCGCCGCGAACAGCGTAAGTGCCGCTACCGCAGCTCCTGCAAACCGCCACGCCCCATTCTTCTTCAACATGCCATCCGTTCCCAAGGCCGACTGCTGGATTATCAATCCGCACGCCGGATCATCGACTCAAATGAGAGCCCGCTCCCCGCGCCAACATATGCGGCGGCGCGGTGTGACGGAACCCCATCCGTACTTTCCGGTCGGAAAGTCCCCACATGGGACATTGGGGCCACACTTCTGTACCGGCTACCGGCTCGCCCTAAAAGCTGAAAGCTGGCACTCGCTCAAGGCCCGGCAGGACGGGTGCGGCGGCGTCAAAGAGTGCCCGAGTACCATAATCCGAGGGCGATCGGGTTACGAGGGTTGCACGTGCCGGCCGGGTGGTTGCAAAGACTCCGACCAGGCGCCCCCCAACCTTGAGTTGCTTATACAGCGTTTCCGGCTCGATTTCCGTGGCGCCATTGAGAACGATCACATCGTAGGGGCCATAGGCAGGATCGCCCTCTCCCGCCGGCCCTGAGGACACAGTCACGCCGGCTGTTCCCGAATTACCGAGCGCGGTGCGAGCAGCCGCAGCCATCTCCTCCGTCGATGCGACAGCGAAAACCTCCCCCGCCAAACGGGCAACCACTGCGGCAGCATAACCGGTGGCACAACCTGTCACGAGGGCACGGTCGGCTTCGGTGATCTCGGCAGCCTGCAGCATCTTGGCGAGAACGGCCGGCTTGATGAGATATTCCTTGGCGGCCGGAGTTCCTCCGACGTCGAGGTCCATATCCATATAGGCCAGCGCGCGGCGATCGCCGGGCACAAATGCCTCGCGCGGAATTTCAAGCATCGCATCGATAATGCGCAAGTCGGTCACGTCGCTGGGCCGCACCTGACAATCGACCATGTTCTGGCGGGCGGTCGAAACGTCTGACATCAAATATCCTCGCAAGCAGCTATTGTCCCCGCGCAACGGGGCTTTCTGCGCGGCATCATTGATGCAAGCGTCGGAGCGATGCAAGTCTCGCAGGGCGTCATCATCGGCCCGTCCGCCAACAGTGGGAATCCCGAGCTCTATTGGCGCTTGGGATATGAAAGGTTGCGGTTCGCGAACCCATATTTGCGCGGGAGTGGATTCGCCTCGATCAGACGGAATTCGGCGATTCTCACGACCGTTGGCTGCAACGGCACCTGGAGGCTCCCGCGCACGTCGCTTGGCCCGCATCAGGAATTGCGGTCAAAATCTTGTATAAATATCTGAGTTTGTGGAGTTTTTGGCTCCCCGGGCTGGATTCGAACCAGCGACCATTCGATTAACAGTCGAATGCTCTACCGCTGAGCTACCGAGGAATACTGCCGAAGCAGCAATGGGGCCGCATATAACAAAGGCCCCCAGTCTTGCAAAGCTCAAATCGCTCAAAAAGGGCAACCTGCGATGAGAGTGTTGGAGGCCACGACCAGAATTGAACTGGTGTAAACGGTTTTGCAGACCGCTGCGTAACCACTCCGCCACGTGGCCTCAACCGGCGAAACTCTTATAGACAACCACTCTCTTAGGCAACCTGCGCCAGTTTGTCCCCTGCGCCTTTCCAGGGCTCAGCACCGCTTGGCGCCTGAAACAGACGACAGTGCTCCATCCGGCCGGCGCAGTATCTCGCGGGCCGATGCGCGCGGCCGTCCATACGGCATCGAGCGGAGTCAGTGAATCACCTGATCGTCGATGTGCCGCAGCTTGTCCGGGTTACGCACCACATAGATCGCGACAATCTGGCCGTCGTCGATTTGGAGCGCCGTCGTTTGGGGCACTCCGTCATCCTCCAGAGTGATGAACCCCGGCAGGCCGTTGATGAAGCCATAGTGCACGATGCGCGATGGATGTTGCGTGAAAAACTGCGCGAGGGATGTATGGAATGCCACCACCTTGTCGATTCCAACGATCGGCTTGGCGACGGCCGCCCGCTTGCCCCCGCCGTCGGCATGAACGGTGACATCGGTAGCTAGCAACGCTTGCAGCTTCTTCATGTCGCCGCTGCGGGATGCCGTAAAGAAGGCGGCGGCGATCTCCAGCCCCTGCTCTTTCGGCACCGCGAATCGTGGTCGTGCGGAGCGGACATTGATTCTGGCGCGGCTCGCGAGTTGGCGGCAGGTCGCCGGCTCACGGCCGATCGTTTCTGCGATCTCGTCGAAGCCGACGCCGAAAACGTCATGGAGCAGGAAGGCCGCGCGCTCCAGCGGCGACAGGCGTTCGAGCGCGACCATCAGCGGCAGCGTGATATCGTCGATCTCCTCGTCCCCGGATTCCACGACAGGTTCGGGCAGCCACGGCCCGACATAGGTCTCGCGCCGTCGTCGGGCCGATTTCAGGAGGTCGAGGCAAAGCCGGGTCACCACACGGCGCAAGAACGCCTCATGTTCGCGAACCGCATCCCGGTCGGTGTAGAGCCAGCGGATGAAGGCGTCCTGCACGACGTCTTCCGCATCCGCGACCGACCCTAGCATCCGGTATGCGATCCGGATCAGCTTGGGACGCAGCGGATCGAATGAGTCCGCTGCGCCCAGTGTAGAGGCCGATGCCATCAGGCTGCCGTACGTGCAGCGTTGACGGGATGGACGGTGCGGAAGCCGACGTTAAGCCGGTTCCAGCCGTTGATGGCGATGATCATCATGGTCAGCTTGATCTGCTCTTCCTCGGAGAACTGCGCTTTCACCGCTTCATAGACATCGTCGGGGGCGCCGTTTTCCGATACCAGTGTCAGTGCTTCGGTCCACCCGAGTGCCGCGCGTTCCCTGTCGCTGTACAGCGGCGACTCCCGCCATGCGGGAAGCAGATAGAGACGCGCTTCCGTCTCACCGGCCTTGCGGGCGTCCTTGGCGTGCATATCGAGGCAGAAAGCACAGCCGTTGATCTGCGAGGCTCGCATTTTCACCAGTTCCATTAGGCTCGGCTCAAGGCCGTTCTTGGTAATGCTGGTTCCAAAATCGAGCAACGGTGTGAGCAAATCCGGCATCGCGAAAAGGTTCAGTCTCGGTTTCATGTTGTTTCCTTGGTTATGGGTCAATTCCCGGAAACAAGACGAGACAGCACGTTGTGGTGTGACAGATGTCGGCAAAAATTTTGCAATCGCCTTCCGGCCGAGTCCACGCGGCGAAGCTAAAAATCGAGCAGTATCAAAATTATACAGCAATACATGCCGACATTACTTTGGCTTTTTGCGGCGCCAATCGCGTTTCGGCCTAGGCTTTGGCGCGAGTTCCGGAACCGTGGCTTGCGCCTCGCGATATTTCGCGAGCATTCGCTCGAAGGTGCCGATCAACGCCGCCTCGACGTCCGCGCGCCGCTCCAGACGTCCCAGCAGCATGGCGGTCGCCTCAATGGTAGATAATCCGTCGCGGCGCGGTTCGCGGCGCAGCTTGCCGTAGAGTGACGGATTCGCCGGTCCGAGGATGACGCGCTGGCACTTCAACATCCAGGCATTCCGCCACCACAGAGCCTTGGCCTGGCTCCAGGTCCCGTCGAGCACCACGATGCCCTCGATGTCTTCGAGGATCGCGCGCTGGTGATCCTCGGGCTGCCCCTTGCGGTCGATGGCGACAATATCCCGGTCGGTCGCGAGGTCCGCGACCTTGGCCGATCCGAGATAGAGAATGGCCCAGCGCGCCGGATCGACGGTGCGGCCGAGAATCTTCGACAGGCTCGGCCACGACAGTCCGATTTTGAGCGTCGAGTTCGCAAGCTGGAGTGCCGTGAGCCGCGCTGTTCCAAGCGCCCTGTCCTGCTCCTGCGGGTGCTGCAGGATGACGACCTCGATCCGATTTTCGATCGGCTCAAGTTCGTCGCAGATACACAAAGGTTCGGGCTTGCCGCACCGCGGACATTCGGGGAACTCTTGTGGCGGCGTGGTCTCGGGAGCGGCTGACATGGGCCAGCCTATACGCTGCACCCGAGACTTCAGCAATGTCGGCTTCAGCGATGCCGGCAGACGCTATTCGGCCGGTGCCGCCCCCGGCAGCGGAACTGTTCGTCTCCGGTCCCGCAGCCGGTCGATCAGCAGGTAGATCACCGGCGTGGTGTAGAGCGTCAGGATCTGCGACACGATCAGACCGCCGATAATGGTGATGCCGAGCGGCCGCCGCAGTTCCGTCCCCGGCCCGACCGCCAGGACCAGCGGCACGGCTGCAAGCAATGCGGCCATCGTCGTCATCATGATCGGGCGGAAGCGCGCGATGCTGGCCTCGAAGATTGCCTCCGCCGAGGACAGCCCGCGATGGCGTTCGCCCTCGAGTGCAAAGTCCACGATCATGATGCCGTTCTTCTTGACGATGCCGATCAGCAGAATGATGCCGATGAAAGCGATGACTGTTAGCGGCGTGTTGGTGAGTTGCAAGGCCAGCAAGGCGCCAAGACCGGCCGACGGCAAGGTCGAAATGATGGTCAGCGGATGAAGTAGGCTTTCATAGAGCACGCCGAGAACGATGTAGACGGCGATCAGCGCGCCCAGGATCAGCAACGGCTGGCGCCCGGTTGTTTTCTGGCTGTCGCCCGCATTTCCGTCGAAGCTGGTGCGGATGCCTTCGGGCATGTGCAATTCGCCGACCGCGCGCTCGATATTGTTGATTGCTGTCTGCAACGGCACGCCTGGCAGAGTGTCGAACGAAACAGTGGTCGACGGGAACGACCCCTGATGGAAAATCGACAACGGCGACAGTTCGCGTTTGGTGTGGATGACCGCCGAAAGCGGCACCTGCGCGCCATTGCTGCCGGCGACGTAGATGCGGTCGAGGTCGGCCGGGTCGCCCTGGAATTGCGATCCCACCTCCATCACAACCTTGTACTGGTTGCGCTGGGTATAGACGGTCGAGATCTGGCGCTGGGAGAATGCGTTGTTCAGAGCATTGTCGATGTCCTGCACGTCGACGCCGAGACTCGAGGCTTTCTGCCGGTCGATCGACAGTGTCAGTTGCAACCCTCCGGTTTCGCGGTCGCTGGATACACCGGTGATACCTTCGACGCCTTCCAGTTTCTTGGCGACGATCGGCGACCATTTCGCCAGCAGATCGAGATTGGGGCTGACCAGTGTGTACTGATAGTTGGAGTCGCTTTGCCGCCCTCCCGCCCGCAGGTCCTGAGCAGCGAACATGAACAGGCGGATGCCGGGCACGGCAGTCAGCTTGCGGCGCAACCGGTCGATGACCAGTTGCGTCGACAGACCGTCGCGCTCGGCGACCGGCTTCAGATTGATGAACATGCGGCCGCGATTGGAGCCGGTACCGTTCACGCCTCCCAGAGACGATCCGATGCCATCGACGGCAGGATCGGCCATCACGATATCCGCAACTTCCTGTTGAAGCCCGAGCATGGCCTGGAAGGACACGTCAGCCGATGCACGTGTTGAACCGATGATGAGACCACTGTCGTCCTGGGGAAAATAGCTCTTGGGAACCGTCACATACAGTGTTGCCGTCAAGACAATGGTGGCAATGAACACGATCAGGGTCAGAATCGGGAAACCGAGTACGACGCGCAAGGTCCGTTCGTAGAAACTCACCACGCGCGACAGCGTCCCCTCGACCAGCCGGTCGAAGCGTGTCGCATCCGCTGAAACGGCTTCCTTGACGTAATGTGCACAGATCATCGGTGTCACGGTCAGCGACACCACCATCGACACCAGGATTGCGAAGGTCAGCGTTATCGAGAACTCGCGGAACAGCCGCCCGACGATGCCGTCCATGAAGATCAGCGGAGTGAATGCGGCGATCAGCGACAGGCTGATCGAGAGCACGGTGAACCCGATCTGCTTCGATCCCTCGAGCGCGGCCTGATACGGCGTCAACCCTCGTTCGAGATTGCGATACATATTCTCGATCATGACAATCGCGTCGTCGACCACGAAGCCGACGGAAATCGCCAGCGCCATCAGCGACAGATTGTCGATCGAATAGCCTGCAAGCCACATCCCGGCGCATGTGCCGGTCAGCGCCAGCGGCACCGAAATGCCTGCTGCGATGGTCGGCGTGAGCCGGCGCAGGAAGATGAAGACGACGACCATCACCAGAAAAGCGGTCGCAAACAACGTCCACTCCATGTCGTCGACGCTGGCCCGGATCGTGCCGGTGCGATCGGAGAGAATCGATATTTCCACGCCGCCCGGAATCCATTGTTTCAATTCAGGCAGCAACGCCTTCACCCGATCGACGGTCTCGATGACATTGGCGTCGGGCTGCTTGGTGATCAGGATCAGCACGGCCGGCTGCTTGTTGAACCATGCAAACGAGCGGCTGTTGCGGGTGGAATCCTCGACCGTAGCGATATCCGACAGGCGCACCGAATTGCCGTTGGAGTTCTTGACAATGATGTCGCGGAACTGGACGGCGGTTCGCATTTGCGGATTGATCGCGATGGTTTCTCCTAACCGGTCGCCGTCGAAGATGCCGACCGGTCCGATCGGATTGGCATTGACGATCGCGGTTCTCACATCCTCGCTGGAAATTCCGGCGGTCGCCAATGCTCCCGGATTGATCTGGATGCGTACCGCCGGTTGATCCGCGCCGCTCACAGTCGCCTCGCCCACCCCCGGCACCTGCGAGATACGCTGTGCCACGACGGTGTCGGCGATGTCGTACATCGCACTCGGCAGGATGGTCTTTGAGGTCAGCGCGATGATCAGGACTGGTGAGGCAGCGGGATTGAGTTTGCGGAACTTCGGCAGTGTCGGGAGATCGGTCGGCAAATCACTCAGCGACGCGTTGATTGCGGCCTGAACATCGCGTGCGGCCTTGTCGATGTCGCGGCCGATGGCGAATTGCAGCGAAATGCTCGTCGAACCGATCGAGCTTTGCGAGGTGATCTGATCGATGCCGGAAATCTCGCCGAGCCGTCGCTCCAGCGGGGCTGCGACGGTCGCGGCCATCACCGAGGGGTCAGCTCCCGGCCGTTGGGCGCTGACGCGGATTGATGGGAAATCAACCGCCGGCACACTGGCGACCGGAAGGAAGTTGTAGGCCACCGCACCGACAAGAAACAGGCCGATCGCCAGCAACGTGGTGCCGACCGGCCGTCTGATGAAGGGTTCAGAGAGCGAACTCAATGCAGACCCTCGGTCACCCCGGCGATCGGCGGCGACGGCAGGTCACCGGCGGGCGGCACGGCTTTTTCGATGCGGCGATTGATACGGTCGAGCGCCAGATAGATCACGGGCGTGGTGTAAAGCGTCAGCAACTGGCTGAGCAGCAGTCCGCCGATGATCGAGACGCCGAGTGGGAAGCGCAGTTCCGCGCCGGTGCCGCTTTCCAGCGCCAGCGGCAGCGCACCGAACAACGCGGCCAGAGTCGTCATCATGATTGGCCGGAAGCGCAGGAGGCATGCCTGCACGATCGCATCGTAAGGCGTCATGCCCTGATGACGCTCCGCCTCAAGCGCGAAGTCGATCATCATGATCGCGTTCTTCTTGACGATGCCCATCAGCAGGATGATGCCGATCAGGCCGATCACCGACAGATCCTGCCCGCACAGGATCAGCGCCAGAATAGCGCCGATGCCCGCGGACGGAAGCGTCGACAGGATCGTGATCGGATGGATGTAGCTTTCGTACAGAACGCCCAGCACGATGTAGATCGTGATCAGCGCCGCGAGAATCAGCCACGGCTGCCCCGCCAGCGAGCGGGAGAACTCGGCAGCATCGCCGGAATACAGCCCGGTGATGATGTTCGGCATCCCGATTCGCTTCTCGATCTCGGCGATCCGGGTCACGGCGTTGCCGAGTGCCTCGCCCGGCGCCAGATTGAAGCTGAGCGAAACCGCCGGAAACTGTGCCTGATGCGAGATCGCCAGCGGCGCCGTCGTCCGTTTCAGGGTAGCGATGGTGCCGATCGGCACCTGTGCGCCCGCGGTTCCGGGCACGTAGAGTTTCGATAGCACCGAGGCGTCACGCTGATATTCGGGCATGGCCTCGAGCACCACGCGATACTGGTTGGCCTGACCATAGATCGTCGAAACCTGGCGCTGGCTGAAGGCGTCATTGAGCGTGTCGTTCACCGCCTGCAACGAGACGCCGAGTTGTCCGGCACGCTGCCGATCAACATCGATCAACGCTCGCAATCCGCCTTCCTGCGATTCTGACGAAACATCCTGGAACAACGGGTCGCGGCGCATCTCCTGAACAAGCCGGTTCGCCCACAGCGTCACGTCCGGCGCGTTGGTCCCGGTCTGGGTGTATTGGTACTGTGATCGGCTGGCGCGAGTGCTGATCTGGATATCCTGCACCGGCTGGAAGTAAACGGTCATCCCCGGAATCGACGCGACGCGTTCCTTAAGCCGGGTCACGATATCCCCGACACCGAGCTTGCGATCACCGCGCGGCTTCAGCGTCATTACCAGACGCCCCACATTGGTGGTCGGGTTGACGGAGCCTGCGCCGATCACCGACACCACGCCGGTCACGTCAGGGTCCGCTTGTACAGCCTTGGCGACGGCTTCCTGCCGCGCTTGCATTTCAGTGAATGACACGTCCGGCCCGGCTTCGGTCACGGCGGTAATCGACGCCGTGTCCTGGAGCGGCAGGAAGCCTTTCGGAGCCACGATATAAAGACCGACAGTGAGGATGATGGTCAGGAACGTGACCACCAGTGTCGCGCGCTGATGCCGCAACACCCACAACAACGTGCGATGGTAGGATTCGACAGTGCGGTCGATAAACGCGCTGACCGCGGCAAGGCCGGGGATTGCCCGCTCCTCGCCATGCGCTTTCAGCATTCGTGAACACATCATCGGCGTCAGCGTCAGCGAGACGATTGCCGACGTCACCACGGCAATCGTCAGGGTCAGCGCGAATTCGCGGAACATGCGCCCGACCAATCCCGACATGAACAGCAGTGGAATGAACACCGCGATCAGCGAGACCGTGAGCGAAATCACCGTGAACCCGATTTCCTTCGCACCGCGCAACGATGCATCCATTGCGCTTTCGCCATTCTCCATGTGGCGAACGATGTTTTCGATCATGACGATGGCGTCGTCGACCACGAACCCGGTGCCGATGGTCAGCGCCATCAATGAAAGGTTGTCGAGGCTGAAGCCCGCAAAATACATGATGCCGAAGCTGGTGATCAGCGACAGCGGAAGGGCAACGCCCGCGATGATGGTCGCGCGTATCGAGCGCAGGAACAGTAACACCACCAGCGTGACCAGGATTACGCTGAGGACGAGCGTGAACTGAACGTCCTTCACGGACGCCTTGATGGTGTCGGTGCGATCGCTGACGATGGACAGCTTCACCGCCGCCGGAACGGCCTTCTGCAATTTCGGAATTTCGGCACGGATTTGCCGGACGACATCGATGACATTGGCGCCGGGCTGGCGCTGGATGTCGATGATGACTGCCGGCGTTCCTTGGTACCAGCCGCCGGTCTTGTCGTTCTCAAGTCCGTCCACGATCTGCGCGACGTTGCCGATCGTGACCGGCGAGCCGTTGCGGTACGCGATGATGATCGCCTTGTAGGCATCGGCTGCGGCGATCTGGTCATTGGCCGCGATGGTGTAGGCCTGCTGGGCGCCGTCGAGCGAGCCTTTCGGGCCCGAGACGTTGGCGCCGGCAATGGCGGTGCGCAGATCCTCCATCGAAATGCCGTAGGCCGCGAGCCGGGACAAATCGGCCTGCACCCGGACCGCGGGCTTCAATCCACCGAGGACGGAGACGCGCCCGACACCGCTGATCTGTGCGAGGCGCTGAGCCATCATCGTGTCGGCAAGATCGCTCATTGAGCGAAGCGACACCGTCTCGGACGTCAGCGCCAGCGTCATCACCGGCGCATCGGCGGGATTTACCTTGGCGTAGGTCGGCGGATACGGCAGGTTTTTCGGCAGCGTTCCGGCGGCAGCGTTGATCGCCGCCTGCACGTCTTGCGTGGCACCGTCGATGTCGCGGTTGAGGTCGAACTGCAGCGAGATCTGGCTGACGCCGAACGAACTCGTCGAGATCATCGTCGACAGCGCCGGGATTTGCCCGAGTTGCCGTTCCAGCGGCGCGGTCAAAAGCGACGCCACCACATCCGGGCTCGCACCCGGCAATTGCGTCGACACCTGCACCGTCGGGAAATCGACCTGCGGCAACGCGGACACCGGCAGCGACCAGTATCCCAGAGCGCCGCCGATCAGAAGCGCGATACCGAGCAACGACGTCGCGATCGGGCGGCGGATGAATGGTTCGGAGACGCTCATCTCATCGTTCCGCGATCATATCGGTTCAATTAGCGGCGGCCCTTTTTTTGCTGGCGCTTCTGTGGCGCGAGATCCTGCTCCGGCGTACTTTCTTGACCGATGGAGACCTTCGCGCCATCGGCAAGGTTGGCGAACCCGGTTGTCACGACGCGATCTTCGACCGTCAGCCCCTTGGCGATCACCGCATCGGTTTCGGTCTGCTGGGTGACTGTAATCGGTTTTGCCTTCACGATGTTGTCCGCGCCGATCACATACGCGAAAGTGCCGCTCGGGCCGCGCTGAACGGCGGCGGTTGGAACCACGAGGGCCTTGTCGAGGGTCTGCACCTTCAGGCGCACATTGACGAACTGCCCCGGCCAGAGCTGGAAGTCGGCGTTGGGAAACTCGGCCTTGATCTTCACCGTGCCGGTTGTTTGATCGACCTGATTGTCGACGCCGGTCAGTTTGCCCTTATCGACAATCGTCTTGCCGTCATTGCCGAACACGTCAGTTTCCAGGGTGCCTTTCGCCGCCGCTGCATTGACCCGCACGATCTGCTGCTGTGGCAGGCTGAACTGCACCGCAATCGGCTGCAATTGCGTGATGACGACGATGCCGGTTGCATCGGAGGCATGAACGATGTTGCCTTGATCAACCTGTCGCAAACCGGCGCGGCCGGACAGCGGCGCGATGATCTTGGTATAGTCCAGGGTGGTCTTGGCGTTGTCGATCGCCGCCTGATCGGACTGCACCAGCGCCTCGAGTTGCGCAACGGTGGCGCGCTGGGTATCGGCCTGTTGCGCTGATCCGGCTTTCGAGGCGGCGAGCTGTTGATAGCGCGTCAGATCGATGCGCGCGTTCGCGAGTTGTGCTTCGTCCTGGGCCTTCTTGGCAACGGCCTGATCGTATTGTGCCTTGTAGATCGCCGGATCGATCTCGGCGAGAACGTCGCCGGCTTTCACGTCCTGCCCTTCCTTGAAATTCACCGACAGCAGCTTGCCATCGACCTGGGCGCGGACCGTAACCGTGTTGAGCGCGCGGACTGTTCCGACGCCGTCGAGATAGACCGGCATGTTTTCGATACGCGGGCTCGCAGCCAGCACAGGAACGGCTTGCTCCGGTATTGTGCGCCCTGCGCGATGCTCCTGCTGATAGGACGACCAGATGATGTAACCGAGGCCGCCGACAATCAGCAGGGCGATGGCGATGGACACCGTGCGTCGGCGGGCGCCTGATGCCACCTTGGCGACGCCCTCGCCGGCTGCTTTAGCCGTGTCGTTCAGATCGGGCTTAAAGAGCATTGCTCGCCCCTTCAACCTTCGGCATCCATCCGCCTCCAAGCGCCTGGTACAGGCTGACGATGGCCTGAAGCCGTGCGAGCTGAGCCTGCGCCAGCGAATCCTCAGCCTGAAATAACGTCAATTGCGTGTTTAGCACAGTGACGATGTCGGCAGTTCCGGCCGTTAACTGCCGCGTGGACAGGTCGAAAGCCCGCCGCGAGGCTGACACGACGATCCTCTGTAATCGGAGCCGCTCGGTCGTCTGCCGGATCGCCACCAAGGCGTTATCGACGTCGGCGAATGCCGACACCACGGTCTTGCGGTAGGTCTGCAGCAACTCGTCCTGCTGGGCTTTGGTCAGATCGAAATTGGCCTGAATTCGTCCGGCATCGAAGATCGGCTGGGTTAGTCCGGCGGCCAGACTGAAGAAGGCCGATTGCGGCGAGAAGAGCGCCACGAGCGCCGCGCTTTGATAGCCGCCCTGCCCGGTCAGTTGAATGCTCGGGAAGAACTGCGCCCGCGCGCTGCCGACATTGGCGGTGGCAGCCGCGAGTTGTGCTTCCTGTCGTCGGATGTCGGGGCGTTGGGTCAACAACTCGGACGGCAGTCCGGGCGTGACGCGCGGAGCGGATATCCGGTTTAATGAGCCGCCAATGACGCGGAGGCTCTGTGGTGGGCGCGCCACGAGCGTCGCGAGGATGTTCTGGTTCTGCGCAAGCGTCTGGCGTAACGGCGGCAACTGCGCCCGCTGGTTGCCCAGCAGGCTTTCCTGCTGGGCGAGATCGAGGTCTGAGCCGGTGCCGGCGTCGACCCGCGCCTTGATGGCGTCGTAGACGCGCTGGGCGCTGGCGATATTGCGCTGCGCCGTTGCAATCCGGTCCTGAGCCGCCAAAACCTGGAAATAGGCGTTTGCCACGCTCGCCATTGTGGTGAGAGCGACAACGTCACGATCGAAACGGTTGGCATTTGCCGTTTCCTCGGCTGCCCGAAGAGCATCGCGGTTCTTGCCCCAGAAATCGATTTCGTAGCTCGCGCTCAGTGTGGCCGAATAGGTCGTGACCTCACCGCGCCTCAATGTCGTTCCGCTCGTCACGGAGCTCGATGTGTTCGACGACCTGGATCGCGTTGCTGACAGACCGCCATCGACCGCCGGAAACAGACTGGCGCCGGCTTGTCGCGCGAGGGCATCTGCCTGCAGGATACGGGATGTCGCCGCGGCGATATCCAGATTCACGGTGTGGGCTTCTTCGATCAGGGTAGTGAGTTCGCGGGACCGGAAGCCGCCCCACCAGTCCAGCGCGGGTGGATGTTCCTGCCCCCGGCTTGCGTCGGATTTGTAGGCGGCGGGAATATCGAGCGCGGGGTCTGGAAGATCGGTGGTCAAAATACAGCCCGACGAGGACGCAACGGCCGCAAGCAGGGCACATGTCGCCGCCGGCCGCGACAGCCGCGCGCGTATGTCGCGTAAAGATTGAATCTGGAACAAGACCACCAGCCAAGGGATTCGCTGAACAAGGCGGTATTCTAGCGACCCGGCTGGATAGCGGACAGCTATGTTAATGTGAGCGCACCCTGAGTACTCCACAGGGAGCTGCGCCAGACATTCAAGTTTGTCCTGAAAAATATGAACTTTTGGCGCACCGCGTATTGTGAACAGCCATTCATTACAAAGATTTCACCCGATATTTTCGATCCATTGATGCGCATTTGTCACGTCGGCGTTCCGGGCGGGTCGTGACCGCGAGCTAAGCTCTGCGATATGCGAGCATCCACGATGGAGCGGCGCTCGCGGACCCGAAGCGTCTCCGGGCAATTCAAGGCAACCGGACGCTTGGTGCGGCGCCCGGGCCGGAATCGGTTTCGACGAGAACGTATTCCGGTCGCCTTTCCGTAGCCCAGGCGCTCGATGCTTCTGCTGCATCCATCGACCTCAAGTTGCGGATTTTCGAGACGGGCGCCGCGGCCCTCGCCCCTCTTCAGGTCAGTGCAGGAAATTGACATCGACAAATCTAATACGTTCATTTGTCTGCCCTCCCATGACACTTAAAATCATGTGGCGCGGTTCACCGGAGGTCTTGCGTCTTTGGCTCAAAGGCGCGAGGTTTATGCACACCGCAGCCGATGGACAATCCAGCGTGCCGGCGGTGCAAGAGGGGCTGGGCAGTTTCAAAACGGGAAATCCCAAACTCAGACGGCAACCACTCGGACAATACACTTCCGGATACCGGATACAGAGCCGCATCAGATTGATGGACTTGTGCGATGTCTGATCTGATTACCGTGACTCCCGACAATGTGGAGTCTGTGTTGCGGGACGTGCCGCGTCTCGTGAGGCTGGCGTTCGGTTTCGCGGCAAAACTGCGCCGCGGGACACTCGATATCACGCTGCCGGATGGGCGCACGATCCGATGCGGTGGCCTCGAGCCAGGTCCCGCCGCGACCATGACCATTCACAGTTATGGTTTTGCGTGGCGCTTCCTTAACGGTGGAGATATCGGAATCGCCGAAGCCTATTTGCGCCGCGAGTGGGACACGCCCAATCTGACGCAGTTTCTCTACATCTTTTGCGTCAATCACGATCTCATCCAGGTGATGCTCGGCAACAAGCCGCTCGTGCGCGCGGTCCAGCACCTGCAGCACTGGTTCCATCGCAACACCAAGCGGCAGGCCCGCCGCAACATCTACGCGCACTACGACATCGGCAACGCGTTCTATTCGGCGTGGCTGGACCCCAGCATGACCTATTCATCGGCGATCTTCGAGGACAACACCCACGATCTGACTGCCGCACAGCACAACAAGTATCGTCGCCTCGCTGAAGCGATCCATCTCCAGTCGGGTCAGAAATTGCTGGAGATCGGCTGCGGCTGGGGTGGGTTCGCCGAGTTCGCCGCCAAAAGCTATGACGTCAAAGTGGTCGGCCTGACGATCAGTACCGAGCAGCATGATTTCGCGCAGAGGCGGATTCAGGCGGCCGGCCTCAGTGAAAAAGTCGAGATTCGTCTGCAGGATTATCGTGATGAACGCGGCCAGTATGATTGCATTGCATCCATCGAGATGATCGAGGCGGTCGGAGAACAGTTCTGGCCGAACTATTTCGGTCAATTGCGCGACCGGTTGAAACCCGGCGGCTTCGCCGGAATTCAGGCCATCACGATTCAGGATCGCTTTTTCCAGACCTATCGACGCGAGGTCGACTTCATCCAGCGTTACGTTTTTCCGGGCGGGATGCTGCCCTCCCCGCAGGTGCTGAAATCGCTCGGCGACAAATTTGGTGTACCTGTCATCCGGGAGCGCATCTTCGGAGAAGATTATGCCAAGACGCTCGCGACATGGAGAGACAATTTCCGCGCGGCTTGGCCGAACCTGATGCCACTCGGTTTTGATGAGCGGTTTCGCAGATTGTGGGAATACTACCTGGCCTATTGCGAAGCCGGATTTCTGTCGGGAAACATTGACGTGCGTCAGGTGATTTTCGCGAAACCTGCATGAAACCGTTATTCCTGAACACTTGTGCAGACCGCGTCGCGGAACTAGGTTGATTGTCTCATCCTGCCTTTTTCCTGCGCGAATTGCGGTCCCATGAACATCCATAAAGACGTCGTCGACGCTATCGGCAACACCCCCCTGATCAAGCTCAAGCGCGCATCGGAAATGACCGGCTGCGAAATTCTCGGCAAGGCCGAGTTCATGAATCCCGGCCAATCGGTCAAGGATCGCGCGGGAAAGCAGATGATCCTCGAAGCGGAGAAGCGCGGTGAACTCCGGCCGGGCGGTCTTGTGGTTGAAAGCACCGCCGGCAACACCGGAATCGGCCTCGCTCTCGTCGCTGGCGCGCGCGGTTATCGCACCATCATCGTGATCCCGGAAACGCAAAGCCAGGAGAAGAAAGACGTGCTGCGGCTGTTCGGCGCTGAACTGGTCGAAGTGCCGGCGCTTCCCTACAGCAATCCGAACAATTACCAGCATATCGGCCGCCGGCTCGCGGATGAGTTGCGCAAGACCGAGAAGAACGGCGTTATCTTTGCCGACCAGTGGAACAACCTGGATAACCGCAAGGCTCACTATGTTTCGACCGGTCCGGAAATCTGGGAACAGACGAACGGCAAGGTGGATGGGTTCATCTGCTCCATCGGCACCGGCGGTACACTGGCGGGTACGTCGAGTTTTCTCCGCGAGAAGAAAAAGGACATCATGATCGGGGTCGCCGATCCGCGCGGCGCCGCGATGTACAACTATTTTGACCATGGCGAGGTCAAATCAACGGAGGGCGGCTCGGTCACTGAGGGCATCGGCCTCGGCCGCGTCACCCCCATCATCCAAGACGTCAAGGCCGACAAGGCCTATCTCATTCCGGACGAGGAAGCCGTGCCGATCGTGTTCGATCTTCTCGAACATGAAGGTCTTTGTGTCGGCGGTTCGTCCGGTATCAATATCGCCGGCGCTATCCGTCTTGCGAAAGACCTCGGCCCCGGACATACCATCGTGACCATCCTTTGCGATTACGGCACACGCTATCAGTCGAAGCTCTTCAATCCGGCATTCCTGCGCTCAAAGAATCTGCCGGTGCCTGCATGGCTTGAGCAGAAGAAGAGCAAGATCAGCGTTCCTTACGAAAAGGCGTAAGGCGGTCTCTCAGCGCAGGATCTGGCTGAGGAATAGCTTGGTCCGCGCATGCTGCGGATTCGAGAAGAAGCGATCCGGCGTGTTCGCTTCGATGATCTGACCCGCGTCCATGAAGATCACGCGATTGGCGACTTCCTTGGCGAAGCCCATTTCGTGGGTCACGACCAGCATGGTCATGCCCTCCTTGGCGAGATCCACCATGGTGTCCAGCACCTCCTTGACCATTTCCGGGTCGAGTGCGGAGGTCGGCTCGTCGAAAAGCATCACCTTGGGATTCATCGTCAGGGCGCGAGCGATGGCGACGCGCTGCTGCTGACCGCCGGAAATCTGGCCTGGATATTTGTTGGCCTTGTCGGGAATCCGCACCCGCTCGAGATATTTCATCGCTGCGGCTTCAGCTTCCTTTTTAGGAATATTGCGGACCCAGATCGGCGCCAGTGTGCAGTTTTCCAGAACGGTGAGATGCGGAAACAGGTTGAAACTCTGGAACACCATGCCGACCTCGCGGCGCACTTCATCGACGCGCCGCAGGTTCGGTCCCAGTTCGATCCCGTCGACGATGATTTTGCCTTCCTGGAATTCCTCCAGCGCATTGATGCAGCGGATCAGCGTCGATTTGCCGGACCCGGATGGCCCGCAGATCACGATACGCTCGCCGCGCCCGACCTCGAGGTCGATGTCGCGCAATACGTGGAAGTCCCCGTACCACTTGTTGAGACCCGCAATGGATACGATCGGATCACCTGTCATGATGTTCTCGTCTCAGGTGTTGCGGTGTGCATTGAGGCGGCGCTCGACGAACAGCGAATAGCGGGACATCGCAAAGCAGACCACGAAATAGATAATTCCAGTGAAGGCAAAGCCGGTGAACAACGTCGTCGGCGTCGCCCAATTCGGATCGGCAAAGGATGCCCGCAACTGTCCAAGCAGATCGAAGATCGCAACGATCAGAACCAGCGTTGTATCCTTGAACAGCGCAATGAAGCTATTGACGAGACCAGGAATGACGTGACGCAAGGCCTGCGGCATCACGATCAACGCCGTGGTTTTCCAGTGCGACAGGCCGAGCGCGCTGGCGGCTTCCGGTTGCCCGCGCGGAATCGCCTGCAGTCCGCCGCGGATCACCTCGGCGTTGTAGGCGCCCGCGAACAGAGCGATGCCGATCAGCACCCGCACAAGTCCGTCGATGGTGAAATTTCCGGGCAGGAACAGCGGCAGCATGTAGGTAGCGAAGAACAACACCGTGATCAACGGCACGCCGCGCCAGAACTCGATGAAGGTTATAGAGAAGATGCGGATCAACGGGATTGTCGAACGACGCCCGAGCGCGAGCGCCATGCCGACCGGCATCGACGCGACGATACCGGTGATGGACACCACCATCGTCACTAGAAGACCGCCCCAGAGCCGGGTATCGACGAGCGGCAGGCCGCCCTGGTCGAGGCCCATGACAAGAATCAACAGGCCGATTCCGGCGAATGTGGCGAGGCTGATGAATAGACCGCGCCAGCCATTGCGAAATCCACCCGTCACCAGGAACACGAGGATCGAGACGAGGATCGCGCTGAAGGCAAGATCGGCCCACAGCGAACTGGCGAACGCATCGATGTAGTCGCGCAGCCAGATCAGCGGAGAACAAACCAACGCAATCGCATCTCCGATGCCGACCAGCACCTTGCCCACCAGGCCGAGTAATTTAGCCGGTAAGCCGGTCGCAATTGTGCCAGCGGAAAAATCGAGCCGCTGCCCGGCTTCCCGAAAGCTCGATGAAAATGCCGAGCCGAGGTCGGCGAGCCAGTGGATCACAAACCCGCGCAAGCCGCCGCCACGAAGCAGGAAAAACGCGACGAATGGAAATGCAGCGAAGAACAGCCCTGCGTTCAGGCCTTTCGCCGGGGCGCGCGGGATCAGCAACGGCAGCAGGAGAAGCGCACCCAGTCCGAAGGTCAGGTTCACCCGCCATCGCTCGCCGTCCGGATAGAAACCATAGATGAACTGACTGAATTTCGCCTGAACGAATGGCCAGCACGCTCCGACCGGATGACCGACGTTGGCCTGCAGGCAGGCGGTCCGGTCGGCTCCGCTCCAGACTGCGTCGACCAGCAGAAACCTGACTGTCGGCACGATCGTCAGCCACAGTAGCAACGCGCTGACGATTGTCAGCATGATGTTGAATGGCGAACTCAGGAGCCGCGTGCGTACGAATATCGCAAGCCCGGTCGTCGCGATTGGAGGAGTGCGCGGCGGCGCGATCTCTTGTCGTACGAATGACGATGCGGTCTGATCGGTCATGCGCCCATACTCCGCGCGATCCGCCAGCCATAGAGGCTCATGATCGCACTGGTCACGAGCGAGATCGCCAGATAGACGCCCATGGTGATGGCGATGATTTCGACCGCCTGCCCGGTCTGGCTCAGTGTGGTGCCCGCGAACACCGAGAACAGGTCGGGATAGCCGATAGCCACCGCCAGCGACGAATTCTTGGTCAGATTCAAATACTGGTTGGTCAAAGGCGGCAGGATCACCCGCAGCGCCTGCGGAATCACGACAAGGCGCAACGTCGTGCGGCGCGGCAAGCCGAGTGAGGCGCCCGCCTCCATCTGCCCCTTCGGCACCGATTGTATTCCGGCGCGTACGATTTCCGCGATGAAGGCCGCCGTATAGGTCGACAGCGCCAGCGTCAGCGCCACGAATTCGGGGGCGACACGCGAGCCGCCGGCGAAATTGAATCCGCGCAGGACCGGCACCTCGAAGTGCATCGGAGCGCCGAACAGCAACACCACAAGCAGCGGCAGCCCAACCAGCATCGCCAGTGCAAGCGGCCAGATCGTCAGTGTCTCTCCTCGTTGAAACAGACGGCGCCGCGCATAGGCCCGCATCACCAACGACGCGGCGATGGCGATCACGATCGCAGCGATGAATGTGCCGAACGATCCCTGCGGGATCGGCGCCGGTACCACGAATCCGCGATTACTCAGGAAAATCGCATCGAACAGGGAAACGCTTTGCCGCGGGCTGGGCAGCGCGCCGAGCACCGCAAGGTACCAGAACAATATCTGGAACAGGAGCGGCAGATTGCGGATCAACTCGACGTAGCCGCCTGATACGCGCGCGAGCAGCCAGTTCGGAGACAGCCGCCCCAGCGCGACCAGAAAGCCGATGATCGTCGCGAATACGATGCCGATCGCGGACACCACCAGCGTGTTCAGCAATCCGACGAAGAATACGCGGGTGTAACTGTCGGACTCCGAATACGGGATCAGTGTCTGACTGATGCCGAATCCGGCGGTGTTGGACAGGAAGCCGAAACCAGACGCAATGCGCTGGGCCTGGAGGTTGGCGCGGGCATTGGCAACGATCTCGTAGCCGACCCAGACCAATAACGCGAGAAACGCGATCTGGAATACGAAGCCGCCCCAACCGGCGCGGCCGCCCAATATCCTGCGCAGCCGGGCGAGAAGCTGGAGTGGAGGCTTTCGCTGCTCGGCTGCCATCGCAGCGACCGGTCGGGTCAGCGGATCGGTGGCGCGTACTGGATGCCGCCCTTGTTCCAGAGGTTGTTGAGGCCACGCGAAATCCCGAGCTTGGAGCCGGCGCCGACATTGCGATCGAACGACTCGCCGTAATTGCCGACCGCCTTGATGATCCGGGTCACCCAATCCTTGGTCAGGCCGAGCTGTTCACCGAGGTTGCCGTCGGTTCCGAACACGCGCTTCAATTCGGGTTTGCTCGCCTTGGCCATCTCATCGACGTTCTTTTGCGTGATGTTGAGTTCTTCCGCATTGATCATCGCAAACAGCGTCCACTTGACGATGTCGAACCACTGATCGTCGCCATGGCGCACGACCGGGCCCAGCGGCTCCTTGGAAATCACCTCGGGGAGCACTGCATGATCTTCCGGATTCGCCAGCTTGAGGCGCTCGGCATAGAGCTGGGACACGTCCGAGGTGAAAACATCGCAACGCCCCGATTCGTATGCCTTGAGTGTTTCGTCCGCCGTGCCGAAAGCGATGATCTCGTACTTCATGTTATTGCTTTTGAAGTAATCGGCGACGTTCTGCTCATTGGTGGTGCCGGTCTGCACGCAGATCGATGCGCTGTTCAGTTCCAGCGCGGAGTTCACCTTGAGCGCCTTGCGGACCAGAAAGCCCTGACCGTCGTAATAGGTCACGCCGGTATAGTTCAGACCGAGTGAGGTGTCGCGCGACAGCGTCCAGGTCGAGTTGCGCGACAGGACGTCGATTTCACCGGATTGCAGTGCGGTAAAGCGGTCCTTGGCGGACAGCGGCACAAATTTCACCTTCTTGGGATCGTTCAGCACGACCGCAGCAATGGCGCGACAGACATCGACATCGAGGCCGGTCCAGTTACCCTTGTCGTCGGGTGCCGAAAAGCCGGGCAATCCCTGGCTCACGCCGCATGACAAAATGCCGCGGTCCTGTACTGTCTTGAAGGTCTGGGCCTCTGCGCCGTGAATGTAGCCGACGGCAGCGAGAGCAACGACAATGCCGAGCGATGAGCGTTTCATAACGGGTGCCTTTCAAAAATATCCAGCCCGGATCAGCCGCGCCATCCGGCAACCAACGAACGGAATCGAGGGTCCGATATCCGATCCGAGACCAGGTAAATACTTGGAGCCCATAACAGAACGGCTGGCGTGGCGGGTCAAGGGCTTGACCTTTGCGTTCCCCGTCTCCTTACTCAATTATCCCGTCTGTCAGACGTTCCCGACACCTCGCTCTCCTATTCGTCGGCTTATCCAGCCGCGGCAATGAATGTGCCCCATGAAATCTCCACAAGATAAGAAGCCTTCCCGAACCCTCGCACCCGCAACCGGACTCGTGACGTCCGGACGCGATACCTTGGCGCAAAAGGGTTTCATCAATCCCCCGATCGTGCGCGGTTCGACCGTGCTTTATCCGACCGCCGAGGATCTCCACGCGCATCGCGGAGAATTTCAGTATGGCCGCCATGGGACACCAACCACGAAAGCGCTCATCGATGCATTGATGACACTTGAAGGAGCCAATTGCGCCGGTGTCGGCCTTGCGCCATCCGGTGTCGCAGCCATCAGCACCACGCTGCTCGCCGTACTGAAGTCAGGCGATCACCTGCTCGTCATCGACAGCGCCTACCGGCCGACGCGGAATTTCTGCGACAGTCTCCTGAAGCGCTACGGCGTCGAAACGAGTTACTTCGATCCCCTGATCGGCGCCGACGTGGCCACGCTGTTCAAGCCGAACACCCGGGCGGTCGTGGTGGAGGCACCCGGATCGCAATCGTTCGAGATGCCGGATATTCCGGCCATCGCCAAGGCTGCGCACGACAAGGGCATTCTCGTCATCGACGACAACACATGGGCGACGCCGCTGTATCATCGCTCGCTCGATCAGGGTGTCGATATCAGCATCCAGGCAGCCACCAAATATATCGGCGGGCATTCCGACATCATGTTTGGAACGATCGCGGCCAATGCCACGGCATGGCCGCTGATTACGGAGGCGATCCGGTTGCTAGGCGTTTGCGCTGGCCCCGACGATGTGTTTCTGGCCCTGCGCGGTCTGCGGACACTTGCGGTCCGCCTTGCCCATCACCAGCAATCCGGCCTCGATATGGCGCGCTGGTTCGCGGCCCGCCCTGAAGTGCTTCGCGTGCTCCATCCGGGTCTGGAAAGCGATCCCGGTCATGCGATCTGGAAACGTGATTTCACCGGCGCCAGCGGCCTGTTCAGCATCGTGCTGAAGCCCGCGCCGCAGAAGGCCGTCGACGCCTTCCTCGACGCGTTGACGTTGTTCGGAATGGGTTACTCGTGGGGCGGCTTTGAAAGCCTCGTGATTCCGTTCGACTGCAGCGGCTATCGCACCGCGACGACATGGGCGCCGGGTGGACCGGCCCTGCGCTTTCACATCGGGTTGGAAAGCCTCGACGATCTGAAGGCCGATCTTGCGGCAGGTTTCGAGGTCTTCAACGCCGCGAAGGGCTGACCTCAGCCGGTCAGCGCGCGGTCTCGGATTGCCTGCGCCTGTTCTTCAGGATCAGCATGATGTTGCGGATGTAGATCACCGTCGCCAGCGCCTGTCCAAGGATGATGATCGGCTCGCGTTTGGCAAAGCCGTAGATCAGGGTCATGATTCCCCCACCCATTGAGCAGAACCAGAACGCCATCGGCACCACGCTCATGCCGGCGCGCTCGCTCGATATCCACTGTACGAGAAAACGTGCGGTGAAGAACAGTTGCGCGACCAGACCGAACGCCAGCCAGAAATCGAACTTGGCGACGAACACGTCGTAAAGGTAGTCCCAGAGTTGTTGTCCGATCTGGATAATCACGACGTCACCTCGGTTGCCACCGGCGTGGTTTTCTTGCGGCGGACCAGCCACCAGACGCCGGCGAGATCCATGATCCCGATCCACAGCCGGTCGAAAAATCCATAGTTCGATACGCCCGAATGACGTGGCCGATCTATGACGTCGACATAGACGATGTCGTATCCCTCGCGCCGTACCAGCGCCGGCAGAAACCGATGCAACCCATCGAAATAAGGCAGCGCCAGAAACACGTCGCGGCGAAAGGCCTTGAGGCCGCATCCGGTATCGCGCGTGCCGTCGCGCAGGATCGCGTTGCGCACGCCGTTGGCGACCCGCGACTGGAATTTCTTGAACCCGGTGTCTTTCCGCCCGACACGCTGCCCGGCCGCAAGGCCGGTCCTGGCGCCGCCGTTTTCGATCGCCGTGATCAGGTCCCGCAAAAAGACCGGGTTGTTCTGGCCGTCGCCGTCCAGTGTCGCAACGATCCCGCCCCGGGCAAAACGAACGCCGGTCCGCACCGCCGCGGACTGGCCCGACGATTTGGCATGGCGGACCTGCCGCAGGTTTGCCCGCTTGCCCATCTCCTCGGCCAGCCGCTCGGCGGTCGCATCGGTCGAGCCGTCGTTGACGTAGACGATCTCATAGGCCCAGCGGTCATCGAGCGCCGCGGCGATCTCGGCGATAAGCGGTGCGACGTTCCCGGCTTCATTGCGGACCGGCACAACGATCGATACAGCCGGAGCCGTCGCATTCCGGGTTGGTGGTATGTCGCTCATCATCCGATCAATCTGACCGCCTCGGCCAGCGTATTCGGCCAGGGAGTTCCGGTTCCGTAGGGTTCAGGGGCGTCCGCTTCTTATGGGGCGGACGCCCGGTGGGCAACCCCTTTCAGGTGCTGCAACGAGGCTCCAGCGAGCGGCTCGATTGTACCATTCGGGCGGATTGTAAATACCAGCCGTCGGGCGGCGAACCAGTAACGAACCGCCATTGCGCCGACAATGCCGACCAGCGCGCCGCCGACCACATCGCTTGGGTGATGGGCAAGAAGCGCTATCCGCGTCAGGGCGATGATGACCGCGTAGGCCCACATTGCACCGCGCAGACGGGGCCACACCGCAGACATCGCGAAGGCCAGCGCGAAGGCGGCGTTGGCGTGCCCCGATGGAAAACTCGCATAGGCTTCCGTCCAGGCGAAATGGGAGTAATTGAAGGGATCAGCATGGCCGCCGACGAACGGCCGTGCGCGCCCCACAATACCCTTGATGACCTCGCCAGCAAGCATCGGCACCAGAACCGCGAAAAACACGAACTGAATACGCGTTCCGAATCCGATCAGGATTCCCGCTCTATTCCCCCGCGCGGCGGACGCGAGCGCCAGCGCCGCAATCATCGTCATGAACAAGGCCCAGAGAATGTAACTCGCCTTGCCGAAAGCCGTGAGAATATGCAGCGGCCACAGGCTCGCGGTGCCACGCGGCGGCATCGCCACAATAGCGGTAACATCGAAGGTGTACATCAACGCTGCAATCGCCACGGCGAGGGCTGCGGTCAACGCCAACCAATGCCGGGCCTGCCGACGACGGGCTTCCGCGCGGCGTGAATGCGACGGCGGTCGCACAAGCCTGGCCATTGAGCGCCAGCCGAGCACCGCTGCCCGGCTCATGTAAGTCTCCGGCAAAGGATGACCTACATTCGCGGCCATATCATTTCGTGCCTTCGGAGGTGAACACCGCAACGGAGACGGAGCGTCCCCGCGAGAAGTTGAACCCTTCGACGCGCGTCGTCAGCGAATAACGTAGTCCGATGGTCTCCGCGCGTTGGGCGAAGGCCTTCTCCTCACGCCACTCCACCAGCGCGAAACGGCAGCTTCCTTTCTGCAGAAAGTCCGCCGCGCCCGATCCGTTGGTGAGCAACGTCGACGTTCCGGCCATGAATACCAGGCTGGGCTCGTGATAGCCGGCGGCGGCTGCAAGGGGGCCGACGCACTCGACGCTGCGGAGCGCGCGGGCAATTTGGACACTGGGAAACAGCGGTGCCAGCGACGGCAGCACGACCCCATAGATGCATACGCTCAAACAGAAAGACGCAGCAATTCCGTTAAGCAACGACCGCTCGGCGTGTTCGTCGTCATACAGCCACCATGCGAACAAGCCGAAAATCATAGCTCCGGCGGCGAATGGCCACGCGATGAATTCCGGCTGTAACAGCAGCGAGATTGCCCCGACGATGACGCCGACCGACAGGATAGCCGGCACCGCGAACCACCACGCCGCGCCGCGTACGATCCATGGCGAGCGCGACAGCACTTTGCGCTCCAGCGCGCCGACGATCAGGATTGCGATTGCGGGATAAAGCGGCAGCACGTAGTGCGGCAGCTTGGTGATGACGATCTCAAAAACGATCCACGACGGCACCAGCCACGCCAGCAGGAACTGCGCGCCCGGCTCGCGTTTCGCGCGCCAGATCGCGGGTGCGGCCATGCCGGCCATCGCCGCGCCCGGCCAGAATGTCAGCCAGAACAGCACGAAATATGTACCGGGCGGCGCACCGTGCGACTCTTGCGGGCTTGTCAGTTTGCTCAGCATGTCGCCGCCGAGCGAATTGGCGAAAAAGCTTTCGCCGGATTTGAGGAAAATGGCGACGAACCACGGCAGCACCAGCACCAGCGTCCATAGCACGCCCCATACCGGCCGCAGACGCCACAGCCATTCCACCGAACGATCGAGGATCGCCAGTGCGACAACGGTCAGTGCCACGAACATCAGGATCAGCGGGCCCTTGAGCAGAATTCCGCCGGCCAGCGCCGTCCAGAAGATCGCCGCCAACGCCCACGACGGACGTGGTGACACGTCTCCGCGCTGCCATGACAGGTAGACGCGCGCCATTGCCCCCATCACTGCAGTGGTGGTCAGGAGCAGCATCGCATCGGTTTTGGCCAGTCGCCCCTCGACCCCGAGCAGGATCGAACTGCACATCACAAGGCCGGCAATCACCGCGCCTCGCCGGCTGACAAATCCGAGAGCAGTCCAGTAGGTCAGCAGCACCGCGCCGATCGCGCCGATCAGGGACGGCACCCGATAGAGCCAGATTCGCAGCTGGGCGCGCGGCACACCGAGTTTCGACGCGGTTTCGACCGCGGCCGCCTGTAGCCAGTAGATGCCAACGGGCTTCTTATAACGGACCTCATCCTGGAAGCGGATATCGACCGGATCGCCGCTTTCGACCATCTGTTTGGTGGCTTGCGCGAAGCGGGCCTCGTCGCGATCAATCGGCGGGATATTGAAAAAACCCGGCAGGATGAACAGCGCGCCGCAGATCACCAGAAACACGATCGGGCGAATTCGGCCGGCGGCAACGAAATCCAGCAAGCGCACCAGCACCTGCCCCGGGTTTTTTGCCTCGGCCGGCTCACGTGGCGCGCCAAATCGCGGTTGTTGAAAGGTTTCAGCCATCGGTTCCGCATACGATGAAACCGTTAGGGCGACAACCGGTTAGACCGGTTCTATTGAATTCTTACGACAACTGTGTCCGCCGCGCCCGTCGCATCCATCACGGTCAATCTGACAAACCCTTTTCCCGGCGGTTTGACCATCCGTTGCCGGCGGCTGTCGATCTCACCGACCGAAATCCCGTTGACCAGCATGGTCATCGGAAGTTCACCGCCGGCCACTTTCACAGGCAGTGGCAGCAGGGTTGTTTCACTTTCGGACACCATGTCGGACGCATCGATCCGCGACCCGTTCAACGGGAACTGGATTTTGAGCGGCTGCTCGCCGCCAGTCCGGAGCAAATCGCCAGCCGGCCTGAATCGCCGTAACGGCAGCGGCAGCTTGGTGTTGCTGGCAACCAGGGTTCCTCGGGGGGCTCTGGCGAGCGGCAATGGCAGTTTGCCGGTGCGGGCAAAGGCATCAAAAAGGATCGGCGCGGCGGCCGTCCGGCCCAATTGACCGGGCACCGGAACGCCGTCCGCGCGCCCGACCCAGACCCCGATCGCGTAACGGCCATCGAAGCCGACCGACCAGGCGTCCCGGTAGCCATAACTGGTGCCGGTCTTGAAGGCGATGCGATGACGCGGGGCATTCAATGGCGGGGGCGTTCCAAGCAAAACGTTCCCAACCTGCCAGGCAGCCGAAGGGTCCAGAAGACGGCGGAAGTCCGGTTCGCTTCCGTGGCCGGTGCGGGCGATCTCGCGCAACGGCACGGTGCTGCCCAGCCGCGCCAGCCCCGCGTACAGCTGAACAAGATCCGACAGCGTAATACCGACCCCGCCGAGCCCCATCGCCAGTCCTGGCGCTTCGTCCTTCGGCAGGATCAACTCCGCGCCCGCCTGCTTGATCCGTGCCGATAACCGGCTTGAGCCGACGCGGTCGAGCAATGCGATGGCGGGAACGTTGAGCGACATTTGCAGCGCATGGCGCACGGTAACCGTGCCTTGGAACTTCATATCGAAGTTCTCCGGTGCATAATTGCCGTAACGCGACGGCCGGTCGTCGATCAGACTTTCGGGATTCACGAACCCGTCCTCGAAGGCAAGGCCGTAGATGAACGGTTTAAGCGTCGATCCGGGCGAGCGCACCGCGCGCGTCATGTCCACCTGCCCTGCCCGGCGCTCATCGAAATAGTCAGGCGAACCAATATGGGCGATCACTTCGCCGGTCGCATGGTCAACAACAAGAATCCCGACCGAAATGTCCGGGCCCATCGCTGCCGCGCGATCGTGAGCGAGAGTTTCAAGCGAGCGTTGAATGGTGGAGTCCAGCGTCAACTGGATCGCCGGTCGATTTTTCAGGATCGAGATGGCTCGGTCGGTCGAGTGCGGAGCAAGTATCGGCATCTGCTGGCGCAAGCGCGGCACGGGCATCCGCATCGCGCGGGCTGCATCCTCATTCGAGATTTGTCCTTCCTCGACCATCCGTCGCAACACGCGGTCGCGCGCAACTCGCGCGACGTCGGGATGACGGTCCAGACGGCGTCTCTCCGGCGATTGGGGAAGCGCGACCAACAGCGCGGATTCGGCAAGCGACAGCCGCTTTGGCTCCTTGCCAAAGTAGGCCAGCGATGCCGCGCGCACGCCTTCCAGATTTCCGCCGAACGGCGCCAGCATCAGATAGAGGTCAAGGATTTCATCCTTGCTGAGCTGGCGCTCGAGTTCGACGGCGCGAACGATCTGATGCAGCTTCGCGTAAACGGAGCGTTGTTGCCGCGGCTCCATCAGCCGCGCCAACTGCATTGTGATCGTCGACCCGCCGGACACGATGTGGCCGCGCGTCACGAGTTGCAGCGCTGCCCGGCCCAGCGCCAGCGGATCGACGCCGTGATGCGACCGGAAGCGCTGATCCTCATAGGCGAGCAGCAGGCCGATATAGCGCGGATCCACGTCGGTCCTGGCATCGACCGGCAGCCGCCACCGGCCATCTGCCATCGCATAGGCGCGCAGCAGTTTGCCGTGCCGATCGACCACGGTGATCGAGCCGCGCCTCGCGTGCTCCAGCGGCAGCGGCGGGAGCGAGATCACCCAGGCCGCGAACACACCGGTGACGGCGAGACACATCGCGGCGAAAGCAATTCCCGCAATTTTGACGCGCCGCCAGCGTCGCGAGCCATTGGCCGGCGCTATGGTCGCTGACGCCGTCATTTCGCCGGCCGCACCTCGGCGGACCCGGTATTGGTTCGGCCGTAGCGCGACGGATTGTACATATCTTCGACATAGGCTTGCGGGAGTACGTATTTGCCGGGCGACACCGCGCGAACGACATAGGCCAGGGTGAATACAGCCTTGTCCTTGCGCGTCCGGTCGATCGATGCACTGAAACGATCGTCACGAAACTCGGTGTGCTCCGGCTCCGCGCCGTCCTCGATCCAGTCCAACGTACCCGCGTCGCCGGACGACACGAGGTTTGGATTGTCGATCTCCAGCCCCGCGGGCAGATAATCCACCACCATGATGTGACCGAACTCCGGCTTGGCTTCGGTGACGGTCAGCACGACGGCGAACCGGTCGTTCTGCTTCGCCTTCGATGGATCGGCGGGTTTGCCGTCGAGCGTGAAATAGTTGCGCTCGATCTTGAAGCCGTTCGAGGTTGCGGGCTCAGGCACCACCGGTGCACCGGCGACCGAAATCACCGCCTGCACCGGCGTTTCGCCGGTGTTGACGATGGTGATCGGCTTCGCCGCAATCTCTGCCGCCTTTTCACTGCGATAGAGCGCACTCTTGACCGGAGCACCGTTGACAGTGAGCGAAACTGCATTGGCTTCCTTGGCGAGCGCGCGGGCGGCCAGCACCAGCCACGCATTCTCCTGCGTCGACGTATACGGCGTCAGGTCGCGAGCGGCCTCGACACGCTGCACCGCCATTGTGAGTGTCGCACGCGGTGCATTGCCCTCGCTGGCAAGCGAGACCAAAGCCGCAGCGTCACGCAGAGATGAGCCGTAATCGGTCCGGCCGAATTCGAGTGTCGGCTTGGGTGCAAGGCTTTCGACTGCCGCCGAATACACCCGTTCGGCGCGGGTGCGGTCTCCGACCAACGCCAGCGCCGCTGCGAGCTGGGCTTTCGCGATCGGGGTCGCAATGTTGTTCAGCTTGGTGTCGGCAAGATAGCGCAAGTCTCCAATTGGCGCAGCGCCGTTCCGGGCCAGAACGTAGAGACCGTAGGCGAGATCGCGGCCGCCGTCCTTCTCCGGCTCGTTGGCATTGACCACCGAATTGCGGATGCGGTCGAGTGCCGAACGGAACAGGACATCCGGCACCGCGAAGCCTTTCTCACGTGCGCGGGTCAGGAAGTCGGTGACATAAGCATCGAGCCAGGCATCTTCGCCGCCTGCCGACCAAAGGCCGAACGATCCGTTCGAGCCTTGCCGCGCCAGCAGCCGATCGATGGCATCCTTGATCCGCTGATCGACGGCGGTGTCCATCGCCAGGTGAGCTTCCGCCGCAAGATCGTTGACGTAGAGCAGCGGCATCGCGCGGCTGGTGATCTGCTCGGAGCATCCGAATGGATAGCGATCCAGTGCCTTGAGAATGGTGGCGGCGTCGAGCGCGGTCGATAGCCCGACCGACATCGACACCCCTCCTGTGCCCGGCACGAGATCGGAGAACATATCCGACGTCAGCGTCAGGCTCTCGCCTTTCGCCAGCGTGCGGATTGATCGCCGCGCCAGAATTTGCGTGGCCGGCTTGAGGTCGAGCGCATAGTGCCGCGCCAGCGTCAGGCCGTTCGGACCTGTAATGCTGACGTCGAGCTGACCTGCCCCTGCACCTGCCGCATCGATCGCAAGTGCGACCGAGCTACGCTGTTTCGCGGCCAGACGCATCGTCGTCGCCGGATTGCCTGTCAGCTTCACCGGCCCCGAGGCCTTGACGCTGATCACGTAATCGCCCGCCGCGCCTTCGACATTGTCGAGATCGAGGTTCATCGTGCCGCGGTCGCCGTTCAGGAGGAAACGCGGCACCGTCGCTGTCAGCACCACCGGGTCGCGGATCGTGACATCCGTGTCGGCGCGGCCGACCTTGGTTGCGGTCCACGCCACGGCCATCAGTCGCGCGGTCCCGGCAAATTCCGGAATGTCGAAGGTGACATTGGCGGCGCCGTCGGCGCCGACCGTGACGATTCCGCAATAGAGCGCCAGCGGCTTCTGCGCCGGAGGACTGCCCTGCAACTCGGCGGCCGCACTGTCGCCACCGGTGCGAATCTGGCCGCGCGTGCCCTGCATGCCGTCGATCAGTTGTCCGTAGAGATCACGGATTTCGGTCGTGAGCTGACGCTGTCCGAGATAATAGTCGTCCGGAGCCGGCGGCTTGTAGTTGGTCAGGTTAAGGATGCCGACATCAACGGCGGCGATCACGATCTTGGCGTCCTCGCCCGGGCTGATGCCGTCGATTTTCACCGGCAGCGTCAGACGTGTATCGGGCCGGATCAATGCTGGTGGCGTGAGGCTCACCCTCAGCGTGCGCTCGGCCTTGTCGATGCCGAACCATTTCAAGCCGATCGCGCGGCCCGGCATTCGTTTCGCGGCCTCGTCGAGCGGACGGCGCAAGGTCGCCACCACATAAGCGCCGGTGCCCCAATCCTTGCCGACGGCGACGCCGACCTTGTTGGGGCCGGCCTTGACGTTGGCGGACTGCGTTGTCAGCAGCCGGTCACCGACCACGTTGACCGTCAGCAACCCTTCGGTGCGCGCGTTGACCGACACGGTCATGGTGTCGCCGGAACTGTACTCCGGCTTGTCGATCGACGTCTCCAGCAGGTCGGGCGTATCGGCGCTGCCGTCAGAGTACCAGCCGACGTCGAACTGCACGGACGTCAGCGGGCCGTCAGCCTCGGTCGATTTGACGTCTAACCGATAGCGGCCGGGCTGAGGCGCGACGTCGATCCGGGCCGGTTTGTCGGCAGCGATGGTAATCTCGCCATCGGCCACCCGCTTGCTCGACTTCACCGGCTCGTAGTCCCACGACGAGCCCTGGCGGTACCACTGATAACGCGACTCCAGCTTGAGCAACTCGTAGCGGAGCCCACCGCGCGCCAGTGATGTGCCGTCGGGCGCGACGAAAATGACATCGAACTTGGCCGGGTCGCCCTCTGCAACGTTCTTGTCGGCGAACAGAGGTTTGACGCCGATCATCGCATCCTTCGGAGCGACCGGAAGGGTCAGCTGGCGTTCGACCGCGCGTCCGCCGCTTTCGACCATGCGGATGAAGATCTGGGCTTCCTGCGGCCGGGTGGCAGACGGTGGCTTGGCGAGGCTGACCTTGACGGTCGCCTTGCCGTTGGCGTCGGCCTCCGGCAGGTCTTCTATCGGGGTCCGCTCGTTGCTGGCGGTTTCATCGTCGACCACGCCGAACTGGTATCCGGCATAGCCGGGACGGCCGGATGCCGGCGTCACCAGCATGTCGCCTTCGAGTTGCAGGCCGGAGGCGGGGGCGCCGTAAAGGAAGCGGCCAGCGACTTCAAGTTCTACAGGAATATCTGCATTAATGTGCTTTGCGTTGGTTTTAATATCAAATTCAATCCGATCTGGGACGTAATCCTCGACCATGAAGGTGGTTTCCCCGACCGCATGGCCCTTCGGGTCAGTGAATGCGCGAACTCTCCAGGTACCAGTCGGAACCGCTGAATTGAGCGGCAGGGTTAGACTGCGGCCGCCGGCTCCTTGATCGGGAACCATCGCGCGGCGGAATTCAACGCCATCCGGCCTCTCGACCACCAGCGTGAGCGGTGCCCCGGCGACCGCCTTGCCCTGCCCGTCGCGCAGCAGCGCTGTCAGATAGACGGTTTCACCGGAGCGATAGACGCCGCGTTCAGCGTAGACAAAAGCGTCCGGCCCGGCTGGAACGGTCCGGCCCGAAACGCCGCGATCGCTCATATCGAAGGCGCTCGATTTCAGATTCAGGAAGGCGTAGTCGCCCTTGCCGGCGGACACCGACAACAGCGCCGGCGATTGTCCCCCCTCGCCGCGCGCAAGGCCGGCCTCGAACGCCACATGTCCGGCGCTGTCGGTCTTCTTGGTCGCGAGGATTTCGTTGTTGCGGGCGACCAGCCGGACTTCAGCGCCGGAGACGGCCGCCGTCGTCGCCAGCGAGTTGGCGAAAACATGGATGCCGTCATTGCCGGAAAATGCCGTCAGGCCGAGATCGGAAACGATGAACCACTGGGTCGCCAACGATCCTGAGTCGTCATTCGCGGACGATCCTGGTCCCTTCGGCGCGGCGGTCATCACGTAGACGCCGGGCTGCATTTCGCCGACCGCCTGATCGACCGGAAACGCCGTCGTCACATCGGCATTCAATGTCTGCTCGGTGGCGACCTGACCGCTCCAGACCTTCACACCCTTTTCGCCGCCCAAGTCCGTCAGGTCATAACGCGACAGGCTACGCTGGAAATCGCTACCGAGCACGGTGTTGATCAGGTTGCGGTCGCCGATCCGGAAGATGTCGATAGCGACGGCGGGCGTATTGACGCTGACCAGCGGGATGCCGCGCTGGCCGGTGCGCGGCAGGACATAGGCGCGGCCGGTGAAGCGGACCAGCGGCTTGCGGTCACGGACATAGATGTTGAACTCGGCCGACTTCGGCAGGGTTTCTTTCACGGTTGATGGCAGGCCGGCGCGCAAATGGATGTTGTAACGCTCGCCGTGCTTGAGACCCTCGACGCACAGTTGTTTGTCTTCGGAGGTCAGCGCCGGCCTGTCAGTATCGGCCAGTGTCAGGAAAGGCGAGAAATCGGCTCGTTTCGCGAGGTCTTCCGAGAACACGAAGCACGCACGTGGCGATGCGGAGTCCGAGTCGACTGTGTAGTCCAGCAGCCTGAATCCGTGGTCAGTACGGACTTTCTCGTATTCCACTCGCACATCGGCGACTTCGCGCTGGTCGAGCGACAGCCGCAGCGTATCCAGCGCCGGACGCCACAGGCGCCGTTCTACGAACGAACGGCCCAGAACTGCCAGAGCATCGGCCTCGGCGTCAGACGTCGTCGCGCGCTGATAGGCGATGTAGGCCGCGGTAGAGGCGCGCTCCCGCAGGAAAGTCTGCTCGCGGGCGTTGGCCGGTTTGATCCGGAAAATCGTTCGCGCCAGCGTCAGCCAGTTGCCGCTGTCGTTCGGTGCCACCGTTGCGACCTGCCCTAGCAGTTGAAGTCCGGTGCGGTAATCGCCCTTCCTGAACGCGGTGTCGGCGTCGGTCTTGAGCGTGGCGGCTGATTTTGACACCACCCCGGCCTCGGTCTTGATCTGGGCTTCGAGCCGGATCGCGGAATCGGCCAGATCGTCACGCTTGAATGCCTTGTCGGCAGCCTGGGCCGAAACGAGACCAACCGCGAGCGCGGCGCAAATGGCGACGGCGCGTACCAGACCGATCATGGTGAACTCCCTGCCCGGCAGTCGACCGCTGCCGTGAATTCCAAGAAATGCGTGAATCGTGACGGACTCAAGGCTATCCGGCTGCCCTGGCTCCGCCACCCGTGCCGGACGACTTTACGAGCGCAAGCGCCGAAGACAACGGCGCTCCACCGTTAGTCTGCCGGGCGAGCAGTTCGGTTCAATCCGCGGGGCTGGAAAGGGGATGGCGATCCCAGCAGGATTGATTGATTTCAATGATTACAGACACTTAAGACGCAGGTTAGGCAATTTTGCTGCCATTGTTTCCCATAGCGAATTTTGGCGATTGCCTACCTGAATAGACGCCCGCCAACGGCGCACATTCCCCGGCAAAGTCCGGTTATTTCACTCCATAGGACTACACATTGGAAATCGTGAATTTCCGCCCGATTGGGCGGGGTGGACGACGTGCTGGCATGTTCAGCGCGGAAGTCGAAAACGTTTGCCTCAACAAGCTCACGCTCATTCGAAAGCCGAACGGTGACGTTCGCGTTTTTGGTGACGACATCAACCGACTCTTGGACTCCATTGCGAAGGCTGCCCTCCAGCACATGGAGGCGCAGCATGAGCGAGGCTAAGAAAACGGGCGCGGTGGCCGAAATCAAGTGTAGCCGGCAGTATTGGACTTACGGCGCCGATAATCCAAAGAGCATTAAGGCCGAGCGCAATATTGCGCAACTTGCTGAGTGGGACGATAGGCTAACGCCCGCAGCCCGCAAGGTGCTCGATTTCATGATTGATTGGGAACACGACGCGCGCGGCGACTCGCTTGCCTCGCTAAGGCATATCGTGGCGCACCTCCAAGCCCGCGCGCCGGAGGGCTGCGCGATAGCTAAGCGTACCGTCGAGAATGGCATTGCCTGCCTCCTCCATGCCGGCTGGATTGTCCGCACCTTCAAGGGCACGGGCCAAAAGAATGCCTCAAGGTACGTTGTCCCGGCTGACATCCTAGCCAATGCCGCGCTCGGCCACATGCCAACCGTCCCTGACGTAGCGGACGGTTTAACCGTCCCTGACGTAGGGGACAGTACTGTCCCTGACGTAGCGGACGGTTTGGCCTTAACCGTCCCTGACGTAGCGGACAAAGACACTACTACTAAGACGCGGCTACCAGACGCGGCTATGAGTAGTAGTAATGATTCTGACGGCGCGGCTACGCCGCCGCTTGCGGATGGCCTTGCGGCCACCGCCGCGGAAACGCCGCCAGGGTTTGAGAGTTTCTGGAATTCCTACGCTCACAAGCAGAAGCGCAAAGATGCGAAGGCGGCATGGGGTAAACTGGTTCCAGATGCAGAGCTAGCCGCCACAATCGTCTCCGAAGCCGGCCGGTGGGCTGCGCACTATGTTGAGCACAACGTTGAGCCGCGTTGGCGCGTGTTGCCGCATAACTGGCTGGCCGGTGAAAACTGGCTTCAGGATTTGCCAATCATCCATACCGACGCCAAGAGCGCAGCTATCAGCAAGACGCGCGGCAGTGGCAAGGCGAACGCGCCAACGAAAGCCAAGGCTGGCAAGCTGAGTAAGGCAACCCACGCTTTCGCGGAAGGCGAGACCCTCCTGACAATCATCAAGGCGGACGTTGTGAAGGGCGCAGCGTCGTCGACACTTGCAATCGTTGCAACTGACGAGACTGGCGTCGAATACAATCACACCACCTTCCTGGAGCACCACAACTCGGACACCCAAGAGGCGGGGCAGCGCGAGCTAGGAGACATCGTTCGCGCGGCCGGCCTGTCGGAGATCGAGGACTCAAAGGTGTTGCATGGACTCGAGATTGTCGCGGTGGTTGAAGGTGGCAAGCTGGAGTTCACTGCGCCGCTTGAGCGGAAGCCCAAGCCGGAGTCGCCAACCCGCACCTCTCGCCCGCTAACACCAGCCGAGCAACGCGCCTGCGATGAAGCATATGCGGCTTGGTGCGCCGAGCAGGACGCGGCATGAGCGGCTGGCCTTACACGACAGCAGCATGGCGGCGCTTACGTGCTGCCAAGCTGGCCGATAAGCCGGTGTGCGAGGTGTGCGAGATGCGTGGCCGCACGGTGTTGGCCAAGGCAGTGGACCACCGCGTTGCTATCGCGGCCGGTGGGCCAGCCTTTCCGCCGTTGTCGGGCCTGCGCAGCATGTGCGCATCCTGCCACAACTACAAAACCAACGTGGCAGACAGGCCGGACAGGCAGGCCAAGCTAGGCAGCGCCTTCAAGGGGTGCGCGGCAGATGGCAGCCCGATATCGCCTGACGATGACTGGTTCCAATAGGAACCGCAGCGGTGGCGCTGGGTGCGTTTAGCGCGCCCAAGCTACCCAACCACCAGCCAGCGATTAAACGCGCCAGCGAGCCGGAATCGCAAGATATGGGGCGTCGTGGTCACGGTGGCCCAATACCTAGGGGGCTTCGGAGGACTGGAAAGCCTCACCTATGTACCGGCGGCACCCAATCGCACGGACTTAGTTTTTGCTAACGACTCGCAACTAGACACAAATGGAACTTGAATAATGGGGCTCAGAGGGCCGGGTGCGAAACCCAAATCTAAAAAGGGTAAGGCCGCGGCAAAGCTCCGCAAGGTGCTGCCATGGGAGGTTGACGGGCTGTCACGGCTGGAGCGCGTGGTGGCGTTCTGTGAAGACATGCGAGTAACGCAAGGATCGCTGCGCGGCACTACCATGAAACTGCGGCAATGGCAGATTGATGAAATCCTTGCTCCGATTTACGCCGAGGACGCGCCCGGTATCAGGCCGGTGCGCACCGCGGTGGTTTCAATGGGCAGGAAGAACGGCAAAACTTTTCTGTCTGCTGCTTTGGCCGCGTGTCACTTGTGCGGATCGGAAGCGGAGGAGCGCGGCGAAATCTATTTTGCCGCTATCGACAAGCTGCAGGCTTCAAAGGCATGGGCCGAAGTGAAGGCGCTGCTTGAGGCGCATCCGGAGCTTAGCGAGCGCGTCAACATCATTAGGTTTTCAAAGGAGATTGAAGTTTTGGAGGGCGTCGGCAAGGGCTCGGTGCTAAAAGCCGTGTCTGCCGACGCGGATAGCAAGCTAGGAATGAGCCCGTCGTTCGTTCTCTGTGACGAGGCCGGTTACTGGCCGAAACGCGATTTGTTTGACGCATTCGATAGTGCGCTCGGCGCTCGCGACAATCCGCTGATTGTTCTTATTTCAACTCAAGCCAAGGATGACGCTCATTTCTTTTCAGAGATGCTGGACTACGGCACGCGGGTGAAGGCTGGCGAAATAGACGATCCTAGTTTCCACCTGTCGCTGTTTGCGGCCGGTGACAAGGACGATCCATGGAGTCCGGAAACGTGGGCAAAGGCCAATCCGGCGCTAGGCGACTTCAACAGCCTTGAGCAAATCGAGCGCATGGCCGCACAGGCGCAGCGCATTCCATCCAAGGAGGCCGACTTCCGCAATAAGGTGCTCAACCAGCGTGTCGACGGTACGGTGCGCTTTATCGCGGCCCGCGAGTGGAATGATTGTAACCTTGGGCCGATCGATGAGAAGGCGCTCGAAGGACGGCCCTGCTTTGGGGCCTTGGATTTATCCGCCGCAAGGGATCTCACGGCTTGGGTGCTTGCCTTTCCGATGGATGACGGCACGGTGCAGTTGCTACCCCGTTTTTTCCTGCCCGAATTCGACATTGCCGGGAAATCGGACTTGGATCGAGTCCCATACGATCTATGGGCGAAGCAAGCCGACGCACGCCTAACGCTGTTACCCGGCAAGGTTATCGATCCTGCACTTGTGGCCGAGGCAATGGCCGACGACGCGGCCCGGTTCGAGATTCAGGCAATCGCATTTGATCGCTGGCGCATCGAAGATTTGAAACGCGAGCTTGCGAAACTATCGATTCAGTTGCCGCTGGAGCCGTTCGGCCAAGGATACAAGGATATGAGTCCGGCCGTCGATAACCTTGAGGTGCTGGTGGCGCAGCGGCGGATTAATCACGCGGGAAATCCGATTATGCGGATGTGTGCGAGCAATGCCGTTGTCACCCGCGATCCGGCCGGTTCGCGCAAACTAGATAAGTCGAAGGCATCCGGCCGCATTGATGGTATCGTCGCGGCGGCTATGTCGCTCGCGATCGCCGCGCGTCATGAGCCGCAGACGTTGCCAGCGTGTTTGCTGGCGGCATAGTGAAGGGAAAAGGAAACAATGAAGACGAGACAAATATTTGAAACAAAAAAATTGTCGACTGCAAAGCCAGGTGAATTGATTATTATCACCGCGACGGGAAATTGGTACGCGATTGTACTTGCCGCCGACGCTCATAGCACCCTGCTCGCATATCTTCAGCCGGTGACGCCGAACGAGCGAGATGGCTATGCTTTTTATCAGGTCATCAAAGAAGACCCCCGGTGTTTGTCTTACGGGACGGACTGGTTGCTAGAGCCGACAATTGACGACGGCTTATTCCGCTCTCCAAACAACGTATGTTTTACCGGTGGTCTCTATTTGGACGGCAATAGCTACGTGGCCGAATTTTCGCTGCGAGATAAGGATTTCTCAAACAGACGCTTCTTTAATTTGACTGACGGGAAATTGGTTGAGGGCGTGAATAACAGTGCGCTGATTTTTGGTGGGTGGAAGATTTCTATCCCGTCTGCAGATGGAGAGAAGCCGACTCAATTGCTTGAGGTGAAGCCTTCTCAGATGCGCTAGGCTTTCCGCTCCCCACTAGGGCATATGGCCCTATCTTGCGCGTTTTCCCGGTTTGTGGATCAATAGGCGAGTCGCTGGGTGCTGGTACCACCACAGCGACTCTAACCACCAACCGCGAAAGGACCGCGATCAATGGCTAAGGCCAATAAACAGACCACAAAGATTCGCCGCAAGGGCGCTGCCAAGGTGAAACCCCTGCAGGACTTGCCGCCCTTCGAACCCAAATATCTGATGCGCGTCAACGCGGCCGACGTGTCGGGCGATATCTCGCACGGCGATTTGGTATTGCTGGCGCGAGATGATCTGCCGCAGGCTGGCGATTTAGTCTGTGTACACCCGAAACAAGGCTTCGGCAGCCCGGTTCTGGTGAACCTCGATACCGGCCTTTCGGAGATCGATTGGAAGCGGATGCCGTTCGAACTGAGCGCAGCGGATGGTTGCGTGTCTGTTGTGATGGGAACCGTATTCGGCAGCACAAGGCAGTTTGTCGCGCCGATGGACAAACTGCTTGCCGTCCATAAGTGCGAGGGCCGGTACGAACCGGCGCGGTCGGCGGCCTGATACTAACCCGCGGATTCCGCCCGCGTCGTAATTGGCGCGGGCTGTCTCTCTAAAGACACACCGAAGTTTCTTCTTAGCTCGACTGTGCCGTCGAGGGCGTTCCCGTTGACATATAAGTAGGGGGACGGCCTGACGCGCCATGGAGACTGTCCCTTGCCTGCCGTCTCAGCCGGTTACCTATAGGGGGCGTCTGCAGTTCGAGCCGCCATCGACGCCATGTGTACGGCAATCCGCCCGCCAATCCCTTAAGGTTATAGAGGGGACTGGAAGGTTGTGCCCCAACCGGGCTCGGGCATGCCGCCTAAAGCGAGTCGCCGTAGGGTACATTCTTGAGGGGAAATTTTTCCAACTCTCCGCTTTACGGTGAGCACCTTGGTTGCCTAGCTTTCATCAACAAGAGCGCGCAAAGCGCCAAAACTTGCCGCCCGACTGCGGCACTCTCTATCCCGGCTTAGGCCGCAACAACAAAAAAAACAGCCGCGCCGTAAAAGGCGCAATTACCCGGAATACCGGCTTTTCCATTGCCCCTTCGGAATTCCATCACCTGATTTGAATTGCTCGCCAGCCTTCGTGCTGCGCGGGCGTTTTGCGTTGGCTTCGCGCCAGCGTGTTACCGCCCGTCGCGACGGGCACCCGGCCGCAAGGCCATCCTAGGAGACTATTTCTACATGCCTAATATCAATTCGCTTCGTGAAACCCGCGCCAGCAAGATTACTGCCCTGCGCGCGCTCGGTGACACCCCTGACGCCACCAAATTCGATGCCCTCGAAACGGAAGTGCGCGCGCTGGATACGCAAATCAAGAATGCTGCCACGTTGGCGGAATTCGAACGCCAGGCCGATGCCGCACCTGACACTCGCCTTGATGCCGAGGTGCGCGAATTTTCGGTGGCGAAGGCTATCCGGGAATCCGTTGCCGGCGGTTTGACGGGCCGTGAGGCTGAAGTTTCGGCCGAGCTCGGTAAGGGGCGTGAAGTCAGAGGCATTATGGTGCCAACCGCGGCCATCTTTGGCGAGCAGCGGGCCATGACTGTCGGCACGGCTGCGAATGGTGGCAACACTGTCGCCACTAACCTGGGCGGGCTTATCGACAGGTTGCGGCCCGTCTTGGCGGTGCAGGGCTTGGGCGCAACCGTGATTTCCGGCCTTGTCGGCAATCTCGATTTGCCCCGCTTAACGTCAGGCCCGCAGGCATATTGGATTTCTGAGGACGCGGCGACGACTGCCTCAGATAGCCATTTCGACAAGGTGAGCCTGACTCCCCGCACCGTTTCGGGTGAAATGTATATGTCGCGCCGTCTTACTCTCCAGAGTGGCGTTGCGATTGAAAACCTTCTCCGAAACGATTTGGCGTTTGTGCTTGCGCAGGCGTTGGACTCGGCGGCGATTCAGGGCGGCGGTTCGAATGAGCCGGATGGCATTTTGGAAACCATCACGGCGAATGCTACCAGCGAAACCGAGTTGTCGGATATCGCTGCGGACCTTATCGCCGCGCTCGAAATCGACGACGTCTCCGGCAGCACGGGCTTCCTCACTTCGCCCAAGCTGTTGGCCACCGTGCGCAAGGTGAAGGACGATAACAACCGCATCATTCCCGTCTCGGATATTTTCCACGGCGAGAAGGTCGTTTCCTCGAACAACGTGCCGGACGACGCGGGTAGCCCGGCAAAAGAGCATCTGATTTATGGTGCTTGGAGCAACCTCGTAATTGGTTACTGGAGCGGCGTGGATATCCTCGCCAACCCGTACAGCGATGCGAGCAAGGGCGGCTTGCGACTGCACGCATTTTTGGATGCGGATATCGCTATCCGTCATCCGGAAGCCTTCTCCTACAAGGCCGTTTAATCTATGTCCGCGGTGACATTGGATGATGTGAAGGCACACATTCGCATCAGCCATTCCAGCGAGGACTCGTATCTTGAGTCGTTGCTGGACGCCGCGGAAGGTTACGTTGCATCGATTGGCGTGGTGGACGAGAGTCCACCACAGCCTGCAATCGGGCACGCAATTCTTCTGCTAGTTGGACATTGGTATCAAAACCGCGAATCCGCAGCCACCGAGCCACCGAAAGCAATCGCTTTTGGAGTGGACACGTTGCTTGCGCCGTATCGTGAGGTAAATCTCTAATGACAATCACAATCGAAGAGCGCGCCGCAATCGAGGTGCGCGCGGAAGGCCGCAAGCTGACGGGCTACGCCGCACTCTATAACACCGAGGCGCGCATCGCAGATTTTTCCGAAACGATTTCGCCCGGTGCGTTTGATACCAGTCTTGCCGAAAGCAGAGACATTCTCGCGCTTGTAGACCATGACAGGACTAAAGTGCTTGGCCGCACCAAAGCCGGTACGTTGCGACTTAGCAGCGACACGCGCGGCCTCAAGTTTGAAATCGACTTGCCCAACACGACGGTTGCTAACGACGTCTTAGCCAACGTGCGAAACATGGGCGGCTGTAGCTTCGGCTTCTCCGTCGATAAAGAGGACTGGCAAGGCGAGCGGCGCACGCTGCAATCGGTGACGCTGCACGAGGTTAGCGTTGTCAGCGCATGGCCTGCCTACGACGGAACGTCTGTATCGGCCCGCGCGAAACAAAACCGCACCGCTACGCAACGTCGCATCGCTCTCTTGGAAATGGAGGCTGGCAATGTGGCCGTTTAAGAAACAGGAAGAGCGCATTGCGTCGTCGGATCCCTTCCTCGGGGAATTCCTTGGCGCACGTTGGCAGGCCAGTGCTGATATCGAGAAGGCTTCCGGCCACAGTGTCGCTATGGCCTGCATCGCCGCTATCACCGGCAATTTGTCTGCGGTGCCGTTGAAACTGTATCGTCACACCGACGACGGCGGCCGCGAGCCCGCAACGGACCATCCATTGTATGGCGTCCTGCAGACGCAAGCCTCGCCAACGGTTACGGCGTTCGAGGCAAGGGAATGGCTGATTGCCAACGTTCTTATGTACGGGAATGCATTCGCCCGCATCGAGCGTAACGGCCGCGGGCAGGTTGTCGGCCTGCACCCGTTTGTCGCTGGCTCCGTGACGGTGGAATGTCTCGTTAATGGGCGGTTGCGATACAAACACGCGCAGCGCAATGGCGGCACAGAAGTCTTGCTCCAAGATGAAATGCTCCACCTGCGCTATCGCACCAGCGACGGCGTGCTTGGCATGAGCCCTATCCAGATTGCGGCTGCAACCTTCGGGCTTGCCTTGAGTCAGCAAGATACGGCAGGCGTTGCTGCACAGAATAGCTTTCTGCCCAAGGGCGCGCTTGTATTTCCTGAAAAGTTGGCCGCGGCTGGCAAGGGTGCGGGCAATGCTGATGACATCTTGGCGAAATTCAAAGCGAAGTTTGTCGGAGCAATGGCCACCGACTCCGTCATGATTTTGGACGGGGGCGCAAAATTCGAGTCGTTTTCTTTCAACTCGAAGGACAGCGAATTCCTCGAAAGCCGCAAGTTATCTAACCTAGACATCTGTCGCGTTTTCGGCGTGCCGCCATCCGTAGCCGGTATCACGGACAACTCGACATATAGCAATGTTGAGCAGGAATCGCGCGCACTTGTTACCCGCTGTCTGGCGCCGATGGCAAAGCGTATCGAGCAGGCCATGAATGTCGCGTTGCTCACGCCGGAGTCGCGCAAGTCGTTTTTTATCGAGCACGACTTGAATGGACTCACTCGCGGCGACCTTGCGCAGCGTTACGCCGCTTATGCAATCGGCAGAAACAACGGCTGGCTCAACGTCGACGAAATCAGGAAGATGGAAAACATGTCGAAAGTTAAGGGCGGCGACACATACGTTGTTCCTCTCAACGTGACTGCCCTTGATGCAGCCAACGATAACAAAAACAAAATCGAGGACGCCGCATGACAACGGCCGGCGAACTCCGCGAGGAAATCGAGCTGAAGGCACTCGTCACAGTCAGTGACGGTGCTGGCGGCAATACGCAATCTTGGGAAGTTGTCGCAACGAGTCCGGCCCGCATTCGTGTTTTGCGTGCCGGTGAAACGGTGATGGCAGGCCGGTTAGCATCGTCGCAAACGCTTGTCGTCACGATACGCAATCAGCCCGCCGTGGCCGACGCGGCGACAACCTGGAAACTTCGGAATACCCGCACGGACAAAACTTATGAAATCAAAAGCATCACGCCCGATGAACGGGGCGCGTTTGTAGACATACTCTGCGAAACTGGAGTCATATAAAATGAAGGTGGAAGTTAAAGGCATGAATCTTTGCAGTGCGTATAGCTCGAAGTCCGGTTTCGACGTGCTTTGCACGGCTGATATTGGGCTGCCCGAACTGCAGATTACTTTCCATAACGTTGCACTAAGCTGGAGCGCGGAGCGTGGCTTCAAGGCGTTGCCCGCGAAATTCAAGGCAGTCGCCTCGCGTGCAGTTTCGTGGCGGCAGGATGGCCCGGCCGCTACTGCGATGGCAGAGGCAATCGTCGCCATGTACGAAAAAATGGGCGGCACGTTGCCGGATACAGCCGCGAAGGTGCATGAGCGCGCAGACGATTACGATGCTGCGGTAAGGGCGAACCAGAAAGCCGAAGACGCCAAGCCGAGGCCGGTGCCGGTGCGCAGCGTGGAAGAAATCGACGCCACCATGGCGGTGACTGAGATGGGCTTGTCGCGCGGGTTGGAGCGGACTTTGGGGATTGCCTCTTGAAATCCAGCAGCGCGTCACCATTTGCGGCAATGGCGCGCCGCTCGGGCCTATCGAGGGCAATCGTTTAACACCAGCGGAGCGCGCCATGCCCCCCGAACGCACCGACGTGCCAGCCGCAAGGCCGGTATATGAATACGCCCCCCGCGGTTTACGCCGCGCCGAGGCGGCTCGATATCTTGGGATATCGCCTAGTCACTTTGACAACCAACGCTCCGTCGGGGCAATCCCGGCTCCCCATCAAATTCTAGGCGTTGTACTATGGGACAGGCGGGAGCTTGATTCCCTATTCGATGGCAAATTGCCGTCTGCCGCCAATGACAACGATTATTGGGAAAAAGCGTGCGGCAGCGCAAACCAAAATACGTGAATGAATATCTGGATAGACACGGGCATCCCCGCGTCTATCTGCGCAGGCCGGGTAAGCCGCAGCTTGCCCTGCCCGCGCCGCTATACACACCCGAGTTTTGGGCGGCGTACCGTGCAGCCATGTCTAGCGATGCACCAACGCCGGAAGTGAAGCGCATCAAGGCTGGCACCATTGCTGCCGCCGTCAAGGGCTGCGAGGGCACTCACGTTAAGGGCTACTATAACAGCACCCAATTCAGGGCGCTGGCCGAGACCACGAAAGCGGTTTACCGCGGCGTGTTGGACCGCCTTGTTGAAAAGCACGGCGACGGGCCGGTTGCTGGCCTTCAGGCAAAGTACATAAACAACCTGATAGACGAGATGGCCGACACACCTTCCGCCGCGAGCAATTTCCGCAAGCGTCTAAAGGCGGTAATGGATTACGCCGTCTCAGTCGGAATGCGCGCTGACAATCCGGTTATCATGGCCAAGAGGGTGAAACTCAAAACTACAGGCCATCGCACGTGGACGGAAGAGGATATCACCAAATTCCGCAAGCGTTGGAAGGTTGGCACGCCGCTACGGCTCGCCTTTGAGGTATTGTTGCATACCGGCTTGCGTCGCAGCGATGCCGTCCGCCTTAGCTGGAATCACCTGACGCAGGACGGGTTCGCTATCGCCACCAAAAAGAGCCAAGGCCATGTCGAGTTGTGCATTCCGGTGCACACCGACTTGGCCCGCTACATTGCCGACTGCCCGAAGGATGGCCCAGCCTTCATTGAAACCATGTATGGGAAGGCGCGCAGCGAGAAGGCGTTTTCGAGTTGGATTAGCGAAGCGGCGGCGGACGCCGGACTGCCGCCGAAGTCGTCACCGCACGGAGTCCGAAAGGCGGCATGTCGTCGTCTGGCCGAGACAGGATGCACCGCGCTCGAAATCATGGCGATTACCGGCCACACCGATATCAGGGAGATTGAGCGCTACTGCCGCGAGGCCGCCCGCAAGAAACTGGCCGTTACCGCGATGGCTAAACTTGAAGGCGGTTTTGATGCCAGATTGCCTAACCCACCCGAAGAGTTAGGCAAAAGTGCTGATAACCCATTGAAATCATTGACGACAAAGCCAGCATGGCGATCCCAGCAGGATTCGAACCTGCAACCCGCGGAGTAGAAATCCGCTACTCTATCCAGTTGAGCTATGGGATCGTGGGATCTTCATACCATTGTAAATATGAAGAGCCAGTACCTCTGCCAGCGTCGTCTTTCATCCCTTCTGAAAGACGAAATTGTTGCAGTAGCCCTTATCAGCCCAAAAGCAGTCGCCGGTCTGGCGCTGATGCTGATCGAGGGAGAACCCGGCGATCGGCGAAAGCAACCGGCCGTTGACGAATTTCCCAGTATATCCAAATAGTTCCAGATAGGCGAACACATCGAAAACGGAGCCGGTGTCGAGGTGTCGTTGTTCGCATTCGAACACGAGGAGCGGGCCCCGCTCAGTGAGGATGCGCTCGGCTCCGCGAAAGACCTCCAACTCGGCCCCTTCGACATCAATCTTCAGAATGTCCGGTTGACGGCCGGCCCCGAAATAGTCGTCGAGCGCAACAACGGGGATCGTCACGGACGGTGTTCCAGCCGGATAATGTTTGGCGTTCAGCGTCGCGCCCGGGGAGTTCTTCGACGGAAGATAGAGCGACCGGCTCCCTGAACTTCCCCCGACGCCCGACGCCTCCACGGTCACATTCGCAAACCTCGGGGCCCGGAACGAGGATTCAAGATATGACGCAAGTTCGGGCTGCGGTTCGAAGGCAATGACCCGGCCTTGAGGGGTCCAACGGGAAAGCCAGTAGAGGTAGCTGCCCTTGTTCGCACCGATATCGCAGACGATGTCGGTAGGTCTGATTGCGGCAGCGATTGCGTCCAACTCAGTCCGGTTGTCGCGATAGCGCCCGCGAAATGCCCGCCACAGAAGTCGCGCCGCCATTTGAAACAGCCCCCCAGCCGAATCAAACTTCTAGCTCGCTGCGGGCGCAGATGAAACACCTTCGTGAATCCAATCGCGCGCGATGCACGGATGTATCGATTGCACCGTTTCAAGGCGGCTTGGAGCGGCAGTGCGCTTCTGGCAGGACGGGCTGCCCCGATGGCTTCAATCATTATTCGGGACCAGTCGACCTAGTGCCATTTGGACTTCAGCCCGATGCGTTTGAACCGGACTCCAGTTCCGTCAGGCAGCCTGGTGGCCTCGAAGCCGCCGTCGCGGATCGCATTCCGCTGCGGCATGGCATCATGGGGACCCCGCTCCTTTTCCCACCAACGGGCCCGCTGCGAACTGCGGGATAGCTGAAACCCGATGATGTCCTCGATCTGCTCGAACGTCAGAACAAGCTCGGCTTGCGTCTGCTGCTTCAGGTAGTCCCGAAGCGGGTCGTATTTATTCATCGCCAGTATCCCAGTTCCATGTGCCGCATCTAGCGCGAACGGCGTTCCGGCGCCAGTTCCGGCCGCTGACGAAATCTTTGTCGAAAACCCGGACAGGGCTGTGAAATCTGCTACATGTCCCGGCATAAACCACGCGATTCAACCCGCACGACCGAGAAGAGCCAATCAACATGAGTTTCAAGGAGCCGTCATTCCTCGACCGGCAAGCCGCCGCACGGAACGCCAAAAAAGGCATCATGGAGAAATTCAAGAGCAAGCCCGCTCCTGACGATCCTGAGGTGCTGAAACGGCAGGCAGAGCGGCAGGCGCTCGCAGCCCAGCGCGCGGACGCGCAGCGGGTGCGCGATGCGGCGAAGGCCGAGAAAAAGGCCCGTGAGGCCGAACTTGCCGCGGAAGCGGCGGTACAGGCTGAACGCGAGCGGCTGGCGGCGGAAGAAGCTGCGCTCGCCCTGAAGGCCCAGCAAAAAGCTGCGCGCGATGCGCGCTATGCCGCCCGCAAAGCTCGGAAGTAATTTTCACGAACGCGCTGGTAGGTGGCCAAGAGCGCAAGGCTGCATGCACAAGAGTGTCAGGCTCCCGGGACGGTGAGCCTGACACGCTCTGAAAAATAAGAAGGCCTATTTCTTCATCCCGTCTTTTTTCATGCCATCCTTCTTCATCATGCTGTCCTTGTGCATGCCATCTTTCTTCATGCCATCCTTCGACATGGTGTCTTCCTTCTTCATGCCGTCCTTGGACATCTTGTCCTGGGCGAAGGCGGCGGGCGCGAACGCCACGCTAAGGGACAGAACTGCGGCGGAGACGCCAAGCGCGATACGAGTGCCGATCGTCATTGATGGGATCCTTGTGATCAGGGTCGCTTGAGCGACGAATGTCGCCCAATGACACTTCGCATCGTCTGCCCGGTTGTTACTGGAGCCCGGAGCTTTTTCTGCCGAAAACTCGGTCTCTTGACGCTGGGCCGGTCCGAGCGACAATCGACCCAGATTTGTGTGCAGCGCATCAATCGGCGATGCGCAACGGTGCGCTCGACATGAGCCTCTACCCTTCTCTATGCCTGCGGCGAAGTTCCCGAAGCCAACATCGGCCTGATGCCCGGTCTGCTGAGCAGTTACGACCAAGGCCTCGCATGGAAGAAGCAGCCGGTCGGCAAAGCCCTCACCGATTGCCTGGAAGTCATGGACGCTTGCGCATGAAGCCTTCGTCGACGGTCAAGTGTCCAACTCGATGTGGAGCCCGCCGCTGGCGATTTCGTATTACCTCATGGCTGTCGGGATGACACTGCTGTGAGTCCAGATCCTGCTCCAAATCATCAGTTCATTCGGCAGGACCACGCATTCATGACCGTACTCGGAATTGGAATCAGCTACAGCGTGGCGACGCTTGTGGTCATGGGGCCGGAAGCGGCGCGTTAGCCGTCAACCGCGAGGCACGAAAAACAAATGGCCGGGCGTTGCCCGGTCATTGTCACGCTTGGAGGTACGTTAGGATAACTAGCGCTTGAACTTCGGCGCGCGCTTCTCGACAAACGCAGCGACTGCCTCGCGGAAATCAGGATCGTGTCCGCCCTCGCGCTGTATGTCGCGCTCGAGATCGAGTTGGGCATCGTGCGAGTTCGTTTCCGATGCGTCCATGATCCGCTTGATACGGGTAATGCCGTCGGCCGGCAGTGCCGCAAGCCGGCGGCAAATGCTTTCAGCCTCGGCCATCAGCTTGTCGTCGTCCACGCATTTCCAGATCAGGCCCCAGCGTTCGGCATCCTCGGCGCTCAGCGGCTCGGCCAGCATGGCGAGCCCACGCGCACGGGCTGAGCCTACAAGACGCGGCAGCAACCATGTGCCGCCGGCATCCGGGACCAGCCCGAGCTTGGCGAAGGCCTGCAGGAATTTCGCAGAGCGTGCCGCGACCACGAAATCGCACTGCAGGGCGAAGTTCGCGCCAGCGCCTGCGGCAACGCCATTGACGGCGCAGATCACCGGCTGCGGCAGACGCCGGATCACCCGCATCAGCGGGTTGTAGTACTTCTCGAGGCGTGCGCCGGCGTCTGGCTTGCTGTCACCCGCCCCGGCGGTGAAATTTTCCGCGAGGTCCTGACCGGCACAGAAACCCTTGCCGTTGCCGGTGACAATGATCGCACGACAGGCCGGATCCTTGCCCGCATCATCGAACGCCACGGCCAGCGCGATATGCATGTCCTGCGTGAAGGCATTGAGTTGCGCGGGACGATTGAGCGTGATGGTGTGGATGCCGTCGCGCTTGGTCACCAGAACGGGTAGCTCGCTCATCGTCATGTTCCTCGTTAGCTCGCTTTTCGTTGGGCGGCATTGATCGCCGACGCGACACGGCTGACCGGCGGCTTGCCGATCAGTGTGCTGATCTGATTGGTAGCAGCAACGAGCCGCTTCATGTCGACACCGGTCGATATGCCCATGCCTTCCAGCATATAGACCACGTCCTCGGTGGCAACATTGCCGGTCGCGCCCGGCGCATAGGGGCAGCCGCCAAGACCGCCAGCGGCTGAATCGATAACGCGCGCGCCCTCTTCCAGTCCGGCGTAGAGATTGGCGAGCGCCTGCCCGTAGGTGTCATGAAAATGCATTCCGATATTCGCCATCGGAACCGACCCGGCGACGGCACGGAGCAACTGCCGCGCTTTCAACGGGGTGCCGACGCCGATGGTATCGCCCAGCGAAATTTCGTAGCAACCGAGTTGCCACAGCAGATCAGCAACCGGCACCACTTGTGCCGGCTTGACTTCGCCGTCATACGGACAGCCCAACACGCAGGAAATATAGCCGCGCACCTTGATGCCGTCAGCCTTGGCGCGCGCGATGACTGGTTTGAACCGCTCGATCGATTCCGCAATCGTGCAGTTGATGTTGGCGCGCGAAAAACCCTCGGAGGCTGACGCGAACACCGCGATCACCTTCGCCCCGGCGGCAAGCGCTGCGTCGTAACCTTTCTCATTCGGCACAAGAACATGAAATTCGCTGCCCGGATGATGATCGACCGCGCGCAAAACCTGATCTGAGCTCGCCATCTGCGGCACCGCCTTCGGCGACACGAAGCTTCCGACCTCGACCGTATGGAGTCCGGCAGCGACGAGATTCTCGATGAACGCCACTCGCGCCTCGACCGTGATCGGCGTCTTCTCGTTCTGGAGGCCGTCACGCGGACCGACCTCAACAATGCGGACCTGATCGCTCATGGCTGGGCCGGTTCGATCTCGGCGAGCTCGACGCCTTCCTGCACGATATCACCGACCTTGCATTTCAGGCGGATCACCTTGCCGGCGAACGGCGCACGCAGGGTCTGCTCCATCTTCATCACTTCCAGAGTGACGATCGCGGCTCCCTTCTCAACCGTAGCGCCCTCCTCGACCAGAAGCGCGACCACGGTTCCGGGGAGCGGTGCCACAACACGATCCGCGCCGGACTGTTCCTCATCCTCCATGCCGAACGGGTCGACCCAGTGAACCTCGAACCGGCCGTTGCGGGTACGGACATAAACTTCGTGCCTGCCGACCACGCCGGTCACGCGGGATTGAACACCATCGAGCGTGACATGGATGTCGCCTGTTTCTCCGCTCGCATGATCGAAGGCTATCTCGCGGCCATCGACCACCAGTACAGAGGAGCCGCGTCCATAGCGAAGGGTGACCTTGTGCTCCTGCATCTCCTCGCGGAACACGAACGACCGCTGCCGGGTCCCGGCCATCATCCAGCCTGCGGTTTGCCACGGCGAACCGATAATTGTCCGCGCCGTCACCCGCTCACTTTGCACGATCGCCGCGATGCAAGCTGCGAGTTCGAGATCGGAGAACGCGGCGCGCTGCGTGGTGAGGGCCGCCAGTTCTCGCTCGATGAACCCGGTGTCGATCGCATTGGCGCGGACCTGCGGGTGCGTGACCAGCGCCGACAGGAACGGGATGTTGGTGACGATGCCGCGAACATCGGTCTCCTCAAGTCCACGATTGAGGCGGTCGATTGCGACATCACGCGTTGGCGCCCATGCGATCACTTTCGCCAGCATCGCGTCATAGTTCGGCGACACCGTATCGCCTTCGCGATACCCGGCATCGATCCGCAGACCATCGGCCTCAGGTGGCGTACGCCAAGTCTTAATGCGTCCGACCGAAGGCATGAAATTCTTGTTGGGATTTTCCGCGTAAACCCGCGCCTCGATGGCGTGGCCGTTGAGCACGAGTTGATCCTGCGTCATTGGCAATTTTTCGCCGAAGGCGACCCGCAACTGCAACTCGACCAGATCCACGCCGGTAATCAGTTCGGTGACCGGGTGCTCCACCTGCAAGCGGGTGTTCATTTCGATAAAGAACACATCGCGTCCATCGGAGACGAATTCGATCGTGCCCGCGCCGACGTAACTCACGGCCGCTGCGGCCTTGCGGGCCGACGCGCAGACCGCTTCGCGCTGCGCCGGATTGAGAGTCGGCGACGGCGCCTCCTCGATCACCTTCTGATGACGCCGTTGCAGGGTACATTCACGTTCGAACAGCGATAGCAGATTGCCGTGGCTGTCGCCGATAATCTGCACCTCGATGTGGCGCGGATTGTCGACGTATTTCTCAATCAACATCCTGTCGTCGCCGAAAGCAGCTTTCGCCTCGCGCTTGGCGCTGACAATGGCCGGTGCAAGCTCCTCGGCCGTGCGCACGACCCGCATGCCGCGTCCGCCGCCGCCCGCCGACGCCTTGACCAGGATGGGAAAGCCGATTTTGTCGGCCGCCTCCGTCAGTGTTGCGTCGTCCTGGGCCTCGCCGTGATAGCCGGGCACCAGCGGCACGCCGGCCCTTTCCATTAGCGCCTTGGATCCCGACTTCGATCCCATCGCCTCCATCATGTCGGCGGTCGGGCCGACGAAAACGATGCCGGCCTGCGCACAGCGTCGCGCGAACTCGGCGTTCTCGGACAAGAATCCATAGCCAGGATGGATGGCTTCAGCGCCGGTCTTCTGCGCAGCCTCGATAATGCGGTCGATGTTCAGGTAACTATCCCGGGCGTGCGCCTGCCCCAGCAGCACGGCATCGTCCGCCATTGCCACATGCAGCGCATCGCGGTCAGCTTCTGAGTAAATTGCGACGGTGCGAATTCCCATTGCCCGCGCCGTGCGAATGACACGGCAGGCAATCTCGCCCCGGTTGGCGATCAGCAACGTGCCGAACCGGCGATACAACGGATGATCTGTGCGGGCAGCGTTCACGCTCAACTCCATGATGGCTTCCGCTTTTCGAGAAACGCGGTCAAGCCTTCGCGGGCTTCAGGCCGCGCACGCACATCCGCGATCAATTGCGAGGTCTCCAGCATCAATGCGTCGTCGATGGAGCGGCCCGCAATGTCCCCGGCGAGTTTCTTGGCGACGGCCCGCGCACCCGGAGCCGCCGATCGGAGTTGTTTGAGCAACTTGGTAATACGCTCATCCAGCGCATCCGGCTCGACGACTTCGTGAATCAGCCCGATCCGCCGCGCCTCATGGGCGTCGAACACTTCTGCAGTCTGGAAATAGCGCCGTGCCGCCCGCTCCCCGATCGCGCGTACCACATAGGGACTGATCATCCCTGGAACGATGCCGAGCCGTACCTCGGACAGGCAGAACGTTGCGTCGGCCGATGCGATGGCGATGTCACACGCGGCGACCACGCCGACGCCGCCACCGTAGATTGGCCCGTGAACACGGCCAATGGTGGTCTGCGGCAGGCGGTCGAGCGCTGCCAGCATCTTTGACAGCGGCAGCGCATCCTGAATGTTATCGTCGCGGGTGAACGTTGCGGCTTCGCGCATCCGGTTGATATCGGCGCCGGCGCACAGGCTCTTGCCTTCGCCTGACAGCACGACGGTTGCTATGGTCGCGTCACCTGCCGTGCCGTCGAGTGCAGCGCGAAGAGCATCGATCAGCTGAGGATTGAGTGCGTTATTCAGTTCAGGACGGTTGAGTACGATCCGCGCGACGTCGTTTTCGCGGGAGGCTTTGACAAGACTTTCCATCGTCACATCCTGAAGACGCCGAACCGCGTCGGCTCGATGGGTGCGTTGGCGGCAGCCGAAAGCCCGAGGCCAAGAACGAGGCGCGTATCTGCTGGGTCGATCACGCCATCGTCCCACAGCCGCGCAGTGGCGTAGTATGGATGGCCCTGTGTTTCATACTGGGCGCGGATCGGTGCACGGAAATCGTTTTCCTCCTCAGCCGACCATTTGCCGCCCTTGGTTTCGATATTGTCGCGACGCAGCTGACTGAGCACCATCGAGGCCTGTTCGCCGCCCATCACCGAAATACGCGCGTTGGGCCACATCCAAAGGAAACGGGGACTATAGGCGCGGCCGCACATGCCATAGTTGCCGGCACCGTACGAGCCGCCGATCACGACGGTGAATTTCGGCACCGATGCCGTGGCGACTGCCGTCACCAGCTTGGCGCCGTCGCGGGCAATACCACCGGCTTCGTATTTTTTTCCAACCATGAATCCGGTGATGTTCTGCAGGAACAGCAACGGGATATTGCGCTGGCAGCACAGTTCGATGAAGTGAGCGCCCTTCAGAGAACTCTCGCTGAACAGGATGCCGTTGTTGGCGATGATGCCGACCGGGTAACCCCAGATATGGGCGAAGCCGCACACCAGCGTCGTGCCATACAGTTTCTTGAACTCTTCGAATTCCGAGCCATCGACGATACGCGCAATAATCTCGCGCACATCGAACGGCTTCCGCGCATCGGCCGGCACCACGCCGTAAATTTCGTCCGGCGCGTACAGCGGCTCGCGTGGCGCGCGCAGACCAGCCGCCGAATTCTGCGGCGGATTGAGATTGCCGATGATGCGGCGGGCGATGCCGATCGCGTGGCTGTCGCTCTGGGCGTAGTGATCGGTCACACCCGATTGTCGCGAGTGGACGTCGGCGCCGCCGAGCTCTTCAGCGGTTACGACCTCGCCGGTCGCCGCCTTCACCAACGGCGGGCCGCCGAGAAAGATCGTGCCTTGGTTGCGAACGATGATGCTCTCGTCCGACATGGCCGGCACATAGGCACCACCTGCCGTGCACGATCCCATGACGATGGCGATTTGCGGAATGCCTTGCGCCGACAACTGGGCCTGATTGTAGAAGATACGGCCGAAGTGCCGCTCGTCAGGAAAGATCTCGTCCTGCTGCGGCAGGAATGCGCCGCCGGAGTCGACCATGTAGATGCACGGCAGATTATTCTGCCGCGCCACGTCCTGCGCGCGCAGATGCTTCTTCACCGTCATCGGATAATAGGTGCCGCCGGTGATCGTCGCATCGTTGGCGACGATGACGCATTCGCGGCCAGCGACCCGGCCGATACCGGTGACGATACTGGCGGAATGAATGTCGCCGCCGTAAAGCCCGTACGCCGCCATCGGCGACAATTCGAGAAATGCGGTCCCTGGATCGATCAGCAGGTCAACGCGTTCGCGTGCCAGCATCTTGCCGCGCGCGGTATGCCGCGCCCGCGATGTCGCGCCGCCGCCGCCGGCAACCGCCGACAGCTTGTCGCGCAGGTCCGTGACCAAGGCGCGCATCGCTTCCGAGTTGCGGGTGAAATCAGCGGACGTCTTGTCGATACCGGACCGTAGTGTCATAGCCTCCCGCCGCGTAACATTTTGATCTTGCTTGCTTCCGTCCATTTCAGACGGCTTCGACCCGCAAGGTGTCACTGCTTGGCGGCTGAATGCAACCACAACTTTTGCGACGATATTGAAGGGGCTTGCACTGGGTCAGGCGCCCTCAATAGAGCAAACCGGAATTTCGGAATGTCATGTCCCCGACATTTGCCGGGGCAATTTCATGAGTCCCCGATCCGTCGGTACTTGGGCGAGGAGCCCGCTCACATTTACTGGAATTCAGTGTGTCCAGGGCTCACTTCGGCGGAACGCAAAATTGTCGGCGTATGCCACCTGGCGGCGTGTAGGCTCCGCAGGCTCCTGGACCTGGTAAGGAATGCTCTTGCGCTCGCAATAGGCGATCGCCTCTTCCTTGGTGTCAAACCGGATCGTCAATTGCTGCTTCATGTCGCCAGAACTGGTCCAACCCATCAGCGGCTCTATCACGCGCGGCTGTTCGGGTTCGTAGTCCAGACGCCATTCCTTGGTGACGGCCTTGCCCGACTGCATCGCGTTCTTGGCGGGTTTAAAAATTCGAGCGATCATGGATGGTCGAACTCCATTGGGCTACATGTCCGATTGGTGAAATCGGCACGGTTGATATAGTCATACGGGACAGATTTCGGTGAGCCGATTCTGCCGTCGGCGTATTTTATTCCTAAGTTTGGTATAGACTTTCTGCGACCTTACCACAATCTCGACCGGGAGCAGACCGCAATCCGGTACCGCGTTTTCGAGGCCCCTTTAGCCCAAGCAGCACGATACGGGACCCATGGAAATCCAGGCAACCCTCCCCGCCAAAGGCCGCGATCTGCGGCTCGACTTTTTCCGAGGCATCGCCAACTGGGCGATCTTCCTCGACCATATCCCGAACAATGTCATCAACTGGGTGACAACCCGGAATTATGGGTTCAGCGACGCCGCCGACCTGTTCGTTTTTATCTCCGGATACACCGCATCGTTCGTATACGCGAAGATGATGATCGAGCGCGGCTTCATCGTCGGCGCGACGCGACTGTGGAAACGGGTGTGGCAGCTCTACGTCGCGCACGTGCTGCTGTTCGTCATTTACATCGCCGCGATCGGATGGGTTGCCTATCGGTATGCCGACGCCGAGATCATCAACGAGTTCAATCTCGCCGGTCTTGTGGACAATCCGATCCAGACCCTGACGCAGGGCCTGCTGCTCCGCTTCAAGCCGGTCAATCTCGACGTGCTGCCGCTTTATATCGTGCTCATGGGATTTTTCCCGCCGGTGCTCTGGCTGCTGTTGCGCAAGCCGGATCTCACCATGATCGGCTCGATCCTGCTTTATCTGGCCGCTCGGCAGTTCGGCTGGAATCTGTCGGCTTATCCGGTCGGCAGTTGGTATTTCAATCCGTTCTGCTGGCAGCTTCTGTTCGTGTTCGGCGCATGGTTCGCGCTCGGCGGCGCTTTGGAATCGCGGGCTGTCATTCAGTCGCGCTATCTGCTGATCGCAGGCACGGCCTATCTGCTGTTCGCGCTGGTGATGACCACGGCCGGTGGATTCGAGGCTTTTGGCGAACTGTTTCCGAAGTGGCTGTACGACGCTTTCAACCCCAACGACAAAACCAATCTGGCGCCCTACCGGGTTCTCCACTTCGTGGTGATCGCGTTTTTCGTGACGCGTTTCGTGCGCAAGGATTGGCCAGGCCTGGAATGGAAGATATTCGATCCGCTGATCAAATGTGGGCAGCAGTCATTGCAGGTGTTCTGCGTCGGCGTATTCCTGTCGTTCGTGGCGCATTTCGTCTTGCTGATGAGCTATGGCTCGATCTGGGCGCAGCTTGGCGTCAGCCTCGGCGGCCTCGCGATCCTGACGGGCGTCGCCTATTACGGGAACTGGTCCAAGAAACAGGACAAGCCCTCGGCGCGGTCCGCCCCGGTCCCCGCCGGCCAGCCACCCCGGGCGGCAGAATGAGCCTGCGCCGCCTTGCTGGCGCCCTGCGAACGGTGTAACGACTGGGCCACAACGGGGTATAGCGTAGCCTGGTAGCGCGGCAGTTTTGGGTACTGCAGGTCGGAGGTTCGAATCCTCCTGCCCCGACCAGCCCAAGTCATTGAGTATATTTGATTTTTGAGCAACCGTGACCGTTGTGGTTTCCGTGTCCGGACTGAAACGACGTTGAGACCACCTTCATGACCACGGTTGAGCATCCGCCTGCGCAACAGCAGGAACGAACCATCGTCGCATTATTGCTCATCGGCTTCGGGACACTCTGGTTTCTGTTCACCGACCTGTCGCTCTCATCGGTCGATGTCCACCTCGATCTCAGCGAAATGTCGGTGTGGGCGGAGCACTTCGCATTCGGCTACAAGCACCCGCCGCTCAGCGGATGGATTTTTGCGGCCTGGTTCGCGATCTTTCCCCGCGAGAATTGGGCCGCTCATTTACTGGCGGCATCGACTGTCACCACAACGCTCGCGATCACCTGGTGTCTGTTGCGGGACCAGTTGAGTTTCGAACGGGCGCTCGTTGGATTGGCCGCATTGGCGCTCGTGCCGCTCTACACATTCCAGGCCATCAAGTTCAATGCCAACCTTGTTCAGATGCCGTTCTGGGCGGGCGCGCTCCTGTATTACCTGCGAGCGCGCCGCGATCTCGGCGTGAAGGATGCCGTGCTCGCCGGCGTCTTTGCGGCCCTCACGTTTCTCGGAAAATATTGGGGTGTCTATCTTCTCGCGGGGATGGCCGTCGCTGCCATCAGTGGCTCGGGCACGCGCCGATTCTGGACGTCGAAGGCCCCCTACGTCATGGCTGTCGCGGCGCTGATCGTCGTTGCTCCGCATCTTCACTGGCTCCTGACGGAGCGTGGCAAGGACACGGACAGTTTCCTGGCCCAGAGCGTCTTCTCCGAGCGGGCACCGCTGACCGATATCGCCCACTCGATCCGCTATCTGGTCGCATCCATCGCCTATGTCGTGATGCCGCTGGTATTCTTCGCAGCCCTTCGTCCGAGCCGGGCTGCAATCGCGGACACGGTCTGGCCGAAAGACGTGCAGCGGCAGCAGTCGCTGATCCTGCTCATCGTTCCCCTGATCGTTCCGGCTTTGGTCAACGTGGCATTTCCCCATCGGCTGACGGCGGTATGGACGTTTCCGAACTGGGCGATTTTGCCCGTCGTGCTTTATGGATCGCCCTTGCTTGTCGTTCCTCGGGCGGCCGCCACACGGGCCATAATGCTTGCCGCCATTGTCAGTCTTTGCGCGGTGATTGCCGCGCCATGGATCGCCTATCGCCACCTGTCCGACTCAAGTTATTTCCATCGGCAGCACTGGCAGCAACTGGCGAACGCGGTTGCCGGTCTGTCGCCGACACCGGTTCGTGTTTTTCACGCGTCGAACAGCATCGTGGACGGGTTGGCGTTTTACATGCCACTGGCCCGCCCATTGTCAGGCATTCTGTCGCGTCAGGAGCGTGCTGAACGGGAGCGCGAGGGATTGGCAGTCATCTGCACGGCCGATGACAAACCGTGCCAGGTTTTCGGAGATGGACGCGGGCGTGGTCGGCCGTGGTCCGATGTCTCGCTGACGCGGACGTTTCTAGGCTTTGCAGGCCCGGCCATGGCCTATCGGATCAAGATCATATCAACGCCCTGAGCGGACGCGCTTCGGCTAGCCCACGTCGGGCCGTTCAATCCAGTGCCCTTCGTCACCGCGATCCGAATAGCGGATGCGCGACCCGGTCGCCCGGCTCGATCCCGTATTTCCGCGCCGTCCCGGCAATGACCTCGAGCACTGCCTTGGCCGGACCGCCTGACGGGATGATTTTCTCGGATTGCGGCGTGGTGTTTTCGGCGATCCGCAGAATGCGGCCGTCGGACCGGATGAAAATCATGTCGAGCGAAATGAAGGTATTCTTCATCCACATCGAGACGTTCTGCTCCGGCGAAAAGTCGAACAGCATCCCACGCCCTTCCGGCAGCTCCTTCCGGTACATGAGGCCGGTCATGCGCTGCTGCTCGGTCTTCGCCAGTTCGACCGAGAAAACATGGACACCGGATTTGGTGACAATCTCAAGCGGCTCCAGCTCCGCGGCGCGTAGTGGTGCGGCCTGAAGCACCCATACGCCGACAGCGGCGATCAACGCGATCAGCAGTCCTATGATCGCACTGCGGCGGGAATTTTCGTGTAAGCGATCGACAGTCATCGGCAATCCGGATGCTCTGGCAGCGGGCGTATTGAAGCCCGTGGCAGATAACAGATCGGCCCGCACCGCGCCATCCAACCGGTGCGGCTTATGGCTCAAGATGACGTTATTGAAAATGAGGCCGCACCTCTGCGGACTCGAAACCGTCTCGGCATTCCTGCCGGACCGGCTTGCGACCGGAACAGCTCAAGCGCGTTAGTGCGACGCCAGACCGCCCGCACCGGACTCCGGCTGGATTTCAGCGGCCATCATCCCCTTCGAGCCGGGCCCATAGCGAACCAGCACGTACTGGCCAGGCCGCAGCTCGGTCATGCCATAGCGGCGCAAGGTTTCCATGTGGACGAAAATGTCCGGGGTGCCCTCACCACGGCTCAGAAAGCCGAAACCGCGCAGACGATTGAACCACTTGACCTGCGCCCGTTCGAGCCCGCTGGTCGGCGTGACGCTGACATGGGTGCGCGGCGGCAGCATTTGCGCGGGATGGATCGCGGTGGACTCGTCCATCGAAACGACGCGAAAGGCTTGATAACCCTTTTGGCGCTGGACGCATTCACACACGATCCGCGCGCCTTCGTAGGCGGTCTGGTAGCCGTCGCGCCGCAAAATGGTGACGTGCAGCAAAATATCAGGCCAGCCATTGTCAGGAACGATAAAGCCGTAGCCCTTTGAAGCGTCGAACCATTTGATGATGCCCCGAAGCTCGACCAGATTGGCGGCAACGCCGTCTGGCGTACCGGTGAACGGATCGACCGCCGCGTCCCTATCGAGCGAGTTGGAAAACTCTGTCGATGAAAGCCGCCCGTCTCCGCCGCTGCCCAGCTCTGGCCTGACAATCCTTTTGGACTCAAAACCGTCCGACCCCATGACCCCGGACCCCACACATCGTGCTGTCTGTCACTAACGTGACGACACCAATCTCATTGCGCCCATCCTTAAGAATTCAAGATGGAGCGTCGCGAATCTTATGATTCGACGATAACACTCCGACACATGCGGCAAAGATAAAAAACAAACTTGCCGGGACCTATGAACAGCCTTGCGCCGTTGCGAATCAATTTCCGACAAAAGGACCGAGCGTTTCGCCGATATCGTGATGGATCACCAGATCGGCGATGTCGTCCTGTTCGGTCGGCTCGTTGTTGATAATCACCAGCTTTGCGCCGCTGTTCCGCGCCAGCAACGGAAACCCGGCGGCCGGCCACACCACAAGCGACGAACCAATCGCCATGAATAGATCGCAGTTGCGCGCCAGTTCGGCGGCGCGGCGCATTTCGTCCTCCGGCATTGATTGGCCAAATGAGATCGTTGCAGTTTTTACGGCTTGTCCGCATTCGCTGCAGGACGGCGCCTCGCCGGTTTCGTCGAACCTGTCCTTCGCCCAGGCGATTTCGAAACGCTTTTGACAGCCGAGACAGGTAGCGTAGGTGGTGTTGCCGTGAAGTTCGATCACGTCGTCCAGCGCGAAACCCGAGGCCTGATGCAAATTGTCGATATTCTGCGTAATGATCGCAGGAACCTTGCCTGCCTTGTAGAGCGCCGCCAACGCCCGGTGGCCACGCGCCGGTTTCGCCGCCGCAAAATTTTCCTGCATTGCAAATCGCCGGCGCCAGGACTCGTCCCGCGCCTCCTGACTCGCAACAAATTCATCGAATGGAATCGGGCGATTGCGGGCCCACAACCCTCCGGGCGATCGAAAATCGGGGATCCCGGACTCTGTCGAGATGCCCGCGCCGGTGAAAGGTACAATGACTGACGCTTCGGCAATCATGTCGCCCAAGCGTTCGAGGCCGCTGCGAAAATCGGTTGCGATCATAACTTTTGTTCAACTTCCAGGAAAAAATGTCGTTGCCGATATTTGCGCATAGATATGTCGAATTCAATTCCCGGGCAGCCTCCTGTTTCATTCGTTGAAGTCTGGAACAAACATTGCGCGGGCCGGTTATCGCCGAACGTCCCGTTTCGGGAGGTCGATTGATTCCATAAGCACCAGCAGGCGTTCCAGCGCCTGAAACGTTTTTCCCGGAGACCTCAATGCCGTATGCGCTGTTCTGTCAGGATGCGAAAATAAGCAAAGCCTACAAGACCGAGGCCGAAGTCTGGAAAAAAGCCGCGGAAAACGGACTAGTTGTCGATGTTTCATCCGACGAGGAAAAGCAGACCCCCCGCCGGATGCTCGATAACGACTACGAAATCAGACCGTGCGCTGAGGATCCGCCGGAGAAGAGCGATCCGAAAGCGACAGATATCGTGCTGCCCAAATCCGCGGTATCGTAATCTTCCGAACGCGCCGCAAAGTGTGATCCGGCAGCGCCTCGCTGCGTACGCTCGGTTATGCTAGTGAAACGGGCGCAAACCGTTCTCGTGAAGACGCTCCCGAAGGATAAGAAACATGCGTTACCTGCATACGATGCTGCGCGTCCGCAATCTCGACGTGGCGATGAAGTTCTACAGCGACGCGCTGGGGCTGAAGGAAGTGCGCCGAATCGACAATGAAAAGGCGCGCTTCACCCTGGTCTTTCTTTGCGCTCCCGGCGACGAGGGATTGCTTAAACAGGTCAAGGGCCGCGGCGCGCCGCTCGTCGAACTGACCTATAACTGGGATGAGGAGGCCTATGGCGAAGATCGCTATTTCGGTCATCTCGCCTACGAGGTGGACGATATCTACGCCACTTGCGATCGCCTGATGAAACTCGGCATCACCATCAATCGCCCGCCGCGTGACGGTCAGATGGCGTTCATCCGTTCGCCGGACCTGCACTCGATTGAATTGCTGCAGAAGGGCGATGCGTTGTCGCCGCAGGAGCCGTGGGCATCGATGCAGAACACCGGCCACTGGTAAGCACAAAAATAACTCTTCTTCAGCCGACGGAACATCTGGTCATCTGCTGCGTTTCTTCTCCGACACCCGATAAATCTGTTGATGGAGGAAGCAGCGATGGGACGAGGAATATTGTTGTGGCTGTTGGGCGTACCGATTCCGATTATCATTTTGCTTTGGCTGTTCTTCGGACGCTAACGCCGCCTTGCATTTTTGGAACCGGACTCTAAAAGCCCCGCTTCGCGCGGGGCTTTATTTTTTTACGGACGTTGCGGTCGTCCGGCCTTAAGCGTCCGCCGAATAAACCATTGCTGGCGCGGCGGCCTTGTCGATAAGCTTGCTCAGTCTCCGCTGACGGCATCCCGCGAGGCGCCCGAGATTCATGTCCGATATAGTGAAAGCCGAGCCAGATCCCGTCCCGGCGACAAGTTTGCCGGAGGTCGAGTTCGCATTGGTGCTGTCGCGAATCATCGAGTCCATGAAGGAAGACCCTGCCCAGTTGCGGCAGAACATCTACGAATTGGCCCGGCTGAAGCTGCGCCGGGATTTGTTGCGCGGCGATCCGCAAGAAGCGAAGCGTCTTGGGGAGGCCTTTGAAACGGCGATCGTCGGCGTTGAAGCATTTTCCCAGAAGCAGGATGCGCAGGCTCTTGCTTACGGTTCGAATTCCGAGATCGCGCCCCCAGCCGCGCACCGCGCGGCTATGCTGCGGCTCGATCATTCATCTCATTCCAATGTTCCTTTCAGCGATGTTGGTGTCGACCGCAGCGCGCAAGATTCTGCGGCGACGCGTCAGGCACCCCGACAACACCAGCGCCCTTCATCCGCCTGGCCCGCCATAAGGCTGGGGATCGGCGTCACGGTGCTGGTGCTGATTCTGTGCGGGGCGACGCTGCGGTATTTCGGAATCTGGACCGGAGTCGGCAGCCTGACGGTGAGAAAGGTTACGGCGCCGGCTTCCGCCTCAAAAGCCGCACCATCTGCCGCAGCAACCAATGCATCCGCGCCGCCGTCAGCGTTGACTACAGCGCCGGCGACAACCGCCCCGCCGCAGCCGGATTTTCCATTGCCAACCGTCTATGGGACTTACGCGATCAACAACGGCCAACTGTCTGAACTGGAGATGCTGCCCGGTCAGGTGCCGGACATACGAATCGCGATGTCCAGCGTCATCAGCACCCCAAGCCATACGATTGTCCCGGACGGCCTGCCGACCTTCATCGTCTTCCGACGCGATTTGGCCAACCTGGGGCAGGATCGGGTCGAGGCGCGCGTCGTCGCCCGGATCGCCCGGACCCTGAAGTTCGGTGCGGATAACAAGCCGTCCACCACCAGGGAGGACAACATCTGGGTCATTCGCAATGTCGCATATCAGTTCAGGCTCGCGCCCGTGGCCGGCCATCCTGAAATGATCGTTCTGCGTCCCGAAAGTCCGGACCCATTGCCGCCGGGACGTTATGTGCTGTCGCTGAAGCGGCAGCCCTACGACTTCACTGTCGCAGGGACAATCACTGACGCGCAGCACTGCCTTGAGCGGACGGAAGCGGCCAATGGGATTTTCTATTCGCCCTGCAAGACCCCATAGCGACCAGCGCTGCCGGACTTGGCGACTGCTCAGGTTGAATTGCAGATTTTAAGGGTAAGCCATTGAATTTGCTGGCGCTCCCTAGCGGAATCGAACCGCTCTCTCCACCGTGAAAGGGTGGCGTCCTAACCGATAGACGAAGGGAGCGAAAAGGCTGACAAGACGGCGGAAGGCAAGCCTGCCGCACCCGGTCGTTTCGCTACTGATCAGCAAATAACCGCACCAAATCAACATCTTGGTATGAGTCTGGCGGCGGACGCGACCAGAATCGGGCCGACGCGCCGCAACGTATAATGGCGTTTGACGGCAGCGGCAAGCACCCCGGCGGCTGTTCCCTCAGATCGTCGTGCGGCTTGAGAAAGATTGCGCTCATGAGGCACACTCCGGGCGAGACAGCACATCCACCGCTATTCGAACGGCAACTAGCCCCAGCCCGATTGCGCGCCGTCCGACCATGACACGCGCGCTAGCTGGAGCCGCACCCCGACACAACCGGAGCACCTGATGAAACTTGCTACCTTTCGAGTCAGTGGCCGCGACAAGATCGGCATCGTTCATGACAACGACGCCCGCGTGTTCGATCTCGCCGCCGCTGCCGCGCGCTCCGGTGCCGACAATCCCGCTTTTGCCTCGATGCTGGCGCTGATCGATGCCGGCGAGACTGCGCTCGATGCTGCTCGCAGCCTGTTCGATCGTCACAGTAAGGACAGCGATCTGTCAGTTCCGGTCGCCGGCACCGACATTCTGGCGCCCCTGCCCGAGCCTCGGCAGATGCGTGACGGCATGTCCTTCCCGCTGCACATCCTGCAAGCACCGCGCGGGCAGCGAAAGCTTGCAGCGCGCGCGAAGAACGACATGGAGGAACTGGCGCGTATCGAAGCTGAACCGCTCGGCGAACTTCCCGAGGTTTATCGCAAGCAGCCGATCTTCTACATCACCAACCGCTTTAGCGTCCGCGGCACCAACACCACGGTGAAGTGGCCGCGCTACAGCAAGGTGATGGATTACGAACTCGAGTTCGGCATCATCACCAAAAACAAGGGAGCCAATATCTCCGCATCGAAGGCGCGCGATCACATCTTCGGTTACACCATCTTCAACGATTTCTCCGCGCGAGACGCGCAGCGGGTCGAAATGGAAGGCCGCCTCGGCCCGGCCAAGGGCAAGAGCTTCGATGGCGGCAACGTGCTCGGCCCCTGGATCGTGACTCCCGACGAGATCGGAGATCCCTACAAGCTGAAGATGGAAGCGCGCATCAATGGCAAGATGCGCTCGCAGGGCACGACCGAAGGGATGCTGTTTCCGTTCGAGGAAATCATCGCGCACGTCACCAAGGACGAGACCTTGATGCCGGGCGAATTCATCGGCTCTGGCACGGTCGGCAACGGCTGCGGCCTCGAGCTTGGCTGGTATCTCGAACACGGCGACACCATTGAGCTGGAGGTCGAGAAGATCGGCATTCTCAGGAACAAGGTCGAACGGCAGGACGTGTAATCGTTCGCATGCGCCGCAGCAGGAGACCCCTCCGATGGTCCGCAGACTGATCGATATTTCCGTTCCTCTGCAGAACGATGTGCCTGCTGATCCGCCGGGTAACCACCCGACGATCCAGTACATCGATCATCAGCAGGGGCTGCCGCGGATGCTGCAGTTCTTCGACGGCCTCAAGAAGGAGGATCTTCCGGATGGTCAGGGCTGGGCGGTCGAGACCGTTCAGTTGTCGACGCATAACGGCACTCATCTCGACGCGCCGTATCATTTCCACCCGACAATGAATCGCGGCGAGCGATCATGGACCATCGACGAAGTGCCGCTGGATTGGTGTTTCCAGCCCGGTGTTAAACTCGACTTCCGTCACCTCCCGGACGGTTATGTCGCGACCGCCAAGGATGTCGAAAACGAACTGAAGCGGATCGGCCATACGCTGAAGCCGCTCGAAATCGTCGTGGTCAATACCAGTGGCGGCGCGAAATACGGCCAGCCGGACTATGTCAACTCGGGCTGCGGCATGGGTTACGAGGCGACGATGTATCTGCTCGAACGCGGCGTGCGGCTGACGGGCATCGACGGCTGGAGCTGGGATGCGCCGTTCGTCTTTACGGCGAAACGATATGCCGAAACCAAAGACGCAAGCCTGATCTGGGAGGGGCACAAGGCGGGGCGCCACATTGGTTACTGCCATATCGAAAAATTACACAATCTTGAACTGCTTCCCTCCACCGGTTTCACGGTGTCGTGTTTTCCGGTCAAGATCGAGCGCGCGTCTGCCGGCTGGACCCGAGCGGTTGCCATTATCGACGCCTGAGGTCGGTAAAATTTCCGCACGTCAGGCTTGATGAGAGCTAAGCTCGAATCCGGCCGGTCACGATTCCGCAGAATGGAGATTTCCATGACGACGCCCCAGGATATGGATCGCCTTCAAACCAGAATGAAAGAAGCCGTTCAGGCGCACTGGAAGGGATTTCTGATCGAGGGCATCGTCCTCGTCATTATCGGTCTGGCCGCCATCATCGTGCCACCGCTGGCCAGCATCGCGGTTGCGGTCTTTCTCGGCTGGATGTTCCTGATCAGCGGCGCGGTCGGCTTGTTCCTGACCTTTTCGGCACGGGAGGCTCCCGGCTTCTGGTGGGCCTTGTTGTCGGCTGTCGTTGCCATTGCCGCTGGCGTCGTCCTGCTCTGGCGACCGATGCAGGGGACCCTCACCCTGACGATCATCCTCGGGGCTTATTTCGTCGCCGAAGGTGTCGCGACCATCATGTATGCCATCGAGCACAGACGCGAACTGACCGGCCGCTGGGGCTGGCTGATGACCGCAGGTCTGGTGGATATTCTGATCGCAGGCATGATCATCACAGGCCTGCCCGGCTCCGCCGCGTGGGCTATCGGTCTGCTGGTCGGCATCAACCTGGTTTTCGGCGGCACGTCGCTGATCGGGATGGCACTGGCCGCGCGGAAGCCCTGAGCGCTCAGCAGCCTCTGCAGATGCTCTTGATCTTGCGGTTGAGTTCCCTGTCTTCCGCCGACTCCTGGAGGTTGTTCTCGGACGGGACCGCATCCCGTCTCGGCTGAGCATGGCCGACGGGCGCCGATCCAGTGACACGAGAATCCGGCGAGAGCGACGGAGGCACAGTCGGATTGGCAGGACCCGACGACGCCGGGCCGCTGCCGCGGGCACCTTGCGCGAGCGCCAACGAGCTGCCGGCGACAAACACGCTCAAAGTCAGAACGATCAGTTTTCGCATGTTACGTCTCCTGCGAAATTTTCCTTAAGAACGACCCGGTAATTCGATTGTTCCGCAATTCCTGCGGCCTTGCGCGGTACAATCCTGGGCCTTGCGAACATCGGCCATCGTCCCAAGCAACCAGATTCCCGCGGCCACCAACACGATAAAAAAGCCGAGCATCACAATATTCTCAAGACCGCGATTATCATCGTCCTCTGGCGGCTTGTTGTCACTCATCCAGAGTAGACCCTCGAGGCGGATATTTGTGAACATCGCCGCAATAATCAACGACACGGTATGTCGGCTGTTCTTCACGTTCGCGCGAAAGATATTCCGGGCCGATCGGCACCTTTCCCTTGCCGCCGGGAATGTCGAGAACATAGTCCGGCTGGCAGAGGCCAGACACCCGGCCGCGCAGCTCTCGCATCAGGGCCTGCCCCTCCTCGATCGTCGTCCGCAAATGCGCGGTCCCCGGCGCAAGGTCGCCATGATGAAGATAGTAAGGCTTGATCCGGCATTCCACAAAGCCGCGCATCAAGGCCGCCAGTGTCGCGGCGTCGTCATTCACACCGCGCAACAACACAGACTGGCTGACGAGCGGAATTCCCGCATCTGCCATACGTGCGATCGCCGCTTGTACAGTCTCACTGAGCTCGCGCGGATGGTTGGCATGGACCGCGACCCACGTCGTCGCATTCGCCGTTTGCAAGGCGTCGACGACCTCATCGGTGACCCGCGCGGGATCTGCGACCGGCACGCGGGTGTGGATGCGGATGACCTTGACGTGCGCGATTGCCGCCAAATCGGACATGATCTCGCGCAAGCGCCGCGCCGACAACATCAGCGGATCGCCGCCGGTCAGGATCACTTCCCAGATTTGCGGATGAGCACGGATATATTCGAGACCGTTGCGATAGGCTTCCGTGGACAAGGCCGTCTCTTTCCCCGGCCCCACCATCTCGCGCCGAAAGCAGAAGCGGCAATAGACAGCGCAGACGTGCACCAGCTTGAACAGCACGCGGTCCGGATACCGATGGACAATGCCTTCCACTGGCGAATGGGGATGGTCGCCGATCGGATCGGCGTTCTCACCCGGTTGGATAACGAGTTCTGCCGCGTCGGGAATGTATTGCCGCGAGATCGGATCGTTGGGATCGGAGGGGTCGATCAGCCCGGCGACCTCCGGCGTGACAGCGACGGCATAACGCGCGGCCACCCGTTCAAGATCGGCAAGCGTCTCGTGCGGCGCAAGGCCGTGAGCCACAAGCTCTTCAGGACGGCGAAGGACGGTGGAAACTTTCATGATGCTCCTGCAGGAGGCTGCCAGATCACCTGGTCGACACGTGTAGCACCGCTGGCCAGCATGACCAGCCGATCGAAACCGAGCGCCACGCCGCTGGCCGGCGGCATCTGTGAAACCGCTGCGAGAAAATCCTCGTCGAGCGGATAGCGTTCGCCGTAACGCCGCTGCTTTTCATCCATCGCGGCGCTGAATCGTCGCCGCTGCTCATTTGCGTCGATCAGTTCGCCGAAGCCGTTGGCGAGTTCGACCCCGCAGGCATAAATTTCGAACCGTTCTGCGACACGCGGATCAGACGATTTGACTCGCGCCAGTGCTGCTTCCGGTGAGGGATATTCATAAAGCACGGTCAGCCGCTCCTGCCCCAGGTGCGGCTCGACATGTTCGATTAGCACCTTGCTGAAGATGTCCGACCAGGTGTCATCGGGCGTGATACGAACAATGTCTGCCGCCGCGTGTGCCAACGCATCACGATCGGTGCTTTCTCCCACAATGGTGGCAAGCAGATCGACCTTGGCAAATCGCACAAAGGCATTAGCCACCGTGAGCATCTCCGGTTCGGCGAACGGGTCCGCCGTCTTGCCGCGAAACGAAAACGATCCGGTGCCGGTGGTTTGCGCCGCATGCGCGATGACGGTGATGCAATCAGCCATCACCGCCTCATAAGTTTCGTTGGCGCGGTACCACTCCAGCATCGTGAACTCGGTCAGATGCAATGCGCCGCCCTCGCGATCGCGGAACACGCGAGCAAACTCCACGATCTTGTTCTCACCTGCCGCCAGCAGCTTCTTGCAGGCGAATTCCGGAGATGTCCGCAGGTAGCGTCGCGATGTCTCGCCTGCCGCTGACAGCAGGTCCGTCGCCGGCGCATGGAGATGGGTCTCGTTGCCCGGTGAAACCTGCAAAACGCCGGTTTCGACCTCGGTGAACCCCTCGGCCTCGAACCACGCCCGGGTGGCCCGGGTAATGGCCGTCCGCGCCTGCAGGAACGGTTTGCGATCCTGATAACGCTGCGGAATCCACCATGGCGAGGGCACATCCACCGGCTTCATGGCCCAAAAGCCCGGTTTTGGCGCAAAATGCTGGCATATACGCGATAAATCAGTATGTTGCGGCCCGAAACTACCCGGCCGGCCCCAGCACCGAATCCATTCGGCGCCCGGCTTCGAACATCAGGGAATTTATCTGTGAGAGTCATCGCCAGTTCGATCCGCAAGGGCAACATCATTGAGCAGGACGGCAAGCTATATGTCGTCTTGACCGCGGAGAACATCCACCCCGGCAAGGGAACCCCGGTCAGCCAGATCGAAATGCGCCGAATCAGCGACGGTGTGAAGATCTCCGAACGCTACAAGACCACCGATCAGGTCGAGCGCGCCTTCGTCGAAGATCGCGACTTCAACTACCTCTACGAAGACAGCGATGGCTTCCATTTCATGAACAACGAGAACTACGACCAGCTTCTCGTCCCCAAGGACGTTGTCGGCAGTGCCGCGCCGTATCTGCAGGAGAACATGACCGTCAAGCTTTCGATCCACGAAAACATTGCGGTCTCCATCACCCTGCCCCAGCGCGCCACACTCGAAGTCGTCGAAACCGAGCCCGTCACCAAGGGCCAGACCGCATCGTCGTCCTACAAGCCGGCAATGCTGTCCAACGGCGTGCGAACGGCGGTGCCACCTCATATCGGTACCGGAACGCGTATTGTCGTGCTGACCGAGGACGGCTCGTACGTCGAACGTGCCAAGGACTAATAGCTGACGGAGTTGATTTGACGCGGGGGCGCGCTGCAGATCGGGGAAACAGGGCATCCAGCCACATTGCCGGATGCCTCCTCGGTGCCATGGCAGCGACGCTTTCACCCGGAAGCCTCCGCGACAGCCGCGCCGACGAATTCAGAACGCCGCCGATCTCCGTCGTACAGCCGGATTGGCGGGCCGCCGTCAATCAGCTCAGGGCTGAAACTGCCAGGCTCGCGGCAAGCGCGGAGCGCTTCACGTTTATGGCCGGTCGCCGATTTCGGCGGCCGGACCAGCAGCCCTCACCGGCGTGGCGGCAACTTAACGCAATCACCTCTGATATCTTCCCTGGTATCAATCGCAGCCCGGTGCCGGTGCTGCTTCCGTTCGATACCGCGAAATTCGTGACGGAGCGTACTGCTGCCACGCCGCCAAATTCGTCGCTGACGAACTATCAAGCCGGGTTTCAGCCCGCCAGCATGTTTGATGCCGGCCCTGCGGGCTATGATGCTGTGTTCACACTGCAGCCCGGCGATGGAGAGAGCTTGCCGCGCCGCGTCTATGCGAAACCGGTTCAAGTCCAGATCACCGGCTCGCTCCTGCTCTACGACATTGATGATCCGCGGGGCGGCCAGGGTGCGCCGGTCAAATCACTGGCGTCGCAGTACCCCGATCTACGCCGCGTCATCCGTGAAGGCTTCGTCCGCTACGCGTTCACGCGCTTCGGCGTTCCTTATGTTGTTTTCATTCATTGCCTCGATAGCGCCCCGCGCAAGAAGCGGCTGGCCTGCCGCGAAGCCTCGGCGGTCGCAGAGCATTTCCTGCAAGCCCTGCGCGTGACTGGCGGGATGCCTGCTGCATCGCGCCCCAACATTGTATCGGAACGCGCCGAAAGGCCGATCGCGGCGTCGCCGGATTTCACCTACCGGCGCTCCGGCGAAATCATCGCCAACAGCGGCTACAAGAGTCAGCCCGGTCATCGCGACAATACAGTGTACGCGCAGATCCGCTTTCCACTGGCTGATGCACCAGCCTATGCGAACTCGCAATCGTTCATGAACTGGGGCGATTGCTATCACACCGGGCGGGCGGGATGGCGACCGGTAAAAGGCGATCACTATCGTTGCAAGCGCAACGACAAGCCGCTGGTGTTCGATGAATCCGCCAAGGAAAACTATAGCTACCCTTGGCAGGATAATTTCTGCGAAACCCGCGATTTCGAAGTCGGACAATGCGCCAACGGTTACGGTCATCAGGGTCAGGACATTCGTCCACCCTCCTGTTCAATGAAAAATGACGGTGCCGACCGCTGTCTGCCCGGCCTTTTCGCAGCCGTCGCGGTGCGTGACGGCACCATCATCCGCGGAGCGAAGCAGCAGGCGGTGCACCTCGTCATCAACACCCGCAACGAGCACATCCGATTTCGCTACATGCACATGAACCCGGTGCATCTCGATGCCGATCATGTCTTGCACGGACGTCGCGTAGCCGAGGGTGAGAAAATCGGCATGGTGGCGAATTTCCAGGATTATGTCGGCGGGACCACAAGCCATCTGCATTTCGACGTTCAGGTGTTCACGCGCGACGGCTGGCTGTGGGTCAATCCTTACGTCACACTGATCTCGGCTTATGAGCGTTTGATCGGAGGCCATGGCCGCGAATATACGCCGCCCTCGCCTGACAAGCCTGCCATCGCGCATGCGGAACCGGCCGAATCCAAAGCGGCAGACGCCGTCAGCCGTTAAGTGACCGCGGCCTGCGGCGGATTGGGCTTTGCGGGAACCACGTTGCCGCCGCTAGACTGTTCTCATGAGCAAACCCGATTCCCGTCTTTTTCCGACTTCGGTGACGCGCCGCGATATTCTGATTGGCGCGGCGAGCGCGAGTGCATTGGTTTTGACAGTGGAAGCTGCGGCCGCGGCGCCGGAAGGCTTCGATCAATGGCGCGATGCCTTCCGTGCACGCGCCCGCGCCAAGGGCGTATCCGACGCCACCTACACCCGCGTGATGGGCCGCATCGAGCCCGACATGAGCGTGTTCGCAAAAATGAAGAAGCAGCCAGAGTTTCATGAGCAACTCTGGCAATACATCAACCGCCGTGTCTCCGACTGGCGTATGGAAGCGGGCAAGGTCGCGCTGCAAAAATACGGCGCGCTGTTCTCGCGGATCGAAAAGGATTTCGGCGTCGAACGCGGCACTCTGCTCGCACTGTGGGGCGTCGAAACCGCGTTCGGCGATCCGTTGGTCCAGAAGAACCATATGCGCCCGGTCTTCCCCTCGCTTGCTGCCCTGGCGTGGCGCGAGCCGCGCCGACGATCTTACTGGGAAACCGAACTGATCAACGCGTTGCGCATTGTCGACAAAGGCTGGAGCACTCCGGACGAAATGCGCGGGTCGTGGGCCGGCGCCATGGGGCACACTCAATGGATGCCGGAAGTCTGGCTCAATGTCGGGTTCGACTATGATGGCGACGGACGCGTGTCACCATTCGGTAGTCCCGCAGACGCGCTCGGGTCGAGTGCGCGCTATCTCGTCAATCGCGGAAAATATCGCCGCAATGAACATTGGGGTTACGAGGTGCGCAGCAGCAGCGGAGCGGGCGGCAAACGTTCTTATACCGACTGGGCGGCCTCCGGGGTCACCCGCGCCGACGGCAAATCGTTTCCACGGCCTAGCGACATGGCGCAGTTGTGGACGCCGGTGCAAGGCGGTCCGTCATTCCTGCTGGGGCAAAATTTCTACGCGGTGAAAAGCTACAATCCGTCGATGAACTACGCGCTGGCGATCGTTCATCTCGGCGACCGTATCCTCGGCGACGGGCCGTTCATCCACCCGTTCCCCGGCTCGGAACGCGCGCTGACGTTGGCCGAAGTGCAGGAAATGCAAACGCGGCTGACTAAGGCCGGGTTCGATACCGGCGGCACCGACGGCCGCGTCGGCAACGATACCATGAAGGCTGTGAAGGATTTCCAGATCAAGGCCGGATTATCGCCGGCAGACGGCTATGGCGGCCTCAAGGTGCTCGCACGCCTGCGGCAGGGCACTTAGCCGCTACCGGATAAGCGTTGGTTCGGGATTCGGCACCGCCACATCGGTGACGCGCAACTGCACGCGCTCCGCACCTTGCCAGCGATCGACCGTCAGCGATCCGGCAACATGCAGCGGCTGGCCGCGATTTTCGAGCAGTGCGTTACCGAGCTTCTGGCCGACCGAGCGAAACGCGATGCCATTGACCATAGCCCCGTCGCCGGATTTGAACCGGACACGCAGATGCGCCTGTCCCACTTCGTCGGCATAGACCAGTTGATGCGACGGCAGCGCGATCAGCGGCTCCGGATTGGCGCTACCAAAGGGCCCGGCCCGGTTAAGCGTATTGACCAGATCGGTCGTCACCGCGCGCGCACTGACCGCGCCGTCGATGAACAGCTCGTTGACGTGACGCGCCTCCGCCACATCGGCCGCCAGCGCGGCCTCGATATAAGCGCGAAATTCGGCGAGGCGTTCCTTCTTCAGCGTCACGCCCGCTGCCATCGCATGGCCGCCGCCTTTCATCAGCACGCCGTCCTGCACCGCCTGCCGCACAGCCTTGCCAAGGTCGACGCCCGTGATGGAGCGACCCGAGCCGGTGCCGAGACCACCCGGCTCCAGCGCAATGGCAAAGGCTGGTCGGCCGAATTTTTCCTTGAGCCGCGAGGCGACCAGCCCGACGACGCCAGGATGCCAGCCTTCGGACGCAGTCACGATGACCGCACCCTTGTCTTCGAGGCCGAGTGAGGCCATCGCCTCGGCCTCGGCCTGCGCCTCCGCCATCTGCTCGATGACGCGGCGTTCGGTGTTGAGGCGGTCGAGCTCCGCAGCGATGCGGGCGGCTTCCGAAATGTCGCCCTCCAGAAGCAGCCGGACGCCGAGGTCGGCACGGCCGATACGCCCGCCGGCATTAATACGCGGCCCGAGCATGAAGCCAAGATGCCAGGCTTCCGGCGGGCCGTTCAGGCGCGCGATATCCATCAGCGCGGTATGGCCAATATGATCTCGGCGCCGCATCGCGATCAGGCCCTTGGCGACAAAAGCGCGATTAAGCCCGAGCAGCGGTGCCACGTCCGCGACAGTGCCAAGAGCGACATGATGCAGCACGCCGAGCAGGTCCGGCTCCGGCATCTCCGCAGCCCAGAAATTGCGCTTGCGGAGTTCGCGGTTGACGGCCACCAGCGTGACGAACACCAGTCCAACTGCAGCGAGATGTCCGAGTCCCGAGAGATCGTCCGGCCGGTTCGGATTGACCAGTGCATCGACCACGGGAAGTTCATCGCCGCACTGGTGATGGTCGATCACCACCACATCCATCCCAAGCCGCTTGGCTTCCGCAAGGGGCTCGAGGCTGGTGGTGCCGCAATCGACCGTGATCAGGAGTTTTGCGCCCTTGTCGGCAAGGCTACGGATCGCTTCAACATTCGGGCCGTAACCCTCGAAGATGCGATCCGGAATGTGGATCAATGGATCGAGCCCACAATGGCGTAAGTGCCAGGTCAGCAAAGCTGCGGAAGTTGCGCCGTCGACGTCATAATCGCCGAAAATTGCCACCTTCTCTCGGCGCGCGACGGCATCTGAAATGCGGCTTGCCGCCGCTTCCATCTGCGTCACCGTGAAGGGATCCGGCATCAGCTTGCGAATGGTCGGATCGAGAAAATCATCGACCGCATTAATGTCGATGCCCCGCCCCGCGATCACCCGCGCCAGCATTTCGGGAAGGTCGTGGCGTTGCGCAATCGCAAGCGCCCGCGCCGCACCGCGTGCATCAAGCCGGTCGCGCCACAGCTTGCCTGTCGCGGAATAGGCGACGCCCAGAAAGGCCTGAGGCGCTTCAATGGGCAATGCGGATACAGGGGGCGTCATGAGCAAATCCGCAAATAATGACGGTGTTATGCAATTCAAGAACAGGTACCGGCCGACGATCTAGCAGCCGAACTGCGCCGCCAGGTCGTTCAGGTCCTTCGCTACGTAATCCCATTTTCCTTCCGGACCAAAATCCCGTTTCTGAAGCGGGCCATATTCGGTCGGGCGCGGAATGAAAGCTGTCTTTAGCCCGAACGACTGGGCGGCCGCGAGGTCGTTGTTGTGGGCTGCAACCAGCATCACCTCATGCGGCTGATGGCCAAGGATGCGGGCGGCGCCGAGATAGGCTTCGCGATCCGGCTTATAGTGGCCGAACACCTCGGCACTCAACACCAGATCCCACGGCAGGCCCGCGCGCTTGGCCATGTTCGCCAGCAGCGCCACATTGCCGTTCGACAGCGGGCTGATCATGAATTTTGTCTTGAGCCGAGTCAGGCCGGAGACACTATCCGGCCACGGGTCGAGGCGATGCCAGCCGCTGGTGAGATAATCGAAATCTGCGGGCGTCAGGCCGGTGATGCCAAGCTTTGCGGCCAACGGCTCCACGGATTGCCGCTGGAGCGTATCCAGAATGACAAAACCGTTTTCGGGATGCTTGCGCACCTCGTCCATCGACGGCATGTATGCGCCGCGCCAGGCATCGACCAACGGCACCCAGTCAACATCGATGCCTTTGGCTTTTCCCCAGGCTGTGAAGTCGGCGATCAGGCTGCTGCGCCAGTCGACGACGGTCCCGAATACATCGAACAGCAATGCCTTGACCCCGGGAGCCATCGCGTGTCCTCAGAAAATTTTGCGATATTGCATGAAGCCCGAATTGTCCGCGACCTGGTCGTAGAGAATCCGCGCCTGCGCGTTAGTGGTCTGGGTCAGCCAATGGACCCGGCTTGCGCCGGCTTTCTTGGCGTTCTCGTATACCGCCTCGATCAGCGCGCGGCCGACGCCATGACCGCGTCCGCTCTCGGAGACGAATAGATCCTGCAGGTAGCAATAACTTCCGGGCGTCCACGTCGAGCGATGGAAAAGATACTGAACGATGCCCGTGAGCTTGCCGTCGACATACGCCCCGAGCAGAAACATCGGCTCGTCGGGATCGTGAAAACGCTTCCACGCCGCGTCGGTATTCTCAGGCGGAAGCGTTGCCTTGTAGAACGTGAGGTAGTCCTGCCAGAGCGGCTCCCATGCCGCGCGTTCATCCTCGCCAACCGGACGGATCAATACACGCTCGGACATCGGGACCTCGCTCAATCGAGGTGGAATTTCTCGAACTGACGATGCTCACCCTTGATGATGCGCACCGTGCCGGTGACTGATCGCATCACGACGGTTTCGGTCTCGATCACGTTCTTGCGGAACTTGACGCCCGACAGCAGCGATCCGTCGGTGACGCCGGTTGCGGCGAACAGGCAGTCGCCCTTCGCCATGTCTTCAATGCCATAGATCATGGCGGGATCGGTGACGCCCATCTTGGCGGCGCGCTCGCGCTTCTCATTGGTGTCGAGGATCAGGCGGCATTGCATCTGCCCGCCGATGCAGCGCAAGGCAGCCGCAGCGAGCACGCCTTCCGGCGCGCCACCCGTCCCGATGTAGATATCGACACCGGTGTTTTCCGGGTCGGCCGTATGGATCACGCCGGCAACGTCGCCATCCGTGATCAGCCGGACCGCAGCGCCAGTGGCGCGGATCGCGTTGATGATGTCGGCATGACGCGGGCGATCGAGCACAAGCGCCGTGATCGCAGATGGATGCACATCCTTGGCGCGCGCCAGACGGCGGATGTTTTCACCGGGAGGTGCATCGAGATCGACGACGTGCTTCGGATAGCCGGGGCCCACTGCGATTTTCTGCATATAGACGTCGGGTGCGTTCAGCAGCGTGCCACCTTCGGCCATCGCCATGGTCGCGATCGCGCCCGGCATGTTCTTAGCGCACAGCGTCGTGCCTTCGAGCGGGTCAACCGCGATGTCCACATCCGGACCGCCTTCCGCACCGACCTTCTCGCCGATAAACAGCATCGGCGCTTCGTCGCGTTCGCCCTCGCCGATCACGACGGTGCCCTTGATCGGAATTTTGTTGAGCTCGCGACGCATGGCGTCCACCGCCGCCTGGTCCGCGGCCTTTTCGTTACCATGGCCGCGCAGACGGGCTGCCGACACTGCAGCGCGCTCCGTCACACGGACGATTTCCAGCGTCAGAATGCGCTCCAGCAATAACTGCGGCGGAACGGAAATCGTTACGGTCATTGGCTTAACTCCTTAAACGTCGCGATAGGTCTGACCAGCTCGGGCAAACCCTATCAGTTCTTTTCAATACGTATCACTTGCGGTCGACCGGTTATCACCCGGTCTTGCTGGACCGCGTGCAAGGCGCGGCGCACGGCGTCTTCTGTCGTGGCGTAGGTGATCAGGATGACCGGCACCGGAGACGACTTCTTGCCGGCTCCTACACCATCGATCATGCCATCCGGATGACGCTGGACGATCGATTCAATCGAAATCTTCTGTTCGGCCAGCCGTGTTGCGATGGTCGCCGCGGTTCCTGCGAGGTCGCGTGCCATCAGGCGGATATAGTAACCACCCTCATGGCGCCGCATCGGCGCCTTTGAGGTGATTTTGAGCCGATTCACCGGTCGGCCGAACGGCAGCGCCCGTATCCCTCGCGCCACATCGGCGATATCGGCAACCACGGCCGATGCCGTCGCGGCACCGCCGGCACCCGGCCCGACCAGGGTGATCGCTGGAATGCCGTCGCCATCGATTGTGACGGCGTTGGTGACATCCATCACCTGCGCGATCGACGACGACTTCGGCACCATGGTCGGATGAACGCGCTGCTCGATGCCGGTTTCAGTCCGGACCGCGACGCCCAGAAGCTTGACGCGATAGCCAAGGTCCTCGGCTGCCCGCAGATCCTCAGGCGCGATAGATGAAATGCCCTCGACGTAAACGGCGCTCTGGTTGACCTTGGTGCCGAATGCGAGACTGGCGAGAATGGCGAGCTTCTGCGCGGTGTCATGGCCATCAACGTCGAACGATGGATTGGCCTCGGCGTAACCGAGCCGCTGTGCATCTTTCAGGCAGGCTGCGAACGACAACCCGTCCTTCTCCATCCGCGTCAGGATGTAGTTACAGGTGCCGTTGAGAATGCCGTAGACCCGATGGATATCGGTGCCCGCCAGCCCTTCGCGTAGCGTTTTGATAACCGGGATGGCGGCACCGACGGCAGCCTCGTAGTTCAATGCGCCGCCGTGTTTCTCAGCCAGCGCAGCAAGCCGCGAGCCGTGTTTGGCAACCAGCGCCTTGTTGGCGGTGACCACCGATTTGCCGTTCTTCAAGGCAGCTTCGATAGCGGACAATGCGGGCTCTCCCGAGCCACCCATCAGTTCGACGAAGCAATCGATCCGCGGATCGTTGGCCAGCGCCAGCGCATTCTTCGCCCAGTCGATGCCGCGAAGATCGAGCTTGCGCTTTTTCACCCTGGAGCGAGCCGATACCGCAACCACGCGCACGCCACGACCGCAGCGCGCGGACAGCACTCTCTTTTGCCGTTCGAGAAGATTGACAACCTCGGCACCCACGGTGCCGAGCCCCGCAATCCCCACCTTGAGCGGAGCAACCATTTCGTTTCAGACCTGCCGGAAAACTATCGCCGAGTGGCGAGTGGAACCACGTTGTGCAACGTTTCGACGCCGGTATCAAGGAAGCGCCGGATGTTGCGCGCAGCCTGGCGGATGCGTTGCTCGTTTTCGACCATCGCGATGCGGACATAGCCCTCGCCATGTTCGCCGAAGGCGACGCCAGGCGACACGACGACGCCAGATTTTTCGACCATGAGCGTGGCGAACTGCATGCTGCCGACGTCGCGGAATTTCTCCGGCAGCGGCGCCCATGCGAACATCGACGCCGACGGCGGCGGGATCACCCAGCCCGCGCGTCCGAACGACTCCACCAGCGTGTCGCGGCGCTTGTGATAGGTCTCCCGCATTTCGCTGATGCAATCCTGCGGCCCGTTGAGAGCGGCCGTTGCTGCCACCTGCACGGGCGTGAACGCGCCGTAATCGAGATACGACTTCACGCGGGCCAGCGCGGCGATGATGCGTTCGTTGCCGACCGCAAATCCCATGCGCCATCCGGCCATCGAGAACGTCTTCGACATCGATGTGAATTCGACGGTGACATCCATCGCGCCGGGCACCTGCAGCACCGACGGCGGCGGATTGCCGTCGAAGTACAATTCGGCATAAGCGAGATCGGAAAGGATGAATATCTCGTGCTTCTTCGCGAAGGCAACGAGGTCTTTGTAGAAGTCGAGGGTCGCCACATAGGCCGTCGGATTGGACGGATAGCAGGCGATCATCGCGATCGGCTTCGGGATCGAATGAACGATGGCGCGCTCAAGCGCGTCGAACAGTTGCGGCGTCGGCTCGGCCGGAACCGAGCGGACGACGCCGCCGGCCATCAGGAATCCGAAGGCATGGATGGGGTAGCTCGGGTTCGGCACCAGCACGACGTCGCCGGGCGAGGTAATCGCCTGGGCAACGTTGGCGAAACCTTCCTTCGATCCGAGAGTGGCGACGATCTGGGTTTCGGGGTTGAGCTTCACGCCGAACCGCCGCTGGTAATAGGCCGCCTGCGCCTTGCGCAAGCCGGTGATGCCGCGCGACGCCGAGTAGCGATCGGTCCGCGGCTTGCCCAGTGTTTCCTTGAGCTTTTCGATCACATGGGGCGGCGTTGGAAGGTCCGGGTTTCCCATGCCCATGTCGATGATGTCGGCCCCGGCATTGCGTGCGGCCGCCTTGGCCCGGTTGACTTGTTCGAACACGTAAGGCGGCAGACGGCGAATGCGGTAAAACTCTTCCATGGGTCCTAGGCTCCGGGAACCGGCAACGAGACAATCGGCAGCGTCTTTCAGGCGAAACGGACGATCCGTTCGGGTGACAAGACACTGTATTCGAGCCAATAAACGCGCGAATTCAGGCGCTAATCCGGTCAAGATACCGGGAGAATTCGCGTCGCATTAGCTGAATCGGGTTCTTTTTAACACGAACCCCCGTCCACGCCAGTCAAAGCACGAAAAAGTCAGTCATTTCGGCGGTCAGCGGCGGACTGGCCAATCTGACGGTCCCGGGCTGCGGCCAGGTCCTTTTCAATCCGGGCCTGCTCGTCCGGGCTCAGGAGCGTATCGTTGCGGGGGGCCGGGATATCGTGAACCGGCAGATAGGCCGCTGGGGTTTCGGGGCGCGGCGGTGTACTGGCCGGAAGGCCGACCACCGGCAGATCAGCGACCGGCAGCGAGCACCCGCCGAGCAGGCAGGCGGCCAGCACGGCGAGCAGCGGCGCACGTACGACACGCGCACCATCACGTCCTTCAATCGATCTGAACCGATATTCCAAATTGCCTCTCAAATCGTCGTGCCGATTGTCGAATGTCACCCGGACTGAAATCCGGCGCCGATCCGGTCGCCTCGTAGCCTGAACCCGAAGCGGTATCGGACGTTAGAAACCAGATAAGCGATCCGGCCAAGATCGAGCCCTCTGCCCTGCGACTCCAATATGACTAAACCAAGACACTATGCTGCATCGCAGCGTTCATAAACAGGCACAGTTAACCGAACTGTGTCATCATCGTTGGGCGTCGCGACAAAGCATCGCGCTGAAGTCGCACTAACAGCGTATAGTATCAAATCATGAGTGACGGCACACCAGAGACCACCACCGGCAAGAGCTTCGATCCGGAAGCGTTTGGGCAAAACCTTGCACGCGCCCTTGAATCCAGTGGCCGCGCTCTGTCGGCATATCTCGCGCCAGGTGTGAATGGTCAGGTCAAGGATTCCCCGAGCGAACTCACGGACGTCATCAAGACGTTTTCATCGGTCGCCGACTATTGGCTGTCAGATCAACAGCGCACGACCGATTTGCAGATGAGGATCGGCAAGGCCTATCTCGATTTGTGGGGCAGTTCGATGCGCCGCCTCACCGGCGAGACGTCCGAGCCGGTGATCGCACCGAACCCGCGCGACAAGCGTTTTCAGGATCCGGAATGGAAGTCGAACCAGTTTTTCGATTTTATGATGCAGGCTTATCTGCTGACCGTGCAATGGGCCAGTGATCTTGTGCGCAGTGCTGAGGGACTCGACCCTCACACCCGCAAGAAAGCTGAGTTCTACGTCCAACAGATTTGCAACGCGATCGCGCCGTCGAATTTCGTTCTGACCAACCCCGAAGTGCTGCGGCAAACGTTTGCGAGCAACGCCGAAAATCTTGCGCGCGGCATGAAGATGCTCGCCGAAGATATTGAGGCCGGCGGCGGTACGCTGAAGATCAGACAATCCGCAGCCAATCTCGAGGTTGGTCGCGACCTTGCTTTGACCCCGGGCAAGGTGGTGTTCCAGAACGACGTCATGCAGCTAATCCAGTACACACCGACCACCGAGACGGTGTTGCGGACACCATTGTTGATCGTGCCGCCGTGGATCAACAAGTTTTACATTCTCGATCTCAAGCCGGAGAAGTCCTACATCAAGTGGTGTGTCGATCAGGGCGTCACCGTGTTTGTGATTTCTTGGGTCAATCCCGACAAGAAGCTCGGTTCGAAATCCTTTGAGGATTACATGACCGAAGGGCCGCTTGCGGCGATGGACGCGATCGAAAAAGCCACCGGCGAGATGAAGGTCCACACCATGGGCTATTGCGTGGGCGGCACCCTGCTCGCCGCCACGCTCGCATGGCTTGCCGAAAAGCGCCGCCAGCGCGTGACGTCGGCGACATTCCTCGCCGCACAGGTTGACTTCACTCACGCCGGCGATCTTTTGATATTCGTCGACGAGGATCAGATTTCGTCGCTGGAACGCGACATGCAGCGCGCAGGCGTTCTTGAGGGCAGCAAGATGGCGATGGCCTTCAACATGCTGCGCTCAAACGATCTGATCTGGCCTTACGTCGTCAGCAATTATCTGAAAGGCAAGGAGCCCTCGACATTCGACCTGCTGCATTGGAATTCGGACGCAACGCGAATGCCGGCAGCGAACCATTCCTATTATCTGCGCAACTGTTATCTCGAGAACCGGCTGTCATCCGGCACCATGGTGCTGGACAACACCCTGCTCGACCTGTCGAAGGTCAAGGTGCCGGTTTACAATCTCGCGACCCGCGAGGACCACATCGCGCCGGCGGAATCCGTACTGTACGGCTCGCAATTCTTCGGCGGGCCGGTGCGCTATGTACTGGCTGGCTCGGGTCACATTGCCGGTGTCGTCAACCCGCCCGCCTCTGGCAAGTATCAGTACTGGACCAATGACAATATCCATGACGTCACGGTCGCCGATTGGCTCAAAACCGCGCAGGAACACAAGGGTTCGTGGTGGCCTGATTGGCGGCAATGGCTGGAAACGATCGACAGTGAGCGGGTCTCCGCCAGACCGGCCGGGACTGGAGCCCTCGAAGCAATCGAGGACGCGCCGGGCAGCTACGTGCGGGTGCGCGCCTGATAAACGCCGCCAGCCCTGCCGGAACATTCCCGAAGGACGGAAGCCGTCATTACCTGCCCGACCACATGCGGCAAAACCCAAAGGCTGCGCTGGCCTCAAATGACCGATGGTCTGTGAGTCTCCACGACTTTGTTGCTGCCGACTCGGGCTCTTCGGGCTTAAGATCGGCAACAGCATTTGACGCCGCAGTGAGCGGATATTGAGCGATTGAAAGGGAGATTCCGATGACGCGCGAATTGTTCTGGCTCACTTTGACGGTCATCCTGACGGGACTGCTGTGGGTACCTTACGTGCTGAACCGCTGTCAGGTCCGGGGTCTCGGCGGCGCCATGGCCAATCCCTCGCGTGCCGACAAGCCTCACGCAGAATGGGCCAACCGACTGATGTTCGCGCACGACAACGCGATCGAGAACCTCGTGATCTTTGCGCCGCTGGTGCTGATCCTCAACGCCATCGACTATTCGACCAAGTGGACGGTCCTCGCTTGCGCGGTCTATTTCTGGGCGCGGGTCGCGCACCTGATCGTTTACACCATGGGCGTGCCGGTGCTGCGCACGCTGGCCTTCACGGTGGGGTTCCTTGCACAGGTGGTCCTGGCGCTGGCGGTTTTCGGAATCGTCTGATCGCCTCAGCGCATAGTCTAAAAAATCAAAGGGGACGGCACCATGCCGTCCCCTTTGTCGTTCACGGGAATAGTGCGATCTGTTCGAGCCCGGTTGTTTCCGGGAAACCGAGCATCAGGTTCATATTCTGGATCGCCTGGCCGGCCGAACCCTTCACCAGATTGTCGAGCGTTGAAATCACGATCGCCCGGTCCTTGATGCGGTCGGCGAATACGTTCACCTGCACGTAGTTCGAACCGCGCACGTTCTGTGTCTGCGGCAGTAAGCCCTTCTTCGCGACATACACGAACGGCTCGTCGCGATAGGCTTCTTCAAGCGCAGTGCGCAGATCGTCCGGCGTCGCGCCTTTCAGTTTGACGTAGGACGTGCAGAGTTCACCCCGGCTCATCGGAATAAGATGCGGCGTGAAATTCACGGTCACCGCGGAGCCGGCCGCGCCCCCGATTTCCTGCTCGATCTCCGGCGCATGACGATGCGTGCCGACGGAGTAAGGCGACAGCCCCTCGCCGGCTTCGCTGAACAGCGTATTTTGCTTCAGCCCGCGGCCCGCGCCGGTGACGCCGGATTTCGCGTCGATGATGATATCATCGGCATCGATCAGCTTGGCTCGGGCGAGCGGTACGAGCCCCAGCAGTGCCGCCGTCGGATAGCAGCCGGGACACGCAACAAGCCGCGCCGAGGTGATTTTCTCGCGATAGAACTCGGTCAGTCCGTAGACCGCTTCGCCCTGCAACGACGCCGCGCGGTGCTCGTGGCCGTACCACTTCGCGTAGGTCTCCATATCGCGCAGCCGGAAGTCGGCCGACATGTCGAGGATCTTGATCTTCGGATTGACCTTCAGCACGGCGGCGATGATCTCCTGCGTTGTGCCGTGCGGAAGCCCGCAGAACACCGCATCGAGCTTGGTCCAGTCGACCTTTTCCCATTCCATTAGCCGCGGCAGGTCCAGCATGAAGAAATGCGAGAACACCTCATCCATCGCCTTGCCGGCGTGTGTGTTGGCGGTCAGTGCGGCGATCTCGACATGCGGATGGCGCGCTAACAGGCGCACGGCATCCGCGCCGGTGTAGCCCGAGGCGCCGAGAATACCGATTTTCTTTTTCGTGCTCATGGCGCGATCCCTTCGTGCGTCAAATCCAACACATCATCTTCAATAGCAGCAAAGGCCTGCGGGCGCATGACGCGCATCGCATCCGACAAATCGCGCGCATCCGCCGACTTCTGTAAAGCCAAAGCGCCGGTGACCGCAACATGGTCCGCGTCCGATTTATGCTGGTTCAGCTCGAGGCTACCTTCGACTTCCTCAACAGACATGAACAGGCCCGTAATCGCCTGCATCATCGCCGAAGCCCGCCCGGCGGACATCTTGTCCATCGTCCACGACGGCTTCGGCGCGAGTTCGCTCTCGAACCGCGCGCTCGCGATCCGCAAATGCTCGGCAAGCTGATGCCCCGTCATCGGCCTGACTGGTCCCGTCATGTGCACCGCCTGATAGAGCCAGGTCGGAACCTGACCCGGCGAGACGTACCAGTCCGGCGACACGTAAGCGTCGGCCCCGCTGACCGCGAATAGCCATGGCGTTACGCCGTCCGCGAGAGCGATCAGCGGATTGCGGCGCGCGAGATGAAAGCAAAGCAGCGGTGTGCCGTCAGGCCCGTAATCAAGATGGAACGGGACGGGCGACGCAACCGGCTTGCCGCCGTCATGGGCGCAGGCCAGCCCGAAGCCGCGCGCGGCGGCGAACGCAAGGCAAGCGGCGCGATCGATACTGAAAGCGGGCGGGACATACATCTGTAAGCTCCTGCTTCAATGAGGAGCCACCTGAGATCGAACCGCGTGGTTTGGAAGAGTAAGCGTGCCGCGGACCGTCTCCGGCGGCACGAACGATGATCTTAAACGCGACCAACCGCCCATACCGCGAGAATGCGGCGGCGGCGAGCGATGGTGATGGTCGCGGTAAACGTCATGGGCACGGATATAAATCCGCGCCCCTCCCCGGTCAAGCCGGCAGACCTGTCAGATGATCGGATTCCACGGCGCCGGCACCCACCGGTAGCCAGCCCCGTCCCTCTCGATATGGGCCAAGCCGGGGAACGGATAATGGAAGCCCTGCACCTTGAGCTTCTCCGCTGCGACCATATCGTAGACCTTGCGCCGGGTTGTTTCAGCGACCGCTGGATCCTGATCGTACATGAGGTGCCAGCCGGGATTGCGCGCAAAGAGATCGGGATCGTTGGTGACATCCGACTGGATGAACACCTTGTCCGATCCGGACGACAGCACATAGGACGTGTGCCCCGGCGTATGGCCGATCGACTCCACGGCGTGCATCCCCGGCGCAACATCCTTGCCCCACTCGTAGGGCGTGACCTTCTTCTTCAGTCCAGCCTCGAAAACGCGGCGGTTGTTCTTGAACAGGCCTTCCATGCGACCGGCAGGCGCGCGGCTCATCTCGCCGTCATCCATCCAGTATTTCCACTCCACAGCCGGCACCAGCACTTCGGCATTCGGAAACGCCAGTTGATTATCAGCGGTCAGCAATCCGTTCACGTGATCGCCGTGGAAGTGGGAAATCACCACCATATCGACAGCCTTGGGATCGATGCCGGCCGCCTGCAGATTCGTCATGAACTGACCGACGGCGCCCTTGCTCGAGGCGAAAGCACCGGGACCATTGCCGGTATCGACGACCACGAGTTTGCCGCCGGTATTGATGACCAGGGGTCCAAACTGGATCGTCATCTTGTCGCTGGGGCGGAATGCCTTCGCCAGCGCGGTACCGACCTCGTCCTTCTTGGCGTTGAGCACAAAACCGTCATTGAGCGGGAACGTGTTGGCGCCGTCCGAGACCACGGTGACTTCGATGTCTCCGACCTTGTAGCGATAAAAACTGGCGTTCTGTTTTCCCACGGCCGGTGCAGCAGCCTTTGCGGACGTCAGTGGCAATGACGACAGGAGTGGCAGGGCTGCAACCGTTGCTGCACCCGCGAGAGCGTGGCGTCGCGTGATGTCCATTGTTGTTTTCTCCCAGGAGTTTTCGATGCCGCCGTTGATGATGTTGTTTTCCGAACACGCTTTTCTAATGAAGAATCCGCTCTCCGAAGATCACGACAGCGCGAGCGGATTCTTGACCAATACCAGCCGATGCAGCTTATTCCGGCGGCCGGTCGATCAGATGGCGCCCCAGAACCAGCCGGCCAGTTTAGACAGAATATCTCCGAACAGCAGCAGCGTTGCCGACCACACCAGAGCTGACGAGAAGTTTGCCATCTGGAACTGCCAATACGGCATTTCAAAAATGCCGGCCGCCAATGGAACAGCCGCGCGCAACGGTCCGAAGAACCGTCCGATGAAGATGCTGGGCACTCCCCAATCGGCTACGAAAGCCTCGGCGCGTGGCAGCACCGAGGGATAGCGCGACAGCGGCCATATCTGCGCGGCGTGATCCTTGAACTTGAATCCGATCCAGTAGGATACCCAGTCGCCGATACCCGCCCCCAGCGCTCCTGCGATCCACAGCGACCAGAAACTGATGTCAGTCGCCCCGACCAACGCCCCGATCCCGACCAGCGCACCCCAGGCGGGGACCAGCAGCGAGACGAACGCCAGTGACTCTCCGAACGCCAGCACGAACACGATGGGAGCGGCCCACGTCCGGTGTTCGTTCACGAAGCCAACGACCTCGCGAGCCAGTTCTTCCAGTCCCATACATATCCCTTTTCGCCAGCAAACCGCTGACGCAATTATGCGTTACGCCCGGTAGTAAAGCGGAACCACCCCGGTTCGGCTCGGCCACCCGTCACATTTGAGGTGTCATCCGTGGCATAGTGAGTGGCACCGATTCGCCATACAGTACCGAAATCCCGATATAAGAACCATGCCGAAGTCACTGAAAGCAAACACGAAATCGTCAGCTAAGCCGAAGGTCGCAGCGGATCTGTTCGCCTCGACTGACCGCAAGCCCCGCAGTGGCGGCGCAAAGGCGAGCCCCCGCGCGTCCGGCGCGGAAGCTGGCTATACCGCTCGTGATATCGAGGTTCTGGAAGGGCTTGAGCCGGTTCGCCGCCGCCCCGGCATGTATATCGGCGGCACCGATGAAAAGGCGCTGCATCATCTGTTCGCTGAAGTCATCGACAACTCGATGGACGAGGCGCTGGCTGGTCATGCAACCTTCATCGAGGTTGAGCTGGGCGCGGACGGCTTCCTGACCGTGATCGACAACGGGCGCGGCATTCCGGTCGACCCGCATCCGAAGATGCCAAAAAAATCCGCTCTCGAAGTGATTATGTGTACGCTGCACGCGGGCGGCAAATTCGACTCGAAAGTCTACGAAACCTCCGGCGGCTTGCATGGCGTCGGCGTCTCAGTGGTGAACGCGCTGTCGTCGCAGCTGGTGGTCGAGGTCGCGCGCAGTCAAAAGCTCTACCGGATGACGTTCGAACGCGGCAAACCGAAGGGCAAGCTGGAAGAACTCGGCAAGGTCAACAACCGGCGCGGCACCAGCATCCGCTTCAAACCGGACAGCGAAATCTTCGGTGCCAAGGCAGCGTTCAAACCACAACGCCTGTTCAAGATGGCGCGCTCCAAGGCTTATTTGTTCGGCGGCGTCGAAATCCGCTGGCGCTGTGATCCCGAACTGCTCAAGGGCCTCGAAGACGTTCCGGCCGAGGACACTTTCCACTTCCCCGGCGGCCTGAAGGATTATCTCGGTGCGGCGATCCACGCCGACACACTGGTGCATCCGGACATCTTCGCCGGCAAATCCGGCCGCAACGGCGCGCATGGTGCCTGCGAATGGGCGGTGGCATGGACCGCGGATGCCGACGGTTTTCTGTCGTCCTACACCAACACCGTGCCGACCCCCGATGGCGGCACCCACGAAGCTGGCTTTCGCAGCGCGCTGCTGCGCGGCCTGAAGGATCACGCCGAACGCATCGGTCAGGGCAAGAGAGCGTCCTCAATAACGTCAGAGGACGTCATGATCGGTGCCGGCGCGATGCTGTCGGTGTTCGTGCGAGAGCCGGAATTCCAGGGCCAGACCAAGGACCGCCTTGCCACGGCCGAAGCCCAAAGGATCGTCGAACAGGCGATCAAGGATCCGTTCGACCACTGGCTTTCCGGCAACCCGCTGCAGGCCAACAAGCTCTTGGAATTCGTTTGCGAGCGCGCCGACGACCGCCTGCGCCGCCGCGCCGAGAAGGAAGTCTCGCGCAAGACCGCAGTCAAGAAGCTCCGTCTGCCCGGCAAGCTCGCGGACTGCACCAACACGGCGGCGGAAGGCTCCGAACTGTTCATCGTCGAGGGTGACTCGGCGGGCGGCAGCGCGAAGCAGGCGCGTGACCGCAAAACCCAAGCGATCCTGCCGCTGCGCGGCAAGATCCTCAACGTCGCTTCCGCCACCCGCGACAAGATGACTGCCAACGCGCAACTTTCCGATCTGATGCAGGCGATCGGCAGCGGCACCGGCTCGCACTATCGCGAGGAAGATTTGCGTTACTCGCGCATCATCATCATGACCGACGCCGACGTCGACGGCGCCCACATTGCTTCGCTGCTGATCACGTTCTTCTATCGGCAGATGCCACGCCTCATCGACGAGGGCCATCTGTATCTCGCGGTGCCGCCGCTCTATCGCCTCACCCACGGCGCCAAGACGGTCTATGCCCGCGACGAAGCCCATCGTGACGAATTGCTGAAAAAGGAATTCCACGCCAACGCCAAGGTCGAGATCGGCCGCTTTAAAGGCCTCGGCGAGATGATGCCGGCGCAGCTCAAGGAAACCACGATGGACCCCACCAAACGCACCATGCTCCGAGTGGTGCTATTGCCGGATGATCGCGAAGGCACGGCGGATTCGGTCGAGCGATTGATGGGCACCAAGGCGGAAGCGCGCTTCGCGTTCATTTCCGACAAGGCCGAATTCGCCAATGAGGACTTGCTGGACGTCTAGTCTGGCTCCCTTGAAACCCGTCGCGGCCGGTCAACGTAAGTGAGCCAATGCGAACACCATTACTCACCATTGGCATTCTTGCGCTTCTGATCGGCCTGCTCTGGGTCGGTCAGGGAACAGGCTTTGTCAACTGGCCGCAATCAAGCTTCATGATCCGGCAAATGCAGTGGGCGTGGTATGGCGCTGGATTGAGTGTGGTCGGCGCCGCCCTGATGACGTTCGCACTGCGGCGCTAGCCTTCACAGCAACCGTGTGTTTTGATCCGGCAGCGGCGCAAAGACCGCGACGGAGAGAAGCAATATGGTGACGTCCCCTTTCGATCTGACCGGCAAGGTTGCAATCATCACCGGCGGTAATGGCGGCATTGGCCTCGGCATGGCGCGCGGTCTTGCGAAGGCCGGCGCGGCAATCGTGATCGCCGGGCGCAGTGACGCGAAATCGAAAGCGGCGGTCGCCGAAATCGAAAAGCTGGGCGCGAAGGCATTGGCGATCGTGGTGGATGTCACCGACAAGGCCGCCGTGGAAAAGATGGTCGCGACGACGGAAACGAAATTCGGCCGTCTCGACATCCTCATCAACAACGCCGGGATCAATATCCGCAATCCGGTTCAGACGCTGGCGCTCGACGACTGGCGCAGCGTCATCGACACCAATCTGACCAGCGCATTCCTGTGCGCGCAGGCCGCCTACCCGGCGATGAAGAAGCAGGGCCGCGGCAAGATCATCAACACCGGGTCGATGATGTCGATCTTCGCGACCGCTTACGCGCCGGCATACGCAGCGAGCAAGGGCGGCATCGTCCAGTTGACTAAAGCGCTCGCTGCGTCATGGGCGACCGATAACATCCAGGCCAACGCAATCCTGCCGGGCTGGATCGATACCGACATGACGCGCAAGGCACGAGAACAGGTCGATGCGCTGCATGACAGCGTGCTGGCGCGGACGCCAGCAAAGCGCTGGGGCCATATCGACGATCTCGCGGGCACCGCCGTATTTCTGAGTTCGTCCGCGTCGGACTTCGTCACCGGCACAGCGATCCCGGTCGATGGCGGATATTCCGTGCAAGGCTGAACCGCGTCATACCGCCGCCTGTGCATCAGGCGATTGGACGTGCTCGGGTCTAACGCCAATTCCGATCGCGCGCGCCGTCAAGCCCTGCAGCCCTGGACATCGGTCGATCAACCGGATCGCCAGCGGCGGCGTCAGATCGCCGCCGGACAGCGCCTTGTTGATGATGCGGTTCTGTACCAAAACTTGAATAGCCTGGGTCATGCGGGCGGGAAACAGCCGGCGCGCTTGCACGCGATCGAGATCGGCCAGAGTTGGGCCGCCGTCCGCGAACTTATCGAACAGCAGGTTGGCCGCCGCCACGGCATCCTGCACCGCGAGATTGACGCCGACGCCGCCGACAGGAGACATCGCATGTGCCGCGTCGCCGATACACAGCAGACCGGGGCGCGCCCACCGGTTGAGCCTGTCGATCTTGACCGTCAGCAGTTTCACGTCGTTCCAGCTTGCGACGTCGGCGATATGATCTCGCAGGGGTGGCGCCATCGCCACAACGCCGGCCCGAAACGCTTCGAGGCCGCGTGCCTTGACGGCATCGATCCCGCTCTTGGCGATGACATATGCGCACTGCCAGTAAGCGTCGCGGTCGAGCGTCACCATCATCTGGCCTGATTGAAGCCGCGCGAACACTCCGTCCGTCGCGCCCTTGGCCTTACCAACCCGAAACCACAGCACGTCGATCGGCGCACCGATATCCTCGACCCTGAGACCAGCCTGCTCGCGCAGGATCGAGTGGCGGCCTTCACAGGCGACGGTAAGATCGGCCGAGATCCGCAGCGTGCCGCCGCCATCTCGGGCCGTTACGCCGGTCACGCGATCGCCGGTTGTCATCAATTCAGTGGCCTCGGTGCTTTTCAGGATTTGGAGGGTCGGAAAGCGCCCGCCTTGAACCTCCAGGAAGCTCAGAAAGTCCCACTGCGGCATTAGCGCGATAAAGGGGCATGGCGTATCGAGCCGGGATAGATCCGCAAGCCTGATCGAGGTCGTCCCGAACAGCCCCTCGAGGCGCGAAATCTCCTGATGTGGAACTTTTAAAAACTCTTTTAAGATACCGAGTTCTTGCATGATTTTCATGGTCGACGGGTGGACCGTATCGCCACGGAAATCCCGGAAGAAATCGGCGTGTTTTTCGAGAACGACCGTCCCGATGCCGGCGCGAGCCAGCAGATAGCCCAGCATCATTCCCGCCGGGCCGCCGCCCACGATGCAGCATTGGGTCGTCAGGACCCGTGGGGCGGATTCGCCTGGTCCGATGGTCATACCCTGCTCCGTCGAATCGTTCGCCAGCGGGCCCTGTTGCCTGCCTTTGAGTAACGCCAGAATGACAGCCGGCAACGTTTCCGGTTAAGGTTTTCAGCCATTTTGGCCGCAAATTCATTGACTTTGGCCAATTGAAGCCTATGTTCCGGGCACGCGGCCAGGGTCGAAACGCGACCGTCTGGTCAGCCGCCTGCCAGCGAATTGACCATCCCCGTGCATGATAGCGTGCCGTTCCGGGGTTGAGCGCGGCAGTTATTCCCGAGAAGTCCGAACGGCGATCTCGCGTAGAGGCTCAATGTCCTTTTCCAATCTCGGCTTGTCCGACAAGGTCCTCGCCGCTGTGGCGGCCACTGGATACACCATACCCACACCCATTCAGGAACAGGCAATTCCCCACGTTCTGGCGCGCCGGGATGTTCTCGGGATTGCCCAGACCGGCACCGGCAAGACCGCGGCCTTCGTCCTGCCCATGCTCACCCTCCTCGAGAAAGGCCGCGCGCGTGCCCGGATGCCGCGCACGCTGATCCTGGAGCCAACGCGCGAACTCGCCGCGCAAGTGAAAGAGAATTTCGACAAGTACGGCGCCGGCCAGAAACTCAACGTCGCCCTGCTGATCGGCGGCGTGTCATTCGGCGACCAGGATACCAAGCTGACGCGCGGCGTCGACGTGTTGATCGCAACCCCCGGCCGCCTGCTCGACCACACCGAACGGGGCGGCCTGCTGCTCACCGGCGTCGAACTGCTGGTAATCGATGAAGCGGACCGGATGCTCGACATGGGGTTCATTCCCGATATCGAACGCATCTGCAAACTGGTCCCCTTCACCCGCCAGACGCTGTTCTTCACTGCAACCATGCCGACCGAAATCCGGCGTATCACCGAGACCTTCCTGCACAATCCGGTAAAGGTCGAAGTCTCGAAGCCTGCCTCGACTGCCGTTACCGTGAGCCAGTCGCAGGTCGGCGTGGGCCGCGAACCTCATCAGAAGCGCGAAGTGCTCCGTCAGCTTCTGCGCGACGCCAAAGACCTCAAGAACGCGATCATCTTCTGCAACCGCAAGCGTGAGGTTGCCCTGCTGCATAAATCCCTGCAGAAACATGGCTTCAGCGTCGCCGCACTGCATGGCGACATGGACCAGTCGGCGCGCACGGCCGCGCTCGACCAGTTCCGCAAAGGCGAACTGCCGCTGCTGGTGGCTTCCGACGTGGCTGCCCGCGGCCTCGACATTCCGGAAGTCAGCCACGTTTTCAATTTCGACGTTCCGCATCATTCCGACGACTATGTTCACCGCATCGGCCGTACCGGCCGGGCCGGACGCCTCGGGACAGCAATCTCGATCGTCACTCCAGCCGACCAAAAATCCATGCTGGCGATCGAAAAACTGATCGGACAACCGATTCCGAAAACCGAACAGATCGCGATCTCCGAAGAGGCTCACGAGGAAGAGAGTTCCGCCGAGTCATCCGGCAAGCCTCATGAGCATCGCAAGCCGCGCAACGGCCAGCGCTCGCGGCGCGGTCGCGGCAAAGCGTCAACCGAAACCGCCACAGCGGCACCTGCGATCGCCGCAGTTCAGCCACCGTCGATCGGCCGCCCGCCTCCACCACGTGCCACCCGCGAACAGCATTCCGAGCCCGCCGATCATTCCCATCTGCCGGCATTTCTTCTTCGGCCGGTTCGCGCGCGCGGATAATTACGCCGCCTGGACGGGGGTCGAACTCAGGCGGGACCGCCACCCCGCAAGATCGGTCAGATTCGCACCAAGTCCATGCAATCTCGGGGAAAATGGGGCCAGTCTTGACCCCGTTTACTCCTCATTCATTCATCTTCCCTACCTTTGTTCCAATACTTAAAGCATTTGACGTGAGGGCAGGCAGAAGTCTGTCTTGGGGACACGGAACGTGATTGGGCTGCTGGAAGAACATGAACGCACCATGGCGTTCGCTGAGGTCGCCTTGGGCCAGATCAGGTCCCTGCGGCAAACCGCGATTCCGCGAAACTATGAAATCTGGTACGTCTATGCGACCGGATACAATTCGGCCCTCAACAAGATCATCAACGAGACTCTCGCCCGCAACGGCAAGCTGACAGAGTCCGATCTCGACCAGATCTACGAAACCTACCTGTCGCAGATTCGCACCTCGGATCGAATCGACAAGGTCGGTGCCCGCGTCATCAACGAAATCGACGACGTGATGGCCCTCATCACCGACGCGCTCGGTATGACGACGACCTTCGGCAAAAACCTGGAAGGGGCAACGGACAGCCTCCGCAAGGCCAAGGATGCCGAGCAGATCAAGGCTGTTGTGGAGGCGCTGGTCACCTCGACCCGGGAAATGCAGGAGACCAACAGCGTCCTCGAATCCCGCCTCGCCACTTCAAAACTCGAAATCAGCAACCTGCAGCAGAATCTCGAAGCGATCCGCGCCGAAAGTTTGACCGACCCGCTCACCGCTCTCGGAAATCGCAAATACTTTGACCGGGCGATCGAAACCGCCGTCGAACAGGCGATCGAGAACAACGAACCGCTGTCGCTGATGATGCTCGACATCGATCATTTCAAATCGTTCAACGACAACTACGGCCATCTCACAGGCGACCAGGTGCTTCGTCTGGTCGGAATATCGTTGAAGCAGACCATCAAGGGTCAGGACATAACTGCGCGTTACGGCGGCGAGGAGTTCGCTGTTATCCTCCCGAACACCACGCTTCGGCAAGCACTGACGGTGGCGGACAACATCCGCCGCGCGGTCATGTCGAAACAGCTCAAGAAGAAATCAACCGGCGAAATCCTTGGCCGGGTGACAGTGTCGGTCGGCGTCTCGATGCTGCAAGCTGGCGACGACACCCAATCCCTGATCGAGCGGGCTGATACCTGCCTCTATGCCGCCAAACGCAATGGCCGCAACCGCGTCATCTGCGAGGCCGACCCGGAATATTCGCCGACCGGCCAGATCCAGGTCGCCTGACGCTTGATACTTTTTTCGACGTAGCTCCGGTGCCTTTGCCCGATGCCGATCCGGCGGTTTTTGCTTTCGCCGCGGCACTGGGCTTCGACTGTGATGTCTTGTCTTTGCGGTTTCGCGCTTGGCAGCCTTCCCCGCCTTTGCCCGTTGCGCGGCGCCCACGGCCTCACGCGCCCACACCGCCAGTTCTTCGGGATCGTCGTAGAGTCGCTCCGGGATATGCCGGTACGACTTCACGACCACGGTCTTGTTTCGTGTCTGATACTGAAATGGCTTGAGACCTTCGGCGTCGTAGCGCGCGGCCGTCAGGTCATCGACCCGGAAAATCAGCCTGGCGCGCAGCGACATGGCGAAGTTCACACCATCCGCAACAATGCCGTAGCCGTTGAACATGCGGCGTATATCGATGGGGCCGAACTCGGAAAAAAGATCGATGAGATCGTCACGGTCCATCGATCGCCAGCGTTTTAACCGTCGATCTTCGCCGGCGTGAGCTGGACCGATTCACCGCACCCGCAGGCGCTAACCTGATTGGGATTGTTGAAGACGAACTGCGCCTGCATCTTGCTGGCTTCGTAGTCCATCTCGGTGCCCAGCAGAAACAGGACGGCCTTCGGATCGACAAGAATCTTCACGCCCTTGTCCTCGACCACTTCGTCGGTCGGCCGTACCTCGTGCGCGTACTCCACGGTGTAGGATTGACCGGCACAGCCGCCATTCTTCACGCCGACGCGAAGTCCGACGATCTCCGAATCGGCCCGGGACGACAACTCGCGCACGCGAGCCGCCGCAGCATCTGTCAGACGCATAACCTGCGGTCGGGGCCGCGGCTTCGGCGGGGATGTTTGGGCGGATGTCGTCATCGGACTTTCTCCTCTCGCCGCGCGGCGCACCGGCGACGGGACCATCATGGAACCAAAATAACAACGAAATCCTTGCTGTGAAGACCCCAGCCCCGAATTCCGCCTAGAACCGCTTTAGCTGGCTGCCATGCCGCTAGTAGATCGCCCACACGCCCGGGGTCACCAGTTCCAGCAAATGGCTGTCCGGGTCGCGGAAATAGATGCTGTGGCCGCCACGTGGCCACGCCGTTCGGCCCTCGATGGCAACGTTATGGCCGCCAAGGCGCTTTTCCCATAAGGCCAGCTCGTCGGACGTGATCGAAAATGCAACGTGGATCGGCCCTGCACCATCGTGCGGCGGTATCGTCCCGCCGGGCAGATGAACCGTCTCGAGCGTCGCTCCCCGTTTGAACAACAGCAGCACATTGCGGCCGCCGACATCAAACGCCGAGAACCGCGAATCGCTTGTCAGTACGTCGAGCTCCAGCACATCGCGATAGAATGCATGAGCGCGTTCGAGATCATCGACGTAAAGCGCGGTCTCGATGATGCCACCGAGCTTCGGCACTAGCCGATCTCACCACATGTTGAGGACGAGACGGGCCTCGTCGGACATCCGATCGGGGGTCCATACCGGCTCCCAGACCACATTGACGCTGACCGGACCGACGCCCGCCACACTGGCGACGGCGTTTTCAACCATCGTCGGCAACTCGCCGGCTGCCGGGCAGTTCGGCGTGGTCAAGGTCATCTCGACATCGACAGCACGATCGTCCTTGATGTCGACCTTGTAGATCAGGCCAAGCTCATAGATGTCCGCCGGGATTTCCGGGTCATACACCGTCTTCAGGGCAGCGACGATATCGGCACCGAGACGCTCGGTTTCTTCGGGCGGAAGCGCCGAATGGGTATCTACCCTGTTGGGGGCGGGTTCCGCCTGTTTCGTGTCCGACTGAATGGTGTCGCTCATGAGAAAAGCTCCCGCGCCTTGATAAGCGCCTGCGCAAGCTGATCGACCTCGCCGCGCGTATTATACATCCCGAAAGACGCCCGGCATGTGGCGGTGACGTTGAATCGTTCCAGAAGCGGCATCACACAATGGGTGCCGGCACGAACCGCAATCCCTGCCCGGTCGATTACGGTGGCGACATCGTGCGGGTGTGCGCCCTTCATCTCGAATGAGATCACCGAACCCTTGTCGCGCGCGGTGCCGATGATCCGCAGCGAGTTGATCTCGCGCAGGCGTTCGGTCGCGTAGCTGAGAAGATCGTGCTCGTGCCTCGCGATCCGGTCCTTGCCGATCGAGTTGACGTAGTCGATCGCGGCACCAAGCCCGATCGCTTCGACGATCGCCGGCGTGCCGGCCTCGAACTTGTGCGGCGGGTCGCCATAGGTCACCCAGTCCTTCGTGACCTCGCGGATCATTTCGCCGCCACCGTTATAGGGCCGCATCGCCACGAGATGATCGTACTTCGCGTACAGCACGCCGATGCCGGTCGGGCCGTAGACCTTGTGGCCCGTGAACACATAGAAATCGCAGTCGATATCCTGCACGTCGACCGCGAAATGCACGGCCGCCTGGCTGCCATCGACCAGCACCGGAATCCCACGGGCGTGAGCGATCCGCACCACGTCCTTGACCGGCACGATGGTGCCGAGCGCGTTGGACATCTGTGTGATCGCGACAAGCTTGGTTTTTGGCGTCAGCAGCTTCTCGAATTCGTCGATCAGAAAATTGCCTTCGTCATCGACCGGCGCCCATTTGATAACTGCGCCCTGACGCTCGCGCAGGAAATTCCACGGCACGATGTTCGAATGGTGCTCCATGATCGAGAGCACGATCTCGTCGCCGGCCTTGATATTCGGCTCGCCCCACGACGACGCGACCAGATTGATCGCCTCCGTCGCGTTGCGGGTGAATATGATTTCCTCGTTGCGCTTTGCGTTGAGGAATTGCGCCACCTTGGTTCGGCCGCCCTCATAAGCGTCGGTCGCGGCGTTTGCGAGATAGTGCAAGCCGCGATGCACGTTGGCGTATTCGGACCTGTAGGCTTCCGTCATCCGGTCCAGCACCGCATTTGGCTTCTGCGCTGACGCCGCGTTGTCGAGATAGACCAGCGGTTTGCCATAAATCTTCATGGCCAGCGCGGGGAAATCTTCCCGAACGCGCTGGACATCGTAGGAACCGTTAGCGACTGCAGGATGCATATCAATCAGCCTCGTGCCGCGAGCCAGCGCTCGGCAGCGGCAATGGCGACGTCCCGCACATTGTCATCGGCGATCGACTCGATGGCTTCGCCGACGAATGCGGTGATCAGAAGCGCCTGCGCTTGCCTTTCGGTCAAACCGCGCGCGCGCAGATAGAACAGCAGGCTTTCATCGAGCGCGCCCGTCGTCGCGCCGTGACCACAGGTCACGTCGTCTGCGAAGATTTCAAGCTCAGGCTTGTTGTCGGCCTCGGCATCATCCGACAGCAGCAGCGCCCGCGTCATCATCTTGGCATCGGTCTTCTGCGCGTCGGGCTGCACGATGATGCGGCCCTGGAACACCGAATGAGCACGATCGTCGAGAACCGCACGGAACACTTCGCGGCTCGCGCAGTGCGGAACCGCATGATCCATGAACAGCGTGGTATCGGCGTGCTGCGTGCCATTGAGAAGATTGACGCCGTTGGTTTCGACCCGCGAATGCTCGCCGGCGACCGCAATGAACGCCTGATAGCGGCTAACCTGTCCGCCATTGGTGAGGTTAAACGTGTTCAACGTCGCCTTCGCGCCCACGGTAAAGATCGCGGTCGAGATATTGGCGGCGTCGCGCGCATCCTCCATCAGGCGGACATGCTGAAGCCGGGTATTGTCGCCGATCCAGATCACGATGGAATCGTGCGCCTGATAACTCTTGGCACTGTCCGCAGCGATAAAGCTTTCGATCAGCGTGACGTGCGCGTCCTTGCCGATCTTCACGAGAGAGCGTGTAACGGCTGAAGCACCCGCCGCAGTCGCGACATGGACGATATGGATCGGCCTGGCCAGCGACGCGCCGTCGGCGACGTCGATCACGACACCATCGGTTGCAAGCGCGGCATTGAGCGAGATCATCGCATCGGACGCGACCCGCGTCTGCAGCAGGTCGGCCCGCGTATCGTTGCCGACGTCCTCAAGAATCTCGCGTAAGGTGCGAAACTGGATCGTTTTTTCCAGCACGCCGACGTCCGACAGTTGCGGCGCGAACACGCCGTCAACCAGAACAAATTTCTGCGTGCCTTCGACACTGAGAGCTTTCACCGCCTTGGCGGCCCGCGCAAACGCGGCCTGATCCGGCGCAGGCGCCAGCGGTGCGACTTCGCGCAGCAAGGCCCGCAGATCGGTGTATTTCCATTCCTCGATGCGCCGATGCGGCAGGCCGCGCCGGGTAAAATCGTCGAAAGCGTTCTGCCGCGCATCCGCGACCTTGCCTAATCCCGGCAGCCGGTCGCGCACCACGGCGAATAGTTCGTCGAGAGGCTGGCTGGAACTCGTCTTTGCTACAGCGACATTCATCATGGGATCCGTTAAGCGGCCACATCCTCGAACTGCGCGTAGCCGGACTTCTCCAGCTCGAGCGCAAGATCCTTGCCGCCGCTCTTCACGACGCGGCCCTTCGACATCACATGAACGAAGTCGGGCACGATGTAGTTCAGCAGACGCTGATAGTGGGTGATCACGACCATCGCGCGATCCTTCGATCGCAGCGCGTTAACGCCATCGGCGGCGATCCGCAGCGCGTCGATGTCGAGGCCTGAATCCATTTCATCGAGAATGCACAGGCTCGGCTCAAACAGCGCCATCTGCAAAATCTCGTTACGCTTCTTTTCGCCGCCGGAGAATCCGACGTTGACGCCACGGCGCAGCATGTCCTGCGGAATGTTCAACTTGCCGGCAACGTCGCGCACCTTCTTGAGAAAGTCCGGCGTCGAGTATTCGCTTTCGCCGCGCGCCTTGCGCTGGGCATTCAATGCGGTGCGCAGGAACGTCATGGTCGCAACGCCGGGGATTTCCACCGGATACTGGAACGCGAGGAACACCCCCTTGGCGGCGCGCTCGTCCGGCGCCATCTCGAGCAGGTCTTCGCCCTTAAACAGGATTTCGCCGGCCGTCACGTCATACCCCGGCTTGCCCGCGATGACGTGGCTGAGCGTCGATTTGCCTGAGCCATTCGGGCCCATGATGGCGTGAACTTCGCCCTGGTTTACGGTGAGGTCGAGCCCGTGCAGGATCTCGTTATCTTCCACCTGAACCTTGAGGCCTTTAACTTCAAGCAACGCGGTCATCCAACACTTCCTTCCAGCGAGATCGAGATCAGCTTTTGCGCCTCGACCGCAAACTCCATCGGCAATTGCTGCAGCACGTCCCTGACGAAGCCATTGACGACCAGCGCCACGGCCTCTTCCTGCGACAGGCCGCGCTGCACGCAATAGAACAGCATGTCTTCCGAAATTTTCGACGTCGTCGCTTCGTGTTCGAACAGCGTCGATGAATTCTTGGCCTCGATATACGGCACGGTGTGCGCGCCGCATTTGTCGCCGATCAAAAGAGAGTCGCACGCGGTGAAGTTGCGTGCGTTGGTCGCCTTGCGGTGCGCAGTGACGAGGCCACGATAGGTGTTCTGCGAGACGCCGGCGGCGATACCCTTCGAGATGATGCGGCTGGTGGTGTTCTTGCCAAGATGAATCATCTTGGTGCCGGAATCGACCTGCTGATAGCCGTTCGAAATCGCGATCGAGTAGAATTCGCCGCGCGAGTTGTCGCCGCGCAGAATGCAGCTCGGATACTTCCAGGTGATCGCCGAACCTGTCTCAACCTGGGTCCACGAAATCTTGGAATTCTTGCCACGGCAGTCGCCACGCTTGGTGACGAAGTTGTAGATGCCGCCCTTGCCTTCCGAGTTGCCCGGATACCAGTTCTGCACCGTCGAATACTTGATCTCGGCATCGTCGAGGGTGACGAGTTCGACCACGGCGGCATGCAACTGGTTCTCGTCGCGCTGCGGCGCGGTGCAGCCTTCGAGATAGCTGACGTAAGCCCCCTTGTCGGCGATGATCAGCGTCCGCTCGAACTGGCCGGTGTTACGCTCGTTGATGCGGAAATAAGTCGACAATTCCATCGGGCAGCGCACGCCCTCGGGCACGTAGACGAACGAGCCGTCGGAGAACACCGCCGAATTCAGTGTCGCAAAATAGTTATCGGAAGTCGGCACCACGGTGCCGAGATATTTCTTCACGAGATCGGGATGCTCGCGGATGGCCTCCGAGATCGGCATGAAGATCACGCCGGCCTTTTTCAGTTCGGCCTGGAACGTGGTCGCAACCGACACCGAGTCGAACACGGCATCGACCGCCACCCGCCGCTCACCTTCGGGGCGGACGACGCCTGCCAGCATCTCCTGCTCACGCAACGGGATACCTAGCTTTTCATAGGTCTTCAGGATTTCAGGATCGACCTCGCCGAGCGAGGCCAGCGCGTTCTTCTTCGGCGCCGAATAGTAATACAGATCCTGATAGTCGATCTTGGGATAGTTGACGCGGGCCCAGGTGGGCTCTTCCATCGTCAACCAGCGGCGATAGGCCTCAAGCCGCCATTCCAGCATCCACGCCGGCTCGTTTTTCTTGGCAGAAATGAACCGAACAGTGTCCTCCGAGAGACCCCGCGGGGCCTTTTCGGATTCAATGATGGTCTCGAATCCATATCGATATTGATCGACGTCGATCTGGCGAACCCGATCAACCGTCTCTTGTACGGCCGGCATATCAACTCTCCGCTCGCGGTTTCAAGGACCGCAGTGGAACCTGGAAGTGTTGTTTAGGGTGTTTCGTTCATGAAATCACCCATTTTTTAGAACCGTTCAAGTGCCGATTCTCGTCATTTTCTTACCTAATGCGTCGGCGAGCTTTCTCCAAGCCTCCAGGACGCGAATGATGTCGGATTCAGAGGTGTCCCAGCCGAGACTTATGCGGATGGCTCCCTGCGCCAGCGGCGGCGGGACGCCCATCGCGGCGAGGACATGCGACGGCTGAACCTTTCCCGACGAACAGGCAGAGCCTGAAGATACGGCGATTCCCTCAAGATCGAACCCGATCACCGCGGTTTCTGCCTTCATTCCGGGAACCGTCGCCAAGGTCGTGTTGGGCAGCCGGGAGATTTCTCGAGAAAAAATCATCGTCTCGGGAACTGTCGCCAGACCGGTTTCCAGCTGAGCTTGAAGGACCTTCAGTCGGGCCGACTCCTGCTCCGCTGAGGCCATTGCTGCCGCCACCGCCGCCCCAAGGCCGACAATTCCGGGGACATTTTCGGTCCCGCCCCGCCGCCCTTTTTCCTGACCTCCGCCCCGGATCAAAGCATCAAACCCCGAGACGCCGTCGGCGACGACGAGCGCGCCGACTCCTTTCGGTCCACCGACCTTATGTGCAGAAATTGATAGAAGATCACATGTTAATTGATTTATATTACACGATATTTTCGATAATGCTTGCACGGCATCGACGTGCATGACGCCGCCCGCCTGATGAACCATTGCCGCAATCGCCGGAATCGGCTGGATCGCCCCGGTTTCGTTGTTGGCCAGCATCACCGACACCAGCGAAGGAACCGGATCGTCGAGCAGGTTCCGCAAGCGTTCCAGATCGACGACGCCCGTCCTGTCGACCGGCGCGACCGCGATATCGGCCGCGTCGAACCTGCCACCGGCAAGAACTGAAGGGTGTTCGATTGCTGAGACCATCAGCCGCTGAACCGGCGCGCCGTTCGGGCGGCGCAGGCCGGGCGTCAGCGCCAGCGCATTCGCCTCGGTGCCGCCGGACGTGAATATGACATTGCGTGCTTCCGCGCCGGTCGCCCGCGCCACCGCATTCCGCGCCTCCTCCACCAGTCGGCGGGCGGCGCGGCCCTCGGCATGGACGGATGAAGGGTTTCCGGCCACATCCCATGCGGCCTCCATTGCCGCACGCGCCTCGGGGCGCAGCGGCGCGGTCGCATTCCAGTCCAGATAAACTCTCTTACGCGTCATACCGTCGCCGTCTCCGGAAATCGGGGGAAAATGCCCATCCGGCTCCCCCTTACAACCCCCGTCACGGACCTGAATGGACCGCGACAGGGTTCAAGATGCTTGCTTTTTGCCCCTCGCCTCATGTTAGAACGCCGGCCTCCGGTTCACCTCACGTCGTCATCTTGCACCCGACGACTCCAGTCGAAGCCTCGTTGGGGAGGTTGCCGACACAGGTTGCAGGCCAACACGGCGTCACCTGAACATATCAAGGAACATCGATGCCCGAAGTTATTTTCACCGGTCCCGCAGGCCGCCTCGAAGGCCGCTATCATCCGGCGAAGCAGAAGAACGCGCCGATCGCGATGGTGCTGCATCCGCACCCTCAGTTCCACGGCACGATGAACCACCAGATCGTCTATCAGGTCTACTACTCCTTCGTCGCCCGCGGCTTCTCGGTCCTGCGTTTCAATTTCCGCGGCGTCGGCCGCAGCCAGGGATCGTTCGATCACGGCACCGGAGAACTGTCCGACGCAGCTGCGGCACTGGACTGGGCACAGACCATCAATCCGGAAGCGCGGGCCTGCTGGGTCGCGGGCTTCTCCTTCGGTGCTTGGATCGGCATGCAATTGTTGATGCGCCGGCCGGAAGTCGAGGGCTTCATCTCGATCGCGCCGCCCGCCAATCTTTACGACTTCTCGTTCCTCGCGCCCTGCCCGTCGTCAGGCCTGATCGTTCATGGCGACAAGGACATCGTCGTTCCGCAGAAGGACGTCAACACGCTGGTCGAGAAGCTCAAGACCCAAAAGGGTATCGTCATCGACCAGCAGGTCATTCCCGGCGCCAACCATTTCTTCGAAGGCAAGCTCGAACCGCTGATGGAATCGGTGACGTCCTATCTCGACATGCGGCTTGCCAACGTCCGCTGACGCCCGGCTGATTGCTTCAAAACAAACGGCGTGAACATTACCGTTCGCGCCGTTTTGCGTTTAGGCAACTGAAGTCCTCAAGCTGCCGCTTTTCCTTCATGTATCAGCATGTACGCGTTGTGCTTATTCAGGAAGGCGCGCAGCAACTCGGGATAGTTCTCGCTCACAGCCTTGCGCACCGAAGGCCGCTCGCGAAGGCTTTGCCGCCAACGCGCGATCTTCGGCTTGTCGGCGAGAATGCCGAAATCGCCGATCTCATCGAACACATCGAAATAGCGGAACACCGGTGCGAACACGGCATCGACCAGAGAGAACGTGTCACCGTCGAACCATGGAGCTGCGACCAGACGCTCTTCGAGCCGCGCAAAACGTTGTTCTGACTGCTTCACCTTGGCTTCAAACGTTGCCTTGTCTTGCGCTGTCTCAAGTCCCCAGATATCGCCAAGAACGGTTGAGCCGAACTCGATCCACGCGCGATGCTCGGCACGGGTGAGCGGGTCTCTCGGGTGCAGCGGCTTCAGCTGCGTCTCTTCGAGATATTCGAGGATGACCGCGGACTCGAATACGACACTGTCACCAACCTGCAGCACCGGAACCTTGCCGAGCGGTGAGATCTTCAGGAACCAGTCCGGCTTGTTATCGAGATCGATGTCGATCCGCTCGAACGGCACGCCTTTCTCCGTGAGCGAAATTACCGCGCGCTGTACGTAAGGGCAGAGTTTGTGGCTGATGAGCTTGAGTGGGGCGGTCATGGCGTCATCCTTGCAAGCGGCGCATGGCAAGCGCTCGCGAAATGCGGCAGCGGGTCCGGCACACCGCGCCCCGTGTCACCTGCAGCAGGTGAAGGCCAATGATGATTGCTTCCGGGGAGGGCATAACGAACTCGCTAATTAAATGCAGATGCATTCAAATAACGCGGTCGCTGACGTCCCGTCAAGTTTCATGCACTTGCATTAAATCCCGGTTTCGCGAGAACCCCGCCGGTTAGCGGCCGTATCACCCCCGTGGTGCCGGGAAATGTCAGCGGCAAACCTTTCAGACTGCGCACGGCCAAATAGGCAAAAGCCTGAGCCTCGATGGCATCTCCCAACCAACCGGACCCAGTCGCCGTCTCGACGACAGCCGGTGCAAGCCGCTGGTCCAGCATCCGCATCAGGGTCGGGTTGTTGGCACCCCCGCCGGCCACGATCCAACTTTTGGGTGGTGCAGGCAGCATCTCGACAATGCGAGCGATTGAGGCGGCCGTGAATGCTGTCAGCGTCGCCGCGCCGTCATCCGGGATCGTGGTGTCGACGGTCAACGCCGCAAAGGCATTGCGATCGAGCGATTTCGGCGGAAGCGTTTTGAAGAACGGATGGTCAATCGCACGTGCAATCCAGTTTTCGTCAACGCGTCCGCGCGCTGCATGTCGACCATCGCGATCGACAGCCTCGCCAATCGTGCGCAGCATGAAGTCATCGAGCAAGGCGTTGCCAGGACCGGTATCGCAGGCGATCAGCGTATCACCGTCGACGTAGGTGATATTCGCGACTCCGCCGATATTGAGTACCGCCACGGGGCCCACACGATCGAGCGTCCGGACCAGCGCGCGATGATAAACCGGCACCAGCGGCGCGCCCTGCCCGCCTGTTGCGACATCGGCGGCGCGCAGATCGAACACGACCGGGAATTGCAGCGCCTTCGCTAACGCGTCACCGTCACCGATCTGGACCGTCAATCGATCTGCCGGGCGGTGCAAAACCGTCTGCCCATGAAACCCGACAACGTCGATATCGCTACGGGCAAGACGGTGTTGCGTCAGAAATGACTCAACCGCTTCGGCGTGTGCGTCTGTCACCAGCCGCTCAGCATCCCTGACCACGCCGGGACGTGCGTCGCGGCCGGAGAGCGTGGCGGCGACAGCCAGTGCCTCCCTCAACAACACGCGCTCGGCAGCGGAATAGACCCTATAGCCGGTGGGACCAAAACCGCCGAGCAGTTCGCCATCGGTTTTCAGCAATGCGACATCGACGCCATCCAGGGACGTTCCGCTCATCAGACCAATTGCTGTCAGCACATCTGTTCCCCGATCTCGCCCGCTCGGTTGAATCCGACGCTCAACCTGATACACCACAGGCCGGCCCGATCGGGCGCGACCTCACACGAGTATCCTTAAATGAGTGCTTACAAATCCGAATTCCTGAACGTCCTGCAGGCCCGGGGCTTCATCCATCAGGTCTCCGAACCCGATGCGCTGGACGCGCTCGCGGTCAAGGGACCTATCACGGGTTATATCGGATTTGACTGCACTGCGGCGTCGCTTCATGTCGGCCATCTGCTCCAGATCATGATGCTGCGCTGGATGCAGCAGACCGGCCACCAACCTATCGCGCTGATGGGCGGCGGCACCACCCGCGTCGGCGATCCGTCCGGCAAGGATGAGAGCCGCAAGATCCTGACCGATGCCGACATTGCCGCCAACCTCGCCGGCATCCGCACCGTGTTCGATAAATTCCTGACGTTCGGCGACGGCAAGACCGACGCGCTGATGCTCAACAACAACGACTGGCTGGCGCCGCTCAATTACATCGATTTTCTGCGCGATGTCGGCAAGCATTTCTCCGTCAACCGGATGCTGTCGTTCGACTCGGTGAAATTGCGACTGGAGCGGCAGCACGAATTGTCGTTCCTCGAATTCAACTACATGCTGCTGCAGGCCTACGATTTCGTCGAGCTACACAAGCGTACCGGATGCGTGCTGCAGATGGGCGGCTCGGACCAATGGGGCAACATTGTCAACGGCATCGATCTCGGCCGCCGCATGGCGGGCGCGCAATTGTTCGCACTGACCTCTCCGCTTCTCACCACATCGTCCGGCGCCAAGATGGGCAAGACGGCCGCCGGCGCGCTGTGGCTCAATGCCGATCTCGTCAGCCCATACGATTACTGGCAGTACTGGCGTAACACTGAAGACGGCGACGTCGAGCGTTTCCTCAAGTTGTTCACGGTGCTGCCGCTGGATGAGATCGCCAAGCTCGCCGCGCTCAAGGGACAGGACATCAACGAAGCCAAGAAGGTGCTCGCCACCGAAGCGACAGCACTGGTTCACGGCCGTGCAGCCGCCGAAACGGCATCCGAGACCGCGCGGCAGACCTTCGAGCAAGGCGCCATTGCGAGCGACCTGCCAACGCTGGAAGTGTCGGCCGCCGAATTTGCCTCCGGCATTGGGGTCGTGGGATTGTTTGTGAAAGCGGGCCTTGTCGCATCGAACGGTGAAGCGCGGCGCCAGATCAAGGGTGGCGGCCTGCGCGTCAACGACGTTGCGGTGACCGACGAGAAAATGACCTTGTCGAAGACCGATCTGACGCCCGAGGGCGTGGTCAAGCTGTCGATGGGCCGCAAGCGACACGTGCTGTTGAAGCCGGTCTGACGGCAAGCGTTACTAGCGGTTGATGTTCGGCGGATCGGAGGCGAAGTCCGGCGGCATTGCCTGCTTTCCAGTGCCGAATTCGAAGATCTTGCGGAACACGCCGGGCGCCATCGCCGAAATCGGATTGACCCGGAGCACCGGCGCGCCGGGGGTGCCGACCACCTCGTAGGTGATCCCGATCAGGCCTTCATTGCTGCCACCTCCGAGCACCAGTCCGACGATCGGAATCTGGCCGAAGATATTGTTCAATCCGTACATCGGCACGAACGTGCCGCTCATGCGTACCTGATTGGCGCGATAGTCGATGCTGCCTTCGATGGTCGCGCCGACGCTCGGGCCGCGAACGACACCATCCTTGATGCGCAATTCGCCTGTCTGCCGGGTGAACTCCGTGCGCATCGCCGAGAAGCCGACGCCGGACTGACTTGCACCCCCGCCATTAGCCACGACACGATCGAGCGCTGCCTCGCCCTTGATCTTGAAGTTGCTGACGTTGAGCAATCCTTCCTGCGGCGCGGAGTCAGCCGTCGGCGGATCCAGGGCGACCCACATGTTGCCGCCGAACATTTTCGGATAGGTGTCCGTGAAGCGGAAGAACGCGCCGGCGTCATTGGTTTCGAGATATAGAACTTCTCGGCCGCCTTGCGTGCGTGAACGCAGGCTGCCGGTTACTGGCGTATCCCGCCCGAGCTTGCCGTTGAGCGAAAACGTCTTGATCGTGCCGTTGCGGCGCGACAGCTTGACGTCAAGGCTACGAATGGCCTCGCCGTAGAAGCCGGCAACGGCGCCGAGTTTTGCGTCGACATCGATATCGATCATTTTTTGCTTGGTCTTGGAGTCGGCATCCTTACCGGACATCGCGCCCTTGATGAAGCCGCGCCCGTCGAACACGTCACCACGCATCACGACCTTGAGCGTCCCATCCGCGGCCCGGTCGGCCTTTAGTGTCGCCTTGTCGCCTTCCGAGGGCGAGAAGGTCGGGAACGAGGCGCTGACGATGTCGTTGTTTTGATCGACCTCGAGGGCACCCTTGATCGAAGCGCCGTTGCCTTCGATGACAATGTCCTCGAACCGTGTTCCCTGCGGCTTCTGAACGACATTGAAAGTGACCTTGCTGGCCTTGCCCGCAACCTTGGTCCAGCCCGGAAGAATGTTGTCGATGCGCGCCGCTGTCAGATCCGCCTCGACGCCGAACTTGTTCTCGTGGTCACCTTCTCCGATCTTTCCGGTGAGTTTGATCGGAATAGCGCCGCTGACCGCAGAGCCGAGATCGACGCCAAGGCGCGCGCGACTGGCATCGTCGAGGGTTGCGGCAACGCGAATATCCGCGTCGCCATCAGCGTTCTTGCGATAGTCCAGTGCGGCGGGCTGACCCGCGATCTTGACGTCACCCTTGACGCGCACCCCCTGATTGTCGGCAACGACCTTGAGCGAATTCGCCTCCAGCTTCTGGTTCATCGCCAGCTTGTCGACAGCAAGCGCGCCGAGATCGACGCTGACGGAATAGACAGTATCTTCCTTGGTCAGCGCGTTCTTCAGCGGCATGTTCAGCGTCACCACTGCCGCGACCGTTCCCTTGCTGGAACTGGGGTCGATCAACGCGCTGTTGACGTCGCTCAGCCGGTCCGACCGCAGGATTTCCGCAGCTGCGGGCACCGGCCCTTCGACCTTGAAGCGGACACGGGCGGGTGCCGGCTTTGGCACAAGGTCCGGAACCTCGAACACCACGTCGGAAAGATTCATCTTACGGCCCGAAGGCGTATCGACCATGCCCTGCCCGATGGTCACCCTCGCGGTGCGTCCAGAAATACGTCCCTTGAGGTCGGCATCCCGGACTGATGGCAGATCATCGAGCGGTGTCAGCACCACGTTGCTCGCCGAGAAATTCACCGACAAGCCCTCGTCCGGAATCGGAGGCCCACCGCGCGCGAGCGTATGGATCGGCGCGTTCACCGCAATGTCGAGATGCTGGAGCGTTCCGCCGCCGATGCGCTGGATGGTCCATTCACGCACTTCAGGCACCACCAGAATCGGCCAGATGTTCTTGAATGCCGTGGCCGGCATCGCCGTCGTCGCCAGTCCCAGCTTGAGCCGGGCCTCGGGACCCGAATAGTCGAGCGCACCGGATCCTGCGACACCGATATCCCCGTTGCTGATATCGCATTGTGTCAGCAGCACCCGTCGGCCGGGCGTATCGAACTGGATACGCACCGCGACGCGATTGAAGATCACGGGATTAGCGTCGTGGATATCGGTCAGGACAATGGTGCCGCCGCTCAAGCCAAGCTGCCAGTTCGGAATATTGCCGTTCGGCGGCTCAAGGTGCGCCAGCAACGTGATGCGGTTGGCTCCCGAAGTTACCTGGAATGGTGCAGTCATGACGCGCCGTCCGGCGTCCCATTCAAGTTTGGCCTCGATGCGATCGATATGCATCGGATATTCGGGCACATTCCTGTCGACGACATTCCCTTCACCCACCAGGAGTTCGCCCTTGAGGAAGGTCGGCAATCCATCGCGGCCGATTTCACCGCGCAATTGCGCCGAGAGCGGCATATCTTCAGCGGTGAAACTGAAATCCTTCAGACGCATCGCCAGCAGGAGATTTTTGGTCGGAACCTTGTCGGCAACCACCTCCACGGCGCGAACGCCGTTGGACGGAGCGCCGACGCCGACCTTGAGCGACCACGCCTGCTTGCCTTCCTCGCCGACACTCAAAGCCACGCCGCCGGATGTCGGGCGGCGCAGCGTCAGGGTGATGTTATTAAACGTGAAACGGTTTTTACTTTGCTGGTCATCGACGGTGAGGACACCGTTGCGCAATCCGATTTCGTTGAGGCTCTGACCGTCCAGTCCCTTGGAGCCAATGCTATCGAGCCAGTCCAGCACCGCAAGCAGACCGCTTGTTCGGACATTCGTCGTAGCTGACGAAGATGCGGCCGGGGATTGCGAGGGAACGCCGGCAGATTCGGCGACTGTTGCACCCGGAACCGCAACGCCGGGACGCGCCGGAACCTTGCCGGTCGCAAGCGGCTGAGAATTGTTGCCAGTCGAGACGATCACATCACCGTCTGGCGTGATGCGTACCGACAGTTCAGCGCCGACGAGACGGAGAGTCTCCGCGCGCAGCTGCCCCAGCATGAGCGCGGTGCCCGACAACTTGACTTCCGCCTTCGGTGCGCTGGCGACGATCGCATGACTGCTGTCTCGCACGACGATATCGCGCACCCGCACCGCGATTCGGATTCGGCCCGCGCGCTCGATCTGCGTGCCGCCGACTTCGACGGTGTGATCGTGGCCGAGGTTTTCCTCGATCGCCGAAGCGAGCCACGGCGTTGCGATGTCCAGATTGATCGGCCCTGCGCCAAGCCGCAGCCACAAGCCACCGAACCCGACAAAGAACAGAAGCGCCAGACCCGCGACGACCATGGCGGTTCGTCTGACCCAGGGTTGGACGAACATTCGCCTGTTGAATGCACGTATCCGGTCTCGTGTCCGGTGCCATCCGAAACCACGGCGCTTCAGCAGCTTGCGCGCCTGATTGCTCGCCACCTCGTCTTCATGGCACCAGGCGATATCATCCCAGCGCAAATGTCGCTCGGTTGCTCGGGTTTGCGATGCTTTTTTCGGATCGGAGTCTGGCATCGACCTGCGAGGTTGGCGCTGAGTATGAGTCTGGCTCCCGCCGGGCTTGTGAGCGTCGATCTTTGACGATCGCTCGTTCGGCGGCATCGCTGCCAATCCTCGTTTGCAATTGTAACCCGTCCGACAATGGACGCTGGGATTCCCTTGTCAGCATACCCCGGGAGCCGCAGATTTGCACAGCAGCAGAACCCTGAAATAGCGCCTGACGACTGTTGCTATATCGAGATAAAAGACCCGCTGAAAGCGACGAAAGGAAGGCGTATGCCCAAGAAAACGCGCAAGAAAACAGGAAACACGCCGACCACGGCCGAGTCCGGACGGGCGCTCCGGAAAGCCTCCGCCAAAACGCCTGCCGGCGGGACGGATGCGGCAAAAAAGACCGTCGACCGAAAGGGTGCCGGCAAGCCTGCGAAGAAGCTGACCACAAAGAAAGCCGCGATCCGCAAGGTCGGCGGACTGGCCGAGGGCGATCCGGCCCCAGCGTTTCTCCTGCCGCGCGATGGCGGAGAATCGGTGTCGCTCGCGGATTATGCGGGCCGAAAGCTGGTGATCTTTTTCTATCCGCGGGCCGACACGCCCGGCTGCACCCTTGAGGCGATGGATTTCAGCCGCCTCGCCGACGCTTTTGCCGCGAGCCAAACGGCTGTCCTCGGTATCTCGGCGGACCCGGTCAAAGCTCAGAACAAGTTCAGGGACAAACACAGCCTCGCCGTCCCGCTCGCTTCAGACGAGGAGCACCAGACGCTCGAACGGTTCGGTGTCTGGGGAGAAAAATCCATGTATGGCAAGATCTTTATGGGAATTGTTCGCACAACAGTTCTGATTGACTCCGACGGAACAATCGCCCGGATCTGGCGCAATGTCCGCGTGCCCGGACACGCCGGCGAGGTGCTCGCCGCAGCTCGCGCACTATAGAATTCGTCGCACTTCATTTTCCGAAAATTAACCATGGCGGGGTCAAATCGGCGTCGGAAGTAAGTCAACAGGATCCGTACATCTGTTGGCGCAGGAGTGCTGATGTCGTACCGGTCTGGCCAATATCCCCAACATTCTCAACGTCATACGCACGACCATGCGAGGCCCGCCCAGCGCCGCCCGGCCCAAGCTCATGTTCACCCCCGCCCGCGCCAAGAGGGCAACAGCGACGGCAACGACTATGCCCTTGTCCATCATGGCAGGCAGATCCGGGTTGGCCCGGTAGTGTTCTGGATCGTGGCGGGTTCGATTATCATCATGGGAGCGTGGTCGGCCGCAACCGCCACCTATTTCGCATTTCGCGACGACGTCCTGACCCGGCTGATCGCCCGTCAGGCCGACATGCAGTACGCCTACGAGGATCGCATCGCTGAACTGCGTTCGCGGATCGATCGCACCACGAGCCGCCAGTTGCTCGATCAGGAGCAGTACGACCAGAAGCTTAGCCAGATCATCAAGCGCCAGGCGGTTCTCGAATCGCGCACCAATGCCTTGGGCACACTCCCCGACATCTCGGTGACCGGATCGGTCAAGCCGTCGCGGACATCCTCGGCCAGCGACAGCCATTCGCGCGGAACGCCGAAGCCCTCGCCGATCAGCGACACCATGATGTTCGTGGCGCCGCCGGATCGTGAAGCGCGGCTGGAATCGCGCCGCCCTGCTGTGGATGCCCCCGCGACGCGGCTCGCAAAGGCGCCGATCGCCGACGGCACGCTCGCCAAACTCCAGACATCGCTTGATCGAATCGAAAACCGCCAGACCGCCGCACTCGCCTCGCTGGAAGACAAATACGAATCCCGCTTGCGCCGTATGCGCGGTGTCTTCACGGATCTCGGCCTGAACATGAACCGCATGGCCGCAGCGGCTCCCAAAGGCGGCGTGGGCGGTCCCTTCATTCCCGTCAAACCGCCGCACAATGCCGGAGCGTTCGAGCGTCAGCTGTACCAGATTAATCTGACGCGCTCGGAAGCCGACCGCATGACACGAACGCTCGCACTCGTTCCCTACCGAAAACCGGTGGTCGGACAGGTCGAATTCACCTCAGGCTTTGGCGTGCGGTCCGATCCCTTCCTTGGGCGACCCGCCATGCACACCGGGCTGGATTTCCGCGCCGCCAAAGGTGACCCGGTGCGCGTAACCGCCAACGGCAAGGTAGTATCCGCCGGATGGGCCGGCGGTTATGGCCGGATGGTCGAAGTCGATCACGGCAATGGTCTGTCGACCCGGTATGGCCATCTCTCCGAGATCGGCGTCAAGGTCGGCCAGGCGGTCAAGATCGGTGACGTGATCGGCGAAGTCGGATCGACCGGGCGCTCCACCGGTCCGCATCTGCATTACGAAACACGCATCGATGGCGTCGCAGTTGACCCACAGAAATTCCTGCGCGCGGGCGTCCGTTTCGCGCAAGGCTGATGAACCGGAATCAGGCTTTTCTCGATCGCCTGAACAGATGGAATATCCGCCCGTCCATGACCAGCAGTGCACTGCCGATGATCAACGCGCCGATGATCTCGCGGGTCGCGATGTACTCGCCAAGGATAAAATATCCGAGAAGAATGGCGCTCACCGGAACCAGAAGCGTCACCAGCATCACGGTGCTCGCGCCCGATCGAATGATGATCTGAAAGAAGACGATGAACGCAAGTGCTGTCGATAGCGAGGCAAGACCGAGAATTGCCGACCATGTCACGACCCCCGGCATCTCCAATTGCCATGGCCTGTCAAAGATCACTGCGAGGCAAAGCATCATAACGCTCGCCGACATCAGCTGAAACGTCGCCGTCGCCAACGGCGGCTTTCCTGTCAGTTTGCGAGTTGCCCATAGCGCCGAAAACCCGAACGAGACCGTCGCGCCGAGACTCAGCAGGATGCCGATCGTCTGATCGCTGTCGATCTCGAACGTAAAACCACGCAGGACGATAACGCCGGTCAGACCGAGCAAAACGCCGACCACGCGCCGCAGAATCAAACGTTCATCGCCAAATGCTGCGGCAACCAGAACGGTGAAAACCGGAGTCGTCGCATTCAGCACCGAGGCCATCCCGCTCGGGATGTAGGTTTGCGCCATGACGATCAGGGAAAACGGAATCACATTGTTGATCAGCGCCATCACGGCGTAAGGCTGCCAGCCCGCTATGCTGGATGGCAATTTGATCTTGTGAAGCCAAATGATCGGCAACAGAATCAGCGTCGCGATCGTCAGCCGAAGGAAAACCAGCGTGAGCGGCGGCAATTCCCGGAGCGCAAGGCTGGTGAAGAAAAAGGTCGCCCCCCACAACACGGAAAGGAAGACCAGCCGCGACCTATCGCGGGCATCCATCTGAACATCAATCGCCGGCATTTCGCCCCGCCTGTTTCCGTGAACAGGCTTACGCGGCGGCGGGCCACAAAACCACCCGGTTCACGATAAGCCATCCAGAATCGGATGCAGGCGAGCCTAGTCGACATCCTCGATCGCACCGGGCGCGGTGCCGAAAGCCTTCTGCGCAAGCGTCGCGGCCATGAACTCGTCGAGATCGCCGTCGAGTACGCCCGAAGTGTCCGACGTCTGCACACCGGTGCGCAGGTCCTTCACCATCTGGTAAGGCTGCAGCACGTAGGAGCGAATCTGGTGCCCCCAGCCAATGTCGGTCTTGGCGGCCTGATCGGCCGCGGCCTGCTCTTCGCGCTTTTTCAGTTCGATCTCGTACAATCGAGCGCGCAGCATGTCCCAGGCCTGCGCCTTGTTCTTGTGCTGGGAGCGGCCGGCCTGACAGACCACTGCAACTCCGGTCGGAATATGGGTGAGCCGGACCGCCGATTCGGTCTTGTTGACGTGCTGGCCGCCGGCACCGCCTGAACGCATCGTATCGACGCGAACGTCGGATTCCGCGATGTCGATCTTGATGGAGTTATCGACGACCGGAAAGATCGCAACGCTGGAAAACGACGTGTGTCGCCGCGCGTTGGAATCGAACGGCGAGATTCGCACCAGCCGATGCACGCCCGCTTCTGTCTTCAGCCAGCCATAAGCGTTGTGACCACTGATCTGAATGGTCGCCGATTTGATGCCGGCTTCTTCACCCTGCGTCTCTTCGAGATATTCGACCTTGAAGCCGCGCTTTTCCGCCCAGCGCGTATACATACGCAGCAGCATCGAAGCCCAATCCTGACTTTCGGTGCCACCAGCGCCTGCATGGACTTCGAGATAGGTGTTGAACTTGTCCGCTTCGCCAGAGAGCAGCGCTTCAAGCTCCTGACGGGCGACGTCTTTCTTAAGCGCCTTCAGCGCATTCTCGGCTTCGGTGACGACGGATTCGTCGCCCTCGGCTTCACCGAGCTCGATCATGCCGACCTGATCTTCCAGTTCGCGATCGACCTTGCCGATGCCGGTAAGCTGACTCTCGAGCGAGGTCCGCTCCTGCATCAGCTTCTGGGCTTTCTGCGGATCGTTCCAGAGATCGGGGTCTTCGGCGAGATTGTTCAGTTCGGCGAGGCGTGCCGTTGAGGCGTCGACGTCAAAGATGCCTCCTCAGCAGCCCGACTGACTGCTTGATCTCTTCGACAAGGCGTTCGATTTCAGGGCGCATGACAAATCCGGTTTTGCTGCGACGGCAGCTTTCACGAATGGGAGCATTTAGCGGCGGAAGCGGCCCGGCGCAATCCGGTTAATACAGGCCGCCGGTCCCGGAGCGGATAATCGCGCGATCGGCATCGGGCGATACGCTGAGTGGCCGTCCGTCCGCGTCAGCGACGCCGATGATCGAGTAGTTGTCCGGCGGCGCGGTACCCGGCTTGAAGGCCTCGAGGATCGTCTGCCCGCTGCTGCCTGGTCCCGCCCGCATTCCGCTCTTCGCATCGACCCGGATCAGCTTGATGCCGGCGGGAATCTTGAACGGCACGGCCGGCTTGTCGGCAAGCGCCATCTTCAGGAAGTCGCGCGCGATCGGCGCGGCGAGATGACCGCCGGTCGCACCACGGCCGAGGTTGCGCGGCTTGTCGTAGCCGACGTAGACGCCAACCACGAGATCCGGCGAGAAGCCGATGAACCACGCATCCTTCTCGTCGTTGGTGGTACCTGTCTTACCGGCGATCGGCTTGCCGACATCGCGCACCACGGTGGCCGTGCCGCGCTGGACAACGCTCTCCATCATGGACGTGATCTGATACGCCGTCATCGAATCGAGGACCTGCTCGCGGCGGTCGATGAGTTTCGGCTCAGGCTGGTCCTTCCAGCCGCCGGGGGCGTCGCAACCGCGGCACTCACGCTGGTCGTGACGATAGATCGTGTGTCCGTAGCGGTCCTGAATGCGGTCGATCAACGTCGGCTTCACCCGCTTTCCGCCGTTGGCAAACATCGAATACGCCGTGACCATGCGCATGACCGTCGTTTCGCCGGCCCCCAGCGCGTACGATAGATAATTCGGCAGATCGTCATAAACACCGAAGCGCTTGGCATATTCGCCGATCAAAGGCATGCCGATGTCCTGTGCGAGACGCACTGTCACGGTGTTGAGTGAGCGCGTCAGAGCATTACGCAGCGTGGTCGGGCCGTAGTACTTACCTGTCGAATAGTTTTCCGGCCGCCAGATCCCGGCGCCCTGCCCTTGATCGATTTCAATCGGTGCGTCAACCACGACGGTGGACGGCGTGTAACCGTTATCGAGCGCCGTCGAATAGACGATCGGCTTGAACGACGATCCCGGCTGGCGATAGGCCTGTGTCGCGCGGTTAAACTGGCTCTGATCGAACGAGAAGCCGCCGACCATCGCAACGACACGTCCGGTCCACGGATCCATCGCGACCATCGCGCCGGAGACTTCTGGAACCTGCCGCAGCCTGTACTGGCCGTCTTCCGGCTTGCCATCCTTGCCGAGCAACGGGTCGACGTAGACAACATCGCCCGGTGACAACACCTGAGACACCTTGGTCGGAGTCTTGTAGCGAGTCGGTCCCGATGCCGCCTTCGCCCACTTCACGCCTTCGAGCGTGACGAGGCCGGTCTCACGATCCTTGGAAATTGCGCCGCCGAGTTCGCGTCCAGGCTGAAAGCCTATCCGCGCCGACTGGTCGTTCGACTCCAGAACGACGGCCATACGCCATGGAGAAATATCGCTGAGCGACTTCACTTCCGCGAGCTTCACGCCCCAGTCGCCGTTCAACTCGATCTTGGTCTGTGCTCCGCGCCAGCCGCGTTCCTCGTCGTAGCGGACGAGTCCGGCAACCATCGCCTTACGCGCCATGACCTGGATTTTCGGGTCAAGCGTGGTGCGGACCGACAGGCCGCCCTCATAGAGTTTCTTTTCGCCGTAACGCTCGAACACATCGCGGCGGACTTCCTCGGCGAAATACTCGCCGGCGAAAATATGTGCCGCATTCGAGCGCGAGGTCACGACCAGCGGTTCCTTGCGTGCTGCGACAGCATCGGCCTGCTTGATCCAGCCGTTCTCGAGGAGGCGATCGATCACGTAGTTGCGGCGCTCAATCGCGCGCTCGCGATTGCGTACCGGATGCAGCGCAGCCGGAGCCTTCGGCAGGGCCGCCAGGTAAGCGGACTCCGCAAGCGTCAATTCGTTGACCGACTTGTCGAAGTAGACCAGCGAAGCAGCCGCGATGCCGTAGGCACCAAGGCCGAGATAGATTTCGTTGAGATACAGTTCGAGAATCTTGTCCTTGCTGTACGCGCGCTCGATACGCATCGCCAGCAGCGCTTCCTTGATCTTGCGGGTGAACGAGACCTCGTTGGTCAGCAGAAAGTTCTTGGCGACCTGTTGCGTGATCGTCGAAGCGCCTTGCGGCCGTCGGTTCGAGCCGTAGTTCTGCGCATAAAGAAGCGCCGCACGGCCCATGCCGAGGAAATCGATGCCGCCATGCTCGTAGAAATTTTTATCTTCAGCGGCGAGGAAGGCATTGATGACCGACTTCGGGATCGCCTGGATCGGGAGATAAAGCCGCCGCTCCTTCGAGAATTCCGCGAGCAGCGCGCCATCGGCGGCGTGGACGCGCGTCATCACCGGCGGTTCATAATCCTGGAGCTGCGAGTAGTCCGGCAGATCCTTGGAGAAATGCCAGATCAGCCCGGCGGTCGCGGCGACGCCGACCAGAAACAGGATCGTGCCCGCCGCGAACAGAAATCCCATGAATCGCAACAGCAACCGCATTCTCGAATATCCGTCTTGAACTTATCCGCGGCGAAATCCGCGCCGCGACGCCGGAAGGCAGTATGCCGAAGCGGCCTCAAACCTGATGCCGTCCGGGGATGTATAGCATCCCGGTACCGGCCGCGTGTGAACGATTCTGCTGCTGTCCTGTGGGTTTTTATAGAACCGCCGCTGTGGCCAAACTAGGGCTTCACCCGGCAACCGCTCCGTCATTCCGCCAGTCCGCCGGACACGACCCGCTTACCGAAAAACATGTCCATGGCATGAACCATGGAACCGATCGTTCGGGTGCGCCACTGCTCGGACACCAGTTGATGAAGGTCTTCCTTGTTCGAGACATAGCCCAGTTCAACGAGTACCGAGGGCACGTCATGAGCTTTGAGGACCCTGAAACCGGCTGATTTCAAGGGATGTTTGTGCATCCGCGCTACCAGTTTCATCTGACCGGCAAGGGTCTTGGCGAACCGGCTCGAAAACGCCCGGGTTTCCCGCTGCGTCAGTTCGATCAGGATATCGGCAACGGCGGCAGGCTCTTCCCTCAGATCGATGCCCGCGATGGCGTCCGCCTTGTTCTCGGATTCCGCGAGCCGTTCGGCTTCGGAGTCGGAGGCCTTGTCCGACAGCGTGTAGATCGTTGCGCCCTGCGCATCGCCTTCCTTCTTCGGAAGGTAATCGGCGTGGATCGAGACGAACAGCGCCGCCGCCTGGGCCCGGGCAATTTTGACCCGCTCGCCCAACGGTACGAAGGTGTCGTCGTCGCGGGTCATGACCACCCGATAGCGGCCGGTCTTTTCGATCCGGTCGCGGAGCGACAGGGCAAATTCGAGCACCAGCGACTTCTCGTTTTCTCCGCTGCCGGCAACGGTGCCGTTATCGATGCCGCCATGTCCGGGATCGATGACGATCACCGGCCGTGAATCGGCGGCCTTGGCAGCATCGGATGTGGCTCCGGTCGCGTCGGGACTGGCGTCAGCGAGAACCGTCTTGCGCAATTTCGGCGTGTCGGCGCCATCGGGGGTCACATTGAACGCGGCGCGATCGACCGCGGCAAGTTCGACGACCAGCCGGGCCGGCTGTCCATTGGCGGGATCGAGGACATAAGATTTCTCGATTTTTGCCGGACCGGTGAGATCGAAAACGATCCGCGATCCGCCCGGCATCACGAGCCCATAACGGAAAGCCCGGATCAGGCCCTGGCCTGCCTGCCCCACGCCCGGTGCGAGCTGAAAGGCCACCTGCGGAATGTCGAGAACGACACGATATGGATCGGCGAGCACAAAGGCGCGGACGTCAATCTTGCGGTCGAGATCGAGAATGAATCGGGTCTGCTGAGCATCTCCGGCAAGGCGCACATCCGAAGCGATCGGCAGCGCATCCGCAACCACTGGACGAGCGGGAGCCGTTTCTACAGCCTGTGCGGGGTGCCCCCCGGCAATCATCGCCAGTGCAGTGCAAAGGAACGCGACCTTAGGCAGAACCCGCGTGTTTGCTTGGTTTTTCAATGAATCACCCGCCTCCCCGAGAGCCCTCTTACCGCAATAGGACTCGACGGTTAACCAGCCCTTACCTGGCCGGGACGAAATAAGGCGCAGTGTTGCAGGGGCGTGACGCTTCCCTTGCCAGCGCGGGCCAATCAACGTATGTATCGGGAGCTGACGGTTTAAACTTCCGGTTGTATCGCGTTCAGCCTTCCGGTGCAGCGCCGGCCCCTCGACCATCCTCATTCGCAAGATGTTCAGAGGTTCCAGCGTACCTTCCGACCCCTCCCTGCCAGCGCAGCGCGCGGCTGATACGGAGCGGCGGTTTTTGGCACCAGCGGCCACCAGACGACCGGCAACCCTGGCCCGAAGGGCCATGACATTCACGAAAGCCAATGCGTGCCTTCCATCAAAGAGGCGCGATCCGGCTCCGGCAGCGAGAAATACGGCGGCGCCTTTGCCGCCCACTGATCAGACGGGCCGACGCTCGATGCGCCAGACTGTAATGCCGACCGGGGTCCTGTTCCGGACCTCTGCAACCACCGCAAAGCGGCGCGAATCTTTTCCGCGCCGATCTTTGCTTGGGTTGAATTCGGCATGGTGTCACGGGCGGCGTTTCGGCCTTCCCCTCACCCCCGAATCAGGTGGACCGTCGTGTCTCCCGGCCGCGCGTTTCGCGCTGGCCGCCACGCGTGCCGTCCGCCGTCAAGAGCCCCCACATGCCCAACAAAATGTTGATCGATGCCACTCACCCGGAAGAGACCCGGGTCGTCGTGGTCCGTGGCAATCGCGTTGAAGAGTTCGATTTCGAATCTGCCCAGCGCAAACAACTCCGCGGCAATATCTATCTCGCCAAGGTCACGCGTGTAGAGCCATCGCTTCAGGCCGCCTTCATCGAATACGGCGGCAACCGCCACGGCTTCCTCGCCTTCAGCGAAATCCATCCTGACTATTATCAGATCCCGGTCGCCGACCGTCAGGCTCTGATCGAGGCCGACGAGCGCGCGCATCGTGAAGCCGAAGAGGAATCGGAAAACCGTTCCAATCGCCGCCGGTCGCGTCATCGCAATGCGCGCCGCCGTGGCAATGGCGACCGCGTACGCAGCGAGATCGTCGAGGGCGCGGCATCCGATCCGTCGCAGGCGCCACAGCCGCACGCCGAACATCAGGGCGACGATCACGGCCATGAGCATGATCACGAACATGGCGAAACTGCCCACCATGATCACGAGAACGGCCACGGTCATGATCACGCGCATGGTGACGACCATGCCGAAGCCAACGACTACGCCGATCATGCAGTTGCCGACACCGCGCCTGCGGAAACGGCACATGGCGATCTGACTCCCGACGAGATCTCTGCCACACAGCCGGAAACCTCCGAGTTCCCGGCTGTTGCGGTCGCGACGGCTGCGCCGGCCGATGATGCCGAACACAACGATCAAGACACCGGACACGATGAAGCCCACGATCACGATGATCACATCGACACGGCGCACACTCATGACGCTGCGCCGCAGGGCGACGAGCATCACGACGACGATGCCGAAAGCGATGATGATGACGACGACGGTGAGGAAGCCGAAGACGAAATGGTCGAGTCAGTCGGCGGCGACGATGTTCTCGAAGAAGTTCCGGAGCGTGCCTTCCGGCCACGCCGCCAATACAAGATCCAGGAAGTCATCAAGCGCCGCCAGGTAATGCTGGTGCAGGTCGTCAAGGAAGAACGCGGCAACAAAGGCGCGGCACTGACCACCTACCTGTCGCTGGCGGGCCGTTATGCCGTCCTGATGCCGAACACGGCGCGCGGCGGCGGCATCAGCCGCAAGATCACCTCGGCCCAGGACCGCTCGCGTCTGAAGGAAGTCGTGCAGGATCTCGATGTGCCCGAGGGCATGGGGATCATCCTGCGTACCGCCGGCGCGTCCCGTTCCAAGCCCGAAATCAAACGCGACTTCGAATACCTGATCCGGATGTGGGAAACCGTCCGCGACACCACCCTCAATTCGCAGGCCCCGACCCTCGTTTACGAGGAAGGTTCGCTGATCAAGCGCTCGCTGCGCGACCTCTACAACAAGGAAATCGACGAGGTGCTCGTTGCCGGAGAGGCCGGCTACAACGAGGCCCGTGATTTCATGAAGATGCTGATGCCGTCCAATGTGCGGGCGGTGAAGCGGTATCGCGACGGCCAGCCGCTGTTCTCCCGCATGGGTGTCGAGAGCCAGCTCGACGCAATGTTCTCGCCGACCGTGACATTGCGATCCGGCGGCTACATCGTCATAAACCAGACCGAAGCGCTGGTCTCGATCGACGTCAACTCCGGACGCTCGACCCGCGAACATCATATCGAGGATACCGCGCTCAAGACCAATCTCGAAGCCGCCGAGGAAGTCGCGCGGCAACTCCGGCTCCGCGATCTCGCGGGCCTGATCGTGATCGATTTCATCGACATGGACGAGAAGCGCAACAACCGCTCCGTCGAACGCAAGATGAGCGACTGCCTGCGCCAGGACCGCGCGCGTATCCAGGTCGGACGCATCTCGCACTTCGGCCTGCTCGAAATGTCACGCCAGCGTATCCGCGCCAGCGTGCTGGAAAGCACCACCGAGCCCTGCGCGCAATGCGGCGGGACCGGACATGTTCGCTCGGTGTCGTCCGTCGCGCTGCAACTGCTGCGCGGCCTCGAAGAAAACCTGATGAAGGGAGCGACCCATAATCTCACTGTGCGCACGCGCACCGACGTGGCGCTCTACGTTCTGAACCACAAGCGAGGCCATCTGCGCGATCTCGAGAACAGCTTCAAGGTAACGCTCGCCGTCATCGCCGACCCGACCATCAGTGGACAGCAATCGTTCGTGATCGATCGCGGTGAACAGGTCCATACTCTTGAAGCTGCGAAAGCGGTTCTGGCCGCCCAGCTCGCAGCCGCACCGGCACTGGTCGAAGAACCGGCTGACGACGAGATCGACGAGACGTTCGAGGCCGAGGTCGAATTCGAAGGCGACGAGGTCGAAGCCGTTGCTGACGCCAATGGCAGCCGTTCCGATGCCGAGGGCGACGATGGTCCGCGACGCAAGCGTCGGCGTCGCCGGCGCGGTCGCAGTGACAGCCGCGATGCAACCCAGGATCAGGATGCAAACGGCGTTGCCGCCGATACGCCGGCCGACGTTGCAACCGATAATGAAGATGACTCCGGCGACGACGACTCCGAGGATCAGGACGGCGCTCCCCGCGCCGATCAGCCGGCCGGCGACGAACGACGCCCGCGCCGCCGCGGACGCCGTGGCGGCCGCCGTCGTCGCGGTGGCAATGAAAATGGAACCGGCGACGAAGGTCTGGTCGCCGCGATTGCCGACGATCTCGGCCCGGTGCCTGATTCCGAAGCCAGCGAAGCGGTGGCCGATCTGGCCGCGCCCGCGGTCGAGCAGCCGCGAGCCGATTTTTCGGAGCGTGATATTCCTGCCAATCCGGAGCCCGCGCCCGTCCCCGAGCCCACGGCCGACGAAGACAGCAAGCCACGCCGCCGTTCCACAGTCCGTGAGCGCGTCAGCTTCCTGTTCGGCGAAGCGCCGGCTGAAACTGCAAACCCGCCTGAACCGGAGAGCAAGCCATCCGAGCCCGAGGCGGTAACGCCAATCGAAACCTCGCCGCAATCTTCGGCCCCGACGGAAACAACGTCGCCGCGCCGCGGCTGGTGGTCGCGCCGCTCGGGCGAGTGACGCTCTCATACCGTTTCTGACAAATGAAAACCGCCCGGCATCGTCCGGGCGGTTTTTTGTTTGCCTGCGCTTATGAAAACCGCGTCAGACCTTCGACAGGCGTGACGCCTGTTGGCCTTGGTTGGTCAGTGGCGGATAGTCAGCCGTTGGCGAGCCAGCGCGTGATGCGTGCGACCGCCTCGACGGTGTCCGGCGTCGAACTCGCATAGGAAAACCGGATAAATGAACGGCCATGAACCGGATCGAAATCGATGCCCGGTGTTGCCGCGACATGCGCGCGCTCCAGCATATCGCGCGCAAAATCGAGACTGTTATCGGTAAATTTCGACACATCCGCGTAAAGATAGAACGCGCCGTCGGCAGGAAGAAACGTGTCGAGCCCGGCCTTCGGCAAGCCTTCAATCAGGATGCGGCGGTTGTTCTGATAGCCGTGCTTGATGACGTCCATCTCGGCGCAGCCGTCAAACGCGGCCTCAGCCGCAACCTGCGACAACGTCGGCACCGAGATCGCGAGGTTCTGCTGTAACCGTTCGATCGGACGCACGAGCGCCTCCGGCACCACCATCCAGCCGACGCGCCAGCCGGTCATACAGAAGTACTTCGAGAACGAATTAATGATCAGCGCATTCGGCGACAGCTCCGCTGCGGTGACCGCCGGGAATGCATAGTCGAGACCGTGATAAATCTCGTCGGATATGAAGCGGATGTTCTCGCTGTCGGCTACCGCCATCAGTTCGCTCAGCGCCTCGCGTGTCATCATCGTGCCGGTGGGATTGGCCGGGCTTGCGACCAGCACACCTTTCAGCGGCGCTTTGCGATGCGCGGCGAGCAGCATTTCTCCGGTCAGCGCGTGACGCGTCTCGCTGGTGGTTTCGATCAGCACCGGCTCGCAGCCGAGCGCGGTCAGGATGTGGCGATAAGGCGGATAGCCAGGCACGGTCACCGCGACACGGTCGCCGGGCTCGAACATCGACAGAAACGCAAGGATGAACCCGCCGGACGATCCGGTGGTGACCACAATCCGCTCGGGGTCGATCGGGCAACCGTACGTGGTTTGATAATGTCGCGCGATCCGCTGGCGCAGCGACGGAATGCCAAGCGCAGACGTATAATCGATCCGGCCGGAATCGAGCGCGCCGCGCGCTGCCGCGAGGGCCGCCTGCGGCGCGGGCGACGCAGGCTGTCCGACCTCCATATGAACAACATGTCCGCCGCCGGCCTCGATCCGGGCGGCAGCCGCCATCACGTCCATCACCATGAAAGGCGGGACGTCCCCGCGGCTCGAGGGGGCGAGAAGTGCCCTCGCCTTGTGTTGCGTTGTCATATCGAGCATGAAATTCTGCTATTCCGTCTCGTCTGTTCCGCCGGAAAGGCCGGGCGAAACGCCGCTCTCCTGCCGCAATCCGCGGATTGTTAGACTCTTTACCTAGCACCCTACAATCCGGGGCTCCATCGTCCTACGGACCCGATGCCGCAATCCAGCCATGACGCATAACACCAGAATGACCCCGGGCGGGCACCTCCGGGCAAGCCCTCTGAAAACAGTCACAATGCGCGCCACCGCCGTTGCGACATCGCTGGCGGTTCTGGTGGCCAGTTGGCCTGCTGCCGCCCAGACCCGAGCCAAGGGCCCTCCGCTCTTACGCGATACCGAAACCGAACAACTGCTGCGCGATTATACCCGGCCCATTCTACGCGCCGCCGGACTGGAAAAGCAGAACATTCAGGTCGCAATCATCAACGACGGAACATTCAACGCTTTCGTCGCCGACGGGCGCCGGATTTTCGTCAACTACGGCGCGTTGCGCCAGTCGGAGACGCCCAACCAGATCATCGGCGTCCTTGCCCACGAGACCGGCCATCTCGCCGGTGGTCATCTCTCCAAGATGCGCCAGCAACTCGCGCAGGCGCAAACCCAGATGATCGTCGCGATGCTGCTCGGTCTTGGTGCTGCGGTTGCCGGCGCGCGATCCGGCGCCGGAAGCGCGGGCGCGGCGGCGATCAGTGCGCCGCAAGCCGCTATCATGCGCTCGCTGCTCTCCTACCAGCGTCAACAGGAAGAAAACGCCGACAAGGCCGCAGTGAAATTCCTGAACGCGACGGGCCAGTCGGCCAAGGGCATGTACGAAACCTTCAAGCGTTTTGCCGATCAGGGACTGTTCTCGACGCGCGGCGCCGACCCTTATATGCAGTCCCACCCGATGGCCGTCGAACGCGTCCGCGCGCTGGAGGAACTGGCGCGCTCAAGTCCGTATTGGGACAAGAAGGATGATCCGGCCCTGCAGCACCGGCATGACATGATGCGGGCGAAGGTGTCGGGCTTCATGGAACGGGCGGAAACGGTCTATCGCCGCTACCCGATTTCCGACAACTCACTGCCGGCGCGCTATGCCCGCGCGATTGCGGCATACCGTCACGGCGATCCGCGCACCGCCATTGCGCAGATCGACGCCTTGATCAAAACTGAGCCGTCTAATCCCTATTTCCATGAACTCAAGGGCCAGGCTTTGCTGGAAGGCGGCAAGCCGGCTGAAGCGCTTGCGCCGTTGCGAAAAGCTGTTCAACTGTCCCATAACGCGCCGCTCATCGAGATGTTACTTGGCCAGGCGCTGGTTGGAACCGATAACAAGGCCTACGCTGAGGAAGCGATCAAGATTCTGCGCGCTGCGTTGGCGCGGGAGCCGGAAGCCGCACTCGGATATACACAACTGGCGATGGCCTACGGGCGGAGGGGCAATCTGGCTGAAGCTGACCTCGCCTCCGCGCAGGCCGCCTATCTGCGAGGCGATGCCAAAACGGCGCGCGACCTTGCCTCTCGCGCGAAGACGCGGTTCGCCATCGGCTCGCCCGGATGGGTCAGGGCGGACGACATTGTGAACACCAAGCCGGTCAAGAACTGACGCCTCGCGTAACGCGAATTTCCCGAAAGGACTACTCATGTTTTCGTTCCGCTCCCTCACCCCGATGCTGGTCGCATTTGCGATCATCGGCCTGCCCGCGTCAGCAACCGCGCAGACATTCTCGAGCAGCCAGCGCGGCGAGATCGAGAAGATCGTCAAGGACTACCTGCTCAGCCATCCCGAGGTGCTCGAGGAGATGTCGGCAGAGCTGAGCAAGCGGCAGGCTGCAGCGGAAGCGGAGAAGCATCAGACCGCGGTCAAGGCCAATGCCGACATGATCTTCAATTCACCACGCGGCGTCATCGTCGGCAACCGTAATGGTGACGTCAATTTCGTCGAGTTCTTCGACTACAATTGCGGCTACTGCAAACACGCCATGGCCGACATGCTCAATCTGATGAAATCCGATCCGAAGCTGCGTGTGGTGCTGAAGGAATTTCCGGTGCTCGGCCCCAGCTCGGTAGAGGCCGCGCAGGTCGCCATCGCAGTCCGGATGCAGGATCCTTCCGGCAAGAAATATCTCGACTTCCACCAGAAGCTGCTCGGCAGCCGTGGACAGGCCGACAAGGCGCGCGCTCTGGCGGCAGCCAAGGAGTCCGGCCTCGACATGGCGAAGCTGGAAAAGGACATGGTCAGCCAGGAGGTGAAAGCGACGCTTCAGGAAAACTTCAAGCTCGCCGAAGCCATGGGCCTCAACGGAACGCCGAGCTACGTTATCGGGAACCAGGTCGTGGTCGGCGCAGTCGGAATGGAAGGACTGGCAAAGAAGATTTCCGAGGCCCGCTGCGGCAAGGCAGCCTGCTGAGCATCGGACGTGTTGCCGGCGGCTCATGGCCGCCGGCATTCTCCGGCTTGGTTAATCAGCAATTTCCATAGGTTCCATAAGGATTTTTGCAAACCTCTTGAGGGAGTTAAAGCGGGATAAGAGGACTGCTCAGGCTTCCCTCGGGTCCTCATCTTGCCTATAAAACGGCCGGAAACTGCGCTTTTGGCGCGCCGCTCTCACCCTTGGATTCGATTTCGGATGGCAAAAACGATCTACGTGCTCAACGGGCCTAACCTTAATCTGCTCGGCACCCGTGAGCCGGAAACCTACGGCCATCACACCCTCGACGACGTCGAAAAACTGTGCCGCGACACCGCAGCCAGCTTCGGCATGACGGCGGATTGCCGGCAGTCCAATCGCGAGGGCGAACTGATCGATTTCATCCACGAGGCAGGCGCCAAGAAGGCGGCCGGCATCATTCTCAACGCCGGCGGCTATACCCACACCTCGATCGCGCTTCACGACGCGCTGGTCGGCGTCAAGGTCCCGACGGTTGAAGTTCACGTATCGAACGTCTATGCACGCGAGAGCTTCCGTCATCACTCGTTCATCGCCAAGGCCGCATTCGCCTCGCTGTGTGGTTTCGGCATCGAGGGATATCGGCTCGCAATTACCGGCCTCGCCGCCAGAATTGGCGCCGCGGCGAAATCCTGACGACCCCCATCGTCATTTCAGAAAGTTCCGGATCGAATATGGCCCGTCAGCCGCAAGACCAATCGCCCTCGAACGAAAAACCGGCCGACGAGCGCGAGACCATTCGCGAACTGGCCAAGCTGCTCGATGAGACCAATCTCACGGAGATCGAGGTCGAGCGCGCCGGTCTCCGCGTGCGCGTGGCCCGCAACATCAGCATCGCGGCTGCAGCCCCTGCGCATTACCTGCCCGCACCCGTAGCGGCGGCTCCCGTCGCCGGCTCACCGGCAGCGGCCTCTGCCGATATTGCCAAACATCCCGGCATGGTGCCCTCACCAATGGTCGGCACCGCCTATATCGCGTCCGAGCCCGGCGCACGTCCGTTCATCGACGTCGGCAGCAAGGTGAAGGCAGGCGAGACCCTCATCATCATCGAGGCGATGAAGACCATGAACCAGATTCCCTCGCCGCGCGCGGGAACGGTTACTCAGATCCTTGTCGAGGACGGCCAGCCGGTCGAATTCGGCGAGCCGCTCGTCATCATTGAATAACTGTTCTCACCGTCAGGCGCCGCGATGTTCGACAAGATCCTGATAGCCAATCGCGGCGAGATCGCCCTGCGCGTATTGCGGGCCTGCAAGGAATTGGGCATTGCGACGGTCGCCGTCCATTCGACAGCCGACGCAAACGCCATGCATGTGCGGCTCGCAGACGAAAGCGTCTGCATCGGGCCACCGCCCTCCAAGGACAGCTATCTCAACATCCCGGCGCTGCTCGCAGCCTGCGAGATCACTGGCGCCGACGCGGTCCATCCGGGCTACGGCTTTCTGTCGGAGAACGCGCGGTTCGCGGAAATCCTGGCCGATCACAATCTGAGTTTTATCGGCCCGAAGGCTGAACATATCCGCCTGATGGGCGACAAGATCGAAGCTAAAAAGACCGCCATTCGCCTTGGTATTCCGGTGGTGCCCGGCTCCGAAGGCGCTGTCGGCGAAGGCGACGATGCCATGGCGATCGCCAAGAAGATCGGGTTTCCGGTTCTGGTGAAAGCGGCCGCCGGCGGCGGTGGGCGCGGCATGAAGGTCGCACCGACAGAGGCCGACCTGCTGCTGGCGTTGTCCACCGCGAGCAATGAAGCCAAGTCGGCATTTGGCGACGGTTCGGTTTATCTCGAGAAGTATCTCGGCAAGCCGCGTCACATCGAAATCCAGATTCTCGGGGACGGCCGCGGCGGCGCCATCCATCTCGGCGAGCGCGACTGCTCGCTGCAGCGTCGCCATCAGAAAGTGTGGGAGGAAGGCCCCTCGCCGATCCTCTCGCCGCAGGCACGCGCCCGGATCGGCGAGATCTGCGCCAAGGCCATGCGCGAGATGAAGTATCTCGGCGTCGGCACCATCGAATTCCTCTACGAGGACGGCGAATTCTATTTCATCGAAATGAACACCCGCATCCAGGTCGAGCATCCGGTCACCGAAATGATCACCGGCATCGACCTCGTTCTCGAGCAAATCCGCGTCGCGGCCGGCGGGGAACTGCCCTGCACCCAGGATGAGATCGTCATCAACGGTCACGCTATCGAATGCCGCATCAACGCGGAGAACCCCGTGACCTTCCGGCCGTCGCCCGGCAAGATCACGCAGTATCATCCGCCCGGCGGCTTGGGCGTGCGGATCGATTCCGCTGTCTATCAAGGCTACACGATCCCGCCTTATTACGACTCCCTGGTCGGCAAACTGATCGTCCACGGCAAGACTCGCGGTGAATGCCTGATGCGTCTGCGGCGCGCGCTGGACGAAGTGGTGGTCGACGGCATCGAAACCACACTGCCGCTGTTCCGCGCTCTGGTTCGGGAACCCAACATCATCGACGGCGATTACCATATTCACTGGCTTGAGCATTATCTCGCCAGCGGTGACAGCAAGTCTTCGTAAGTATTGCCAAAAATGTCGCTCCTTATGTCCGGTTGGGACTTTTGGGATCTGGCCAGCTGAAGTACAGTCGGCCTCTCGGGAGGCTTAATTTGCGTTTTCTGCCAGTACCTTATCGCAAGGAAACGACGTGACGGCTGATGCTGCGCGTCGGCGCGCCATTTGGCAAATCGCACTCCTGTCGGCATCGCTGCTGGTGCTGATCGTGATCAGCGCTGCATCGGTCTACATGGTCGAGCGAACACGCTCGGACTCCGCTCGGGCACTTCACAGCGCAGAAGTCGAAAACCAGATCTCCCTGGCGCAACTTCAGATGCGGCGGGCTGAAAGCGCCATTCGCGGTTATGCGCTGACAGCAGATGAGAGTTTCGTCGCCGACTTCGACGAAGCCGACAAGCAAATCGGCCCGACCCTCGGGGCCCTCGGTAAACTTACAATCGACAATCCAGTCCAGCAGCGCGCGTTCAAACAAATGGAACCGCTGACTAACCAACGCTTCGCCGAATTTCGCACTGCCCGAGATCTCGTTCGCGACGGCAAGATCGAGGATGCGCGACAATACCTCAAGAGCAGTTCGGGCCGTGAGCAGATGGACCGGATTCGCAATGTCGCGAGCAAGATGCGTAAGGAAGAAGGCCGGCTTTTCCGGCTGCGGACAGAAGCGGCAGACGATAGCCAGTCGCTCGCGGCGATTGTAACAACGACCGGCGCTGGCCTCGTCATTGCGCTGGCCGGCGTTTCGATTTTCCTTGTCCGCCGGTCATCACAGGCGCGCGACGACGCCGAACAATTGCTGCGCGACATCAACGTGAATCTCGAAACGGCGGTCGACGAACGCACTGCGGACCTGCGCGAAGCCAACGAAGAGATTCAACGCTTCGCCTATATCGTCAGTCACGACCTGCGTTCACCGCTGGTGAATATCATGGGCTTCACCAGCGAGTTGGAGGAGTTGCGATCGGATATTTTCGGCCGTATCGCTCGCTACAGCCGCGCCGCGAGCGGTGCACCCATGCCTCCTCCGCCGGTCTCCGATCAGGCGACGCCGTCCGATTCCGTCGAACTGGCCGAAGAAGACAAGAAACTTTCCGAGGAATTTTCCGAAGCTCTCGATTTCATCAAATCCTCGATCGGGAAGATGGACCGCCTGATCAGCGCCATCCTCAATTTGACCCGCGAGGGACGGCGGGAATTCAACCCGGTCAGGATCGACACGCGCGAACTGGTTGAAGGAATTATCTCGACTGTTGCTCACCAAGCCTCTGAAGCGGATGCGCAAATCCGGGTCGAGCCGCTCCCGGAGATCGTCAGCGACCGGCTTTCGATGGAACAAATCTTCTCCAACTTGATTGAAAATGCCCTGAAGTATCTCAAACCCGGGGTTCCGGGCGATATCGCGATCAGCGGGCGCAACAAGCTTGGGTTCGTGATATTCGATATCACTGACAACGGCCGCGGTATCGACGAGAAGGATCATCAGCGCATTTTCGATCTCTTCCGGCGCGCGGGAACCCAAGACAAGCCCGGGCAAGGAATAGGCTTGGCGCATGTGCGCGCACTGGTCCGCAGAATGGGCGGGACGATTACCGTCTCGTCAGAGCTCGGCAAAGGAAGCACGTTCACCATCGCATTGCCGGCGCGGTGGACAATGTCACGACAAGGAAAGCAACAAAATGGGTAATCCGGTAAAAATCATCATGATCGAGGACGACGAGGGACATGCGCGGTTGATCGAGCGCAACATCCGTCGCTCGGGCGTGAACAACGAGATCATCCCGTTCTTGAACGGCACCGAGGCCGTGAATTACCTGTTCGGCACCGACGGCAGCGGCCTCGCGCACAAGGATCAGGCCCTGCTGATCCTGCTCGATTTGAACCTGCCCGACATGACCGGCATCGACATCCTCAAGCGGGTCAAGGAAAACGCGCATCTGAAGTACACGCCAGTCGTCGTCCTTACGACGACTGATGATGCCCAGGAGATCAAGCGCTGTTACGAACTCGGTTGTAACGTCTACATCACCAAGCCCGTGAACTACGAGAATTTCGCCAACGCCATTCGACAGCTCGGCCTGTTCTTTTCCGTAATCCAGGTGCCTCAAGCCGCCTCATGACCCAACCCATCCCGACAATCCTTTACATAGACGACGACGCCACGCTTGCGCGGCTCGTCGAGCGCGGATTGAAACGACTCGGGTTCAATGTCGTCCATGCCGCTGACGGCGAAAGCGGGATCGCACGGCTCGCTGCGGGCAACATTGATATTGTTGCGCTCGACCAGCACATGCCTGGCCTCGACGGGCTGGAGACGCTCGAAAAAATCCACGCGATGCCGTCCTCGCCTCCGGTCGTGTTCGTCACCGCGTCGCAGGACAGCAAGATCGCCATCACCGCCCTCAAGGCCGGCGCGGCCGACTATCTCGTCAAGGACACGCAGGGTGATTTTATTGCCCTGCTCGGCGTCGCCGCGACCGGCGCTCTCGAACAGGCCCGCGTCCGCAAGGCGCGCGACGACGCCGAGGCTGAAGTCCACGCATCGCGTGACCGCTATGCCGCGCTTGCCGCCGAGCGCGAGGTTTTGCTGCGCGAAGTCAATCACCGCGTCGGCAATAGCCTCCAGATCATCGCATCCCTCCTCCATCTTCAGGCCAATTCGACCAACGACGACGACATCAAGGCAGCGCTGACCAACGCAATGGGGCGCGTCGCCGCCGTCGCCCAGGTCCATCGCCGCCTTTACACGTCGCATGACCTCAAGAGCGTCATGCTGAACCAGTATCTCGAAGCGTTGCTCGAAGACCTGCGGCGCTCTGCGGAAGGCAACCGGATGTCACGGCTGACGCTCTCGGCCGAAACCATCGAGATCGACCCAGATCGCGCGGTCGCGATCGGCATCATCGTCAACGAGCTGGTGATGAATGCCGTCAAGTATGCGTATCCGGACGGTGCGGGCGCCATTCACGTCGTCCTGCGCAGTGAGGGGGACGATCTCGATCTGTCGATTTCCGATGATGGTGTCGGCCTGCAAGCCAAGCAGGATCCGCGATCGACGGGCATGGGGCAACGGATCGTCGGCGCGATGGCAACGAAACTGGAAGCCAGTATCGAACGCGATCCCGCCCATTCCGGCACGCGTATCTCGCTGAGATTCCGCCGGACGGCGGCCGCGCCGGCAAAGCCGGTGGCCGCCAACGCATAGTCCACCAGTCGCGCCGCCCCGTCGCACCTGCTATCATGCGTTATGAGCTCCCGGGATTCCGCGTCATCCGAGATCACACCGGACATACTGCTGCGTGCCTACGCCTGCGGCATTTTTCCAATGGCTGAAAGCGCCGATGATCCGACGATATTCTGGGTCGAGCCGGAGCAGCGCGGCGTCATCCCACTCCGGGGATTCCGGATTTCCTCACGGTTGGCGCGAACGGTCCGCTCGGACATCTTCCGCGTCACCGTCAACACCGTGTTCAAGCAAACCATCGATGGCTGCGCTGCACCGCAAGTGGGCCGCGAGGACACCTGGATCAACCGGCGGATTCGCGATCTCTATTCATCGCTGCACGACATCGGGCATTGTCATAGCGTCGAGGCCTGGGACGGCGACGAACTCGTCGGTGGGCTTTATGGCGTGACGCTGGGCAGCGCCTTTTTCGGCGAAAGCATGTTTCACCGTGCGCGCGACGCCTCGAAGGTTGCGCTCGTGCATCTCGTGGCACGATTGGTCGCCGGCGGATTCATATTGCTCGATACGCAATACGTGACTGAACACCTACGCACTTTCGGCGCTGTCGAAGTGCCGCGTACGCGCTATCGCAAACTGCTCGACGGTGCCATCGGCGTCGACGCGGATTTCCTTTCGTTGCCCCAATCCGTCAGCGGCGCTGACGCATTGGACATCATCGCCCGCGCCTGAACCCACACACGCGTTCGGGCAACCAGTTGGGCGAACGCCCCGACAACATTGTCCTGAAGTTACCGGAATCCCGGGAGCGGTGGCGGAGGCGCGGGAGCGCGAGGCCGCGGTGGCTGTTGCGCCGACTGTTTTTGAGCCGGCGGGCGTTTTTGCTGCGCGGGCGGCGCAGGTTTAGCGGCGTCATCGGTCGCGATCGTCTTCTCAGGCTCTTTGCAGTCGGTCAGCCAGATATCATAGATCGGATGTTCGACCCCGTGCAGACCGGGGCTCGCCGCAAACATCCATCCCGAGAAAATGCGCTTCACTTCATTCTGAAGGGTGATCTCGTCAACCTCGACGAACGCATCGGTGTTGGCTGCTTCGGTCGACGGCCGGGTGTAGCAGGCATCTGGCTTTACCCGCAGCGCGCCGAACTGCACCGTCTCGCCGATCTCGACATCGAACTTGATGATGCGGCCGGTGATCTTGTCGAGACCGGAGAACACCGCCTGCTTGTTGGCAATCTTTTGCGCCGGCGGCTCGGTTACAACTTCGTCGCCCGGCTGCAGCGTTGCAGGTGCCGGTGGTGCATTGGCAGGACGTGGCTGCCTCTGTCCTGGCGGCAAGCCGGGCAGCGGATTGGCTCCGGGAGGCGTCGTTACAGCATTCGGCGCACCCTGGCTCGCGCCCGGTGGCGGCGGCAGCGGCTGGGACTGAACAGCGCCCGGTGGCGGCACACCCTGCCCCGGCGGAGTCGACGGCCGCAACGGCGTCGGCAACAGGCGGCCCCGCGGAAGATCGGGCACTTCTTCTTCCTCGTCCGGCTCCTGCACGTCGTCGCGCGGAACAGCAGCCGGCGGCCGCGGTCTGTCGGAAAAGATGTTGCCGATCTGCGCATGAGCGGGCGTCACAGGCGGCATCAGTGAAGCCGCAAGCGAACCTGCAAAAAGAACTGTGACAACGGTTCGGAACATGTGCGCGCTATACTCGGCGAATCGGGCTCGCGACATTCTACAGGCTATCGGCCGCGCGCAAGGATCATCGGTTAACACGGCGATTGCGGCGGAGAAAGGGCGTCACGCCCGTGAGCGCGGCGCACTCAGGCGCGGAGCGATTACTGGCCCGGAGTCCACGGTTGATAATCACCGGTGGCTTTCGGCCGGCGGCCGCTTGCGAGTGTCGAGCCGGACGGCCGGTAGGCATCCGGCGTTCCGGTTAGGTTGGGACGGTGAGGCTTCTGCCACTCGCGAGCCACATAGGTCTCGTCGGTCGGCGGCGTATCCACTGTGTGATGCAGCCAGCCATGCCATGACGGTGGCACGTTGGTGGCTTCCGCATAGCCGTCGTAGATCACCCAGCGACGCTCGAAGCCGAGTGTCGGATCAATCTTTCCACCGCGCGTCCGGTAGTACTGGTTACCGGCCTCATCGGTGCCCACCAGTTCGCCAAAGCGGCGCGTCCATAGCTGGGTGCCGAACGTCGACCCGTTCCACCACGTGAAAAACCTGAGAAAAAACAACTTCATGGCCGACATCCAATGGGCAGCGAGGGAACCCCGGTTGCGCGAATCTAGATGACATTCGCTGGCCCGATTGTCCAGCATCAACAGCGGCTTGGTGCGATGCGTGAACCCATGTCGGCTTAATGCGTTGACCCGGTCTCCACCGGAACCCCGCAATGATTGAAGCCATCCAGAGCGGTTACCTGCGCCTTATGGCGGTCCTCACTATCCTCCCGAACTGGCTGATCGCAACGGCGCTGGTCGTCGCGGGCCTTCTGCTCGCCCTACTCGCTCACGCCATCATCGTGCAGACCATGCGCAGGACGCTTGGCGTGCGGCACCCGCGCATCCGCGCCCTGCTGACCAACAGCAAGGGGCCGCTCCGCCTCGGCCTGATGGTCCTTGCGCTGTCATTCGTCGTGCGTATCGCCCCCATCAGCGACAACGCCGCGGCGACCCTCAGTGGCATTCTCAACGTCGCCTTCATCGCATTGCTGGGATGGGTGGCGCTGACCGCGGTTCAGATTTCATCGCAAATCTATCTGCGGCAATTCCGGCTCGACACAGAGGACAACCTGCTGGCGCGCAAGCACGTTACGCAGGTGCGAATTCTGAAGCGGGCGATCGATGTTCTGATCGTCATCATGACATTCGGCGCAGCGTTGATGAGCTTTGAAGCGGTCCGGCAATACGGCGTCAGCCTGTTCGCCTCGGCCGGTGTTGCCGGTTTGGCCATCGGTCTGGCAGCGCGCCCTCTGCTGTCCAATCTGATCGCCGGCATCCAGATCGCGGTAACGCAACCGATCCGGCTCGACGATGTCGTCATCGTTGAGGGCGAGTACGGAACGGTTGAGGAAATCACGACGACCTATGTCGTGATCAAGTTATGGGACTGGCGGCGAATGGTCGTTCCGCTGAGCCATTTCATCGAAAAGCCTTTCCAGAATTGGACGCGCGAGACGTCCGCGTTGATCGGCTCGGTTTTCCTCTATGTGGACTACAGCGTTCCTACGGAAAAACTGCGTGAAAAACTCATGGAGATTGTGCGGGCTTCACCGCTGTGGGACGGACGCGTCGTCGCCCTTCAGGTCAGTGACACCAAGGACCGCACCGTCGAACTCCGCGCGCTCGTCAGTGCGGGAAGCGCGCCCGCAACATGGGACCTGCGATGTGAGGTGCGCGAGAAGCTGATCGCTTATCTCCAACAGGATTATCCGGAAGCGTTGCCGCGAACCCGGCACGAGGCCGTTGGCGTTGTCCAACCGCGCTCCGGGAGTGATCAGCCTAGCCTTGTGCCCACCGATCAAGATATCCGGGCCGATGCCGGACACAGTCAGCTTTCCGAATGGAACCGCCCCACAAGCGCCTGAATCACAATCGAAATTATACGGGTTTCAAAAATGGAACGCGTTGGCTCGCCATGCGTTTTCTTTAGTCAATTCCATTTCTGACGTGAATCTGGAGTTCCCCAATGATGAGTTTCAAGAAGAGTTGCGCGGTCGCTGCTCTCTCGCTGGCGCTGCCGTTAGTGTTGACCTCGACCGGCAATGCCCTGCCCGCAGCCTCCTCGCTTGCGCTGTCCACCTCGGCGGCAACCACGGCCGCTGACGGGGTCACGCAGGTACGCTGGCGTGGACGCGGCGGTTGGCACGGCGGTTACGGATATCGCCGCGGATGGGGCGGCGCAGGCGTCGGTGTCGGCATCGCCTCGGGCCTCTTGCTCGGTGGCGCCTTGGCCGCAGGCGCAGCCCAGCCGTATTACGGTCCGGGCTATTACTATGGGCCGCGTTACGCTCCCGCGCCGGCTTATGACGATTCCGTTGCCTACTGCATGCAGCGCTACAGGTCTTACGACCCGGCGTCGGGCACCTATCTGAATTACGACGGTAATCGCTATCCTTGCCCGTAAAACCTGGCGAACGATCTGACATCGAAACGGCGGCGCTTTGAAGCGCCGCCGTTTTTGTAATGAGAAGACTTCGTCAGGATCGCGTCGCGAGCATGACGCCCGCGATGATGAAAACGAGCGCCGCGATCTGTCCCGGCCCCAGCGGTTCGCCGAGCGTTATGGCTGACGCGACGACGCCGATCACCGGGACAAGCGTCGTTCCGATTGCCGCCACCGATGCCGGAAGCCGCTCGAGCGCGGCAAACCAGCAAACATAGGCGACGCAAAACTGCATCAGGACTGAATAAGCGAACAGCCACCAGCCGAGCGGCGTCAGCGCCGAAATATGGGGCGACTCGAATATCAATCCGGCGATCGCGACCGGCAGACAGCCGATGCCCACTTGCCACGCCGCGGCGGCCAACGGCGGCAGCGACAGCGGCGCGCGTTTTGCGATCACCGTGCCGAGAGCGAATGCGAAGGCGCCGACCAGCGCCAGCACAATACCCGGCAACTTTTCCATGCTCGCGGCGATCCCGCTGCCGCCCATCAATGCCACCAGTCCCGCCAGCGCCATGAGCAACGCGATCACCCGCACCAAGGAAATGCGCTCGCCGAGGATCGGCCACGCCAGCACCGACGCCCAAACCGGCATGGTGTAGGCCAGCACCGCTGCTTCGCTCGCCGGCAGCCACACCAATGCAAGGCCCATCAGCGCCATCCATGAGGTGACGTTAAGGACCGACAGCATGATCAGCCGTGGCCACTGGCCCGGCGGCACCTTGAGTTTCTGCTTAAAGGCAACGGCGATGCCGGCGATGAGAAAGGCGCCGATCACGCCGGTGCCGCCTCGGAGACTGAGCGGCGGCAGTTCATCAAGAAGGCGCTTGGTCACCGGCCAGTTCAATCCCCAGCCGACCGAGGTCGTCAGAAGGAACAGCAGGCCCGGCAAGCGGGATCGCGGCGCGGGCGCGCCGGACGACACCGTGGAAATCGATTCGGCAAGCGATCCGGCTTCAACAGGCTTGTTCAAAGGCATTCTCCCGGACCCGGCATCCCCGAACATGTGGATGACGGGGAGAAAGATCACGCGGAACACCGATGATCCACCCGAAAAGAGATGATGACGTGCATACCCGTGCAGCGTTTTGGGACCATCCGGAAAGAAAGTGGGAAGGAACTGGCGGCGACCCGCAATCGGGCTTTGGATTCAGCAAGGACTCACCGATACTTCCCGCACTGCGAGCCATACCGGCGTTGACTTGTCCCGCTGGAAATCCGCATTTTCCACCATATTTAGTGTTTGATTCAGGTTTTAGCACTAACCCTTGACGGGCCAGCCGGAGTCGGCCTAGCTTTGGATTGTTCGGCGCGGGTGTTTTCAGTCTCGCCGGACCACTCCTGAAAGGGTCGACAGACACCTCCGTCAAGCCGGTTGAGGCTACGGACTGAGGATTTGTCTGCGCGCTTTTGACTGCCGGGCAGCAAGCCCGAAAGACAAACCACGGCTTCATAACGTGGTCGGGAAACAGGTGTTTTGGGGCGTTCGAGCATCGGGGTCTGGGGACCCCGCCTTGCTCACCAGAGATGAACAGGCCGGACACCGGCCGAACTGCGGCCGAATGGGTCGCAAAATTGGAATCGCCGGCCTACCTATTGATGGGCGCCGGACAACGTGACGGGGCAATACGATGCGAATTGAACGCCGCTACACCAATGACGGTCAGTCTCCCTACGCCGGGATCGAGTTCAGGCTGACCACCAGTGAGATTCGCAACCCCGACGGCTCGGTGGTGTTCCGCCTTGAGAACGTCGAGGTGCCGGAGGCCTGGTCGCAGGTCGCCTCCGACGTGCTCGCCCAGAAGTACTTCCGCAAGGCCGGCGTCGCCAAGGTCCTGAAGAAGGTCGAGGAAGAAACCGTCCCGTCGTGGCTGTGGCGCTCGGTGCCGGACGAGGCTGCGATGGCCGCTCTACCCGAGGCCGAACGCTTTGGCGGCGAGCACTCCTCCAAGCAGGTGTTCGATCGCCTCGCCGGCTGCTGGACCTATTGGGGCTGGAAAGGCGGCTACTTCACCTCCGAGAACGATGCCCGCGCCTTCTACGACGAACTGTGCTTCATGCTCGCCAAGCAGATGGTCGCGCCGAACTCGCCGCAATGGTTCAATACCGGCCTGCACTGGGCCTATGGCGTCGACGGACCCGGCCAGGGCCACTTCTATGTCGACTGGAAGACCGGCAAGCTGACCAAATCCAAATCGGCCTACGAGCACCCGCAGCCGCACGCCTGCTTCATCCAGGGCATCGAGGACGACCTCGTCAACGAGGGCGGCATCATGGATCTGTGGGTGCGCGAGGCGCGCCTGTTCAAATACGGCTCCGGCACCGGCTCGAACTTTTCCCGCCTGCGCGGCGAAGGCGAGCGCCTGTCCGGTGGCGGCCGCTCGTCCGGCCTGATGAGCTTCCTCAAGATCGGCGACCGCGCCGCCGGCGCGATCAAGTCCGGCGGCACCACCCGCCGCGCCGCCAAGATGGTGGTGGTCGACGTCGACCATCCGGACATCGAGACCTATATCGACTGGAAGGTGAAGGAGGAGCAGAAGGTCGCGGCCCTCGTCACCGGCTCCAAGATCAACCAGAAGCACCTCAAGGCCGTCCTCAAAGCCTGCGTGAACTGCGAAGGCTCTGGCGACGACTGCTTCGACCCCGAGAAAAACCCGGCCCTGCGCCGCGAGATCAAGCTCGCCCGCCGCGCGCTGGTGAACGACAACGTCATCAAGCGCGTGATCCAGTTCGCCAAACAGGGCTACACCGATATCGCGTTCGACACCTACGACACCGATTGGGATTCCGAGGCCTATCTCACCGTCTCCGGCCAGAACTCCAACAACTCGGTGTCGCTGAAGGATGACTTCCTGCGCGCGGTTGAGACCGACGGCGACTGGAATCTGGTCGGCCGCACCACCAAGAAGGTGATGAAGACGCTGAAGGCCCGCGATCTGTGGGAAAAGATCGGCTATGCCGCCTGGGCCAGCGCCGATCCCGGCCTGCACTACAACACCACGATGAACGACTGGCACACCTGCAAGGCATCCGGCGACATCCGCGCATCGAACCCGTGCTCGGAATACATGTTCCTCGACGACACGGCGTGCAACCTCGCCTCCGCCAACCTGCTGACGTTCTACGACACCGCGACCCGCCGCTTCGACGCCGATGCCTATGAGCATCTCTGCCGTCTGTGGACCGTCGTGCTCGAAATCTCGGTCATGATGGCGCAGTTCCCGTCGAAGGCGATCGCCGAACTGTCCTACGAGTTCCGCACCCTCGGCCTCGGCTACGCCAACATCGGCGGCCTGCTGATGACCATGGGTCTGTCTTACGACTCCAAGGAAGGCCGCGCGCTGTGCGGCGCGCTGACCGCGATCATGACCGGTACAGCGTACGCTACCTCCGCCGAAATGGCGAAGGAGCTTGGCACGTTCCCCGGCCACAAGAAGAACGCCCAGCACATGCTGCGCGTGATCCGCAATCATCGCCGCGCCGCCCATGGCCACTCCAACGGCTATGAAGCGCTCGCCGTCAATCCGGTGCCGCTCGATCATGCAAGCTGCCCGCAGGCCGACCTCGTCACCCATGCCAAGGCGGCGTGGGATAAGGCGCTGGCCGATGGCGAACAGTACGGCTACCGCAACGCCCAGACCACGGTGGTGGCGCCGACCGGCACCATCGGCCTCGTCATGGATTGCGACACCACGGGCATCGAGCCGGACTTCGCGCTGGTGAAATTCAAGAAGCTCGCCGGCGGCGGCTACTGGAAGATCATCAACCGCGCCGTGCCGGAAGCGCTGCGCGCGCTCGGCTATCGCGAAAGCGAGATCGCCGAGATCGAAGCCTATGCGGTGGGCCACGGCTCGCTGTCCAACGCGCCGGGCATCAACGCCTCGACCCTCAAGGCAAAGGGCTTTACCGATGAAGCGCTCGCCAAGGTCGAAAAGGCGCTGCCGACCGCGTTCGACATCAAGTTCGCCTTCAACAAGTGGACTTTCGGCGAGGACTTCCTCCGCGACACGCTGAACATCGACGCCGAGGCGATCGCCGCCCCCGGCTTCGACCTGCTCGCGGCGCTGGGCTTCACCAAACGCGAGATCGAGGCCGCCAACATCCACATCTGCGGTGCGATGACCGTTGAAGGCGCACCGCATCTGAAGGCCGAGCACTACAACGTGTTCGACTGCGCCAACCCCTGCGGCAAGATCGGCAAGCGCTACCTGTCGGTCGAAAGCCACATCCGCATGATGGCGGCGTCGCAGCCCTTCATCTCGGGCGCGATTTCCAAGACCATCAACATGCCGAACGACGCCACGGTGGAGGATTGCAAATCCGCCTATCTTCTTTCGTGGAAGCTCGCGCTCAAGGCCAACGCGCTCTACCGCGACGGCTCCAAGCTGTCGCAGCCGCTGAACTCGCAGCTCATCGCCGATGACGACGAGGAAGACGACGCCATCGAGGCGTTCTACGACAAGCCGATGGCGGCACGCACCGCCCAGGTCTCCGAGAAGATCGTCGAGAAACTCGTCGAGCGCATCGTCGTCATGCGCGAGCGCGAGCGGATGCCGGATCGCCGCAAGGGCTATACCCAGAAGGCGACGGTCGGCGGTCACAAGGTCTACGTCCGCACCGGCGAATACGATGACGGCCGCCTCGGCGAGATCTTCATCGACATGCACAAGGAAGGTGCGGCGCTGCGCTCTTTCATCAACAACTTCGCCATCGCGGTATCGCTGGGTCTCCAGTACGGCGTGCCGCTGGAAGAGTATGTCGACGCTTTCACCTTCACCCGCTTCGAACCTGCGGGCCCGGTGCAGGGCAACGACTCGATCAAGTTCGCGACCTCGATCCTCGACTACGTGTTCCGCGAACTCGCGGTCAGCTACATGTCGCGCTTCGACCTCGCCCACGTCGACCCGACCGAGTCGAACTTCGACGCGCTCGGCAAGGGCGTCGCGGAAGGCCGCTCGCCCGACGTCTCGCCTTCGTCCAGGTATGTCTCGAAGGGCCTGACCCGTTCGCGCACCGACAAGCTCGTCGTCATGCAGGGTGGCGCCGACGCGGTCACTTCGGGCAACGTCACCGCGATTGGCTCAGCCGGTGCGATCGCACGGCACGGCGACGTGACCGAAGGCGCAACCGCGCTGAAGACCGCCGAGCCGGAGCGCGATCTCTCGCCGACCGAAAAGCTCGAAACTCAAGCGCTACAAGGTCAGAATTGGAGCAAGTCGGGATCGGCCGCCGCAACAGCCCCCGCTGCGCCAAGCAAGGCCGAACGCCGCGCCGAAGCGAAGGCCCGCGGCTACGAAGGCGACATGTGCACCGAATGCTCGAACTTTACACTGGTGCGCAACGGCACCTGCATGAAGTGCGACACGTGTGGAAGCACGACGGGGTGTTCGTGACATCTAACGAATTAGCCAAAAGAAACTCCAAAGGGTGCAGCGACGGGCAAAGTACGTCCTCTACAAGTACGTCCCCTAATCGGGGCAAAGTAGGTCCCCTACTCGGCGCCGCCGGCGCCGAGCGTGACTAATAGGTTCGCGGCGGGCTTCGGCTTCGCCGCGAAATGCCTAACCGAACGAATCGTGAATCAACTCTGAGACGTAACGGTGAATAGCGTGGTTGTAGAAGCTGGAAGGAACGGACCTGAAGTTACGGCCGACGTCAGGCCCTACAGGGTGCTGAGCCTCGACGGCGGCGGTATGCGGGGGATTTACACCGCGGCGTTCCTAGACCGACTCGTTACGCAATTCGCCCGCACACGCGGCGAGGATTGCCTCGATCTCGGCAAGGGGTTCGATCTCATTACCGGGACCAGCACCGGTGCAATCGTCGCCAGCGCGCTCGCAGTCGGCCGGCCGATGAGCGAGATCGTCAAGCTCTATCGGGATCACGGCCGCGAAATCTTTCCGCACCGGATCAAGGGCACGTTCAGCGCTATCTGGCGCATGTTCGTCGGAGGCCGGTACGTGCGGAAAGGGGACGCCGTGCTCCGTGACGCCCTGACCAAGGTGCTCGAAGCCACAACAATGGTCGATGTCTTCACGAAGCGCGGCATCTCTTTATCGATTCCCGCGGTCGCGATGAGCAGCCATCGGTCCTGGGTGTTCAAAAAGACGCCGGCGAGCGGCGTTCGCGACGACCTATACCCCCTGGTCGACGTGTGCATGGCTTCAAGCGCTGCTCCGATTTTCCGCTCGCTTGCGGCAGTGGAAGATCCCAACGGCGATCATGGCGTCACCCAGGTTTTCGCCGATGGGGGCTTGTGGGCGAACAATCCCATCATGGTCGGATTGGTCGACGCCTTGGCCTGCGCCCCGAGGGATGCACCGATCGAAATATTTTCCCTCGGCACCTGCTCTCGTCCGGAAGGCGAATTGATCAAGCCATCAAAGGTGCATCGCTCGATTCTGGGCTGGAGGATGGGCGCCGAAGCTGCCGGCCTTAGCATCACGGCCCAGGAGTTTGCGTTCGACAACATGGCCCGCTTCCTCGGCAACAAGTTCACAGAGTTGGGTCGGCCTGTCCGGAGGTTGCGTTTCCCCAACAAAGACGTACCGGCACAGATGATGAAGTTTCTTGCTCTCGACGACGCCCGCCCGGTGGCAATCGACCGCCTGATTCAGCAGGCCAGCAACGACGCAGATCTCGCGAAGAGCGCCTGCGATGACCCGAACAATCCGGAAGGACAGATGGTGAAGGCCCTGATGATGGGTCTTCCCGCGATGCCGAAGACCGGCGTGAAGATGGAGGAACTGACGTGAAAGACTGCAACGAACAGGTGAAGGGGTTTGAGCGGACCGAAGTCCGCATGTCAGACGACGGCCGCGCCGACATCTACGCGAAGGCGAAAACCAATCGGCGCCGGCTCAAAAGCGGCCTGGAGCGCGACGGCAATCCGAAGGCCATCGGTCAGCGAACACAGGGATCCTACGCGATGCGGACCATGATCCAGAGCGACCGCGGCGATTACGACGTGGACGACGGCGTCTACTTCACGCGCGAAAGCCTGCAGAACGACAAGGGCGAAGACAAGTCCGCGCAAAATGCGAGGAAGATGGTGTGTGCCGGCCTGCAGGATGACCGCTTCGCCGATCAGCCCGACGTGCGGAGCAACTGCGTCCGCGTCTACTACAAGAACGAGGGCTACCACGTCGACGTTCCCGTTTATCGTGAGATTCGCACCAAAAACCTCTTCACTGGAGAGGAAACGAAATCATATGAGATTGCTGCCGGCGACGACTGGCGAAAGAGCGATCCTCTCGCCAACACCGCCTGGTTCAAGAATGAGAACAAGACCAAGTCGCCCGATGCTACGATCAACGGCAACGACGGCCAGTTTGTAAGAGTCGTCCGCCTCGTCAAGGACTTCGCCCGCAGCCGCTCCGGCTGGTCCGACAAGATCTCGAGCGGATTCGTCATCTCGAAGCTCGTGTCCGACAATTTCGTGCGATCCGACGATCGCGATGACTACGCGTTCCGACACACGCTGAAAGCCATCAGCGCCAAGCTGTCATGGAGCGATGCCGTCAAGCATCCGGTGCTGGAAGAAAACATCGCAGAAGCAGGCGACGAAAAGACAAAGTTTCTGAAAGAGAAGATCGACGAAAACCTAGAGCATCTCGACGTCCTGGACGGCTACTGGTGCACGCACGAAGAAGCGATGCAGGCGTGGGACGCAGTGTTCAACACCGATTGGTTCTCCAAGCAGCCCGATCCTTCGAAGAAATCCAAGATCGAAAAGGCCAGCGGCCCCGCCGTAATCAAGCAGGGCGAGACCCGTTACGCGAAGGAGAACCGGTACGCGTGAGCCTGCCGCTTGAAGCCGCGCCATCGGACGCGCCCGAAGAATTGGATCCGGACGCCTGGTTCGGCGGGCTCGGCGACGACTTTCTCGGCCGTGTTCCGGCAGCGTTGCTACGCGCCGGCATGGTCGACGGTTGGCGGTTGCGCTGGGGCGGGCGGGAGCTCGAGGTTCAGGTCGACGAGGACTTTCCCTTCGCCGCCGCGCGCGTCTACCTTGTCGGTTATGAGCGCGGTCAGGCACAGCCTCACATAGAGAGGAATGGCAAGCTGTGCCTGGGTTCAAATGGAGTACCTGGCAATCGCGTCCGAACCATACAGACAGCGCTCGCCGAAGCTTTCCAGCTCCTCGCTGATAACGATACCAGGGAGCACGATGACGACTTCCGTGAGGATTTCGGCCTCTACTGGCTGAACTGGGCAGATAGGTCCGATCTGCGCGTTGAAATCCTGCCCGGCCCCGAGGGTGCCCGAAAATCGATCCTCGGCCGCGCAGCGCTGGCCGGGAAAAGGGTGCTCGTTTTTCCAGGCAAGAACGACGCGACGAGGATCTGCACGAATCTGACCGGGTCCGCGTCTAAATGGCTCAAGGAAACGCCGGTCATCTCGATCGATCCGCTTCCCGCCCCCGATCGCTATCCAGAAACCGCAGACGAACTCTGGGCGCTCGTCGAAGCTCGATCGCAGAGCGGCACCGACTTGCTGAAGCGCCTGATGGCCAACGCTCCGAAGGAGGCGTTTGTGGTCCTCGCAGGCAAGGCACCCTCCGGCCGCGAACATTACGCCGCCACGTACCTTCGCCGCCCCCTTGATCACTCGGGGAAGCCGCTCAAGCGGAAGACCATGCGCAGGGGCACTGAAAAGTCGGAAGATTCGACCAGAAGTCTCTTCGGCCGATTCAAACTCCAGCGGATTGCCACACAGCGATTGGATTCGTCCGCCTCCCGCCTCCCCGACGGGGTGCAACGGCAGGTGGCCGCCGCCAGAATCATCGTGGTCGGCTGCGGCGCATTGGGATCCGGCGTCGCCAAGATGCTGGCGAAGACCGGCGTCGAACATCTGCGTCTCATCGACCCCGAGCTCATGGGCTGGGAGAATATCCGCAGGCACGAACTTGGAGGCGGTGCAGTCGGTCATGGAAAAGCTATGGCCCTGGCACATTCGATCCGCTCCGACCTGCCGATGATCAGCTTTGTTGAAGGCTACGCAATGACGTTTGCTGCCTTCGCGCGACAACATCCCGGCCTGCTAAAACAGGCAGATCTGGTTGTCAGTTGCACGGGCAATTGGACCGCTGACGCATCGGTTGAATTTGCCTTAGCGCAGCCAGGTCACAAGGCGTCGGCGATATACGGTTGGATGGAGGCCCATGCGCTCGCCTCGCATGCCGTGCTCATCGGCAACACGGGTCCAAGATTGGCCGACGGCTTCGACGAGAACGGAGCATTCCGGCTGCCGGTCGTCGCCGGCGGAAAAGCCCCTCCGCCAGAATGCGGCGGCGCGACGACGACGTTCGGCGCCATCGAACTTTCACACGCCCAAGCCCTCGTCGCCAGGCTCGCAATGGACGCCATGCGCGAACACGAAACGGCGCCGGCGTGGCACACACGGATCGCAGACACCGACGCCTTCGAGGAAGCCGAAGCGGCGGTAACCTCCGGCTGGGCGGCAGCTCGGGGACAGCCGGGAAACACTGGCGGCCTATTCATCGCCGAATGGCCGTTTCCATGATCGAGCCGCAACTGACGTTTAGTGTTGGGCGGATCGCGGTCCAAGTCGCAAAAGAGGCGCTTGCGACCTTCGCTGCCAATCGACAATTGCGGTTCTACCAGCGCGAAGCAGGCGGACAACTTTTCGCACGCGTTCGCGGAAACGACTGGGAAATCGTCACGGCGACGGGACCCCGGTCGCGCGACCGCCGCGGCCGTTTTTCGTTCTGGCCACATCGTGCGTCCGAACAGAAGGAAATTTTCGAGCACCACGCATTGGGACTCGACTACGTCGGCGACTGGCATACCCATCCAGAAGACGCACCGAAGCCGTCTTCCGACGATCTGACCAGTATTGGCGAGATAGTCCGGAGATCGACCCATCACCTACCAGGGTTTCTCCTGCTAATCGTGGGCCGGAAACCTCTTCCCGAAGGACTTTGGGCCTCATTTCACTCGACCGGGGGCAAATCGAGTTCTGCCGTTTTCAACCCACCTCGATGCTCCGATGTGGAAGCCACCTCACCGGCACAGAAAGTCTAGGAGGGAACGATGACGAAGAACATCGTAGTGTTCTCGGACGGCACCGGCCAAGACGGCGGCGCGCGTCCGGAGCAGCGGATCAGCAACATCTACAAAATGTACCGCATTTCGCGCGACCACGCTGACACTGGCATCGATCCTTCGGAGCAGGTCGTATTCTACGACGCCGGTCTTGGCACCGACGTCGGCACCACCGCCCTCACGGCTCCGGTCCGTTTCGTCCAGAAGCTGCTCGGGTCGGTGGCCGGCGACGGGATCAAGCGCAACATCGCCGATTGCTACGAATTCGTTGTCAACCACTACGAAGAAGGCGACCGCATTTTCCTGTTCGGCTTCAGCCGCGGTGCCTACACCGTCCGCAGCCTGGCGAACTTGCTCATGCTCTGCGGCGTACCGACGAAAACTCCGGGCGCCCCCCTGATGCGGTACCGCAAGGTGATCAAGGATATCGCGTGGGAGGCCGTCGACACCGTGCTCGAGCACGGCGCTGGCCATCCCCGCGAGGAGTTCGAGGCCGAGCGACTGGAATTGGCTCGGCGGTTCCAGATCAAATACGGATCTGGCGATGGCTCCGATGCAAACGCCGCCGCGTACTTCATCGGCGTGTTCGACACTGTGGCTGCACTGGGCGCCAGCGGCACCAGGCGCCTTGTTATTCAGGCGGGACTGACGGCTGGCGTTGCCGCTGCGGCCTTCATTGCTTCTTTGGTCCCAGCTGCTGTCGTCGGCGTGCTCACGGCCATCATCTCCGATGCCGGACTATTGTGGGGCTTCATCGTTCCGGCGTGGGCAGTGACACATATCGCGATGTTGGCCGCCGTGATCTGGTTTCTGAAGAGACAGCGGACCGTCAACCGCAAAACTATCTACGACTTCCCAAACAAGGGTGACCCGCCGCGCTCGCACGACGCTGAATGGACAGGAAAATACTTCGATAGGCTTCTCAGCAAGCATGTTCGCTTCGCGCGGTCCGCTAATGCTATCGACGAAACCCGAAAAGATTTCGATCGCGTAGGCTGGGGCGGCACGGAGCCGCCCGTTCATGCGCCGACGCCAGGTGTTCCCCGTCTTGTGCAATTCTGGTTCGCCGGCAACCATTCGGACATCGGCGGATCCTATCCAGAGCCCGAGGCGCGGCTCTCGGACGTTGCCCTGCATTGGATGTGCGAACAGGCAGTCTCCGTGCCCGACGGCCTCAAAACGGGCCCCATATTCGTCAACGGTGCTAAAATTCCGCTTACGGGCCAAGCTGGGCCTGCACTTAACATCTTCCCTGCGGCGGACGGCGTGCAGCACTGCGAGGTCGCCGGCATGCGCGATACGCTAGATGCCCTCGCAGCGAAACTACCGAAGTGGGGCTGGCTGCAGCGCTACATCGCCGGCAAGAACTGGGAGACAAAGGTGCGCGAAATGACACACGACGCGCGTGTCGATCCGACCGTCCAGACCCGCGCCAACCTGCCAAAGGTGATCCAATGCGCTAACGTGGGGCCGTACCGACCGGAAGCCTTACGCAACCACGATCACTTCAAGCAGTATTATTCATCAGATGAAGGAACATCGAGTCATTCGGAGCCTTCGTCTAAAGCCTAACGACAGACCGCATCTTCAATTGGCAAGTGCGCGGCAGTGATGAAGGCCATTTCTTAGTCCGCGACGAGTTCATAACAAGATGTTGGGTGGGCGCATTAACCATGCGCGAAGCTTGCTGAATACAAATTGCGTTGAGTGTGATATAGTTAATATGGAGTCACTTTTTTCTACCTCGAAGGTTGCAGGATTGTATCCCACGCGATCTTCGCAATTTCAGAACACCAATAGCTGTTGAAGTCGCGGCGCGGGCGATCGGGCTTCCCGTATTGCGCAGGATGCGCCGCCCTGGGTCGATTTCGATGATTGTGCCGGTCGTCGCCGAAAATCGCGAGAGGTCAAAGCCATGTCACACCGTCTGATTTGCGCTCCGTTAGGTCGCGCTTGATAGCGGCGCACACCTCCATTCCATTGTAGCAAGCCTTCAGAAGCCAATCTCCTTGGCAAGGATTCGCGGCATAGATTCAAAGACTTCCTCTAAGTCTTTGATCGCAGATTCTTTTTCTGAATTTTCCTTGGGACTCTTGCAGGGTTCCAGGGAATCCTTGCCTTGAGGAAAGCAATCCTCGCCTCAAGGAGACCACGACGTAGCCCAAACGAAAACAAGCGGCCTCGTTAGCAGCGAGACCGCTTGTTTGCTGGATCGAAGACCGACCCAAACGAGCCCGAAAAGGCGTTTGGATTCTGCTCCTCGCTGCCGCATCACGCAAGCGGTTTGACGCAGAAAACCGGCCCTCGATCCAAAATTCTAGGAAGCTTGACGCCGGCCGTTTCGGCGAACGGCGGAGCTTTGCCAAGGCAGGAGCCGAAGACGATGATGACGCTTGAAGAATATCTGACACCGGACCCATCGCTCCGAAACCCGCGCCCGTGCGCAGAATTTACTCCGGATCCGCCGCCGAGTCTCAGAAGCCGTTCGATCTCGCTGCACTCGGCGATCAGCGTGCACGGCTGGGATTTCTTCGGCGACAGAAAGTTCTGGTACGAGGCCGAGCTCGAACTATGCTTCGCGCTGCTCGCCAGCATGCGCCCCGATGTTGTGGAAGTCGCCGAACAGGCGCCGGCGGTTATCTACGTCGATGACCATGGTCGCGAGCAGCCGCACACGTTCGATTTCCAGATCAGGCTGACGACCGGCAGCACCGGCCTCATCGCAGTGAAACCCTTCGCCCTGGTCGATAAGACCGGCATTGGTCGCACGGTCGAGCTGATCGCGGAGCAGATACCGCCGTCACGGGCCGACTGGGTGCTCCTCTTCACCGATCAGGACCTCTCGCCGATCGACATCTTCAACGCACAGGTGATCCATCACGCCCGACGTGACCCGTGGCCGGAGGACGACGCCGCTATGGCGAAGCTGCTGCGCAGCTTGAAGGGTGAGACCACCATTGGAGAGTTGGCGTACCAATCCGGCCTGGCCGGTTACGGCTTCGATGCCGTGGTTCGCGCCGTCGCCGACGGCAAGCTCAGCCTCATCGAATACGGAATGCTCGATGACCACCGCGTCGTCGCAGCCCCGAGCCGCAAGCGCAACGCCTGAGAGACCGATGCTCCAGCGCGTGCACGAACTCCTCCCTCTGAAGCCGCCGCGCTCGCGGAGGGCCGTGCGCTGGCACGTTGGCGAATCCGCCGTGTTGAGCCTCTTTGGACACTCGTGCGTCCGCAAGATCTGCGACAAGAATGGGTTCGTGTTCGAAACGCTTTCGGAGCCGAAACGGTCCATTGCACTCACCTTCGAGGAGTTCGACCTCGTCAAAGACGGTTACGAGTTCGATTTCGATCCGCTCGGAGCAACGCCCGGGAAGGCCGCAGCAATCCTCAAGAGCGACGAGCAGATGATCGCGGACCTTCCGGACGAGGAACGCGAGCTCGTGAAAAACAAGCTGATCGCCGTCAAGAAATTCCTTCTCTTGAAGGCCCGCGGCGCCGCCTCGCACTATCGCCAGAACCTCGCACCCATCCTGCTCAAGATGCAGGACGAATTGTTCGCGCCCAAGGCGCCACCCAAAGGCGGCCAAATGGGACCCCCGACCTTTAGGCTCGTCGGGCCCAAGCGCTTCCTTGAATGGGTCAATGCCTACCTGGAAATGGGACCGCTCGGCCTGGTGAATCAGTATCACCTCTGTGGCTGGCGCGACGATCGCTACTCTCGGGAGGAGCGGCCGATCCTCATGGATCATGTCTACCGCTATCTCAGTCGCGAAGCGCCGACCATCGCCTTTCTTTGGGGTGAAATGGAGACGAAGTTCGCGAACCTCAATCGCGGGCGCATCGAAGCCGCCGGCCTAGATCTTCGCGATTATCAAGGCATCGATCTCGCGCGCGTTACCAAAGAATTCAAGGAGCACATGGATGGGCGCGGCGTCGCCCTGCTGACCTGCCCAGCCATCGATCTGCTCCGGGTCGAAATCCGCCGTCTGCCACCGTTCGACGTGATCGCCGCCCGTAAGGGCGAGGAAGTCGCACAGCGCTTCTTCCATCCTTCTAAAGGCGGCGTACAGGGTCTGATACGGCCGATGCAGCGGGTCGAAGCTGACGATTGGACAACGCACCTCCACACCCTCGTGATGGAGCTCCTGCCACTCTGGGATGCGATCAGCCCAGAGCTGCGGGAGGCCGCGCCGAAAACGCGTTGTGTTTTCAGCGCTGCGATCTGCTGCACGACGCGTGTCATTCCGGCGATGACGCTCGCCCTCCGCACTGGCGCCTCCAACACCAAGCAGTTGCTGCGGATGTCCGTTTCAGACAAGACCGCGCTCGCGCGCTCCATCGGCTGCGAAACGCCTTGGGAATACCGCGCAACCATGGACACGTTCGTCGTTGACGAGGGCTCCGCCTTGCTCAACGCAGAGACCGAGCTCGTTTGCACAGACCTCGGCATCGCCTTCAAGAGCCCGCAGATCGATACGCCGCAACAACGCCCCAAGATCGAGCGCTTCTTCCAGACACTCGACATCCGAAGCCTCCTGCGGTTTTCGGGTCGGGCATTCTCTAATCCGCAGGTGCGCGGCAAGTACGAATCCCTGGCACGCGCCTGCGTCACCGTCGAAGAGCTCGCCGCCTTGATCGTTCGGTTCGTCGTGGACCAGTACCACAACCTTCCGCACGCGGGTCTCGGCGGCGAGACGCCGCGCGCTTGCTGGCTCCGTCTCACAAAGAAGCGCGCACCCACTACGCCGCCTGGTCCCAGCCGGGTCCGTCTCGCCTTCGGCGAGCCTTTCACCGTCACCATGCAGGCCGAAGGCATCGAGATCTTCGGCAACTGGTATCGCTCCCAGAAGATCGACGAACTGTTTCAGCGCAGCCCGCAACGCGACTACATCGTGAAGGTCGATGGCGAGGACCTGGGTGCCATTTCGCTACGGGTCGACGGCGGTTGGCTGACGGTGTGCGGCCCCGAGATCATGAAAGGCGTCAACGTCGCGATCTGGGAGGCGGCGCTCGCAAACCTGCGGCGGCAGGACGAGGACTTGCAGAACCTCGTCAAGCCGGTCGTTCATCGCGCCATCGAGTTCGCACAGGCCGGCGACGCCGAGACCCGCAAGCGCCTCAGCATCCTCTACCGGCCGAAGACCCGCGAGCAGCTTGAGGCGATCCGGATTCGCATGAACCAGACCGTCCGACACCGAGAGGAGGTTCTCTCCCCACCGACAGGTCCGATCGACATTCTCGGAGGTCGTGTTTTCGTCGGCACCAAGGCTCCGCCCAACGGGCCGGCGCAGCTGCTGCCACCGCCCGAGGAGCCGATGGCCCAGATCGAAGCAACCACCGAGCGCGTCAGATCCAAGGTGCCGCGCGCCGTGCCCGCAAACCGTCAACCCGCCCCCGAAATCCGCCTCCGCAAACCGCCGCGCGAGTGGAAACCCAAGGAGCGCAAATGACCTACGACAATGCCGATCCCGCCGCTTACCTGCGCGCGTTGCTCAGTCCGGCCGATCTCGCGCTCGTTGCCCGCATCGAGAAGGCAAAAACCACCTACATGACGTCGGAACGCGACGACGATCTCGTGCGTCTCCTTAAACGCCTCACCATCAACGCGCAGATACGGCGTGATCCGAACAAGCCGCATGCCGCCAATAACCGCGCTCCGGGCAAGGGCATCGTCGTCATTGGCCCCAGCGGTGCAGGCAAATCCCGGCTCCTGGAAGAAACTTTTCGCGATCACGCGGCCTTTCCGAACTTCTGCGTCAAGGACGCCTGGTGCCCGCTGATCTCTATCACCGCGCCCAGCCCATGCACGCTCGGGCAACTCGGCATCCGCGTGCTCGACCTGATGGATTACGACCTTCAGCGCGACATCCGCGAGAACAACGCCTGGCTCCGGGTCAGGCAGCAAATTCGCGAGAACAACGTGCTGTTTCTCGCGATCGATGATCTCCAGCACGTCCTGCATGGCCACAGCGTCGACGAGGTCCAGAAGGTACGCGACACGCTCAAGGACCTGATGACCAATCCCGAATGGCCCGTGCAACTGATCCTGTCCGGCATCCCCGAACTGCTGCCCTTCTTCCGTCATGACCGCCAGCTCCGGCGCCGGCTCCGTTTCATGTACCTGACCAAGCTAACGCCAAAGGAGCACGCGGAGTTTCTGGAGCAGGCGCTCCAACATTACGCGGAAGAGGTGAAGCTCAAGATCGACGTCCAACCCGGCGACGACATCATCGCCCGTTTGCTGCACGCGGGCCAATACGAGATGGGCATCACGCTCGAAATTCTCGCCGAGGCAATGGAAGACGCGATCGATCGCAACGCCACGCACATTACCAGGATGGATTTCGCGAACGCATATGCCGCTCGCAACCTGATGCCGGACGACCAGAATCCTTTCATCTCGAGCGCGTGGCACACCATCGACACCACGCGCCTGCAGACCAAGGACGTCGAAGAAATCGACGATGCCACCACGCCCGTCGGCCGGAAGAACGCCAAGAAAGGCAGGACGTCGTGAGGCCGCTCCGTCTTACCGTCCCCCTCGGCGTCGGCGAAACGCCCGCATCCTTCGTCTCCAGGCTCGCGGTCCGATATGCGCCGTCCGCTCGCGAATTCTGTCTCGACTTCCGAACCACCTTCCAGAAAGTCGTCGATGGCGATCCGCAGGCGCTCGCTATCGTCGCTACCAAGGGCGGCGTCGCGCTCGAAGCGCTCGCGGCAAACGCCTTCGTCAAAACCGGCGAGCGGCGTTATCTGCTGCGTGGTCAGGATCTGGTCCGCGGCAGCTTGCGACGTGCCACCGTCGCTATCTGCCCGAAATGCTGCGCCAGCGACATCGCTGACGCGCCAAACCTGCGCGCCGAGCTCGCGCCATATCAGCGCTCGCTCTGGCAGATCACTGCCGTCAAAACGTGCCCGATCCACACCACACCGCTGATGGTCCTCGACCAGAACCTGACCCCGAGCCTGCTGCATGATTGGTCCCGCCACGTCAGCAAGGTGCTGCCGGACCTCTGTCGTTTGGCGGCCGAGGCCGGCACGCGGACGCTCACCGGGCTCGAGACCTACATCGTCGATCGCGTCGCTGGTCGGGCAGCAGAGAGCGTCCTGCTCGACGGCATGCCCCTGCACGTGGCCATCGCCGGCTGTGAACTGTTCGGCGCGGTCGCAACGCTCGGGCGCATGCCCAACCTCAAGACGTTAGCCGACAATGAGTGGCGCCGCGCCGGCGCTGCCGGTTTCGACATCCTGAATGGCGGCAAGTCGGCGGTCGACACAGTCCTGCGTGGACTCCAGGCATCGTATCCATATTTGCGAACTGGCAAGGAAGGGCCGCAGGCCGTGTTCGGCCGCATCTACCAGGTCCTCGAGTTCGGGCGAGACGATCCCGCTTACGATCCACTACGCGACCTGGTCGGCAACTTCATCCGGACCCGCTTTCCCGTTGGACCCGGTGACGTCGTGCTCGGTAAACCCGTCGAGCAGCGCAGGTTGCACTCGATCAGGACGCTGTCGATGGAGACCGGTCTCCATCCGAAGCGACTGCGAAAGCTCCTCGAGGCTTCTCGCGCGCTCCCCGAGGATGCAGCCGATCTCGCGGACGGAAATTGCCTGTTCGATGCTGAGAAAGGCTCCCTGACGGCGAGAGAGGCCTTGGCCGCCACCCTGTCTGTTCGCAAAGCCGGTGAATACCTCAATGCCCCGCGCGTGCAGCGAGACATGCTTTATCGATCCGGTCTGATTGTTCCTCGACTCCGTGCTGGCGATCACGGGGCGGCTGACCAGTTCGCCACCGAGGACCTGGATAGGCTCTTGACGACGCTGCTCGATGGAGCGAAGCCGGTCGCATCGGCCAGCCGAGACCGGGTAAACATTCCGGGTGCAGCCAAGTTCGCCTGCTGCAGCAGCGAGGAAATCGTCCGCCTGATCCTAGATGGCAAAGTGCAGCGGAAATGGCAGCTCACCTCCGAGCGCGGCTACATGTCGGTCCTTGTCGATGTCGAGGAAGTCCGAACCCTGGTTCGCGGACCGGACCTCGGCGGGCTGACCGGGCTCCAGATCAAGGATAAACTGTCCACGACAGCCAAGGTTGCTTCCGCCCTCATCAAGCATGGCCACCTAAAATCAATCACTGCGATCAATCCCATCAACCGCTGCCCGACCGTGGTGGTGCCCATCCATGAGGTCGAGCGGTTCGAGCGCGAATTCGTGTCGCTATTCGCGATCGCCAGACGGCAGGGTCGCCATCATATGGCGGTCAAGAAGGAGCTTTTGGCCGCTGGGGTGAAGCCGGCGATAGATCCAAAGAAGATCGGGGCAACGTTCTATCGGCGCTATCAACTCAAGAGGGCGCTGCTCGCCGACCCTTGCCGATCCTAAAGTGTCATCCCAAAGAGCGACAATCCGGGTGTGATCGGCGTGGCGCTCTGTTCAGAACCACGATGCAGTGCCGAAATTATTCAAAAACGTGTAGATAGATCGTTCCCGTTCGCTGGAGTCTGCCGAAAACATTGCAAGGATCGATCATGCAGACATTGCCTAAAACATCAAACCATCCTGAAGTGCTGGAATTTCTGCGCCTTTGGAAACTTAGCAATCCGATCTATCTTGACTACCAAGAACTCGATGCCGGCTATGCTGCCGACTTCTGCCACGTCTCCGCCAAACACATCGTGCTCCATCGCGGGGGCCGACGCGTTCACGGATGGGCGCTCTGGAATTTCCGTGAAAATGATGTCGATGTCATCGTCGCGGACTTCCACAGCGTCTGGGAAAACCCCGAAGGCGAGCTGATCGACGTGACGCCGCCGAAGGTCGGCACTCGGATTCTTTTCGTGTCAGATCCAGCACTCAAAATCGGCCGGAACGGTAATCTGCAGCAACTCTACAGTAACCGCACGAGCGTAGCCGGGGCGCCTCGACTGTGGAATGGGAATCCCACCAACCAAGAGTTCTTCGGAATTCCAGATGATCATCCCAGCCTTGTCTCATATTGTGCCCGATTGGGCCTTCCAGATACGTCGATGGCGTAATACGCGAGAACAAGCATACTCAATGAGGGAATGTGCGGAGTGACCAATATCGACTGGAGTCAAAAACGCGGCATCGCCGACGAAAAGCATTGGAATAAGTTCGTGCCGACTGCCGGCGGCGAGCTAGTAGCGCCAAGGATCAAGCGCCAAGGGGTCAAGAATGCCGATTACATCTTCCCCCATGCTAAGGTCGTCGTCGAGCACAAGCTCCTTCAGACCGAATTCGCCCACTCCAAGGAGATATTGAAGAAGGTCGATGACTTGATCGCCCAATACCCTGACGGTCAACCAGATACCGCGAACCCTGTCCTTCGCGATGGACTGATTGACCTGCTCGTCAAACCGCTCCAGCGGATCGTCAATTCGGCCAATCGGCAGATCAAGGAAACGAAAGCAGAGCTTGGACTGACCAACTGGAGTGGCATCCTCCTCTGCGTGAACGATGGCTTTCGAGGAGTGCCGCCGGATCTAGTCGTCAAGATTTTCGGGCACATCCTGGCCAAGACCTCGTACAGCAACACGACCGCTCTCATTTACCTCACCAATCACTACGTCGAATTGCCAGATACACCATACGCCGTGCTGTATTGGCATCCTCTATATTCTCCGGATGCTAGTCACGATCTGAAAGACTTCGTCGACGACCTCGGGCGCAAATGGCGAGCATTTGGTTCTGAGCATGGAGTTCCGATGGACTTCTCGGAAGAGCGAGATCATGTCGATTTGAGCCAGATGTCGGTCATCACCGGACCGAAACGCAATACGCCCTATTTCGACGATTAAAGCCCGGTGTCCAGCGTCAAATGCTTTGCTCGGTATCCGGCGGCAGCACATCCGAGCGGGAAATCTCGCACCAACGAATTTCAGATGGTTGCCGGAGCCATAGGGGTTGTACTATGGCCGGTGCTGCAGAGGCTAACAGGTCGAATGAGTGGCCTGTCGATCGAAGACACCGCCGAAGTCGTACTCCGAAATTTCAAGGTACTGACGAGCTGACGGTGTGGTCGCTGTTGGTGAACAGCACCGCGTGGCTGCAATTGCGATAAAGGATTGAGCAATGCCAAACGAAGAGCCCATTTTCAATATTCATAATCTTGCAATCGTCTTCAATGTGCTGTTCGGGTTAACACCTCTACTGATGCTTCCTTACATCATGGTCAGCAGCGGCATCCTAGTTCTCGTCATCTTTTATGATTGGCCGACGCTTGCTGGCGCGGTTATTGTTATAATGGGTGCGGCTTATACTTTCGCGGCTGAGTTCTTTTTTCCTAGTCCAACACAGATGGCAAACGAGATTCGCAATGATCCGATGATGCTGCGAATCCGAACTCGACCGGGAAGTGAACGCGCGCTGGCACGTCTGAATTGCGTTTTGGATTTCTCCGAAAGAAGCAATCGATTAGTATCGCGATCGACAGAAACACTCCTGCTCGTCGGCGGCGGCATTATTGGAATAATTGGCATCGTCCAAGACAAGTTGCACTGAGTTCTTTGGGGTGCTGGCGGATTTCGCCATAGGGGACGTACTTTGCCCGGCCAAACCCAGTTTGCGGGCCGACCGCCGAATCCCCACGATAGCAATTTCAATGATTTGTAGCGGTAGGAGGGGACGTTTTATGCCCGTCGCTGCAAAGGGCCGATCTTGCGATCGGCCCTTTTGTTTAACCCGGCCAAGCATGCACCAGGCATGCATTAGTACGACGACCTCATTTCAACGCAGCAACATACAATAGTCGCAAGAACATATCGGCGGACCGCGATCCATTCAGCATATACGCACTCGCTGAAATCGATCGAACGGCAGTTCGAGCACGATGTGCCAACAGCCGATATTCCCGCGCGCATTTGCCAACAAAAAGCCCCGCCTTTCGGCAGGGCTTGGTGTTTCAGCACGCCAGCGGTTACCAACCGCCGCGCTATTCTCAGCTACCCATGCATTTCTTGACGGAGCTGGTCTTGGCCGCGCCAGCAAGCATCTTGCCGTCGGCGCTCTTGGCATTCTCCTCGCAACACTTCTTCATGAAGCTGGACTTGGCGGCGCCGGCGAGCGGCTTGCCGTCGGCACTCACGGCCTTGCAAGACGACTGGGCCACGGCGGGCACGGCAGCGAACAGGCTCAACACGACGAGAACAGACAGGCGTTTCATGGATCACTCCCGATTTGTTGGATGTCCAGCCTACCTCAACGCCCGGTTCTGACAACGGCCGAAAAATTCGCCCGCCGATGAATTTGTTCATCGGCCGTTCACGGGCCGATCCGAATCCGGTCAGGCCGTCATGTCAAGCACCAGACCAGGAGTCCTATCGCCGCCCTGCTCGGCCTGCTGTTCGATCATCTGCTGGATCTTCTGGGCCACCTTTTGCTGCTCAGCCGGATCCATCGCCTGAAATTCTTCCTCGGTCAGACCGAGCTGCCCGAGCATCGCATTGAACATGCGCTGCGCCGGAGTTTCGCCGACGGTATCGAGAAATGCCTGTTCAGCCGATTTGGCCTCGGGCGACTTAGCACTCTGGCTACCGGACAACGGCTTGCTCGACAGCAGCGACGACAATGCGCCGAGCGGTGATGTAGGTGAAATCGACATGACAAACCTCGCTTGCAATCCGCAAGGCGAAGCAAGCGACATGCCACATTCATCGTGACGAAATATCCCCGTTTTACACCGAAAACGCCATACCTTCGGCGCATCGGAACTGCCGCGCGGCCACCACGAAGAAATTTCTGCCGGGAAGAATTTGCAGGGTTCTCGATTTTCGCGACACGTTCCGTCACACACGCAGGAACCACACCACGCGCTCCGAGGTTGGATCAGATACTCGATCTCACCCCCGGAGGACGGTTCATGGTTCGCACCACGCTGATTGCCGCCCTGCTGATGGCGTTGTCCGCGACAAGCTTCGCGCAAGACCCGAAGCGCGGTGGCACCGGCGAACAGCAGCAGGCCTGCGCCAAGGATGTCTCGCGCTATTGCCGCAAGGTGATCGATTCCGATGACCAGGCCATCCTCGGTTGTCTGAAAGAAAACCGCGCCAAGCTGAGCAAGTCCTGCCTCAAGTCGATCGGCGGCGATCGCGGCTGATTGGTCTTGCACGCGATCAATAAGGCGGCGATTTCTTCGCGCGCTGAACCTTTGCGGCTTCCACCCACCAGAGCAGATCGTCCGCGAAGCGTGGAAACGCGCGCTCCAGCGCCTTGCCGCCGTCGCCGGTCGGCTCCCCGCTCTCAGAAAGGCTCTGGCCGATCGGGCCGACCGCAATGGTCGACGAGATCACGACCATGCCCATCTCCGACAACGTACCGTGCCAGGCCAGCGCCGCCCTAGCACCTGAAAAGCGCCCGGCCGAATAGCTCGCGATCGCCGCCGGGCGCCAGAACCATTCTTCGAGAAAATGATCGGTGAGGTTCTTGAGGCCGGGCTGCAGGCCCCAATTGTATTCACCGGTGACGAACACGAAGCCGTCGGCGGCGATGATCTTTTGCGCCAACGCTTCCAGCGCGGCGGGCGCCTCACCCTTCGGATGCTCCTTGTACATGCGGTCGAGCATCGGCAGTCCGACCGCCTTGGCGTCGATCAGTTCGACATCGCAGCCGCGTTCGCGCAGTCCCTTGACGAGATAATCTGCAAGGCGGATGCCCATCCGGTCGGAGCGATACGATCCGTAGAAAACGAGGATGCGGTCGCTCATGCGCGAGCCTCCTGTTGGAGCATATGCCTGCCGTCGACCGTATCATGATTGATGGGACGATGGTGCGGGGAGGAAAACCGATCGAGACGAACCAACGCTTAGTGTCGCTTGAAATATTGCACGTCGCGCTCGTGCTTTTCGGCGGCTGTGCGCGACTTGAACGTACCGAGATTGCGGCGCTTGCCGGTCTTCGGATTCACCTTGCGTGAGTAGAGGCGATACTCGCCGGATTTCAGCTTGCGGATCATTGGATCAGCCGCGTGACGACGAACTGCTGGATTAACCACAATCATGCTGCAGCCGTTCCGGGGAGGTGCTGCCCGCGCTAGACAGCGTTGAGTTCCCTCCGGAAATGGCTTTTTCTGCCAAATCTTTGCCCGAAATGTACCCGCTTAATCACTCCGCAATTGGGGAAATACCGAAGTCCGATTCCACCGTCGTCGACGGACCGCCACTCCTCACCGCACAGGCTGTCGCGCGGCGTGATCTGCTACGTTACCTTGGGGAACCCGGTCGTTTGAGGCAAAATTGTGCCGCACAGTTCCGTACGGCGTCTCTCGTGCATCTTTGCGCGGGACTTAATCGGCATTTAACTAAAATTCGCATTAATGGCGCTCCGCGCATCTGCGCGGTGCATCAGCGCAACTCCATGGGCAAGCGGTGCACCGGTCGCAACACTGCGTTTGGACATGCCCTCGCTGCGAGTTCCGATCATCGCGCGAACCGGCGTGATGTGAAAAGTTTCGGGACGCCTGGCGAATGACCTATTACAGCAACGCACGTGACCATGCCGGTTCCCGGGACAACCAACGTCCTTCGAGGAAAATTCCGCCGCAAACACTGATCGGTCACGGTGCGCTTGCTTTCATCCTGCTGGCCTGCTCGTGGACGCTTTACGTCAATGTCGCCGGACCGGACGTCAAACCTCTGGCCTTCGCCGAGCCCGCTCCTACGCCGCGCCCCACCTACAACGCCCTGCGCGACCCGACCTACTTCCAGCCCGCGCCGGAAACATTCGCCGAAGCGCTGCCGAAAGGCGACAAGCTGCCGGTCACACGCCCGGTGCAACAAGCGGTCATTTCTGCGCCCGTTCAGGTTGCATCCGCGGTCCAGGAGCCAGTTGCTGAGCCGGTTAAGGCGCTCGAGCCGGCGCAGACGGCGGAAGCCGTGCCGCTGCCAGCGCCTCGCCCGGCCCAGATCCGCGTCGCCGAGGAGAAGGGTCCCTCGCTGCGTGAAGTGGCTGAAGCCACCAAGGTCAACCTCCCCGCCAAGCCGCCGGAGCAGCCCTCGATTTTCGAGAAGCTGTTCGGCAAGTTGCGTCCTGCGGGACCGATGCTCGCCTATGCTCCGACTGACGGCGGCGTTGGCAGCGACGGGCAAGGATTGTCAGGCCCACCCTACGATCGCTCGACTGCGGTCTACGATATTTCCGCGCGCACCGTGTACATGCCGGATGGAACCAAGCTTGAGGCCCATTCCGGGCTCGGCAGCCGACTCGACGATCCGCGCTTCGTTCATGAACGGATGCGTGGGGCCACACCGCCTCACCTGTATGACCTGACGATGCGCGAGAGCCTGTTCCACGGCGTCCAGGCGATCAGGCTCAATCCGGTCGGCGGCAATGGCCATATCTATGGCCGCACCGGTCTTCTGGCCCACACTTACATGCTCGGGCCGAAGGGCGACTCCAATGGTTGCGTCTCGTTCAAAGACTACGAGGCCTTCCTTCGCGCGTTCCGCAATGGCGAGATCAAGCGGCTCGCGGTGGTCACCAGCCTCAAATCCTGAGCTGAAAAAGCCGGCCTGAATGCCTCCCTCGGGGAATGATCCCGAACAGCCTGGGAACTGACTGCAAATCAGCCGCCACTGCTGGAAACCGGCAGATTCCTGTGTATTTCCCGAAAGTTGATGAGAACCGCCGATCTACCGGCGGTAAGTTGCCCTCTCGCCGATCAATGCAGCCTGCCTTCGCACCTGTCCCGATCCGGTGGCGCACACGCATTCAAGGGAGGGTCAGATGCTTGCGAACGTTCCGCTCCGGGATGTCCAGCCGACCGTGATGGTGTGCCCACATTGCGCCCAGCGCTTGATGGACATCGTCGACGTGCAGTGGGCTCAGACCAAGCTCGAATTCACATACGGCTGCGCCGGTTGCGGTACGGAGATCAAGAAGGCCGTCGAGGGCTCTGAGCCCGTAGCCGCGTTCACCTCGCGTGCCTCTGCCCTGCTGCGCGATTTGCAGATCTTTTCGTTCAGTCCCGACGCGGTCGGCAACCGGCAGCCTGCGCGCACAGTGATCGCCACGTCGCCCCCGTCACCGCCGCACACGCCGCGAGTCAATCGGTTCGACTGACGCGCACGTCACTTGGTCTTGTCGTCCGCCTTGCCCTCTTCCTTGAACGGCTTCAGCAGGAACAAGGTGAGGAACGTAAGCAGCGATATGATTACCGCAACATCGTAGGCGCCAAGGCCGACGGCCGCACCTGTCGCTCCCGTCGCCCACAAGCTCGCAGCTGTCGCTGTACCACGCACCGAGGTCCCGTGTTTCAGGATCGCGCCGCCGCCGATAAAACCCATCCCCGTCATGACCCCCTCAATAATCCGGGCGGTGCCTTCAGGGTGTCCGTTTAAAACCGTCTCGGTCGCCTGCACGATCCCGCAGGTCGCAATCGCCACCAGCGGGAAAGTCCGCAGGCCCGCGCTTCTCTCTTCCTTTTCGCGGTTCCAGCCGATCGGCAACGCAAGCAAATAGGCCACCGCGAGAATGAGAAGATGCGGCAGGACCTGAAAATTGCCCGCGGATTCAAGCAGTGACGACATGGTGATCCTTTGGTCGAGAAGACGTCGGCCAAGAACACACTATCCGGCGTAAACCGTGTTGTCTGCTGTCCACATTGCCGCCAAACGGCGTGATGTCACGGGGTCGCTAACATCGTGACCGACGAAGAAAACCTCGCAAGCGAAACGGCCGCCCATGGGCGGCCGCGCATCCTTTATTCTTACATCAGGTTTCAGTTCGACGGCCGCGCGAAGCTCGGATACTTCAGTTTTCCCTCGGAGATCTTGGCCGGCCATACGGTGACTTGCTTGCCATCCTGCCACTGGAAGATCATGCCGCTCACGAAATCCGGACCGTATTTCAGGCCGTGCGTAAAGCGGTCTTCGCGTCCGTAGAATGCCACGCGGCCAATTGTACCTTCATAGTTGGTCTTTTCGAGTTCGGCGACCATCTTGTCTGGATCGGTTGAACCAGCCCGTTTGATGGCCTCCGCGATGATGTAGACTTCGTCATACGCGGTGTAGCCGGTGTAGGCTGGTGCCTTCCCAAATTTCTTTTCGAATGCCGCTGCGAACGGCTTGGTTTTCGGTGTCACAGCCGTCGTCGACGTTGCGACCGCCAGCGATGGAATGCCCTCTGCCGCACCGTTGGTGTCCTTCCAGAAGGTCGGGCTCAAAGCCTGCGCACTGATGCCGAACATTGGAATTGGGACCTGCTGGTTCTTCCACTGAACCGTAGGCTGGACACCCACATGGGAAATGCCGGTGACGATCACATCGGGCTTCTTCGCCTCGATCTTGTTGAAGATCGGGGTGAAGTCGGTGGTATCCGGCGAGAAGCGGATATGTTCCACAACCTGCAGACCGATCTTGGGCAGGCAGGCCAGATAGCCTTCATCGAGCGGTTTAGTCCATGCTGCGTCTTCGCTCATGACCGCCGCGGTCTTCATCTTCATGCCGGTGACGAGTAGATCCTTGGCTGCGTCACAGACGGCCTGTGCCTGTGCGCCCGACGTCAGGTAGCCATGGAATGTGTACTTGTTCTTCTCATAGTCATCGTGGATCGGACGGGTGATTTCATTGCTGGCGGCACCGGGGGTGATCAGCGGCGTTTTCAGGCGCGCGGCCCACGGCTCCAGCGCCAGCACCACCTCGCTGATATAACTCGCGATCACTGCACTGACCTTGTCCTGCGACACGGCGCGCTGGAACGCGCGCACGGAGTCGGCGGACGAACTCTTGTTGTCATACGTGACGATCTCGATCTTGCGGCCGTCAACGCCGCCCTTGGCGTTGATCTCGTCGGCCGCGATCTGCGCGCCGCCGGGCGTCGCGGCACCAGCGATCGACTGAACCTCGGCGATCACGCCAATCTTGATCGGCTCCTTCGATTGCGAAAATGCCGGCGTTGCGAAGCATGCCGCGGCGACACCCGCGAGCAGGATTCCCTTCCATTCAAATTTAATATTGAGGGGGGCTTGGATCATTTGGAGTCTCTCCCATTGTTATTATCCGCCTTGATGGCGGCTTGAGGAGAGATCAACACATGGCTGCGGGCAAATCAAACAGAACTGTCGTGATGCGATGCATCTCGTATTTTTGCATTGCACCCGCTTTTTAGGGAGCCGTTTCGGTTAAAAATCTCGGGCATGGCGGGATTATTTTCCGCGCGCGGCAGACATGACCTTGGGTGCGAGCCATGTAGCGAAGGCGGCGTGACCCTGAGCATTGAAATGCTGACCGTCCGATACGCGGGTGTTTTTCGGCGCGATCTGACCGAGGTGCCCAAGCATGATCACCTTGATGTGACGAGCGGCGAGCCGCTGTTTAATCTCCGCGATATTACCAGCGCGTGCGCCATCCTGCCCGCGCCGCGCATCATTCCCGCCGGGCTGAAGAATGACAATCGTCGTTCCGGCGGGCACAGCGGAATCGAGCCGCGCCAGCATGCCGCCGGTGGTATCGCCGGGTATGCCCGCATTGGTGACATGAGCCGCCAGCCCGCGCGCGCGAAGCAGCGCTTCCAGTTGAGCCGGATAGGCTTGCGATGAAGGCACCCCGCCGTTGGTCCGTCCCCTGCCGGAGCCATAGGTGTTGCTGGCGCCGAGCGCAAGGATGCGAACCTCCGCCGCGGCCTGCGCTGCGCAGGCGAGCAAAGTTACGCCCGCAATGAGTCCGATGAGCCAACGATTCATGACGACCGCCCCCCCGACCAAGTGACCCAGCTCGACTATAGATTGTCGCGAGATGACAGCAAGACTGCTCCCTTCTGCATGTATGCCAAATCCATCGTCAGGTGGCGGCCATCCACGCCAGCAGCGGCGCGTTCACTTCGCGCGGATAACAATGGCTGAGATCGTCGATCTCCCGATAAGTCATATTGGCGCCGGCCGCAGCCAGCGTTCGCTGCGTCTGCCGCGCGACTTCGCCGGGAAACATCCAGTCCAGCGCGCCATGCACGATATGGATCGGCAGGCCACGCAGACGATCGGCATCCGCCATTGCCGCCATCAGGGGATGGAACGTTGCCGAGACCGGCGCGAGATGGGTAAAGGGCGAGTCAGACTCCAGTCCGCTCACATAACAGAAGGTGCCGCCGTCACTCATGCCGGTCATCAGCATCCGGGATGGATCGATCGTCCAGCGCTCGCGCACCGATGTCAGGATACGTCTGAGATTGGGCGTATCGGCATCCTCGCCCATCAGCGCCCAGGTGGCACCAGTTGCGGTCGGCGCAATAACGATGGCGCCGAAACTGCGTGCCTCGCGGAGCCAGCTCCATAGAAAACCACGGCCGTTCCCGCTACCGCCATGGAGCGCAACCACCAGCGGCCAGCTTCGATCCGCTGAATAATATTCCGGCACGTAGACCGAAAAACCGCCACGCGTGCCCGGCTCGTTCTGCTCATGAATGACGCCGGTCTCGCCATCGCGCGCTGGCTGGGCACACCGCGCCACTACGTCCGCATCGCCGCGAACGGCGGGATCGAGAAAGAAACGGTTGATTGCGGTGTTGGTCGCAGCAAGGGGATACAGCGCCTCCTGCGACCGCGGATAGTTGCGCAGCGCTTTGAAAACTCCGCGCAAATCACCACTCTGATTGCGTGCCGTGCGCAAACCGTCGAACGCCGCCAGTGCCGTATCGCATGCTTCCTTGATATGTGCGGGCGCAGTGTCGGGAATGGCAGCCCCGTCCTTGATATTCATGCAAGCCGCACGCAACGTATCGTCCGGCCGACCGACGACCTCCATCAAGGCATCGAATTCCATCGGATCAAAATGGCGGGCGATGAACCCGAGCGTCTCGAGCGTCGCCAGCAGCGGCAACAGCCGCACATCGCTTTCAGGCAGCATGGCACCGGCTATTCTGAATTTCCCGCACGTTTATTCCTCCGGCTCGGTGGTGAAAAATAGCGGGTATCCCTTGGCCTTGCCAAGCTCCGTTGCTTCCTTGGCCTTGGTTTCGGCGACGTCGCGCGTGAATACGGCGATGACGCAGGCGCCTTTCTGGTGCGCGGTGAGCATCACGCGATGCGCGATTTCCTCGCCCATTCGAAAAACCGATTTCAGGACCATCACCACGAATTCACGTGGCGTATAGTCGTCGTTGAGCAGGATCACCTTGTACATTGGCGGCCGCTGCAGTTTGACCTTGGTTCTGGTTTTCGGCTTGACCGTCGTCTGCCCCATCGAGACCTCTCGATGCTAACACAATGTTCCGGACCCGGGAGCGCATTTGAAATCGCAGCCCGCGCTCCCATATCGGAATGAAATCTCAACGGACAAGCGTGTCATGCCGCAGGTCGCGTCCAGTGTCATTTCACGAATTGAGTATAGCGCGCCCACGCGCGAGCTTCACGTCGTTTTCACGACCGGAAAGACCTACACCTACTTCGCCGTTCCCGCGGAGGTCTATCACCAGTTCGTAAGATCAACGTCCAAGGGCAACTTCTTTAATGCGCTGATCCGCGATCGTTACGAGTTCGCGGAACGCCATCGTTAAAACGGCGTTGTTATAAGCATGATGATGGTGGCGATCCACGACAACTCCGAGCCTCTCACCTTCGTTTTCAGCGATGACGGTCTGGTGCCGAATAATCGGCTCCCGCTCCTGATCTACAAGAATATCTTGCGTCTTGAGAGCGAGCACCGCGAAAAGACGATCGAAGGCCTGTTCGGCTCCCATAGCTGGGGACAGATGTGGCGCAACGGCGTGTCGATTATCTCCACTATCATGCCACCGTCCACGAGGCGTTGGGGGTCGCACGCGGCGAGGCCAGGGTCCGGTTCGGCGGCGACGCCGGGCGGGTCTTCGACATCGAGACCGGCGATGTCGCGATATTGCCCGCCGGTACCGGCCATCAATGCCTTCAGGCCAGTGATGATTTTGTTGTGGTTGGCGCCTATCCGCCGGGCCCCGCGATGCAAGTGACACGGCCGACTCCGGACAATTACCGCAAGGCGCTGGAGACGATTCCGCAGGTCGCCCTACCCCGAACCGACCCCATGTTTGGCGAAACGGCCCGCTGATCCGGCTCTGGGCCCGCCCTCAAGTACAAAAATAAACGCAGGTGCAACATGTTAACGCCATAGGTAGGCCTTCCCTATTTCACGGACGCGTGATATCGGCGACCATTGAGTTCCACGCTTTGCCGCAACGTCCTGGCTTCTATCTCATGTGCGCCTGCTAGTATGACCAACCTGGGCCAGGACAAACTCAACGCCGCGCGGCTCGTCCATGCCGACGCGCCGTCCCGCGCCTTCACTCCTTACGATGTTGCGACCGTGCTCGTGCTGGCCGCGCTTGCCGTGCTGGCGCTGCTGACATTCCGGCAATATTCGATCTCGAATGACGAATGGGTCCAGCATCAGTACGGCGCACTCATCCTCGCGTATTACAAGAGCGGCCTGACCGACGGCGCCGTCTTTCACTTCGACAATCTCTATCTTTACGGTGGCCTGTTCGATATTTGCGCCGTGCTGCTCAGTCACGCTTTTCCGGCGATCGACGCTTACGACCTGCGCCACATCCTGTGCGCGTTCATCGGCATCGGCGGTATTGCCGCAACGGCGGCGACCGCGCGCCTGATCGCCGGCCCCCGCGCCGGCCTGATTGCTGCCGTCGCCCTTGCGATCTGCGGATCCTGGTATGGCGGCATGTTCAACCACACCAAGGACATTCCGCTCGCCGCGACAATGATGGCTTCGTGCTATTTCCTTATTCGTGCCTCGCGCGACCTTCCGTCCCCGCGCTGGCGCGACGTGCTCGGCTTCGGATTTTTCGCCGGCTGCGCGCTGGGCATCAAGGTGCTAGGCCTTTTGCTGATCGGCTACGCCGGCATCATCACATTGCTCTCGATCCCGCAACCGGTGTTCGTCGACTTGCGCGCCAGCAGCGTTTTCGTCTTCCGCTCGATGCTTCGCTTCCTGCCGGCATTCGCGCTGGCCTATGTGATGATGATCGCCGCTTGGCCGTGGGCGGGCCTTTCGCCGCTCAATCCGATCCGGGCGATTTTCAGCTTCGCGGACTTTCACTACAACATTCACACGATCTTCGAAGGCACGATCTACGACATGGCGCACGTGCCCGCGCTCTATGTACCGGTCTATCTTCTGATCAAGTTGCCGCTGGTGAATATGTTGGCTGCGGCGTTCACTATCGCCGCGACGCTGATCCCGTTCATGGCACGAGGCCTCGGCTGGTCCTCCCGTCGGCGTATCGAAGTCGGATTCGTCGCATTCACCATGGCATACCCGCTGGCGTGTCAGGTGATTGGACACGGGCCGGCCTTCACCGGCATGCGCCACTTCTTCTTCGTGCTTCCCCCGGTTGCCGTTCTCGCCGCCGTCGGCCTCGATGCGACCATTCATTGGTTCGGACAGCGCAGCCGAGCTCTCGCAATCGCCGCTGTCGCCAGTGTGGCTGTCGCACTTGGCGTGAATGCCGATACCTTGTATCGCCTCCACCCTTACGAATATCTCGTCTACAACGATCTCGTCGGCGGGCTCCCCGGCGCAACCGATCGCTACGTGACAGACTACTGGGTCAATTCGATGAACCCGGCAATCGACCAACTCCAGAATTATCTCGAGCGCACCGAAGGCGCGGGCGTGCCCGGCCATCACAAGCTGTACAAGGTGGCGGTGTGCGGCGAGCGCTACGCCTTCATCAATCACGCCAAGCCGTATCTGGTGTGGTGGAAGAACTGGGCCGAGGCCGATTTTTTCATTTCACCGACGCATATGCACTGCGAACGGGAAAGAGAGGGCAAGGTCGTGGTATCGATCAAACGGCTCGGCGTTCCGATTGCCGTTGTGAAAGATCTCCGCCAGCCGCGTAAAGTACCTGCAGTCGCAACGGCCGAACCATTCCTGCACTGACGCACGGCGTGACATCCGCAACATCTTCCGCGACAATGCAGCCTCATTTGCATTCGATCGGGCATTCGGCATGACACAGAGGACTGGCGGTGAAGCCATCGTAGACGGCTTGCGCGCGCACGGCATCGATACGGTCTTCGGCCTGCCCGGCGCGCAAATCTACGGTTTGTTTGACGCCTTCGCCCAGGCTCAGCTGAAAGTCGTCGGCGCACGGCACGAACAGGCATGCGGCTACATGGCTTTCGGTTATGCCCGCGCGACCGGCAAGCCGGCCGTGTTCAGCGTCGTCCCCGGCCCCGGTATTCTCAACGCCGGCGCGGCAATGCTGACGGCGTTCGGCGGCAACGAGCCCGTGCTGTGCCTCACCGGCCAGGTGCCGACAAATTTCCTCGGCAAGGGGCGCGGTCACCTGCACGAGATGCCGGACCAGCTTGCGACGCTGCGCAGCGTCGTCAAATGGGCCGACCGCATCGGCCATCCTGATATGGCGGGTGCCCTCATTGCTCGTGCCTTTCAGGAAATGATGTCCGGCCGGCGTGGACCTGCTGCGCTCGAGATGCCGTGGGATGTGTTCACGCAGCGCGCCGACGTTGCGCCGGTTGCGCCGTTCGATGTCATCGCACCGCCACAGCCCGACAGTGAGCGGATCAAGGCTGCCGCCCGGCTCATCGGACAAAGCAAAAATCCGATGATATTTGTTGGCGCCGGGGCGATCGACGCTGCAAACGAAATTCTCGAACTGGCCGAACTGATCGACGCGCCCGTTGTCGGCTTCCGCAGTGGACGTGGCATTGTCAGCAATGCCCACGAACTCGGTCTGACCATGGCGGGCGCCTATCGCCTGTGGCCGCAAACTGATCTCATCATTGGCATCGGCACCAGAATGGAAATGCCGACCTGGCGCTGGCCCTATCGTCCAGACGGCCAGAAATCGATCCGGATCGACATCGATCCGGCCGAAATGATCAGGTTCACGCCCGATGCCGCCATCGTCGCCGACGCCCGTGATGGCACCCGCGCCCTGCTCGCCGACGTCCGACGCGCCGGTTACAGCAAGGCCAGCAGCCGTCGTGACGCGATCCGGAATGCCAGCGCCGCCGCTGCGATAGAGATTCAGGCGATCCAGCCGCAGATGGCCTATCTCGATATTCTGCGCGACGTCTTGCCATCGAATGGCATCGTTACCGACGAACTGTCGCAGGTCGGCTTTGCCTCCTGGTACGGCTTTCCGGTCTATGAGCCGCGCACGTTCATCACATCCGGTTATCAGGGCACGCTCGGCTCGGGCTTCCCGACCGCGCTGGGCGCCAAGGTCGCGCATCCCGACCGGCCTGTGGTCGCGATCACCGGTGACGGCGGATTCATGTTCGCGGTGCAGGAGCTTGCGACGGCCGTCCAGTTCAAGATCGGCGTGGTGACGCTGGTGTTCAACAACAATGCTTACGGCAACGTCCGCCGCGACCAGATGCAGGTATTCGACGGCCGTGTGGTTGCGGCCGATCTGGTCAACCCCGATTTCATCAAGCTCGCGGAATCGTTCGGCGTGAGAGCCTGGCGGGTGACGCATCCCGATCAGTTCAGGACGGCGCTTGAAGCGGCGCTAGCCGATGGCGGCCCATGCCTGATCGATATCGAGGTGCCGCGCGACTCCGAAGTCAGCCCGTGGACTTTCATCCACCCGGCAAAGCCGGTGTAACGCAGCTACTGCGCGCTCGACGTTTTCTTCTCCACGCGGCTCTTGCTACTGTCGGCGATACGGACCTTGTCGCCATCGGCGATACCGTCCAGCGGCGTCACGATGATCCGGTCATCGCTCGCAAGGCCCGTGGCAATCTCGATCTCCCGGCCGAGGTCGCGCGCAATGGTGACCGTCTTGAACAGAACGCGGTCGCTGCTGTCCACCGTCGCCACCCGCAATCCGCTGTTGTTAAAGATCAGCGCGCTGGCCGGGATCGAAAGCGGTTGGCTTTCGCTGGTCAGCTTCAAGGTGACGTCCGCATAGCCGCCGGGCCGCAACTCGCCCTTTGAATTGTCGAAGCCAAGCTGCATCCGGGTCGTGCCGGATCCCGCATCGACCGATTGCGATGAGGTCTCGACGGTCGCGGGGAATGTCCGGCCCGGATATTCCGGCACAGAGATCATCGCCTGCGAACCCGTACGGATCGCGGTCAGATAGCTCTGCGGAACGTTGACATACACACGCAGCTTCTTGACATCGGAGACCACGAACATCGCCGGCCCGGTGCCAGCACCGCCGCTGATCAGCGCGCCGACATCGGTATTGCGCTCGGTCACAATGCCGTCGAACGGAGCTTCGACGCGCTTGTAGCCTGCAAGGGCCTGCAGCCGGTCGACATTGGCCTGCATGGCCTTGACTTGTGCTTCCTTGCTCGACAAATCCGCGGTGCGTTCATCGATTTCTTGCAGCGACACGAAGTTGGATTTCAGCAAGGTCTGGCGCCGCTTCAAAGTCGCCGCCGAAAGTTTCGCAGCGGCCTCTGCGTTGGCGAGGTCGGCGCGGGCCTGCAGGAGTTGCTGATCCATGTCCGGCGCATCAATTTCGGCGAGCAATTGCCCAGCCTTCACCTGAGCGCCGATATCGACCTTCCAGTTCTTCAGGTAGCCGCTGACGCGCGCATAGATCGGCGCGCGCGAATAGGCCTCCAGTCGTCCCGGGAGCGTGATCGTGGGATCGCCGGTTTTAACGCCCGGCAGCGCCACAGCGACGGTCGGAATCGCCTGCGCCTCGGTCCACTCGCGCAGGTCCGCGCTGCTCTGCTCGCGCTCGACGATGCCGCTGACCACGACCAGCACGACAACGATGCCCGCCGCGATCCCGAACAGACGCAACTTGCGTCCTGATACGGGTTTGATCTGGTCAGACATGTGCGATCTCCAACGGGCCCGCCCGCTGCGGATCCTGCTTCTTGTGTACCATACTGAAAACCACCGGAACGAATATCAATGTCGCGATCGTCGCGAAAATCAGGCCGCCGATTACGGCGCGACCGAGCGGAGCGTTCTGCTCGCCACCCTCGCCAAGCGCAAAAGCCATCGGCGCCATACCGATGATCATGGCAAGCGCCGTCATCAGAACCGGGCGGAATCGGACAAAGCCTGCCTCCAGCGCGGCGGCGACGGGATCGCCCAGCACTTCCAGGCGCTCACGCGCAAAACTGATCACCAGAACACTGTTCGCGGTCGCCACGCCCATGCACATGATGGCTCCGGTCAATGCGGGAACCGACAACGTGGTGCCGGTGGCGAACAGTATCCAGACGATGCCCGCGAGCGCCGCTGGCAGCGCCGAGATAATCACGAATGGATCCGACCACGACTGAAAATTGACGACGATCAGAAGGTAAATCAGGACGATCGCACCAAACAAACCGAACAGGAGGCCCGAGAACGCGCTGTTCATCGTTTCCACCTGGCCGAGCAGAACGACTGAGCTGCCCTTCGGCACGTCCTTCTTCGTGTCACTCATCACCTTGTGAATATCCGCTGCGACGGCACCGAGATCGCGGCCGTGGGTCGTGGCATAAATTTGCACCATCGGCTGAATGTCATATTGCGACACCACGGCGTTCCCGGCCGACCGCTCGATGTTGGCGATGCCGCCCAGAATCGGCGTGTTCGCAGAGCCCGAGGCATTGATCGGCAGTGCCTCCAATTTACCCAGCGAGTCCATTTTGTATTCGGGGGTTTGCATGACGATCGAGTATGACACGTTGTTCGCCGGATCCAGGAAGAAGGTCGGAGCCACTTGCGAGCTACCCGCGAGGCTGACCACCATGCTATTGGTCACATCGCGTTCGGTCACGCCGACATACTGCGCCCGCGTACGATCGACATCGACATTAAACCCCGGAAGATTCGGCGACTGCTGGATCCGCGCGTCCGCCACGCCCGGAATATGACGGATGCGGCGCAGCAGATCATTGGCGTATTTGAAGTTGGCGTCGAGATCGGCACCGCGGATTTGCAGATCGATCGGTGCCGGCGAGCCGAAATTCAGAATCTGACTGACGATATCGGCCGGCAGAAACGCAAACGTCATACCTGGGAATGCATGCGGCAGCTTCTCGCGAAGCGCCTGCACATGCACATCGGTCGGCCGATGCCCTTCTCTCAGCTTGATCTGGATGTCGGCATCCTGCGGTCCGATAACGCCGGTGTTGTTGTAGGTCATGTTGATGCCGCTGTTCGGGATGCCGATATTGTCGGTCATCGTCTCGAGTTCGGCAGCGGGAATGATGGTCCGGATCACCTTCTGAACATCGGCCATCTGGTTCGCTGTTTCCTCGACGCGCGTGCCCACCTGCGTGCGGACGTGCATCAGGATTTGGCCGGTATCGACCGACGGGAAAAAATTCCGCCCGAGGAACGGCACCAGCAGGAACGAGGCAGCGACGAATGCCAAAAAGCCGGTGACGAAAATCTTGCGATGATTCAGCGCCAGCGCCAGCATGCCATGATAGCCGTCGCGGAACCCCTCGAACTTCGCCTCGAACCCGCGCTGAAAGCGCACGAGCGGATTGCGCGACGGTGGCGGCGCGGCATTTCCATGCTCATCGTGAACATGCGGATGCAGCATGTACTTCGCCATCGTCGGCACCAGCGTGCGCGACAGGATGAACGACCAGATCATCGCGAAGATCACCGCCTCGGCCATCGGCACGAACAGGAAGCGCGAGACGCCGGTAAGGAAGAACATCGGAACGAACACGATGCAGATACACAGCAGCGAAACGAAGGCCGGGGTGACGATCTGGTTAGCTCCGTCGAGGATCGCGGGCTCGACCTGCTTGCCCTGCTCCAGATGCCAGTTGATGTTCTCGATCGTCACCGTCGCGTCGTCGACCAGAATACCCACCGCAAGCGCAAGGCCGCCGAGCGTCATGATGTTCAGCGTCTCGCCGAACAGCGACAACATCGCAATCGATCCCATGATCGATAGCGGGATCGATACCGCGATAATGACCGTCGAGCGCCAGCTTCCGAGAAACAGCAGGATCATGATGCTGGTCAGGAGTGCGGCCAGAACGCCTTCCTTGGCGACGCCTTCGATGGCACCGCGCACGAAAATCGACTGATCGCCGATCAGGCCGATTTTGAGCGTCTCGGGCAGAGTGTCTCGGATCTCGACGATCTTCTTCTTGACGCCGTCGATGATATCCAGCGTGGAGGTTGAGCCGGCCTTCAGAACCATCATCAGCACCGACCGGTTGCCATCGACATGAACGATGTTGGTTTGCGGCCGGTTGCCGTCGCGCACGTGCGCGACATCGCGGATGTACACCGTCGCCCCATTGACGACTTTGATCGGCAAATCGCCGAGTTCCTCGATCTTGTGCGGCGAGTTGTTCAGCTTGATGGTGTATTCGAAATTGCCAATCTTCTGGGTTCCGACCGGCGTAATCAGGTTCTGCGCCGCCAGCGCGTTGGCGACATCCTGCCCCGTCAGCCCTCGCGCCTGCATCGCGGTCGGATTGAGGTCGATCTGGATCTGGCGCAGCTTCCCGCCATAGGGCCACGGGATCGCGGCGCCCGGCACAGTCACAAGCGGCGTGCGCAACTGGTTGGTCGCAAAATCGGCGAGGTTTTGTTCCGTCAGTCCCTCACCCGACAGCGCGAGCTGAAGGATCGGCACTGTCGATGCACTGTAGTTCAGGATCAGCGGCGGCGTCGCACCAGGCGGCAACTGCTTGATCATGGTCTGCGCGATCGCCGTCACCTGGGCGTTGGCGGTGCGGATATCGACGTTCGGCTGGAAGAAGATCTTGATGATGCCGATGCCGTTATACGAATTGGCCGCGATGTGCTCGATGTCGTTAACCGTCGTGGTCAGCGCGCGCTGGAACGGCGTCGTGATACGCCCGGCCATCTGGTCCGGCGGCAGGCCGGTATACGACCAGACGACGCCTATCACCGGAATCCGGATGTCGGGAAAGATGTCGGTGGGAGTTCGCAGGGCCGCCAGCGGCCCCACAATCAGCAGCAGCAGGGCCAAAACGACAAACGTGTAGGGTCGAGTCAGGGCAATCCGGACAAGCGAGACCATCTACAGCGTTTCTCGATCTGCAGCATCTGGCGGCTGCGTTGGTAAAATAAGCTTCTTTCCGCGCCTGATGTACCCGAATCGGTGGCAACGAATCAACGGCGCCGATCCTCACAGTCTGTTGTTCGGACGATAAATAGCCCGCTTCGCCGGCGTTTCCGCCGGCTTGGGACTGATCCGTCGGCCTCGTTAAAGGACAAGCTGGGTCTGGGTCACGACCGCCACCAGCCGGCCGTCGTCCGCGACCAGGCGAGTCTGCCAGACCTGGGTCCGGCGGCCCTTGTGAATTGGGGTTGAAGTCGCTGTGACCGTACTCCCCGCCTTGGCGCCGCCGATGAAATTCGTCTTGCTCTCCACCGTGGTCGTGCCTTTGGCTTCAGCTGACAGATTGATCATGGTCCCCGCCGCACCGACACAGTCCGCCAGCGCCATCACGGCACCGCCGTGGATGGAGTAACTGATCGTGCAAAGATCCTCGCGTACCACCATGGTGGCGACGACCTTGTCGGGTTCCGCTTCGGTGAAAGTCACGCCCATCAGCACGGCGAGCGGCATCGGCCGCGACAGGATTTTCTCAAGCAGGGTCACAGGTCGTCCTTTCCAGATGGTATTGTCGGGCGAACGGTCGTCAGGCCGGCTCGACGCCGCACCATTGCGCGACGAACAGTGCAATGGTCTTGGCGGTCTTGCGCAGCGACTCGATTTCGACACGCTCGTTGAATCCGTGCATCCGCTCGGCATTGGCACCGAAGCACAGGCTCGGAATCTTCTCGTTGAGTCCATAAAAGCGGGTGTCGGTCAGAGCCGTAAAGGTCAGGTCCTTCAGTTCGCCACCGAAGGTGGCCCGGTGTGCGTCGCGCAGCACCGCCTCGGACGCCTCAGCATCGACAAGTTCATACCCCTCCGACAGGAAGCCGGACCACTCAACGATGGGCGGATTCTGCTTGAGGAACGGATGCTCTCTTGCCGCCGCTTCGACGCAGGCGACGATCTCGGCCTGATGATCGGCAATCGACCAGCCCGGCAGCACGGCGATACGGCAATCGACATCGCACCATGCCGGCACGCTGGACGCCCATTCGCCGCCCTTGATGATGCCCGGATTGAAATTGATCGGATGCTTGAGCGCCTTGAAATATCTGTCGCCGGCGGCACGCCTGTTCCATTCCTCCTCAAGACCTTCCAGCGCCTGAACCAGATGGTATGCGGCCTTGATCGCATTGGCCCCCGCGCCTGCTTCAAACACATGCGCCGGACGGCCGCGCACCTTGAGGCGAAACCAGATCACGCCGACCTGCGAGCGAACCAGCTTGGCGTTGGTTGGCTCGGGGATGAAACAGCAGTCTGCCCGATAGCCGCGCTGCAACGTCGAGAGCGCGCCGACGCCGGTGCTCTCCTCCTCGATCACAGATTGGAAATGGATTCGCGCAGTCGGCTTGAGACCGGCCTTGGTCAGCGCGTCGAGCGCATACAGCGCAGCGATGGTGCCGGACTTCATGTCGCCGGCGCCGCGCCCGTACATCCAGCCGTCTTTTACAGTCGGTGAAAACGGCGGTGTCTCCCACATATCAAGAGGTCCCGCCGGAACCACATCGCAGTGCCCCTGCAGGATCAGCGAGCGCCCACTGCTCGTCGCCGGACGGTAAGTACCGACGACCGTGCGGGCCCGCGAGAAGTCATGCTCGATCGGACCGAAGCCGCGCAAACCTTTCAGTTCATCGACATCGATATGCCAATCGTCGACCTCGTAGCCCCGCTGCCGCAGCAGGTCGCCCATCATGTCCTGGCACGGCCCTTCAGCACCGCGCGTGCTGGGGATCGCCGCGAACTGCCGCGTGGTTTCGATCTGCCGATCGAACGCCTCGTCCACCGCGTCGAAAATCCGCCGCTGTTGATCGGGTAATGCCATTGTTTACCTGCCCTTGCCATGCGTTCTTGAGATCGCGCATTGGCTCCACTGTAGCCAACTTTATGCGCCGCATGGAAGGGCGGTTCATTTGCTGACATCTCCGCGCGACCAAACCGGTGCCTTCTAGAATCAGCCCCACGGCCTTACGATAAGCCATGACGTATTTTTACCTGATCCTGGCCGTCGCTTTTGAAGTGGTTGGAACCGCGGCCTTGCAGGCGTCCGAACAGTTCACCCGGCCCAAGCCGCTGATCCTGACCGCAGCGGGTTACGCTGCAGCATTCTACTTCCTGTCGCTGGTGCTGCGGACCATGCCGGTCGGTATCGCTTACGCGATCTGGTCCGGCCTCGGCGTTATTCTCATCACGATCGTCGGCCTTGTCTGGTTCGGCCAGAAGCTCGACATGCCGGCAATTATCGGTCTCGCGCTGATCGTTGCCGGTGTCGCGATTATCAACCTGTTCTCGAAAACCGTGGCTCACTAGGATCGTAAAATGAACAACCGCAACATCCTCTACGCGATCGTCGGTGCCCTGATCGTCGCGGTCGGTATTCTCGGATACATTTTATATCAGGAGAAAAAACAGCCCGAGGGTCTGCAGATCAATGTCGGCCCCGATGGGCTGAAGATCAAAAGCAAATGATCATCGCCATGCAACGCACCATGATCGGTGCCGCCGGCGCCGTGCTGCTGCTTGTGACACCTGCCCTCGCCGAACGCGTGTCGCGTGAATCCGACATCACCAGCCTGCGGCTCGGCCAGCACATTTACGTCGATGACGGCACCTGCCCCGCGGGGCAGATCAAGGAAATCACCGGCTCAAAGCTCACGCCTCAAGGTGTCGCATTTACGCGCAAGTGCCTCGACCGAAGAAACATGCGGCAGTGACGCAGGACAGACACGTCCGCTAGACCGTTCGGCCGCCATCGACGGGGAGCACCACGCCGGTGACAAAGCTCGCATCGTCCGACGCGAGATAGACGCAGGCCTTGGCGATGTCATCGGGCTGTGACATTCGTCCCAGCGGAATGGTCGCGATGAATTTGGCGCGGTTCTCCGGCGTGTCGGGCACGCCCATGAATGTCTCGAGCAGCGCCGTCTCGCCGATCACCGGCGCGATGCAATTGACCCGGATTTTGTCCGGCGCAAGTTCAGCCGCCATCGCACTCGACAGCAGGTTCACCGCGCCTTTCGAGCCGTTGTACCAGGTGAGGCCAGGCCGTGGACGGATGCCGCCGGTCGAACCGATGTTGATGATGCAGCCGCCCCCTTGCTTGCGCATCAGCGGCACCGTCGCGTTGGTCATGTGAAAAATGGATTTCACGTTGATCGCATAAACGCGATCGAATTCGTCTTCGGTCACTTCAAGGATCGGTTTGTTGCGGAACGACCAGCCGGCGTTGTTGACGACAATGTCGAGTCTGCCGAAGTTCTCAACCGCTGTTCCGACCGCTTTGTCGATATCGGCGCGTTTGGTCACGTCACCGCCGACGGCAATCGCCTGCCCGCTGTTGCCTGCGACACGCGCAGCACCCTCGCCGTTGAGATCGAGAATGACGACCTTTGCGCCCTCCTCAACGAAGTGTCTGACGATAGCAGCACCGAATCCTGACGCACCGCCGGTGACGATGGCAACCTTGTCCTTGAGACGCATGTTCCGATCCCTGCTCTGTCATTGGCCGCTCGCGCGGCGGCACGACACTACGTCACCCCGTCACGGTTTCCTACCGCTCCGGCCGGCGTTATCGCAGCGTTACGGCCGTCAGAACGCGCGGCGCGGCGCCCTGACCGGCGCGCCGAAAACGGTACATGGTTCAATGGCCGACAACCCTTTCCACCAAAGCACGCACGTGTTGCGACTCGCTGTATTGGATATCCGGCACCTTGTTCGCTGATGCAGCGTGACTTCCGGTTCCATCGCCATAGAATCGAACCGCGCGGCGATAACGATCCTGCGCCGCGCGTGATTCGGAAATGAATCGAGGATCGGAGGGTCACGCGATGTCGGGTATGCTCATCAATCTGATTATCCAGATTATCGGTGGAGCCATCGGCGGAAATGTCGCTGGCGGCGCGGCCAAGAACGTTGATCTCGGAACGCTTGGAAACACCATCGCCGGCGCCATTGGCGGCGGCGTCGGCGGCCAGATTCTCGGGATGGTGATCCCGATGCTCGCTAACAGCGCTGCAACGCCGGACATCGGCACGATCATCGGTCAGGTGGCCGGTGGCGGCGTGGCTGGAGCGGTTCTCACCGCGATCGTCGGCGCGCTCAAGAACAGAACGGCAGCTTAAGCTCTGTATTGTCAGATGCGAGGCGCGTCCGCGCGCCTCGCATCTGGATCGCATCAGTGGGAAACATAGTCCGCGCATTTCTGGACCGTGTCGCTTGCGCCCCAGGGCATGATCGGCACGGAAGACGTTGAGTTCTTCGGCGACCCCTCGATCACCCGATCCGAGTAGACCATGTAAACCAGCACGTTCCGCTTGATATCGCAGCCACGGACTATCTGCATTTTTTTAAAGAACAACGACCGGCGCTGCCGGAACATATCCTCACCTTGTTCGAATTTTTTTGCGAAGCGGATCGGACCGATCTGCCGGCATGACAGCGAAATATCCGACACTTCCTCGGCCAGCCCCAACCATCCCTTGTACCCGCCCTTCTCCGGCACCGTGAAATGACAGGCGACGCCCTGAACGTCAGGATCGTCCATGCCATAGGTCGCAAGCTTGTCATCAGGACTGAGCAGCTTGAACACCGTCGAGCGCCGGAAGATCAGGTCAGGTTCGTCGGCGGCATGAAGCGGCGTGACCGGGAACAGCACCAGCCCTGCAAAAAACAGGCAGGCCACATGCGCGAACCGAAGGCGGTATTTCTTGCACATCATCAAAACAGGGCTCCATCGGCGGAAAAGCACCGATCCGGGGTGAAAATCACGGGAATGGTCATGTGGGGAGGCATCAAGGCAGTTCAAAGGCCGACCCGGCCTCTCATCGCGCGTTAATCCCACCGCAGGAAGCCTTGAGTAAGGTCGAAAGACGTGTCGGTTGATTTTTGAGTGAACCTCCGGGCTCGCTCGCAACACCTAGACTTCAAACCAGATCGGGGATGAAGGCGTGAAGTACCAGTTTTCCTTGTTCGTGCCGCGCCAAACACTGTCCGGCGCATGGCGCCCTGCGGTCACCGCGCTTGCGGCTGTGGCCGCTCTCGGTGGCTTCGCCACCGCTGCCAAAGCTCAGATTCTGTGGCAGAACGACGCCGATTACGGTTACGGCTATTACGACCGATACGACCGCAGCGACTACGATCGCGGCGAGCCGTTCTATGAACCAGCCCCGCGCGTGCGACGCCAGCCGCAGCGGGCCAAGCGCAGCCGTCATCCCGAACCCGGTCCGACGATTAAAGCCGCCGGCAAGCCACAGGGGCCGATCGTCATCGCCATTTCGATCGAGCACCAGCATCTCAAGATTTACGACGCGAATGGCCTGTTTGCCGAGTCCCCGGTGTCGACCGGGATGCGCGGGCACACGACGCCGATGGGCGCTTTCAGTGTCATCCAGAAAAACAAATGGCATCGCTCCAACATCTACAGCGGCGCGCCGATGCCCTACATGCAGCGCATCACATGGTCGGGCATTGCCATGCATGCCGGTGTCCTGCCCGGCTATCCGGCATCGCACGGCTGCATCCGGATGCCGACAAGCTTCGCGATGCGGATGTGGGGATGGACCAGGATGGGCGCACGGGTGGTGATTACCCCCGGCGATGTCACCCCGGTCGACTTCTCCCACCCCAGCCTGATTACGAAAAAGCCAGCGCCGGTGGCTGTGATACCGGACGCGCCTCAAAGATCCACGACCGCGCCCAAAGCCGACAAGGTTGAAATCTTCAAGATCGCCGCGAATGACACGAGGTCGCCGCCTGTTCTTGAAACGCTCGAGTTGCGCCTGACGTCCGTCGTGGACGGACATGCCGAGATCCAGATTGCCGATACCCGCGGCGCGGACGCAAACCCCTCCGCCGACCGTGCATCCTCTGGGACGGCCACGGCCTCTCCGAGCGACAAACCCGAGGCAACCAAGCCGGCAGACGACACAGCCCAGCCGGCCAAGGACGCAGCCGCCCCCGCAGTGAAACGAGCCGGCCACATCGCAGCATTCATCAGCCGCAAGACTGGCCGGCTCTACGTGCGGCAGAATTTCGAACCGCTGTTCGACGTTCCGGTCACGATCACCGGCGACAACCCGCTGGGTACGCATATCTTCACCATGCGCGCCGACAAGGATACTCCCGGCGCCTACCGCTGGTCGGTCGTTTCGCTGCCGACGCCCGCGCGCGGCGAAAAGCCTTCGCATCAGAAGAAGGCAATTGAGGTGTCAGCGCCCATGCCGACGTCTTCGTCACCCGCTGAGGCGCTGGACCGCATCACCATTCCCGATGAGGCCATGCAGCAGATCGCCGAAGCGATCGCGCCGGGCGGGTCGCTGATCGTCTCCGATCAGGGCCTTGGTGACGAAACCGGCCGGGGGACCGATTTCATCGTCCCGCTGCGCTGAGGCGAGCCGTCACGCGGTGTTGACCTGTCCCGGGCTCCGGGATCGGATACGCTCACGACCGACACAACACGACCGGAGATGCAGCTTGATCGACCGCAGGCATTTGCTCATTGCCGGGGCTGCCACCGTCACGGCGCTCGGCGGGACCAGATTCGCCATGGCCCAGGCGACGATGAGCCGGATCACCGCTTACGGCTTTTCGTTTCCGGCTCTCAAGGGCGGCGACATCCGGCTGGTCGACTCTGTCGGCAAACCGATCATGATCGTCAATACCGCCTCCCAGTGCGGCTATACGCCCCAATACGCCGGGTTGCAGAATCTATGGAGTGAGTTTCACGGCCAGGGCCTGATGATCATCGGTGTCCCCTCCAATGACTTCGGCGGACAGGAGCCGGGAGGCACGACCGACATCGCCGAAACAGCCGAACATCAGTATGGTGTGACGTTTCCCATCGCCGCCAAAGCCGTCGTCCGCGGGCCGAACGCCCACCCGTTCTACAAATGGGCGGCGGCTGAACGGCCGAAGGACCTGCCGGGTTGGAACTTCCACAAGTACCTGATCGGACGCGATGGCTATATCGCGGAGGTGTTTCCCTCCGCTGTCGAACCCGGTGACACCCGGGTCAAGACCGCCATCGGCCGTGCGCTTTTGGTGACGTAAGCGGCACAATCAACCCTCCATCCACAGCCATCGCGCCGCCTCCCGTAAGACATTGGCGTGTTTGTCAGGTCAGGATTAGGCTGGTGCCGGGGAAACGGCGCGGCGACCCGTCCCGCCATGATATGCAACCGGGCAATCTGCTGGAGGGCGGTGCAATGCGGATCAGATCAGGTTTGTTGATCGCGAGTACGATTTCGGTTTGTGCATTGAACAGCGCGTGGGCGCAGGCACCGGGAAAACCAGCGACTCCGCCGGCGACCGCAGCGAAAGCCGCACCGCCCACCACCCCGGCGCCCGCGGCCACTCCGTCGGCAGCAACTCCTGCACCGGCCAAGGCCACCTGCGCCAATCCCAATGCACTCGGCGTCGCGCGCGTCGTTGCGATCGACACCACAGGCGGTCCCGGATTTGGATTTGAGCATTTCAAACAACTCGATTTCCTCCGCGACAAGGAAGTCGTGCTGACATTCGACGACGGGCCATGGCCAGGCAACACGCCTTCAGTGCTGAAGACGCTGGAGGAAGAGTGCACCAAGGCGATATTTTTCCCGATCGGAAAACACGCCACATGGCATCCTGAAATCCTCAAGCAGGTGGCCGCGCACGGTCACACCATCGGTTCGCATACCTGGTCGCATGCCAACCTCAACAACAAGAAGATGACCGACGACCAGAAGAAGGAGGAAATCGAAAAAGGCTTCAGCGCTGTGGCGTTGGCGCTTGGCACTCCGCCTTCCCGTTCTTCCGCTTCCCGGCCCTGCAACATCCGCCGGCCATGGTCACCTATCTCGGTGAGCGCAATATCGCGATGTGGTCATGCGACCTGGACTCGTTCGATTTCAAGGCGAACAAGGCCGACAAGATCGTCAACACGGTCATGACGAAACTGGACAAGCAGGGCAAAGGCATCATCCTGATGCACGATTTCCAGAAGCATACGGCGGAAGCCTTGCCTGAATTGATGAAACGTTTAAAAGCGGGCGGCTACAAAGTGGTTCAGGTCAAAGCCAAGACGCCTGTGCAAACACTTGCGAAATACGATGAAGAGGTCATCAAGAGCGTGAAGCTACCGACCGTCAATACGCGCCCGCTGTCGAGCGTGGTGCAGACCATCTCGGAATAGCGGCGGCATTTCATTTTGCGCATTGAAGGTTACGTCATCGTATCGGCCAACGGCATGCTCGCGGATGCGAACGGCACAATGCCGGACTCGCTGAAGTTCAAGGGCGACCAGGAGTTCTTCGAGACAGCCCTCGATACCGCCGATTTGATCGTCCATGGCCGTAATTCATTCGAGGATCAGCCGCGTTCCCCGCAACGGCGCCGGATCATCCTGACCACAAAAATTCCGGCGCTCGCGGACGACCCTGCCAACGCCAAGGCAACGTTGTGGAATCCAGCGGGCGCCAGTTTCGAGGATGCCTGCCGCCGCGCTGGCGTCACCTCGGGGACCGCGGCGATCATCGGCGGCCCCGTCGTGTTCGAGATGTTCATGGATCGCTATGACACGTTCTGGCTGTCGCAGGCCCACCGTCTCGACATCCCCCATGGCATCGGCACATTCCCCGGCGTCCCCGCCGTGACGCCGCAAGCCGTGCTGGCCCGACATGGACTGAAACCCGGCGAGCGGCGCGTGCTCGATGCCGGTGCGGACGTCGATCTCACCGCGTGGCGGCGAGATTAAGGGCCGCCCCAAACGATCTCAGATTTGCGGGTCGTACCCTGTCTCCACAGCGGCGGGCGCAACCCGAACCCGTGGGGTGCCCATGATCATGAACAGTCCGCCAATCAGCGACAGGTTCTTGAGCGCCTGGAACATGTTGGTTGCACGGTCGCCTTCGGCCATGTTCCAGAAATCATGGAAGTAGAAGATCGTCGCGCCGATAAACAAGACCATCAACGCGGCGAAGAACCGCGCGCCAAAATTGAGCGCGATCATCAGGCCTGCGACGATCTCGAAGATGCCGCTGACAATGACGAGTATTTGGGCGAACGGCATCCCGACGGCAGCTTCAAGCTGGGCGGTGTAGGCCGAGAGGTCGGCCGGAACGATGATTTTGGCGGCAACCATCTGGGTCATCGCGGAAAGATCGGAGAACTTGAAGACACCGGAGACGATGAACAAAATCGAAAAGAGAATACGTCCAACGGTCGCTAAAGCTGGCATGATCGGCCCCCACTCATCAAAACCACTACGTCACCCGGACGAAATACTGACACATCGCAAGGCCATGAGGAAACCGGCAGACGGTTCGCAGGGACGATTTTATGTCCTGCCCGCCATCCGCCGGGTATTGGATCGCTAACCGAACAGGGTCGGCTGCTGACGCCCTGCCCGTTCCTGCGCTTCGACAGCGGCCACCGCCGTCATGTTCAGAATACCGCGCGCGGTAACGGACGGTGTCAGGATGTGCGCCGGTCGCGCCGGACCGATCAGGATCGGACCGACCGTGAGAGAATCCGCCAGCACCTTGATCATCTGATAGGCGATGTTCGCCGCATCCAGATTGGGCATGATCAGGATATTGGCCGATCCCTCCAGCGGCGAATGAGGCAGAACCCTGCGGCGCGACGCTTCCGACAGCGCGGAGTCGCCGTGCATTTCGCCGTCAGCCTCGATGTCAGGGTGGTCCTGCGCCAGCAACTCGGTCGCACGCCGCATCTTGCGCGCGGATTGGGAGTCAAAATTTCCGAAATCGGAATGGGACAGGAACGCGACGCGTGGCTTGATGCCGAACCGCTGCACGTGCACCGCCGCAAGCGCCGCCATCTCGGCAAGTTCCTCAGCCGTGGGGTCGGGACGTATCTGTGTGTCGGCCATGAAGAACGCGCCCTTGCTGGTAATCACGAGGGCGAGCGCCGCAAAATCGGTCTGTCCCGGCAGCACGCCAATGATCTCGCGAATGCGCCGCAGATGGCTGCGGTAGCGGCCTTCGACGCCGCAGATCATGGCGTCCGCCTCGCCGCGGACCACAGCGATCGCGGCGATAACAGTCGCGTTGGTGCGCACCAGCGTGCGCGCTGCGTCGGGCGTAATACCGTGACGGCCGGCAGTATCGATATAGCTCTGCACATAAGAGCGGTAGCGCGGATCGTCCTCGGGATTGATGAGATCGAAATCTTGCCCGGCGCGGATCGACAGGCCGAACCGCTCGATGCGGGACGAGACCACCGAAGGGCGACCGACCAGGATCGGCCGCGCCAGCTTTTCTTCCAGCACCACCTGCGTCGCGCGCAGAACGCGTTCATCCTCGCCTTCCGCGTAGATGACCCGCACCGGCTGGGTCTTTGCCTTGGCGAAGACCGGCTTCATCACAAGGCCGGAGCGGAACGCGAAGCGGTCAAGTTTTTCGCGATAGGCGTCGAAATCAGTGATCGGCCGTGACGCGACACCGGATTCCATCGCCGCAAGCGCAACCGCCGGTGCGACGCGCAGGATCAGACGCGGATCGAACGGGCTCGGGATCAGCGAGCCCGGTCCGAATCCTTGCGTCTCGGCGCTGTCGAAGCTCCGGGCGACGACATCGGACGGCGGATCGCGCGCCAACTGCGCGAGCGCATCGACCGCCGCGCGCTTCATCTCCTCGTTGATCGCGGTTGCGCCAACATCGAGCGCACCGCGGAAAATGAAGGGGAAACAGAGGACGTTGTTGACCTGGTTCGGAAAGTCGGAACGTCCCGTGCAGATCATGGCGTCGGGACGCACCTTGCGGGCCTCGTCCGGCATGATTTCCGGCGTCGGATTTGCCAGCGCCATCACCAGCGGCTGGTCCGCCATCTTCTGGACCATCTCCGGCTTCAGCACGTTGCCGGCGGACACGCCAAGGAACACATCCGCGCCCTCGATCACGTCATCGAGCGTGCGCTTGTCGGTCTTCTGCGCATAGACCGACTTCCACTTGTCCATCAGGGTATTGCGCCCCTCATAGACCAGTCCGTCGATGTCGCAGACCCAGATGTTCTTGCGCTGCGCGCCGAGCGACACCAGAAGATTGAGACAGGCGAGCGCGGCGGCACCGGCGCCCGAAGCGACGATCTTGATGTCCTCAAGCTTCTTGCCGTTCAGGATCAGCGCATTGCGAACAGCCGCGCCGACGATGATAGCGGTGCCATGCTGGTCGTCATGAAAGACCGGAATCTTCATGCGCTCCTTCAACCGCGCTTCGATCTCGAAGCACTCGGGAGCCTTGATGTCCTCAAGGTTGATGCCGCCGAAGGTCGGCTCGAGTGCGGCGACCGTGTTGACGACGGCGTCGACAGTGTCGGCGGCGATCTCGATGTCGAACACATCGATACCGGCGAACTTCTTGAACAGAACCGCCTTGCCTTCCATCACCGGCTTCGACGCCAGCGGTCCGATGTTGCCCAGTCCGAGGACCGCCGTTCCGTTGGAGACGACGGCGACGAGATTCGCGCGGATCGTCAGCTCCGCAGCTTCATTGGGATCGGCGACGATCGCCTCGCAGGCAGCGGCAACGCCGGGGGAATAAGCCAGTGCAAGATCGTGTTGATTGGCGAGAGGCTTGATCGCCTTGATCTCAAGCTTACCGGCCTGCGGCAGACGATGATAGGCAATGGCGGCCCGACGAAGATCCTCAGAAAACGACGACGCCATACCTACTCCGTAAGCTTCTCCGCCGGGCTGACCGGCGGCAACATGACAATGATCAGTTTTGCGGCAGATTGAGCCGGATGTGCAGCTCACGCAACTGCTTGAGCGAGGCTTCCGAGGGCGCCCCCATCAGCAGGTCTTCGGCACGCTGGTTCATCGGGAAAAGGGAAATTTCGCGCAGATTGTTCGTTCCGCAAAGCAGCATGACGATACGATCCACGCCGGCGGCCATGCCGCCATGCGGCGGCGCGCCGTACTGGAAGGCGCGATACATGCCGCCGAAGCGCTCGATGACATCCTTCTCGCCGTAGCCCGCGATCTCGAACGCCTTCACCATCGCAGCCGGCTTGTGGTTGCGGATACCGCCGGACGCGATTTCATAGCCGTTGCAGGCGATGTCGTATTGGAACGCCTTGATGCTCAGCGGTTCCTGCGTTTCCAACGCCTCGAGGCCGCCTTGCGGCATCGAGAACGGGTTGTGGCCAAAATCGACCTTCTTCTCGTCCTCGTTGTATTCGTACATCGGGAAGTCGACGATCCAGGCCAGTTCGAACCGGTCCTTGTCGATCAGGTTCAACTCCTCACCGAGCTTGGTACGAGCGAGGCCCGCGAACTTCCAGAATTTCTGCGGATCGCCGGCGACGAAGAACGCCGCATCACCTTCCTTAAGTCCGAGCTGGCTGCGGATAGCCGCAGTGCGCTCCGGTCCGATGTTGTTGGCGAGCGGTCCAGCGCCCTCGCCACCCTCACGCCACATGATGTAGCCGAGGCCCGGCTGGCCCTCACCCTGCGCCCATGAATTCATGCGATCGCAGAATGCGCGGCTGCCGCCGCCCGGACCGGGAATCGCCCAGACCTCGTTGCCGGGCTGCTCCAGCATCCGCGCGAACACCTTGAAGCCTGAACCTCGGAAATGCTCGGACACATCCTGCATCACCAGCGGGTTGCGCAGGTCCGGTTTGTCGCTGCCGTATTTGCGCAAGGCCTCGGCGAATGGGATACGCGGCCATTTTTTGGTGACCGGCTTGCCCTTGGCAAAATCCTCGAACACACCGGTGATCACCGGCTCCATTGCAGCCAGAACATCGTCTTGCGTGACGAAGCTCATTTCCAGATCGAGCTGGTAGAACTCGCCCGGCAGACGGTCGGCGCGCGGGTCCTCGTCGCGGAAGCACGGCGCGATCTGGAAGTAACGGTCGAAGCCCGACATCATCAGCAATTGCTTGTACTGCTGCGGCGCCTGCGGGAGAGCGTAGAACTTGCCGGGATGAATTCGGCTCGGCACCAGGAAGTCGCGCGCGCCTTCTGGTGACGACGCGGTCAGGATCGGAGTCTGGAATTCGAAGAACCCGGCATCCTTCATCCGCTTGCGCATCGAATCGACGATCGCACCGCGGGTCATGATGTTCTGGTGGAGACGCTCACGACGGAGGTCGAGGAAACGGTACTTAAGCCTTATCTCCTCAGGATATTCCTGATCACCGAACACCGGCATCGGCAGTTCGCCGGCCTCGCCTAGCACTTCGATTTCGGCGATAAACACCTCGACCATGCCGGTCGGCAGTTCAGGGTTGTCAGTCCCCTCGGGACGACGGCGAACCTTGCCGTCGATCTTGACCACCCACTCCGCCCGCAGCTTCTCGGCAAGGCCGAACGCGGCCGAATCCGGATCGACCACGCATTGCGTCATCCCGTAATGGTCACGCAGATCGATGAACAGCAGACCGCCATGGTCACGGATGCGGTGGCACCAGCCCGAAAGGCGAACCGTCTGGTCGATATGGCTGTCGCGGAGCGCGCCGCAGGTGTGGGACCGGTAGCGATGCATGGAAATCCTGAAAAAGGGCGTCAGAGGGCAGACTCAAGCACATGCGCACCCAAGGCACGCGCGCAGGGTTTACCCGAGCGCGGGGAACGCGGCAACCGGATGTGTCACGAGATTTGCTCGGAAATCCTTAAAAACATGAGAAAAAACAACGCCCGCACGACGGCTATCCCTGCGCCGGAAGCGGGAGCGCTATTCGGCCTGCGCGCCCTGCTGAATCACGAGGGTCGGGACGCCGAACGTGCCCTTGCGAACGGTAAAAACCCGGCTGCCGGGCTTACGGCCTTCGCGTGGGTCCGAAACATCGAAGCCGGACCGCTGCAGCCGCGCCCGCGTCGCCTCGAGATCCGCCGCGCGCCACGACAGGCCGAAGAACGCATCAGGGCCGTCGCCCCGTCCATTCTTGAGGCCGTGGATGATCTCAAACACCACACCACCGGTTCTGAAGAACAGGAAACGGGTTTGCAGGGTGGCCACTGTCCGATCCAGCCTCATGTCGAGGCCGAGCCGCGCACCGTACAGCGCCGCCGCGCGCTCGGGATCGGGCGTGGCCAGCACGATATGGTCCAGCGCATCGATCGGGGCACCTTCCGTAAGCGGTGACGGCGCGAACCGCTCCATCCGCTGCAGAAAGAACAACCGCACGCCTCCGGTGACTTCTGAGGCGGTCCGGATGCGCTTCCATGTCATTGTGCGCCCCGATCCGAGATCGCTGCTTTCACCATCGGAAACATCCGACGGTGACAGCCCGAGCCGCGCAAGGCGATGACGCGCAGCGTCGATGTCGTCAACGGCGAATGCGATGCTCGCGAGGCCCTCGCCCTGCGCATCGAGGACGGATCGCACGCGATCGGCGCCTTCGCCCTTGGTGGCAGGCGCCATCAGTTCAAGCGACGTGTTGGCAAGCGAGAAGATCGCCGTGGCGACGCCGTCCTTCTGCGCCCGCCACGCCGGAGCGCGACCGAGCAGCGCCTGATACCCGGCAACGCCCGCCTCGATATCGCGAACGAGAATGACCGTGTGATCGAGTCCTGAAATCATGTCCGGCATGCTGCGCGAAAAACCTTTCGCGTCAACCGCCGTGGCCCCCGCGGCGTCAGTCGCGATCGTCTCGGCGGCAATCGCGTTTGCGATAAGACCGTTTGCCATGCGCCTCGCTGGCGGCACAGTCGCTGATCCAAAGATCGCCCGACACGCGGCACGATATGACTGTTCAGCGGGCTATTCAGGTGCAGATGGGGATAAACTGGTCGCATCGGCGGCGTTGGACCCAAGGTTGCAGCCAGAGCCGGCGCGAGTGCGGACGACACCACAACCATTGCCCCCAGAATCGTGCGGAACATGACAAGCCCTCGATTGTGCGATGCACATGGACCTGTTGGTCGCGAATAGCCGCAAAAAGGTTCATTTGCGCGGAATTCAGGCACAGCAGTCATGATTGCCGCGCGAGCCGCAATAGCGGATTTTACAATGGATAATTTCGCCGAACCCGCTAATAACCGCGCATGGAATTGATTACGACAACTGCCGAACTCGCCGCCGTCTGCGCCCGTCTCGCCAAGCATCCCGTCATCACCGTGGATACCGAGTTTCTGCGGGAGACGACCTATTACCCCCTGCTCTGCGTCGTGCAGCTGGCGAGCGCCGACGAGGCAGTGGTTATCGATGCGCTGGCAGAGGGGATTGATCTCAAGCCCTTCTTCGAGCTGATGGCCGATGAGAACGTGCTGAAGGTCTTTCATGCCGCCCGGCAGGACATCGAAATCGTCTGGCACCGCGCGGGCATCGTGCCTCATCCGGTGTTCGACACGCAGGTCGCAGCGATGGTGTTGGGTTACGGCGATTCGATTGCATACGACCAACTGGTCGAACGCATCACCGGCCATCGCCCCGACAAGACCCATCGCTTCACCGACTGGTCGCGCCGTCCGCTGACGCAGGACCAGACGCTGTACGCCCTCGCAGACGTCACCCATCTGCGCGACGTGTTCGCGGCGCTTGACGCCGACCTCAAGAAGCGTGGCCGCAGCGACTGGGTCAGCGAGGAAATGGAAGTCCTCACCTCGCCGAGCACTTATGACATCCATCCCGAGCGCGCCTGGGAGCGCCTTAAAACCCGCGTGCGCAAGCCGAAGGAACTTGCGGTGCTGATGGAAGTCGCCGCCTGGCGCGAGAACGAAGCCCAGACCCGCGATGTCCCACGCAGCCGTGTGATGAAGGATGACGCGATCGGCGATATCGCCACTCACGCGCCAACGAGTCTCGAGCGGCTCGGTAGCCTGCGCTCGCTGCCGAAGGGTTTTGAGCGCTCGAAATGGGGACAGGACATTATCGACGCTGTCCAGCGTGGCCTCGCGCGCGACCTTGCGGCGTTGCCTAAACTCGAGAAGCCGCGCGGCAACTCCAATGGCGCCGCCACCGTCGAATTGTTGAAGGTACTGCTGCGCATGACCTCCGAACGCCACGCCGTCGCCAGCAAGGTGATCGCAACCGTGGACGATCTGGAAAAGATCGCCGCCGACGACAATGCCGATGTCGGCGCGCTGCACGGCTGGCGGCGCGAACTGTTCGGCGAGGCCGCACTGGCGCTGAAGCACGGCCGCCTCGCCCTTGCCATGGACAAGGGCCGCGTGGTGCGGGTCGATCGCGACTAGAGGTCCGCCTATCGCGTCTTGCGAAATGTCAGATTGATACGCTGGCGGCCGAGCAGCGGATGTTCTCCGTCGGTGAGCGGCATCACGCCGTGATAGGCCAGCCGCGACGGGCCGCCCCACACTACCACGTCGCCATGGGTCAGCCGGTGTCGTGCCGGGCGGTCGCTCCGCGCCATGCCGCCGAACTGGAAGACCGCCGGCAACCCCAGCGACACCGAGACGATTGGCGCATCGAGATCGAGTTCGTCCTTGTCCTGATGCAGGGACAGCTTTGCGCCCGGCTCGTAGCAATTGATGAGACAGGCATCGGGACGAAAGCCGGCAAAGCCGGTGTGAGCCGCAGCCTTCGCGGCAAGATCGGCGAAAGCCTCGGGCATCGCCGGCCACGGCTTGCCGCTGTCGGGATCGATCGGCGCATAGCGATAGCCGCTGCGATCGCTGACCCAGCCGACCGCGCCGCAATTCGTCATCGCTACCGACATACGATAGCCGCCGGGCGTGATCAGGTGACGAAACGGTGCATCCGCAATCATCGCGCGAAACGCCCCGACGAGCGCGGTTTCGTGCGGTCGCGCAAAACCTCGCAGGATCGCAGCCCCCGGCCCCAGCGTCACATCGCCGGCGCCGTCGTCCGCCAAAAGATTGTCGAACAGGTCATTCATCTATTTTGCATCATGAAAAATGATGCCGACAGTATGGCGATGCCCGGAGCGCAACTGGCTGACGCCGTGCCGCAGGTTGACGCGATAGGTCCCGCGCGTGCCCTGCACCGGCCGGTTATGGACCGCGAACACCACCGCATCGCCCTGCCGCAGCGGCACCACGGCCGCTCGCGACTGCATCCGCGGGCGCTGCTCGGTCAGCACAAACTCGCCACCAGTGAAATCCCTGCCCGGCTCCGACAACAGGATCGCGACCTGCAGCGGAAACACATGCTCGCCGTACAGATCCTGATGCAGACAGTTGTAGTCACCGGCGCCATATTGAAGCAGCAGCGGCGTCGGCCGTTTCTGTCCGGCCTTGTGGCAGCGCGCGATGAAATCGGCATGGGCTTCGGGATAGCGGACATCAATCCCCATCGACTCGTTCCAGCGGTTAGCGATCGGCGCAAGCCGCGGATAGAGCGACGTCCGCAGATCCGAGATGATCTCCGGCAGCGGATAGGAGAAATACTTGTATTCTCCACGGCCGAAGCCGTGCCGTGCCATCACGATATGGCTGCGAAAGCCGTCTTCGTTGCCATACAAACCGGCAATCGCGTTACATTCATCCGCCGACAGAAGCTTATCGAGCACCGCCCAGCCGTTGCCGTCGAGATGCGCGGTAATCACCGGCCAGTCGATAGCGCTGGTGCGATGCCCAGTCGCATCAGCGGCCGGTCTTGTCTTTATCGCGACGGTCATGCGCGTGCCTCCAGATCGAGAAGTCTGCGCTTGCGCTCGACGCCCCAGCGATAGCCCGACAGTGAACCATCGCTGCGCACCACACGATGACACGGAATCGCGACCGCCAGCGCGTTCGCGGCGCAGGCCTGCGCCACCGCCCGCACCGACTTCGGCGACCCGACGCACTTTGCGATGTCGGCGTAGCTTGCGGTCTTGCCGGGAGGGATTTTACGCAGCGTCTGCCACACCCGCCGCTGGAACGGCGTGCCGTGGACGTCGAGCGGCAACTCGATCGCATGCGCCGGAGACTCAACGCCCTGAACCACCACTGCAGCCAATGCCACGGCATCAGCCGTGCCGCTGACGAGGCGGGCCTGCGGAAAACGGGCCTGCAACTCGTATCTCAAGACATTTGCATCATCGCCGAGCAGAATGGCGCAAATGCCCCTGCCGCGCGTCGCGACGAGAACCGAACCGAGCGAACATTCGCCAACCGCAAAATGGACCTCGGCATTTGCGCCAGTGGCGCGATCTTTGATGCTGGTCATGTCCAGATACCTTGTAGGGCAACGCGCACATTGCGCGTCCGATCGACCTTACATGGCCCGATGGAGAATTTTCCTCCACCCGATTTCCGACAGCCGGTATTCGACCGCACTATCTCTTTTTAGCGGCTCTACCCTGCCCGATGAGCCGTGTGAGTTGCTTGAAGCGATTCGTGACGCGATCCGCCGCCAGATCAGCGATCCGGTCGTCCAGAACCAGCGTGAGCTTTTGATTCCTTGTTCTGAAATGGGTGGCGGGCAGAACGCCGGGCTGCGCCGCAGAGATCAGATGGCCAACACGAAATGCCGCACCGAGAAGCCGCGCCCGCTCGACCATGGCCGGCGGCAACAGTGCGCGCACCACCTCCGGCGATTCATTCTCCGCGCTGAGACCGGCGTAACGATAGAACACCGCCAGCGCGAGAAACGCCCGGCCTTCATGGCTGATCGCGCTGAAATTGCCGTTGGTGATGACGCTCATCGTCTGCTCGCCGCGATAGTCCGGATGGGCGCGCCATCCGATATCCGACAGCAGACAGGCGGCGTGGCGCAGCCGCCGCTCGTCCGGGGTCTCGCGCAGTTTGGCAGCGCGCATGAAACGGTCGGTCCATTCGATCAGCTCTTCGGCATGGGCGGGCGAGCGCGACCGCAACTGATTCAGCGTCCGGGCAGCTGCGAGCAGCCCATCCTGCTTCTGCTCGCGCTCCGACAGCATCTCGAACAGCAGACCTTCACGCACGCCGTAGGTGGAGAACACCACGTCTTTGGGCTGGCCGACGCGAATGATGTATTCCAGCACGAGAGCCGCATAAGCGAGCAGCGGGCGGCGGGCATCGGCAACCGTCTCGATGTCGGCCAGCATGTTGGCGGCGGCGAGGCGGCGCAGCCGCCGGGCAAAATCGAGCGCATCGGCCGCCGGGATCGTATAGCCGTGCATCACGTGCAGCGGATAGCCGCTCTGGATGATGTGGATGCGCGCCAACGCGCGCCAGGTGCCGCCGACAGCGTAGAAGGTCCGACCCTTCCCGGCCTTGAGCTGCGGCAGATCAAGCAGCTTCTCCTTGACCAGACGCTCGGCCTTTTTCAGCGACTTCTGAGAAATGTCCTGCAAAGCCAGTCCGCCGAGCGGAAGCGTGACGCCCGCGCGGGTGCGATTTCCGCGGACATCGACCAGTTCGAGCGAGCCGCCGCCGAGATCACCGACGACGCCGTCGGGCTGGTAGACACCCGAGATCACGCCGAGCGCGGACAGCTTTGCCTCGCGCGCGCCCGACAGGATCTCGATCGGCGAGCCGCAGATACGTTCCGCCTTTGCAATGAAAGCTGCGCCGTTGGTCGCGTCGCGGCACGCTGCCGTCGCGATCGCGTGAACCTTGCCGACCTTCATCACCTTGCACAGCGCGCGAAATCGCTTGAGCGCGGCCAGCGCCTTGTCGACGGCATCCGGAGCGAGCAGCCCCGTGGTCTGCACCTCACGGCCGAGACCGCACAGGGTCTTCTCGTTGAAGATCGGAGAGAGGTTGCGAGTCATCGCCTCATAGACGACGAGACGGACCGAGTTCGATCCGATATCGATAACCGCAACGCTCGATGACGGCTTCCGCAGCCTGGTCAGCCCATTACGTGAAAGGCGCAATTGCGCCGCCGCTGAATTGGCGGACTTAACGCTCCGAACGGCGCGTGAGACGACGCGGCGAAGATTCCTTAAGCGACTTTCCACGGCCTGACAGACTCGGATTGGTCATGAAGTAGTTATGCAGGTTGAAAGGTTCCTCACCCTTCGCAGCCTTCATACGTGTTGACGACCCATCCGGCAACAACTGCCAGCTTTGCTCATTGTCCTTCAGGTTCGCGACCATGATCTGCTCGAGAACCTGCTGATGAACCGTTGGATTTTGCAGCGGACACAATATCTCGACACGGCGGTCGAGGTTCCGCGGCATCATGTCGGCCGAGGCGATATACACAGCTGCTTTCGGTCCCGGCAGGCCATGCCCCATACCGAAGCAATAGATTCGGCCATGCTCCAGGAACCGGCCGATGATCGATTTGACCCGAATGTTCTCGGACAATCCCGGAACGCCGGGGCGTAGACAGCAAATTCCGCGTACCACAAGTTCGATCGGCACACCTGCATGCGAGGCTTCGTACAGCGCGTCGATGATCTCCGGATCGACCAGTGCATTCATCTTCATCCAGATCGCAGCGGGCTTGCCGTTCCGGGCGTAGTTCCGCTCGGCGTGGATGTGCTCGATGATGCGCTTGCGCAATGTCAGCGGCGACACCGCCATCTTCTCGATGTCGATCGGTTCGGCGTAGCCGGTGATGTAATTGAACACGCGCGCGGCATCGCGCGCGATTACCGGATCCGACGTGAAATACGACAGGTCGGTGTAGATGCGGGCCGTCACCGGATGATAGTTGCCGGTGCCGGTGTGGACGTAGGTGGTCAGGCCGCTACCCTCGCGACGCACCACGAATGACAGCTTGGCGTGGGTCTTGAGCTCGAGGAAGCCGTACACCACCTGGACGCCGGCACGCTCCAGATCGCGTGCCCAGCGGATGTTCGCTTCTTCATCGAAGCGCGCTTTCAGTTCGACCAGCGCGGTTACCGACTTCCCGGCTTCGGCAGCTTCCGCCAGCGTGCGCACGATCGGCGAGTTCGACGAGGTGCGATAGAGCGTCTGCTTGATCGCAACCACGTCGGGATCGCGCGCCGCCTGTTGCAGGAACTGCACCACGACGTCGAACGACTCGTAGGGATGATGGACGATCAGATCCTTCTGCCGGATCGCCGCGAAGATATCGCCGCCATGATCGCGCACCCGCTCGGGATGTCGCGGAACATACGGCGCGAATTCGAGATCGGGCCGGTCGAGCCGCGTCAGATGCGACAACTCGTTCATCGCCAGCACGCCGTCGACCAGGAACACATCGTCGTCCGGAACCGACAGTGCGCGCTGCACGAACGATCGCAAATCGACAGGCATCGCGGCTTCGACCTCGAGACGGATCACCGATCCACGGCGGCGGCGCTTGAGGGCGGTTTCGAACAGGCGAACGAGATCCTCCGCCTCTTCCTCGATTTCGAGTTCGGAGTCGCGGATGATGCGGAAGGCGCCCTGGCCCTTGACGGTGTAGCCGGGAAACAGCTTGCCGATGAACAGGCCTGTCGCCTGCTCGACCGTAATCAGCCGCGCCGGACCATCCTTCACAACCGGCAAGCGGATAAAGCGATCGATCTTGCCCGGCATACGTATCAGAGCGTTCATCGCCTTGCCATCGGACCCACGCGCCAGATGCAGCGCGACGGTGAAGCCAAGACTGGGAATGAACGGGAACGGATGCGCAGGATCGATCGCCAGCGGCGTCAGCAGCGGAAAGATATTATGCAGGAAGTGGTTTTCGATCCAGGCCGCTTCGGCCTTGGTTAGGTCGCGACCCTCGACGAGAACGATCCCCGCATCGGCAAGGACGCCACGCAGATCGCGCCAGATTGCTTGCTGATCGACGGCCAGTGTCGAGACTGTTTCGTTGATGACGATCAGTTGCTCCGCGGGCGTCAAGCCGTCGGGGCTGCGCTCGGCCACGCTTTCACGAACCTGCGCCTTGAGCCCGGCGACGCGCACCATGAAGAATTCATCAAGGTTATTGGCGGAAATCGACAGAAAGCGGACGCGCTCCAGCAGGGGATGGTGCGGATTGACCGCTTCCTCGAGCACGCGGCGGTTGAAATGAAGCCAGGACAGTTCGCGGTTGATGAACCGTTCGGACGATGCCGCGATAGAGGCAGCACCCGCTGCAGTTGATATTTCTTCTTTTTTTTCAATAGCTTGAGCGGAATCCATCGCAACTTGATCCATCCTGAACTCCCGAGACGCGGCCTGCCGGCGATTTGCCGCCGACCATGTGCCAGCCTCATGACAGTTCAATGACATTGATGAGCCAAGGCGATGCGTCGTCAAGGCGCAGGCCAGAGCCGGCCCATCACAAGTCGCGCCTCGCAAGGAGGTTGCATCCTGAGCGGCACACCCTATCGGGCGTCGCGCAACACTTCAGAGGCCAGCGCCCGCGTCACCGGCCTGCGCAGCCGCAGCGACTCGGCATCCAGCACTTCGACCGCGCGCCGCGCCGCGACGAACGACCGCTCGATCCGCGACGCCAGAAAGCTGACCACGCTCTCGTCCACGCTCATCTGCCGGTCGGCGCAGAACTTCACGATCAGCGCGCGCAACATGTTGTCGTCCGGCGGCGTGAGATTGACCACTGGCAAGGCGCGCAGCCGGGAACCTGCATCCTTCAATTCGACAGTGAATGCGGACGGCGGCAAGCGTCCCGTCATCAGCACGAAGGCGTCGTCCTCACGCGCCAGATTCATCAGATGGAAGAGCGCGCGCTCGTCGAACCCCGATGGCTCCAGATGCTCGACCACCAGCGCGCCGGTCGCCAGTGCGCCGGGTACGTTTGCCGTCGTCAGCGAATGTGCAGTCATTGTCCGAGCGCCGGACTCCGCCGCCCAGATTGCCGCCAGATGGCTTTTGCCGGAACCTTCCGGACCGACCATCACCATGATGCGGTTCGGCCAGTCCGGCCAGTTCTCCACCAGCGCCAGAGCCTGCGCGTTGCTCGGACCTTCGAGAAAGTCGTCGCGCGACAGGCTTTCCCCGTGCGGTAACGCAAAGGCAAGCTGCCGAGGTTGAACGCTGCCAGCCACGCAATTACTCCTGCCGGTCATTCCGGCGACGCTACAGTGACTTCGGCGTACTCATGTGCCGCGCCCATTCCACGAGATAGAAGCAGACCGAAAGCAGCGTCAAGACCGCGACCAGTCCCATCAGCAGGACATCATACGGATACGACCGGAACCCGAATCCGAGCGAGGCAAGGATCAATGCCGCAAAAGCGACCTGCGCGACTGTATTGAGCTTGGACACCATCAGCGGCTTCATCGGCACCGGATTGTCGAGCAGCCACGACACAATAACACCGCCGACAATCATGAAGTCGCGCGACACCACCAGAATGACCAGCCACGGCGGGATGGCGTTCCAGATCGCCAGCGCGACATAGATCGTGACCAGCAGTGCCTTGTCGGCGAGCGGATCGAGCAGCGCGCCGATGTCGGTCGTCATGTTAAAACGCTTGGCGAGAAAGCCATCGACGGCATCGCTGACCCCGGCGACGACGAAAATCACGAAAGCGACGGTCATCTGATTGGAGGCGATCGCCCAGACGATCAGGGGCACCAGCAGAATTCGCCCGAGGGTGATGATATTGGGAATATTCACGCGCCGACTGTCCCCGATATTACGTTCGCCCGTCCCGCCGGTTCCGGGCGAATCTCCCTGCCACGCCCGCGGCCACCGGTTATCTACATAGTCGATGCGCGGCGCGCATGCGAGCCATTGCACCCGGCATAAATCCGACGTAACCACCTCATAAACCTCGGAAAGCGGCATGAACGACAAGACATCCGGCCTTACCTACTCATCCTCGGGCGTGGACATCGACGCCGGCAACAGGCTGGTCGATCTCATCAAGCCGATGGTCCGCGCCACCGCGCGCGCCGGCGCCGATGCCGAAATCGGCGGATTTGGCGGCCTGTTCGATCTCAAGGCCGCCGGGTTCAAGGACCCTATTCTGGTCGCTGCCACCGACGGCGTCGGCACCAAGGTCAAGATCGCCATCGAAACCGGCATCCATGGCGGGATCGGCATCGATCTCGTGGCCATGTCGGTCAACGATCTGGTGGTCCAAGGCGCCGAGCCATTGTTCTTCCTCGACTATTTCGCCTGCGGCGAACTCGACCCAGAAGCGACGGCCTCGATCGTCGCGGGCGTGGCCGAAGGCTGCCGGGAGTCCGGCTGTGCCCTGATCGGCGGCGAAACCGCAGAAATGCCCGGCCTCTACAAGGACGGTGACTACGACCTCGCCGGGTTCGCGGTCGGCGCCGCCGAACGCGGTTCGCTGCTGCCCCATGGCGACATTGCTGCGGGCGATGCGGTGATCGGCCTCGCCTCCTCCGGCGTCCATTCCAACGGCTTCTCACTGGTCCGCAAGATCGTGGAGAAGTCGGGGATTGGTTTCGGTGCCCCGGCTCCGTTTGCGCCGGTCATGACGCTGGGCGGTGCGCTGCTGACGCCCACGAGGCTGTATGTAAAATCATGCCTGCGGGCGATCCGCGAAACCGGGGCGGTCAAGGGCCTCGCCCATATCACCGGCGGCGGCTTCACCGACAATATTCCGCGTGTGCTTCCCAAACATCTCGGCGTGAAGATCGATCTGCCGCGCGTGCCAGTGCTGCCGGTGTTCAAATGGCTCGCAGCCGAGGGCGGCGTGGCAGAACTGGAACTGCTGCGCACCTTCAATTGCGGCATCGGCATGATCGCGATCGTCCGGCCCGACGCTGTCTCTGCCGTGATCGACATCTTCGCCGAAGCCGGCGAGACTGTCGTGCAACTCGGCGAAGTCGTCACCGCCTCCGGCGATGAGCGGGTGGCCTATGACGGCCACCTCGATCTGGCGCTGTGACGATGGGCAAACGCCGGGTCGCCATCCTGATCTCCGGGCGTGGCTCGAACATGGCCTCCCTGATCGAAGCAGCCACAGCCAAGAATTTTCCCGCCGAGATCGTGCTGGTCGTCTCCAACATCGCCGGCGCGGGCGGACTTGAGAAAGCGCGCGCTGCCGGCATTGAGACCGCGACCGTCGAGAGCAAACCTTTCGGCAAGGACCGTGAGGCGTTCGAGCGCGCGCTCAACGACACGCTCGTTGCCCACAATGTCCAGCTTGTTTGCCTCGCTGGATTTTTGCGGCTGCTGACGCCGTGGTTCGTCAAGCAGTGGGACGGACGGATGCTCAACATCCATCCGGCGCTGCTGCCGTCCTATCGCGGCCTGCATACCCACGAGCGCGCGCTCGCCGATGGCGTCAAGATCCATGGCGCAACGGTGCATTTCGTCGTGCCTGAAATGGATGCAGGCCCGATCATCATGCAGGGCGCTGTCGCCGTGCGCGACGACGACACGCCCGAGACGCTGGCTGCGCGCGTCCTCGCCGTTGAGCACCAAATCTATCCGGATGCGCTGCGCCTGGTCGCCAGCGGCAGCACCCGGATCGAGGGCGGCGTCTGCCGCACCAGTGCGAATGCAAGCCCCGACGACAGGCTGATCGCGCCGGCGATTATCTGAGTACGATTACTGGATCGCCGCCGAGCGCTGCGACGGTGTCACCCGCCAGATCGTATTCCCTACGTCGTCGGCAACCAGCAATGCACCCAGCTTGTCGATCCGCACGCCGACCGGCCGTCCGCGCGCTTCACCTTTCTCATTCAGAAACCCGGTAAGAACATCACGCGGTTGACCCGACGGTTTGCCGTTGGCGAACGGGACGAAGATAACCTTGTAGCCGCTGCGCGGACTGCGATTCCATGAGCCGTGCTGTCCGACAAAAGCGCCGCCCTCCATGTTTGCGGGAAACAGCTTGCCTGTGTTGAATGTCAGACCCAGAGAAGCGGTATGCGGACCGAGCGCATAATCCGGAACGATGGCCTTGGCGACAAGATCCGGACGGGGCGGTTGAACCCGGACATCGACATGCTGACCGTAATAGCTGTAGGGCCAGCCGTAGAAGCCTCCATCCTTCACCGATGTCATGTAGTCGGGCACGAGATCGCTGCCGATTTCATCACGCTCGTTCACGGCAACCCACAGCGCACCGCTTTGCGGCTGGAACGATGGTCCGTTCGGGTTTCTGAGACCTGATGCGAACAGACGGACCGATCGGCTGGCGCGATCGATCTCAAGCACCGCCGCACGATTGGTCTCGGCTTCAATGCCGTTCTCGCCGACATTGCTGTTCGAGCCAACGGTCGCATACAGTTTCGCGCCGTCCGGACTGGCCGTCAGGTCCTTGGTCCAATGATGATTGATCGTTCCTCCCGGCAGATCGGCGAGCTTGACACCTTTCGTGTCGATCCGCGTCGTACCTTCCTGATACGGGAACTTCAGAATCGCGTCGGTGTCGGCAACATAGAAATCATTGCCGACCAGAACCATGCCGAATGGCGAGTTCAACCCCTGCAAAAATACGGAACGGATTTCGGCCGCGCCGTCACTATCGGCGTCACGCAGCAGCGTGATCCGATTTGCACTCGGTGTCCCCGCGCCCGCGCGGCCCATCACCTTCTTCGTGATCCAGCCGCGTATTCCGGAGGCATCATCCGACTTGGGCGGAGCATTCGTTTCGGTCACCAGGACATCGCCATTCGGCAACGTATAAACAGTGCGCGGATGATCGAGACCCGTCGCAAATGCCGCGACAGCAAAGCCGCTGGCGGCGACCGGCCTCTCGCCGTTCCGCCACCCGGTCGCCGTGGCAATATTCACCGTCGGAATCCATGACGATTTCGGCTCAGGCAGGGTCGGATTCGGGCCGTATCCCTGTTCGATCGGGACGCTCGCCTGTTCGTTGCAACCGGCCAGTGTCAGCGCTCCCGCGGCGGCGGAAATGATCGAGATTGTTTTGATGTCACGGACGGCTCTCATTGCCGATGCGACAATGCACAAGACAAAGAAACGTTCACACCGTCAGCTGCCCGTTCGGTCAACGCAGCAGGAGCGCCGAAAAACAAAACCCCCCGGCGACACGCCGGGGGAGACAATACTTGAACGAACCAATGCGGCCGCTTGACGAACTCACGAGACCTTCAAATTCTCGGCGGACGCCTTGCCGCGATTTTCAACGAGTTCGTATTCCACGGTCTGGTTCTCGTTCAGGGTGGTGAGCCCGGCACGCTCGACCGCCGAGATATGGACGAACACGTCCTTATCGCCGACAGCGGGCTTGATGAACCCATAACCCTTGGTTGGGTTGAACCACTTGACGGTGCCTTTTGCCACGTCTGTCTCCTGATCTAGATACAAAAAAGACGCGGCCACGCTTCACGCGTGCCACGCCACAAGCGGGCTTTAAGATGTCTGCCAGAGTTCTCGATTCCGAAACGCACAGTCGAACGGCCTAAATCCGATTGTAGGACAATCCCAACATGAAAAAACGGGCTTAGCAAGGCAAAGATGCCCGCATTGGGCATGTGGCACCGCGACCACAGCGCGCACCAATGACCATGCCGTGCAGTGCGAAAGCGTTGACGGCGCGCCGCGCTTCAAGCCAAATCGGCTTTGAAATATTTGATTTTTTACTTTCGGAATGCGCGATGACGGGATTGCGGCTCAACGTCGGACGTCGGATCGTGCCATTTCTGATTGGTGCGATCGCGATCATGGTCGTCGCCTTCGCCCCGTCGCTTGCACAGGCTCAGGGCGGACCGCCGCCGCCGACTCCCACCCCCATCCCGTTTCCAAATCTGACCGACAACACCGTGCAACTCTCCGTGGGCGCCGCGCAACTGGACATCGGCAGCAACTTCCTCCAGCGCCTCGGACGTCAGGCAACATGGGGTTACGCCCAGCGCGACAACGCGGCCGGCGGCGGTGCCTCAGAGAGCGCCGAAGCGCCGCGCTATCGCACATGGGTCGAAGGTTACGGCAATAAGTCGCGCACCGACGCCCAAGGCACGTTCGTCGGCGACAAGCGGCGAACATGGGGCGGCGTCGCGGGTCTGGGAATGACGCTCGCGCCCGGCTTCACCGCCGGCGTTTCAGTGGATCAAAGCCGCACCAAGATCGATGCGCCGCTGGCGCTGCAGACGGCAACGCTCGATCTCACGCAGATCGGAATCAACGCCGCCTATACCAATGGCCCATGGACGTTGGCGTTCGCCGCGATCCACGGCTTCGCCTCGATCCATTCAAACCGGTCGACCACAGGAGGTCCCGCGTTGTCGGGTTATGACGGGCGCGTCGACGGTGCTCTCGTCGAACTCAGCTACTATCAGGCCTTCGGACAAAGCCGCGTCGTGCCCAAGCTCGGACTAGAATACGTCGTCTCGCATACCGACGCCTTTCAGGAAATCGGGGGATTGAATCCGGTGAACGTGGCCGATGCGCATGGCGAACGCGCGCGAGTCATGGCAGGAGCCGAAGTTGGGCACTACTGGATCGTCGGGCAGCAGATTTTCGATGTGTCCGCCTACGGCAAATTCGTCGACAACTTCTCGCAGAACATCAGCACCGTTCAAGTCAGTCTCGCCGGCAACAGCATTGCCGTACAGGGCATCCGCGAGAGCACGTATGGCGCGGATGCCGGTGCGAACATGTCATGGATCATGAGCCGCAACGCGCGGCTCTATGCCAACTTTGACGGCAAGTTCCGCGACGGTTTCAACTCGCACCAAGGCACGGTCGGTCTTGAAGTGAAATGGTGAAGAGGCCGGCAGCATTCAGGCGCTGACCGGCTTCGCCTCCTCCGCAAGCGCGCGGCGGCGCCAATACGATCCGAGGATCAGCACCACGACGACGCCGAGCACGGCCATCGTGAACTCGCCGATATTTCCGCCGATCCCGAGATGGTTCGCAAATCCGAACATCGACGATGTCGCGTCGAGATTGATCGAGATCTGACCGTCAAGGAACCGCTGGATAAGCGGATGAACGGCGGGATCGGTGGCGATCACCTCGCCGGCGATCCACCCCAGCAAGGCCGCGCCAAGCCAGACCAGAATCGGGAGGCGATCGAGCACCGCCATGATGAGCGCAGCTCCCGCGACGATCAGCGGCACGCTGATGACGAGGCTGAGGATCAGCAGCACGACGCTGCCGTTGGCCGCGGCCGCGACGGCGATGACGTTGTCGAGACTCATGACGATATCCGCAACCGCAACAATCCGCACGGCCGCCCACAAATGTGACGCCGCCTTGACGCCGTCCTCGTCATGGTTTTCCGGCACCAGCAGCTTGGCCGCGATCACGAGCAACGCGAGGCCGCCGATCAGCTTGAGATACGGCAACTCCAGGAGCGTGGCGACGATGCCGGTGAAGATAATCCGCAGCAGCACCGCGACCGCGGCGCCAAGGACCATGCCCCAGACCCGCTGACGCGGCTCCAGACCACGGCATGCCAGCGCGATCACCAGCGCGTTGTCGCCGGACAGCAGAACGTTGATCCAGATGATCTTGGTCAGCGCGACCCAGAATTGCGGCTCGTGGATTTCGGTCTGGAACTGGGTAAAGACCCCGCCAATGGTCGCGGGATCGAAAAGGTGCATCAGCCAGTCCACGATCGTCTCCCCATACGACGAGGCTTCATCGCCTGCTTACGCAGGCAATCGCCCGTGACCCTTGTATACCGTATACCTAGCCAGTCACGAACGAAAGCAACTTCTTTCCACAGGCCTTGCGGCCTGTGACCGGGCTAGCCGACGATTTCGTTGCCTGAGAAAAACTGAGCAATTTCAATGGCTGCGGTTTCAGCGGCATCCGATCCATGGACCGAGTTCTCCCCGATCGACTTCGCATGAACCTTGCGAATGGTGCCGTCAGCCGCCTTCGACGGATCGGTCGCGCCCATCACGTCACGATACTTCGCGATGGCGTTGTCGCCTTCCAGCACCTGCACCACGACCGGCGCGGAGATCATGAAATCCACCAACTCGCCGAAGAACGGCCGTGCCTTGTGGACGGCATAAAAGGTTTCGGCCTGAGCGCGGGTCATCTGGATGCGTTTCTGCGCAACGATGCGAAGTCCCGCCTTTTCAATGATGGCGTTGACGGCACCGGTCAGATTGCGCGCGGTCGCGTCCGGCTTGATAATCGAAAAGGTGCGCTCAATCGCCATGATTTGTCCTTGAATAACAGTGTTGGGAAGGTGCCGGCGCTTATAGCGGCGTCATTGCCGGACAGCAAGCGGCCGGGCGAAGCCAAGTCAGGCACCGCAACCGTGCACGCGGATCACGAGAGATCTCGGCCAGCCAATATTACCACGATTTCATCGACATGAACGCGGTCTGAAGGCCGCATCGGGTCCTTGTTCACGTTGCCCTGCTAGCCTTTTCACCATCGCAACGATGGAAGATCGCGGGTAACGCCCTTCCGAAGATCACCCAATCGAACGGCGCTTTGGCGTCATTGAAGGGAGAGATCCATGTTACGCAAATTCGCACTCGGACTGGTCGCCGCTATCGCAGTTGTCGGCGCGACCGCGTCGATGCCGACCGCAGCATCGGCACGCGGCGGACATCACGGTGGTGGACATCATGGTGGCCGGCATGGCGGTGGACATCATGGCGGCTGGCATCACGGACATCATGGCGGCTGGCATCACGGACATCATCGCGGCTGGGGTCCACGCTTCTATGTCGGCGGCCCGGCCTATTATGGTGGTTGCTACGTCCGCCGGCGGGTTCCGACGCCATGGGGCCCGCGCTGGCGCACAGTGAACCGCTGCTACTGACCACCGACCGATCCTGTTGAACAATGTTGTCCCGGTCGCGCGAGCGGCCGGGATTTCATTTGGCCGCAGGGCGTTCCCGGTTCCGACAAATAAAAATTTACGGAAAACACACCATCAAATTTGAACGGACGAAACGTTTCTTTCGACCATCGCTTGAACATGTATGATCGTTTTTAAGCGAATTGAATTGAAACGGATGGTGACCATGCCGAATCGAATCAATGCTGAAGCCCTGCAAATGGATCACCGAACGAGCGCTGCCGTCTGCGATGGCATCGGCGAGCGCTTGCGCGAGATCATGAAGCCGGCCGCGAACGAACTGCCGCCTCGCCTCCAGGAATTGATGGAACGCCTGCGACAGGTCGATGACATCGACGCACCCTCGATCGTCCCGTCGCTCGACACCGCCCTGGGTGCTCATTGATCTGCCAAAGGCTGAAAATCGCGTCACCGAGGCGCAATTTAGAACTTTAACGGGTTGCCTTTGGCGGTCGCTCCGGTGAAAACCCGGCCATGCTTTCCATCAACGATATTTCGGTCCGAATCGCCGGACGTCTGCTGATCGACCACAGCACGGTGCAGATCACGCCCGGTGCACGCGTCGGCTTTGTCGGCCGCAACGGCGTCGGCAAATCGACGCTGTTCCATGCGATCCGCGGCGAACTGCCGACCGAAACCGGTTCGATCGCGGTTCCACCGCGCTGGCGCGTCGGCAGTCTCGCGCAGGAAGCGCCGGACGGCCCCGAAAGCCTGATCTCGGTCGTGCTCAAGGCGGACCTTGAGCGGCACGCCCTGCTCGAGGAAGCCGAAACCGCTCACGATCCTCATCGCATCGCCGAAATCCAGACCCGCCTCGTCGACATCGACGCGCATTCCGCACCGGCCCGCGCTGCCGCCATTCTGAGCGGCCTCGGCTTCTCGACTGCCGATCAGGCGCGCGCCTGTCAGGAATTTTCCGGCGGCTGGCGGATGCGCGTCGCGCTGGCGGCGACGCTGTTCGCAGCGCCCGATCTTCTGCTGCTCGACGAGCCGACCAACTATCTCGACCTCGAAGGCACGCTGTGGCTCGAGGATCATCTGGCCAACTATCCGCGCACCGTCATCGTCATCAGCCATGACCGCGACCTGCTCGACACGTCGGTGGATCAGATCCTGCATCTCGATCGCGGCAAGCTGACACTCTACAAGGGCACCTATTCGTCGTTCGAGGAGCAGCGCGCCACCCGCGAAATGCTCGACGCAAAGCATGCCAAACGGCAGGCCGAGGAGCGCAAGCGCCTGCAGGACTTCGTCGACCGCTTCAAGGCCAAGGCCTCGAAAGCACGTCAGGCACAATCGCGCGTGAAGATGCTCGAACGAATGAAGCCGGTCACGGCGCTGGTGACGCAGGACGTGCGCGAGATCACGTTTCCCGAACCGGAGAAACTGCTGTCGCCGCCGATCATCGCGCTCGATAATGTCTCGGTCGGTTACGATCCGGCGAAGCCAGTGCTCAACCGCGTCACCCTGCGCATCGACAACGACGATCGCATCGCATTGCTCGGCGCCAACGGCAACGGCAAATCGACGCTGGTCAAACTGCTGGCAGGAAAACTGTCGCCGTTTTCCGGCAAGATCATGCGCGCCGACAAATTGTCGGTCGGCTATTTCGCCCAGCATCAGACCGACGAACTCGATCTCGACGGCTCATCCTACGATCACCTCCGCAGGCTGATGCCCGATGCGCCGGAAAGCAAAGTCCGCGCCCGCGTCGGCGCCATCGGGTTTTCCGGAAAGGCCGGCGACACCACGGTGCGAAGCCTGTCGGGTGGCGAGAAGGCACGGCTTCTGCTCGGGCTCGCGACCTTCCATGGCCCAAATATGATCATTCTCGACGAGCCGACCAACCATCTCGACATCGACAGCCGCGCGGCGCTCGCCGAAGCCATCAACGACTATCCCGGCGCGATCATCATGGTTTCGCACGACCGCTATTTGATCGAGGCTTGCGCCGATCAGCTCTGGGTGGTCGCCGATCATGCGGTCACGCCCTACGACGGCGATCTCGACGATTATCGCCGGTCAGTCCTTACGACGCGCGGTATCCGCAGTTCCGGCCGCGACCGGGACAACAGCCGCGACAAACCCCAACGGGCCAAAGGCGAGAAGCGCACGCCGCTCAAGCTGAAGATTACGGAAGCCGAAACGGAGATCGCACGGATCACCGGGATCATCGCCAAGATCGACACCGCGCTCGCGCTGCCCGACCTATTTACCCGTGATCCGAAACAGGCCGCACAATTGAGCAAGGCACGCGCCGCCGCGGCCGCTGCGCTCGAACGTGCCGAGGAGAATTGGCTCGAGGCCAGTTCATCCTATGATCAGGCCGCCGGCTGAGGTTTCGCCGAACAGGTCGAAGACGTGTCAGCCCGGTTAGTGCTTCTTGGATCGTGAGGACCGCATCGGCTTCACCGGCTCAGGCGTCGCTGCGCGTTCGATCGAGGACAGCCGCCCCGCGGTGAAAGTATAAATGCCTGGCCGCGGTCCATGCAGATAGGTCAGCACCGCCAGACGATCGCCACGCTGATTGTTCGACAGGTTGACATTGTCAGGCGAGCCGAGGGCACGGGCCACGTCACATTCGGGATGTCCAAGCGCGACCGCGCCCGTCGGCTGCGCCGGTTGTGCGTCACCTTGCTTGGTATCCTGCAAGGCATTGGCGTCGGCGGGGGCGCCCTGCGGCGTCATTCCCGGACAAGCACCATCCGCTGAGATCAAGTCATTCTGAGAGACCGGCTTGTCGACGCTGAGCGGCGGCGTTTCGATCGAGAGCGATCGTCCGCCAAACATTCTGCCCGGGCGTGAGAACCATTCCTGATCTTTAATCGAAAAATCACTGATGCTGCCGCAACCGGCAATCGCCGGAGCGAGCAACAGCATCACCAGAATCCCCTTCGGGGCGAATTTTCTGCGATCGACCGTCAAATCATATTCCCACACCAACTCGACGCCATCGCGACAAAACGGGACCTCGTTCTGTTGCGATAATTGCGTCCACCCAAATACTTAGGGCCTTTGCCTCAACCGATTTCCGCTCATCGATTCAAGCGCGGTTGCGGCACGGGAATCCCCATTCCCCACGAAATCTGCCCTGTCAGCTTTCCCAACATCTATTTGCGGCACCACGGTGGCTGGGGGCAAGCCCGGCAACCTTAATTCGCGGTTATCATTAATCCAAACCGCCAGAGCCTAATCGAGGCGCTGCCACCTGCCGCGCTCATCGGCCTGCCAGTACGTGAGATCAAAGCCACGCGCCTTGCTGTCAGTCCATGCGGCACGTGCGGCCTGCCGGGCATCGTCGTCATCGCCGTTGAAGATCAGCACGACGCGTTCGTAGGCGGTGCAGTCGACCGGTAGCGGAGCGCCGTCGACAAGAAATCGCACCGACGAACTGTTCGGATTGTCGTCGTTCACCGTCAGCACGACCGGTTGATCGGCGGCATCGCCTTCACGCCAGGTTCCGTGCGGCAAAAAGGAATCGTCGCTATAGGTCCACAGGTGCGCATCGAGCGCGTCGGCCCGCTCCTCGGATCCCGCCTGCACCACGACGCGCCAGCCGCGTTCGAGCGACTTCTCAAGCAGCGGCGGCAACACGTTCTCAATCGACATGTTCTGCAGATGATAGAACAGGATTTCCGTCATCGCACCGCCCGTCATCCGACGCGGCCGGCGCAGGAGCGCCAGCCGCTGTTGGTTTTCATCGCTTCGCCTCGTAGTGATCGGCCACGAGCTGATCGAGCAGTCGCACGCCGTAACCCGAACCCCAGCTCGTGTTGATTTCCGTGGAAGGCGCACCCATCGCGGTACCGGCGATGTCGAGATGCGCCCACGGCGTCTCGTCAACGAAGCGCTGGAGGAATTGCGCCGCGGTGATCGAGCCGCCGTAGCGCGAGCCGGCGTTCTTCACGTCGGCAAATTTCGAATCCATCAGCTTGTCGTATTCCGGCCCCATCGGCAGGCGCCAGACCTTCTCGCCGGTCTCCTGCCCTGCTTCGAACAGGCGCTCCGCCAACTGGTCGTTGTTGGAGAACAGCCCGGCATGTTCGGTGCCAAGTGCCACCATGATCGCACCGGTCAGCGTCGCCAGATCGATCATGAATTTCGGCTTGTACTTCTGCGCCACATACCAAAGCACATCGGCCAGCACGAGACGGCCTTCGGCGTCGGTGTTGATGATCTCGATGGTCTGTCCTGACATCGAGGTAACGATGTCACCCGGCCGCTGGGCATTGCCGTCCGGCATGTTCTCGACGAGGCCGATAGCGCCGACGACATTCACCTTCGCCTTGCGCGCCGCCAGCGCATGCATCAGGCCGACGACGCAGGCCGCGCCGCCCATGTCGCCCTTCATGTCCTCCATGCTGCCCGACGGCTTGATGGAAATACCGCCGGTGTCGAAGCACACGCCCTTGCCGATGAACGACACCGGCTTGTCGCCGCGATTGCCGCCATTCCAGCGCATCACCACCATGCGGCCGTCATGGGCCGAGCCCTGCGAGACACCAAGCAGCGCGCCCATTTTCAGCTTTGTCATCGCCTTGACGTCGAGAATTTCAACCTGAACGCCGAGCTTGCGCAACTGCGCCGCGCGCTTGGCGAACTCCGCCGGATAGAGAACATTCGGGGGCTCATTGACGAGTTCGCGCGCGATCAGCACGCCGTCGACGACATGATTCGACGGCGCAAACGCCTTGCGCGCGGCGGCGACATCGGCAACCGCGATCGAAATCTGCGCCGCCAATGCCTTGTCGTCGTCCTTCTTCTTCGTCTTGTAGCGGTCGAACTTGTAAGCGCGCAGCCTGATTCCCGCCGCGATCGCAGCGACCTGATCCGGCTTCAGCGCACCGCCTGGCAATTCCGCAATGACGGTCACGGCATCGGTGCCAGCCTTGAGCCGTCCTACCGTCGTACCACCGATCTTGATGTACTCCTCTTCCTTCAGCGACCCGCTTTTACCGGTGCCGGCCACGATCAACCGCCCGACCTTGAGGCCTGCGGGAGCCAGAATATCCAGCGCCGACCCGCTCTTGCCCTTGAACTGGGCGGCGGCGGCAGCGCGCCTCACGGTCTCTGCAGCGGCGCCGAGCAGCTTGCGCGTCGCGGGGCCGAATTTCATCGATTCATCGGAAAAAACGACGAGGACACCGCGGGGCGTCGTTGAAAACGGGACGAAGCCGACCTTAACGGCGTCGGTCATGAGCAAATCCTCCAAAAACATCGCGGCATGCGCGGCAAAGGGAACAGAATCCCGGGCGGGATGGCCACTATGAACGCATCGTGCCGCTGCTGCAAAGCGCCGCACCGGCCGGACGCGCAAACGTGAATTCCCGGCCGGATTTCGTGGCTGCAAAGCCACGGCTGACGTTTTATTAACCACGCCCTGTGGGCATTTCTCCAACGGCCATTTTGTTGACCAATCAAAGGGATGCTATGAGGATAATCAATTCGCCGGCAACGTGCCGCCGCGCTCTTGGGGGATCCCTGACGGGATCTGAGTGAGGCAGTTCGTTTCCAGGCTCTCTGGCGCTGGGATATCGCTGACCGATGGGGTCCATCGACACCTATATTTTGCGGACGACCCTGATGTCGTTCGTGGTTGTGCTTATCAGTCTGACCGGCGTGATCTGGATCACGCAGGCGCTGCGCGGCATCGACCTCATGACCAGTCAGGGCCAGACCGTTCTGGTCTTTCTCGGCGTGACAGGGCTGGCGATTCCCCTCCTCGTTCTGATCATCGCGCCGATCGCCGCGGTCATTGCGGTTGCCCATACCCTGAGCAAGCTGGCGACCGATTCCGAAATCATCGTCATGAACGCCGCCGGAATGCGCCCGTGGCAGATATTTCGTCCGTTTCTCTACGCCACCATCGTGGTGTCGTTAGGTGTGACCTTTATCAGCGCATACCTCGCGCCGGACGGATTGCGACGGCTCAAGCGCTGGGACACTGAAATCACCGCCGATATCCTGTCCAACATTCTCCAGCCTGGCCGCTTCACGCAGCTCGACGCCAACCTGACGGTGCGCATCCGCGAACGCCGGCCGGGCGGCCAGCTGGTCGGCATCTTCGTCGACGATCGCCGCGATCCCAAAGAGCGCATCAGCATCATCGCCCAGCACGGGACCGTGTTGAAAAACGACAAGGGGTCGTTCCTTGTGCTGGAGGACGGCAACCTGCAGCGCTTCGAGGTCGGCAAACGCGATCCGGCTCTGGTGGCATTCGGGCGCTATGCCTTCGACATGTCCAAGTATGCCTCCTCGTCGAACCAGAATATCAGCTACACCGTGCGCGAACGCTTCCTGTGGGAGTTGATGTTCCCGCCAAAGGACGATCCCGTTTACAAAAAGCTGCCGGGCCAGTTTCGCGCCGAATTGCATGATCGGCTGCTCGCGCCGATCTATCCCTTTGTATTCGTCGCACTGACATTCGCATTCCTCGGCGCTCCACGCACGACGCGCCAGAGCCGCAGCTTCGCGATGACAAGCGCCGTTCTTGCAGTCACCATCGTGCGCATTGCCGGATTTGCCTGTTCCGTATTGGCGGTTTCCTCGCCCATCGCGGTGGTCGTTCAGTATTCGATGCTCGCGTTCGTCGCGGGCATCAGCGCCTGGATGATTGCTGGGGGCAAGGTCATAGACGCGCCTGTCTCGGTCATGGAAATCCTGACGCGATGGGCCGCACGCTTCAACCGCCCGCTGGCGACATCATGATGTGGTGGCGTCAATGATAGCGAACACGCTGGCGCGCTATTTCGCGAAACGATTCATCGTGGCGTCGGTCGCCGCGTTCCTTGGTATTTTCGTACTAATCGTGCTTGTCGATTACATCGAACTGATGCGGCGTACCGCAAACATCCCGTCGGCGTCGGCGCTTTTTGTTGCCGAGACCTCATTTTTTCGCGTGCCGCAATTGCTCGAACGAGTGATGCCGTTCTGCATCCTGATCGGCGCGATGTCCTGTTATCTGTCGTTGTCGCGAAGCCTCGAACTGGTAATCGCGCGCGCGGCCGGCATTTCGGCCTGGCAGTTCATCACCCCCGCTCTGTTGAGCGCCATGCTGCTCGGCGTCGCGGCGACGATGATTTACAATCCGCTGTCGGCCGCGATGCAGGAGCGCGCCAAGGAGATGGAGTCGGAGTTATTCTCCGGCCGCGCGTCCGGTTTGCAGGATGCCTCCGGTTTCTGGATCAATCAGTCGACGCCAGAGGGCCAGGCGATCATCAACGCTGCATCCAGTCAGGGCCAGGGCATGCGACTCGCCGGGCTGACCGTCTTCCAGTTCTTGCCGGATGGCACGTTCAAGGACCGAATCGAGGCTCGGGAAGCGACGCTGGAACCGGGGCGCTGGCACTTCAAGAAAGTTCGCCGGTACACCATGACCGATCCTCCGGTCGACGACGCGAGCTTCTATCTGAATACACCTCTGACCCCGGCACAAGTCCGGAACAGCTTTGCCACTCCCGAAACTGTGTCTTTTTGGCAACTGCCAGACTACATCAAGTCCTCTGCCGGGTCTGGTCTGGCGACAGCAGGCTATCGACTACAGTATCAAAAGCTGATCTCGCGCCCATTTCTATTGGCTGCGATGGTTATGCTTGCGGCCGCCGTCAGTTTACGATTCTTCAGGTTCGGCGGCGTACAGAAGATGGTTTTAAGTGGCGTGGGTGCAGGGTTTCTGCTCTATGTCCTGCAGAAAGTAACTGAGGATTTGAGCAAGGCCGAGTTGATGCACCCGCTCGCTGCCGCATGGCTGCCCGTTTGCGTGGGCGGCCTGACCGGTTTTTTAGCCTTGCTGTACCAGGAGGACGGGTAGTGGCCGTTGTCGCCGCCCTCCAAGGACGGACGCCTGCGTTCAGGCGGCGCAATCGCTTGCGCCGTTATCGCCTCGTCATGTCTGCTGTTCTGGTGCTCGGTGTTGCCGGTGTGTTCGCGGCCGCTTCGACCCCTGCGGCCGCCCAGACCTTCACCTATAATCCGCGCCCGACACCGAAAAAGCCGCCGAAAAATACCGCCGCCAAGGACGGGCAGATGCTCGTGCAGGCGCTTGAGGTCAATTACGACTACAACAACTCGCGCGTCGCCGCGGTCGGCAATGTTCAGATCTACTACAACGGATCGACGCTCGAAGCCGACAAGGTCACTTACGACCAGAAGACCAAGCGGCTGCACGCCGAGGGCAACGTTCGCATGACCGATGCGGACGGCAAGATCACCTACGCCAAGATGCTCGACCTCAGCGACGACTATCGCGACGGCTTTGTCGATTCGCTGCGGCTCGACACGCCGGACCAGACCCGGATGGCGGCAGCGCGCGCCGACCGCAGCAAAGGCGAAAGCACGGTATTCCAGAGCGGCGTCTATACGGCCTGCGCTGCCTGTAAGGACAATCCGAAGAAACCGCCGCTGTGGCAGGTCAAGGGCGCGCGCATCATCCACAACCAGACCGAGCGGATGCTCTATTTCGAGGATGCGACCCTCGAATTCTTCGGCATGCCGATCGCCTATATGCCCTATTTCTCGACGCCCGATCCGACTGTGAAGCGCAAGACCGGCTTCCTGATGCCGTGGGCCAGCAGCAACTCGGCGACGGGCATCGGCATCGAGACGCCATTCTATTGGGCGCTCGCCCCCAACTACGACCTGACCCTCACGCCGCGCTACACCACCAAGCAAGGCCTCCTGATGCAGGGCGATTTCCGTCATCGCCTGATCAACGGCGCCTATGAAATCCGCGCCTATGGCATCAGCCAGCAGGACCCGGGCGTATTCGCCGGTCAGGCCGGGGATCGCAAATTCCGTGGCGGCATCGATTCAAGCGGCCAGTTCGCGCTGAACGACAAATGGGTCTGGGGCTGGGATGCCGTCGCCGCCACCGACAATACGTTCTTCCGCGATTACAATCTGGCGGCATACAAGAACCCACTCGGCGCGTTCCTGCTGACGCCGACGGAAGGCACATCGCAGCTCTATCTGACCGGCGTCGGCAACCGCAGCTATTTTGACGCCCGCACGATCTATTATCTCGGCTACTCGGCCGCCGATATCCAGAGCCAGATTCCGATCGTTCATCCGGTGATCGACTACGCCAACGTCTTCAACCGGTCGCTGCTCGGCGGCGAGTTCAGCTACAAGGCGAACTTCACCAGCCTGAGCCGCGAAACCGCAGCGTTCGATCCGATCACGACGACGGCGGCCAACAACGGCTGGTGTTTGCCGACCAGCGCCGACCCGCGCGCCCGGACGCCCGGCAATTGCCTGCTGCGCGGCGTTGCCGGCAACTACACCCGGCTATCCGGCGAGGCCCAGTGGCGCCGCTCCTTCACCGATCCGTACGGCCAGATATTCACTCCCTTCGCATCGGTGCGCGCCGACCTGATTGACGCCAACATCCTCAATCAGCCGGGCGTCTCGAACTTCACGAACACCGGCGAGACCCAGGTTGCGCGGGTGATGCCGGCAGTTGGGCTCGAATATCGCTATCCGTTCATCAATGTGCAGCCGTGGGGCACGACCACTGTCGAACCGATCGCACAGGTCATCATCCGGCCGAACGAAACTCACGCCGGCACCCTGCCCAACGAAGACGCGCAAAGCCTGACGTTCGACGACACCAACTTGTTCAGCGTGAACAAGTTCTCGGGATGGGATCGCGTCGAAGGCGGTGGCCGCGCCAATGTCGGTATCCAGTCGACGACGCAATTCGATCACGGCGGGTCCATCAACGCCCTGTTCGGTCAGTCCTACCAGTTGTTCGGGATGAACTCCTACGCCGTGCAGGATCTGACGAATACGGGCATCAACACCGGCCTGGAGACCCCACGCTCCGATTACGTCGCCCGCCTCGCCTATTCACCGAACAGAATCTACAGCTTCACGACGCGCGCCAGGCTCGACGAAGACACGGCGGAAGTGAAGCGCTTCGAGGCCGAAGCTCGCGCCAATTTCGATCGCTGGTCGGTCAGCCTGCTGTATGGCAACTACGCCTCGCAGCCCGAGCTCGGCTTCCTGAACCGCCGTGAAGGCATTCTCGGGACCGGCTCGCTCAAGGTTGCGGCAAACTGGGTTGTCTCCGGCGGCCTGCGCTACGACCTCAGTGCCCAGAAGGTCAATCAGTACCTGATCGGTGCAGGCTATGTGGATGACTGCTTCATTCTGGCGGTCAATTACGTCACCGATTACGACTACACGACGATCGGTAATCTGCAGCCTGTCACCGATCATCGTGTGATGTTCCAGATCGGCTTGCGGACGATCGGCGGAACGGCAGTCTCCACCAGCGTTGGAACGGTGCAGTAGGCACAGACGCCGGCGCTGTCGCGCCGCGCGTTCGTGCCGATTGGCAAAATTGCAAGTTGGGGCGCCTAACTTCACGGACGACATGATGACAGCAAGATTTCTTTCTTCCCTGACCTCCGGCATCCCGCTCATGATCGCGGCGCTGATGTTCGTTGCCCAGCCGTCACCCGCTCAGGCCCAGGTTGTCGTTATGGTCAACGGCGAACCGATCACCGATCTCGATATTCAGCAGCGCTCGAAACTGATCGCGCTGACCATGCACAAATCGCCGTCGCGCAAAGAGGTGATCCAGGAACTGATCGACGACAAGATCAAGATCAAGGAAGCCAAAAAATTCACCATCGATCTCAGCGCATCGGACGTCGACAATGCTTACGCCGGCATGGGCGCACGGATGCGGCTCAGCCCCGATCAGCTCTCGAAGGTTCTGGAATCCAAGGGAATTCGCCCTGAAACCTTGAAGGCGCGCCTGAAGGCGGAAACCGCATGGAATGCACTGATCCGCGGGAGGTTTCAGCAAAGCCTGATGGTCGGCGAACAAGACGTCCGCTCGGCGATTCCAGAGAGCAACGGACAGCAGGCCGACAGCTTCGAATACCGGATGCGCCCGATCATGCTGGTAGTCGCGCGCGGCTCATCGGCGACGATTGAATCACGGCGCAGGGAAGCCGAAGCCTTGCGCAACCGGATTCAGAGCTGCGACGAAGCGCTGAGCATTTTCCGCACACTGCGCGATGCAGCCATCCGCGACCTCGTCGTCAAGACATCGGCCGACCTGCCGCCTGCCCTGCGTCAGGTGCTCGACAAAACTCCGATCGGCCATCTTACCGCTCCTGAAGTTACCAAGCAGGGCATCGAAATGGTTGCGCTGTGCGATCGCAAGCCGACCACGGCGGATGCGCCTGCGAAGAAGGAAGCCCGCGACAAGCTGTACGTCCAGAAATTCGAGGCCAAGTCGAAGGATTATCTGGAAGATCTCCGCAAGGGCGCGATGATCGAATATCGCCGATGAGGCGGCCAACCGTTGCGCGCCCGGCATGAGGCGCGCAACGGGATGAGACCTGAAAGCCGGACATGACATCGAAGCCCCTTGCTCTGACGATCGGCGAACCGGCAGGCATCGGGCCAGATATCGCGATTGCGGCCTGGGTGCGGCGGCAGGAGCTCGCGCTTCCACCTTTTTACCTGATCGGCGACGGCGCGTTTCTCGCGGCGCGCGCCAAAATCCTCGGCGTCAAACTGGCGCTTGCCAACGCACACCCCGCCGACGCCGTCGCGTTGTTCGCGGACGCACTGCCGGTTGTCGATGGCGGTCACGCGATCACCGCGCAGCCCGGCCAGCCGGACGACAGCAGCGCGCCAGCGGCGATCGCTTCGATCCGTCAGGCCGTCGCCGATGTCGTCGCCGGCCACGCCAGTGCGGTGGTCACCAACCCGATCGCCAAAAGCGTGCTTTTTCGCGCGGGCTTCATCCACCCGGGCCATACCGAATTCCTTGCCGAACTGTCGGCCGCCGGTGGCCCGGTGCCCCTTCCCGTGATGATGCTGTGGTCGCCTGAGCTGGCCGTGGTGCCTGTGACCATTCATTTGCCGCTGCGTGATGCCATCACGCACCTCACATCAGATCTGATTGCGAGGACAGCGCGGATCGTCGCGGCCGACCTGCGCGCGCGCTTCGGAATTGCGAAGCCGCGTCTTGCGATCTCCGGGCTCAATCCGCACGCTGGCGAAGACGGTTCGCTCGGCACTGAGGACCAAGCGATTATTGCCCCCGCCATTGCCACATTGCGCAACGAGGGCATCGATGTGCGAGGCCCGTTGCCCGCTGACACCATGTTTCATGCCGCCGCGCGTAAGAGCTACGACTGCGCGATCTGCATGTACCACGATCAGGCACTGATCCCGATCAAGACCATTGCTTTCGAAGACGGCGTCAACGTCACACTCGGCCTGCCGTTCATCCGCACATCGCCCGATCACGGCACCGCCTTCGACATCGCCGGCACCGGCAAGGCCAACCCGGCGAGCCTGATCGCGGCGCTGCGTCTCGCCGCCCGCATGGCGCAGGCGAAGCCGGCATAATGGCCCAGATCGACGATCTGCCGCCGCTGCGCGACGTCATCCAGCGTCACGATCTGTCTGCGCGTAAATCTCTCGGCCAGAACTTTCTGCTCGACCTCAACCTGACGGCGCGGATTGCACGTGCCGCGGGTCCGCTCGAAGACGCGACCATCGTTGAGATCGGTCCCGGCCCCGGTGGACTGACACGCGCGCTGCTGGCGCTCGGCGCCAGACGTGTGATCGCGGTCGAGCGCGACGAACGCGCCATTCCCGCGCTGGAGGAAATCGCGCAGCGTTATCCCGGCCGTCTTCATATCGCCAATGCCGACGCCATGACCTTCGACCCGCGTCCGCTGCTGAATGGGGAGCGCGCGAGGATCGTCGCCAACCTGCCCTACAACATCGCCACCGCGCTCCTAATCGACTGGCTGTGCGCGGAGCCATGGCCGCCGTGGTACGACATGATGGTGCTGATGTTTCAGCGCGAGGTTGCCGAACGTATCGTGGCGCGTGAGAATGATAACGCCTATGGCCGCCTCGGCGTGCTGTCGAACTGGCGCGCCGAAACCAAGATCCTGTTCGATATTGCGCCCAACGCATTCGTGCCGCCGCCCAAAGTGACATCGTCGGTGGTGCGCCTGATTCCGCGCGCTGCACCGGAGCCGTGCGAGCGCCGCGCGCTCGAGCAGGTCACCGCATCAGCCTTCAATCAGCGCAGGAAAATGCTGCGCCAAAGCCTCAAATCGCTCGGCGTAGATCCGGCGTTGCTCGCCGCCGCCGCCGGCATCGATCCGGTGCGACGCGCTGAAACCGTGCCAATCTCGGGCTTTGTTGCCATGGCGCGGGAATTGACGAATATAAGATCAGCCAAGTCATAGACGTTTTGAAGGAGAAAGGCCGAATGGCAAGAATGGTCCGTCAATCGCTGGTGAAGTTCGACGCGCCGCTGTGCGAAACGATCGTCGACACACCGAAGCCGCAAGGCAAGGAAGTGCTGGTGCGCATCGAGCGTTGCGGCCTGTGTCATTCCGATCTTCATATCCAGGACGGCTACGCCGACCTCGGGGGCGGCAAGAAGCTCGACACCACGCGCGGCATGACCCTGCCCTTCACGCTCGGCCACGAGATTGCAGGCGTCGTCGACGAGGTCGGCCCGGACGTCTCGAAGGACCTGATCGGCAAGAAGAAGGCCGTGTTCCCGTGGATCGGCTGCGGTCAATGCGCTGAATGTCTCAGCGGCGATGAAAACCTGTGCGCGAAACAGCGCTTCCTTGGCGTCTCGATCGACGGCGGCTTTGCCAGCCACGTACTGGTGCCGGATGCGAAATACCTGCTCGACTACGATCCGCTGCCTGTCAACATGGCTGCGACCCTGATGTGTTCGGGCGTCACCGCCTACGGCGCGCTCAAGCGCCTCGCCGATCGGCCACGCCAGCGTAATCTCCTGCTGATCGGCCTCGGCGGCGTTGGCATGATGGGACTTGCGTTCGCACCGGCCATGTTCAAGCAGCCGATTTCGGTTGCCGATCTCAGTGCGTCGGCCCGCGAGGCAGCACTCAAGAACGGCGCCTCGGTCGCCTACGACCCGTCGGAGGCCGACATCGTCAAGCGTATTCTTAAGGAAAGCGGCGGCGGCTTTGACGAGGTTGTCGATTTCGCCGGCAATGAAAAATCGATGGCGTTCGCCGTGTCGGTGCTGGCGCGCGGCGGCAAGATCGTCGTGTCCGGCCTGATGGGCGGCAACTTCAACCTGCCGATGGTGCAGTGGATCTACAAGCGCATGACCATCGAGGGTTTCATGGTCGGCACGCTGGAAGAAGCGCACGAACTGATGGCGCTGGCACGCGCTGGCAAGGTCAAGCCGACGCCGATCCGCGAAGAACCGATGGCTGACGTCCAGAAATGGATCGAGGAACTGCGCGCCGGCAAGGTGGTCGGCCGCATCATGCTGCGGAACTGATCGTACAACACACCGCCATATGTGCCTGGGTGAGGCGCGGGGCGAGAGCCCCGTGTCTCACCGCATGCTCGATATCCACTCACACAACCGCAAATAGCGACCAGCAACACTCTCTCGCTTGCTCGCAAAAGCACGCGCCCGAATTAAGCCTTACGCTGTCCGGATTTGCGGCGCATTGCCACCCAACTTGTCGCCGAAAACCCGACGCGGAAAGTATGCGTTGAGCGACATAGAGGGGCAGAATGCCGAACAAATCCATCATCACATCCGCCGCGGCCGTCGCGCTCAGTCTCCTTGCCGGCGCTGCCTTCGCTGCTCCCGAAGTCGCCGCTCAGCAAGGCGCTGCGGCAAGCACCGCCAACGACTGTCACGCCGCGCCGAAGGGCGTCGCTCCGCAAGGCGCGCATTGGTACTATCGGACTGACAGAGCGACCAAGAAGAAGTGCTGGTATCTCGCGGACGAAGTCGCCAAGAGCAAAAAAGCTGTGCCGGAAAAACCTTCGGCATCGGCCGAAGCCGATTCATCTCCTTCCGAGGCGACCCCTTCGCCGACAGCAGATGCCACCCCGCCGAACAAACCCGAGCGTTCCGACCGATCCATCGCTAATGCTCGCGCCGAAATTCCCGCTGACAAGAAGCAGGCTGAGCCGAAGCTTTCCACCGAAGACCAGAAGCTCGCTGAATCCGTCTGGCCGCCGATCACTGAACAGCCCGAACCAAACGCTGCGCCAAATCAACCAGCTGCATCCGACGGCACGGCCGCTTTCTCTTCACGCTGGCCCGATCAGGTGAGCACCGCTGCTTCGACCGATGCGCAGACCATGCTGGCGAGGAAGCAGGCTCAGAATGAGCAGGCCGCCGCGAAACCGCAGCAGCCGCGTCCTTCCACCGTTGGATTCGCAATCACCCCGGCGGCGCCCCAAGAGCAAGCACCAGAGAGTGCAGTCAGCACCCTCGGTCTCGGGCTGAGTGTGCTTGCGGGGCTGCTGGCACTTGCAGCCATCATCGGCCCGGCCATCCTGAGATACATCCGGCCACGGCAAATCGCGGAGCAGCGTCCGCGACGCGCGATCTGGGATCATGTCGACACCGACAATCCGCCCGCCCCGTGGGACGCCGAGCAGCCGACGCGCAACGACAACTTGCCGCGCGAGCTGCGTGACGTTGCTGATCGGGACGTAGACGCCCCGCAAGACGAGCTCGAGAAACTTCTCCAGCGGGTCAAGCGCTCGGCGGCCTGATCCGGCCACGACGCTACCGCGCGAGCAGCTTTTCCGCCTGGTCGACAATCCGCTGCACCACCTGAGCGGCGGGCTGGACTGCGTGGATGAGACCGATGCCCTCGCCGACGATCACCGCGGAGACATCGGTATCACCGGCATCGCGCGCTTTGGCGTAACGCGCGGCTTCCCGAGCGGCATTGCTGCGCAGCCCGTCGAAATCATCCGCCCACTGATCCGAGAACGCGTTGCGCAATGTGCGCATCGTCCATGGCTCCGGCCAGTCGATGCTGCGCGCAACGTCGAATACTGAACTACGCAAAGTGTCATCGCCGGTTGCCGCGACGGCCGCAGCCTTGACGTTCGGATGCAGCAGCGTTTCTTCCGAGGTCACAAAAGCCGTTCCGCATAGTACTCCGGCGGCACCCAGCATGAGCGCGGCAGCCAGCCCGCGCCCGTCGGCAACGCCGCCCGCCGCAACCACTGGGACAAGCCCGACAGCGTCAACCACTTCGGGCACCAGCGTGAATGTGCTGCGTATCGAACCGTGGCCACCGGCTTCGGTGCCTTGCGCAACGATGACATCGGCGCCCTCGTCGCGCGCCACTTTCGCATCGCGCAAGGTCTGGACCTGCGCTATCAGTGGAATCCCGGCCTGCTTGACCAACGGTGCGAACGGCCGCAGATCGCCGAACGACAGGAAGATCGCTTTCGGCGCATGGTCGAGCGCAAGCTTAAGCAGATCCGGCCGCTTCGCCATCGACCATGTGATGAAGCCGACGCCGACCGGCGTGTTGCCTGCCGCTGCGAGTTGCGATTTCAGCCAGTCACGATCGCCGTAGCCGCCGCCAATCACGCCAAGACCGCCCGCCCGCGTCACCGCAGCCGCCAGCGCACCGCCCGCAATGCCGGCCATTGGAGCGGACAATATCGGCGCGCGAAGATCGAACAGCTGGGTGAGTGCGGTGGAAATCATGAGACAACTCCGGTCGCGCGGATCCAGCGGAATAGCCGGATCCGAAAATCTATCCGCCGAGCTGGTTTTGCAGATCGCGGACAAAAGCCGACAAGCCGGTCTGGCGTTCGCGCTTGAGACGTTCGGCCTTGAGGATGGTTTCGACCTCCGCGAATGCCGTGGTTAGGTCATAGTTGGTGACAACGTAATCGTATTCGGCCCAGTGGCTGAGTTCGTGGCTGGCGCGATCCATCCGGCTGCGGATCACCGCGTCGGAATCCTGTGCACGGGTATGGAGACGCTTCTCAAGATCGGCTGCGGACGGCGGCAAGATGAAAACACTGACGACATCGGCGCGTGCCTTCTCGCGCAACTGTTGCGTACCCTGCCAATCGATATCGAACAACACGTCCTGCCCGGCAGCTAGTGCCGCTTCGACCGGCTGGCGCGGCGTACCGTAAAAATTGTCGAAGACAGGCGCGTGCTCCAATAACTCGTCAGCCTTCGCCATCTCGTCGAACTTCGCCTTGTCGATGAAATGATAGTGCTGACCGTCGACCTCGCCGGGCCGCTTCGCACGCGTCGTCACCGACACCGACATCCGCAGGCCTGCCATCTTTTTGATCAGCATGCCCGCCAGCGTCGATTTGCCGGCGCCCGACGGCGACGACAGCACGAACATCAGCCCGCGCCGCGCGGCTCCCGAACTGGTCTTTTCGCCCCCAGCCGTCATGCCCTACTCCAGATTCTGAACCTGCTCGCGAAACTGCTCGACCACGTTTTTCATCTCGAGACCGGTATTGGTCAGCTCGAGATCGTTGGACTTCGAGCAGCAGGTGTTGACCTCGCGGTTGAACTCCTGTGCGAGAAAATCGAGGCGGCGGCCGATCGCGCCGCCCTTGCCGAGCAGTTCGCGCGCCTGCATGACATGGGAGGCGATGCGGTCAAGCTCCTCGCGGATATCTGCCCTGGTCGCCATCATCAGCGCTTCCTGATTGAGCCGCTCGGAATCAAAACGGTCGGAAGCTTCGAGCAACGTCGCGATCTGTTCGGCGAGCCGCGCCCGGATTGCCTCCGGCTTGCGGCCGGGTGCAGCTTCCGCCCTTCCGGCCAGCCGTTCGATTTCATCGATGCGCTGGACGAGAATTTGCTTCAGTGAGGTGCCCTCACGCTTGCGCATGTCAACCAGGCTGTGCAGTGCCTGCTCGAAGGTTGCGGCGACGGCCACCTTCGCTGCCTGTATCTCCGCTTCGTCGCTCTCCGGCTCGGCCACCTCGATGACGCCCTTGACCGCAAGCAATCCGTCGACGCTCGGCGGCGCGGCGCTGATTTTCTTTGACAGGTCGCTGGCGACGCTCAGGATCGAGGCCAGAATCTCTTCGTTGATCCGGACCGACGAGACGATGCCGGTACGTTTGACGGTCAGGTTGGCATAGACGGTGCCACGCGACAGAACTTCAGTAGCGCGCTTGCGGGCGACCGGTTCGACCTCGTCCCATCCCGGCGGCAACCGCATCCGGAAATCGAGCCCCTTGGCGTTGACGGACTTCAATTCCCATTCGAACGAATAGGGTCCGCTGGTGCCATGGCTCCGCGCGAATCCGGTCATGCTCGACAACGCCATCGCGACTCCATCTCAGGCTGAATCATCAGGAAGATTCGCAGAACGCGAACCTTCCGGACAATAACGCGGTTTCAGCGGTGATGGATACCGGTTTTCCGGCCTGAATACAGGACCGCACCGTAGGAAATGATGGATGAACCTGCGGCGGGCTACTGCTTCGGTGCAGGCGCAACGACCAGTGGCACCGGGCCGTTCTTGGCGCGGCTGGGCACCCGCTTATGCCGCCCATGGGATGCCGGCGGCGTGTCCTCGGGCTTGGCTTCGGCATGGGCCGAACTTGCAGCAGACGACTTCGGCGAGCCGCCAGTGCGCGGCGATCCCTTCTTCGATCCGGCCGGCGCGCTGGGCGCTGCGGCCGGCGCGGCAGGCGCTGCCGGGGCTTCTTCAGGCTCCGAGGTATCGTTCTGCTGCTGGCGCTCCAGCGCGCGCAGTTTCACCACCGCCTTCTGGTGCTGATCGTAGCTCTCGGTGAAGGTATGACCGCCGGTGCCATCGGCGACGAAAAACAGGTCGCGGGTGCGTGCGGGATTGGCGGTGGCTTCGAGCGAGGCGCGTCCGGGATTGGCGATCGGCCCCGGCGGCAGCCCCTCGATCACATAGGTATTGTAGGGCGACGGCTGGGTGATCTCGCTGCGCTTGATCGGACGGCCGAGGGTCCCCTTGCCGCCGACTAGGCCATAGATGATCGTCGGATCGGACTGCAACTTGATCTTCTGGCGAAGCCGGTTGACGAATACAGCGGCGACGCGGCTGCGCTCATCCGCCCTGCCCGTTTCCTTCTCAACGATCGACGCCAGCGTCACCAGTTGCTCCGGCGAGCGGACCGGAAGATCGGGACTGCGGCGTTCCCATATCTCGGCCAGCACGCGCTTGTGCGCCTGCTGCATCCGCTGGATCACCTGATCGCGCGGGGTGCCGCGCGGAAACTTGTAGGTGTCCGGCAGCAGCGTTCCCTCGCGCGGAATCTCATGCGGCGTACCGGCGAAAATATCGTTCTCCTGAAGACGGGCAACGATCTGCTCGGATGTCAGCCCCTCCGGCACGGTGAACGAATGTTGCACCACCTTGCCTTCGACGATGGTGCCGATCACAGCGGCGAGACTTGCCTGTTTGGGAAACAGGAATTCGCCCGACTTCAGTTCGGAGCGCGCGCGCATCGCCAGCACGCTGCCGATGAAGGTCCACTTGTCAGCCTTGATAACGCCTTCGCGCTGAAGGATCTCGCCGATGTCGGCCATGCCGGCACGGGGCGGAATGTTGACGGTCTTGTCGGCCGTCAGCGGCCCCTTGGCGCTCAGAACCTGCTTGCCATAGACGTAAAGACCGCCCGCGCCGATGATGATCAGCAACAGCGCGGTGATGATCGCATTGCCCGCGACGACGAAGGGATTACGCGCCCGGTCCGAACGCCGCGGCGGCTGCGGAACCTGCTCAGGCTCGAGCGCGGCACGCGGGCTCCTCGGAGAAATCGGCGGTCTTTGACTCATGTTGCAACCTGAATTCCCGCCGGCCTGTCACCTGGAATGACGGCCGGCCCCGTTCACTGTTTCGCATGCATCGCAGTTAGCAATATGACTGAATCCGGCAATTCGGTGAAGTCTTACCGCTTGTTAATTCGCAACCCGCCTGACGATCAGCGACGCGTTGGTGCCGCCAAAACCGAACGAATTCGACAGCGCGACATTGATCTCCCGCTGCCTTGCCTTGTGCGGAACGAGATCGATCGCGGTCTCGACCGACGGATTATCCAGATTGATGGTCGGCGGTGCAACATTGTCGCGAATCGCCAGAATCGAGAAAATCGCCTCAATCGCACCGGCGGCGCCGAGCAGATGTCCGGTCGACGACTTTGTCGATGACATCGACACCTCGGAGGCGGCATTGCCGAGCAGCCGTTCCGCCGCCCCGAGTTCAATCTCGTCGCCCAGCGGCGTCGAGGTGCCGTGCGCGTTGATGTAATCGAGATCGGAGGCCGTGATGCCGGCACGCTTGATCGCGGCGGTCATGCAGCGGAACGCGCCGTTGCCGTCCTCGGCGGGCGCCGTAATGTGATAGGCGTCGCCGGTCAGGCCATAGCCGATCACCTCGGCGTAAATCTTGGCGCCGCGCTTTTTGGCGTGCTCGTATTCTTCCAGCACGACGACACCAGCACCCTCGCCCATCACGAAACCGTCGCGGTCCTTGTCGTAAGGACGCGACGCGATCGTCGGACGGTCGTTGTAACCTGTGGACATCGCGCGCAGCGCGCAGAACCCGCCCATCGCCAAACGATTGACCGCGGACTCCGCACCGCCCGCAACCATCACGTCGGCGTCGCCGAATGCGATCAGCCGGCTGGCGTCACCGATCGCATGTGCGCCCGTCGAACACGCGGTCACCACCGCGTGGTTTGGTCCCTTGAGACCGTGCTTGATCGAGACGTAACCCGAAGCGAGATTGATCAGGCGGCCCGGAATGAAAAATGGCGACAGCTTGCGCGGCCCGCGCTCCTTCAGGATGATCGCGGCTTCACCGATGCCTTCGACACCGCCGATGCCCGAACCGATCATCGTGCCGGTGGCGCAACGTTCATCCTCAGTCGACGGATGCCAGTTCGCATCGTCGAGCGCCTCGGTCGCCGCCGCCATCGCAAAGACGATGAAGTCGTCGACCTTGCGCTGCTCCTTCGGCTCCATCCACTGGTCAGGATTGAACGTGCCTTCGGTGCCGTCGCCGCGCGGAATCACGCAGGCGATCTGACAGGTCAGATCGGAAACATCAAAATGATCGATCTTGCGGGCGCCGCTATCGCCGTTGAGAATCCGCGCCCACGTCGTTTCGACGCCGCGCCCCAGTGGCGACACCATGCCAAGGCCCGTGACGACAACCCGTCTCATCTGGCGCACTCCGGCTCCGCATTGGCAGCGCTAAAACAGCAAGACGGCGGGCCGCTGTTATTCAGCCCGCCGGTCCGCGTCAGCACTGCGCGCGAGCGTCAGCTTTTTGCGTTTTTCTCGAGAAACTTGGTGGCGTCGCCGACGGTGAGAATCGTCTCGGCGGCATCGTCCGGAATTTCGCAGCCGAATTCTTCCTCGAATGCCATGACGAGTTCGACGGTATCGAGGCTGTCGGCACCCAGATCATCAATGAAACTCGCAGAGTCGATAACCTTTTCGGGTTCGACGCCGAGGTGTTCCACCACGATCTTCTTAACCCGCTCGCCAATCTCACTCATCGTATCAACCTCGTGCTTGTTCCGTTAAACTCGACCGCAAAACGATACGAGCCATCGCGTGAGTTAGTTCGTCAAATTCTGTTCGTCCACACGGGGGCGAACGATGCAAGGGCAATATACAGGGTTTTGGAATCCTGCAATGGCGTTCTTCCCCTTGCGCTTGGTCCACGACAGCGGGGACCGGCTTTGCCGCCGGAACACGCACCATTCACCGAATTGGAGCATTTATCCCACAGGCCGCCGGGTTTCCACCCTGCCTGAAAAACGCCCCTGCCGATAGCCGTCCGGTTACCATACTTCCCCGGCCTTGACTACAACACCCCATTCCTCGGGAAACGCACAGGAACCGCGCAGGCCCCTCAGATCATTGCCATTCCACCGTTGACGTGAAGGGTTTGTCCGGTGACGTAGGCAGCCTCGTTGGAGGCGAGATAGACCGCCGCCGCCGCGATATCTTCCGGCGTCCCGAGCCGCCCGGCCGGCACCCTGCCGAGCACCGCTTCGCGCTGCTTCTCGTTGAGCACGTCGGTCATCGGCGTGGCAATGAAGCCCGGCGCGATGCAGTTCGCTGTCACATTGCGCCGTGCGTATTCGGCGCCGAGCGACTTCATCATGCCGATCAGACCGGCCTTCGAGGCCGCGTAATTGCCCTGACCGGCATTGCCGGTAACGCCGACCACCGAGGTGATGGCAATGATGCGGCCGAAGCGTTTGCGCATCATCAATTTGGTCGCGGCGCGGGTCAGGCGAAATGTCGCGGTCAGGTTGACGTTGATCACGTCGTTCCAGTCCTCGTCGCGCAATTGAACGAACAGGTTGTCGCGCGTGATCCCGGCGTTGCAAACGAGGATGTCGAGCTGCCCCATCGCCTTCTCGGCCGCCGGAACCAGCGCCTCGACTTCTTCCGCGTTGGAGAGGTTGCACGGCAACACATGCACGCGCTCCTTCAGCTCAGCGGCGAACGTCTCCAGCACTTCACGCCGCGTACCGGAAATCGCTACCGTCGCGCCCTGCCCATGCAGCGCCCGCGCAATCGCGCCGCCGATACCGCCGGTTGCCCCAGTCACGAGCGCCATCCTGCCAGTCAGATCGAACATCCTGTGTACTCCCGTAGCCGTTATTTCGACGCAGCCAATGCGTCTTTCGCGGCGGCAATGTCGTTGGGCCCACCGACCGAAACGCCAACCGCGCCGTCGGCGATGCGCTTGACCAGACCCGACAGAACCTTGCCGGCACCGATCTCGAGGAAATGGGTCACACCCTGCGATGCCATCCAGGCGACGCTCTCGCGCCAGCGCACCGTGCCGGTGACCTGCTCGACCAGCCGCTTGCGGATCTCGTCCGGATCGGCGATCGCCGATGCCAGTACGTTGGACACCAGCGGCGCGGCGGGCTTGTTGATGGTGACGCCGGCCAGTGCTTCGGCCATCGCGTCGGCAGCCGGCTGCATCAGACGGCAGTGGAATGGCGCTGACACCGGCAGCAGCATGGCGCGCTTGGCGCCCTTGGTCTTGGCAATCTCGACGGCGCGATCGACAGCAGCCTTGTCGCCTGACACCACAACCTGTCCGCCGCCATTGTCGTTGGCAGCCTGGCAGACACCGTTCTGCGCGGCTTCGACAGCCACAGCCACCGCGGTGTCGTAATCGAGACCGAGCAAAGCCGCCATCGCGCCGACGCCGACCGGCACGGCCTTTTGCATCGCCAGTCCGCGGGTGCGCAGCAGACGCGCCGTATCAGTGATCGACAGGCTTCCCGCCGCAGCGAGGGCGGAATATTCCCCGAGCGAATGACCGGCAACGAACGCGGCATCGCGCCCGACCGAAACCCCGGCCTCGCCTTCCAGAACCCGCAGGGTCGCCAGCGACACCGCCATCAGGGCGGGCTGGGCGTTCTGGGTCAGTTGCAGCGTTTCGGCAGGCCCCTCCCAGATCGTGGCCGAAAGCTTTTCACCCAGAGCGGCGTCGACTTCATCGAACACCGCGCGTGCGGCTGGAAAGGCGTCGGCCAAAGCCTTGCCCATACCGACGGTTTGCGATCCCTGCCCCGGAAAGGTAAATGCTGCTGTCATGAGGGTCCCCAAAAGATAGGCCGTAAGACACCGCCGGGGCCGCCGGTGTCAAGCCGCAAGCGGGAACTCAAACGGAACCAGGGCGGACCGAGACCGGGTCATCAGCCTGCCCGGTCAGCGGATCAATCGGCCTGCGGCCGCCGCAGCCTAGCCGAGCCGAGACCGCTGATTCCAGGAGGCCGATCAGGCCTCAACGCCCGAAAATGAACCGGTTTCGCTTGCCATCCAGCCCAAAACCCTTATAACGCGCCCATCCGTGGATCCCGGCCGGGAGCTGAACGGACGGTCTCACCAATGTCACCTTTCAGGCGATCTTGATGCGGCAGGGCCAGTCGGTCCGTCGTCCCGTGCTTCCGCCTTCTGAGCAATATCGAGGTCCTTTCCGAAGGTCTCGAAGGGCTTGCCGCCAGGAACCGCGCTAACACTGGAAAGGACTCCCATGCCTCTTTACGAGCATGTTTTTCTCGCGCGTCAGGATGCGAGCGCCCAGCAGGTCGAAGAGCTCACCACGCAGATTACCGGCGTGATCGAGGGACTCGGCGGCAAGGTCACCAAGACCGAGAACTGGGGCGTGCGTTCGCTCACCTACCGCATGCACAAGAATCGCAAGGCGCATTTCATGCTGCTCAACATCGACGGCCCCGCAGCGGTGGTCGCCGAGATCGAGCGTCAGGAACGCATCAACGAAGACGTCATCCGTTATCTCACTGTTCGCGTCGACGAACTCGAGGAAGGTCCGTCCGCGATGATGCGCAAGGCCGACCGTGATCGCGAACGTGACGATCGTGGCGGTGGCGGCGGCTTCCGTGGCGACCGCGAAGGCGGTGGCTTCCGCGGCGATCGCGGCCCGCGCCGTCCGCGCGACGAAGACGCAACTGCAGCGGTTGAGGAGTAAGTAAAATGGCTGAAGCAGGTGCACGCCGTCCGTTTTTCCGTCGCCGCAAGACCTGCCCGTTCACGGGCCCGAATGCGCCGAAGATCGACTACAAGGATTCGAAGCTGCTGATGCGCTACGTCTCCGAACGCGGCAAGATCGTGCCGAGCCGCATCACTGCGGTTTCGGCGAAGAAGCAGCGTGAACTCGCCCGCGCCATCAAGCGCGCGCGGTTCCTGGCGCTGCTGCCTTACGTGATCCGCTAAACGACACAGCGGGCGCGCGGCACTCGCGCGTCCGCTTCTTTCTCGACGCTTGATTCTCATAACACCGCGACGACGATCGCGGTGGATGGTTGGGGCCAGGGGCCTCTAACCGCTCAAAGGGGGCGGGACAGCTGATGATGACGAACATCCTCATTGCCATTGCAGCCGGCATTGCGTCGGCGACCATGTTCGCCTCGATCGTCTCGGGCGCGCTCGTGTCACTGATGCTGTTCTATCTCGCACCCTTGCCGCTGATGGTCACGGCGCTCGGCTGGGGATCGACTGCGGCGCTGGTCGGCGGCGCGGTTGCAGCGCTCGGCATCGGCGCGATGTTCGGCCTGAACTACATGATGGCGTTTGCGCTCACCATTGCCCTGCCCGCATGGTGGCTCGGCCATCTGGCGCTGCTGGCGCGCCCGGTCTCCAACGATCCGCAACTTGCGAGCATGGCCCCTGCCCTTGACTGGTATCCGGTCGGGCGCCTTCTGGTCTGGATCGCGGTGTTCGCCTCACTGACCACCATGAGTGCGCTGTTCACGCTCGGCACCGACGCCGAAACCATCGGCGCGGCGCTGCGCCGTGGCCTGATGCGCATCGTCAGCGGCGGCGTTACCGAAAGCCGCGAGCCGGGCACCGAGCGCGCGGTCGATATGCTGGCGACGATCGCGCCAGGCGCGGCCACCATGATCGCGATGCTGGCGCTGTCGCTCAATCTCTGGCTGGCGGCAAAAATCACCGCGACCTCGCAGCGTCTGCGCCGGCCATGGCCCAACTTCACCATGACCAAGATGCCGCCTGGGGTGATGGGCGCCGTCGTGGTGGCGATCCTGCTGTCCTTCGCAGGCGGACTGGCCGCGATCTTCTCCCAGATCATCAGCGCGTCATTGATGATGGCCTACGCGATGACCGGCTTCGCCACCCTGCACATCGTTACGCAAGCGCTATCCGGACGCGCCCTGATTCTCGGCGGCGTCTATGCCGCCACGCTTTTCGTCGGCTGGCCCGTGATCGGCATGATCGCGCTCGGCCTGGCCGACGCCGCCTTCGGCATCCGCGAACGCTATCTCGCGAAGCGATCGCTGCCGGCACCACCGACCTGACGTTCAACATTCACTTCAACACACTGAAATAGCCAAACACATCGAAGGAGATCTGAAATGGAAGTCATTCTTTTGGAGCGCGTCGCCAAGCTCGGCCAGATGGGCGAGATCGTCAACGTGAAGAGTGGCTTTGCCCGCAATTTCCTGCTCAAGCGCAACAAGGCGCTGCGGGCCACCAAGGAAAACCGCGAGAAGTATGAAGGCATGCGCGCTGACCTCGAGGCCCGCAACCTCGTAGCCAAGTCGGAAGCGAGCAAGGCTGCCGAGAAGATCAACGGGCGCGATATCGTCTTGATCCGTCAGGCGTCGGAGAGCGGCCAGCTGTTCGGTTCGGTGACGGTGCGCGACATCGTCGAAGCCCTTGCCGCCGACGGCGTCGCCGTGAGCCGGCCGCAGGTCTGGCTCGACGCGCCGATCAAGGTGATCGGCCAGAAGAAGGTGACCATTGCCGTGCATCCTGAAGTCGAGGCCGGCATCACCGTGACGATCGCGCGCAGCGCCGACGAAGCCGAGCGCATCAAGCGTGGCGAAGACATCAGCACGCGTCAGGAAGATCAGGACGCTGCAGCCGAGGCGATCGCCGCCGCCGGCGAGTTCTTCGATCCGGAAGCGCAGCACGACGAGGGTGAAGAAGCTCCGGCCGAGACCACCGAGAAGTAAGCGCCTTCACATTTCTGGCGTTCGATATGAGCCCGGTCTGTTCGTCAGGCCGGGCTCTTCGCTTTTGACGCCGATGCCGGATCCAGCATCGCGATCGAGGCGAGCGCCGTCGCGGTATGCTTCTCGACACCGTCCTGAACGCAGAACACATCGGCCGCAACGACCGACACGGTCCTGCCGGACTTGACCACTTTCGCGCGGCAGATCAGCCGCTCGCCCAACGCTGGCGCGAGAAATTTCAGCTTGAATTCCGCAGTCAGCGCGCCCTGCCCCCGCGCCGTTCCCGCAGCGATGGTGGTGGCGTTGTCGACCAGAAAAGCACTGACGCCGCCGTGAAAGAATCCGTGCTGCTGCAACAGCTCCGGCTTGCGCGCGACCGACAGCACGCAGACGCCCCGCCCCAGTTCGGCAATCTCCGCGCCGACAAGATGCATGAATCCCTGCTTGCCGACCTGCTCGCGAACATGATGCGCGATCGGCGCGAAATCCTGATCGCTTGCGATCATCGCCCACCTCCCCCACGGATTGAAGCAGGAGCGACCAGCGCCCGAATGGCACAGGAAATCAGCGCATCCGTCTGCATGCGCGGATCGGACCGCTCGCGGCCCGACAGCCAACGGCGGCAGAAGATCTGCGCCGGGCCGATAATCTGGCTGACGAACACTTCCAGTGGCACGGCGAGCAGTTCGCCACGCGCCACCCGCGGCGCGCGCCATTGCTCGATTCCATCGGCAAGCGCGGCATTACGTTCGTGTTGCGCGCCGCGCACCTTCTCGACCCATTCGCTGCGCGAGATCTCGAACAGGAAGCGCGCCTCGCGCCGGTGATCGACAACCCAATCGAGATGCGCACGGACCAGCGCCGCAACACCCTCCGCGGCGTGATCGATGCCTTTGAGTGAAGCGAGCATGGCGGTGTGGTAGTGCCCGAGAACATCCAGGAACAACGTGCCGGCCAATTCCTGCTTCGATCCGAAAACATGGAAGAAGCTGCCGTTGGACACACCGGCCTTCTCGCGGATCGCGGCCACCGTCGCGCCTTCGAATCCTTCGCGCTCGAAAACTGTGAGGCCGGCGGTCAGTAATTCACTGCGAACATCCGTCACTGAACTGCTCCGAGCTGCTAACGCCGCTAGAGTAACAGTCTAGAGCATTACTCTAACGAAAGCAAGCGAACGTCCCGGGCGGCGGGCATCCGGATTGTGAGAAGACCTATCGCGAGATTGGCGGAATCGGCGGCCCGGCTGGGGCCCGAGGCGGCTCGGGAGGGGCTGGCGGCTTGGCGGCAACGTCGTCAGCTGGCTTCACGAACACCGGCATCGCTGAAGACGCCGAAGACGATGCGTCCTCAGCAGCTTTCTGCGAGGGAGCCGTCGCCGCAGGTTCCGACGCCGCCGGTTTGACGGTTTCGGTCCCACTCGGTGCCGGTGTCACGGCTGGCACCGGGTCAGGACGCGTGGCGGCGCTGGTGTCCTTGCCTGGCTCAGCGGTTTCTGGCTTTGCGGCCTCGCTCTTCGGGGCATCGCTCTTGGCTGGCTCCGACTTGGCTGGCTCGTCCTTCACTGGCTCAGATTTGGCAGGCTCTGTCTTGGCGGTATCGGATGACTCAGGCTTTGCCGGTTCGGTCTTCGCGGTGTCAGGCTTATCGGCAGTGTCAGACTTGGATGAGTCTGTTTTGGGTGATTCTGCCGCGGGTGATTCCGTCTTGGCGGATTCCGCCTTTGGCGATTCCGGCTGTCCGGCGTCCTTGTTCTCATGCTTTGCCTGAGATTTCGGATCGGGCTTGCGCTCATCCTTCGCTGCAGCCGCCTTGGCTTTGTCCTTGTCCCGCCTGCTCTTGGCGGCCTTTTGCTTCGCATCGTCTTGCGGTGCGCGCTGCTCATGCGCGGCTTCCGGCTTCCGCGCGGGCTCGTCGGCCTCGGGCTTGTTTGCCTCACGTGCCCGGCGGCCGCGACCCTCACGCTCGGCAGGGGCCGGGGCACCGGCGCCGTTGGAAAGCACATAAGCGCTCAGCATCCCCGCCATATCCGAACTGGTCGTGTAGTGCTGGCGCAGAAAACCGGGAAGCGACCGGGGCAGCACTGATTTGAGCAAGCCGCGCGGGCTTTTATGACACAGCGCGCAGGTACTGGAGAACAATTGGGGAGCCGACTTGCCCGCTTCGAGGTTCTGGGCTGCGGCCTCCCCAGCCGCGAGACAACCGAACAGAAGCACCACCGCCGCCAACCTGAGCGCTCGGCCCAACATCCATATTCTCCAGAGACTTAAAGCTGAATCCTGATCCAAATCACTCGCCGGGCAAGCGGTTTGCTGTCGCAGGCCACCTTTAGCGGATTATCGGGCGAATGGAAGCATGGAGATTTCGCAACTGCGTTACCCAAAAATCGGAACAGCCCCGCTCCCGGCGCATTGGCCTAAATCAAAACACCGTTTAAATTAAGTGGAGAGGATGGGTTCTGTCATTTTTCGTTGCGGTCGGGGCGGCCACGCTCCAGCCGAACGGTTGGATGGTTGGATACGTTCGATGACCCGCTTGCTGCAATTTGCCCTGACCCGTTTCATCCGGAAAGGCTCGCTGACGTTTACCACCGCGTCCGGTCGCACGTTCACCTGCGGCGACGGTACCGGCAAACCGATCAGGGTTCGCTTCCTGTCCAAGGCCGCCGAGCGGCACCTGCTGATCGACCCCGAACTAGCGCTGGGCGAGATCTACATGGACGGTGAGTTCATCGTCGAGCAAGGCACCATCGCCGACGTGCTGGCGATCGCGCTGGCCCAGCCCGATCAGTTGCCACGCTGGGCGAAGCCACTGTGGTGGCAGCGCTACCTGACCCGGCACATTCAGCAGTTCAACTATCATGGCCGTTCGAAACGTAACATCGAGCGCCACTACGATCTCGACGGCCGGCTCTACTCATTGTTCCTCGACGCCGACAAGCAATACAGCTGCGCCTATTTCGAAACGCCTGAGTCCACGCTGGATGATGCCCAACTCGCAAAAAAGCGTCACGTCACCGCCAAGCTCCTGCTGCGGCCGGGCCATCGCGTGCTCGACATCGGCTCCGGCTGGGGCGGGTTAGCGCTCTACTTCGCGGAAATGACCGGCGCCGACGTCACCGGCGTAACGCTGTCAACAGAACAGCTGCAGGTGTCGAACGCACGTGCCGAGGAGAAGGGCCTGACCGGCTCCGCCCGCTTCCTGCTCCAGGACTATCGCGACATCCCCGGCCCGTTCGACCGGATTTCGTCGGTCGGCATGTTCGAGCATGTCGGCATCCATTTTTATGACCGCTTCTTCCAGCGTTGCGCCGAGCTACTCGCCGACGACGGCGTCATGCTGCTCCATGCCATCGGCCGCTCCGAGGGTCCGGGCATCACCAACCCTTGGGTGGCCAAGTATATTTTCCCCGGAGGTTACATTCCTGCGCTCTCCGAGGTGCTGCCGGCGATCGAGCGTTCCGGCCTCCTCGTCGATGACATCGAAACCCTGCGGCTGCACTATGCCGAGACGCTGAAGGCCTGGCGCGAGCGGTTCCTCGCCCGCCGTGAGGAAGCTGCCCGGCTTTACGACGAGCGTTTCGTCCGGATGTGGGAGTTCTATCTGGCTGCTTCGGAAATGAGTTTCCGCAAGCAGAACATGATGGTGTTCCAGATTCAGATCAGCAAACGACAGGGCGTGGTTCCGATCACCCGCGACTATATCGCCGCCGAAGAGCGGCGGTTGCGCGGTATCGAGACCTCGCGCGGACCGCATCTGCAGATGGCGGGCGAGTAAGGCCAAGAAAGAGACGGTCAAGCGCAATCGCGTTTCGGATGAATCAGTTTATACAGGCTGTGGGTGGCGTGTGAATAAGCCTACATGAGGCTTTCACGGACGCTGGCACGAGTGCCAGATACGACAACGCCCCGCATCCGCCGAAATGAAAGTGCATCCAGACCACATGGCCCCTCTTGATTCGAACATTGTGAAGCTCGCGCCCGACGCCGGCACACCGGCGTACCGGATCGCGCCCCACAACATCGAGGCGGAGCAAAGCGTTCTCGGCGCCATTCTGGTCAACAACGAAGCCTTTTACCGCGTCTCGGATTTTCTCGAGCCGAAACACTTTTTCGAGCCGATCCATCAGCTGATCTACGAAACCGCCAGCAGCATCATCCGCGCTGGCAAGATCGCCACACCGGTGACCCTGAAAACCTTCGTTCCCGCCGAAACCGACATCGGCGGCATGACGGTGGCACAATATCTGGCGCGACTCGCTGCCGAAGCCACCACCATCATTAACGCCAAGGATTACGGTTACACGATCTATGAGCTGGCGCTGCGCCGCGACCTGATCGGAATCGGCGTCGACATGGTCAACGTCGCCTACGACGCGCCGGTGGATTTCGCTCCCCGCGCGCAGATCGAGGATGCCGAGCGGCGGCTCTATGAGCTCGCCGAGTCCGGCCGTTACGACGGTGGTTTCCAGCGCTTCGGACAGGCGCTGACCACCGCGGTCGATCTCGCCGCAAAGGCATTCCAGCGCGACGGCAAGCTGTCCGGCCTCTCCACCGGTTTGCGCGACCTCGACATCAAGATGGGCGGTCTGCAGGCATCCGACCTGATCATCGTCGCGGGACGCCCCGGCATGGGCAAGACCGCGCTCGCCACCAACATCGCCTACAACATCGCCCGCGCCCATCGCGACGAATTGCAGCCCGACGGCACCCGGAAGACCGTCAACGGCGGCATCGTCGGCTTCTTCTCCTGCGAAATGTCGGCCGAGCAGCTCGCAACGCGTATCATCGCCGAGCGCACTGGTATCCCGTCGAGCAACATCCGCCGCGGCGGCATCACCGAGGCCGATTTCGATAAGCTCCGCGATCATTCAATCGAGCTGCAGAACCTGCCGTTCTACGTCGACGAAACCGGCGGCCTGTCGATCTCGCAGCTCACCGCGCGCGCCCGCCGTCTGAAGCGGCAAAAAGGCCTCGACATGATCGTCGTGGACTACATCCAGCTGCTGCAGGGTTCCGGCAAACGATCCGACAACCGCGTGCAGGAAGTCACGGAAATCACCACCAGTCTCAAGGCGCTGGCAAAGGAACTGAATGTTCCGGTCGTGGCGCTGTCACAGCTGTCGCGTCAGGTCGAAAACCGTGACGACAAGCGCCCGCAACTGTCCGACCTTCGTGAATCCGGCTCGATCGAACAGGACGCCGACGTCGTCATCTTCGTGTATCGCGAGGAATACTACCTCGCCAACAAGGAGCCGCGCCCAGGCACGCCGGAGCACGAAAAGTGGCAGCTCGATATCTCGCTGGTTCACGGCAAGGCTGAAGTCATCATCGGCAAGCAGCGTCACGGCCCTACCGGCACGGTGGAATTGCAGTTCGAGGCCAGCGTGACCCGCTTCGGCGACCTCAATCAGGACGGCTACCTGCCGGAGCGTTGATCCTTCCGCGCGCAACTGTGCTAGGGTTGCGCGAAGGACAACACAGACCATGAACCGCGCGACCGATCCGAAATCCATCATCGGCGACGACGCCCCGACCCCGCCGCATCTCGACGTGCGCGCGCTCGAGGCGACGACCGGCGTACTGACCATCGATCTCGATGCCATCGCCGAGAACTGGAGCCGGCTCGAGAGCCGCGCGGTGCCGGCGGAATGTGCCGCAGTGGTCAAGGCCGACGCCTATGGCTGCGGCCTGCCGCAGGTCACCCGCAAGCTCGCCGCCGCTGGATGCAAGACATTCTTTGTCGCCACCCTTGAAGAAGCAAAGCACGCGCGCGAAGCCGCGCCGTCGGCGGCGATCTACGTGCTAGATGGTTTCTTCGCCAATTGCGGCGACGTGTTTGCCAAGTTCGATGTTCGCCCGGTGATCGGCGATCTCAGCGAACTCGCCGAGTGGGACGCCTATCGTCGCACCAGCGGCTGGAAGGGCTCCGCCGCGATCCACGTCGATACCGGCATGAATCGGCTCGGACTCGGCATCAACGACGCGCGCGGTCTCGTTCCGCGAATCCAGAAGGGCGATCACGGCATCACCCTGGTGATGAGCCATCTGGTCAGCGCGGAAAACGTGCATGCGTCGAGCAACGCCAGACAGGCCGCAGCCTTCCGTGAGATCGCGTCGCTGTTTTCCGGTGTGCCTGCCTCGCTCGCGAACTCATCGGGCATCTTCCTCGGTTCGCAATTCCAGTTCGACATGGTGCGGCCCGGTGCTGCGCTCTACGGCGTCAACCCGACGCCGGAGGCCGACACGCCGGTTCGCCCGGTCGTCAACCTCAAGGTGCGCGTCGCGCAGATTCGCAAGATCGAGAAAGGCGAGACCGTCGGCTATGGCGGTATCTGGACTGCGCGGCGTCCGACCCGTCTCGCCGTCGTGACCGCCGGTTATGCCGACGGCTATTTCCGCGCCGCCAGTGGCATCGATGGTACCCGCAGCGCCGAAGCGATCGTTGCCGGCCAGCGTTGTCCGATCGCCGGCCGCATTTCGATGGATCTGACCGCGATCGACATCACCGATCTGCCACCGGGCGCAGTGCGCCGTGGCCATTTCGTGACTTTGATTGGAGATGGTATCGGCGTTGATGAACTGGCCCATCATTTCGGCACCATCGGCTATGAGGTGCTGACCAGTCTCGGCAAGCGGTTCATCCGCGCCTATCGCGGCGAGGCGTGATTTTCGCCTGCAGGGTTTTCGCGTGAAGAAACGCGTCAAACAAAAAAACGAGCGAAGCTCAATCCGGCAGATTCAACTGCCACGACACACCGAACCTGTCGTTGACCCATGCGAATTTGCGGCTGAACGGATAGGCGTTCAGCGGCATCAGCGTCTGGCCGCCTTCGGCGAGTTTCACATACAGCGCCTCAACCTCGGCGGGCGTTTCGCAATCGACGAACATCGAGACCGCCGGCGTAAAGCCGAACGCATGCTTCACCGGGCTGTCGATGCACATCACCCGCTGGCCGCACAGCGTGAAACTCGCACGCATCACCGTACCTTCCGCGCCCGGCCCTTCAGGGCCGTATCGGGTGATGGATGTAACTTCGGAATCCTTGAACAGCGAAACGTAGAACGTCATCGCGGCTTCGGCCTGACCTTCGAACATCAGAAACGGCGTAATCCTGGTCATGATTATTCCTTCGGTCCATGCGAACAGGCACATGTAACGCGAGGTCTGTTCGCTGCGGGAGAGCGCGATTTGACGCGCGGGTAGCGCCCTACTTCGTCACCACGAACTTCTGCGCCCGCTTTCCGGTGTCGACCTCCGTGGTGAAAATGTTGCCCTTGGAGTCGATGGCGAGATTGTGGACCCAGTGGAAGTCACCAGCGTTGCGGCCGTTGCGACCGAAGCGCCCGACGGTCTCGCCGCTTTCCCGCACCAGCGTACGCACTTCATTGTTGGAGCCGTCGGCGTTCATCAGGAAGGTCTGCGCGGCATCAGGCCACAGTTCGAGATCCCAAACCGACCCGCTGCCGAGCGTTTTGGTTTCGACGAACATCTCCTTCACGAAGGTGCCGTCCTTCTTGAAGACCTGGATACGGTCGTTCTGGCGATCACAGACATAGACCAGCCCGTCCTTGGCGATACGGACGCAATGCACCGGATTGCCGAACTGTTTTGAAGGCGGCGCATCGGGCGTGTAAGCCGCGAGCTTCTCATCGGTCGGCGGCTTGCCGTAAGCGCCCCACATCCGCTTGAATGCGCCGGTCTCGGAGTCGAATACGATGATGCGGTGATTGTAGTAGCCGTCGGCGACGTACAATTCCTTGGCCTCCGCATCGACCGTCATGTTCGCGGGCCTGCCGAGCCGTGTGGTGTCCTTGCTGTCGGTCTGCGGACCGGATTTGCCGATCTGCATGACAAACTTTCCGTCGCGGGTGAATTTCAGGATCATGCCGTCAGTGTCGCCATTGCCCGCGAGCCAGACGAAACCCTGGGCGTCTATATAGATGCCGTGTTCGTTGAGCGGCCAGTCGTAGCCGTTGCCCGCGCCGCCCCAAGCCTTGATGAGGTTGCCGTCTTGATCGAACTCCATGACCGGCGGGGCGGCGACGCAGCACTTGCTGGTCGGCGGATTGAGACTGGCGGCCTTCTCGTCATTGGTCAGTGTGCGCGGACGCTGCACCACCCAGATGTGATCCTCGCCATCGACCGCGACGCCGGCGGCCTGCCCCATGATCCAGTTGTTCGGCAGCGGTTTCGGCCAGAACGGATCGACCTGAAATTTCGGCGCATCGGCGGCGTGAACCGCGGTAGCAACCACGAGACCGGCAAGCGCGGATATCCACTTCATAGCGTCACTCCCTTTTCCGCGTCGTGCCGGGTGGCCGCGCGGTTGTTGTTTGCGTTCGTGAGACAGCTATTGGGTTCGCGAAAGGCGACAACTCCTTCAGACGAGGATCGGGCTGCTCAGGATACCGGCAACGGGTGATTTGACCATGCAAGCTGCGGCGGGGCAGACCCGCAGATCGGTCCCGACCGAGGTGCAGGCTACCTGTGGATCGAACTGCGATGCCTCGCAATTCCGATTGACTTTTGACCCCGCATAAGGAACAAAAGTAGAACATAATTTGGGTGATCTTGATGGCGCGCGCCGCCGCTCTTTCCTTCGTCTGCCAGAATTGCGGCGCTGCCTACAACAGGTGGGTGGGCAAATGCGAATCCTGCGGCGAGTGGAACTCGCTGTCCGAGGAGGATGTCTCCGGCACCTCCTCGATGCCCGCGAACCTGCGCCCCAAGCGCAAGGGCCGTCTGTTCGCCTTGGAGAGCCTCACCGGTGCCACTCAGGATGCCCCCCGTCTGCCGTCCGGCATGGCCGAACTCGACCGCGTCACCGGCGGCGGCTTCGTGCGCGGCTCGGTGTTATTGGTCGGCGGCGATCCCGGCATCGGCAAGTCGACGCTGCTGACGCAGGCGACCAGCCTGCTGGCGCGCGCCGGCCATCGCGCCGTCTACATCTCGGGCGAGGAAGCCATTGCCCAGGTCCGGCTTCGCGCCGAGCGGCTCGGCCTCGCCGACGCCGCCGTGCAGCTCGCTGCTGAGACTTCGGTTGAAGATATCGTCGCAACCCTGTCCGAAGGCAAACCGGCGCGCCTTGTGGTGATCGACTCGATCCAGACCATGTGGACCGACACGGTGGAATCCGCGCCCGGCACGGTGACCCAGGTCCGCGCCTCGGCGCAGGCACTCATTCGCTTCGCCAAAAAATCCGGTGCGGCACTCATTCTGGTGGGCCACGTCACCAAGGACGGCCAGATCGCCGGCCCCCGCGTTGTCGAGCATATGGTCGACGCCGTGCTGTCGTTCGAGGGCGAAGGCTCGCAGCAGTTCCGCATCCTGCGCGCGGTGAAGAACCGGTTCGGGCCTACCGACGAAATCGGTGTGTTCGAGATGACTGGCCTTGGCCTGCGCGAAGTCTCCAATCCGTCGGAACTGTTCCTGTCAGAGCGCGATCTTGGCAGCCCGGGTACCGCCGTCTTCGCCGGTCTCGAAGGAACCCGGCCGGTGCTGGTCGAGCTGCAGGCGCTGGTAGTGCCGACCACGCTGGGAACACCACGCCGCGCCGTGGTCGGCTGGGAATCGAGCCGGCTGTCGATGGTACTCGCGGTGCTGGAGGCCCATTGCGGCGTCAAGCTGTCCGGCTACGACGTTTACTTCAACGTCGCGGGCGGCCTGCGCATCAACGAACCCGCCGCCGATATGGCCGCGGCGGCCGCACTGGTGTCCTCGCTGGTGAACGCCCCGCTACCGGTCGATGCGGTCTATTTCGGCGAGATTTCGCTGTCAGGCGCCGTGCGTCCGGTGGCCCAGTCCCCCGCCCGGCTCAAGGAAGCCGCCAAGCTCGGTTTCGCCCGCGCGGTCCTGCCGGAAAATCCGCGCGGCGACGGCGGCGGCGATGCCGGACTGACCCTCAACACCGTGGGATCGCTGACCTCGCTGGTGGCGGATATCGCCGCACGGGGACGCGCAAAAGCCACAGCCCCGGGAAAAACCGCGGCTCCAGCCCGATTCAGCGACCAGGACGACTAAACCGCGATGACGCTCGCCGTCTCACCCGCTATACAGCCCCCGCGCGGCCAGAAGAGCATGCACCGACAGTCAGGACCGGACGATACACTCCGTTAACGCAGGGGATGGATGTCCTATTGCCGATCCAGAACCGTTGGTTATTGGTTTTCTTGCCTTGCGGGACGTGCCATATCGCCGTCACCTGAACTGACCGACGACGATCCGATTCGCGAATTTTGCCCGGCCAAGCGGACCTGACCAGACGATGCCAATAACGCTTCTCGATATTATTGTGCTCGCCGTGATGTTGCTGTCGGGTCTGCTCGCGATGATCCGCGGCTTCATGCGCGAAATCCTCTCGATCGCCGCCTGGGGCGCCGCCGCGCTCGCCACCCTCTACGGCTACCAGAAGCTGCTGCCGACCGCTAAAACCTATTTCAACAACGACACCGTCGCGGCAATCGCCGTGGTCGCCGGTGTTTTCATCCTGACGCTGGTCGTGGTCTCGATCATCACCGTTCGCATTTCGGACATGATCCTGGATTCGCGGATCGGCGCGCTCGACCGCACGCTGGGATTTCTGTTCGGGCTCGCGCGCGGCCTCCTCATCATGGTGGTGGCGTTCCTGTTCTTCAGCTGGCTGGTGCAGGAGAAGCAGCAGCCCGACTGGGTGCGCACCGCAAAGTCGAAAACCGTGCTTCAGGGGACCGGCGACTGGCTGATGTCACTCTTGCCGGATGACCCTGAGAACACCATCTTGAAGAGGTTCAAGAAGAACAAGCCCGAGGACGAGCCGCAACAGCAGACGGATGCTGCTCCGGACCCGCGCGCGACCGGTTCCACCGGCAATGACGGTTATGCGAAATCGACCCGGGACGGCTTGAAACAGTTGATCGACGGCAAGGCAGCAGGACGTTAACGTCAGAAGCATGATCCCGGAAAACGCCTGCGTTTTTCTGATAGTGTGATGATCCTGGACCAGCGGAGAGAGGCGTGATGGACGTATTCAAAGGTCAATCCGGCGACGCTGGTGCATCCGACCCGTACGACCGCGATCTGGATCTTCATGGAGACGGCGACACCCTGCGCGAAGAGTGCGGGGTGTTCGGCATTTTTGGCCACCCCGATGCTGCCGCGATCACCGCGCTCGGCCTTCACGCCCTTCAGCATCGCGGGCAGGAAGCTGCCGGCATCGTCTCCTTCGACGGCCAGCGCTTTCACTCCGAACGCCGCCTCGGCCTCGTCGGCGACACCTTCTCGCGCGGCGATGTGATCGAGCGCCTGCCCGGCTCCAACGCTGTCGGCCACGTCCGCTACTCCACCACCGGCGGCACCATCCTGCGCAACGTGCAGCCGCTGTTCGCCGAACTCAACGCCGGCGGCTTCGCCGTCGCCCACAACGGCAACCTCACTAACGGGCTGACGCTCCGTCACGAACTGGTGCGTTACGGCGCGATGATGCAATCGACCACCGACACCGAAGTGATTCTGCATCTGGTCGCGCAATCCAAGCGCAGCCGTTTCATCGAGCGCTACATCGAGGCGCTGCGGACCATCGAAGGCGCCTATGCGCTGGTATCTCTCACCAACAAGAAGCTGATCGGTGCGCGCGATCCGCGCGGCATCCGCCCGCTGGTGCTCGGCGAACTCGACGGCTGCCCGATCCTCGCATCAGAGACCTGCGCACTCGATATCATCGGCGCGAAATACATCCGCGACATCGAGCCCGGCGAAATCATCGTGTTCGACGAGAAGGGCCAGGAGATCCACAAACCGTTCCCGCCGGTGCCACCGCGCCCGTGCATCTTCGAGTACATCTATTTCGCCCGGCCCGACTCCCTTGTCGGCGGACATTCGGTCTATGAGGTCCGCAAGGGTTTCGGTGCGCAGCTCGCGCGTGAAAGCCACGTCGAGGCCGATGTCGTGGTGCCGGTGCCGGATTCCGGTGTGCCCGCCGCGATCGGCTACAGCCAAGTGTCGGGGTTGCCCTACGAGCTCGGCATCATCCGCAACCACTATGTCGGCCGCACCTTTATCCAACCAACCCAGAGCGTTCGCGAGCTTGGCGTGCGCATGAAACACGCGCCCAATCGTGCCGCCATCGAGGGCAAGCGGATCATTCTGATCGACGACTCGCTGGTGCGCGGCACCACCTCGAAGAAGATCGTGCGCATGATGCGCGACGCCGGCGCCGCAGAGGTGCACTTCCGCCTCGCCTCCCCGCCGATCATCCATCCCGATTATTACGGCATCGACCTGCCCGACCGTGGCGGCCTGCTCGCTGCGACCCACACCCTCGAGCAGATGCGTGAGATCATCGGCGCGGATTCGCTGGCGTTCCTGTCAATCGACGGCATGTACCGCGCGATGGGCGAGCCGGGCCGCGATCCAGCCAACCCGAAATTCTCGGACCATTGCTTCACCGGAGCTTATCCGACCGCGCTCACCGACCAGACACAGACCGAGGCGCAGCCGCGCCAGCTGTCGCTGCTGGCCGAAGCAAGCTGAGTGCAACCCAACTGCATCAGGAGACATCGCAATGGCCGGGTTCGTCCCGGCCATTGCCGCCTCGGCAGCCGCCTCACGCTTGCAGCGCGCGCACCATGAACCGCGCATCGTCGCTGTAGCTGCGCAGCTTGGCCTCGAGCTCAGGGACTTTCGACGTCGCAAATCCCTGACGCTGCCAGAATCGCTCCGAGCCGTTGACCGCGACCAGCGACACGGTCGGCAATGCTTCGGCTCGCGCGAGCGCCGCAAGTTGTGCGACGATTGTCGCGCCCGCGCCGCTGCCCCGCACTGCCGGCGCAAGCGCAAGATCGTGGATGTAGTAGGTCGACGGCTTATCGGGCAGCGCGCCAAGCAGATCATTCAGCGCCGGCGGCTGACGCGCGATCCAGGGATGGCTGACGACGTAGGCAGCGAGCGTTTCGCCACGCGCCAGCACATGGCAGCCTGCCGGATAGAGCCGCAGCCGTTCGATGAAAACGGCATCGTCCTCGGGGAAATCAGGGTGAATCAGGCTGGCAAGCGCACCGACCGCCAGCAGGTCGGCTTGGGTCATCGGGCGCCACAAAGTGGGTTTTGAGGTCATGCGCCCCTCTATCATAACGACCGCATCTGCCTCCAGCTTCAGCCCTGGTCATGGCCGGGCTTGTCCCGGCCATCCACGTCTGTAAAACCTCGGCAGCAAAACGTGGATCCCGGCACCGCAGACAAGTTTACGCAGTCTGCGACTGCTATGGCCGGGCATGACAATCTTGGACACAGGCCGACTCCCATGACAAAACCCCTCGCCTCCCGCATCGCTCTTGTCACCGGCGCATCGCGCGGCATCGGCTATGCCACCGCACGGGCACTGGCGCGTGCCGGCGCGCACATCGTCGCGGTGGCGCGGACCCAAGGCGGGCTTGAGGAGCTGGACGACGACATCCGCAAGGACGGCGGCACCGCGACGCTGGTGCCGCTCGACATGACCGATCTCGACGGCATTGCGCGGCTCGGCGCCGCGCTGAACGAGCGTCACGGCAAGATCGACGTGCTGTTCGGCAATGCCGGGATGGCCGGCACGTCATCGCCGCTCGGCCATACCGATCCGAAATTCTGGGACAACGTGATGGCGGTCAACGTCACCGCGAACTTCCAGCTGATCCGCTGTATGGAGCCGTTGCTGAAAGAGTCCGACGCCGGACGCGCGGTGTTCATGACCTCCGGGATCGCGCATAAGGCCAACGCCTATATGGGACCGTATGCCGCGTCGAAAGCCGCGCTGGATGCGCTGGTACGAGTCTGGGCCAACGAGACCGCATCGACCAACATCCGCGTCAACCTGTTCAGCCCCGGACCCATCCGCACAAGAATGCGCGCGACTGTGATGCCGGGCGAAGACCCGATGATCCTAGATACGCCCGAGCAGGTCGCCGAATACATCCTGCCGATGTGCCTGCCGTCATGGACCGAGAGCGGCAAGATGTTCGACTACAAAACGAAAACGCTGATGAGCTTCCGCGGTCCGGCAGCCTGATACACGTCGACAGCCCGGCATCACGCTCGGCATTTCAGCGCGCGAACGAAATCATTCGCCGGATCGTGTGTTCGATGCTGGTGTGATAGCGCCCGCGACTGAGACGGCGTTCACCGCGTTGCCGGTCGAGCCCGCCCGCCCGCTGCGGGCCGATCGCATCGAAACCTGCCTTCTGCTCATCATTCAGCGAGCCATAGAAGCCGTCCAACGCAGTGCGGACCGTCTTCACCGCCTCCAGCATGGTGGTGAGCCGTTTACCGACCGCCGCGAGCCGCGCCGGCGGCGTTAGCGCCTCCTCCGGCTGGCAAGCCTCCTTGAGCATATCGGCTGCCGAAGTCGCTGCATTCTGGAGCGCATCAAGGCCCTTGCGCTGGTCATCATTGGGCTGGACGGACTCCTCGATCGCGTCGCTCGGCCAATCTGTCAGCCCCGCCTGGGGCGCGCCGCACACCGGCTCGGCTGAACGCGCCGTTCTTTCAGCTCTCGCGGGGCGTTGCCGTGCCGCAAGCCCATTGAACCGCGCCTTCTGCTCGTCGGTCAGCAGGCCATAGAACTTCTCAAGCGGAAGCTGCACGAGGTTCACCGCTGCGATCATCGCTTCAATGCGCTGCTGCATCAGTGCAATTCGCCGGGGAGCGGTCAGCGCAACATCGGTCGGGCACGCAGCCTTGATGTCCTGCGCGGCCTTCACTGAAGCATTGGCGAGATCATCGAGCGCGGCGCGCTGCGCGTCGTCCGGCAGGAGCGCTTTCTGGATTGCGTCGATCGGAAGACCGGCGATCTCGCGACTGTCGTCGCCGCACATTTGCGCAAGACTCGAGCGGTCGCCGGAATTGGTTGACGCGAACGATCCCCGCGCGCTCTTGCCGCCACCAGGCAGGTAGCCGCCATAGGCCATAAGATTGTCGTAGCCGTAAGGGGCGAAGATGCCGGCATAGATATCGGGATATCCGTAATCCCAGAATGACGGGCCATAACCATAGCCCCACAGCGAGTAATCGTAGACGTCATAGAACGCGAACGGCCAAAACACCGGACCGACCCATCCAAATCCGCCGTGGCGATGACGCCACCAGCGATTGTGGCCGCGGTGATCATGCCAACCCGCCGTCGCCAGTCGCGTGGTCACGAGGGCACGCGTGGCGGGGCTTCGCAGTGCGCTGGTGTTGTGCAGAGCATGGCGAACCGAACGGGCGTTAAGTGCACTGCGCACCGCCCTGGCATTCCGGGCCGCATTCATGGTTTTCACCCTGGCTGCGCCGGTTGTCATGGCACGGCTTGGCGCAGTGCGCGGTGACGCGATGTTGGCATTTCGACCGGCGCGGACTCCGCCGGTGACGGATCGGCCACCATGAAAACGCCGCTGCGCAACTGAACGCGAAATATGTAGACGGGAGATGTGGGGGCGAGCGATATGCGGTCGCGCGCCGACGTGGCGACCGCCGCCTCCGAAATGGCGCGCACCACCCATCCGCGCTCCGCCATGAATTGCACCGCCGTGGAATCCGCCACCCCGGGCGTGAAATCCACCACCGCCATGCGCTGCGCCGATATGGGCCCCGCCGCCATGACCGCCCCCACGACCACCGCCGGGCCTGGCGGTAGCCGCAGTGAATGCCGCAGCCGACAACAACGCTGCGAACAGGAAAGCGATGACTCCCGATCTGAATGACGACATGGCGCCCTCCCGCTATCGGAGGCAGGCAGCAAGCGCAGGTCCCAGGACCTGGCGCTGTTCAGTCAATCATTTTAAATCAACCAAGCGGCAAATTGTTCCGGGTCGCCTGGCGGCACCGGCTCACGACTTCCGCTTGGCCTTGTGCGCGAACGGGTTGTCCTTCTCGCGCAGCATGATGCGGATCGGCGTACCCGGCAGCTTGAACCATTCGCGCATGCTGTTGGTCAGATAACGCAGATAGGATGTCGGCACCGCGTCGGCTCGCGTGCAGAAGATCACGAAGGTCGGCGGCCGTGACTTGGCCTGGGTAATGTAATTCAGCTTCAGCCGCCGCCCGGAAACCGCCGGCGGCGGGTTGACCGCTATGGCCTGCTCGAACCAGCGATTGAGCTGGCTGGTGGAGACCCGGCGATTCCACATCGCATGGGCTTCTTCGATAGCCTTCATCAGGCGGTCGATGCCCTCGCCCATCATGCCGGACACCGCCACCACCGGCGCGCCCCGGACTTGCGGCAGCAGGTGATCTGCGGTCTCGCGCAGCTTCGCGATCTGGCTCGGTGCGCGGTCCATCAAATCCCATTTGTTGACCGCAATCACCAGCGCGCGGCCCTCGCGCTCGATCAGATCGGCGAGGCGCAAATCCTGCTCCTCGAACCTGTTCTGCGAGTCCATCATCAACACGACGACTTCGGCGAAGCGCACCGCGCGCAACGCGTCGGAGACCGACAGCTTCTCGAGCTTGTCCTCGATCCGCGAGCGGCGGCGCAGGCCCGCGGTATCGAACACGCGAAACTCACGGCCATGCCAGGAAATATCGACGGCAATCGAATCCCGGGTGGTGCCCGCTTCCGGACTGGTCAGCAGGCGCTCTTCGCCGAGCAAATGATTGATCAGCGTCGACTTGCCGGCATTGGGACGGCCGAGCACTGCAACACGAATGGCACGCGTGCTGAGATCGCCGTCCGCTCCTTCCACGTTCTCAAATGTCCCGGCGTCTTGAACCTCATCGTCGTCGTCCGCGACCGGCTCCGGCATCAGGTCGCGCAGCGCGTCGTAAAGATCGCTCAATCCTTCGCCATGCTCCGCCGAGATCACGACCGGATCGCCGAGGCCGAGCGCGTAGGACTCCATCGCACCGGCTTCGCCGTGCTTGCCTTCACTCTTGTTGGCGATCAGCACCACCGGCTTGTTGGCGCGACGCGCGAAATCGGCGAACGAACGGTCCGTCGGCGTCAGGCCGATCCGTGCGTCGAACACGAACATCAGCGCATCGGCGGCGGCGATCGCGGCCTCGGTCTGCTCCTGCATCCGCGCAGTAAGCGAGCCGCGCGCGCCCTGATCGAGGCCTGCGGTGTCGATGATGGTGAACTCGAGATCGCCGAGCCTGCCCAACCCCTCGCGGCGGTCGCGGGTCACGCCAGGCTGGTCATCAACCAGCGCGAGCTTCTGCCCCACCAGCCGGTTGAACAGGGTCGATTTGCCGACGTTGGGCCGGCCGATGATCGCGATGGTGAAAGACATGATCGATCCGTGTGCCCCTTACGGACAATCCGTCGAAAAAACTCGTGATGCGGGTTCAACCGAACCCGCTGCTCAATGTCAGCGCTGGAAAGTCCCGCTCGGCAACGGCGCCGGGAACGGCTTGAGTTCAGGTTGTTGCTGCTGCACCGGAGCCTGTTGCGGCGGCGGCGACTGGGTCTGCTGTTGAGGCGCGGGCTCGTCGTGTTGCGGAGCGGTGATCCGGGCACGCTTGCGTTTCGGCGCGGGCGTCGGCTTGGTCGCCACGGGTGCGCCTTCTTCCGTGTCCGGTGCGGCGGCGGGCTCAGCCTGTGAGGCAGGCGGACGGGCCGCCGTGCGGGAGCGTCTGGCTTTCGGCTCAGGCTTCGGCGCCTCGGCGACCGGTGGCGCCTCTTGCTGCTGCTGTTCCTGCGCACCGCGATACAGGTCCTTGGGCACGCCCTGCTCCACACCCGGCACGCCTTCCGGGAACACCGGCTTGCGTTCGCCCGGCAGCTTCTTCTTGGTGTCGAGGAAGTCGAGCATCGACGTGGGGTCGAGATCGCCCAAGGAACTGCTGCTGCAACCGGCGAGTGCGCCGGACAGGGCGATGAGAACAGTGGCGGCGATCAGGCGTTGCGATACGCGCATCGATATCTCTTGCTCGGCTCAGCTCTTGGCTGCAGGCGGAAGCAATGCCTGCAACGCTTCGGCGCGGCTACGCATGCTGGATGGGGTCGCGGTGTCGCCGGCAATCATGTCGAGCCATTGCCGTGCCGACGTAGCGTCGTTGGCGCGCCAGGCCGACAATGCAAGCATCTCGCGGGCTGAATGACGGAAAGTCCGGCCCGTCGCCGTCAGCGGCTCAAGGCGCTCGCGCAGTTCATCATAAGACGCGGTATCGAGCAGCAATCCCGCCGCGCGCAACCGGGCAAGGTCCTGATTGGTCGCATCGACGCTGCCATCGGCGGCAATACCGTCGTAAAGTTTCACCGCGGCCTGCGGATCGCCCTTCGCGGTCTCGGCGGCAGCGCGGAAACGCGCCAGCAACCGATAACCGCCAGTGCCCTCGGCGCCGATTTTGGCGAATGCCGCCTCGGCTTCCGCCGTCTTGTTGGCTTCGGACAATGCGACAGCGGCCTCGAAGGCGGTGCCTGCCTTCGCGGACTGCTCGGCCTGCCAATATTGATACCCGCGCCAGCCCCCTACCGCGAGAACGACCACGACCGCCGCGCCGATAATCAGGCCCGAATAACGTTCCCAGATCCGCCTGAGCTGCTCACGCCGCAGCTCTTCGTTAACTTCGTCAAATATTTCAGACACTTAAGAGATCCCACCCGAATGCTGGAAAAGGCCGTCCGGCGCTGAGTCGCGCGCAAATCCCCGATGACACGGCGGCGATACTTTAACGGTATGGCGGCGACAAGGCAAAGCCAGTCGGATCAAAGCGTTAACAATGAATCGGGCCGAACCGGCCGACAGCGCCGCTCCCCCACTTTCGCCTCGCCCGCAGCCACTCCCATGGCATCGAAAGAGTGAGCCTGAGTCTGGAACCGGACTGACAGACTTTCCTCGCGCAACCTATCCTTGGCATCGGGACAAGGCTTGGGGCAAATGACAAAAAATCACGATATGGGAGTACCGTCGCTGGCGATTTGCCCGGAGTGCAAGCGCGTGATGGAAATTAAACGGGTCACCCCCAAATTTCGCGGTGCGACCGAAACGATCGACTACGTCTGCGCTCAATGCGGCACCACCCGGCGGCAGAATTCGGCCAGATCCGCGAACGAGGAAAGTCCGCCGTCGTAAGCGCCGCGCGTCAAATCGCGCTCTGCTCGCGCAACGTTTCAAAGCACTCGCACGACAATCCCTCAAGCGCCGCCAGATCGATGATCCTGATAACGCCGCGCGAGTAACTGATGATCCCCGAGCTCTGCAGGCGTGACGCAACATCGGTGATCGAGGTGCGGCGAACACCGAGCATTTCAGACAGGAATTCCTGCGTCAGCGTGATCGTATCGCAGCCGGTGGTTTCGCGGGTCTGGAGCAGCCAGCGGCAGAATCGCTCTTCGACCTTGTGAAGCGCATTGCAGGCCGCAGTGACCCGAGCCTGAACCAACAAGAATTCGTTGAAAGTGACGCACAGGAACTGAAGCTCCTTGCTCTTCTGCACCACCTTAGCGAACTGAGCCGACGGAATCCGGATCGCGGTGATCGGCACCTGGACGATGGCGCGGAATTTCGTGACGTACGCGCCGAATCCGGCCATCGCGCCGAACACGCCGTCGCGGCCGACTGTTGCGGTTTCGACGGCCTTGCCGTCCTTCATCACCACGACAATGGAGATCATGCCGCTGAGCGGAAAATAGACATACTCGACAGGATCGCCGGCCTCGGCCAACACAACGCCCTGCGCGAAGGCACAGGAAACAAAATAAGGGCTAAGTGCCTCATAGGCCTCGCGCGAAAGCGCCGCCAACAGTTTGTTGCCGCGATAATCCATACTGACCGTTTGTGTTTTGGATCCTGCCCGTTCGGACCAGGGCCGATCCCTTGAAAGGGATGAGAAATGCGCCCATGGCACGGCCAAGGAACACTTCACCTACGCGAGCGGCAAACCGATTGTCCGCCCGGATTCCGACATAGCCGCAAACAGATGCTGAATTTCGCTACGAAGAAATTCGCACGAAATGTTTGGACGCTCAGCGCGAACGTCCCACAGCGGAATGTCAGATGGTCAACGTCGGCACTGGTCGGTGGTTTCGCAGCCGACCCAAATTATGTTCGGAAACCGACATAGGTACGGGGGGAACTTTTTGCGCTCGCGCGTCAGTTGCGCATACGCCGGGCGCATGCAACGCCGCAGCGCGCACTGTTTACGCCACGCGCAGTGACGTGATCACTGTCAAAAGACGTCGATACTGTCCGGCGTTACAATCGAAACAGACGATCAGACTTTGGGCTTTTTCAGCCCGTAGACATGCTCAGGCCCCGGGAAGGCGCGCGAGCGCACTTCGCTGGCGTAGTCCTGAATCGCAGCTTCAATGCCCGGGCCGAGGTTGCCGTAGCGCTTGACGAATTTCGGCACCCATGGCGACAGGCCGAGCATGTCTTCCAGCACCAGCACCTGACCGTCGCATGCCGCACTGGCGCCGATGCCGATGGTCGGGATCGAAATGATTTCGGTGATACGCTTGGCGAGGGGCTCGGCGACCGCCTCGACCACGACGGAAAACGCGCCAGCATCCGCAATCGCTTTGGCGTCTTCCTGGATCGGACCGCTGACATTCTCGCCGGCGGCAATTTTCGTCGCCTCTTCGCGGCCCTGCGACCTGAAGCTGCCGAGCGTGTTGATCGACTGTGGCGTGAGGCCGATATGCGCCATCACCGGAATGCCGCGCCGGGTCAGAAACTCGATGGTCTCGGCCATCAACGCGCCGCCTTCCATCTTCACCGCGCCACACTGGGTTTCCTTCATGATGCGCACGGCCGAATGAAACGCCTGCTCCTTCGACGCCTCGTAGGAGCCGAACGGCATGTCGACCACCACCAGCGCCTGCTTCGAGCCGCGCATCACCGCGCGGCCCTGCAGGATCATCATCTCGAGCGTTACCGGCACCGTGGTCTCGAAGCCGTGCATCACGTTGCCGAGCGAGTCGCCGACCAGAATGGCATCGCAGTAGCGATCCATCAGCGCCGCGGTGTGTGCATGATACGACGTCAGCATCACGATCGGCTCGCCGCCCTTGCGCGCGAGAATGTCAGGCGCGGTCTTGCGCTTGATGGCAGCTTGTACGGACATTGTCAGACTCCAACGACAGGAACGCCGATCACCAGCGGATGGAATGCGAAAGCGAGCGCGACATAGACCACGACGCCGACCGCGACTGCGATCACGTCGTTGCTGGGGCCGCCGACGGGAATCGGCGGCGCACCGGCATCCGCGCGATGCTTGAGGGAAATGCGGTCATAGACCGCCCATGCGAGGAACGAGCCGAACAGCACGATCGAGCCGAGATCGCCGTTGGCGAGCAGATGCGCCGCCGCCCACAGTTTGATGCCGGCCAGCATCGGATGCTTCAGCGTGGTGTAGATGCGCCCGCGAATATACGACGCGACGACAAGAATGACGGCGGGCAGCATCAGCAGCAGCGTGACGTGCCGGAATGCGACAGGCGGAGACCATACGTCGATCCAGCCGGTGGCGCGATAAACGCTGTAGCCCCAGACGATCAGCGCAAGACCAGCGAACGAGGCCAGCGCATAGAGCCCCATGTAGCCGCCCCGGCCGAACTTGCCGATCAGCGCAGCGCGCGCGTCGCGCTGCGTCGTCAGTGTGTGGACGCCGAGAAAAAGCACCAGCCCGAGGATCAGGAGTCCCAAACCCATCATGCCACCCGTCTGTCATCGGCAACGCCGAACGTGGCCTTGCTGCGCGACATTTCCACCCTGCGCGGAGGATGCTAGTCTCCGCCAGTGCCGTGCCCGGGTATCATCTTTATGGTCCTGTGTGCAATGCCGCAAAATCATCCCCGCCCTGCGGCTCTCGCGCCGAAATCCTCCAGATCCGGACCGTCCATGAAAGCCATAGCTCTCAGCGCCGCCCTGCTTCTCGGGTTCATCTTGCCGTCTTTCGCGCAAACGCCAGCGCCGGCCTGGCCCACCACGAAAACCGTGCGGATCGTAGTGCCATTCGGCCCCGGTTCGACGCCGGACATGGTGGGACGGATTCTCGCCGACGACCTGCAGAGCCGCCACCCCGGCACGGCGTTCGTGATCGAGAACAAGTCTGGCGCCGGCGGCAATATCGGCACCGACGCCGTCGCCAAGGCGGCGCCGGATGGCGCGACCATCGGCATCAGCCTCGGCGGGCCGCTGGCCATCAACACGCTGCTGTTTTCGAAGCTGCCTTACGATCCGGCGAAGGACATCGCGACAGTCACCCTGCTCACGTCATTGCCGAGCGTGCTGGTGGTGCCATCGAGCCTCAACGTTAATTCGGCGGCGGAATTCGTCGCCACAGTGAAGCGCGATCCCGACAAGATCGCCTTCGGTTCGATCGGCGCAGGTTCGCTGTCTCACCTCACCATGGAAGCGATCGCGCAGCGCGCCGGCGCGAAGCTCACCCACATCCCCTACGCCAGCTCGCCGCAGGTGGTGATGGCGGTGATCCGCGGCGACGTGCAGGCGGCGTGCCTTCCGGCCATCGCGGTCACGCCGCAGCTCGCGGGCGGCCAGGTCAAAATTCTGGCGGTTTCCACCGCGCAACGCTCGCGCTTCCTGCCCGACGTCCCGACATTGAAAGAGAGCGGCATCGACGTCGAGTCCGATGCCTGGAACGCACTGATTGCGCCGGGCGGCACGCCGCCGGCGGTGATCGCGGAGATCAACAAGGAGGTTCGCGCCACGCTTACCAAGCCTGAGGTGCGCACCAAACTCGAAACCCAGTTGATCGAACCTACGCCCTCCTCGCCTGAAGAACTGCGCGCACGCGTCAACGCTGAGATCAAGCTCTGGGCCGACGTCATTAAGGCGGGGAATCTCAGGATCAATTGAATCCTGAGCACTCAGCGGCCAACCCACGGAGTCTGCTCCAACTTCGATGTCATCACCGGGCTTGTCCCGGTGATCCCGATGAGGTGAGCGCGCTGTGTCCCTAAGCGAGATGCCCGACACAAGGCCGGGCATGACGAGCGAACAAACATTTTCCGTGCCATTGGCTGCCCTGTCACACGCAGGCTTGACCCGCGCATCCATCTCGCGAAACTACTGTCATGATGGATGACCGGACAAGTCCGGTGATAACAAAACAGAACAATCCTCACAAGGACACGCCATGACCGCACCCGCCACCGTCGCCTTCGAGCGCAGCCATGACATCGTGATCGCAGCGCCGGCGAAAGCTGTATTCGACTACGTCACCAATCCGCAGTCATGGCCGGAGTGGATCACGGCGTCGCACAAGATCGACAGCGAGGACCGCCCTCTCGCCAAGGGCGAAACTTTTCACGAGAAATGGCACATCCGCTCCGGCGAAGTGCCGATGAACTGGGTGGTGAAGGAGTGCGACAGCCCGCGGCTGTGGATCGTGCAGGCTGACACGCCGTTCATCGGTCCGATCGTCATTCAATACACCTGAAGATGTCGACGGCGGCACCAGATTCACGCGCACCGCGCGCAACCCCGCAAGGCCGAAGCCGCCGACACCGGAAATGATCCAGCGCATCGACGAGGAAGCCGCGACGGCGCTCGCCAACATCAAGGCGAATGTGGAGAAACGGCTGCGCTAAGCTGTCTTCTCCTGTTGCCAAACGTTGATGCGGTTGGTGTACAGTCCTGCCGCAAGACAGCTATCGGTCATGCCGATAGTTCAATGAGCTTCCATCTTACTTGCGAGTTCGGGAAAGCTTGCAAGCAATGTTTCCTTCAAGGATAGGAGTTTGGCAGTCCCGACCGTCAGCGTTTCGATGCGCTGTTCTCCGTTCCTGATTTCCGCATCCAGGATATCGAGATGGCGCGTGTCCACCGCGTCCCTGCTCAGATATTCATCGTCACCGTTGCCGATCGCCATCGCTGCCCGCGACAGGACGCTGTCCAGCCTTGCTCGCAAGCCCGCCTTCTCTGCTTCCGCGTCCGATAGCGACTGGTCAATGGCTTCGTATATCGACATCAGTCTTGAGAAATCGGTTGCCGCGTCGCGTTCAATCGATCTCGTTGCGAAGTTCTTGTTTTTTCGAAGGCTCGCGAAGAGAGTTGCCATGCCTGTCCTCATTTGGAGTCGCCATGGAACATTTCACCTGAGCATCGTGGCAACACGTCGGCGACGACAAGGTTATTTCCAGTGTCATGATCCGAACGTGCGAGTTATCCCTCGCACAGAACGTGTCCGCTCGGCAAAAACCGGATATTTTCTTCACACCTTGTTAACGTTTGTGCCACGCTGTCACGAAATGGCGAATGCATCCGCGATGGCATCGACCTTGGCCACGATCGTGCCGCCGCTGGCCCGGATGAAGTATTCGACCTGAAGATTGACGACGCAGCCTTCGTTCTCGGCGGCTGAACGGAAATCGCCGCGATAGCCGACGATGCGCTTGCCTTTCGCGAAGGCGTAACCGATCTCGGACGCGGTGCCGCTATCGACATCGACGCCGTCGAGAACGGCAAGCATGGCCTCACAGCGGTCGATGGCCGCGATATTTCCCTGCCCGATATCCATGTTCAAAGCGCGCCAGGCCGCGACACGCTCTGGACCGGCGGCCATACCAGAGAGCGCGTTGACCTTATCCGGATCGACCAGATCGAACGGATTGACGATGTCGAGCCCACGCGGCGCAAGCTGCGGCGCCAGGACCTCGCGGATAAAGCGCGCGCCGGCCTCCGAGAAACCCAGCGGATTGGCGAGGTATATGGTTCGTGATGTCACGGAATGGTCCTTCCAGATACTGCGTCATCACCTGACTGGCACGGCGTTCGGCGCGCGGAACAAGAAGTCCGGCGAACAGGAGTAGACTTCACCTTTCTTGATCCAGGAATATATTCTAATTCGTCTCGTCCACGAGGGGCGGGCGTCGGACTTGGAGCAATGCGTTAACGTCTGCAAGGCGTGCCGAAACGGCAACACCAACACGTGCACGACGCAAACTGAAAGGCGCAAGCTGACACATCCGACAGGCACGCCGACTCTTGCGTGACGGAAAATTCAGCTATCCGCCTCGATCAGCGTCAGCATTGCCTTGAACGTCACTCCTGGCAAATGCAGGGCGACACCTTCGAAGTCGACGGTATCGCCCTGGCTCTTGCCCTTGAGCACGAGGGTGATATCGTCGCTGTCGAACAGTGGCTTGTAGCCCTGATCCGCGGTGTGACGTCGGGTTGAGATCTTTACCGACACCGTATCGGCGCTGACAGTATAGCTGCCGATAAATGCAAAGGCTGAATTGCCGCCTCGCATCTTGCCGCGCGCGACATGCATCACGCCGCCACCCGCGCCGTGAACGTTGTGAAACGCCACACGGTAAAGCCCCTCACGCATTGTTCATTCCAGATCGAGATCGATGAACAACCGTAGTAAGAGATTTCTGAAGCGGAAATGAACGGACACAGTAACGATGCACCGGCTGTTGTCACGGTGCTACGTAGCAGTCTCAAACCTTCTTTTTCACATCCTTGATGCTGGAGAAGGTGATTCCGGGCGACCGTTCGCCGGTATAATCGAGATAGAACTGGTTCCGCGCGAGGAACACGAGATCGCCGTCGACATCCTCGGCAATGCCCGAGCCGTTGGCGTTGACGAAAGTGTCGAACGCCTTGCGGTCGGCCGCGGTAAACCAGCGTGCGAGCTGAAATTCGCTGACCTCGAAATCGACCGGCAACGAGTATTCGGCATCGAGCCGCGCCTTCAGCACGTCGAGCTGGAGCTGGCCGACAACACCGACCATCGCCGGCGAGCCGTCACGCGGGCGGAACACCTGAACGACGCCCTCCTCCGACATCTGCTGCAGGGCTTCCTTGAGCTTCTTTGCCTTCATCGCATCCCCGAGCCGGACACGGCGCAGGATTTCCGGCGCGAAACTCGGCACGCCAACGAAGGTGATATCCTCACCTTCAGTCAGGGTGTCGCCGATCCGCAGCGTGCCGTGATTGGGAATGCCGACCACATCGCCGGCGAACGCTTCGTCCGCAATGGCGCGATCCTGCGCGAAGAAGAACTGCGGCGACGACAGGCTCATATTCTTGCCGGTGCGCACCAGCTTGGCCTTCATGCCGCGCGTCAGCTTGCCCGAGCACAGCCGGGCGAAGGCGATGCGGTCGCGATGGTTAGGATCCATGTTGGCCTGGATCTTGAACACGAACGCGCTCATCTTCGGGTCGTCGGCCTCGACCTTGCGCTTGTCGGCCTCCTGCGCGCGCGGCGGCGGCGCATAGCGGCCGAGCCCTTCGAGCAGGTCGCCGACGCCGAAGTTGCGCAAGGCGCTGCCGAAAAACACCGGGGTCAGGTGGCCCTCGCGGAACGACTCGATGTCAAACGGCTTGCAAGCCTCCGACACCAGCGCCAGTTCCTCCTCGATCGCGGCCGCGTCGAGATTGGGGTTCCGCGCGGCGAGATCGGCAATCGCAATCTGCTCGGCCTGCCCGGTCTTGGCGCCACCACCCTCGAGCAGGCGGATGCCGCCGGTGGCGATATCGTAGGTGCCTAGAAAATCGCGCCCCCGCCCCACAGGCCAGGTCATCGGGGTGGTGTCGAGCGCCAGCGTCTTCTCGATCTCATCCATCAGATCGAACGGGTCGCGGCTTTCGCGGTCCATTTTGTTGATGAACGTGATGATTGGAATATCGCGCAACCGGCAGACCTCGAACAGCTTGCGGGTCCGCGCCTCGATGCCTTTCGCGGCATCGATCACCATGACGGCGGAATCGACGGCGGTCAGCGTACGGTAGGTGTCCTCGGAGAAGTCCTCGTGACCCGGCGTATCAAGCAGGTTGAAGACGTGATCCTGGAACTCGAAGGTCATCACCGAGGTTACGACCGAGATACCGCGCTCGCGCTCGATCTTCATCCAGTCCGAACGGGTGTTGCGCCGCTCGCCCTTGGCCTTGACCTGCCCGGCCAAATTGATGGCGCCGCCGAACAGCAGCAGCTTTTCGGTCAGCGTGGTCTTACCGGCGTCGGGGTGAGAAATGATGGCGAAGGTCCGCCGCCGCGCCACTTCATGGGCCAGCGGCGAGCGCGCGACGGAATCGGCGGAAACAGCGGTGTCGGACATGATTGCGAGCGTGTGGCAGGGAAACGCGGCGGGATCAAGGGAGTTTGATTGTCCATGCACTTGCATCCTTTTCCGAGTTGATCCATATAAACCGGGAGAGGACGGCCTCGTATCACTCCCAAATCCGCAGGGACGGCCCTGCCATACATGGAATCCATCATGGCTTGGACAATGCTGTTTGTTGCGGGTTTGCTTGAGGTTGGCTGGGCGATCGGCCTGAAATACACCGATGGTTTTACGCGGCTGGTGCCCTCAGTGCTGACCATCGTCAGCATGATCGCCAGCGTGTTCCTGCTCGGGTTATCGCTGAAATCGCTGCAGGTCGGCACCGCCTACGCAGTATGGACCGGGATCGGCACGGTGGGCACCGCCCTGCTCGGCATCGCGCTGCTCGGCGAGCCCGCCACCGCCATCCGCCTCGGCTGCATCGGGTTGATCGTCGCCGGAATCGCCGGGCTGAAAGTGATGGCCTAAGCAGGCAACAGCATCGTCCCGGCCAGGCCGGGACGATCGCCTTCCGGATGACGCCGGATCAGAGTTAGAGCGAGCGCTTGAAGTAGTGCGCGATCTCGCCGACGATCCCCCGGCGGAAGGTCAGCACGCAGATCACGAAGATCGCGCCCTGGATCACCGTCACCCACTGGCCGAAGCCAGCAAGATATTGCTGCATGGCCACGATGATGAACGCGCCGACCACGGGGCCAAACGACGTGCCGAGTCCGCCGACCAGCGTCATCAGCACCACCTCGCCTGATATCGTCCAATGGACGTCGGTCAGCGATGCGTTTTGGGCAACGAACACCTTCACTGCCCCGGCGAGGCCGGCCAGCGTGCCCGACAGAATGTAGGCGAGCAGCTTGTACTGGTCGGTCTTGTACCCGAGCGAAATCGCGCGCGGTTCATTCTCGCGGATCGACTTCAACACCTCGCCGAACGGCGAGTTGATGGTGCGATAGATCAGCAGGAACGCCAGCAGGAAGATTACCAGCACGACAAAATACAGCGTCGTCGTATTCGACAGATCGAGGAAGCCGAACATCTTGCCCTGCGGCACACCCTGAATGCCGTCTTCGCCATGAGTGAACGGCGTCTGGATATAGACAAAATACAGAAGCTGCGACAACGCCAGCGTGATCATCGCAAAGTAGATGCCCTGACGCCGGATCGCGATCAGCCCCGTGATGACGCTGAGGCCCGCCGCCGCGACGACGCCGGCAAGGATCCCTAGTTCCGGCGATACGCCCCACACCTTCAGCGCATGAGCCGAAACATAGCCCGCAGTGCCGAGGAACATGGCATGACCGAACGACAGCAGGCCGCTGTAGCCAATCAGAAGATTGAAGGCGCAGGCGAACAGCGCGAAGCACAGCGCCTGCATGATAAAATAAGGATAGACGCCAGTGAACGGCAGCACGGCGAGGACAACCGCCATCACGACGAAACCGATGATCTCGTCGGTGGTCGAGCGGGAGCCTACGGGAATGGTGTTCTCAGTGATTGTCGCCATGTCAGGTTGCCCGTCCCGTCAATCCAGTCGGTTTCACCAGCAACACAAGCACCATCAGCACGAAGACGACGGTGTTGGATGCCTCGGGATAAAAGTACTTCGTCAGACCCTCGATCACACCGAGAGCAAAACCGGTGATAATCGATCCCATGATCGATCCCATGCCGCCGATAACGACCACCGCGAACACAACGATGATCAGGTCGGCGCCCATCAAGGGGCGAACCTGATTGATCGGCGCCGACAGAACGCCGGCCAGCGCCGCAAGGCCGACACCAAGTCCGTAGGTCAACGTGATCATCCGCGGCACGTTGATGCCGAAAGCACGCACCAGCGTTGGGTTTTCGGTCGCGGCACGCAGATAAGCGCCAAGTCGCGTACGTTCAATAAGGTACCAGGTCAGCAGGCAGATCACGAGCGAGAAGATTACAACCCAGCCGCGATAGATCGGCAGATACATGAAGCCGAGATTGACGCCACCCTGCAGGATTTCGGGAATGGCATATGGCAACCCCGACGAGCCGAAATAGTTCTGGAAAACGCCCTGGATCACCAGGGCAAGACCGAAGGTCAGCAACAGGCCGTACAGATGGTCGAGGCCGGTCAGCCACTGCAGCATCGTGCGCTCGAGCAGGATGCCGAAGGCGCCGACGATGATCGGGGCGAAGATCAGCGCCCACCAATAGCTGAGGCCGGAATACTCCAGCATGAAATACGCAACGAACGCGCCCATCATGTAGAGCGCACCGTGGGCGAAATTGATGATGTTCAACATTCCAAAGATCACGGCGAGCCCAAGGCTCAGCAGCGCGTAGAACGAGCCGTTGATCAGCCCGACCAGGAGTTGTGCGTAAAGGGCCTGCATCGTGGAATGTCTCTTGTTCGCGAATCCGGATCGTATCGGAAGGATGCCCGGCGGCGGATCGCCGCCGGGCTCTGATGTCTTACTTCTTCAGCAGCGGGCACGTGCTCTTGTCGAGCGGCGTGAACGCCTGGTCAGCCGGAATGGTGGCGACCAGCTTGTAGTAATCCCAAGGACCCTTCGATTCCGCCGGGCTCTTCACTTCGAAGAGATAGGCATCGTGGATGTTGCGGCCGTTCGGCTGGATCTTGCCCTTGCCGAACAGAGCGTCCTCGACGGGCATCGCTTCCATTGCAGCAACAACCTTGGCACCGTCGTGCGGATTGCCGCCCATCTTGTCGAGGGTCTTGAAGTAGTGGATCAGCGACGAATAGACGCCGGCCTGCACCATCGTCGGCATGGACTTGTTCTTGACGCGCTCCTGGAAGCGCTTCGAGAAAGCTCGCGTGCCGTCGTTCAGATCCCAGTAGAACGTCTCGGTCATGTTGAGGCCGTGAGCCACCTTCAGACCGAGCGAATGCACGTCCGAAATGAACATCAGCAACCCGGCAAGCTTCTGGCCGCCCTTGACGATGCCGAACTCGGACGCCTGCTTGATGGCGTTGATGGTGTCGCCGCCGGCGTTGGCAAGCCCGATCACCTTGGCCTTTGAGGCCTGGGCCTGAAGCAAGAACGACGAGAAGTCGGCGGTGTTCAGCGGATGACGGACACTGCCGAGAACCTTGCCCCCGAGTGCGGTGACGGCTTCAGTGGTATCGCGCTCGAGCGCCGCGCCGAAAGCGTAGTCCGCAGTCAGGAAGAACCAGGTGTTACCGCCGCTCTTCGTCAAGGCCGAACCGGTGCCATGCGCCAGCATGTACGTGTCATAGGTCCAGTGAATGGTGTTCGGAGAACATGCCTTGTTCGAGAGGTCCGACGTACCGGCGCCGGAGTTCAGGAAGACCGCATTCTTTTCTTTGACGATATTGCTGACAGCGAGCGCAACTGAGGACGTCGGAACGTCGGCGACGACATCAACCTTGTCCACGTCGATCCACTGGCGGACAACGTTGACGCCGATGTCCGGCTTGTTCTGGTGGTCGCCAGCGACGACCTCGATCTTCCAACCCTTCTTGGTCAGGCCGGAATCTTCGACAGCCATCTGCGCAGCCACGACCGAACCTGGTCCGGCGATGTCGGCATAGAGACCCGACTGATCGTTAAGCACGCCGATCTTGACGTTCTTGTCCATCGCGAAGGCACCTGCACTCATCCCGAGCGCGAGCGCTGTACCTAGCATCAGGGCTGTTATCTTCGTTTTCATTTAGTGTCTCCTCCTGGATTTATATTCCCGGCTTCAAACGCCGAGATAGTTGTGAAGTTTTTCCATGTTGGCCTGGATTTCAGAACTGGCGAAAGTGTCGATGATCTTGCCGTGTTCGACGATGTAGAACCGATCGGCGACGGTGGAGGCAAAGCGGAAATTCTGCTCGACCAAAAGGATCGTGAAGCCCTCTGCCTTCAACCGCTTAATCATGAGGCCGATCTGCTGGATGATGACCGGTGCCAACCCTTCGGTCGGCTCATCGAGCATCAGGAAGCGAGCGCCGGTGCGCAGGATGCGCGCAATCGCAAGCATCTGCTGCTCGCCGCCGGACAGCTTCGTGCCCTGGCTACCGAGACGCTCCTTGAGATTCGGGAACAGGTCGAAAATCTGATCGAGCGTCATGCCGCCAGCCCGGATGGTCGGCGGCAGCAGCAGGTTCTCCTTCACATCGAGGGTGGCGAAAATGCCTCGCTCTTCGGGGCAGAAAGCCACACCGAGACGGGCGATCTTGTCCGACGACAGGCGGATGGTTTCCTTGCCCTCGAAATTGATCGAGCCCGCGCGCTTGCCGATGACGCCCATCACCGACTTCAAGGTCGACGTCTTTCCGGCGCCGTTGCGCCCGAGCAGCGTGACCACTTCGCCCGGCCGCACGTCGAAGTTAATGCCGTGGAGAATGTGGGACTCGCCGTACCACGCCTCAAGATTCTGAACGGTGAGAACCGGGCTGCTCGCAGCGTTATTCATGGCCCGCTCCCATGTAAGCTTCCTTGACGCGCGGATCCTTCGAGACGGTTGCGTAGTCACCTTCAGCAAGAACCTGGCCGCGCGTCAGCACAGTGATGATGTCGGAGAGATTCGCGACGACGCTCAGATTATGCTCGACCATCAGGATCGTGTATTTCGCCGAAATGCGTTTGATGAGAGCCGCGATCTTATCGATGTCCTCGTGCCCCATGCCTGCCATCGGTTCGTCCAGCAGCATCATTTCGGGGTCCAGCGCCAGCGTGGTCGCGATCTCCAGCGCCCGCTTGCGGCCGTAAGCCATTTCGCCTGCCGGCGTATTGGCAAACTCACTCAGGCCGACGTCGTTCAGCAACTCGAGCGCCCGGTCGTTGAAACGATCCAGCACCGATTTCGAACGCCAGAAATCGAACGAGTTGCCGTGCTGGCGCTGCAGCGCAACCCGGACGTTCTCGAGCGAGGTCAGATGCGGAAACACGGCTGAGATCTGGAACGAGCGCACCAGACCGAGCCGCGCGACATCCGCCGGCTTCATGTTGGTGATGTCCTGGCCATTATAGTGAATCTGGCCTTGGGACGGACTCAGGAATTTCGTTAGCAGGTTGAAGCATGTCGTCTTGCCGGCGCCGTTGGGGCCAATCAAGGCATGGATGCTTCCGCGGCGGACCCGCAGATTGACGTCACTCACGGCAACAAAGCCTGCGAATTCCTTGGTCAACCCACTGGTTTCAAGGATAAACTCATTAGCCAACTCAACGTCCCCCCGATCGGCCTTCACGCATCCCCCAGAACCGCGCGTGGCCGAGTTTTGGTCGCTCGTTATGGAAGGCGGCCGCCGGGATTCCCCGTCGCCCGCGTCGGCTGGAATATGCAGCGAACTGTGAGCTTTGTGCAAGCTGCAATGCAGGCCAGTTCCAAATGCATACGCCTACGGGATGATTGGTCTATTAGCCGAAAGACGAATGACACCCGGCCCGCTCCCGGCACTGCTCCGGACCCAGGGAAAGCTCCTGTTAAGGCTAAATCCACTTCGAAATCGACTTTTTATCAAAAATTTCGGCTTGGGTTGGATCATCGCAATATTGAACGGGCCAGCCATTTTGACCGCAGGAATTCTAGCGATGGAAACGGTTCAGGAACGCGCGCTCGAAATACCAGCTCGTTTCGCGAGCGAGAGCCCCGGGATAATAAGGTCGATCAAACAACGCGACCTGCTCAACACCTGGCTGCGGCTCTATGACCGACTGCAGTGCCCGCCTAAATTCGAGGATTACCAGCCCGAGCGATTGTCCGACGAATTGGCCGATACCGTCTACTACACCATCGACGGCACATACGAAGTGCCCCGCATCATGATCGACAGCGACGGCACACGGATGTCCAATGCTTACGGAGCGATCGGCAAGGGCCGCGAGCTCGATGAATATCTCGGCAAGAAGCTCGCTCCGATCATCATTCCGATCTACCACGAATGCATTCAACGCCGACTGCCGGTTTACACGGTGTCGCGGGTTCAGGACATGTACGGCCTCGGCGTGGACTACGAGCGCTTGTTGATGCCGTTTACGGACGGTGATCGCGTGACCCGCATCGTCGCTTCCCTCAAGACCATTAGCGAGCACGGCAGCTTCGAGATCCGAAACCTGATGCGTGCAAACGACGTGTTGCCGGTTTACGAATTGCGCGCCGTGATCGACCGCAACCTGTTTCATCGTCCGCCCCGGCGCATCGACGCCAACGACATCATCGAATTCGACTGATGCGGGCCTGTTGCCTCATCCCGCGAGGCCAGTGAAACGCCGATCAGGTCCGGTGCTTCGCTGAGCCGACTTCCTTTGCATAAATGTCCGGCTTGAAGCCGACCAGCAGCCGCCCGCCAAGGTCGAGCACCGGCCGCTTGATCATTGAGGGTTGCGCGAGCATCAGCGCGATGGCCTTCTTTTCGGTCAGGTTCTCTTTGTCAGCCTCAGGGAGCTTACGGAACGTGGTCCCGGCGCGATTGAGCAGCGTCTCCCAGCCGACCTCCCGGCCCCAGCCTTCCAGCTGTTTTCGCTCGATGCCAGCCACTTTGTAGTCGTGGAATATGTAAGTGACGCCGTGGCTATCCAGCCACGCGCGCGCCTTCTTCATCGTGTCGCAATTCTTGATGCCGTAAATGGTGATTGACGACGCCACAAGACCCTCCGGCGCGACTGTTTCTGCCGCCATAGATGCGCCGCCCTGAGCGGGTCTGCAACACAGGCAAAGAACATTCCTGTTGGAGAAATCCTCCGGCTGACCGAAATACGATCGGCCCGATGCCGAAGCCTTTCTAACTGGCCGCAGCGGTTGGCCCGATCCCGAGATGCCTTGCGACACGCCTCGCCGTCTGTTCGCGCTGTTCGGTGATCTTGCGCGCTGACTGTTGTGCTGCCTTCCAGACCGCGGGTGGCGCCGTCTCGGGCGTCCCGCTGTTGAACGGCGGCTCGGGCGCATATTGCATATAAAGCTGGATCGCTTGCGCGACCTCGTCGCCGCGCAAATTCGCAGCGACGCGCAACGCGCCGTCGATACCGGCGGTGACGCCTGCGGCAAACACCATGTTGCCGTCCATCACGACACGCTCATTCACCGGGAGCGCACCGAAAATCGGCAACAATTCAAACGCCGACCAGTGCGTCGTGGCGCGACGGCCCTTCAGCAAACCCGCAGCGCCGCAAATCAGCGCGCCGGTACACACCGAAAACACGCAGACTGCCCCCTCCGCCTGCTGACGGACCCAGGAGATAACTTCCACGTCCTCCATGAGTGCTTCCTGCCCATAGCCGCCCGGGACGTGCAGAACATCCAGCTTTGGCGCGTCCGCAAGCGAAGCATCCGGCGCCAGCCGAAGACCGCGAATATCGCGGACGCCATCGCTGGTCTTGCCGTAAAGCCGGTAGGTCGAATTCGGAATCCGGGACAGGACTTCGAACGGGCCGGTCAGGTCGATCTGATCGAGCCCCTCGAACAGCAGCGAGCCGATCTGAAGATGGATGTCGGGTGAAATCATGATGGGGTTCCGTCGGCAAGAGTTCTGGACAAGGCAATAATAGGCTGGCAGGCTTTGGCGAATATGACAAAGAACCCTCGAATCTCGCCAAGCGCGGTGCGCTCCGTCGAAATCCTGATCTTCCCGGATGTACAACTGCTCGACATCGCGGGGCCGATGCAGGTCTTCGCAACAGCCAATGTCATCAGCACGCGGGCGGGCCGATCGGCGCCGTATGAGACGCGGGTCGTCGCCGAGGCCGGCGCACTGGTGACCACGTCTGCAGGCCTGCCGCTGATGGCGACACCGCTACCTTCGGCGCGATCCAAAGTTGACACTCTGATCGTGGCGGGTGGACCCGGAGTGCGAAGCGCATCGACAAACGATGCGCTGGTGCGTTGGGTGCGAACACATGCAGCCCGCGCGCGACGGGTCGCCTCGGTGTGCACGGGAGCGTTCCTGTTGGGTGCAACAGGATTGCTCGACGGCCGCCGCGCGGTGACTCACTGGACCGAGTGCAACGAACTCGCCCGGCGTTTCCCCGAGGCCCATGTCGAGCCCGACCCGATTTTCGTGCGCGATGGAGAAGTCTGGAGTTCGGCAGGCATTACCGCGGGGATCGATCTTGCCCTCGCGCTGGTCGAGGACGATCTCGGCCGCGATCTCGCTCTCGCCGTCGCGCGCCATCTGGTCGTGTTTCTCAAGCGTCCCGGCGGACAGGCCCAGTTCAGCACCGCGTTGTCGCTTCAAATGGCCGACGACAAGTTCGGCGCACTGCACGGCTGGATCACCAACCACATCGAGCGCGACTTGTCCCTGAGCGCCCTGGCCGAGCGCGCTGGAATGAGCGAACGCACCTTTAGCCGGCGGTATGTCGAGGCGACCGGGCAAACACCCGCGCGCGCCGTCGAGCGTCTGCGGGTCGAGACCGCACGCCGTCTGCTGTCGGATACGCGCCTGCCGGTGAAGCGCGTCGCCGAGCGCTGTGGTTTCGGATCAGAGGAAACGATGCGCCGCAGCTTCATCCGGATGCTGTCAGCGACACCACAGGAGTATCGCGCGCGTTTCAGCGCGTGAATTGATGGGACCGCCGCTCGTCCCGCGCCCTGCCCGAGGCGTAACTCGCATCGCTATCCGTTCAATTGCCATCGCGCGAGATGGACATGGCGGCCGCGGTTGAGAAGACTGTGGATCAAAACGAAGCCGTCGACATGCCAGCACACCGCCTCGACAGTTCGTTCGGGGACGCTCTGCCTGTCATAGAGGAGCGTCATGTGAGGCGTGAAGCGTGGAACAGCGCACCGCGCCAGCCCGGCACTTTTCATGCTGCTGCCAAGCGCGCGATGGAATTCGGACAACGCCGCGATGCTCGTGCCGGGTCGCATGACAAACGCACGCTTGCCGTTCTTGCCATTGAAACTCAGTACGCGATCGAAAGTGATATCGAATGCGGGCTGCCTGACCGCATCGCCCGCCTTTCGTGTCACCTCGACAAGGCGCTGGGGAATCCCGGCGTAGTCGCCGAGTCCATGGAGCGAAACGTGCAAACATCCCGGCGATATCGGCGGTCCTGTCAGGCGAGATCGCTGCGCCACCTCCTGGCGAGCCGAGAAATCCGCAAGGCGTCCAGTTTCGAGGGGACCAGTGCGAGAAATAAACGGTCCTGCCGGGAAGCCGCCTGAAAACCAAAGAGATCGAGCTGTTCGGACATGATACGCACTCCGAGCGCATCAAGAACAAATAATGAACATTTCTCAAAGTAAAGCCCGCGCAACCGGGTTGCGGTCACGCGGGCGTTCCAGATTGAGCGGGAAAACCGCTCCGGCGGTGAACCGCCGGAGCTAACTGAAAGCGTTACTTCTCGACCTGCGACACGTCGCGCACGGCGCCGCGCGCGGCGTTCGTCGTCAGCGCCGCGTAAGCGCGCAGTGCGGGTGTGACGTTGCGCTTGCGGGGCGCCGGTTTCCAAGCGTTCTTCCCCTTGGCTTCCATCGCCGCCCGGCGTTCGGCGAGGACCTTGTCATCAAGGTCGAGACGCATGACGCGATTGGGAATATCGATCACCATCGGATCGCCGGTTTGAACAAGCCCGATCAACCCGCCTTCGGCGGCTTCTGGCGAAACGTGACCGATCGAAAGTCCTGAGCTGCCACCGGAGAACCGGCCATCGGTCACCAGCGCACACGCCTTGCCGAGGTCCTTCGATTTCAGATAGCTCGTCGGATAAAGCATTTCCTGCATGCCCGGCCCACCCTTCGGGCCTTCATAGATGATGACCACCACATCACCTGCCTGAACCTTGTTGCCAAGGATGGCTGACACGGCGTCTTCCTGACTTTCGAAAACCCGCGCCTTGCCGCGGAAGGTCAGGATCGACTCGTCCACGCCGGCGGTTTTCACGATGCAGCCTTCAGGGGCGAGATTGCCGAACAGCACCGCCAGCCCGCCGTCCTTGGAGAACGGATACTCCATCGAGCGGATCACACCTTTCTGACGATCGGTGTCGAGTTCATCCCAGCGCTCCGACTGGCTGAATGCGACCTGTGTCGGCACTCCGCCGGGCGCCGCACGGAAGAACGTGCGCACGGCTTCGCTGTTGGTGCGGCTGATATCCCAGCGCGCCAGTGCGTCGCCGAGGGTCGGCGCATGAACCGTCGGCAGGCTCGAATCGATCAATCCACCGCGCTCGAGTTCACCGAGAATGGCCATGACGCCGCCGGCACGATGGACGTCCTCGACATGGACGTCGTTCTTGGCCGGTGCGACCTTGCAAAGACACGGCACCTTGCGCGACAGCCGGTCGATGTCGGCCATAGTGAAATCGACCTCGCCTTCCTGCGCCGCAGCCAGCAGATGCAGCACGGTGTTGGTCGAACCGCCCATGGCGATGTCGAGGCTCATCGCATTCTCGAACGCCTTGACGGTCGCGATGCCGCGCGGCAACGCGGTGGCATCGTCCTGTTCGTAATAGCGGCGTGCGAGATCGACGATCAGGTGGCCCGCTTCGCGGAACAGCTTTTCGCGATCGGCATGGGTCGCCAGAACCGAACCGTTGCCCGGCAGCGACAGGCCGAGCGCTTCGGTGAGGCAGTTCATCGAGTTGGCGGTGAACATGCCCGAACAGGAGCCGCAGGTCGGACACGCCGAACGCTCAACGGCGGCGACTTCCGTGTCACTGTAACTATCATCGGCGGCAACAATCATCGCATCGATCAGATCGACCGACCGCTTGGTGCCCTTCACCACGACTTTACCGGCTTCCATCGGCCCGCCCGAGACAAACACGGTTGGGATGTTCAGCCGCATCGCCGCCATCAGCATGCCGGGCGTGATCTTGTCGCAATTGGAGATGCACACCAGCGCGTCGGCGCAATGGGCGTTGACCATGTACTCGACGGCATCAGCGATCAGTTCGCGGCTCGGCAACGAATAAAGCATACCGTCGTGCCCCATCGCGATGCCATCATCGACCGCAATGGTGTTGAATTCCTTGGCGACGCCTCCCGCCGTCTCGATCTCACGCGCAACAAGCTGGCCCAGATCCTTCAGATGAACGTGGCCGGGCACGAACTGCGTGAAGCTGTTGGCGATGGCGATGATCGGCTTGCCGAAATCCTCGTCCTTCATCCCGGTCGCGCGCCAAAGGCCGCGGGCGCCAGCCATGTTGCGGCCGTGGGTGGTGGTTCTGGAGCGATATGTCGGCATGTCTGGTTCCTCGGAAATTGGAATACTTCCAATAAGGAACTTCCAGACCTTTGTGAAATATATTATTTAACGGCAATTAAGTTCCTGAGAGTATCAGATGGACATTCGCCAACTCAGGCATTTCGCGACAGTGGCGGACACGCTTCATTTCGGGCGCGCAGCGCAACGCCTCGGCATGACCCAGCCTCCGTTGAGCCAGTCCATCATGACGCTCGAGCGCGATCTTGGGGCCGCGCTGTTCGTACGGACTAAACGAAGCGTCGCCCTGACACCGTTCGGCGAGCAATGGCTGACGCACGTCCGCGCAGCGCTTGAACATGTCAACGCGTTGCCCGACATAGCCCGGCAACTGCGCGACGGCACCACGGGCCGTCTTGCGATCTCCTTCGTCAGCACCGCCGATTACAGCATCCTGCCGACGCTGGTGCGCCGTTTTGCATCGCTCTTTCCCAACGTCGAGATTTCGCTGACCGAAGCGACCAGCGACGTCCAGATCGCCCACCTGACCGAAGGCAAGGGTCACGTCGGTCTGGTCATCCCGCCGCCGAACGGCGCGTTTCCCCAACCGTTGCGCTATTTGCGTCTGGTGACCGAACCGCTGGTGGCGGCGGTCCCTGACAGTTGGATCGCGGACGGAAGACTAACCATCTCGGGCGATCGGCTATCGCCCGACGCCGTGACCAATGCACCGCTGATCCTGTTTCCCCGCCAGAGCGCACCGGCCTTCCATGACATCGTCACCGGATATTACGCTGCGCATGGCGGACAGGCACGCATCGTTCAGGAAGCGATCCAGATGCAGACGATCATCAGCCTCGTATCGGCGGGAATGGGGATCGCACTCGTTCCCGCCTCGCTGCGCAACCTTGCACGCACCGGCGTCAGTTACATCGATCTCAACGGCACTGCGCCTACGCTGGAAACGGGCATCACGTGGCGAGTCGACGACACGACGCCTACGATCGAGCGGTTCTTGACCATCGCACGCGAGATGGTGAGCGATGCTCAGTAAACGTCACGCTGGCGGCATCCTGTCGAACTTCGGCACATCTGGATCAAGGTGATCCCATGCGTGACCACGCAGGTGATACGTCACCGCCTGCGGCTTATACCGGCCTGGATCGTCAAGGTTGGCGGCGTGAACGGTGAACAACTCGGGCATTGCGCTGAACGTCATGTACACTGGTGACCCGCAGTTGGGACAGAACGCGCGCGTTTTCTTGTTGCCGCTGTCACCGACAATGTCCCAATGCGTCGCCGTGCCTTTAAGCTGCACGCCCTTCTTGCCCGGAAACGTCAGGTAGGATCCATGTCCGGTACCACTCTTGTGCTGGCAATCGCGGCACTGACAATCATTCATGAAGATCGGTTCGCAGGCGATTTCATATCAGATCGCGCCGCACGCACATCCGCCGATGTAAGGCTGCGGACATCCCGCGCGTTCGTTCGTCCGATCGTTTCCGGCTTCGCCGGCCGGAGAGCAGCTTCAGCCAGGGCGTCAGATGGAAGACGCACATCAGCGAGTACATCGGAACCATTCCACCCAGTGGCGATGCATCATGCGCGGCTGCGCAAAGAATATCGGGCGCCCTGCCACCAGCGGCACCTGTCAGCAACGCCATCATCGCGAAGGTTGGCGCGGCCGCGAGAGACAGCCATTTGGTTGCACTGTTCCTCATCGAACTAGCCGTCGCGTTTCCGAAACGCCGCCTCGCCGGCGTCCGAGACTTCGACCCACTTCGGGTCGGGCGCGGCGTCGGGCACATAGCTCTCGTTCCAGTTCCACCACTTGTACGGTCGGCTCTGCGGGTAGCCCTCCGGTGAGTCCTCCCATTCCTCCTGACGCCCGAGCGCTGTCATGTCGAGGTAGCTCCAGACCGTCCCCATCGCCTCATCGCCGCGGCTGTTGATAAGGTAGGTGCGGAACACGCGGTCGCCGTCGCGGATGAACGCGTTGTGGCCGTGCCACTCATGCACTCCGAAATCGGCATCGAAGCTGTCGGTGATGGTGAACCATGGGATTTTTTCCCAGCCCATCCGCGCCTTCAGGCGCGCGATATCGGCCTGCGGTGCGCGCGAGGCATACACGAGGGTCGTGTCGCGCGCGTTCAGGTGAGCGAGGTTGGAGACCTGATCGGCCCCCAGGGAACAGCCGATACAGGCGTGTTCCGGCCAGCCGTGTACGCCAGGCTCGAAGAAGGCGCGATAGACGATCAACTGACGGCGGCCATCGAACAGATCGAGCAAACTCACTTTGCCCTTCGGCCCGTCGAACGTATATGTCTTTTCCACGGCAACCCACGGCATCCGCCGTCGCTCGGCAGCCAATGCGTCACGGGCGCGGGTCAGGGCTTTCTCCTTGACGAGAAGCTGCTCGTGCGCGGCTTCCCACTCTTGCGGCGACACAATCGATGGTGTGTTCATGGTGCGCAGCCCTTCCTTTCCGCCCTTGTCTGGTGATGTAATCTTGCTCTTCGCAACCTCCGAATGAGAGTGACCTTCGTGCCTTAAGGGCTGGAATGCGCCACCGCTCACAGCCGATCGATTTTGGTCTTGAGATGATTTTGCCCGCAAACGTCCGAACAGGGGGAGTGACAAGTGTGACGGGATTCCGATGGACTCGCTGATCACGGCTGCGGCGCGGGCTCTGGCTGCGGGCGACCTCCTTGGCGTCTTGAAGCGGGTTGGCTTGCGTGATGACGCACCGGCCCTCGCCCTTCGCGGCATCGCAATGGCGCAACTCGGCGATTTCGTACGCGCGAAAACTCTGCTGCAAAGCGCAGCCCGTGCCTTCGGTTCCAGAGCCGCGGCTCGCGCGCGGTGTGTGATTGCCGAAGCCGAGATTGCGCTGGTATCGCGCGACCTTGGCTGGTCACCGAAGGCGCTCGACGCCGCGCGGGCGACGCTCGAAAAACACGGCGACTGGGTGAGTGTCGCACATGCGCGGCATCTCGAGGTCCGGCGTCTTCTCCTGATCGGCCGTCTCGACGAGGCCGAGCATGCACTCGCCGGGCTCGATCCGGCGCCGTTCCCGCCTGCATCAAGAGCCGCTTACGAACTGGTGGTGGCTGGGATCGCAATGCGACGCGTTCGGGCCAAGGTGGCAAGGGCAGCACTCGCCCGGGCCGAACGCGCGGCGCAGCAGGCAGGCATCGCTGCGCTCATAGCTGAAGTGGAAAGTGCGTCCCAAGTTCTCAACACGCCGGCGGCGCGTCTCATTGCGCGCGGCGAGGAACGCCCTCTCCTGCTCGAAGATGTCGAAGCGTTGCTGGCGTCGAAGGCGCTTGTCGTCGACGCGTGCCGTTATGTCGTGCGCAACGCAAACACACCAGTCTCGCTTGCGAGGCGGCCGGTGTTGTTCAGGCTCGCCCGCGCGCTCGCCGAGGCGTGGCCAAAAGATGTCTCGCGAAGCGACCTGCTCGCGCGAGCGGTCAGGGCGAAGCACGTCGATGAATCGCATCGCGCGCGGCTGCGCGTCGAAATTGGGCGGCTTCGCAAAGCGCTGCGAACAGTCGCCGATGTGACAGCCACGAAAGATGGCTTTGCGCTGGTGCCCCATAACTCACGCGATGCCGTCGTGCTGGCAATGCCTGTCGAAGAGGAGCATGCATCGGTGCTCGCTTTCCTCGCTGACGGCGAGTCGTGGTCGAGTTCGGCGCTCGCGCTTGCACTCAGCGCCAGCCAGCGCACCGTGCAGCGCGCGCTCGATGAGCTTGCGGAAGCCGGCAAAGTGCAGTCGATTGGACGTGCGCGCGCTCGCCGCTGGATGACTCCGCCCGTGGCAGGATTCACGACGACATTGTTACTCCCTGCTGCACTGCCGGGTGACTAGATTGGAGACATCGAAGCAACCGAGGTGGAAACATGAAACGGGCAGCAGCTGAAGTTCTCCGCGAATACGGACCCTTTCCCGGCGTGGAGGCGGTGCACGGAGTGACATTTGACGGTCACAACGTCTGGTTTGCGTCCGGCGACAGACTGAACGCCATCGATCCCGAGAGCGGCAAGACCGTGCGCGCAATCGAAGTCCCCGCACACGCGGGAACGGCCTTCGACGGCCAATACTTGTTTCAGCTCTTCGAGAAAAATATCCAGAAGGTCGATCCGAAATCCGGCCGCGTGATTGCGACGATCCCTGCCCCCGGTGACGGCGGCGACTCCGGGATGGCGTGGGCCGAAGGCTCGCTCTGGGTCGGGGAATATCGGGAAAAGAAGATCCACCAGATCGATCCTGAGACCGGAGCGATCCAGCGCACCATCCAATCGAACCGCTTTGTCACCGGCGTCACCTGGATCGATGGCGAACTGTGGCACGGCACCTGGGAGGGTGACGACAGCGAACTCCGCCACATCGATCCTCAAAGCGGAGAAGTCCTTGAGGAACTTGCTATGCCGTCCGGTGCAGGCATATCGGGGCTCGAGTCCGACGGCGGCGATCAGTTCTTCTGCGGCGGCGGAAACAGCGGGAAAATAAGAGCCGTCCGCCGGCCCAAGCGAGCCTCGGCCAGTAAGTAGATGGAGCTTGGCGTCAGGACTTTCTGAGCAGCAGGGTGTCGGCTACCTCTCGGTGGCTCGGCTGACAGGACGCAGCCGGCCGACCTAGAGAGCGCTGGCCGGCTGCGTGCATCGATGGGCGCGTGTCATTCACGGACGAGCGCGGATGACGGTCTTCCCCGAGCGACGCTCTGTCGGGTTGAAGGCGGCGACGGCATCGTCGAGGGACGACACGGTGCCAATATTTGTCCGCAATCGTCCATCCCGTACCCGCTGGACGATCTCGCTCAGTTGAGCGCGATCGGACTCTACGACGAAGTCGATCGCCAAACCGTCCGCGGGCTGTGTCTCGCTCGGCCCAACGATGGACACCAGCGTTCCTCCGGCACGAACCAGGCGCGCGGACCGCTTGCCTATGTCGCCGCCGATGAGATCGAACACCAGATCGATTTTTCCGACGTCTTCCAAAGAGTCGTTGCCGAGGTCGACGAATTCGTTTGCGCCGAAGTCGAGCGCCTTCTGGCGGTCGGCGGCGCGTCCGGTGCCGATCACATAGGCGCCGAACTCACGTGCGAGCTGCGTCACCATCGACCCGACAGCGCCGGCCGCGCCATGCGCGATCACGCTCTGCCCCGCGCGAAGGCGGCCGTGCTCGAAGAGACCCTGCCACGCGGTCAGGCCCGAGATGGGCAGACTCGCGCCCACCGTGAAGTCGACGTCGCCCGGCAACGGCGCGAGGTTGCGTGCCTCGATCGCGATGTATTCCGCCAGGGTGCCGTCGCGATACCAGTCGGCGAGACCGAACACGCGCTGTCCTACGGACAATCCCGTGGTGCCATAGCCGAGAGCAGTGACCACGCCGGCCAGCTCGTGCCCGGGGATCGTCGGTGTCCGGTCACGGTTGAGGCGATCGCTCCAGGTCGAAGGCCACGTGAGCTCGGTCGGGACGAATCCCGACGCATGGATCTGAACGATGACGTCGTTTATCGCTGCCTGCGGCTCGGGCCGCTCCACCAGTTTCATCCCGGCCGGTCCGGCGGCTTGATCCGTTACGACGATTGCCTTCATGATGTTTTCTCCTCAGTCATTTGGGCTTGCACGTTGGCTGTATGGAGAACTAAGGGTGATAGTTGGTACCAAAAACATTGCCGATCGTCCCAATGGACCCTTTCGCCGCCCTGTTCGCCCATGTCACCCCAAGGGCCCGAACCTTCTTCACGGGTAAACTGTGTCAGACGGTGCAGTATCCCGATGTGGGCCACTTGCACTTCCTCAAGGACGGCGAGTTGACGCTCATCCAGGCTGGCGGAAGCGACCTGCAATTTGATGAACCGACCCTCCTGTTTTTCCCGCGTGGGCGCACCCACAGCTTCGCAGTCAATCCGGAACGCGGCGCCGATCTCGTTTGCGCGACCGTCGAACTCGGCGGCGCTGAGGGCAATCCGATCGGGCAAGGGCTGCCCGAACTCGTCGTCCTGCCGCTCGCGTCGCATCCCGCGTTGGCGCCGGTCTGCGATCTGCTTCTCGGCGAAGCATTCTCCGAACGAGGTGGCCGCCAAGAAGCGCTCGACCGGCTGTTCGACTATCTGCTGATCCTGATCGTGCGACACGTCGTCGAGAGCGGCACGGTTGCGACCGGCGTGCTTGCCGGTCTCGCCGACCCACGCCTCGCGAAGGCGCTGACCGCAATGCACGAGACGCCGAAGAAGTCATGGACCCTAGACGATCTCTCCGGCATCGCCGGCATGTCGCGCACGCGGTTCGCTGAGCAGTTCCGGACACGGATCGGCCAGACGCCTATCGACTATCTTACTGTCTGGCGCATGACGGTTGCATGCCAGCTTCTCGCGAGAGGCAAGCCGGTCAAGAGCGTGGCCCTGGAGGTCGGCTACCAGAGTGCCGCCGCCTTCTCTCGCGTGTTCAGCCGGGTGACCGGACAAGAGCCGCGCAATTCGAGTGGCGCCAGTTTGAGGGGACCAAAGTTGATCTCACTCAGCAGTAGCCCGGACAAGTAGCCGAATTGACCTTGTTGATTGAAAGCGGCTGGGGAGCCGAACTCTGCGCCGGAAGTCACCTATTTCCAGCTACGGTTCGTCCTCGACGTCGACGCGATGAGACATCCTGTGCCCCGCTTCGCTCAAGTGCACATAGACATGCACCGCACAAACAGACGAGCAATGAATGAATCGCTCGACATTGAATGTCGTCGCAACGTGCCTCAGTTCTGAGCGCCGACAGCAGCTTTGGCCGCGGAGGCTTTGCGCCGAAAGCCCGCGCTATGTCCCGCTGCGGACGGCGATTGTCTTGGATCGGCGGAATTGATCCACGTCAAGGCGGGATGGATCAGACCCGCGATGATTGTTGTTGCCAACGCGACCAGCTTGACACGAAAAGGGCCGTCCTCATGAGAAATAGATTAAAGGAGCGAGCGGTGATTTCGGGCATCGGGTGCTCGCGTTTCGGCGATCTCCTCGAGACACCCGAGCTCAAGGGAATGAGCATCCAGGAGTTGACGGCGAGCGCGGTCAAAGAAGCGCTCGACGATGCCGGGCTGACCGGACAGGACGTGGATGCGGTCTTCGCGGGCAACGCAATGGTCCACAGCTCGCAAGTGCCGGGGACCTATTCGCAGCTCTCGAAGTGGACCGGCACCTAGTTCAAGTCCGGTGTTCATTTCGAGGCGCAGTGCTCGACCACGAACGTCGGCGCCGCGCTTGCCGCGATGTCGATCGCGGCCGGTGTCTACGATACGGTGCTCGTCTATGGATTGGAAACCACGCGGACCAAAGTGAAGGGATTCAGTCCCTACGAACGCGAGCCGATTTCCCATCAGCAGACCTGGCTGTGGACCGACATGGCCGTCAACCAAGCCTATGGTGTGCCGCAGGGCTACGACATCTTTTCCACGTACAATGGTCTCGTTGCGCTCGGCTATTGCCGCAAATACGGCATGTCAATCGCCGACTTTGATCGCGGCATGTTCGAGCTCTGCCGCACGCGCCGGCTGCACGGCTCGATGAACCCGAAGGCCAACATCCAGGAGAAACTCGAAGACCGCGCGACCCGCGAGGGCTTTTCCGACGTCTACGATTATTGGCGATCCGACAAGCACAATCCCTTCGTCGCCTGGCCGTCACGGCTGCTCAGCCTGGTGACCACCGCCGACGGCGCTTCCGCCATGGTGATCACACGCGCGGATCTGGCCAAGGGCGGTAAGTCGCAACCCGTGGAGCTCAAAGGCTTCGGCATCAGCTACGGCGACTTACCCTGGTATGGGGAAGACCCGACCTACTGGGAGTTCGACAAGCGCGCCATTGATGCCGCGTTCGACATGGCCGGGATAAAGGCCGCCGACATCGACTACCTGCATACTCACGACTGCTCGCACATCTCCGGCATCTGCACTGCGGAGACGATCGGCTACCTCGAGCCGGGGAAAGGACTCGACGCGGCTCGCGCCGGCCGCTTGCGCTTTGACGGCGACCGCCCGATGTCGACGCATGGCGGTCGTCATGCCTTCGGGCACGCCTGGGGCGCAAGCGCGGGAACGGACACCTACGAGGCTGTCCTCCAGATGCGTGGCAAGGCCGGGCCGCGGCAAATCGCCAACGCTCCCGAAATCTCCGTCATTCATACACACGGCTACGCCATGATCGGCACCGTGGTTGTCCTCGGGAGCATGTGAAATGAAAACCGTCGCCGAACAGCCGAGCGCCATCCGTTCCTATTATGAAGGTCTCGCCAAGGGCGTATTCTGCGCGGTCACCTGCAAGGCCTGCGGGGGTTATACCTTCCCGCCCACCGGCTGCTGCGAGCATTGCGGCAGCTGGCAGGTCGAGCCGGCGGAACTGAGCGGAGAGGCCACGCTTTTATTTGCGACGCACAACATATCGCCTGCCTGTCATCCGCGTTTCGAGAAGATCGCACCTTATGTTTACGGCCACCTTCGCCTGAAGGAGGGACCGATCGTCCAGGCGATCGTGCTCGGTATCAATGCCAACCCGCATGACCTGCAACAGCTCTTCGAGCGGGGCCCCGTTCTCGCGAAGGCGGAAATGCTGCAGATGGACGATCTGCCGGTTCTTGCCTTCCGCATCGCGGGCTAACAGCGTAACGAAAGGTCTTGGAGCTGCGCCGCACCTATCGACCGCCATCGATGCCGGGCAACGACAAAGGTGGCGCGTCGGTCTTTCCTGTACTCCCCGTCACTCCCACTCAATCGTTTTGAAGTGACGATACAGCGTTGTTCTAACGAAGAAAGTTTTTCTGCGCACGATGAAAAACCGTCTTCCCGACCCGTCAGAAATTTGCGCTCTTGATTTCAAACGAAAATTTCGGCGATCCAAAATTCGCTCGGTTTCAGCGACTATCGGCATCAATCGGTCGATTTTTCGACGTCATCGGCCACGATAGCGTTGTCGGCTCGGCAGCAAAAAAGACCGCTAGCGATGTCCGACATCACCCTCCGCGCGACGCTTGATACCTTTAAGCATCCGCGCTTGCGCGATGTAATGTCCGAAAGCGGCGACAATCAGCATGAGTGGTCGCGGCGTGTGCGCCAATACTGTGTAGATACGCTCGATGAAGATGAGACGACCAGATGGGCGGGAACGCTCCCGAATCGAACTGGCCAACGCCGTGAGATGCGTCCGCGCACAATGAGGCGCGTGCGTTCATGGTCCAGCGGCTCGACGCCACTTCAAGCGATCGCAGCTCGGCTTCCGACCGGATTACGGCAAGCGTCGCCGGCGACTTGCTGCGCATCAATCGCGCGATATGGACAGCCCCGCGAGAAGCGGCGCGTACGCGGCGAGCCTGCGGGATACGAACTCCGTGAAGAGCCGCACGCGCTTCGTCTTGCGTGTCTCCCCCTGTGTGAGGAGCCAAACCGTTCCGTACATGTGCAGGTCGGTACCCGGCACCCTCACCAGTAGGGGGTCGGCATCGCCAACGAAGCACGGCAGTGTCGTCATCCCGAGCCCTTGCCGTACAGCGACGATCTGCGCCTCGGCGTCTGTGGTCCTGAATGGAACCCCCGTGGTGCGAACCTCACCCTCGCTGGCCCAGTCCGGGATGCCATGAATGCTTATGACGATCCACCGGATGGGATCAGGCGCGCCCGCACGCCACGCGGCTAGTCCATCGCGAGACATGTAGACGCCGCCGAACAGCTCCGGTCCCTTCAGGCCATGAAGATTGAGCGGCAGGGTTTTGCGGTCGTAGACGACGCGGATCGCGACGTCGGCCTCCCGGTTGGTCAGATTTGCCAGCTCGCCGGACGACAGGATTTCCATCTCGATGTCCGGATGCAGACGCGCGAAATCGGCGAAGTCCGGCATGAGCAGGTGTGTCGCGAGGGGCGGCGCCAACGTCACCCGCAGAAGCCCGCGCACGCTCTGGTCGCGCCCGAAGACGCGCGTCTCCAGCAGGTGCGACGACGCTTCCATCTGGTCCGCGAACTCGAGGACCTCCTCGCCCGCAGCCGTCAGGCGGTAGCCCGAAGGCAGCTTTTCGAACATGTGGACCCCGAGGCGTTCCTCAAGTTGGGCGATGCGTCGCAGCACGGTCGCGTGGTTCACACCGAGGCGCTCGGCGGCAGCCCGCACCGAGCCTCCGCGCGCGACGGCAAGAAAGTAGCGAACGTCATCCCAGTCGATCATGGTGCAATCCTGCACCGCGCGGTGCGCCTTCCAAAGTCCGTATCTAACACATCGAGCAGCAGCGCGGGCGGTCATCATAGCCTATGCCGACAAGCACGGCCCAATTCCGACGTCCAGCCGGATCGATTTCGCACCACCGATGTGCGCGCTTCCGCACTCAACAACGGACGCCGGTGGGTCCATTTCGAGGTTCTCGGAGGCAGACGCTGTCCGACACCACGAAAGGAGAAGTTATGGGAAAGCTTGACGGTAAGGTTGCAGTCATCACGGGTGGATCGAGCGGCATGGCGCTGGCGAGCGCGAAGCGGTTCGTTGAAGAAGGCGCCTATGTTTTCATCACGGGCCGGAGACAGAAGGCACTCGACGAGGCCATCAAGCTGATTGGGCGGAACGTAACCGGCGTGCGCGGCGATGCGGCCAATCTCGACGACCTCGACCGCCTGTTCGATACAGTCAAGCGGGAAAAGGGCAGGATCGACGTCCTGTATGCGAGCGCCGGCACGGGCGAAGCCGTCCCACTGGGCGAGATTACCGAGCAGCATTTCGATGCGACCTTCGGCCTGAATACGCGCGGCACGCTGTTTACGGTGCAGAAGGCGCTGCCGCTGTTCAACGATGGCGGATCGATCTTCATGACCGGTTCAGTTGCTTCGGTGAAAGGTTTTCCTGGTTACAGCGTGTACGCGGCGAGCAAAGCGGCGTTGCACGCATTCGCACGCGGATGGCTCAACGAGCTGAAGGGCCGGAATATCCGGGTGAACGTGCTGCACCCGGGACCGATCGCCACACCGATGCAGGACCAGGTTCTCGACGAGGAAGCGAAGCGGATGTTCGAATCCCTGATCCCGCGAGGAAAGATGGGCCGTCCTGAGGAAATTGCGGCGGCCGCGCTGTTTCTTGCTTCAGACGATTCGAGCTTCGTGAACGGGCTGGAGTTGTCCGTCGACGGCGGCTTCTCGGCCATCTGAAGGGCCGGGGAATCATATCAACACGAAGCGGAGAAGTATTATGAGCTACGCGATTGTAGGATTCGGTAAGATAGGCCAGGCTCTCGCCTACGCCTTCGCCCGTAAGAATATCGACGTGACCGTTGCGAGCCGCCGGCCGCCCGAGGCGTTGGCGCCGCAGGCTCGGGCGATTGGACCGACGGTCGTCGCCAAGTCGCTGCGGGAAGCACTCGAGGCCGACACAATCATCTTGGCGGTCCCATTCGGGGAGCATCACGAGGTTGCGAAGGCCCTGCCGAACTGGAAAGGCAAGACGGTCATCGACGCGATGAACTCGTTTCCAGCCCTCCCTGAAGAACTGGACGGCCTCCCGTCCTCCGCCTTCGTTGCGAAGTCGTTCACCGGCGCCAAGTTCGTGAAAGGCTTCAATCATTTGATTGCGGCCACTCTGGCTACCGATCCGGTCGTCGAGGGCGGCCACCGGGTCGTCTTTCTGTCGAGCGACGACGAGGAAGCGATCGCTCCCGTGGCGGCCTTGGCCAAACAACTCGGGTTTGCACCCGTCAAGCTGGGAAAGCTCAACGAGGGTGGCGCGCTGGTGCACGCACGCGGCCGCACTTGGGGCCAGCTCATCTTCCACGATTTGTTCAAGAAGGAGCAGTAATCGATCTACGACCATGTGATCGACGCCGAGAACTGGTCGCGCGCTAACTTCTTCGAGCAGCGCGCGACCGAATATTTTGAAGGCCACAAAGTCGCGAGGGTTGGATTGGGCCTGACGGCGTATGGGCGCCGTTCGAAGAGCGGGGAGACGCCCGACAGAGCGGCAGATCTCCGGGTCGCCTAGCATCTATCGACTGCTTTCGATGGCCTAGGGTTCACTCGAGTGTCCTCTGCTATCCGATGCTACTCCACGGAACTCCTTTCACTCCCACTCGATGGTGCCGGGGGGCTTTGACGTCACGTCATACACTACGCGGTTGACGCCCTTGACCTCGTTGATGATCCGCGTCGCAACCTGCCCGAGAAACTTCATATCGAACGGATAGAAGTCCGCCGTCATGCCGTCGGTCGACGTCACCGCGCGCAGACCGACAACAAATTCGTAAGTCCGCCCGTCGCCCATCACGCCGACGGTCTTCACCGGCAACAGCACCGCAAAGGCCTGCCAGATCGTGTCGTACAACCCGGCGCGACGAATTTCATCGATATAGACCGCATCGGCCTGCCGCAGGATGTCGAGTTTCTCGACCGTGATCTCGCCAGGGCAGCGGATCGCAAGACCCGGCCCGGGGAATGGATGGCGGCCGACGAACACGTCCGGCAAACCAAGCTCGCGGCCCAATGCACGGACCTCATCCTTGAATAGTTCACGCAGCGGCTCGACCAGCTTCATGTTCATGCGCGCCGGCAGACCGCCGACATTGTGGTGCGACTTGATCGTGACCGACGGGCCGCCGGTGAACGAGACGCTTTCGATCACGTCGGGATAGAGCGTGCCCTGCGCCAGGAAATCCGCGCCGCCGATCTTCTTGGCCTCGGCATCAAACACATCGATGAACAGCTTTCCGATAATCTTGCGCTTCTGTTCGGGATCCGTGACGCCGGATAGCTCGCCGAGAAATTGCTTCGACGCATCAACATGAACCAGCGGGATATTATAGTGGTGGCGAAATAGATCGACGACCGTTTCGGCCTCCGCCAGCCGCAGCAGGCCATGATCAACGAACACGCAGGTGAGCTGATCGCCGATCGCTTCATGGATCAATACGGCCGCAACGGCTGAATCGACACCGCCGGACAGGCCGCAGATCACCCTGCCCTTGCCGACCTGTGCGCGAATCTTCTCGATCGCTTCCTCGCGGAATGCACGCATGGTCCAGTCGCCGGTCAGGCCCGCGACCTTGCGGACGAAATTGCGGATCAGCTTCGCGCCGTCCGGCGTGTGCACCACCTCGGGGTGGAATTGCATCGCGTAGAATTTGCGCTTGTCGTCGGCGATCACTGAAATCGGCGAACCCGCTGCTTTCGCCACACCGCGGAAGCCTTCTGGCAATTTGGTGACGCGATCGCCGTGGCTCATCCAGACGTCGTACTTGCCGCCCTTCTCCCACACCCCGTCGAACAACGCGCAATCGTCCGTGACCTCGATCGCCGCGCGACCAAACTCGCGATGATGACCGGCCTCGACGACACCGCCGAGCTGCTGCGCCATCGTCTGCTCGCCGTAGCAGATGCCGAGCACCGGGATGCCTGCGGTCAGGATCGACATCGGCGCGGCGGGGGCATTGTCGTCCAGCACCGAGGCCGGGCCGCCGGACAGGATCACGGCTTTGGGCTTCATCTCCCGGAATGCCGCCTCGGCCTTCTGGAACGGGACGATCTCGGAATAGACGCCTTCCTCGCGGACCCGGCGCGCGATCAACTGAGTGACCTGACTGCCGAAATCGACGATCAGAATCTTGTCGTGTTCAGGCGCCGTAAGCGGCGCCGGTTTGCTGCTGGCTTGGGATGTGGTCATGGACAGGAATTACGCGACCCGCCGCAGGGCGGCAATGGGGTTTTGGCGATAGCCCGCCACCGTTCCACCGCTATAGGACATTCCGCATAGGTTCGAATTCCTCACATCGCCCGGGCCCGCCAACCGGAACTTCATCCTCCGGATGAAGTGTCAGCCGCGCCGGAGGATCGAAACGAAAAACCCGTCAGTTCCGGTCCGCGCCGGGGTCATCAGCAGCCCCTCAGGCGTCTGATGCGTCGCGGCCAGGAATTCCCCCGCGCGCTCGCCCAGTGCGCCTGCGACCGCCGCCGGCGGCACGACTGCGAATCCGGAGTGCCGAGCCGTGAAGGCTGTGATCTGGTCGCCGTTTTCCTGCGGCAGCACTGAGCAGGTTATATAGGCAATCCTTCCGCCCGATTTCACCAAAGGCGCCGCCCGATCAAGGACTTCAAGCTGATCCTTGATCCGGACATCGAGCGCGCCGGGACGCATCCGCCATTTGGCATCGGGATTGCGTCGCCATGTTCCGGTGCCGGTACATGGCGCGTCGATCACCACCAGGTCGGCCGAAGCCCTGATGTCGCTCAGCGTGTCGTCCGGCCCTTTCGGGGTGCGGACATCGGCATTATGGACCCCGGCGCGGGACAGCCGCTCATGGATCGGCGCAAGCTGGCGCTTGTCGCGGTCCGTCGCAATGAGCCGTCCCTTGCCCTGCATCATGGCAGCCAGCGCGAGTGTCTTGCCGCCTGCCCCCGCGCACATGTCGATGACCTGTTCGCCGGGCTTCGCGCCGGTCAGCAGGGCCGCCAGTTGCGAACCCTCGTCCTGGACTTCGATGCCGCCCTTGATGAAGTCCTCTTCGGCGTGAACGCCGGGATTGCGGGCGTCGGCCCCAAGATCGATCCGCAGACCGATCGGCGACCACGGGGTTTTCCGTGCGCCGAGATGCGCCAGTGACGTCAGCGCCTTCTCCGGCTTCGCCTTCAGCGTGTTGACCCGGAGATCGAGCGGCGCCCGGCTGGCCATGGCGGCCGCTTCCGCGACGCGAGCCTCGCCGAACACGCGCTTCAGATGGGAATCGAGCCATTCGGGATAATCACCGGCGACGTACGACGGCGCCCCGTCAAGGCTGCGCGATGTAAGCGCGGCGCGCTCGGTTTCAGTCAGCGGCTCGGGCGCAAAACGCGACCCATCGCACAATGCGGAAATCGCATCGGCGTCGAGACCACGTTCGAGTTTCAGCATGCCGAGCAAGCGCGCGCGCGGCGTATCGGCGTCCAGCAGCCATGCGCTCGACGCCCGGCGGCGCAGCACATCGAACACCAGACCGGCAATGGCTGCGCGATCGCCGGATCCGGCGAAACGATGCGCCGTGCCCCATTCCTTGAGCGCTTTCTGGGCCGGAATACGTTGCGCGTCGATGGCGCCGAGAACTTCGATGGCTGCGGATAAACGCGCGGCTGGCGTCATGGGAATCTTTCAGTTTGGCGCGATCGTCAGATCACGAGCAGAAGCCTGAGCGCGAAATAAACCCACATCGCGAGCAGGACGAGAACGCCGGCGAACCATGCCAGCGACCGCTGCTGGACGTTGTTCGAAGTGATGAAGATACCGGCATGGATCAGCCGGGTGACGACGAAGACCCAGGACAGCACGACAATGATGAGATCGGTCTGACGCAACGGCAATGCAAGCGCGATCAGCGCATAGAACAATACCGGAAGCTGAAACTGGTTGTTGAAGCAGTTGCCGACCTGCATCGAACGCGCCGGCCAATTCTGGCCCAGCGCTATATCCTTGAAGGTAATCTCGCGTGACCTCAGGGACGTTGTGCGCACGCCGGCCACCATGAACAGCAGAGCAAATACGAGACCCACCTGAACGAAAACCGGCAGCAGAACCATCTGAACAGTCATGGAATTCCTCACTTTCAGGCCGACGCCCCGCTATAGCGGCGCGCCCTCGCCCTGACAATCGACAGGAAGTCCAATTCCGGCAATGAACCCGCATCGCAGCTACTGCGACCAACCCACGAAGCGCGGGTTCTGGACAAACCGCGCAATCGCGGGTGCGGCAATGATCTACATTCTGGCGATAGGCGCCGGTATCGCAGGCGCATTCGGTGGCTGGATTGGCGGGATACTCGCCGCCACGGTCGCGGGCATCGACGTCAGTTCCACTGCGGGCGTCAATGGCCAGCTCGCAGTTCTCGCAATCGGCCCTGCTGGAGCGGTGGTCGGCATGCTGGCAGCCATCGCCCTCACACTCGTCATCAAAGATGGCTGCCGTTCGCTGCGGGACATCTGGACCAAAACCTCTCTGGTCATCGCCATGATCGGGATTCTGGTGGCAGGCACTCTCGGCCTGCGTGCTTCTGCCTTCAATCATCTCGGCCTGATCGCAACGGCCCCGGCCGTGGAATTCGAGATTCGCCTGCCGGCCACCGCTGCATCGGCCCTTTCAACCGGTGGGCGCAGCCAGACCCAGGTCGAACTCCACACCGACCAGAACCAGACGCTCGCGCAGATCGACCGCAATCTTCAAAACGCAAACGACGGACGGTTCATTCTCCGCGGTCACGTGCCGCTGGAATTCCGCACCGCCAAGCGCGTCGTGGTGATCAACCTGCCCGGTCAGGGCTACCGCGCGTTCAGGCTGCGCCTCCCGGCCAATCCAAGTCCATCGAACGAGTTCGGACCGTGGCATCTGCCCGATAGGACCGGCGGCGGGATCAGCACCGTGTTCGCCGTCCCCGATGACGCCTACGCCATTCGCTATCGCGTGCTCTGACGGATCAGGGTGCCGGAAATTTCATGACCAAAAAATTTGTGACGACCAGTATTTAAATAACCGAAAAATTTATGGCTCCCTTCATCGCTGTTTCCGATGAAGGGAGCCACTTCTCGTTGGCTTTCACGTCGTGCTTTTTTACGTCACGCTTTATCCGCCCCGACGCGCACGAGTTGCTTGCCGAAATTGGCGCCTTTCAGCAGGCCGATGAAAGCAGCCGGCGCGCTCTCGAGTCCTTCGGTCACGAACTCCTTGTGCTTGACCTTGCCCTCACGCACCCACTGCGGCATGTCGCGAATGAAGTCAGGGAATTTGTCGGCGAAGTCGCTGACAATGAAGCCGCGGAAATTCAGGCGCTTCACCAGAATGGCGCGCATGATCGAGTTAGCCCAAGGCGGCGGCGGCGTGTCCTTGCCGTAGATCGTGTTGTAGTCGGCGATCAGGCCGCACACCGGAATTCGGGAGAACGCATTGAGTAGTGGAAATACGGCGTCAAATACCTTGCCGCCGACGTTCTCGAAATAGACGTCGATGCCCTTGGGGCAAGCTTCCTTGAGCTTCGCTGCAAGGTTCGGATCGCGATGATCGATGCAATCGTCAAAGCCGAGCTCGTTCTTGACGTAGTCGCACTTCTCCTTGCCGCCGGCGATGCCGACCGCACGGGCGCCCTTGATCTTCGCGATCTGCCCAACCGCCGATCCCACGGCGCCGGATGCCGCCGCCACCACCACCGTCTCGCCGGCCTTCGGCTTGCCGATTTCGAGCAGGCCCGTGTAGGCCGTCATGCCCGGCATCCCGAGCACACCCACCGCCGTCGAAATCGGCGCAATCTTGGGATCGACCTTGCGCAGGCCCTTGCCGTCGGACAGCGCGTATTGCTGCCACCCGATGTGCGCAAGAACGACGTCACCCTTGGCAAATCCCGGATTGTTCGACGCCGCGACTTCGCAGACCGTGCCGCCTTCCATCACGCCGTCGACCGGCACCGGAGCCGAATAGGACGGCCCGTCGCTCATGCGGCCGCGCATGTAGGGATCAAGCGACAACCAGATCGTGCGCAGCAGAACTTGTCCCTCGCCCGGCGTGGGGACCGGATAATCCTCGATGCGGAAATTGGCGGCGGTCGGCTCGCCGACCGGGCGCGATGCGAGAACGATACGTTTGGCTGATGCGGACATGGCATTTCCTCGGCTGATTATGACTGGCGTCATGTGTAGCCGAGGTAGCATGGCATTGCCACGCCTGACGACGCGCGAAGCATCACCGACAGGTTATTGGCACAGCCTCGAGAGGCTGTTTCAAACACCGCCCGGATAATTCGGGCTTTCGCGCGTGATCGTCACATCGTGGACGTGGCTTTCGCGCAAGCCGGCACCGGTGATACGGACGAATTCCGCCTTGTCGTGGAAGTCCTGGATGGTTTTTGCGCCGACGTAGCCCATCGCCGCGCGCAGACCTCCCGCAAGCTGGTGCAGCACATTGGCGACCGGCCCCTTGTACGGCACCTGCCCTTCGATGCCTTCCGGCACCAGCTTGAGCGTGTCCTTGATATCCTGCTGGAAGTAGCGGTCCGCCGATCCGCGCGCCATCGCGCCGACCGAACCCATGCCGCGATAGGCCTTGTAGGAACGGCCCTGCCACAGGAATACTTCACCCGGCGTCTCATCAGTGCCGGCGAGCAGCGAACCGACCATCGCGATGTCCGCACCAGCAGCGAGCGCCTTGGCAAGATCGCCGGAATACTTGATGCCGCCATCGGCGATCACCGGAATGTTCGACTTCTTCGCCGCCTCGACCGCATCCATGATCGCGGTGAGCTGAGGCACGCCGACACCCGCGACAATGCGCGTGGTGCAGATCGAGCCGGGGCCGATCCCGACCTTGATGGCATCCGCACCGGAATCGATCAGAGCCTGCGTGCCAGCGGTCGTCGCGACATTACCGGCAACGACCTGCACGGCATTCGACAGCTTCTTGATGCGGTTGACGGCTTCCAGCACGCGGGCCGAATGGCCGTGTGCGGTATCGACCACGATAACGTCGACGCCGGCGTCAATCAGCTTCTCGGTGCGCTCGAAACCGCCCTCGCCGACAGTGGTCGCGGCGGCGACACGGAGGCGGCCTTGCGCATCCTTGGACGCCAGCGGATAAGCCACCGCTTTTTCCATGTCCTTGACGGTAATCAGGCCGACGCAGCGATACTGATCGTCGACCACCAGCAGCTTTTCGATGCGGTTCTGGTGCAGCATCTTCTTTGCTTCTGTCTGGCTGACACCCTCACGCACCGTGATGAGGTTCTGATGGGTCATCAACTCGGAGACCTTCTGCTCCGGGTCGGTCGCAAACCGCACATCGCGGTTGGTCAAAATGCCGACCAGCTTGCCCGGACCACCCGGGCTACCACCGGTCACCACCGGAATCCCCGAGAAGCCGTGATCCTTCATCAGGGTCAGCGCATCGAACAGCTTGGCATCGGGGCCGATGGTGAGCGGATTGACCACCATGCCGGATTCGAATTTTTTGACCTGCCGGACCTGCGCAGCCTGCCCGTCAACGTCGAAATTGCGGTGGATGACGCCGATGCCACCGGACTGCGCCATCGCGATTGCCATGCGGGCTTCGGTCACGGTGTCCATCGCAGAGGCGATGATCGGGATATTGAGGGGAACGGCCCGGGTCAGGTGGCTCCTGATGTCCGCATCGGACGGCAAAATATCGGACAGCCCGGGCTTCAGAAGCACGTCGTCGAACGTGAATGCTTCGCGAATGCCTTGACCCAACTGCCTGATTGCCATTGCCAACTCCGTTCGGCAGCCAACGCTGCATATTGACCTAAGAATGAGCGCTATCCGGCGATGCTGTCCGCATCACCTCGAATCGAAGCCCATCGGTAGGGTTGGCGGTGGTCGATAGCATGAGAGGCCGAGGTTTCAAAGGATTTCCGGCTCAATTCAGGGTTTTTTGCGCATGGGACATCTGCAACAACCCCTCTGGCAAAACGCGTTCTGACGGCAGATGGCTCTCTAAAGCGAATTTTACCATTAGCCGCACATGGGTCCGCCCGAGCCGGATATAATGCCCCAGCCGCTCTCAATCGTGTGCCCCCAAGGATCGAGCCCAAACCCCACATGCAGAAGGAACGCCTGATACCGCTGATCGTCGCCTGCGCGCTGTTCATGGAAAACATGGACTCCACGGTGATTGCGACCTCCCTGCCGGCCATCGCCGCGGACATCGGCACCAGCCCGCTGACGCTCAAGCTCGCGATCACGTCCTATCTGCTGTCACTCGCGGTGTTCATCCCCGCCAGCGGCTGGACCGCCGACCGCTTCGGACCGCGAAACGTGTTCAGCATCGCGATTGCCGTTTTCATGGTCGGCTCGATCGGTTGTGCGATCTCGACTTCGGTGACGGATTTCGTTCTCGCCCGCATCCTGCAGGGAATCGGCGGCGCGATGATGACACCGGTGGGACGACTCGTGCTGTTGCGCACGATTGACAAGAGCGCGCTGGTCAACGCCATGACCTGGGTGACGGTACCCGCCCTGATCGGGCCGGTCGTCGGGCCGCCGCTCGGCGGCTTCATCACCACCTACTTTTCGTGGCACTGGATCTTCCTGATCAATATTCCGATCGGGCTGCTCGGCATCTTCATGGCTCAGCGTTACATCGATCCGATCAAGAGCGAGAATCCGGAACGCTTCGACCTGTACGGCCTGATGCTCGCCGGCCTCGCGGTCGCAGGCCTGGCCTTCGGTCTGTCGGTCGCCGGACTGAACCTTCTGCCGTGGTCGATTGTCATCGCGCTGATTTGCGGCGGCGCGATCGCGATGATGTTTTATCTGAAGCACGCCAGACACACCGCTTCTCCGGTGCTGGATTTTACCTTGCTGCGCTACCCGACGCTGCGCGCAAGCGTGACCGGCGGCTTCCTGTTCCGGATGGGTGTTGGCGCAATCCCCTTTCTGCTGCCGCTCCTGATGCAGGTCGGCTTCGGACTGTCGCCCTTCAAATCCGGATTGGTGACATTCGCCTCCGCAGTCGGCGCCATGGGTATGAAGACGCTGGCCGCGAGGATCATCCGGACATTCGGCTTCCGCAACGTCATGGTTATCAACGCGCTCGTCAGCTCCGTTTTTCTCGGAGCATGCGCGTTGTTCACGCCGTCGACGCCGTTGTTGCTGATCATGATCATACTGGTAGTCGGCGGATTCTTCCGCTCGCTGCAGTTTACCGCCATCAACACCATCGCCTATGCTGAGGTCGAGCCTGCCGAAATGAGCCGCGCGACCACGCTGGTCAGCGTCAATCAGCAACTGGCGATCTCAGCCGGCGTTGCTGTGGGTGCGTTCGCGGTCGAGGCAGCGATGACGCTGCAAGGTTCGGCGGAATTAAGCGCGGCGGATTTCTGGCCAGGCTTTGCGGTCGTGGCGATCATCTCCGCCCTGTCGGCTTATGCGTTCTGGTGTCTTCCGGACGATGCCGGCCACGAAGTCTCCGGCAAGAAGATCGTACCGCTTGAACCGCGCAAGGTGCCGGAATCGGCCGCCAGCGAAGGAACGGCGGAAGCACGTGACGAAAAGCTGTTTTAGCGAGCCAACCGCTACTGTCTTTCATATCCGCCGGGCGTGCCGCGAAATCCGATCGCCAAAACGTACCGTTCCGACGAGTCCTGGCGGCTCGCCGCAGGTTTGACGTGTTTGACGGTGGCAAAGTCGCGCTTGAGTTGCGTCACCAATTCGGCTTCGGCTCCGCTCTGAAAAACCTTGGCGAGAAATGTCCCGCCGGGATTCAGCACCTCGGCCGCGAATGCTGCGGCGTTCTCGACCAGCCCGATGATCCGCAACTGGTCGGTCTTCCGATGACCCGTGGTGTTCGCCGCCATATCCGACATCACCACGTCCACGCCACCGTCAATCATGGCACGCAGCCTGTCCGGAGCGTCGTCGGCGAGAAAATCCATCTGCGCGAAAGTCACGCCTGGAATTTCGGGCATCTCCAATAGGTCGATTGCGACGACTTTGCCCTTGCCGCTCACCGAACCGACACGCTTGGCCGCGATCTGGCTCCAACCGCCGGGCGCCGCACCAAGATCGACGACGGATTGGCCCATCTTCAGGATTCTATGTTTGTCGTCGATTTCCTGCAGTTTGTAGGCCGCTCGCGAACGAAAGCCGTCCCGCTTGGCCTGCGTGACATACGGGTCGTTGAGCTGGCGCTCGAGCCACAATTTGGATGACAGCTTGCGCTTGCCGCCGGTCTTGACCGTGACGTGCAGCCGTCCGGTATCGTCCTTGGCCATGAAGCCTGCCTGGTTGTCCGATGTCAAAAGTCCCGCGCGGCTTCCCGCGCTGCGCTACTCTCTACAACATTATGACGTCGGGTAAACTATGACGGTCTGATGTAGCCGTCTTCGCGCATCATTTCGACCAGCATTCCTTCGCGCAGGCCGCGGTCCGCCACCCGCAACCGTGGCATCGGGAAGGCGTTACGGATGGCGTCGAGGATGGCACAGCCGGCCAGTACCAGATCGGCACGCTCGGTTCCGATACAGCCGTTGTTGACACGATCCTGGTAACTCATCGCTTGCAGGCGCGCGACAGCGCGGGAAACATCGTCACAACTCATCCAGATGCCATCGACGCGGCGCCGGTCGTAACGCGCCAGACACAGATGAACGCCGGCAACCGTGGTGACGGTGCCTGATGTTCCGAGAAGATGCATCCCCGCAAGGTCGCCGCCATGCTCGGCCGCGAACGGCTCAAGATACTTTGCGACTTCATCCACCATGGCTGCATAGGAATCCACCGTCACATCGATTCCGCCAAAATTCTCGGCCAGCGTTACAACGCCGAGCGGCAACGAAATCCACGGCCCCTTGACCGGTGCGGCATGCGGCTGACCCGACGGCCGCGCGATCCGAACGACTTCCGTTGAGCCGCCACCGATGTCGAACAGGATCGCACCACTTGCACGGGAATCGAGCAATGGCGAACATCCAATCGCAGCCAGCGTCGACTCGGTGTCCCGGTCGACGATCTCAAGTTCGATTCCGGTCTCGGCCGCAACACGGCTGAGGAAGGCGTCCGCGTTCTCGGCGGCGCGGCAGGCCTCCGTGGCGATGGTGCGCAGGCGCAGAGCACCCTTGGTTTGAATCTTGTCGCTGCAGATCGAGAGCGCGCCGATCGCACGATCGATCGCCGCCTGGCCGATCCGGCCGGTCGAAGCAATCCCCTCACCGAGACGGATGATGCGTGAAAATGAATCGATCACGCGGAAACTGTCATCAGCGGGGCGTGCGATCAAAAGACGGCAGTTATTGGTTCCCAGATCGATCGCCGCATAGGCAGGTGTCGTGCCGGCCGCGCGGGCGCGGCCGCCCACAACGCCCGGCTCCAGCAGACCAACGCGCGACTCCCCGTTCGCACGCGACCGCAGTTCTTCCGACATCCAAATCCAATCCGCGCCTGCAACAGCAGACGCCGCAAATCATGACCATGTTTCGGTCAAAGTCTAACAGCGCCCGGAGACCGGGTGCAACCCGACGATCGTTACAAAGACAGGCCTTGCTGCGAACGGCTTGCTAAAGCGCACATGCAACATGTTCAATCGCACATTGTCGTTCCTAAATACCTGCACTATGTCTCGTAGCATCGGGCGCATATTGCACCTGCAGCCTTTGTTTTCTGCCTAACCTGACCTTCATCGGACCTTCACAAATGCAAGATCATCCGGCTCGTCGCTCGCAAGAGAACGATATCGCACTGCAAAAATTCGGCATCGGGCAGCCGGTTCGCCGCAAGGAAGACGATACGCTGGTCCGTGGCAAAGGACGCTACACCGACGATATCAACGCCCCCGGTCAGGCCTATGCCGTGATCGTGCGCAGCACCCACGCCCATGGCAGGATTCGCCAGATCCAGACGGATGAAGCACGCAAGATGCCGGGAGTGCTCGGCGTCTGGACCGGAGCCGACCTCGCAGCCGCGAATTATACACCCTTTACCACCGGCGTGCCCTTGAAGAGCCGTGACGGCTCGCCGGTTTACCAGACCAATCGCTTTCCGCTTGCGACCGACAAGGTTCGCTTTGTTGGCGATCCGGTTGCCTTCGTTGTTGCAACCACGCTCGCGCAAGCGCGCGACGCAGCGGAAGCCGTCGTCATCGATGTCGATCCGCTCCCCGCCGTCACCAATGCAGAGGCCGCATCGCAGCCCGGCGCGCCGCAGCTTTACGAGCATATCCCGAACAATGTCGCGCTGGATTTCCATTCAGGAGACACCCCGGCGCTGGATGCGGCTTTTGCAAAGGCCGCACACATCGCCCGCCTCGACATCGCCAACACCCGCCTCGCCGTGGTGCCGATGGAGCCCCGCGCGGCGCTCGCCTCTTTCGACAAGGCGACACAGCGATATGTCATCGACCTGCCAACGCAAGGCGTCGCAGGCAACCGGACTGCGCTTGCCAAGACGCTGAACGTTCCGAACGACAAGGTTCATTTGCGAACGCACAATGTCGGCGGCTCGTTCGGCATGAAGAACGCCAGTTATCCCGAATACATCTGCATTCTTCATGCAGCGAAGGAACTCGGCCGGCCGGTCAAGTGGACCGACGAGCGGTCGAGCAGCTTTCTGTCGGACAGCCACGGCCGGGCGCAAGATGTCCACGCTGAACTCGCACTGGCTGCGGACGGCACGTTTCTCGGTGTCCGCATCCAAGGTTACGGCAACCTCGGCGCCTATATCACCGGCGTCGCGCCGATCCCGCTGTCGATCAATATCGCCAAGAACATCGCCAGCGTCTATCGCACGCCGCTGATCGGGGTCGATATCAAGTGCGTTGTCACGAACACCACGCTGATGGGTGCCTATCGCGGCGCCGGCCGCCCGGAAGCCAACTACTTCATGGAACGGTTGATCGATCACGCTGCCGATGAAATGGGCATCGACCGCCTGACGCTGCGCAAACGCAATTTCGTCAAGCCGTCGCAAATCCCTTACGCCGCCGCCAATGGCCTGACCTATGACAGCGGTGATTTTCAGGGTGTCTTCGCGCAGGCGCTGCAACTGTCCGATCACGCCAATTTCCCAAAGCGTAAGAAAGAAAGCCGCAAGCGCGGCAAACTGAGCGGCATTGCCGTCGGCTCGTATCTTGAAATCACCGCGCCGCCGAGCGTCGAGCTTGGCAAAATCCAGTTCGAAGCCGATGGCACTGTGAAACTCACCACCGGCACGCTCGACTACGGACAGGGCCACGCCACGCCGTTCGCGCAGGTGCTTGCAGCGCAGCTTGGTGTTCCGTTCGAGGCGATCACACTGGAGCAAGGCGACAGCGACGTCGTCCATACCGGCAACGGCACCGGCGGATCGCGATCGATCACCGCCAGTGGCACCGCCATCGTCGAAGCCTCCAAGCTCGTGATCGAGAAAGGCAGGAAGGCCGCGGCGTATATGCTCGAGGCCTCCGAAGCCGATATCGAATTTTCCAACGGCCGGTTCTCGATCACGGGCACCGACCGCGACATCGGCATTATGGAATTGGCTGCAAAGCTGCGCGACGCCAGGCTTCCGGACGACGCGCCCCACTCGCTGGATGTCGACCACACGTCGAGCCCAATCGCTTCGACTTTCCCGAATGGCTGCCACGTCGCTGAAGTCGAAATCGATCCCGACACCGGTGTCGTACGCATCGTGCGCTACACCGGAGTCAACGATTTCGGTACGGTGGTCAATCCGATGATCGTTGCAGGGCAAATCCACGGCGGTGTTGCCCAGGGCATCGGACAGGCGCTGATGGAATGTGTCACTTATGATGACAACGGCCAGCCGATCACCGGCTCATTCATGGACTACGCGATGCCGCGCGCTACGGATATTCCGTCGATGACGCTCGGCGATCATCCCTCGCCCGCGACATCGAATCCGCTGGGCAGCAAGGGCTGCGGCGAGGCCGGCTGCGCCGGCAGCCTCGCCACCATCGTCAACGCCGTTGTCGATGCGTTGTCAGAATTCGGTGTCACCCATATCGACATGCCGCTGACGCCGGAAAAAATCTGGCGCGCGATTGCTGATGGGCGGAAAGCGAAGACGGCCTGATCGCGCAGGCCGTCACGCTGCCATGGATTCGCGCGGCTGATAAATCGCGGTGTGCTGGCAATGCGCAATCGGCGTTTTGCCGTTAGCTACAATGATCCCGTCCAGTTCGACGAAACGATGGCCCTTGCGCTCGTAATTGCCAGTCACCTTGGCCCGGGCCGTTAGAGTGTCTCCGACCGCGGCGACGGCGAGATGCTGGATCGTGCTGCCGACATGAATCCATGGCCCGAGGATCGCATTCTCCATCAGCGCCCAATTCATGGTCCGCAGCAGCATACCGGGATGCATGATCTGTTCGCTTGAATAGATCGCGTCCGTCTCGCGAACATCCTTGAGATACTCGGCTGCGGCGTCCCGCGTCTGGGTGTATGCCGGGATGCCGAGCCACTTGCCCACCTGATAGGATTGCGGATCGACCGGCGCGCGCGTCGCCACCGGCGGAACGTCCGTGAAATCGCCGATATTCACCGACGGAGCCGCAGCCTTAAGTGAGGCCCGGCCGGTCGCACAGAGTTCACCCCGGCTCGTGACCTTAAGCAGGATCCCTTCGCCATCATCCTCAGCAGTCACGTCCGCCATTTCGCCGTCATAAACCGGCTTGATGAAACGGCCATCCATAACGCCGCGCTCCAGGAACGCACGGCCCCACTTGGCGACCGGCATATGGCTCATATATGCGAAAACATCGACGCCCGGCACGAGACCGCCGGTGAAGCCGAAACGCCGCGCCACGGTGTCGTCGTGCATCTTATTTTCGGACTGCTTGGCGAGGTTGTAGGCCGAAACCCGATGCGGCGCGTATAAAACCATGATGTTTCCTCGATTTTTGCGGTTTATTCGCATCAATGGTACGGAAACGAACAGATATGGCAAGGCACCGGACGGCATCCGTGCTCTCGCCATTTTGCACGCACTGGGCTACCAGCATCCGGCGCGCCTGGCGCGGCCACTTCTCGAACCGTTCAGAGTCCTGACCACCCGATGCGAATCTATGTCGATGCCGATGCCTGTCCGGTGAAGGATGAAATCTACCGCGTCGCCGGCCGTCACCAGTGGCCGGTCAGCGTGGTGGCGGGGAACTTCATCCGCGTCCCGAACGACCCGTCGATAGAGCGCATCGCGGCCGGCGCGGGCATGGACGCAGCCGACGACTGGATCGCCGAGCGCGCGCAAAAAGGTGACATCGTGGTGACCTCGGACATCCCGCTGGCGAGCCGTTGCGTCAAGGCGGGCGCGGACGTCATCGCCCCGAATGGCAAGCCATTTAGTGAAGAGTCCATCGGCATGACGCTCGCCGTTCGCAACCTGATGACCGACTTGCGGTCGAGCGGCGAAATCACCGGTGGGCCGCGCGGCTTTTCGCCTCGCGACCGTTCAGCGTTTTTGTCCTCACTCGACCAGACCATCCGCCGCATCCTGCGGACGCAAACAAAGACACTGTAAGACTCATGGCGCCTCCCCTTATCCAACTCAAGGACATCGCTCTGACCTTCGGCGGCACGCCGCTGCTCGCAGGCGTTGAACTCGCGGTTTCGACCGGGGAGCGCGTGTGCCTGATCGGCCGGAACGGCTCGGGAAAATCGACACTCCTGAAGATCGTCGCGGGGCTGGTCGAATCGGATTCCGGCAGCCGTTTCGTACAGCCGGGCGCGACCATCCGTTATCTGCCTCAGGAGCCGGATTTCGACGGAGCCAGCACAACGCTGGCCTACGTGCAGGCCGGGCTTGGCCCGAGCGACGATCCCTATCAGGCGAGTTATCTGCTGGAACAACTCGGGTTGACCGGCGACGAAGACCCCGCCCATTTGTCCGGCGGCGAAGGACGTCGCGCGGCTCTTGCGCGCGTGCTCGCGCCCTCACCCGATATCCTGTTGCTCGATGAGCCTACCAACCATCTCGACCTGACCACGATCGAATGGCTGGAAAGCGAACTGGCCAGTCGCCGCACTGCGCTGGTCACGATCAGCCATGATCGCCGCTTCCTTTCCAATCTGTCGCGCGCCACGGTCTGGCTGGATCGTGGCCAGACCCGGCGCATCGAAAAAGGATTCAGCGCTTTCGAGGAGTGGCGCGACGAAGTGCTCGCTGAGGAAGAGCGTGATCAACACAAGCTCGACCGCAAGATCGTCGCCGAAGAACATTGGCTGCGCTACGGCGTCTCCGGGCGGCGCAAGCGCAACGTCAAGAGGCTTGGCAACCTGTTCGCGTTGCGCGAGCAGCGTCGCGACTACCGCGGCGCCGCCGGCAAGGCCAATCTCGGCGCAGCCGAATCTGAAGCGTCCGGCAAACTGGTGGTCGAGGCAAAACACATTTCCAAGTCCTTCGGCGACCGCACAATTGTCGATGATTTTTCCACGCGCGTCGCGCGCGGCGACCGCATCGGCATCGTCGGTCCCAACGGCATCGGCAAGACCACGCTCATCAATATCCTGACAGGCGCGGATCAGCCGGACAGCGGCACGATCCGGCTTGGCGCTAATATCGAGATGGCGACATTGGATCAGCACCGGGAGAGCCTCGATCCGAAGTCGACGCTGGCCGAGGCCCTCACCGGCGGACGCGGCGACACCGTGATGGTCGGGGGCAAGCCGAAACACGTCGTCAGTTACATGAAGGACTTCCTGTTCACGCAGGAACAGGCGCGCACACCGCTTGAGGTACTGTCCGGCGGTGAACGTGGCCGGCTGATGCTGGCGCGCGCACTCGCGAAACCTTCCAATTTTCTGGTGCTCGACGAGCCGACCAACGATCTCGATCTCGAGACTCTCGACGTGCTTGAGGAACTGCTCGGCGACTATGACGGCACTGTGATTCTGATCAGTCACGATCGCGACTTCCTCGATCGCGTCGTGACCTCGGTGATCGTTCCGGAAGGCAATGGCCGCTGGGTCGAATATGCCGGCGGCTACAGCGACATGCTTGCACAGCGCGGCGCCGACCTGCAGCAGAAATCGGTCAAGGTCGCCGCCCCGCAAGACACGAAGGCATCCTCAGCCGCTGCGCCTTCAGGCTCGCCGAAGCGTCGTCTCAGCTTTAACGAGAAGCATGCGCTCGAAACCCTGCCGAAGACCATGGCGAAGCTGCAAAAGGATATCGCGAAACACCAGAAACAACTCGACGATCCGACGCTGTTCACGAAAGATCGCCAGGCATTCGACACCGCATCGGCAGCAATTGCGAAGGCCCAGTCCGAGCTCGATGCCGCCGAGGAAAAATGGCTGGAACTCGAAATGCTGCGTGAGGATATCGAGAACGGCGTCTGACCTCTCGGTCGGCAATTGGCGTTTCTCGCTTCACGAGCCGTATCACCAGAAAATGAAAAATCCGCGCCACGAGCGATCATGGCGCGGATCGAATATCTCAAGAAAGTCCGTAAAAACGGGCTCTTCGTTACTTCGTCAGCGGACAGCCGCTCTCGGCAGCAGTCGGGAAGGCCTTGTCGCCAGGAACCACGGCGAGCTGCTTGTAGTAATCCCAATCCCGCTTGCTTTCGGATGGCTTCTTGACCTCGAACAGATACAGGTCATGCACCATGCGGCCGTTGGCCAGCACCTTGCCCTTGGCAAAGGCGTCGTCGACCGGAAGCTCCTTCAGCTTCTTGGCGACCGCGTCCGCATCCTTGGTGCCGGCTGCCTTCACAGCCTTGAGGTAAGACAGCGTTGCCGAATAGGTGCCAGCCTGAATCATGTTCGGCATCCGGTTCGTGCGCTTGTAAAAACGCTCGGAGAATGCGCGCGACTTGTCGTCATGATCCCAATAGAAGCCTTCAGTCAGCACCAGACCCTGCGCCGCCTTCAATCCAAGGCCGTGTACTTCAGCCAGCGTCAGGAGAAGACCGGCCATTTTCTGGCCGCCCGCAACGATGCCGAATTCAGACGCCTGCTTGATGGCGTTGATGGTGTCGAGACCGGCGTTGGCCAGGCCGACGACCTTGGCCTTCGAGCTCTGCGCCTGCAGCAGGAACGAGGAAAAGTCCGACGTGTTCAGCGGATGACGAACTGCGCCGAGCACCTTTCCGCCCTTGGCCTTCACGATCTCACCGGTGTCCTTCTCGAGCGAATAGCCGAACGCGTAGTCCGCCGTCAGGAAGAACCAAGTGTCGCCGCCCTTCTCGGTCAACGCACCGCCGGTGCCAACACCGAGCGCGTGGGTATCGAACGCCCAGTGGAAGCCATACGGGGTGCAGGCATCGCCGGTAATGCGCGACGACGCTGCGCCGACGACGATATCGATCTTCTTTTCCTGCTTGGACAGATCCTGGACGGCGAGCGCAACCGATGAGGTCGTCAGTTCGGTGATCATGTCGACGCCTTCAACATCATACCAGCGTCGCGCGATGCTGACCGCGAGATCCGGCTTGTTCTGATGATCGGCGTTCACGAGTTCGATCTTGTGACCAAGAACCTCGCCGCCGAAATCCTCGATCGCCATCTTGGCGGCTTCGACGGAGCTCTTGCCGCCGTAGTCGGCATACACGCCGGACTGGTCGTTCAAAATCCCGACCTTGACGCCGTCAGCAGCCGATGCCGGAGCGGCAAAGCTCAGGCCACACAAAACGGCGGCCGCCGCAGTGGATAGGAACTGGTATTTCATTCATCGTCTCCCAGGGTTGTTAATTTTGCAGCGCAACATTCGTGTTGCGGCTTGGCTATCCAGTTGGAGGATTTCGATTTTAAGCCTCGCCGCAACATTTGATATTGTCCAAAGTGCTAACCATCGAGAAATTCAAGTATTCCTTGCCCCGCAGCAGTTCCTGTCGCGAAGGCCGCCTGAAGCAAGTATCCGCCCGTCGGTGCCTCCCAGTCGAGCATTTCGCCTGCAACAAAGACACCCGGCCGTTTGCGCAGCATCAGTTCTCGTCGACCTGACCCCACGTCACGCCACCTGCAGTCGAAATCGCCTTCGCGATCGGAGCGGTGCCGCTCAGGCGCACCGGAACGGCGCGGATCAGCTGGACCAGCCTGTCAGCTGGCAGGGATGACAGATCGAGCTTTATTGCAGCAGCCGCTTCATGCAGCAGGCCAATCGCGACCGGAGGCAGGCTGATCGCCTTGCGCAGGAAGGTCGAGAACGATTGCTTTTTGCGAGGCGCCGACAACCGGGAGATGAGATCCGCCGTAGATATATCCGGCCGCAAGCCGATGTGAAGAAGTGCTGTCCCGGAGCGTGCAATCTCGTCACGCAGTGGCGCCGACATCGCATAGATTCCGCCGCCTTCCAGCCCTTCGCGCGTCACCATCGCCTCACCGCGCACGGTGACCGATCCAAATGTCAGCGACACGCCCTTGAGCGGGGTCCCCTCGAAACGATCGCGAAAAACGTCGGACCATGCAACGGTGAAGCCGCAATTAGCGGGTTGCAGAAGCGAAACCGTGACGCCGGCTTCAACCAAACTTGTCACCCAGCCTCCATCCGATCCGAGCCGCGGCCAGCTTGCACCGCCTAGAGCCAACACGGCCGCATCGGCATGTATCTCTCGCGGTCCCCCGGGCGTGTGAAACTGAAGACCGCCGCTCTCGCTCCAACCGGTCCAGCGATGACGCAGCAACAGCGTCACACCCTGCTCGTCGAGCCGCCGCAACCAAGCGCGCAGCAACGGCGATGCCTTGAACGATTCCGGAAAGATCCGTCCGCTCGAGCCGACAAAGGTCGGCTGCCCCAGATCCGCGCTCCATGCACGCAACGCATCAGGAGGAAACGCCTCGATCGCCGTGTGAAGATTCGCCGCTGCTTCGCCGTAGCGAGCAAGGAACGATCCCAGCGGCTCGCTATGCGTCAGATTGAGCCCACCTCGTCCGGCCATCAGAAGTTTGCGGCCGGCTGACGGCATGCGGTCATAGATCGTCACACGCGCCCCTCCGCGTGCGATAACCTCCGCAGCCATCAGGCCGGCAGGGCCGGCGCCAATCACCGCAATGCTCTTTGACGAACGATCTTGCACCACCATGCCCCGAAGCGAGGCCTGACCTCGCGTCAGCCGCCCATCGGTGGCAGCTTGATGCCCTTGGCCTTCGCCGCCTGCTCGACATACTTGAAGGTCTGGAAGAACGCGCCGCCGAGATCGCGGGCCTTCGACATATCGCTGATTTCCTTGAAGTGCGCCGCAATACCGTCCGGCGTCCACTCGGTTTCGGGCAGATTGACGCCTTCGGTTTCGACGATCTTCATGACTGCAAACGATCCAGCGCCCGCGCCCATGATGGTGCGGGTCGGCGCATCCTCGCCGAGCATGTAGAGCACCGCCGGCGTGATCGCTTCCGGCTTCATCAGCGCGAGCACGTCCGGCGGGATCAACCCTTCCGTCATGCGCGTCGCTGCCGTCGGCGAGATCGTGTTGACACGGATGTTGCTCTTGCGCCCCTCCTCGGCCAGCACATTCATCAGGCCCACGATTCCCGCTTTCGCCGCACCATAATTGGCCTGACCGAAATTGCCGAACATGCCGGACGATGACGTGGTCACGACGATACGGCCGTAGTTGCGCTCCTTCATGCCATCCCAGACGGCGCGGCAGCAGTTGAACGTGCCGGTCAAATGCACGGCGATCACCTTGGCGAAATCATCCGGCTCCATCTTGCCGAACGATTTGTCGCGCAGGATTCCGGCGTTGGCGACCATGAGATCCGCGCTGCCCCATTTAGCAACGGCGCGTGCAACCATGTCCTGGACCTGCTCGTAGTTCGAGACATCCGCGCCATCGACGATGGCTTCGCCGCCCGCCTTGCGGATTTCCTCTGCCACGACCTCGGCGGGATGAGTCGATCCGCCGCTGCCGTCGCGCGCCGCGCCCATGTCATTGACCACAACGCGCGCGCCGTACTTCGCAAGTCCAAGTGCGTGAGCGCGCCCAAGTCCGGCACCTGCTCCGGTGACGATGGCGACACGGCCGTCAAACCTGATGGTCATGTTGATCGTTCCTTCAGTTCAAGCAAAAAAATGCAGGCCGAGCCAGTCAGCAACCAAGGCCGGCTTGGACTCGCCTTCGATCTCAAGTGTCGTATTGGTGCGCGACAGCAGTTCGTTCGGCGCACGCAGGGTCGCTTCGGCTAGCACGAAACGCGCTCGCACGCGCTTGCCAGCACGAACCGGCGTCAGGAATCTAACTTTGTCGAAACCATAGTTGATCGACATCACCGAACCTTCCAGCGTCGGCATCGCCTCATAGGCCATGCCCGACAGCACCGACAGCGACAGGAAGCCATGCGCGATAGTGCCGCCGAACGGGGTCTCGCGTCTGGCGCGCTCCGGATCGACGTGAATGAACTGATGATCGTTGGTCGCCTCGGCGAACGTATCGATCTGCTTTTGATCGATCGTATGCCACGACGAGATGCCCAACTCCTGCCCGACCAACTTTGCGTAGGCTTCCCGGCTTACAGTTCCTGCCATGATATCTCCCGGCGCGCCGGGGCCCGGCCCGTTAGCGCTCTTTTTGCAGTTCCGGCAAGTCTTCTTCACGAAATTCGAGCCCGCGTAAAGCAACGTTGCGGTCATTGTCGTGTTCGAGGCGGCGCAGTTGGACTCGCCGGATTTTGCCGGAGATGGTTTTCGGAAGTTCCGTCACCAGTTCGATACGGCGAATGCGCTTGAAAGGAGCTAGATGCGACTGAACATAGCGGAAAATCGATAGCGCAGTTTCCCGCGACGGCTCAACGCCGGCAACCAGCGAAATATAGGCCTTCGGAATCGCAAGGCGAATCGGATCGGGACACGGCACAACCGCCGCTTCGGCGACCGCATCGTGTTCAAGCAACACGCTTTCCAGTTCGAACGGGCTGATTCGATAGTCAGACGACTTGAACACATCGTCCGACCGGCCGACGAATGTCAGATAGCCATCGTCATCGAGAAACGCGACGTCGCCTGTTTTATACAGATCGCCGTCGGCGCCTTTCGGCTTTCCGTCGTCGCCCTGGTAACCCAGCATCAAGCCAGACGGGCGATCTTCTCCGAGAACGAGACATATCTCGCCTTCCTTTGCCGGATTGCCGTCTGCATCGACGACCTTGACCTTGTAACCCGGCATCGGCCGCCCCATCGAGCCGGGCTTGACCATCTGGCCAGGCGAATTGCCCGCAAGCGCAGTGGTTTCGGTCTGTCCATAACCGTCGCGGATGGTCATGCCCCACGCCGCCTTGACCTGATCGATAATCTCCGGATTAAGCGGCTCGCCTGCGCCGCAAACCTCGCGCAGCGTGACCTTATAGTCAGACAGCTTCTCTTGAATTAGCAGCCGCCACACCGTCGGCGGCGCGCACAGCGTCGTCACTTTGCAGCGAACCAATGTCTCCAGCAGCCCCTTCGCCTCGAAGCGCAGCTGGTTGGCAATAAAGATTGTCGCACCCGCATTCCACGGCGCAAAAAAGCAGCTCCACGCGTGCTTGGCCCAGCCCGGTGAGGAAATGTTGAGATGCACGTCGCCGGGTTGCAACCCGAGCCAGAACATCGTCGAAAGTCCGCCGACCGGATAGCTGCGATGGCTGTGCAGCACAAGCTTCGGCTTCGCCGTTGTGCCCGACGTGAAATAGAGCAACATCGGGTCGTGTGCTCGGGTGACACCATCGGGTGTGAGGGTGTCGGGGAATTTTTCGCTATCGTTGAATGATCGCCAGCCCTTGTGGTCCTGCGTCGCGCCGACAACCACACGGGCGAAGCCGTCGTCGTCGAGCCCGTCGAACTTCGCGACCTGATCCTGCGCCGCGACGACAACCTTCGCCTTGCCGCGATCGAGACGATCACGCAATTCGTCCGGCGTCAGCAGCGTCGTCGCCGGAATCACGATGACGCCGAGCTTGATGCACGCCAGCATGGTTTCCCACAGCGGCACGACATTGCCGAGCAGCAGGAGCAGATGATCGCCGCGCTTGAGGCCGAGATCGCTCAGGAAATTCGCGGTCTGGTTCGAGCGCTTCGACATCTGCGCGAACGTCACCTTGGTATCGGTGCGATTGGCGACATCGACAATCCATAGCGCGGTGCGGTCGCGGCTCTCTGGATCAGCGGCCAGCCCAGCGTCGAACCAGTCGATCGCCCAGTTGAACTGGGCCTGATCGGGCCAACGGAATTCGGCTATCGCCTTATCGTAGTTGGTACGGTTCGCCAGCAGGAACTGGCGCGCATCCCGAAAAGTCGTCATCGGCGCGCTCCTCTACGGTTTCGCGGAGCGCAGCGCATTGATGATGCCGGAGAAGTCGACGCCGCCCTGGCCAGCCTTGTCGAAGGCATCATAGATGCTTTCCGCATGGGCCCCGAGGGGAGTCGATGCGCCGGCAGCCTTTGCAGCCTCCTGCGACAACCGGAGATCCTTCAGCATCAGAGCAGCGGCGAAGCCGGGTTTGTAATCGTTATTGGCCGGCGACGTCGGCACCGGACCCGGCACCGGGCAATAGGTCGTCAAAGACCAGCACTGGCCCGACGAAGTCGATGCGACGTCAAACAGTGCCTGATGCGAAAGACCCAATTTCTCCGCGAGGGCAAAAGCTTCGCAGACACCGATCATCGAGATGCCGAGGATCATGTTGTTGCAAATCTTCGCCGCCTGCCCGGCACCGCCCTCGCCGCAATGGACGATCTTCTTGCCCATCGCTTCAAGGATCGGCTTGGCGGTGGCAAACGCCTTCGCATCGCCGCCGCACATGAAGGTCAGCGTTGCGCCCTTGGCGCCGCCGGTGCCGCCGGAGACAGGGGCGTCCACCGATGGCAGTTGCAGCTTTGCCGCCGTCGCGTGGGCTTGTCGCGCGCTTTCAACATCGATGGTCGAACAGTCGATCACCAGCGCGCCTTTGGCTGCACCGGGGAGGACGTCGTTCCAGACCGCCAGCACATGCTTGCCGGCCGGCAGCATGGTGATGATGATTTCGGCGTTCTTGACGGCATCCTTTGCCGTCCCGGCGATCGTCACGCCGTCAGCCTTCGCAGACTCGCACGAGGCTTGAACCAGATCGAATCCCTGAACGTTGTGACCAGCCTTGATGAGATTGGCGGCCATTGGGCCGCCCATGTTGCCGAGACCGATGAATGCAATGTTCGCCATGGATGATTCCCCTCGTGCATTTCTAGTTGACGTTCGGAAACTTCAAATCACCTTCCGGATGCGGCGCGAGATAGCGCGCGACGATCTCCGGGGTTACGTCTTCAATCCGCGCCGGTGACCATTTCGGATTGCGGTCTCTGTCGATGATGAGCGCGCGCACGCCTTCGACGAAGTCCGCACTTGCGAACACTTCCAATGCGGCACGATATTCCCGCACCAGACATTCTTCGAGCGAAGTAGAAGAGCGTGCCAGACGCAGCAGTTTCAGTGTCACTTTCAGACCGCGTGGCGATTTCTCGCGCAACGACCCCAGTGTGGCGCGCGCGAAGTCGGATTCCTCGCGCTCCAGCGCAGCGACGATCTCCTCGATGGAATCGTACGCGAATGTCCTGTCGATCAGTGCCCGCTGTTTTTCGATCGGTCCTTGCTCGCCCGAAACGCCGAACCGCGTGATCAGGGCCATCGTTGCAGCGGCATCGGCGCCGGGCGGCAACTTGGTGATCTCGCCGCGCAGAGTTGGCCAGTCGCCCGACGCGATCAGAACATCAGCAAGACCCGAATACACCGCATCGACCCCGTTCGCGGCCTGCCCGGTCAGACCGAGATAAGTGCCGATCTCTCCGGGCGCACGTGATAACAGCCACGTTCCGCCCACATCGGGGAAAAAGCCGAGGCCCACCTCCGGCATCGCAACCTTGGTCTTCTCCGTCACCACGCGATGGCAAGCATGACCGGCAAGCCCGACGCCACCGCCCATCACGAGGCCGTCCATGTAAGCGATATAGGGTTTGGGGAATCTCGAAATACGTGCGTTCACCGCGTATTCTTCGCGCCAAAATACCGCGCCGAGATCGCCGCCAATCTTCGCGCTGTCGTGAAGCCCGCGGATATCGCCGCCAGCGCACAGGCCACGATCGCCCGCGCCTTCCAGCAGGACCACGGAGATATCCGGATCGACCTCGAACGTATCGAGCGCCCGGTCGATGTCGCGGGTCATCCCCAGCGTCAGCGCATTGATCGCCTTCGGACGATTTAGGCGAAGTATACCGGCGTGACCTTCCCGCCGTGCGATCAGGTCGCCCGCGCCGTCATCCGCCGCGACGACCTGTGCCGTCATCGCGCGCCCTCGATCAGCTTGCGCGCAACGATCACACGCATGATCTCGTTGGTCCCCTCAAGGATTTGATGGACCCGCAAATCACGCACGATCTTTTCGATGCCGTATTCCGACAGATAGCCGTAGCCGCCGTGTAACTGCAGCGCCTGATTGGCGACCTGAAATCCGACGTCGGTCCCGAAACGCTTCGCCATCGCGCACAGCATCGTGGCATCGGGATCCTTGCGATCGAGCGCGGATGCAGCTCGCCACAGGAAAGTGCGCGCAGCTTCCAACTCGGTCGCCATATCGGCAAGCCGGAATTGCAAGGCCTGGAATTCATCGAGTCGTTTGCCGAACGCCTTGCGCTCGCGCATATAGGCCAGCGATTTGTCGAGCGCCGATTGCGCGCCGCCGAGCGAACATGCCGCAATGTTGAGGCGCCCACCGTCGAGACCGGCCATTGCGATCTTGAAGCCGATCCCTTCATCGCCGAGGCGATTGGCGACAGGCACACGCGCGTTCTCGAAAATCACCGCGCGCGTCGGCTGGGCATTCCAACCCATCTTGCGCTCATTAGCGCCGAACGACACGCCGGGCGTATCGCCCTCAATCACCAGCGTCGAAATACCAGACGGTCCGTCGCCGCCGGTGCGGACCATGACGACGTAGACGTCGCCCTTCCCCGCGCCGGAAATGAACTGCTTCTGGCCGTTGAGAACGTAATGATCGCCATCGCGCACCGCGCGCGTCGAGAGCGACGCCGCATCGGAGCCGGATCCCGGCTCGGTCAGGCAATAGCTCGCGAGCAACTCCATGGTGCACAGACGCGGCAACCATTTGCGGCGCTGCTCGTCGGAGCCATAGGTATCGATCATCCACGCCGACATATTGTGGATGGAAATAAAGGCTGAGACGGTCGGACAGCCGACCGCCAGCGCTTCGAAGATCAACGTCGCGTCAAAGCGCGTCAGCGCCGAGCCGCCGACATCCTCGTGGATATAGACACCGCCGATGCCGAGCGCCGCGGCATCGCGCATCACATCGACGGGGAAATGCTTGTCCTCGTCCCATTTGAGAGCATGAGGCGCGATACGATCAGCCGCAAATTCGCGAGCCATGTCGCGAATTGCGATCTGATCTTCGTTGAGAGCGAACTGCATTCTCGCGCCCCCGGCGTGCTGCCGTCAGCTCGTCGGCATCGCGAAGTCGGCACCTTCCTTGACGCCGGACGGCCACCGCGCGGTCACCGTCTTGGTCTTGGTGTAGAAGCGCACCGAATCCGTTCCGTACTGGTTGAGGTCACCGAAGCCCGAACGCTTCCAGCCGCCGAACGAGAAGTAAGCCACCGGCACCGGGATCGGAACGTTGATGCCGACCATGCCGACATTCACCTTGGCGGCGAACTCGCGGGCGGAATCGCCGTCGCGGGTAAAGATCGCAACGCCGTTGCCGTACTCATGCTCGGACGGCAGCCGCAACGCTTCGTCGAAATCGTGCGCGCGCACCACAGAGAGAACCGGCCCAAAGATTTCTTCCTTGTAGATCCGCATGTCCTTGGTGACGTTGTCGAACAGACAGCCGCCCATGTAGAAGCCGTTCTCGTAGCCCTGCATCTTGAAGCCGCGTCCATCGACCGCGAGCTTCGCGCCTTCCTTGATGCCGATCTCGACATAATTCCTGACGCGATCGAGAGCCGCCTGGGTGACGAGCGGACCGTAATCCGCGCTTGGATCGGTAGATGGGCCGATCTTGAGGTTCTCGACCCGCGGGATCAGCTTTTCCATCAGGCGATCGGCAGTGGTCTTGCCGACCGGCACGGCGACGGAAACCGCCATGCAGCGCTCACCGGCCGCACCGTAGCTCGCGCCGACCAGCGCATCGACGGCCTGATCCATATCCGCGTCGGGCATGACGATCATGTGGTTCTTCGCGCCGCCGAAGCACTGGCAACGCTTTCCCGCCGCAGCTGCGCGCTCGTAGATGTACTGCGCAATCGAGGACGAACCGACGAAACCGACCGCCGAAATATCCGGATCGTCGAGGATCGCGTCGACAGCTTCCTTGTCGCCGTTGACGACGTTGAGGATGCCCGGCGGCAGACCGGCTTCGAGCATCAGTTCAGCGAGCTTCATCGGCACGCCGGGATCCCGCTCCGACGGCTTGAGGATGAAGGCGTTGCCGCAGGCGATCGCCGGTGCGAATTTCCACATCGGGATCATCGCCGGGAAGTTGAACGGCGTAATGCCGGCGACCACGCCAAGCGGCTGGCGGATCGAATAGAGATCGATTTGCGGGCCGGCGCCTTCGGTGTATTCGCCCTTCATCAGGTGGGGGATACCGAGAGCGAACTCCACGACCTCGACGCCGCGCAGAATATCGCCGCGCGCATCGGGAATGGTCTTGCCGTGCTCGCGGGCGAGCAGTTCGGCCAGCGCTTCGTTATCGCGCGCCACCAGTTCGAGGAATTTCATCAGGACGCGAACGCGGCGCTGCGGGTTGGTGGCTGCCCAGGCGGGCTGCGCAGCCTTGGCATTTTCAACAGCGGCCCGGAGCTCGGCTTTGGTCGCCAGCGCCACCTTGGCCTGCACTTCGCCGGTCATCGGCTCGAAAACGTCGGCAGTCCGTCCCGATGTGCCCTTGACCTCACGGCCACCGATGAAATGCCCAATCGAACGCATGATTTTTCCCTCCAAGGTTCTGTAAAAGTCCTGGGTGACCTTTTGACCTGCATTTTATAAGATTCAACTGCGAGAAATCACAGGATAGATGTGCGAAAATGTCAGATCAAGCCACCAGCCCCGATTGGGATGATTTCCGCTTCGTGCTTGCCATTGTGCGCGGAGGTACGGTCTCGGCGGCGGCCAAGCGGCTCGGCGTCGATCATACCACCGTCATCCGGCGCGTCGACCGGCTGGAACGGCAACTCTCGGTGAAACTCTTCGAGCGGCGCAAGACAGGCTACGTCCTGACCGAATCCGGGCATCGCGTCGCCGCGAGCGCCGAGGACATCGAATCCACCATCGTTTCCAACCAGGACATCATTAGCGGCTCGAAATCGCACCTGACCGGCACTGTTCGTATCGGTGCACCAGACGGCTTCGGCAGTCACTATCTCGCCTCCCGCCTCAGCAATCTCGCAGACCTTTACCCCGATCTCGATGTCGAACTCGTCGCCACCGCCCGGCTGTTCAGCCTGTCCAAAAGAGAAACCGACATTGCGATCAGCCTGTCGATGCCAAAGGAAGGCCGCACTGTCGGACGCAAGCTGCTGGACTACAGCCTCGGGTTATACGCGGTTTCGGAATACCTCGACCGCTTTCCTCCGATCAAAACCCGGGAGGATCTGCTGACCCATCGCTTCGTCGGCTACATCGAGGAACTGTTGTTCACACCGGAGCTGGACTATTTGCCGCAGGTCTCGCCGAAGATTTCAGCCAAATTCCGCAGCGCCAATCTGATCGCGCAGCTCAATGCCACCCTATCGGGGTTCGGGATCGCGGTGCTGCCGCGCTTCATGGCGCAAGCTCATCCCGAACTTCGCGCGATCCTGCCGGAGACCGTATCGATCTTGCGCAGCTTCTGGCTGCTGATGCACGCGGACAGCCGCGATCTCGTCCGCATTCGCGCTGTCGCGGAATACATCTACAGCCTTGTCGAGCACGACCGGGCGTTGTTCAACCCTCAACAGTGACGACGGCAATTCGCAAGACGACGCCTTAAGGCGATTTAGCGGGTGTCCGCACGGACGCGCGCGAAGACGGCTTCGCCTTGGCGGCGCTTTTTTTATCGCCGGTGCCCGCTGGTTTACCCAGCGCAAGCGCCGACTGCCGGCCCGCTTCGATCAGGTCATTGGACAAATCGCCGGTTCCGGTCGCGCGCGACAGCAGCAGGCTGCCCATCATGGTCGCGATGATGGCCATCGCGCGTTGTCGCGCAGCTTTCGGCGGCAACCCGGGCACCTCCCCGGCAATGAGGTCGATCATTTCTTCCAGCCGCGCCGCAAAGGCCTTGCGGGTCTTTGGATCGGCGCGCGCGACTTCGGCGCCGAGAGCCGGAAGCATACAGCCATTGCCGACATCGTCACGATGCTGGGTCGTCAGATAGGAGTTGACGATCGCATCGAGTTGCTTGCCTTCCGGCGCACTGTCGGCGCGCCTGCGCCAACGCCGCGCAATGCCGTCCATCGCATAGGAAAATGCTTCGGCAATCAGCGCGTCACGCGAGTCGAAGTGCGCATAAAAGCCGCCATGCGTGAGGCCGGCCTCCTTCATCAGCTCCGCGACACCGATGCCCGCCGAACCTTTCTCGCGCAGCCGCACCGACGCGTTCTTCACGATGCGCGCGTGGGTCTCGGCCTTGTGGTCCTTGGAATATCGCATGAGCAGTCCATAAGATGTTCGATGTCATATAACATGCGGGATTATTGCCGCCAATGCAAGGACCTGCAAACATACGCCGCACTGCATCATCCGGAGTCGTTTTTTTAGAAACGATCCAGCATCCCCACCCCATCCCGCCGGAGCGTTCCATGGACATGATCAACGATTATTGCGGCGTCGCGCGCGATTCACGCGGCATCGCGACATTGACCATCTGCAACGCAGGATCGCTCAACATTCTCAACTCGAAAGCGATCGCCGGATTGCGTACCGGCATTCAGGCACTGGCGGCGGACCATGATATTCGCGTGCTGATCATTCGCGGCACCGGCGAGAAAAGCATGATCGGCGGTGCCGACATCAAGGAGATGGCGACACTCAACCAGGCGACGGCGGAAAAATTCATTTCCGGCCTGCGCGACCTGTGCGAGGCGGTGCGGCAGTTCCCGGTTCCGGTGATTGCGAGAATTCCGGGCTGGTGTCTCGGTGGCGGACTGGAATTCGCCGCCGCCTGCGATCTGCGGGTTGCGACCGCCTCCTCGAAATTCGGAATGCCGGAAGTGAAGGTCGGCATCCCCTCCGTCATTCACGCGGCGCTGCTGCCACGGCTGATCGGATGGGGCCGCGCCCGCTGGCTGATCCTGACCGCGGATACCATCGATGCCCCCACCGCACGGACATGGGGATTGGTGGACAAGGTCGTACCCGATGACGAACTCGACGCGGCCGTCGACAAAGCTGCAGCCGCCATCGCCGAATGCGGCCCGGCAGTCATCCGCAGCCAGAAAATGCTGTTGCGCCAATGGGAGGACATTCCACTGGATGAAGCGATCGACATCAGCGTCGGTGTGTTCGGCCGCGCGTTCCTGACCGGCGAGCCACAGCGTCACATGCAGGCTTTTATCGATCGCAAGCGATAGTCGCGTCGTTCGCGGCTCGACTCATGCAAATTCGCACAATGCTTGTGACGAACTGCCGGATAATCTCGGCCTGATTATCGGAAACTCCGATTGCAATTCTCCGGTTCGATTATATGATGACCACAATCTAACGCGGCAAGGGCCGCGCGCATCGATCAGGAGCATTTCCGATGTCGTCATCCGATCCCGTGGTCATCGTATCCGCCGCCCGCACGCCTCTCGGCCGGTTCCAGGGTGAACTATCCTCATTCAGCGCACATAATCTCGGCTCACATGTCATTGGCGCCGCGCTTGAGCGCAGCAAGGTCGCCGCCGACCGGATCGATGAGGTTTTCATGGGATGCGTGCTGCCCGCAGGACAAGGTCAGGCCCCTGCCCGTCAGGCCGCGCGCGGCGCAAGGCTGCCCGACGCGACCGGTGCGACCACCATCAACAAGGTTTGCGGTTCGGGCATGAAGGCGACAATGCTGGCACACGACATCATCAATGCCGGCTCCGCCGAGATCGTCGTCTCCGGCGGCATGGAGAGCATGTCGAACGCGCCGTATCTGCTTGCCAAGGCGCGCGCCGGTTACCGCGTCGGCCATGATCGCATCATCGATCACATGCTGATGGACGGCCTCGAAGACGCTTACGAAACCGGCCGCTCGATGGGCGATTTCGGCGAAGCGACCGCCGAAGCCTATCAGTTCACCCGCAAGGACCAGGACGACTACGCGATCGAGACGCTGACGCGCGCGCGCAAGGCCGTCGAGAGCGGTGCGTTCAAAAGCGAGATCGCGCCGATTTCCGTCAAGGACAAGACCGGCGTGCGTGTGATCGAGAACGACGAACATCCGCTCAAGGTCGATCCTGCCAAGATTCCAAATCTCAAACCCGCGTTCCGCGCCAACGGAACCATCACACCGGCGGCATCATCCGCGAACGCGGACGGCGCGGCCGCCCTGATTCTGACCAAGCGTTCGCTGGCCGAGCGCGAGGGTCTGCCGATCCTCGCCGAGATCAAAGGGCATTCGACCCACAGCCAGGAGCCGCAGTGGTTCACCACCGCGCCAATCCCGGCGATCCAGAAACTGCTCGACAAGGTCGGCTGGAAGATCGGCGACGTCGATCTGTTCGAGATCAACGAGGCTTTCGCCGTGGTGCCGATGGCGGCCGCGCGTGACCTCGGAATTCCCCGGGACAAGCTCAACATCAACGGCGGCGCTTGCGCTCTCGGCCATCCGATTGGCGCAACGGGCGCACGGCTGATCGTGACGCTGCTGCACGCGATGGAGAAAAACAATCTGCGACGCGGTATTGCCTCGCTGTGCATCGGTGGCGGCGAAGCCACGGCCATCGCCGTCGAACGCAGCGTTCACTGAAGTTCTTAAACTTTTCAAACGCGGCGCGGTGCATAGGCATCGCGCCGATATTTTCACCAGAAAGAAACCTGATGATTTCGAACTGGCTTTCCACTGCGATGGCCCGCAGGCGCCTTCATTATGGCTGGGCAATGGTCGCGGTGACATTTCTTACCGCGCTGGTCAGCGCCGGGGCGGTCGGCGCGCCGGGCGTGTTCATCCTGCCGCTGCAGCATGAGTTCGGCTGGACCACCGCGGAGATTTCCGCCGCGCTTTCGATCCGCCTGCTGCTGTACGGCCTGATGGCACCGTTTGCCGCCGCGCTGATGAACCGCTATGGCCTTCGCAATGTCACGGTGATCGCGCTGTCGCTGGTGACGATGGGCCTTGTCCTGTCGCTGTTCATGACCCAGATGTGGCAGCTGATCCTGCTGTGGGGCTTTGTCGTCGGCTTCGGCACCGGCATGACCGCCCTGGTGCTCGGCGCCACTGTCGCCGCGCGCTGGTTCAGCGCCAATCGCGGACTGGTGGTCGGCATCCTCACCGCGAGCGCCGCCACCGGCCAGCTGGTCTTCCTGCCGGCCCTCGCCAGTCTCACCGAGCATTATGGCTGGCGAATTGCGATGGGACTGATGTGCGCGATGCTGCTGCTGGCCGCGCTCGCGGTGCTGCTGATCATGCGCGACCGGCCGTCGGATGTCGGCATCCGCCCGTTCGGCGACAACGGCACGGACCCGATCGCACCTCCTCCGCCGAACAATGCCCCGATCATGGCGGCGGCGCTCGGTGCGCTGAAAGATGCGGCGAAGACCAAGGTGTTCTGGATCCTGTTCGGCACATTCTTCATTTGCGGCGCGAGCACCAACGGCCTGATCCAGACCCACTTCATTCCGTTTTGTTCGGACTTCGGACTACCCGCCACCGGCGCGGCAACCCTGCTGGCGGCGATGGGTATTTTCGATTTTATCGGCACGATCGGATCCGGTTATTTATCGGATCGCTATGACAACCGCTGGTTGCTGTTCTGGTATTATGGCCTGCGCGGCCTGTCGCTGCTGTTCCTGCCGTTCACCAGCTTCACGTTTTACGGCCTGTCGCTGTTCGCGATATTCTACGGACTGGACTGGATCGCGACCGTGCCACCCACCGTCCGCCTGAGCGCATCGAGATTCGGCTCCGAACGGGCCAATCTGGTGTTCGGCTGGATTTTCGCCGGGCATCAGCTTGGCGCGGCTACTATCGCCTTCGCCGCCGGCGCGTCGCGGACCTATCTTTTGAGCTATTTGCCGGCATTTTTCGCAGCCGGCGCCCTGTGCCTGATCGCCGCTCTTGCAGTCCTTGCGATCAGCCGGGATAAGAAGGTGGCGACGGCATAGGTTGGGTGCCGTTGCGGGGACACGTTCACCTCCACAAACGGGATCTGAAGATGCGACGGATTGTAGTCACGGGTATGGGCGCGGTTTCGCCGCTGGGTTGCGGTGTCGAGGCGAACTGGTCGCGGCTCATTGCCGGAAAATCGGGCCTGCGCTCACTCTCGGACAACGTTGTGGGGGATCTCTCAAACAAGGTCGCCGGTGTCGTGCCCGATCTCGCCGAGGACCCCGAGGCTGGATTCGATCCCGACCGCGCCGCGCCGCGCAAGGACCAGAAGAAAATGGATCGCTTCATCCTGTTCGCCCTGATGGCGGCGGATGAAGCCATCGCGCAAGCCGGCTGGACGCCGGAAAATACCCAAGCGCGTGAACGCACCGCGACGATCATCGGTTCGGGCATCGGCGGCTTTCCGGCCATCGCCGATTCGGTTCGCCTCGCGGACTCCCGCGGCGTTCGCCGACTTTCGCCGTTCACGGTGCCCTCGTTTCTGGTGAACCTTGCCGCCGGACAGGTTTCGATCAGGCATGGTTACAAAGGGCCGCTCGGCGCGCCGGTCACGGCATGTGCCGCCGGCGTCCAGGCAATCGGCGATGCCGCCCGCCTGATCCGCAGCGGAGAAGCCGATGTCGCCATTGCCGGCGGTGCCGAAGCCTGCATCGAGCGCGTCAGCCTCGGTGGTTTTGCCGCCGCCCGCGCGCTATCGAGCGGTTACAATGATACGCCTACGCGCGCCTCCCGCCCCTTCGACAAGGATCGCGACGGTTTCGTGATGGGCGAAGGCGCGGGCATCCTCGTCATCGAAGCACTGGACCATGCACTGTCGCGCGGCGCGACGCCGATAGCCGAACTGGTCGGCTACGGTACCAGCGCCGATGCCTATCATATGACCGCAGGTCCTGAAGACGGCGATGGTGCGCGGCGCGCGATTGAAGCTGCGCTCAAACAGGCCGGCGTTGCACCCGCTGACGTTCAACACCTTAACGCACACGCCACATCGACACCGGTCGGCGATCAGGGTGAGCTGGCCGCGATCAAGGCAGTGTTCGGCACCAGCGGCACTGTGGCGGTGAGTTCGACAAAATCCGCAACCGGCCATCTGCTCGGCGCAGCCGGCGGACTTGAAGCGATCTATTCCGTTCTCGCGTTGCGCGACCAGATCGCGCCAGCGACGCTCAACCTCGACAACCCGGATGACGCGGCCGAAGGCGTCGATCTTATTCGCGGCGCGGCGCGCCCGATGAAGCTCGAACATGTGTTATCGAACGGCTTCGGCTTCGGCGGCGTCAACGCGAGCGTCCTGTTCAAGGCATGGTAACGTCGCGCACGGTCCAATACTGGTACGCACAGAGCGACTGTTCCGCACAATGGAATTGTCGGCGTGTGCTCTGCCGACATGGTTGCATTGAATTTTTCCGCTTCTCGGCGGTGTGTATCGATGAAATAATCCTTGGACGACCGATCGGTCGCAAAAACCCTCGGCAAATTGTCGAAGCCCAAGGAAAACCAGAACATGGCAGAGCCCGCCCGCGCGCGTCCCAAACCAACGCCTGAAACCAAACATTTCTGGGACGGCACGCAAGCGGGCGAACTGCGGCTGCAGCGCTGCGACGCCTGCTCTCATGTGTACTTCCCGCCACGTCCATTCTGCCCCTCCTGCGCATCGCGCAAGGTGAGTGTGTTCCCGGCCAGCGGCAAAGCGACGCTTTACAGCTACGTGATCAACCATCGGCCCGCCGCGCCAGGCTTTACTCCGCCTTACGCCATCGCCGTGGTCGAACTCGCGGAAGGCCCGCGGATGATGACCAACATCATTGATTGTCCGCAGACACCGGAGGCGCTCGAACTCGATATGAAACTCGAAGTCGCGTTCGAGAAGGTCGACGACAAGCTCACCCTTCCCAAGTTCCGCCCGGTGAAGGGATAAGCATCATGCGCAGGAATCAGGTCGCGGTCGTCGGTGCCGCGGAAACCACCAAGCTCGGCGTCATTCCCGACGTGTCGCAGATCCAGCTTCACGCAGACGCGGCGCTGAACGCCATCGCCGATGCCGGTCTCAAACTGTCGGACATCGACGGCATTGCTACCGCGGTGGAAACACCGCAGCAGATCGCTCATTATCTCGGCATCACCCCGACATGGGTGGACGGCACCTCAGTCGGTGGCTGCTCCTTCATGCTGCATGTCCGCCACGCAGCGGCGGCGATCGAGGCCGGACTGTGCAAGACCGTTCTCATCACCCACGCCGAGAGCGGCAAATCGATGATCGGCAAGTTGCCGCGATCGATCCCCGCCGACAGCCTGCAGGGCCAGTTCGAGGCGCCGTTCGGCGTCTACGGACCGCCGAGCATGTTTCCGATTCCTGTGCTGCGATACATGAAGACACATGGCATCACCCATGAGCAGATCGCCATGGTGTCTGTGGTGCAGCGCGAGTGGGCAGCGAAGAATCCCCGCGCGACCATGAAAGACCCGATCACGGTCGACGACGTGCTGAATTCGCGCATGATCGCCTACCCGTTCCGCATTCTGCAGTGTTGCCTCGTCACCGACGGCGGCGGCGCGCTGATCCTGACCAGCGCCGACCGCGCCAAGGATTTTCCGAACAAGCCGGTCTACATCCTCGGTACCGGCGAGAGTGTCGAGACGCCGATGGTCAGCCAGATGGAAACCTTCAACTCGTCGCGCGCGTTCAAGGTCGCCGGCCCCACCGCCTTCCGCGAAGCCGGCATCGCCCACAAGGACGTCGATCATCTGATGATCTACGACGCCTTCGCGCATCTTCCGTTGTTCGGGCTCGGCGATCTTGGCTTCATGCCGCATGAGGAAACCGGCAAGTTCATCGCCGACCGCAACACCGCAATCGGCGGCAAGCTACCGATGAACACCAACGGCGGCGGCCTCAGCTATATGCATTCGGGCATGTACGGCATGTACGCCCTGCAAGAGAGCGTGCGGCAGATGCGCGGCATCGCGCCCGCGCAGGTACCGGGCGCGAAAATTTCGGTGTGTCACGGTGTCGGCGGCATGTTCGCCGCCTCGGGCACGATCATCTTCACCAACGAGCGCTAAGGCCAGCGTCATCCAGAAAACGGAGATAACAACATGAGTGACAGCAAGATGCTTGCCGACAAGGTGATCGTGGTGACCGGCGCAGGCCGCGGCATCGGCCGTGAAATCGCCCTGCTCGCGGCGGCCGAAGGCGCCAAGGTCGTGGTCAACGATCCGGGCGGCGCGGCCGACGGCTCGGGGAACAATGCTGCTCCGGCCGAAGAAGTGGTCGAGGAAATCCGCAAACGCGGCGGCACAGCGGTCGCCAATTTCGAAACGGTCGCGGAAGCTGTTCCCGCGAGCAAGATCATCAAGCAGGCGGTCGATTCCTTCGGCAAGCTCGATGGTGTCGTCAACAACGCCGGCATCCTGCGTGATGCAATCTTCCATCGCATGAGCGTGGATGCGTTCGAGTCCGTCATCAAGGTTCACTTGATGGGCTCATTCTATACGTCGCACGCAGCCGCACGTATTTTCCGCGAGCAGGAGAGCGGCGCGTTCGTCCATTTCACCTCGACGTCGGGCCTGATCGGCAATTTCGGGCAGGCCAACTACGCCGCTGCCAAGCTCGGTATCGTCGGCCTGTCAAAGTCGATCGCGCTCGACATGAGCCGGTTCAACGTTCGCTCGAATTGCGTGTCGCCGTTCGCATGGAGCCGCCTGATCGGCACCATCCCCACCGAGACCGAGGAAGAGAAGGCGCGCGTCGCCCGTATGCAGCAGATGGGGCCCGAGAAGATCGCGCCGCTATCGGCGTTCCTGCTCAGCGACGCCGCCAAGGACGTCACCGGCCAGATTTTCGCGGTGCGGATGAACGAGATTTTCCTGATGAGCCAGTCTCGTCCGCTGCGTTCGATCCATCGCGCCGAGGGCTGGTCTCTCCAGACGCTGGCCGATCATGGCATGCCGGCACTGAAGCCGTCGTTCTACAAGCTCGACCGATCCGCCGACATCTTCTCCTGGGATGCGATCTGAGATCACATCTTGTTTCCTCGCATGAAGCAAAGTCTGCTTTAACGGATCGCGCGCTCATGCGAGGAAGACGGATCGCAGGGAGAATAAATCATGGTGGTACGCGCGGGACGTGAATTTCTGGCCATTCCCGGCCCGACCACCATGCCTGACGAAGTGCTGCGGGCCATGCACCGGCCTGCCGCCGATATCTACGGCCCTGAACTCATTGCTCTGACTGACAGCCTGCTCGCCGATCTCAGCCGCCTGTTCCGCACCAAGGGTCGCTCCTACATCTATATCGCCAACGGCCATGGCGCGTGGGAAGCCGCGCTGACCAATGTGCTGTCACGCGGCGACAAGATACTTGTGCTGGAGAGCGGACGCTTCGCGATCGGCTGGGGCGATGCTGCAGCCGAACTCGGCGTCGAGGTCGAAATCCTCAAGGGCGACTGGCGTCGCGCAGTTCGCCCGGCAGAAGTCGAAGCGCGGCTGCGCGCCGATACCGAACGCCGGATCAAGGCCGTGCTGACGGTGCAGATCGATACTGCCGCCGGCGTCGCCAACGACATCGAAGCCATCGGCAAGGCGATCAGAGCTGCCAATCACGACGCGCTCTATATGGTCGACACCGTGGCGTCGCTTGCCTGCGTTCCGTTCGAAATGGACGAATGGGGTGTCGATGTCGCGATGTCAGCCTCGCAAAAAGGTTTGATGACGCCTCCCGGCCTCGGCTTCGTCGCGGTCGGCGACCGCGCGCGGAAAGCTCACGCCACGGCCAATCTGAAGACACCTTACTGGGACTGGACCGCACGCGAGGGCGAGGAACATTACCGCAAATACGCGGGTACACCGCCGGTCCACCTGATGTATGCGCTTCGCGCCGCGCTCGACATGATCTTTGAGGAAGGACTCGAGAACGCTCACACGCGTCATCGTCTCCTTGCCGAGGCGGTGCGCCACGCAGCGTCAGCATGGGCAGACAAAGGTGCGCTTGCCTTCAACGTCACCGAGCCCGGTGAACGCTCGAATACAGTCACCACGGTCCTCGTCGACGGCGACGGGGTTGCTGCGCGACTGCAGGACTACTGCAAATCGAAGTGCGGCGTCGTGCTCGGCACCGGCATCGGCGCACTGTCCGGCAAAGCGTTCCGGATTGCGCATATGGGCCACGTCAACGCGCCGATGGTGCTCGGTACCCTTGGCGTGATCGAGGTTGGCCTCAATGCACTGAAAATCCCGCACGGCACCGGCGGCGTTCAGGCAGCGACAAAGTATCTCGGCGATAACGTTCCGGCGTAAGCGTCCCTATATCCGCCGTCCCGCTGCGGCCCAGAATGGGTCGCGCAGGCGGCGTTTGAATATCTTGCCGGAATCCTCACGAGGAAGACCGCTCTGGATTTCGATACGCTTCGGCACCTTGTAGTCGGCCAGCGCGGCCTTGAGCTCGGAACGAATCGTCGTGGCATCAAGGTTGACGCCCGGCTGCGGCTCAACCACAGCCATCAAGGATTCTCCAAACTCCTCATCGGGAATGCCGAACACCGCGCAATCCTGCACGCCGGGCACGCCATGCAGGACGGCTTCGATCTCGGCAGGATAAATGTTGACGCCACCGGAAATCACCATGTCCCGCTTGCGATCGCAGATGAAAACATAGCCGTCCTCGTCGATGAAACCGACATCACCGCTGGTGATGAATCCATCGCGGTCGATCTCGGCACGCTTCTCCGGCTTGTTGTGATAGGTGAAATCGGGATTACCGCCGATCCGCGTGTAAATCTCGCCGATCTCACCCTGCGGGAGAATGGCTCCATCCTCGCCGAGAAAACGGATTTCGGCGCCGGGAGCGATCTTGCCGACGGTACCTGGCTTGCTTAGCGCATCTTCCGATCTGGCGAACGTGATGGCACCGGATTCGGTGCTGCCATAGAATTCATAGATCACCGGCCCCCACCATTCGATCATCGCCCGCTTCACCTCCGCCGGGCACGGAGCCGCAGCATGGATAATATGCTTGAGCGACGAAACATCGTATTGGCGGCGCACGTTCTCAGGCAGTTTGAGCAGCCGCGTGAACATCGTCGGCACCATGAATGCATTCTCGATCTTCTCGTCCTGCACGATCCGCAGAAACTCTTCGGCATCGAACCGCGGCATCAGAATCAGCACATCGCCAGCACGGCCCGCGCGGATTCCAAAGGAGTTTGGCGCCGAGTGATAAAGTGGCCCCGGCAGCGACGCGCGCACACCGGGCGTGACGCCGTAGATTCGCGCCCGCATTTCTTCCGAATGAGCTACCTGCTCGGGTGTCGGCGCGAAGCGCTTCACTCCCTTCGGTTGGCCGGTGGTGCCCGAGGTGTAGATCATGTTCTGGGGCTGCGGCACCGCAGGCCCATTGTAGGACACCTGTCGTGCCAGCCATGTCTCGAAATCGACGGCATTCTCCGGCGTGCGGCACAATGCGGGATCAATCCTGTAAGCTGCGACCACCTCCGGTGGCGGCACATCGCTCAGAACAGTGATCCCGGCCGGGACCGCATCGCGCACCTGGTTCAGCATGTCGTTATGGCCGATCAGAACGGCGGTGCCGGAGTCCTTGAGAACATAATTGATCTCTTCGGGCTTGAAATGCCAATTGACCGGGACCGCATAGGCGCCGAGCGTCATGACAGCATAGACGGCTTCCAGAAACGTGATGTCGTTGCGCATGAGGATGCAGACACTATCGCCTGGCCGCACGCCGAGCTGATGTAATCCACCGGCTATCAGCCGCGCACGATTGGCAACGTCCTCTCGCTCCCTGCGACGGTTCCCACTGACGATTCCCGTAGAAAGAGCCTTCTCCGGACCTGCCATGAATTCATTCCCTTGGCGTGCCTCCATCTTAGAAGCGTTCTGAGAGTTGCGGAGGCTCCCACGGCATGAGCCTATACAATCCAGAGATTCGTTCCGCCACCTGCAAAAATTCGGGCCTGCCCCGCATGATGACCGACCCGCTGTTCTATGCCGTTGCCATTCCGGCAGTCATCGGTCTCGGCCTGTCGAAAGGCGGGTTCACGGGACTTGGCGCGGTCGCAACCCCACTGGTTGCGCTTTATTTGCCGCCGCTCGAGGCTGCCGCGCTGCTGCTTCCTATTCTCATGTGTCAGGATTTGATCGCGGTCTATTTCTATCGGCGCGACTGGGATGCCTGGAACCTGAAAGTACTGTTACCGGGTGCCCTGATCGGAATCGTTTTCGGCGGCCTGATGGCCTCCCATGTCTCGGATGATGCAGTTCGCATCATTGCCGGCGGCATCGGGCTCGCGTTCGTCGCCCATGCGTGGCTCAGCCGCGCCAATGTCAAGCTCCACAACGCCACCGCGCTCGGCGGCTTCATCTGGGGCAGCATCTCCGGCTTCACCTCATTCGTGATTCAGGGCGGCGGTCCTGCGTTTCAAGCCCACACCTTGCCGCAACGGATGCCCAAGCTGACATTCGTCGGAACATCGACACTGTTCTTCTGCGCCGTGAACGCGATGAAGGTGCCGCCCTACTTCATGCTGAACCAGTTCTCATGGGCGAATTTTTCGACATCGCTCGTCCTGTTGCCGCTGGCGGTGGTGGCGAACTTTGCCGGCTTCTGGCTTGTCAGCCGCACGCCGACTATTTTGTTTTATCGGATCGCCTACGCGCTCCTGCTGGTGATTTCTCTCGGCTTGTTGTGGCAGGGCCTGACGTGAATCACGTCCCTCAAACTGGAAGCGCGATCGAATATTTGACCTGACTGAGCGCAAAGCTCGACTCGATCGACGCGATACCGTCGAGCCGCGTCAGCTTGGTTTTGAGGAAAGCTTCATAGGATGGCAGGTCAGCAGCGACCACACGCAACAGATAATCGCGATTTCCGGTCATGAGATAACATTCCAGCACTTCCTTCCATTTCGAGATCGCCTTGGCGAAGCGATCGAGATCCTCCTCCTTCTGGCGCGCGAGCTTGATCGAGATGAAAACGCTGACCGGAAGTCCAACGGCCTTCTGATCGACCATCGCGATGTAGCGCGAGATCACGCCGCGCTCCTCGAGCAGCTTGACCCGACGATGGCAGGGAGACACCGACAGACCGACCTGATCGGCAAGTTCCTGCATGGTCAGGCGGCTGTCGCCCTGCAGCAAAGTCAGGATTTTACGGTCGATGGCGTCGAGATCCGTCATTGGTATGAAATCCTATTAATTCATCAGATTATAGGATCATATCCCAATTAATGACCATCCGTCGATAATGTTTGGGAACTTTCGGCGAAGCTGCATTGTTAGCATTCTGGACGAGTCATCAGCCGGTGCCGCGCCATGCCCATCGAACCGTCCCGCCTCAAAATCCTGACGGCCCTTGCGAAGAAGGTGCTGTGGCTGTCGTCGTGGACGATCCACAACGCCAACCACATCCGGCCTGACAGTGATGGCCTCAAGGTGGGTGGTCACCAGGCCTCATCCGCTTCTCTCGTCACTATCATGTCGGCACTTTATTTTGACGTGCTGAAACCGGAAGACCGCGTCGCGGTAAAGCCGCACGCCAGCCCGGTGTTTCATGCGATCCAGTATCTGCTGGGCCATCAGACACGCGGGAAACTTGAGAATTTCCGTGGCTTCACGGGTGCACAGTCCTACCCATCCCGTACCAAGGACACTGATGACGTCGACTTCTCGACTGGTTCTGTCGGCCTCGGCGTCGCGCAGACGGCGTTCGCATCGCTGGTGCAGGACTACGTCAAAGCCCACGGCTGGATGAAGGATCGCCCCGAGGGGCGCATGATCGCGCTGGTCGGCGACGCCGAACTCGATGAAGGAAACATCTTCGAGGCGCTGCTCGATGGCTGGAAGCAAGGTCTCCGCAACACCTGGTGGATCATCGACTACAACCGGCAGAGTCTGGATGCCGTGGTCCGCGAGGGTCTCTGGGAAAAGCTGGAGACGATGTTCCGCAATTTCGGCTGGGACGTCGTCATCGTCAAATACGGCAAGCTGATGCAGGCTGCTTTTGCCAAGCCCGGCGGCGAGGCGCTGCGGCGCTGGATCGACACCTGCCCCAATCAAATGTACGCCGCGCTGTGCTTTCAGGGCGGCGCAGCCTTCCGTAAGCACCTGCGTGACGACATCGGCGATCAGGGGCGGGTGACCCGCCTGATCGACAGCTATAGCGACGACGAGTTGCTGGCGCTGATGTCCAATCTCGGCGGCCACGACATGGCGAGCATGCTGGAAGCGTTCGAGGCGATCGATCACGACCGGCCGGTGTGCTTCATCGCCTATACGATCAAGGGCGTCGGCTTGCCGTTCCAGGGCCACAAGGACAACCACGCCGGGTTGATGACTGTCGCGCAGATGGAAACGTTTCGCACGGCACAGAACATCCGGCCGGGTCATGAGTGGGACAGGCTTGAGGGACTTTCCGGAGACGTCAACGCCATCGAAACGTTTCTTGCCGATGTCCCATTCGCCCGCGAAGGCACGCGACGCCTTGATGCGCCGACATTCGAGGTGCCGGAGCGGCTTGCAGTCACGCTGTCCCCGCGCACGTCGACGCAACAAGGCTTCGGCCTGGTCCTTAACGAGCTGGCGCGTAGCAGCGCCCCGATCGCCGATCGCATCGTCACCACCTCACCCGATGTCACCGTGTCGACCAATCTCGGCGCATGGGTCAACCGGCGTGGCCTGTTCGCGATGGCGGAGAACGCTGACCTGTTCCGCAAGGAGAAAATTCCGTCCACTTTCGCGTGGGATTTCTCACCGAAGGGCCAGCACATCGAACTCGGCATCGCTGAAATGAACCTGTTCATCATGCTGTCTGCACTCGGCCTGTCGCATTCGATCAACGGCGAGCGTCTGCTGCCGATCGGCACGCTGTACGACCCTTTCATCCAGCGCGGCCTCGATGCACTGAACTACGCCTGCTATCAGGACGCCCGCTTCATGGTGGCCGCGACACCTTCGGGCATTACGCTGGCACCGGAAGGCGGCGCGCATCAGTCAATTGCAACGCCTTTGATCGGCATGGCGCAGGACGGCCTCGCCTCGTTCGAGCCGGCCTTCGTCGATGAACTCGCAGTCATCATGCGCTGGGGCCTTGATCACATGCAGCGTGACGACGGCGGTGCGGTCTATCTGCGGCTATCGACGCGAACGCTCGATCAGGTGCAGCGGACGATGACGCCGCAGCTTGAGCGCGACATCACCGAAGGAGCCTACTGGCTGCGCGAACCGGGACCGAACGCTGAACTGGTGATCGCGTATACCGGCGCGGTGGCGCCGGAGACGATCGAAGCCACCGGCCTGCTCGGCGAAAGCCGGCGCGACATTGGCCTGTTGGCGATTACGTCAGCTGACCGGCTGCACTCCGGCTGGACCCATGCGCGCAAGCAGCGGCGCTCCGGCGGCCCGCGCGAACAAAGCCATATCGAGAAACTGCTTGAACCGCTGTCGCGCAATTGCGGCATCGTCACCGTGATCGACGGGCACCCGGCAACGCTGGGGTGGCTCGGCAGCGTCCACGGTCATCGCGTCGAGGCGCTCGGCGTCCAGCACTTCGGCCAGACCGGCACCATCGGTGACCTTTATGCTCACTACGGCCTCGACACCAACACCATCATCGACGCCGCCGGCAGCCTGACCTTCGGATCGCCGATCCGGCATCGCAAGACGGCGATCTGATGACCGGCGCGGCTTCAACGGTGATTCCGGCAGCTCCCGCGGGTGGAAGCCTGTTCCGGCGCATCGATCTGACCACGCTGCAACTGTTCGTCGCGATCTGCGAGGAAGGCAATCTCACACGCGCGGCGACCCGCGAGGCCATTGCGCCGTCTGCTGTCAGCAAGCGCCTCAATGACCTTGAGGACGTACTCGGCGTCACGTTGTTCGTCCGCCTGTCGAAGGGCATGGCGTTGACGCCGGCCGGTGAGTCCCTGCTGCATCATGCTCGCGTCACCCTACTGAACGTCGAGAAGATCGCGGTCGAATTGAGCGAGTACTCCAACGGCGTCCGCGGCTATGTCCGGATGCTCGCGAACCTGTCGGCCATCGTTCAGTTCCTGCCGGAAGATCTGTCCGGATTTTTCGATGCGCACAAACTTCTCAAGTTCGACCTCCAGGAGCGGCCGAGCGGCCAGGTCGTGCGCGGTATCGAGGATGGCATCGCGGACATCAGTATCTGCGCCGGCGAGGTGGAGACGCGCAATCTGGAGACCCTTCATTATCGTCACGACAATCTCGTGGTCGTGACGAGGGCCGACCATCCGCTGGCCACGCGCCGGGCGATCGCCTTCGCCGCTTGCGGCTTCAACGATCTGTCCTACTTCAACCGCTGTTTCCGCCGGCGATTTGGATTGACACCGACTGCGGCGCGCAGACGCTGAAACAGAACAACGAATCCGCGCCCTCGATTTCACATCCGTGAAAATAGCCGATCCCGCAAACTTGTCCGCGCGTCAGCAATCCGGGTGTTACGCTACCAGCGCGCCCCGTTCGCGGCCCGCACTCATATCCAAACAAACCACCAACAAAAACAAAAAGGAGAGCAGATCTTGTCATCCTGGAAAACATATTCGACAGCAGTTCTGACACTCGCGAGCTTGTCAGTCCTCGCCCCCGCTTCGTCTTACGCGCTGGATGGAGCCATCAAGCTCGGCAACACCGCGCCTTACAGCGGGCCGGCGTCCGCTTACGGCACGATCTCGGCGGCCGAAGGCGCCTACTTCCAGATGCTCAACGACAAAGGCGGTATCAACGGCCACAAGATCGAGTTCATCACTCTCGACGATGCCTACTCGTCGCCGAAAACGGTTGAGCAGACCCGCCGCCTTGTCGAACAGGATGAAGTGCTGGCGATGTTCAGCTCGGTCGGCACCGCGCCGAACATCGCCGTGCAGAAATATCTCAACGCCAAGAAGGTGCCGCAGATTTTCGTGTCGTCCGGTGCGAGCCGCTGGAACGACCAGAAGCACTTTCCCTGGACCGTCGGCCTCAATCCAACCTACGAACTCGAAGGCCGCGTCTACGCCAAGTATATTCTGAAGACCAAGCCTGACGCGAAGATCGCGCTGATCATTCCGAACGAGGATGCCGGCAAGGATTATCTGCGCGGATTCAAGGAAGGCCTCGGCGATCACGCCAATCAACTGGTGTCCCAGACCACTTACCTGACCACCGATCCGACGATCGACTCGCAGATCGTTACCATGCAGCAGTCCGGCGCGGACGTGTTCTTCGTCGAAGCCACGCCGAAGTTCGCCGCCATGGCGTTGAAGAAAGTGGCAAGCCTCGGCTGGAAGCCGCTGATGATCCTGCCTGCGGTGTCGAACTCGGTGTCCGCTGTTCTTCAACCCGCAGGCCTCGAGAATTCAGTCGGCGTCGTCACCGGGCTTTATCTCAAGGACCCCAACGACAAGGCGCTGGCGGACGATCCCGCAGTCAAGGAATTCCTTGCCTGGATGAAGAAGTATCGGCCAAACGCCGACACCGGCGATCTCCTGAACGTGCAGGGCTACACTGCCGCGCAGCTGATGGCGCGGGTCCTGACCAACTGCAAGGACGATCTCAGCCGCGAAAACATCATCAAGCAGGCAACTCATCTGAAGGACGTCGAGCTGCCGATGATGTTGCCCGGCATCAAGATCAACACCACGCCCGAGAATGCGACGCCGATTCAGCAAATGAAGATGGCGCGGTTCGACGGCAAGGCGTGGGTGCTGTTCGGCGACGTGATCGGCGAGTGATCGCAAACGCGGCGGCTTGCATACAGTTACCGTTGACCTGTTGATGGCAAAATGGCCGCTCCTCTGGGGCGGCCATTTCGGTTTTGGCGGGCTTTGGCGGCGATTTTCGCCGGACATGTTGACTTCCCGCGAAGGTCTGGCAAAAGAACGCCATCGGAGCGGATGTTCGCCCAACAGGCGCTCGCTCCCGGCATCCAAAGATCTCTCTAAGAGATTGAGATCATTGGGGAATAGTTCAATGGTAGAACTGCGGACTCTGACTCCGTCAATCTAGGTTCGAATCCTAGTTCCCCAGCCAGCCCTGCCGTCCTCCTGACCGCGCCGGCCAGTCCGCTGTAATGTTGCTAATGGGGCCAAACGGTGTCCCGCACCACGACGCGCGATTTTGCGGCTCGCGACCACCCGGCACCGCTACCGGACAACATCCAGCCGAAAAACACGTCGCCCTGACGCACCCGGCTCGCCGGACATCCGGACCTAGAGCACCAGCGACGGCAACCAGGTCGCGAGCCCCGGAAACAGCATGATGATGATCAGGCCGAGGATCAGCACCAGCGTATAGGGCGTGGCCGACTGGTAGATGTCGCCCATGGTGATGCCGGGCGGCACGATGCCTTTCAGGTAGAACAGGTTGAATCCGAACGGCGGCGTCTGGTAGCCGATCTCCATATTGATGATGAAGAGAATGCCGAACCAGATCGGATCGAAGCCGAAGGCGGTGATGATCGGCAGGAACACCGGCAGCGTGATCAGCATGATGCCGACGGGATCGAGCACCATGCCGAGCAGCAGCAGCACGATCTGCATGAAGATGATCGTGCCCCATGGTCCGCCGGGAATGTGACCGGCGAGATTCTGGATCAGCGATTGCGCGCCCATGCCCTGATACGCCGCGCTGAAAGAATGCGCCGCGAACAGGATCCACATGATCATGCCGGTCAGCGTGAAGGTGCGGATAGCGGACTCGCGTAACAGCGCCCAGCTCAACTTGCCATGAACCAGCGCGGAGATCATCGCGCCGAGCACGCCGCAGGCCGCAGCTTCGGTCGGCGTCGCGATGCCGAACAGGATCGATCCGAGAACCATGGTGACGACCAGCATCGGCAGCAGCACCGCGCGCAGAGCCGTGAATTTCTCGGCCCAGTCGCCGCGCTGTTCCTTGGGTAACGCCGGTCCAAGTTCCGGCTGCAGCCAGCAGCGGATGAAGATGTAGGCGCAGATCATCAGCGCGATCATGATGCCGGGCACAACACCGGCGGCAAACATCTTGCCGACCGAAGCGCCGGTGATCAGCGAATAAAGAATCATCAGCACGCTCGGCGGGATCAGGATGCCGAGCCCTCCTCCTGCACTGATGCAGCCGATCGCCAACCGCTTGTCGTAGCCACGCTCGAGCATCGCAGGCAGCGCGATCGTGCCCATCGTCACCACGGCCGCGCCGCTGATGCCGACCATCGCGGCGAAGATCGTGCAGATCGCAACCGTGCCCATGGCAAGGCCACCGCGCACGCCGCCCCACCACAGATGCATCATCCGGTAGAGCGCCTGCGCAACGCCGCTCTGTTCGAGCAGCATCGCCATGTAGACGAACAGCGGGATCGCCACCAGCGTGAAGCTGTTCATGCTGCCCCACATCTGCGAGGCAACCATATAGAAGGAATCGATTCCCCATGTGAAATAGAGGAAGATGATCGACACGCCGCCCAGCACGAACGCAAGCGGCAGTCCGAGCATCAAAAAGATCAACAGCGCGCCGAAGAACAGAACCGTGAGAACCCCGATGCTCAATGGTGTTCTCCCGAGATGCCTTCAACCTGAAATTCGTTCGCCAGCGAACTGTCGAGCGCGACGCAGATATCCCGCGCGAGCTTGACGATGCCCTGAAGCAGGATCAGGAACGCGCCAACCGGGATCATCAGCTTCACCGGCCAGATCGGTGGATTCCATGCCGACTGCGAACGCTCCCAGAACTCCATCGAGTCATAGGCGAGCGAACTGCCGAAATAGAGCAGCGCGCCGATGAAAAGAAAAAATATCACCGATGTCAGAATATCGATGATCGCCTTGGTCCGCGTCGAAAACCGGGTGTAGATCAGGTCGACGTTGACATGGCCGCCGTGAGCCAGGATGTAGCCGCCCGACAGCACGGCGTAGACGCCGAACACCATCTGGGTGAGTTCGCCGGTCCACACCATCGGCGCGCCGAGGACGTAGCGGAATCCGATTTCGGCAATCAGCAGCACGAAGATCACGAGGATCAGCAGTGCCACCCAGCGCCCGATGAATTCGTTGAGGCGCGTGACGCCACGCAACACCGCGATGATCGCCTGCATGGGAATGACTCCGGGGGAAAGCAGCATATCCGCGACCCGGAACGATCCCGGATCGCGGATAACGAATCGGCGTCAGCTCATGTAACCGAGGTCGGCCAGGAATTTCTTCAGGGTCTCGAGCGCCTTGGCGGCATTCGGTCCCTTCTTGCCTTCCTCTTCCCACTGCTTGACCGCGACCTTGGTCAGGTGGTCCAGCACGTCGGGCGGCAGCTGATTGATGGTCACGCCCTTGCTCTTGGTCACCTTGGCGAGGGTCAACTGCTCAAGATACAGATACTCGTTGGTCCGCGCCCAGAACTGCTGTTCGAGCGTATCGTGGACGCATTTCCTGACGTCGGGCTGAAGCTTGTCGAGCGCCTTCTGGTTGATGACAAAGGCATCGGTGCCGGCGATGTTCAATGCCGGGCGGATGTGATGCTTCGCGACTTCATAGAGTCCCATGCTGTCGGCGCCCTGCACTGCGCCCCAGTGCACCGCGTTGATCACGCCGGTCGAAAGCGCCGGATAGATCTCGGGTCCCGGCAGATAGGATGCGGATGCGCCCGCCTCGGTGAGGAAGCGCTGCAACACGCCGGACGAGCGAATTTTGAGCTTCTTGAAATCGTCGAGCGACTTGACCGGCCCTTTCGCAACCATTTCGGTCGGATAGACCTTGTCGGTCGAATAGAAAACGCCCTGCGCCGCAACTTCGTCTCGGATCATCTTCTCGAAACCGAGCCGCTGGTGGAAATACGCGGTTTCCCAGACGTTGCGGAACGCGAACGGCAAGCCCGATGCGATACCGGCGGTCTGAATCGTTTCCGGAAGATAAGCCGGCGAGATGGTTCCCATCTGGATGATGCCGCGCTTCACGGCCGGAAAAATTTCCTTGGCCGGGAACAGCGCGCCTGCCTCATGCAACTCAAGAACGAGTTGCCCCTTGGTGCAGGCTTCGATCTTGGTCTTGAGAACACCGAGGCTGTCCTTGAATGAGCTGCTCGAATTCGGCCAGTGCGATTGCACACGCCACGTCACCTTTTCCTGCGCAGCAGCGATGCTCTGAGAGAGAAACAACGCGGAAGCTGCAGTGACTGCGAGAGTCGTGATTGCTTTTATCGGATGACGATACATCGAGACGGCTCCTTGTTTTTATTGCTTGTTGTTATTTTTCTGTTGCTGATTGATTGAAGCAAGTTGCACGAGGCGTGCAATGCGAGTCAAACCAGACACGCGCCCTGCGACGAATTGCCGTATCGTCACAGTTCGCAGAGCGAAACCGTTTTTGGAACGATCGTCGGATTGATTGCGAGATCGCGATCGATGACTTGCGAATTGCTGCAGCATGAACCGCGATCAGATTTCAGCTGGCAATTTCGCGGTCGAGCATTTCGAGTTTGCGGTTCAGCAAACTCGGATTCCGAGAATCTCGGAGTCCGGCTCAACAAGCTGTCAATGAAAACGAGGAAGTCATGGTTTAGCACGTCATGGCCGGATTTATTCCGGCCATGACGACTCTCATTCAAGCACCAGACAAGAGCCTGGCATCACCGTTCTTCGAACGACCATGTTTGGCCAGCACCGCACCATGCACGGCATACGCACGATGAGATGGTGTTTCGTTTCACGCCACCTTGTGAACCGCTGGCGACACGGTTTCCACCGTGCCGTCGAGGAAACCGGTCAGCCGTCCGCGAATGATCTGCTCGGCATCGGCCATGATGCGGTCGATCAGCTCCTTCACGCTCGGAATGTCGTGGATCAGCCCGACCATCATGCCGCAGCTCCACGCGCCGGCATCCATGTCGCCGTCGATCATCACCTTCGGATAGACGCCCGCGACCTGATCCATGATGTCCGCGATCTTGAGGTCCTTCCCCTTCTCGCGCTCGATCTCGATCAGCTTCTCGACTTTGGCGTTGGTCAGCACGCGTTCGGTGTTGCGCAACGCGCGCATGATCAGGCGGGTGTCGAGTTCGCTGGCCTTGACCAGCGCGTTCTTCACATTGTCATGGACCGGAGCTTCCTTGGTGGCAATAAAGCGCGTGCCCATGTTCATGCCCTGCGCGCCCATCGCCAGCGCGGCGACGAGGCTGCGCGCATCCGCCATGCCGCCGGAAGCGACGAACGGAATTTTCAATTCCTCGGCGGCGCGCGGCAGCAGGATCATGTTCGGCATATCGTCCTCGCCGGGATGACCGCCGCACTCGAAGCCGTCGACGCTGACCGCATCGCAGCCGATCGCCTCGGCTTTCAGCGAATGACGCACCGATGTGCATTTGTGAATCACCTTGATGCCGGCGGCTTTCAGCGCGGGCATGTACTGCTCGGGGCTACGGCCTGCGGTCTCGACGATCTTGACGCCGCCCTCTCGGATCGCGGCGATGTATTCCGGATACGGCGGCGCGGCGAAGGTCGGGAGGAAGGTGAGGTTCACGCCGAACGGCTTGTCGGTCATGTCGCGGCAGCGCGCGATTTCCTTCGCCAGCAACTCCGGAGTCTTTTGCGTGAGGCCGGTGATGATGCCAAGCCCGCCGGCATTGGAGACCGCCGAGGCCAGTTCGGCGAAACCGACATAATGCATTCCGCCCTGGATGATCGGATGCTGGATGCCGAACATTTCGGTGATGGCTGTCTTCACGTGAAGTCCTCCCGTTTGTCGAAGTGAACCCAAGAATGTCAGGCCAGCGTGGCGACGGCAATTCCGCACGGCGGAATGTTTCGTTAAAGTGTTGCTTGCACAGACTTGTCATGCCCGGGCTTGACCCGGGCATCCATCAGAACAACAAGCCTCTTCAGAATGATGGATTGCCGGGTCGAGCCCGGCAATGACACTCTTGTTATGCCCCGACATTCCAAAAACTCTCAAACATCCCGCAGCGATTCCGCCAGTTTGTGCTTGAGGATCTTGCCTGTCGATGTCGCCGGCAGCGCATCGAGCACGATAATCTCTGACGGCCGCTTGTAGGACGTGAGCTGCGGATGAATGAAGGTCATCAGGTCCGCGGCCGTGATCGCCGTGCCCTGAAGAAGCTGCACGAACGCTACCACCTCCTCGTTGCCCTCCACCGCGCGGCCGACCACCGCCGACTGCACCACCGCGTCGTGCGCGTTGAGCACCGCCTCGACCTCGGCCGGATAGACGTTGAAACCGGAGCGGATGATCATCTCCTTGGTGCGGCCCGCGATGAACAGGCAGCCGTTGTCCACGCGCGCCAGATCCCCGGTGTTGAACCAGCCGTCGGCGTCGATGGCATTCGCGGTGAGATCGGGCGCGCGATAATAGCCGCGCATCACGTTGCGCCCGCGCACATGCAGTTCGCCGACCTCGCCGTCTTTCACCGGCCGCCGGTCGAGATCGACGATCCGCGCCTCGACGCCCGGCAATAGCGTGCCGACGCTGTTGTCGCTGCGCGGCGCATCGAACCGCACGCCGGAAATGCCCGGCGCACATTCGGTGATGCCGTAGCCGTTGAGCAGCGGCAATCCGAGTTCAGCCTCGATGCGCGATTTGAGATCGAGATCGAGCGGCGCGCCGGCGACGCTGATCAGGCGCAGCGTGCCGCGCTCAAGCCTCGGCAATCCGGCAACCGCCTTGTATTCGAGCAGGCGCTGATAGGTGGCGGGCACGCCGTTGACCACGGTGACACCCTCCTCCGCGATCGCCTTCGCCAGCGCCGCAGGATCGTATTTGCTCACCAGCCGCGCAGTGCTGCCGGTCAGCAACGTCATGATCAAGAGCGAAATGCCGACGATGTGCGAGATCGGCAGCACGATATAAAGAACGTCGTTGCGGTCCAGCTTGCGGAAGCGTCCGGTACTCGCGGCGCTGAACAGCAGGTTCTCATGGGTGAGCATCACGCCCTTCGGCGTGCCGGTGGTGCCCGACGTATAGATCAGCACCGCGACCTGTTTCGCGGAACTGTCCTCGGCCGGCTCGGCGACGGTCGTATCGTTCAGGGCCGTGACGCCGATATCCTTGAGCGGACCGATGTCCCCGACCTGCGCCTGACGGGCCGCCGCATGGTTCGCGGCCTCTTTCGACACGCTCGTCGTGAAGAACATGCGCCGTGCGCCGCTGTGCTCGCGGATCTGGTCGAGTTCGCGCGGCGACAGGCGCGGATTGACGACAATCGCCCACGCACCGATCCGGCTTGCTCCGAACAGCAGCGCGGCGAGCGCGATGCAGTTCTCGCTGACGATCATCATGCGGTCGCCGGGGCGGATGCCGAGAGACTCGAGCGCCGATGCGGTTTCGTTCACCGCCTGCCTGAGGTGGCGATAGGTCCAGACCGTATCGCCGTCGATCAATGCAGGATGGTCGGGGGTATCCGCTGCGGCGCGATCCATCGCCTGATGAATCCGCGCCGGAAGATTGGCCAGAATCTCTGCCACCTCGACGACTTCCATCGCGCTCGCCACGATCCTCTCCCGGTTATTTCGTTTCCGGAATAGACGTTCCTTTTTGGAACTAGTCAACCGGAAAGGTTGAGCGGCTTTATCCACGATGTCATGGCCGGGCATAGCCGTTTGAAGAACGGCGTCGCTTCGCTCGCCTATGTGCCGCGCATCCACGCCTTTCTTGCTGAACCATCGCTCAGACGTGAAGGCCGGAAGGAGCCCGGCCATGACGGAAAGAGATCGTAGCAGGGGACAAGCGCGGTATCCCGGAGCAACCTCCATACTCGGTGTCGTCCCCGCGCAGGCGGGGACCCAGTCTACCCGCGCCGCATATGAAAGCATTGCAAAGCGTACACTGTTTAAAACCGATCGGATCGCGAAGAAACGATAGGTCTGGGAGTCTGGGTCCCCGCCTGCGCGGGGACGACGCCTGGAGAGATCACCCCGTACACCATTGTCGTCACCGGGTTTGTCCCGGTGCCCTCGCTTAGGGAGGCACCGTGCGTCCCCTAAGCGGGATGGCCGGAATAAATCCGGCCATGACAGAGGAAACTGTTTCCAGCATTCCCCACATCAGCAATTTACAACCCGCCCTTTGCCCGCTATCAATAAGTACCAAATAAGAACTTATAGGGAGAGCGCGATGCCAGAAACCGCCAATCCGAAACCCAAAGGCGTGGTCGTGCTGGTCGGCGCCGGTGACGCGATCGGCGCGGCGGTGGCGCGGCGTTTCGCCAAGGGCGGCTACATCGTCTGCATCGCGCGGCGCGATGCCGCCAAGTCGCAGGGCCTGGTCGATGACATGAAGGCCGAGGGCTGCGATGTCCGCGCCTTCAGCGTCGATGCCCGGCAGGAAGCTTCCGTGCAGGAATTCTTCGCGCAGGTCGAGAAGGACATCGGGCCGATCGAGGTCTGCCTCTACAACGCCGGATCGAACGTCAACAAGCCGCTGCTGGAGACCACCGAGAAGCTGTTCTTCAAGGCGTGGGAGCTCGCCTGTTATGGCGGCTTCCTCGTCGGCCGCGAGGCCGCACGCTACATGACGCAGCGCGGACGCGGCACCATCCTGTTCACCGGCGCGACCGCCAGCGTGCGCGGCGGCGTCGGCTTCGCGGCGTTCTCCTCTGCCAAGTTCGGCCTGCGCGCGGTGGCGCAGGCGATGGCGCGCGAACTCGGCCCGAAGAACATCCATGTCGTTCATCTGCTGATCGACGCCGCCGTGGACAGCGAGGCGATCCACCAGCGCATGAAGGCGGCCAAGGGCATCGACGCCAAGGACATTCCGGCCGACAGCCTGACCAAGACATCGTCGATTGCCGACGCTTATTGGTTCGCTCACAACCAGCATCGCGACGGCTGGACCCACGAACTCGATCTGCGTCCCTCCGTGGAGAAGTGGTGATGGCGGACGCACCCCATCTCGTGTTGTGGGGTGTCGGCACCAGCCGCACCGTGCGCGCGCATTGGGCGCTCGCCGAACTCGGCCTGACCTATGAGACCCGCGCCATCGGCCCGCGCACCGGCGAAACCAAGACCGCCGAATACACCAGGCTCAATCCGCGCCAGAAAGTGCCCCTGCTCCAGGACGGAGATTTTTCCATCGGCGAAAGCGCCGCCATCGTCGCCTATCTGTCGCGCACCTATTCGACGCCCGAGCGCGCGCTGATCCCCGAGGCGCAGCGCGACTATGCCGCCTGGCTCGAATGGTGCTTCTTCATCGTCACAGAACTGGATTCGACGAGCCTTTATGTGATGCGCCGCCACGGCGCGATGGGGCTGGGTTCGATCTACGGCATCGCGCCGGAGGTCGTCGCCAAGGCCGGCGAGTACTTCCGCGAACAGTTGCGTCATGTCGAAGTGGCGCTGTCCGATGGTCGCGAATTTTTGATGGGCGAGCGTTTCACCAGCGCCGACATCCTGCTCACCACCTGCCTCGACTGGGCGATCGCCTATGGCGTCGGCATCTGCGACAACGCGCAGCCTTATCTCGCCCGAATGCAGGCCCGCCCTGCCTATCAACAAGGCAAGATCGCCAACCAGCCGCCGGCGCCGAGCGAGCCCGTAGTAGGGCCGACAGCTCGATCGACATAACGGGTCGTTTGCCCCGGATGCGGCGCGGCGCTCCTCACCACGAGGGACAGCGCTCACCATAAGGAGGCAATCCACCGCCGCCGGACCTGTCACCGAACCACCACGAACGGCCGCTATTATTCTTGCGACGGCGGCACGGAACCTGTCATGATGTCTCGCGTTGTTGCCGGTTAATCTTCGATATGCGGAGAACGCCCATGGCAAGGTCAAGCGCTGCAAGCGCGTCACCCCAGCCTCCCGGCCTGATGACGGTTGAACTGACCGTCAACGGCGCCAAGACCAAACTCAACATCGCCCCCTGGACCACCCTGCTCGACGCACTGCGCGACCGTCTCGACCTGACCGGCACCAAGAAAGGATGCGATCACGGCCAGTGCGGCGCCTGCACGGTGCTGGTGGACGGCCGGCGGGTCAATTCCTGCCTGACACTCGCCGTCATGAAGGACGGCGCCGAGGTTGTCACCGTCGAGGGGCTTGCCACCGACGGCGTGCTGCATCCGGTGCAACAGGCCTTCATCGATCACGATGCCTTTCAGTGCGGCTACTGCACGCCGGGCCAGATCTGTTCGGCGGTCGGCCTGATCGCCGAGGGCAAGGCGAAAACGCCCGATGACATTCGCGAGATGATGAGCGGCAACATCTGCCGCTGCGCCGCCTACCCGAACATCGTCGCAGCCATCCAGCAGGCCATGGGTGCAACATGATCAACTTCCAGTATTCGCGCGCAAACGACGTCGCCGACGCCGTCAAGCAGATCGCGGACGATCCTTCCGCAAAATTCATCGCCGGCGGCACCAACCTCGTCGATCTGATGAAATACGATGTCGAGCATCCCACCCGGCTGATCGATATTTCACGTTTGCCGCTGACCAAGGTCGAAGACACCGCCGAGGGCGGCCTGCGGATCGGCGCGCTGGTGCCGAACTCCGACCTCGCCTGGCATCCGCGGGTGACCGAGCGCTATCCGGTGCTGTCGAGCGCGATCCGCGCCGGCGCGTCAGCGCAACTGCGCAACATGGCATCCACCGGCGGCAATCTGGTGCAACGAACCCGCTGCTTCTATTTCTACGATGCAACGACGCCCTGCAACAAACGCGAGCCCGGCACCGGCTGCTCGGCGAAGGACGGCATCAACCGCATCAACGCCATTCTCGGCACCAGCGATGCATGCATCGCAACCCATCCCTCCGATATGTGCGTCGCGCTGATCGCGCTGGAGGCCAAGGTGCATGTCACCGGTCCGAACGGCGAGCGCACGATTGCAATCGCTGACTTCCACCGCCTGCCCGGCAGCACGCCGCAACGCGACACCAATCTCGAGCCGGCGGAAATCATCACGGCCGTCGAATTGCCGGCGAAAGGCTTCAACACAAACTATACGTATCTCAAGATCCGCGACCGCCTGTCCTACGCCTTCGCGCTGGTCTCGGTGGCGGCGGCACTCGAGGTGGACGGAGGCACCATCCGCGAGGCGCGGCTGGCGCTTGGCGGTGTTGCGCACAAGCCATGGCGCAATCCGGAAGCCGAAGCGGCGTTGAAAGGCCAATCCGCCCACCGCGAAAGCTTCGCCCGCGCCGCGGACATCGTGCTGCGCGACGCCAAAGGGTTCGGCCATAACACCTTCAAGATCGACCTCGCGCGGCGCACTATCGTCCGCGCGCTGACGCAGGCCGCGAACGGCACACCGCAATCGCAATCCCACAAGAAAATCGCATGAGGCAGCCATGGCACGCATCGGCCGGTTTGATCCTCACGACACCCATGATCCTCACACCGGCGGCATCAGCCGCCGCAGCGTGCTGCAAGGCGCCGCAGCCGTCGGCGTATTGGGATACGGAACACGCGACGGCGCCGCAGCACCCTTGGCCCCGGCAACAAGTCAGGTGAGCACACCCATGACGACTTACATCGGAACGGCGACGTCCCGCGTCGATGGACGCGACAAGGTGACCGGCGCGGCGCGATATGCCGGCGAGTACAGCGCGCCCGATCTGGCCCACGCCAGCATCGTGATGGCGACCATCGCCAAAGGCCGGATCAAGAAGATCGACACCAGCGAGGCCCACAACGTCGCGGGCGTCCTCGCCGTTCTCACCCACGACAACCGGCCGCCGATGGCGGACAACGACAAAGCCTACAAGGACGATGTCGCGCCCGATGAAGGTTCGCCCTATCGCCCGCTCTACGACGGCGAGATCAAGTTCAACGGCCAGCCGGTCGCGCTGGTGCTGGCGGAGGATTTCGAAACCGCGACCTACGCCGCCTCCCTCGTGCGCGTCGACTATGACGAGGAGCCGCCGGTCACCGATCTCGAGCAACAGCTCCGCAACACCGTCGCGCTCGATCCTCCGGCCAAGCCGCGCGGCGATGCCGCAAAAGCCTTTGCCGCCTCGGACGTTCGCCACGATGCCGGCTATTCGGTGCCGATCGAGCATCACAATCCGATGGAGCTGTTTGCCTCCACGGCGGTCTGGCAGGACGGCAAGCTCACGGTCTACGACAAGACGCAAGGCGTGCAGAACGTCCAGCGCTATTTGTGCAGCGTGTTCGAGGCCAAGCCCGACGAGATCCGGGTGATGTCGCCGTTCATGGGCGGCGGCTTCGGCTCCGGCCTGCGGCCGCAATATCAGGTCGTGCTCGCCGTGCTCGGCGCACGCGCGCTCAAGCGCTCGGTTCGCCTCGTTCTGACGCGGCAGCAGATGTACATGGTCGGCTATCGCCCGGGGATGGTCCAGCGTATCCAGCTCGGCGCGAAGCCGGACGGAACGCTGAACGCGATCACGCATGACGCCACCACCGTCACCTCGCGATACGAGGACTTCCATCGCAACGAGACGACGTGGTCGGGGCTGCTCTACAAGAGCGAAACCGCGAGCTACACGCACAAGCTCGCGCATCTCGATCTGCCGACCTCCTGCGACATGCGCGCGCCGAGTGCGGCGACCGGCGTCTATGCGCTCGAATCGGCCATGGACGAACTCGCGGTCGCGCTGAAAATGGACCCGCTGGAACTGCGCCTGAAGTGCTATTCGGACCGCGACCAGATCAACGGTCTGCCCTTCAGCAGCAAGAACCTGCGCGAATGCTACAGCCAGGGCGCGGATGCCTTCGGCTGGAGCAAGCGCAATCCCGAACCGCGTTCGATGCGCGACGGCAACGATCTGGTCGGCTGGGGCATGGCCACCGGCGTCTGGGAAGCGCTGCAGGTGCCGATCACGGTGCGGATCACGTTGACGGCGAACGGACATGCGGAAGTGGCGTGCGCGACATCCGATATCGGCACTGGGACCTATACGATCATGGCGCAGGTCGCCGCCGACATGCTTGGCCTGCCGATTGACGACATCACGATCAAGCTTGGCGACTCGACGCTGCCGCAATCGCCGGTCGAGGGCGGCTCGTGGATCGCGGCATCGGTCTCGAACGGCATCGTCACCACCAGCAACGCCGTCCGTGATGAGCTGCTGAAGATGTCGCAGGCGATGCCGGACTCGCCGCTGAAAGGCGCGAAGGACGACGATGTCGTGCTGGCCAATGGTGCCATCGCCTCAAGGAAAAATCCGCGCAGCACGATCCCGATCGCGGAAGCGATGCGCCATGCCGGCGTCGATCGCATCACGCAGGAGAAGGCGACGGAATTCGCCAACGACGGCAAGCACGCCCACAACACCCATGCGGCGATTTTCGCCGAGGTGAAGATCGATGAGCAGTTGGGCGTAATCCGCGTCACCCGCCTCGTCAGTGCGGTGGCGGCCGGACGCGTCCTCAATCGCAAGACCGCGCGCAGCCAGGTGATGGGCGGCGCGATCTGGGGCATGGGCATGGCGCTGCACGAGGAAACGCTGATCGACCACCGCTTCGGCCGCGTGATGAACGCCAACATCGCAGAGTATCATGTGCCGGTGAATGCCGACGTTCACGATGTCGAGGTGATCTTCGTCGATGAGCAGGATGACATCGTCAACCCGATGGGCATCAAGGGGCTTGGCGAAATCGGCATCGTCGGCGTGCCGGCGGCGATCGCCAACGCGATCTATCATGCGACGGGCAAGCGGGTGCGCGATCTGCCGATCACTCTCGACAAGCTGACACGCGAAGCGTGAGTCAACGAATGCGAATCCCAGTCGCGCCCCCGCGCTGACTTGCACGCTCATAACTCTCTCTGTCATGGCCGGATTTATTCCGGCCATGACGAAAACAATTCAGATTCAAATTCGCAACAATCAGCCCGCCACCCGCACCGCCTTGTCGCCGACCATCGCGTCGATGGCGCTGTCGTCGTAGCCGAGTTCGCGCAGTACGTCGCGCGAGTGCTGGCCGACGCGCGGCGCGGGACCGCCGATCATCGCTTCGTGAACCTCGAACCGCGCCGCGGGCTTCGGCTGCCGGACACGGCCGACCTTCGGCTGGTCGAATTCCTCGATCAGCCCGCGCGCCACCACCTGCTCGTTGTGCATGACCTCGCCGCGACGCAGGATCGGCGCGCACGGCACGTCGGCGGCGTCGAGCCGCTCCAGCCACTCGGCGGTCGTGTGCTGCAGAATGTACTCCTGCATCTTGTTGATGCGCGCGGTGGCGTTGACGAAACGCCCGCCCGGCGTCGCGAACCGCTCGTCTTTCGCAAGCTCTGGATCGCCGGTGGCGCGGCAGAAGCCCTGCCATTCGGAATCCGAAATCGTGCCGGCCGTGATGTAGCCGTCGCTGGTCTGGAAAACGAGGTCGGGCCGGTCCTTGGGATCCTGCGCGGTCTCCTCGGCGCCGACCACCGTGTACTGCATCATGCCTTCCGGCCACAGGTACGAGATCATGGTGTCGAGCATCGCGACCTGGATGTGATCGCCCTGCCCGGTCTTCTCGCGGGCGTAGAGCGCCGACGATACCGCCTGCGCCGTGAACACCGCCGTGGTCTTGTCGCACACGATGGTGCGGATCATCTGCGGCCGGTTGGTCACCGGCTGGGCCTGAATATCGCAGAAGCCGGACAGCCCCTGAATGATCGGATCGTAGACGCGCTTCTTCACATAAGGCCCGGTGTCGCCGACGCCGCTGATCGACACATAGATCAGGCGCGGATGTTTCGCGCGCAGTTCGTCCGCGCCGAGCCCCAAGCGGTCCATGGTGCCGGGGCGGAAATTCTGCACCAGCACGTCGGCCTGCGCCACCAGCTTCGCCAGCACCTCGCGCCCGGCCTCGCTCTTGATGTCGAGCGACAGCGAGCGCTTGCCGCGATTGGAGGAAATGAACAGCGCCGAGAATTCGCCGCCCTTGTCGATCGGCGCGCGGCTGCGCCGGGTGATGTCGCCGGTGATCGGCTCGATCTTGATGACGTCCGCGCCCTGATCGGCGAGGAACATCGTCGCATAGGGCCCCGACACCACCCCCGTCAGATCGAGGACACGAACACCCTTCAACGGACCCGGCATGGCATTTCCTCTGGCTCGATATCGTGGCTCGATATCGCGAACCGCTCGCGCGGTCCGGGTTAGAACGCGCGACTGTGTTGGCTCAGGCGGTTTTCGCCTTGGCGGAACCAAGCTGCTCGACGATCGACTCCTCGACATCGCGCAACTGGTCCTTGCCGAAGAATATCTCCTTGCCGACGAAGAAGGTCGGCGAGCCGAACGAGCCGCGGGCGACCGCGTCGCTGGTGTTGTCGATCAGCTTTTTCTTGACGTCGTCCTGCTGGGCGCGTGCCATCAGTCTGTCGACATCGAGACCGGATGCCTTGAAGGCTGAGCGGAACACCTCGACATCGTCCATCTTCTTCGGCTCTTCCCACATGTGATGGTAGGCGGCGTGGAAATACGGCTCGAACACGCCCTCGAACTGCGCCGCGATCGCGCCGCGCATCAGCATCAGCGTGTTGACCGGGAAGAACGGATTGCTCTTGAAGTTCGTGATGTTGTGGCGGCGGATGAAGCGCTGCATTTCCAGCGTCTGGTAGTCCTGCTTGTTCTTGATGCCGCGCAGCGTTTCCGCCGGCGACGCGTTGCCGGTCGCCTTGAACACGCCGCCGAGCAGCACCGGCACGTACTCGAACTTCACGCCGGTGCGCTGTTCGATGCCGGGCAACACGCGTTTCGCCAGATAGGCGTTCGGACTGCCGAAATCGAAGTGGAATTCGACCTTCAACGGATGTGCCACCGGGGGTATCTCCTAAGATTGTTGACCGGATTCATAAAGTTCTAAAAATGAACTGTCAAACGTAAAGGCGTTAGATGAGCATTCTAGGCCCAAAAACCCGGGAATGGGGTGATTGTGTTGCTTTCAGTACCTATTTAGAATGTGGAACATTGAATCGATAGCAGAGCGGCCGGCTGCCGGCCAGCCGGAGTGAACTGGAGACTGCCATGAAATGGGATGCTCTTGAGGAGGAGCCGTGCTCGCTGGCCCGCACCGTCGCGGTGATCGGCGATCGCTGGAGCCTGCTGATCCTGCGCGAAAGTTTTCTGCGCGTCCGGCGCTTCGAGGCGTTCCAGTCCTCGCTCGGCATCACCCGGCACCTGCTGGCCGAACGGCTGAAGAAGATGGTCCGGCTCGGCGTGCTGCGCCGCGTGCCCTATCAGGATTCGCCGAAGCGCTACGAATACATCCTGACCCAGAAGGGCCTCGACCTCTATCCGGTGATCATGGCCATCGTCCATTGGGGCGACACCCACATGGTGGACGAGCGCGGCCGCCCGCTGCTGCATGAGCATCACGGTTGCGGCAAGATGTTCGATCCGGTCATGGTCTGCTCGGAATGCGGCGAGCCGCTCAAGGCCAAGGAAGTTCACGTCCATTCCGGCCCCGGCGCGCGGCCGAGCGCGTCATCGGAGGCCCGCGCCAAGGCAACGGCCAAAGCCAAGGTGCGTCCGAGCGCGGCGTGATTGCTTCGCGATGAAGCTTGCGTGCCCCGGATGCTGCGCAGCGCGTTTCGCGATGCGCTGCTGATCCGGGGCCTTTCCAAATTCTGAGTGTGGAAAGGTCCCGGGTCTGCGAAGCAGCGTTGCACGCTGCATCGCGCCCGGGACACGGGTTTAGTCCGCCGCAATCCGTCGGAGACCTCATGACCGAATTTCAAACCATCGCCCTGAACGACGTCGCGCTGCGCGTCGCCATTGAGGGCACCGGGCCGCTGGTGGTGATGGTCCACGGCTTTCCGGAATCCTGGTACTCGTGGCGGCATCAGATGGCGCCGATCGCGGCGGCTGGATTCACCGCCTGCGCCATCGACGTGCGCGGCTATGGCGGCTCCGGCAAGCCCCGCGCGGTCGAGGCCTATACGCTCGAAGCCATTTCGACCGACATCGCCCGGCTGATCGCTACGCTTAGCCCGGATGCTCCCGCCGTCGTGATCGGTCATGACTGGGGCGCGCCGATTTCGTGGACCACCGCCCTCGTCCATCCCGACCGCGTGCGCGCGGTCGCCGGATTGTCGGTGCCCTACACCGGAATTCCGAAGCGTTCGCTCAACGACCTGATCGACTACGCGTACACGCGCCACGGCCGGTTTTTCTATCAACATTACTTCGCACAGGAAGGCGCGGCGGACGCCGAGATGGACGCGGATGTGCGCGGCGCGCTGCGGCGGTTTTATTATGCGTGGAGCGGCGACGCGCCCGACGGCACATGGCCCACCGACAAGAAGCTCGGCGATACCGTGCTGTCCCGCCTGCCCGATCCCGATCCGTTTCCGGCGTGGCTCTCCGCCGCCGACATCGACTATTACACCGGCGAGTTCACGCGCTCCGGCTTTCGCGGCGGATTGAACCGCTATCGCAACAACGATCGCGACTTCGCGTTCCTGTCGGCGTTCAAGGGCCGCAGGATCGAACAGCCGTCGCTCTATATCGCGGGCGACCGCGATCTGGTGCTGACGATGTTCGGCGATCCGATGCCGATCCTGAAAGCCGAACTGCCCGGCCTGCGCGGCGCGCACATCCTGCCGGGATGCGGACACTGGACCCAGCAGGAACGGCCGGCTGAGGTCAACGCGCTGCTGCTGGACTGGCTGCGCAGCCTTCCGTGACGCGGCCATGCTTTGCATGATGCATAACCAGCGGAGTATGGTTCAAAACGCCTGTTCCTGCTGGAACATCGCCAAGATGTGGATGGCCGGAATAAATCCGGCCGACGCGGTGATGGACAAGGGCCCTATTATAGACCTATTTTTTGAGGACTCCGAGGGTCGCCACGCCTCGCCACGTTCCCGCTTGACTGACTCATATCTCCGCGGTTATGTAATCCATAACCACAGAGTTATTAATCCAGATGACGAACGCGCCCGATGTGCTCTTCAGAACGCTCGCTGATCCAACCCGGCGGGCCATCTTCGAACGGCTGTGCCGCGAAGGCGAAAAGACGGTCGGAGCGTTGACGGCCCGGGCCGGGATCTCTCAACCGGCCGTCTCGAAACACCTCGGCCTCCTGAAGCAGGCCGGACTGGTGCGCGACCGTCACGAAGGCCGCCAGACCCATTACAGCGCGCAGCTTGGCGCCCTTGCCCCGCTGATCGACTGGACAAGCCAGATGGCCGGCTTCTGGCAGAACCGGTTCGACGATCTCGAAGACCTGCTCAAAAGGATGGACCAATGAGCAAGCCCGCGACCAGGACGCGCGCCGCGGCCAAACGGACGTCAAAAACAGCGGCGAAAAAACCTGCCCTGCTCTCCGGCGGCAATCCCCAGATCGCGAAAGGCGACGGCGACGCGCCCGTACAGGCCTACATCGCGGCGATGCCGGGCTGGAAACGTAATGTCGGACGCAACCTCGATGCGCTGATCGTGCGCACCGTCCCCGGCGTCCACAAGGCCGTCAAATGGAATTCACCTTTCTATGGAGTCGATGACGAAGGCTGGTTCCTCAGCCTTCATTGCTTCGCCAAATACATCAAGGTGGCGTTCTTCCGCGGCGCATCGCTGCGCCCTGTCCCTCCGGTCGAGTCCAGGCACAAGGACGTCCGCTATTTCCACATCCACGAGGGCGACGAACTCGACGAAGCTCAACTCGCTGCCTGGGTGAAGCAAGCCAGCCGGCTGCCCGGCGAACGCATGTAAGGTCAGAGCAATGAAGAAAGCGGCAACCGCAAAAAAGACGACGAGCGCTTCAAAGGACAGGCAAGACTCTCCTTCCCGACTGATCGATGCGCGCATCAAGGATTTGAATGACTGGCGCGGCGAGATGCTCGCCCGGGTCCGCGCGATCATCAAGCAGGCCGACCCCGACGTGGTCGAAGAAGTGAAATGGAGAAAGCCGTCGAACGGGATGCGCGGCGTTCCGGTGTGGGAGCACGACGGAATCATCTGCACCGGCGAGACTTACAAGAATGCCGTGAAGCTGACCTTCGCCAATGGCGCCGCGCTGGACGACCCCTCTCATCTCTTCAACTCCAGCCTCGACGGCAACGTGAGGCGCGCCATCGATTTCCATGAAGGCGACAAGATCAACGAGAAGGCGCTGAAGGCGCTCATTCGCGCCGCCGTCGCGCGGAACATTTCGGCGCGCGCCCGGAAGAAACCAACAAGCGCTTGAGCCGCGTCGTAAAACCAGCCGGCAAAGCCGGTTCGGCGAACCGCGACAATTTTCTGAAAGGATCGACCCATGAGCACCACCACGACCGAAACCCTCTCCATCGTTGTCGAGCGAGAATTTCCTCATCCGCCGGAAAAGATATGGCGCGCGCTCACGCAACCGCATCTGATCGCGGAATGGCTGATGAAGAACGATTTCAAGCCGGCGGTGGGTCACCGTTTCAATCTTCGCGGAGACTGGGGCGGCGTGCTGGACTGCGAGGTCCTCGCCATCGAGCCGAACACGGCGCTGTCCTACACGTGGAATTTTGCGCACGACGATGCAGCCTTCAAACTGACGAGCGTGGTGACCTTTACGCTCACGCCAACGCGCACCGGCACTCACCTGCGCATGGAGCAATCGGGATTCCGTCCGGATCAGAAGCAGGCTTACGGCGGCGCCAGGCATGGGTGGCAGCAGTTCCTTGCGAACCTCGATCGGGTCGTGGCTCGCCCGGACTGAATCTGCCGCGCCGCGGCTTGTCTCGATAGGAGGTAGCATGACCTGGACTACGTGGATTCGGCAAATTCACCGTTGGCTGTCGGTCGCCTTCACGGTGACGGTCATTGCCAATTTCGTCGCGATGGCGCTGGGAGAACCGCCCGCATGGGTAGTCTACTCGCCCCTGCTTCCGCTCTTCACGCTGCTGTTGACCGGCTTGTACATGTTCGTGCTGCCGTATGCCGCCACGTGGCGCCGCGGGCGGGCGTCAGAGGATAGCCGTGGTGAGGGCGACGCGCCGGCGTGCAGATAAGGAACAAACGTTCGCGCGTGCGCGTTCGTGGTAAAAGTCGGGTTAACAGGCGAATTTCGCAGTGTTTGCGCGCATCGCGGGTAATGCGCCGGAAGTCCCTGTAAATCCGGGCCGTTGAGCGCTCGCGCGTGCCGCAGCCCGTGCGCCGGACGGCATCTGGCGGCGCCGGGCGATGGCGCCGCACCGCTTCTCCTTAACGTTTCCTGCAACATGACGGCGGCATAGTTCGGAGCAGATCACCTCAGATACCGGTCAATTTCGTCGATGTTGAGCACTTCCCAGACTGCGCCGTTCGGACGGGTCGTTTCGGTTCGCGGATCGCAAGCGCGGATCGGGCTGCTCGGGTCGGCGCATGTCACGCCGTTCAATGCCCGCGCCACCGTCGGGCAGTTTTTCGGAATCCGCACCAGCACGACGACGATCATCGCGATCATCACCGAAGTGTCGTGCGAGGGCATCGCCGCCGGCGAGAAATACATCGCGGTCGCATCGGTCGATCTGCTCGGCGAAATCTCGAACAGCGCCTCGGGGCGTTTCCAGCGCGGCGTCACCAGCTATCCGACGATCGGCGACACCGTCGATGTCCTGACCAATCAGGAGTTGCGCACGGTCTACGCGCCGTCGAAAGCCGACCAGATCAACATCGGCACGTTGCAGCAAGACCCATCGGTCATCGCCTATGTCGACGTCGAGGAAATGCTGAGCAAGCATTTCGCGGTTCTGGGATCGACCGGCGTCGGCAAGTCGAGCGGCGTGTCGCTGCTGCTCAACGAAATTCTCAAGGTGCGCCCCAACCTGCGCATCTTCCTGCTCGACGTGCACAACGAATACGGGCGCTGCTTCGGCGACCGCGCGGTCGTGATGAATCCGCGCAATCTCAAGCTGCCGTTCTGGCTGTTCAATTTCGAGGAGATCGTCGACGTCCTGTTCGGCGGGCGGCCCGGCGTACCTGAAGAACTCGAAGTTCTGGTCGAGGTCATTCCGATGGCCAAGGCGATCTACACCCAGTACCAGAATTCCGACCGCGTCGGCCTCAAGCGCGTCGATCCCAAGACCACCGGCTTCACGCCCGATACGCCGGTGCCCTATCGGCTGGTCGACCTGATCTCGCTGATCGACGAGCGCATGGGCAAGCTCGAGAACCGTTCCTCGCGCATCGTCTATCACAAGCTGATCTCGCGGATCGATACCGTGCGCAACGATCCGCGCTACGCCTTCATGTTCGAGAACGCCAATGTCGGCGGCGACACCATGGCCGAGGTCATCAGTTCGCTGTTCCGCCTGCCCGCCAACGGCCGGCCGATGACCATCATGCAGCTTGCCGGCTTCCCGGCCGAAGTAGTGGACTCGGTGGTGTCGGTGCTGTGCCGCATGGCGTTCGATTTCGGCCTGTGGAGCGACGGCGTCTCGCCGCTGCTCTTCGTCTGCGAGGAAGCCCATCGCTACGCCTCCGCCGATCGCGGCACCGGATTCGGGCCGACCCGCAAGGCGGTGTCGCGCATCGCCAAGGAAGGCCGCAAATACGGCGTCTATCTCGGGCTGGTGACCCAGCGCCCGGCCGAACTCGACGCCACCATCATTTCCCAGTGCAACACGCTGTTCGCGATGCGCCTTGCCAACGACCGTGACCAGGCGCTGCTGCGCTCGGCGGTGTCGGATGCGGCGGCGAACCTGCTGTCGTTCGTGCCCTCGCTCGGCACCCGCGAGGTTCTCGCCTTCGGCGAAGGCGTCGCCCTGCCGACGCGCCTGCGCTTCAAGGAAGTGCCGGCGCATCAATTGCCGCGCAGCGAAGCGACGATCGCGACCACGCCGACATCATTCAGCGGCCATGACATCAATTTCGTCGGCTCGGTGCTGGAGCGCTGGCGCGGCGCGACCTCGCATCGCGAGGCGCCGATCGATCCAACCTTCGGCGAGCGGTTCGGCGGCTCGGTTCAGCGCACGACCGACGCGCCGATGCTGCAGCCGTCGCTCGGGCTCGATCCCGATCGCTTCTCGCTGCTGAAGAAGCCGCTGCGCTGAACTCCATATTCGATGTATTCGATGTCGTCCCCGTGAAGGCGGGGATCCAGCGTCCCTGTCCGCGCGATGCAGCGCTTTCGCTCGGTGTCGTCACCGGGCTCGTCCCGGTGACCTCGCTTAGGGTGAAATCTGTTTCAACCCGTTTTCTCCACGCGCCCCGGTATCGCCTTCACCGAAAACCGCGCTAAGGTTCCTGCGAAATCTACCTGCCGCAGGAACCGCTCTCTCATGACTCAACCTCCAATCAGCCGCTTTCCCGTGCCTTCGCTCGACCAGTTGCCGGAGGACATCCGCACGCGGATTCTCGGCGTGCAGGAGAAATCCGGCTTCGTGCCCAACGTGTTTCTGGCGCTGGCCCACCGGCCCGACGAATTCCGCGCCTTCTTCGCCTACAACGACGCGGTGATGGAGCGCGACAGCGGGCTGACCAAGGCCGAGCGCGAGATGATCGTGGTCGCCACCAGCGCCGCCAACCAGTGCCATTACTGCGTGATCTCGCACGGCGCGATCCTGCGCATCCGCGCCAAGAATCCGCTGGTCGCCGATCAGGTCGCCAACAATTACCGCAAGGCCGACATCACGCCGCGCCAAAAGGCGATGCTCGATTTCGCGCTCAAGGTCTGCAACGCCGCGCAGACGACCTCCGAGGCGGACTTCGCCGAACTGCGCAAGCACGGCTTTTCCGACGACGACATCTGGGACATCGCCGCCATCACCGCGTTCTTCGCGCTGTCGAACCGGATGGCTAGCGTCACCGACATGCGCCCCAATGACGAGTTCTATCTGATGGGCCGCGTGCCGAAGGCCTGACGCGCCGGACTATGCCGCGCCGGGCATCCAGCACCATGATTCGGCAGGCTTCTCTCCTGTCCCCGCTGTGGTAGAGTGTTCCAGTGACCTGCCGGTCATTCCCATGGCGACTATTCTGCTGGCGATCCGCGATGACAGTCCACCAGCCAGTTGAGACAGGCGAAGAGCACCGCGTTCTGCGGTTCCGGCCACGGACGCTCGACCGGCCGCCCCGGCGAGGCTCATCGATAACGCCGGCTGGAACGCCGATCGGGTCCGGCCCTGACGGCCTCGCCCGCTATGCGCACGGCCAGGAAGCCGCGGCGGAATACCGTCACCGGATGCTGAACAACCTGGCCGCAGCCGCTTTCGCGGTCATGCTGACGCTGATCGGAATCTGGCTGGCGAACCGCCTCGCCGACCTGCGCAATGCTCAGGATTGCGTCCTGATGGGGCGCCGGGACTGCGCCCATCTCAATCATTCGACGGTTCACATCAATATGTCGTCCTCGATGTTCCGCGAATAGGCGACATCCGGGGTGCCGGACCCGCTCCAGCCGGGCTCCGACCCGCCTGCCCGCCATTGAACTCGGGGCAACGCTCCGTTATACGGGCCTTTGATCCGCAGCGGGAACGGCGCCGCTTTCGCGCCGACCGGTCGTCGCATGCCAACTACTGGCAAAATACCAGATAAATCAAAGGTTTGACCATGCCGTCCACATTCGACCAAGTTGCCACGATTATTGCGGAAACCTGCGACATCCCGCGCGACACGATCACTCCGGAAAGCCACGCGATCGACGATCTGGGGATCGACAGCCTCGACTTCCTCGACATCGCTTTCGCCATCGACAAGGCGTTCGGCATCAAGCTGCCGCTCGAAAAGTGGACCCAGGAGGTCAACGACGGCAAGGCGACCACGGAACAGTATTTCGTCCTGAAAAACCTCAGCGCGCGCATCGACGAACTGGTCGCCGCCAAGGGGGCATGACCCCCAGCCATGCACCTCGAGTATTTTCAGCTCATCGATCGTATCGTCAGCCTCGATCTCGGCGAACGCACCATCACGGTCGAAGCGCAGGTTCCGCAGCAGAACACGATCTTTGAAGGGCATTTTCCCGGCTATCCTCTGATGCCGGGCGTGCTGCTGATCGAGGCGATGGCGCAGACCTCCGGGTGGCTGCTGACCGCGCTGCTGAAATTCGAGCGCATGCCTTTCCTGGCCTCCGTGAAGGAAGCCAAGATGCGCGACTTCGTTCTGCCGGGCGACTTGCTGACGGTGGAAGCGCAGATCGCCCATGACGGATCGGGTTTCGCCGTCACCAGCGCCAAGATCAGCGCCGGCGGCAAACTGAAGTGCAATGCCATGCTGACGCTTCGCCACACGCCGTTCCCGAACGCCGAACTGCGCGGCCATATGGAAAGCGTTGCGAAACGGATCGGCTTCCCGCAACAGGCTCTCGCGCATGACTGACGAATCCACACCGAAAGCCGCCGGATCGCGCGAAGCCTGGATCACCGGCATCGGTCTCGCCTCGTCCCTCGGCGAGGGAATCGATCAGCATTGGGACGCGCTGCAACAGCGCACGGTCAATGCCGATGAGACCACATACGCGCCCTACATCGTTCACCCGATGACCAAGGTGTCGTTCGACGCGCAGATTCCGAAGAAGGGCGACCAGCGCCAGATGGAAGCGTGGCAGCGCATCGGCACCTACGCGGCCGGCCTCGCGCTCGATTCCGCCGGCATCAAGGGCAATACCGAAATCCTGTCGCGCACCGACATGATCGTGGCCGCCGGCGGCGGCGAGCGCGATCTCAAAGTCGACGCCGCGATCCTCAATGCCGAGGTTCAGGGCAATTCGGCGCCCGGCTTCCTCAACGAGCGGCTGATGAACGACCTGCGGCCGACGCTGTTTCTGGCCCAGCTCTCCAACCTGCTCGCCGGCAACATCGCCATCGTCCACGGCGTCACCGGATCGTCGCGCACCTTCATGGGCGAGGAAGCGGCCGGCGTCGACGCCGTGCGCATCGCGCTCGCACGCATCGCCGACGGCAAGAGCGACATCGCCCTCGTCGGCGCGGCGCAGAACGGCGAGCGTCAGGATCTGCTGATGCTCTATGAGTTCAGCGACTTCAACCTGAAGGGCAAACACGTGCCGGTGTGGGCGCGCGACGAATCCCATGGCGGCTTCGCGCTCGGCTCGGGCGGCGCGTTTCTGGTGATCGAATCCAAGGAACACGCCCAGGCACGCGGCGCGAAACCGTTCGCGCGGTTGACCAGCGTTGTGTCCGATCGCGCACGCCGCGCCAATGCCGGCGCCGTGACCACGACGTTCGACTCGCTGTGGAGCAATCTCGGCGTCACCGACAAGACTGCGGCGATCATCACCGGTGCGACCGGCGCAGCCGATATCACCGCCGAGGAGCGCGCGTTCCTGGCCAAACACCCCGGCCACGCCGTGCGCGCCACCGGGACCGCGTTCGGGCACATCATGGAAGCGCAGTTTCCGCTCGGCCTCGCGCTCGCGGCCCTGTCGATCTCCAAGGGCGCGCTGTTTCCGCCGAACGATACCGCGGGTGTCGAGCTTGAAATGTCGAAGCCGCCGACCCAGATCGTGGTAATCGGCGCGGGACACTGGCGCGGCGAAGGCATGGGGCTGGTGGAAGCCATATCGGCGTGAAGGCGGGAGCGGCATGACGGCAACACGCGACAAATTCGGCAGGCCCATCGTGGTCGTCACCGGCATGGGAGTTGTTACCTCTCTCGGCGCCGGCAAGACCGACAACTGGGCGAAGCTCACCGCCGGTGAATCCGGCATCCGCACCATCACCCGCTTTCCGCTCGACGGCTTGAAAACGACGATGGCCGGCACGGTCGATTTCATTCCGATCGAGCCGTTCTCCTCGACGATACTGTCGGAGAAACTCGCCGACCTCGCCGCCGAAGAAGCGATTGCGGAATCCAGTATCGGCACCAAGGGCAATTTCCCGGGGCCGCTGTTCCTCGCGGTCGCGCCGGTCGAAGTCGAATGGCATTCGCGTCAGGCGATGGCGCGCGCCACCGGCGCCACATCGGGCATCGACTACGACACCATGCTGCGCGTCAGCGGCGGCGGCAAGTTCGCCGACTATCATCATCGCTTCGTGTTCGGCTCGGTCGCCGACAACCTCGCCGAGACGTTCGGCACCAAAGGCTCGCCGATCTCGCTGTCGACCGCCTGCGCGTCGGGCGCCACCGCGATCCAGCTCGGCGTCGAGGCGATCCGTCGCGGCGACACCGATGCCGCGCTGTGCGTCGGCACCGACGGCTCGGTCAATCAGGAAGCGCTGATCCGCTTCTCGCTGCTGTCCGCCCTCTCCACCCAGAACGATCCGCCGCACACGGCGGTGCGTCCGTTCTCGAAGAACCGCGACGGCTTCGTGATGGCCGAAGGCGCGGGCGCACTGGTGCTCGAAAGCCTCGAGGCGGCAACCGCGCGCGGCGCGAAAATTCTCGGCGTCCTCGCCGGCTGCGGCGAGCTGGCGGATTCGTTCCACCGCACCCGCTCGAGCCCGGACGGCAAGCCGATCGTCGGCTGCGTGCGCAATGCGCTGTCCGACGCCGGCGTAACCATCGAGCAGATCGACTACATCAACGCCCACGGCACCGGCACGCCGGAAAACGACAAGATGGAATATCTCGGCATCTCGACGGTGTTCGGCGAGCGCGCGCAGCAGGTTCCGGTGTCGTCGAACAAATCGATGGTCGGACATACGCTGTCGGCGGCCGGCGCGGTCGAAGCGGTGTTCTCGGTGCTGACGCTGGAGCATCAGCGGATTCCGCCGACCATCAACTACGATGTTCCCGACCCGACGATTCCGTTCGACGTGGTGCCCAACAAGGCCCGTGATGCCCGCGTCACCGCCGTGATGTCAAACTCGTTCGGCTTCGGCGGCCAGAATGCGACGCTGATCCTGACCGGCGAGCCGGTGTGATTGCTTGAACCCTTTGCCGTCACCCTGAGGTGCCGCAGCGAAGCGGAGGCCTCGAAGGGTGACGGCAAGCCCGCCCATCATCCTTCGAGGCTCGCCGAAGACGGCTCGCACCTCAGGATGACGGGAGCCCCCGGTTGACGCCGCCGCCCTGAGCGGCGATACGCAGCCATCATGAATTCGCAGGACCCCTTCCCATGCGCGCGCTGACCCTCGTTGCCGACCGCGAACTGGTGATCGCGGACGCTCCCCCGCCCCCGCCCCCGGCGGCCGGAGAAGTCCAGATCAACGTCAAGGCGGTGGCGCTCAACCACATCGACGTCTGGGGCTATCGCGGCATGGCGTTCGCCAAGCGCAAGATGCCGCTGGTGGTCGGCGCCGAGGCCTCCGGCGAGATCGTGTCGGTCGGCGACGGCGTCACCCGCTTCAAGCCGGGCCAGAAGGTCGTGATGTACGGCGCGCTGACCTGCGGCGAATGCAAGGCCTGCCGCGAAGGCCGCGACAATCTCTGCGAAAATGTCGCCGGCGTGCTCGGCTTCCATGTCGACGGCTTCGCGCGCGAACTGATGAACCTCAACGAGCGGCTGGTGATCCCGGTGCCGGACGGCGTCAGCATCCGCGACGCCGCCTGTGCACCGATTGCGTTCTCCACCGTTCAGCACATGCTGTTCGACAACGCCAAGCTGCAGCCCGGTGAAACCATTCTCGTTCATGCCGGCGGCTCGGGCATCGGCACCGCCGCGATCATGATGGCGAAGGCGGTCGGCTGCACCGTCATCACCACGGTCGGCAGCGATTCCAAGATCGAGGGCGTCAAGGCGCTCGGCGCGGATCACGTCATCAACTACCGCGAGGACCGCTTCGAGGGCGTCACCCGCAAGATCACCAAGAAGAAAGGCGTCGATGTCGTGTTCGAGCACGTCGGCGCCGATACGTTCAACGGTTCGCTGCTGTGCCTGAAGCGCGGCGGCCGTCTCGTCACCTGTGGCTCGACCTCCGGCCCGACCACGACGCTGAACCTGATGCAGCTATTCCAGCAGCAGTACCGCATCCTCGGTTCGTTCGGCGCGACCATGCGCAACATCTCCGAAAGCCTCGACAAGATGGCGGCCGGAATGAAGCCGGTGATCGACACCGAAGTACCGATCGAGAACGTCGCGGAGGCGCTGAAGCGGATGGAAAGCCGGCAGGTGTTCGGCAAGATCATCGTCACGCTCTGATGCGCCGTCTCCTCCTCCGCGCCCGGGCGCTTGCGCGCGATGCCGTCAAGCCCGTGGGCGGAGTGATCCTTGGCGGCATTGCCGTCGGCCTGCTGCGGCTCACGCGCTATTTCGATCCCGACAAGACCGCAAACTTCTTCGCCGGGATTACGCGGCGCATCGGACCGTGGCTGCCGGAAAACCGGATCGGCCGCGCTAACCTCACCGCCGCATTTCCGGAGAAGTCACCCACGGAGATCGACGCCATTCTCACCGGCGTGTGGGACAATCTCGGCCGCGTCGGCGCCGAGTTCGCCCATCTCGACCACATCTGGAATCTCGATGTCGATCATCCCGAACGCGGGCGCATCGAGTTGGGCGCAGACACGTCGGAGAAGTTCGAGCAGTTGCGCAACGACGGCAAGGGCGCGCTGATTTTCGCGAGCCATCTGGCGAACTGGGAATTGCCGGCGCTGGCCGGTCCCGCCTACGGCCTCGACTCCGCGATCCTGTTCCGCCGCCCCAACATCGCCGCCGCCGACCGCGCCATTCAGGACATGCGCGCCGTCAACATGGGCACGATGATCGCCACAACGCACGACGCGCCGCTGCGTCTCGCGCAGGCGCTGCAGAAAGGCATCCATGTCGGGATGCTGGTTGATCAGTATTTCGGCCGCGGCGTCAACGTCACCTTCTTCGGCCGCACAACCAAAGCCAATCCCCTGCTCGCGCGTCTGGCGCGGCAGGTCGAATGTCCGATCCATGGCGTGCGGGTCATCCGCCTGCCGAACCATCGCTTCCGCGTCGAACTGTCGGACGAAGTGAAGCCGGCGCGCGATGCCGCCGGGCAGATCGACGTGCAGGGCACGATGCAGGCGATCACCACCGTGATCGAAGGCTGGGTGCGGCAGCATCCCGAACAATGGCTGTGGCTGCACCGCCGCTGGCGGTGAGTCTTACCTTCCCTCTCCATAGGAGAGGGGAAAAAAGCGCCGTACGTTATGATGCGTCATGGCCGGATTTATTCCGGCCATCCACGTCTTTGGCGATCGCTCAAACAAAGACGTGGATGCGCGGGTCAAGCCCGCGCATGACGAACTCGAAATTGCCTCACCGTCCCGTCTTCACCCGCGTCCAAAGGCGGTTGATGATCCGCTGCGTCGCCGGATCGCGCGCGGTGACGACGAACAGCTTCTTCATCGTCGCCTCGTCCGGATAGATCGTCTTGTCGTTGATGACCTTCGGATCGATCAGCTTCTGGCTGGCGAGGTTGCCGTTGGCATAGGACAGGAAGTCCGAGTTTTTCGCCGCGACGTCCGGGCGATAGAGATAGTTGATCAGCGCATAGGCTTCATCGACGTTTTTCGCATCCGCCGGAATGGAGAAATTGTCGAAGAACATCTGCGCGCCTTCCTTCGGGATCGCATAGCCGATCTCGACGCCGTTGTTCGATTCCGCCGCGCGGCGCTGCGCCTGCTTGATGTCGCCGGACCAGCCGACCACGAAACAGATTTCGCCGGTGGCGAGTCCGTTGAGATATTCAGACGAATGGAATTTGCGCACGAACGGCCGCACCTTGCTGACGGCTTCCGCCGCCTTCTCCAGATCTTCGCGCTTGGTCGAATTCGGATCGCGTTTTTTCAGCCAGGTCAGCGCCGCAGGAAGAATATCGTCCGGCGAGTCCAGCATGTGGACGCCGCAATCCTTGAACTTCGCAAGGTTGTCGGGATTGAAGACGATGTCCCACGAGTCGACTTTTGCATCCGGCCCGAGAATCTCGCGCACCTTCTTGACGTTGTAGCCGATGCCGGTGGTGCCCCACATGTAATTGGCGGCATAGACATTACCGGGATCATAGATCGCGAGCTTCGCGGTGATTTCCGGCCACGCATTGGCGAGGTTCGGCAGCTTCGATTTATCGAGCTTCTGGAACACGCCGGCCGCGATCTGGCGCTGCAGGAAATACGCCGTCGGCACCACGAGGTCGTAGCCGGACTTGCCCGCGAGCAGCCGCGTCTCCAGCGTCTCGTTGGCATCAAAAGTGTCGTAGACCACCTTGATGCCGGTCTCCTTGGTGAACTCGTCCAGCACCCCCGGTGCCATGTAGCTCGACCAGTTGTAGAAGTTGACGACGCGGTCGGCAGCCTGCGCCGACACCGACACCATCAATCCTGCCATCGCGAGCGACCATGCGACAAGACGCATCGCAAACCCTCCCTAACCGCCGCCGCGCACCGCGCGGGTCAGCCGTTCCAGTGCCTCGTCGATCACCGCATCCTTCTTGCAGAAGCAGAAGCGGATCACCGACGTCACCGCGTCGGATTCGTAGAACGCCGACACCGGCACCGACGCCACCTTGTAGTCCGCGACCAGACGGCGCGAGAACTGCTCGTCGGTTTCGTTCAGGCCGAGCGGCTTGAGATCGACGGTGACGAAATACGTCCCCTGCGACTTGATCACCGGAAAGCCGAGGCTCGCGAGCCCGTTGCTCAGCCGGTCGCGGCTGCGCGCCAGCTCGGCGCGCGCCCGCATGAAGTAGTCGTCGGACTTGCCGAGACCGTAAGCCACCGCGACCTGCAGATTGGGCGCGGTGGTGAAGGTGAGAAACTGATGCGACTTCGCCAGCACGCGCAGCAATTGCGGAGCGGCGCAGATGAAGCCGACCTTCCATCCGGTGAGGCCGAAAATCTTTCCGGCGGAACCGATCTTCACGGTGCGGTCGCGCATTCCCGGAATGGCGATCAGCGGTGTGTGTTCGAGGCCGTCGAAGGTGACGTGCTCCCACACCTCGTCGCAGATCGCGATGATGTTGTGCTCCTGACAGATCCGCGCCAGCAGTTCGAGGTCCTCGCGCGGATAGACCACCGCCGCCGGATTGAGCGGATTGTTAAACATCAGGTATTTGGTCTTCGGCGTGATCGCGGCGCGCAGCGCCTCCTCCGGAATCCGCCAGTGCGGCGGCTCCAGCCGGACGAATTTCGCCACGCCGCCGGCAGCGCGGATCAGCGGATTGTAGGCGTCGTAAGCCGGCGGAAACACGATCACTTCGTCGCCCGCCTGCACGAGGCCGAGCACCGCGCTGGCGATGGCTTCGGTGCCGCCCGAGGTCACCAGCACTTCGCTCATCGGATCGAGATCGAGGTGATGCCAGTGGCGGTAATGCGTGGCGATCGCCTGACGCAGTTCAGGAATGCCCATCATCGACGGATACTGGTTGTAGCCGTTGACGATGGCGTCGGCCGCCTTCAGGCGAATATCCTCCGGCCCCGGATCGTCCGGGAAGCCCTGTCCGAGATTGATGGCGTTGTGGTCGCGCGCAAGTTGCGACATCGCTTCGAAGATCGTGACCGGCAGGTCCGCAAAAACAGGATTCATGATGCGCGTCAGCCGCCCGTCTTCGACGGAAGACCCGCGGCCTTCCATGCCAGCATCCCGCCGGCGAGATGAGAATCGTACGGCTTGCCGCCGGCCTGCGCGGCAAGCGAGGCGGTCACCGAACGCTTGCCGGAACGGCAGGCGAACACCACCGTCCTGCCTTGCGGATCGGGAATCTCGTCGGGATCGAAAATCGAGAGCGGCAGCACCACCGCGTCGGGATAGGCCTCGGCGGAAACCTCGTTGAACTCACGCACGTCGACGAGCAGATAGCGCCCTTCGGTCAATCCTCGGGCCACCTCTTCAGGCGTGAGATCGTGAACTTGATCGGCTTTATCGGGCACTGTGGCCTCCCGGCTTGGTCCGCTTTTTTTCGGGCGTCAAACTCCCTTTTTGTGCGGACAAAATCAAGCGCCGGAGGGGGGTAAATAAGAAGGCTGAAATCCCGATTGCACTAAATCGTCATGCCCATGCCCCGGACGCGGCGCGGCATCTTTTATGCCGCTCCGCTGATCCGGAGCCGTCCCAAACACCGAGTGTGGAACGATCCCGGGTCTGCGTCGCAACGTAAGGAACGCTGCGACGCGCCCGGGATACGGGCTCAAAAAGCGATCAGTGAAGTAAGATGCTTAAAAGTGCTGAGTGCTTTCGAGCGCGACACCCACCCGTAGCCCGCATGAAGCGCAGCGCAATGCGGGATGATGGTCTTATGAGACCCGGATTTCGCTTCGCTGCATCCGGGCTACGATCGCTAAATCGACACCTGCGTGCCGACTTCGACCACCCGGCCGGTCGGGATCTGGTAATAATCGGTGGCGTCGTTGGCAGCGCGGGACAGCGCGATGAACAGGCGATCCTGCCAGCCCGGCATTTCGGATTTGGCCGCCGGTTTCAGGGCACGGCGCGACAGGAAGAACGACGTCGACATGATGTCGAACTGCCAGCCGAGCTTGCGGGCGATGGCGAGCGCCTTCGGCACGTTGGGCGATTCCATGAAGCCGAAGCGCAGCGCGACACGGGAAAACCCCTCGCTGATCTCCTCGAGCCGGACACGCTCGCCCGGATCGACGCGCGGCGTCGGCGCGGTCTCGATGGTGAGAATGACGTTCTTCTGATGCAGCACCTTGTAGTGCTTCAGGCTGTGCATCAGCGCGGTCGGCGCAAAATCCGGATTGCTGGTCAGGAACACCGCCGTACCCGCCACGCGCTGCGGCGGTTTCTTCTCCAGCATCGCCACCAGTTCCGCCAGCGGGATTTCCTGCTTGTGCGATTTCTGATGCAGGATCCGGCTGCCGCGCCGCCAGGTGTACATCAGCAGCATCACCACGCCGCCGAGCACCAGCGGCACCCAACCGCCCTCGAACACCTTGAGCAGGTTGGCGGACAGGAAGGTCAGGTCGAGCAGCAGGAACGGTGCGATCAGGGCCGCGGCGGCAAGCGGGTGCCACTTCCATACCTTCCAGATCACGACGAAACCCATCGTCGCCGTCACCACCATGGTGCCGGTGACGGCGATGCCATAGGCCGAGGCCAGCGCGCTCGACGAGCGGAACAGCACCACCAGCAGCAGCACGGCGATCAGCAGCAGCAGCGTGACGCGGGGAATGTAGATCTGGCCGGCGTGGGCCTCGGAGGTGTGGCGGATCTCGAAGCGCGGCATCAGGCCGAGTTGAATCGCCTGCCGTGTCAGCGAATAGGCTCCGGTGATGACGGCCTGGCTGGCGATCACCGTGGCAACGGTCGCAAGCACCACCATCGGCACCAGCGCCCAGTCGGGATACATCAGGAAGAACGGGTTTTCGACGGCGCGCGGATTGTGGAGCACGATCGCACCCTGCCCGAGATAGTTCAGCGCCAGCGACGGCAGCACGATCACGAGCCAGGCGGTCTGGATCGGTTTCTTGCCGAAATGGCCGAGGTCGGCATAAAGCGCCTCGGCGCCGGTGACGGCGAGAAACACCGCGCCCAGCGTCACCAGTCCGATGACGCCATGATGGATCATGAACGAGATCGCGTGCAGCGGATTGAACGCGGACAGCACTTCGGGATGGCGGATCACGGGCGGGATCGCCGCCACCGCGATCACCACGAACCACAGGCACATCAGCGGTCCGAACAATGCAGCGACCCGTGCGGTGCCGCGCGACTGCACCGCGAACAGAGCGAGCAGGATCACCACCGTGAGCGGAACCACATAGGGATCGAGCGCGGCGGTCGCGAGCTTCATGCCTTCGATCGCCGACAGCACCGACAATGCCGGGGTGATGACCGCGTCGCCGTAGAACAAGGCGCCGCTGACGATTCCGAGCATCACGATGCCGGCGCCGCCGGGGCCGAGTGCGCGCTGCGCCAGCGCCATCAGCGCCAGGGTGCCGCCCTCGCCGTTGTTGTCGGCGCGCAGCAGGATCAGGACGTATTTCAGCGTCACCACCACGATCAGCGCCCACAGCACCAGCGACAGCACGCCCAGCACGGCATTCGGATCGACGTGCGTTGCGCTGGCGCCCGCCGCCGTCACCGCCTCACGGAAGGCGTAGAGGGGGCTGGTGCCGATGTCGCCATAGACGACGCCGATGCTGCCGAGCATCAGGGTCGGAAAGGCTGCCGTGGAATGGGCTTCGCAATGGCCATTGGCCGCCGGCTGGTTCGCCGCGGCGACCGCGATGCTGCTCATGGGTGATAGGGCCCTCGGTTGCACTGCACAATGACAGAGGCCGGGCATATACGCTCTCGCTCAGAGCTTATCTCGCGCTGATTTTCGGCCTCAGACCTGCGGTGAGCGCATACCGCAACGGTGCGAAAATATATCAATGAATCAGATAGATACCTGAGTTCCAACCTCGACCACGCGGCCGGTCGGGATCTGGAAATAGTCGGTCGCGTCATTGGCGGCCCGGCTCAGGCTGATGAACAGATGGTCCTGCCATTTCGGCATTCCCGATTGCGCCGCCGGCTTCAGCGAGCGCCGCGACACGAAGAACGACGTCGACATGATGTCGAACTGCCAGCCGAGCTTGCGGGCGATGGCGAGCGCCTTGGGCACATTCGGCATCTCCATGAAGCCGAAATTGAGCCGGACAGCCGAGAACTTGTCGCTGATGCCCTCGATGGTGACGCGATCGAGGATGTCCACGCGCGGCGTCTGCGCGGTGGTGATGGTGAGAATGACGTTGTGCTCGTGAAGCACCTTGTTGTGCTTGAGATTGTGCAGCAGCGCGGTCGGGACGTATTCCGGATCGCTCGTCAGGAACACCGCGGTGCCCTTGACGATATGCGGCGGCCGTTTTTCGAGGCTCTTGATCAGGTCGCGCAACGGCACTTCGGTGCGCCGGGTCTTGTTGGTGAGGATCGCCGCCCCGCGCCGCCAGGTCCAGATCAGCACCACCACCGCGAGGCCGAACAGCAGCGGCACCCACGCGCCATCAAGCAGCTTGAGGAAGTTGGCGGCGAAGAATGTCATGTCGACAAACACCAGCGGCACGATCAGCGCGGCCGCGGCGCCCGCGCGCCAGCCCCACAATTTCCAGACCACCACGAAGCCCATGATGCCGTCCGCGACCATGGTGGTCGAAACCGCGATGCCGTAGGCCGAGGCCAGACCGCTCGAGGTGCGGAACATCAGGACCAGCAGCAGCACGCCGATCAGCAGCAGGGTGTTGACGCGCGGCAGATAGATCTGCCCGGCATGGGTTTCGGAAGTGAAACGGACCTCGAAACGCGGCAGCAGACCGAGTTGCACCGCCTGCCGGACCAGCGAGAACGCGCCGGTAATCACGGCCTGGCTGGCGATGATGGTGGCAATCGTCGCCAGCACGATCAGCGGCACCAGGAAGGTTTCCGGCACCATCCGGTAGAACGTGTTTTCGATGGCGTTGGGATGGGACAGGACCAGCGCGCCCTGCCCGAAATAGTTGATCAGCAGCGCCGGCAGCACGAAAAAGAACCACGCGGAGCGGATCGGCTTCCGGCCGAAATGGCCGAGATCGGCGTAAAGCGCCTCGCCGCCGGTCACCGCGAGGAACACCGCGCCGAGCGCGACGAGGCCGATCTCGCCGTGGTTCAGCATGAAGTGGACCGCGTACCAGGGATTGATCGCATACAGGACGGTCGGATCGTCGGAGATATGCATCGCGCCCATTACGGCGAGAACGCTGAACCAGACGATCATCACCGGACCGAACGCGGACGCGATCCGATGAGTGCCGTGACTCTGGACGCTGAACAAAAGAACGAGAATGAACACCGTGAGCGGCACGACGTAATGCTCGAGCCCCGGTGCCGCGATCTTCAGGCCTTCGACCGCCGACAACACCGAGATCGCCGGGGTGATCATCGAATCGCCGAGGAACATCGCCGCGCCGACAATGCCCAGTCCGAGCAATATTCCGGAGCGGCGGCCGAGCGCGCGCTGGCCAAGCGCCATCAGCGACAGCGTACCGCCCTCGCCGTTGTTGTCGGCGCGCAGCAGCAACAGCACATACTTGGTAGTGACGACGATGAAGAGCGCCCACACGATCAGCGACAGCACGCCGAGCACGACCGCCCGGGAGACGTCCCCGCCTTCGGTTGCGCCGTGGACCGCTTCGCGGAAGGCATACAGCGGCGACGTACCGATATCGCCGAACACCACGCCGACACTGCCGAGAGTTAATTTCCAAAAGCCCGAGTGGGGCTCGACTTCATCGGGGACTTCGGTGGTCGTCTCGGTGGCAGCCATGACTTGAACAAACGCTTTGCTGGTGACTTCGATCCAGACGCCCCGATGGCGGCCATTCGGCGGACCGGCCTTATAGCACCGCGTCTCCTGCAAGCCCACAAAGCCCTGACAGGATTTCCACCGTCAGGGTTTTGTGGTAAAATAGTAGCGATCAAGCCGTCAGGGCTTGAGATTCGGCGGCAATGGCGGGCTTTCCCGCATCAGGGTGATCGTCACCCGGCGGTTGGCGGCCAGCGACGGATCGTCCGGAAACAGCGGCTGGGTGTCGGCCTTGCCCGAGACGGCGAAGATATGGGACGGCGGCAAGCCCTCACGCTCGAGAATCTGCCGGACCGCGTTGGCCCGGTCGGCGGACAGATCGAAGGCATCGTAATCCCGACGGGACTGCACGAAGGTCGAAGACGTGTGGCCGACGATCGACACCCGCAGCGGCGACTGCCGGAGCGGCCCGGCGAGCCGCTGGATCAGCTTGCGCGTCCGCTCGTAAGGCTGCCTGGAGCCATCGGCGAACATCGAGCGGCCGTCCTGATCGACGATCTCCAGATTGAGACCGTCCTTGGTTTCCTCGAACATGATGTGCTTGGACAACTCGGTCATTTCCGGCATGTCCTGCAACGCCTGACGCAGCGACGCCGAGGCGAGCGCGAATTCGCGATCGGTCTTGAGACGCGCGCCGACAAGGCGCTTCTGGTCGTTCTGGTCCGGCGTCGGCGTGTTGGACGCCTCCTCCGGCGGAATATGGTCGACGTTCTTCAGTTTCGGCCGCGTCGGCAGGCCGTCGGATTCGATCACACCGGAATAGCGTGCCTGGGTCTGCACGCCGAACGCGTCGCGCATCGAGCCGGCGACGATCTTCAGCTTCTGCTGATCCTGACTGGAGAACGCGACGAGCATCACGAAGAAGCTCATCATCAGGCCCATCAGATCGGCGAACGTCACGAACCAGCCGTGTCCTCCGCCGTGCGCGTCGCCTCGTTTCTTCTTGGCCATCGCCTGTCCCCCGAACCGTTGTCAGACCGCCGTTCAGGCGGGCACCGGTTCGCCCTGCTCGTGACGATGTTTCTCCGGCAGATAGGCCAGCAGCATTTCGCGCACCAGGGTCGGGCTCTTGGCATCGCGGATCATCAGGATGCCGTCGATGATAATGGTGCGGTTGGTTTCCTCGTCGAGCAGCTTGCCATGCAGCTTGTCGGCGATCGGAAGGCAGAACAGGTTGGCGACCAGCGCGCCGTAGAGCGTCGCGAGCAGCGCAGTCGCCATGAACGGGCCGAGCTTCGAGGGATCGGTCATGTTGGCGAACATCTGCACCATGCCGATCAGCGTGCCGATCATGCCGAACGCCGGAGCGCAGTCGCCGATGGCGCGGTAGATCTTGCTGCCCTCGTCGAGGTGCATCAGGAAGTTGTCACGGTCGCGCTCGAGGTTGTCGCGAATGAAATCCATGTCGTAGCCGTCGGCGACGTAACGGATTCCCTTGGCCAGGAACGGATCGTCGGTTTCGACCTTCTCGAGTCCGACAGGCCCCTGCTTGCGGGCGATCTCGGCGATGCTGGCGAGTTCGTCAACCAGGCCGCGCGCGGTCGAGCGGCTCATGGTGAAGGCGAATTTCGCACCAAGCGGCAGGCCGTGCAGGATGGACACCAACGGGAAGCGAATGAGCGTAGCGGCAAACGAGCCGCCGAAGATGATGATCATCGCATGTTCACTGATGAACATGTGAAGGTCACCGCCCATGAAGATCATCGCCACGATCACGATCGTACCGATGATCAGGCCGATGCTTGTCGTGATATCCATCAAACACTCCAACGCGCACTGGCACAGCCCATTCTGAGCTGCGCGGTCAGAGCCTAGCGCCGGTGCGATTAAATTCGCGTAAACGGCTTCTTAAGTATTAACAGGAGGTTGAGGGAGACATGACGCTAGATCGCCACATCGGATTTCATGGGCTTTTGACGCAAGCGTCTAACCTTCCGCCTCTCGGGAAGACCCGAAACTGCTTCTTCCCTGACAGCAACGCGAACGAGGCCAAGCATCAATGTTTGTACATGGACAGCTAGAGGTCCATAAGGCCGAGCTTGAGGAAAAGGCGGCATGTAACAAAAGGGCGAGCTCTGGCTTACGATCAGCCGCCAAGCACAGTAGCGTCCATTCCAGCCCGCGGTAGGAGCACCTGAGATGCGTTCGTATTTGGTTTTCGCGGCTTGGTCTGTCCTGGCGGGAATAGGTATACCTTTAATTGGTGTTCTAAATAGCGGTATTGCCCGCAGCGTCGGCAACCCGTTCGCAGCAACGGCAGTCATGTTCGCTGTGGCAGCCCTGGTTGCCTTTGGACTCACTCTCCCGCTCTACGGCCTGCCCACCATTGCTCAACTTGGATCAGCGCCGCCGATAAGTTATGGCGCGGGTCTGCTCATCGGCCTTTATGTATTGTCGGCCACTGTCATTATCCCGCGTTTCGGCGCGGCCAGTTTCATCGCATTCATTCTGGCTGCTCAGGTTCTCACCTCTGCCGTGATCGACCAGTTCGGTCTATTCGGCATGGAAAGACGGCCAATCGATATCACCAAGCTGGCTGGTCTGGTCGTGATCGTGTCCGGGATTGCGATCATGGAAATCGGAAATCTAACCAAGGCCGTCCCTAAGTAGGGGCGCCTCAAGCTGATCTGTCCATCGCGGATAAAGGCGCCCGTAAATTTACGCCTGTGTGCATCAGGAATCGCCGCAGCCGACGTTCAGTTCAGCCGGGGCGGCCGTTCGTCGGCGGCTTCTTCGGAGGGGGCCGCAGGATATGGCGGCACCGGTTCTGATACCCCGGCCGCGGCCGCAGCCGCGGTCTGGAGATTCATCCGCCGCTCCTGCTCGCGATAGGACATCACGCCAAATGGCAGGCTGAGCAGATACAGCAGCGCGGCTACGCTGAGCAGATGCCACGGGTAGCTGATGAGAACGGCGATAAACAGCACCACCAGCACCACCACCGGCAGCACCATTTCCGGCGCGACCTTGCCGCCGAACTTCTTGCCCGAAAAGACCGGCAGCCGCGACACCATCAGGAACGCGATCGTCAGCGTGTAGATCGCGATCAGCGGCGCCGGCAGCGGGTCGGCGCCGATGAACACCAGATACATCGGCAGCAGCACGCAGATCGCGCCGGCCGGGGCCGGCATTCCGGTGAAGAAGTTCGCGGCGAACGGCGGCTTGTTCGGATCGTCCATGGTGGCGTTGAAACGCGCCAGCCGCAGTCCGCCCGAGATCGCGAAGATCATCGCGGCGATCCAGCCGACGTTCTTCAAATCATGCAGCTGCCAGAAATACAGAATGAGGCCCGGCGCGACGCCGAAATTGACGAAGTCCGCGAGACTGTCGAGTTCGGCGCCGAACCGCGACTGGCCCTTGATCATGCGGGCGATGCGTCCGTCGATACCGTCGAGAACCGCCGCGAACACGATGGCGCCGAGCGCCAGTTCGTAGCGGCCCTCATACGACAGCCGGATCGCGGTCAGGCCCGCGCAGATCGCGAGCAGCGTGATGACGTTGGGCACCAGCATCCGCACCGGGATCGGGCGAAACCGGCGGCGGCGCAAATCTGGCGATAATCGGTCGTCGGGGAGCATGTCCATGCACTCTATATAACAAGGCTCACCCTGCCCCGCCATTGTGGCGGAAAGGGTTCTGCGCCGATCGCCGGAATAGTTAATCCTGACGGTAAGCGCGTCCGCCATCTCCGAGCCTGAAATCCGCAAGTACCGTTTCACCGGCAATCGCGGTCTGGCCTTCGGAGACCAGCGGCTTTCCGCCCTCGGGCAGATACACATCGAGGCGCGAGCCGAACCGGATCAGCCCGAAGCGCTCCCCGGCGCCGAGGGTCTGTCCTTCGCGGACGAACGACACGATCCGCCGCGCCACCAGCCCTGCGATCTGCACCACACCGATGCGGCCCGCCGGTGTCGAGATCACCAGCGCGTTGCGCTCGTTGTCCTCGCTCGCCTTGTCGAGTTCGGCGTTGATGAATTTGCCCGGACGATAGGCGATGCGGTCGACGCGTCCCGCGACCGGGCTGCGGTTCACGTGGCAGTTGAACACGCTCATGAACACGGAGATGCGGGTCAGCGGCTTGTCGCCGAGCCCCATCTCGGCCGGCGGCACCGCCTGCACGATCATCGACACCATGCCGTCGGCGGGCGAAACGACGATGCCCTCGCGCACCGGCGTGACGCGGACCGGATCGCGGAAGAACAGCGCGCACCACACCGTGAGGCCGCAGCCGATCCAGCCGAGCGGCGTCCAGATCCAGAACAGGATCAGACTCGCCAGCGCGAACGCGCCGATGAATGGATACCCCTCCGGATGGATGGGCGGGATCTGAGCGCGGATCGAATTGACGATGGACATGTGAACCTTGGTGACCTGCGAATGAACTTGAAGATGGACCAATAAGGTGTGGCTTTTATGGGCCTAGGGAATGTGAATCGTGCGCCGCGATCTTCGAGTGGATCAGCGATTGTCTATTCCCTCTCCCCGTGTGGGAGCGGGTGGCGCGCCGCACAGCGGCATGCCGGAAGATAGGTAAACCGGACCAGGACGCGCGGCCTTGAGAATCAGGTCAAGCACAGCGTCCGCATTGCTCAGCACCTCATTATTCCAGAACCTCATCACGCGAAACCCCTGATCGGCCAGCCAGAGGTGCACCGATGCTGCGGATTTATTCGATGTCATGGCCGGGCTTGTCCCGGCCATCCCGATTAGGTGGCCCCGGCGCGTCCCTTATCGAGGTCACCGGGACGAGCCCGGTGACGACACCGAGAGAAGACGCAGTATCGCGCCCCGTAAATAGCTGGGTCCCCGCCTGCGCGGGGACGACGCGTGGAGAGATCGCTCCGCCCTACTCCGCCGCGTCGGGCGTCATCAGCGGATCGCTCGCGTCAGGCTCCACACCGGGCTGGGCGGCGATCGGCGGCGGATCGCGATTCGGCGCGGCCGCCTCTTCACCGATCATCGCAAGCTTCTCGCGGGCTTCCTGAGCCTCGCGCTGCCTGTTCCACATCGAGGCATAGAGACCGGATGCGGCCAGCAACTGCCCATGGGTGCCGCGTTCGGCGATCCGGCCCTGATCGAGAACGATGATTTCATCGGCACCGACGATGGTCGACAGCCGATGCGCGATCACCAGCGAGGTGCGGTTGCGCGAGACCTTTTCCAGTTCGTCCTGGATTTCCTGTTCGGTGTGGCTGTCGAGCGCAGAGGTCGCCTCGTCGAGCACCAGGATCGGCGGTGCTTTCAGAATGGTACGGGCAATCGCCACACGCTGTTTCTCGCCACCTGACAGTTTCAGGCCTCGCTCGCCGACTTCGGTCTCGTAGCCTTTCGGCGACATCCGGATGAAGCGGTCGATCTGCGCCATCTGCGCCGCGGTCTCGACCTCGGCATCGGAGGCATCCCAGCGGCCATAGCGGATATTGTAGCGGATGGTGTCGTTGAACAGCACCGTGTCCTGCGGCACCATGCCGATCGCCGAGCGCAACGATGTTTGCGTGACGCCGCGAATATCCTGCCCGTCGATGGTGATGCGGCCGCCGCTGATATCGTAGAGGCGGAACAGCAATCGCGAGATCGTCGACTTGCCCGCGCCCGACGGGCCGACGATGGCGACCGTCTTTCCGGCGGGCACTTCGAAGCTGAGGCCTTTCAGAATCTGGCGGTCGGGATCGTAGGAAAACCGCACGTCCTCGAACCGGACGACGCCGGCGGATACCTTCAACGGCAGCGCGCCCGGTGCATCCTTCACCTCGGGATTGCGCTCCAGCACGCCGAACATCTTCTCGATGTCGATAATCGCCTGCTTGATCTCGCGATAGACGAAACCCATGAAGTTCAGCGGCTGGTAGAGCTGAATCATCATGGCGTTGATCATGACGAAATCGCCGACCGTATTGGTGCCGTTGCGGATGCCGACCGCGCACAACGCCATGGTCGCGGTGATGCCGAGAGAGAAAATCACCGCCTGCCCGGTGTTGAGCCAGGCCAGCGAGGTGTAGCTGTCGGTGCTGGCGCGTTCGTAGCGCGCCATCGACTTGTCGTAACGCTGGGCCTCGCGCGTCTCGGCACCGAAATACTTCACCGTCTCGTAGTTGAGCAGCGAGTCGATCGCCTTGGTGTTCGCCTCGGTGTCGGAGTCGTTCATCTTGCGGCGGATGTCGATCCGCCACTCGGTCGCGGTATAGGTGAAGTACATGTAGGCGATGACCGTCACCACCGTGATCGCCACGTAGCGCCAGTCGAACTGGTAGAGCAACACGACGACCATCAACGCCAGCTCGACCACGGTCGGCGCGAGCTGCTGGACCGCGAGGCGCACCATGGTCTCGATGCCGGTGCGGCCGCGTTCGAGCACGCGCGTGAGGCCGCCGGTCTTGCGCTCGAGATGGAAGCGCAGCGACAGCTCGTGCATGTGGACGAAGGTCATGTAGGCAAGCTTGCGCACCGCATGCATCGCCACCTTGGCGAAGATGCCATCGCGCCACTGCGTCAGCACCGCCATCAGGATGCGCATGCCGCCATAGCCCAGCGTCAGCAGCACCGGCGACGCGAAGATCCACAGCATCCAGTTCGACGCCTGCACCGGCGCGGAGCCCTGCCCGTTCAGCGCGTCGATCGCCCATTTGAAGGTGAAGGGCACCGCCAGCGTCGCGAGCTTGGCGAATAGCAGCAGCACCATCGACCACACGACACGCATCTTGAGATCGAAGCGATCGTGCGGCCACAGATAGGGCCACAAATGAACCAGCGTTCCGGTCAGCGAATCGCGCTCGGCCCGGCCGTCAACATTGGCGTCATTCGGGATGGCGCCAGCCGCTCTTGGTGGGGAAGAACTGGCGGGCGGGGAAGAATTCGTATCGGCCATTCATCGTCCTGAGCGACCGGCGCGGCTCTTGGCGGCCGCAAGTATCCTCTCGGTCGGGGTCATCTTTCGACCGTCATATAGAACTTTTGGCCGCCATCCGCATCCTTCGGGCAAAATTCTTTTCCGTAACAAGGGCTTCGCAGCATAACCGGACCGGCTGCCGACGAAAGCCGTCTTGACGATGCCGCAATGCCATCCCACATCGCAGATATGAGCAAAATCAATACTGTCTGTGTTTACTGTGGTTCCGGTCCCGGTACTGATCCCCGATTTATCGAAGCAGCGACGGCCTTTGGAGCAACGCTCGCCCGTCGGGGCGTCGGCCTCGTCTATGGCGGCGGCTCCATCGGGCTGATGGGCGCGGTTGCGACCGCTTCCCTCGACCATGGCGGCAGGGTCACCGGGATCATCCCCGACTTCCTGACCGCGCGCGAAAATGCGCTGAAACGGGCGCAGGAGCTGATCGTCACCAACAACATGCACGAGCGCAAGCAACTGATGTTCGACCGTTCCGACGCCTTCGTCGCCCTGCCCGGCGGCATCGGCACCCTGGAAGAGCTGGTCGAGCAGCTGACCTGGGCGCAGCTTGGCCGCCACACCAAGCCGATCCTGCTGGCGAACATCGCCGGGTTCTGGGACCCGCTGCTGGTCCTGATCCGCCACATGCGCGACAAGGCCTTCATCCGGCAGAACCTGTCGGTAGAAGTTCTCACCGCCGATCGTGTCGAGGACATCCTGCCGAAGCTCGAAGCCGCGGCCGCGCTGGAGCCGGAAGCGACCAAGCACATGGAAGCGAACGTCGCGAGCGGATTGTAAGCATCTGACGTTGTTCGGTGTGAGATTGTCATGCCCGGCCTTGTGCCGGGCATCTTGCTGAGGGACGCACTGTGCTTCGCGGGATGGTCGGAACAAGTCCGGCCATGACAACTGAGTTCGACGAACCCGTCAACGGTTACCCATCCTTCAGGAACGTCACCACCTCGATGCGGTTGCCGTCGGGATCGCACACAAACGCCGCGTAGTACGCGACGCGATCGTGCGGGCGCCGCCCCGGTCCGCCATCGGACAGGCCACCCGCGTTCAGCGCCGCGGCGTGAAACGCATCGACGTCGGCAACGGCTCGCGCACGAAGGCAGACATGCGCGCCGCTGCCCGGCAGCAGCATCGTCATGTCCGGCCGCAGGTTGATCCAGAATTCGGGATAAGTCTTGCCGAAGCCGACGGTGGCGGGCCGCACCACCAGTTTCGCCAGCCCGAGCGGCGCGAACGCGGCTTCATAGAAGCGCGACGCGCGCTCAAGATCGCTGACCCCCACCGAGACGTGATCGAGCATCGCGCGGTTCTCCGAGCCTTCCGGTCAGAACGAGCCCGCCAGCCTAGGCAGGCGCGCCGGATTTCACCAGCTTGTAGATCACCGAATCCATCAGCGCCTGGAACGACGCATCGATGATATTCGACGACACGCCGATGGTGGTCCAGCGCTCGCCCTGTTCGTCCTCGCTCTCGATCAGCACCCGCGTCACCGCCTCGGTGCCGCCATTGAGGATACGCACCCGGTAATCGACCAGCTTCAGCCCCTCGATGTACTTCTGGTACTTGCCGAGGTCCTTGCGCATCGCGACGTCGAGCGCGTTGACCGGGCCGTTGCCTTCGGCCGCCGAGATCAGCATCTCGCCCGCGACATTGACCTTGACCACCGCCATCGCCACCGTAACGCGGTGTCCGCTCGAATTGTAGCGCTGCTCGACATTCACATCGAACTGCACGACGTGGAAATACTCCGGCACCGTGCCGAGCGTCCGCCGCGCCAGCAGATCGAACGAGGCATTCGCGGATTCATAGGCGTAGCCCGCCGCCTCGCGCTCCTTCATCTCCTCGATCAGGCGGCCGAGTTTCGGATCGTCCTTCTGATAAGCAATCCCGGCGCGGTCGAGTTCGGCGAGAACATTCGAGCGTCCCGCCTGATCCGACACCAGCACCTTGCGGCGGTTGCCGACCAACTCGGGCAGAACATGTTCGTAGGTGTGCGGGTCTTTCATCACCGCGGAGGCATGGATGCCGGTCTTGGTGACGAACGCGCTCTCACCGACATAGGCCGCGTGACGGTCCGATGGACGGTTGAGGATATTGTCGAGGGCGCGCGACGCGTGGACCAGTGTCGCGAGCTTGTCCTGCGACACGCCGATGTCGAGCGTGTCGGCGAATTCCTTCTTGAGTTTCAGGGTCGGGATCAGCGAGCACAGATTGGCGTTGCCGCAGCGCTCGCCGAGGCCGTTGAGCGTGCCCTGGATCTGCCGCACGCCGGCGCGCACGGCCGCGAGCGAATTCGCCACCGCCTGCTCGGTGTCGTTATGGGCATGGATGCCAAGATGATCGCCGGGGATGTGTTTCACCACCTCGCCGACGATGGCCACGATCTCGTTCGGCATCGAGCCGCCATTGGTGTCGCACAGCACCACCCAGCGCGCGCCGGACTCGTAAGCCGCCTTGGCGCAGGCCAGCGCGAATTCCGGGTTCTCCTTGTAGCCGTCGAAGAAATGCTCGCAGTCGAGCATCACTTCGCGGCCGGCCGTCTTCGCAGCCGAGATGCTGTCGCGGATCGAGGCGAGATTTTCCTCGTTGGTGGTCTCCAGCGCCACCCGCACTTGATAGGCCGAGGATTTGGCAACAAAGCAGATCGCATCCGCCTTCGCCTCAAGCAGCGAGGCAAGGCCGGGATCGTTCGACGCCGAACGGCCGGCGCGGCGCGTCATGCCGAACGCGGTGAACTTCGCGTTCTCCAGTTTCGGCTTGGTGGCGAAGAACTCGCTATCGGTCGGATTGGCGCCGGGATAGCCGCCTTCGATATAGTCGATACCGAGATCGTCGATCATCTGGGCGATGATCTGCTTGTCATGCAGCGAGAAATCGACTCCGTTGGTTTGCGCGCCGTCGCGCAGCGTGGTGTCGAAAAGATAGAGGCGTTCGCGGCTCATGACGGTTGTCCCGGTGTGTCGTCGTTCGCGGGAGCGCCCGCCAGCGTTTTCTTCATGGTGGTGTTGGCGAGCCATTCGTCGCCGACGGTGATGGTGTTGCGCCGCTCGCCGACATAGCCGCGCCGGGAAAAAAACTCCTGCGCGGTGTCGCTGGCATCGACGGTCAGATTTTTCGCACCGCGCGCGGCGGCGAGCTTTTCGATCGCATCGCACAACGCAGTGGCGACACCCTGCCGCGCCGCCGCAGGATGAACGTAAAGCAGATCGAGATGATCCGCGCCCTTGAGCGAGACGAAGCCGACCGGCGAGCTTTTCAGCGTCGCCACCAGCGTCAGTTGCGACGAGAGCCGTTTGCCGAACGCCGCTTCGTCGTCGGCCCTGCTCGCCCACGCCTCGCGCTGCGCTTCGGTATAGTCGTCCTCGGTCAGTTCCTCGATGCTGGCAGCGAAGATCGCAGCCAGCACAGGAATATCCGCCGGCAACAACGGCCGCAGACCGACCTGGGGAAGCGCCTGACCCATCACCACACTCCGAACAGCTTGAGCGCGAGCGCAACCGCCAGCGCGATCACGGCCCACTTGAGAACGATGTAATAGCGCCAGTGCTTCGGGAAAGGCGTGTCGGGGCGTTTCATCGCGCGATCTCCCACGTCGTCACCGGCTTGCCGTCGGCGTCCTTACCGTCCTTGATGGCGACACCCATCGCAGCGAGTTCGTCGCGAATTCGATCCGACTCCTTGAAGTCCTTGCGCGCGCGGGCGACGGCGCGCGCTTCAATCTTTGCTTTGACCTCGTCCGCCTTATCAAAGGCACCTTCGATAGAGTTTCGCAGCGGCCGATTGTAGGTCGCCAAATCAATCCCGAGCAGCGACAACGAACCCGCGAGCACTGGCAGATCTTTCGCTTTTGCGAGCCGATGCAGTTCCGCAATCGCGAGCGGCGTATTCAGGTCATCCGTCATTGCAGCGAACATTGCAGGGGATGGATTCGCTGCAGGAACGCCCTTGATCAAACCGCTCCAGTTGTCGAGGGCGCGACTGGCCTCCTCAAGTGCATTTTGGGTCCAGTCGATGGGTTGGCGATAATGAGTCCTAAGCATCGCCAGTCTGAGTTCCTGCCCCTCCCACTTGCGCCCGCCAAACTTCTCGGTCGCCAGCAACTCGTTTATCGTCACGAAGTTGCCGAGGCTCTTGCTCATCTTCTCGCCTTCGACCTGAAGGAAGCCGTTGTGCATCCAGTAATTAGCCATCGCATGCGTGCCGTGCGCGCAACGCGATTGCGCGATCTCGTTTTCATGGTGCGGGAAGATCAGGTCGAGGCCGCCGCCATGGATATCGAACACGTCGCCCAGATAAGCGGCGCTCATCGCCGAACATTCGATGTGCCAGCCGGGCCGTCCCCGGCCCCACGGGCTTTCCCAGCCGGGCTCGTCGGCGGATGATTGCTTCCACAACACGAAATCGGCCGGATTTTTCTTGTGCGCGTCGACGGCGATGCGCGCGCCGGCCTGCTGGTCTTCCAGCTTGCGGCCGGACAGCAATCCGTAGTCGGGCATCGAGGCGATATCGAACAGCACTTCGCCGCCGGCCTCATAGGCATGGCCGCGCGCGATCAGTTGCGCGATCAGCGTCACCATGTCGGCCTTGCCGTCGGCACGCGGCAGAACGAAATCGGTGGCGCGCGGTTGATGCGTCGGCGGCAGGCAACCCAATGCCTTCACGTCGGCATGAAACTGCGTCGCCGTTTGCTCGGTGACCTTGCGGATCGCTTCGTTCAGCGGCAGGCCGGGATAATCACGCAACGCACGCGCGTTGATCTTGTCGTCGACGTCGGTGATGTTGCGCACATAAGTGACGTGCGTCTCGCCGTAGATGTGCCGCAGCAGACGAAACAGCACATCGAACACAATGACCGGGCGCGCGTTGCCGATATGGGCAAAGTCATAGACCGTCGGCCCGCACACATACATGCGCACGTTCGCCGGATCGAGCGGCACGAAGGCGCGCTTTACCCTGGTCAGCGTATCGTAAAGTTTCAAATCCATAGACAAACCGTCCGGTTGGGCCGGGGGCGTCCAGTGCTCTCGTGATGAGAAAAGACGGCTCCAGCCAGCGAATCGCTAGCTAATAATCTCGCGGCAAATGCCGAAAAAGGAGAGAGAACCGTTCATGGCCGGCACAATGGTCCAGCCGGGGGGATTCCGTCAAGCGGAACACTGGCCCGGTTGCAACACCCGGCCACGTTTTCTCCTCCAAACGCCCCACATCATTAATCATTCTTAATCTTTGCGATCTATCGATGATAGGCATCCACCCGCGTCACCGGTGCCATATGCGACTGATTTTTCCCGCCCTTTCCGCCTGCCTGTTCCTTGCCGCCACCTCCGGCGCGATGGCCGACAGCAAGGTCTTCATCGTCGCCAACCAGCCGGACGGCTACGGCATCGATCAATGCCTCGCCCGCGGCGAAAACTGCGGTGCGCCAGCGGCTCGCGCCTATTGCCACGCGCGGGAGTTCGCCCAGGCGGTGTCGTACCGGCGGGTCGATCCGGATGAAGTCACCGGCGCGGTGACGCAAACCGGCGGTGAGACCTGCCACGGTAACGGTTGCGACGAATTCGTCGCGATCACCTGCGAGCGCTGACTTCACGGGTGGTTGTTCTCCGCCTTATCTGCGCCCCGGAATCGACGTGACCTCGCCCTCGGAAACGAGTATGTGAGGGTCGCATTCGCCGCACCGTGCGGCGGCCGAATCCGGGTTTTGTTTTGCCGATATTTCCCCGTCCCCGCACGATGTTGACGCTGGCCGCTGTCCTTAGCGCCGCAATCACGTCCGCCGCAGTGGCGCAGGGCTATCCGCCCGGCCAGCAGCCTCCGCCCAATCCGATCTGCCAGCGGCTCGAAAGCCAGCTTGCCAGCATCGATCAGGGCGCGAACGGCGGCGGCGCGAAAGCCGAACAGATCCGCCGCTACGAGGAAGCCGCCTCGCGCCAGCAGAGCGAACTCGACCGGCTGCGGGCGCAGGCCCGGCGTCAGGGTTGCGACAACTCCGGCTTCTTCTCGCTGTTCAGCGGCCAGTCGGCCCAGTGCGGCCCGATCAACAACCAGATTCAGCAGATGCGCGGCAATCTTGATCAGATCACCTCCAATCTCGAGCGGCTGCGCGGCGGCATGGGCGCCTCGGAGGATAACGGTCAGCGCCGCTCCGTACTGCTGGCTCTGGCGCAGAACAATTGCGGCCCGCAATATGCCAACGCCGTGCGCGGCAACGGCGGTTTCTTCGAGAACCTGTTCGGCGGCAATGGCGGCGGCCCCGAGGGCGGCGGAATCATCGCTCCCGAAAACAACGGCGCGGCCGCCGGAACCTTTCGCACCGTGTGCGCGCGGACCTGCGACGGTTACTACTTCCCGATTTCATTCGCCACCGTGCCGGGCCGCTTTGCCGACGACGAGCACACCTGCAAGGCACTGTGCCCGAACGCCGAAGCGACGCTCTACACCTATCGCAATCCCGGCGAGGATATCTCCTCTGCCGTTTCGCTGAGCGGACAGCCGTATTCGCAGTCGCCGAACGCATTCAAGTATCGCCAGCAGTATGACAAGGCGTGCAGCTGCAAGGCGGCGGGCCAGACCTGGTCGGATGCGCTGAAGAACATCGACGATCGCGCCGCTGCTGCGCAACGAGGCGACATCATCGTCACCGACGAGCGCTCGAAGAAGATGGCGCAACCGCCGAAGAACGGCAAAGCGCCGCCTGCGAAAACCGCCCCGGCTCAGGCGCCAGCTGCAGCGGCCAATCCTCCGGCCGCACCTGCCGCCAACGGCACGACGGGCGACAAGCCGATCCGCTCGGTCGGCCCGAAGTTCCTGCAGAACCCGCAGTAGCGCATTCTTCCCCTCATCCTGAGGAGGTTGAGCAGCAGCCGTCTCGAAGGATGAGGAGCAGAATTTAACTGTCAAGCCACGGGCATCGAAATGCGTGGTGAAGCAGCCTGCCTCACACGTCGATCGCTTCGGCAGATCCCCGGCCCGCGCGCGTGGCCAGCGAATGGTCGGGCGCCGGTGGTGCCTGCCCGGTATCGCGGAAACGGTTGGTGATCGGATAGCGGCGATCGCGGCCGAAATTCTTGCGCGTCACCTTCACGCCGGGCGCCGCCTGCCGCCGCTTGTATTCGGCGACGTTCAGCAGCCGGTCGATCCGCACCACGGTGTCGCGGTCGAAACCTTCCGCGATGATCGAGGCCAGCGGCTCCTCGCGTTCGACGAGGCGCTCAAGGATGCCGTCGAGAATATCGTAAGGCGGCAGCGAGTCCTGATCGGTCTGGTTCTCGCGCAACTCCGCCGTCGGCGGCCGGGTGATGATGTTGGTCGGGATCACCTTGCCCGACGGGCCAAGCGCGCCCTCAGGCTTCCACGAATTGCGCAGCGCCGACAGACGAAACACTTCGGTCTTGTAGATGTCCTTGATCGGATTGTAGCCGCCGTTCATGTCGCCGTAGAGCGTGGCGTAGCCCACCGACATTTCGGACTTGTTGCCGGTGGTGACCAGCATCGCGCCCGATTTGTTCGAGATCGCCATCAGCAGCACGCCACGGGTGCGCGCCTGAAGATTCTCTTCCGTCACATCGCGCTCCAGTCCCTTGAAGGGAACGGACAGGATGTCCTCGAAGCCGTTGACGGCGGCCGCGATCGGCAGAACCTCGTAGCGGATGCCCATCGCCTTTGCGAGCTTGGCCGCGTCGTCGAGCGATTCCTGCGCGGTGAAGCGGAACGGAAGCATCACGCCGCGCACCTTGTCGGCGCCCAGCGCGTCCACCGCGATCGCCGCGCACAGCGCGGAGTCGATGCCGCCGGAAATGCCGAGCAGCACGCCGGGAAATCCGGTCTTGGTGACGTAATCGCGCAGGCCGAGCACGCAGGCGGCATAGTCGCCCTTGTCGCCGGCGAGCACCGGCGCGACCGGCCCCTTGCTGGTCCAGCCGTGCGGTCCCTTGGTCCACGTCACCGTGACCACGCTTTCGACAAAGCCCGGCAATTGCAGCGCCAGCGACTTGTCGCCGTTCAGCGCGAACGACGAGCCGTCGAACACCAGTTCGTCCTGGCCGCCGACCTGATTGAGATAAATCAGCGGCAAGCCGCTTTCCGCCACGCGCGCAACCGACACCGACAGCCGCATGTCGTTCTTCTCGCGGGTATAGGGCGAGCCGTTCGGCACGATCAGGATTTCGGCGCCGGTTTCGACGAGGCACTCGACCACGTTCTCGTAGTCGGCGGACTCTTCCATCCACGTGTCTTCGCAAATCGGGATTCCGACCCGCACGCCCTTCACCGTCAGCGGTCCGCCGACCGGCCCGCGCGCGAACACCCGTTTCTCGTCGAATACGCCGTAGTTGGGCAGATTGACCTTGAAGCGCAGCGCCGCGATGCGCCCGCCATCGAGCAGCGCGCAGGCATTGTAGAGTCTGCCGTCATCGACCCATGGCGTGCCGATCAGCATCGCCGGTCCGCCATCGGCGGTTTCGCGCGCCAGATCCTCGACCGCCGCACGGCATGCCGCCTGAAACGACGGCTTCAACACCAGATCCTCCGGCGGATAACCGGCGATGAACAACTCAGGCAGCACGACGAGATCGGCGTGATCGGCTTTGGCTTGCGCGCGGGCGGCCCGCGCCTTCGCGGCATTGCCGGTGACGTCGCCGACGGTCGGATTGAGTTGCGCGAGCGTGACGGTGAACTGAGTGGAGTTTGCCATACCCTGCTTTTAGCCCGCCTGCTGAGACGTCGGCAATCGCGCCCTCAAATGAGGCCCATGCGCTCAGCGATGGCGAACAGCCAGAACAGGCCGGCGACCGCGAGCGCCACGCCGACCGCCGCCGACCCCATGTCCTTGACCTGGCCGATTTGCGGATCGTGATCGGTCGTCAGCCGGTCGGAGAGCTTTTCGATGGCTGTGTTGATGAGTTCGACCATCAGCACCAGCGCCACCGCGGCGACCAGCTGAAAGCTGCGCATGACCGTGACGCCGATCACCCATGCCAGCGGCACGGCGAGCACGAGCGCAACCAGTTCTTCGCGGATGGCCTGTTCGGAACGGATGGCGAAAGCCAGTCCGTTCCTGCTGTTGATGGTGGCGCGCCAGAAGCGCCACACCTCAGAAGCCTGCGACCGCCGGTATCGGTTTGACCTTGCCTGCCCGCTCCTGCTTGAGCAGTTCGGCGATCAGGAAAGCCATGTCGATCGACTGTTCGGCGTTGAGGCGCGGATCGCAGACCGTGTGATAGCGGTCGTTGAGATCCTCGTCCGTGATCGCGCGCGCGCCGCCGATGCACTCGGTGACGTTCTGGCCGGTCATCTCCAGATGCACGCCGCCGGCATGGGTGCCTTCCGCCGCATGAACCTCGAAGAACGACTTCACCTCCGACACGATCCGGTCGAACGGCCGGGTCTTGTAGCCGCTGGTCGAGGTGATGGTGTTGCCGTGCATCGGATCGCACGACCACACCACCGAACGCCCTTCCCGCTTCACCGCGCGAACGAGCTGCGGCAGGTGATCGCCGACCTTGTCGGAGCCGAAGCGGTTGATCAGCGTCAGCCGTCCCGGCTCGTTCTGCGGATTGAGCACGTCGATCAGTTGCAGCAGCTCATCCGGCTTCAGCGACGGGCCGCACTTGAGACCGATCGGATTCTTGATGCCGCGGAAGTATTCGACATGGCCGTGGTCGAGCTGCCGGGTGCGGTCGCCGATCCAGATCATGTGGCCCGAGGTCGCGTACCAGTCGCCGGTCGTGGAATCGACGCGGGTGAACGCCTGCTCGTAGCCGAGCAGCAGCGCCTCGTGGCTGGTGTAGAGATCGGTCGCACGCAGTTCGGGATGGCTCTCGAGATTGAGGCCGCAGGCGCGCATGAAGTCGAGCGCCTCGGAGATGCGGTCGGCCAGTTCCTTGTAACGGCGCGACTGCGTCGAGTCCTTGATGAAACCGAGCATCCACTGATGCACGCTGCCGAGATTGGCGAAGCCGCCGGTCGCGAACGCGCGGAGCAGATTGAGCGTCGCCGCCGACTGCCGGTACGCCATCAATTGGCGCTGCGGATCGGGCGTGCGCGCTTCCTTGGTGAACGCAATGTCGTTGACGATATCGCCGCGATAGCTCGGCAGTTCGACGCCGTCGATCTTCTCCATCGGCGACGAGCGCGGCTTGGCGAACTGGCCGGCGATGCGGCCGACCTTCACCACCGGCAGCGCGCCGGCATAGGTCAGCACCACCGCCATCTGCAGCAACACGCGGAAGAAGTCGCGGATGTTGTTGGCGCCATGTTCGGCGAAACTCTCGGCACAGTCGCCGCCCTGAAGCAGGAAGGCTTCGCCATTGGCCACGCGCGCCAGCGACTTCTTCAGGTTGCGGGCTTCACCTGCAAAAACCAGCGGCGGAAACGTCGCAAGCTGGGCCTCGACATCGGCGAGGGCCTTCGGATTCGGATATTCCGGCACCTGCAGCACCGGTTTGTTGCGCCAGCTATCGGGTGTCCACCGCTCGGACATGACTCATAACTCCCAGGATCGCCGCCATCGTGGCGGCGCGCCGGGGTTATACACAGCCGGACGGCCCCTTGCCAGTTGGAATTCGCCCCGGGATTTCAAAGCCTTGGCACCCTCCCGCGACACCATCTGGCATCGGAGCGCAAAAGGCCGCCGCCGGTCTGGGCCAGCGGCAGCCCGTCTCAGCTTACTTGTCGGCGATGCGGATCCCCGCCGGCCCTGCCGCCTTGATCGCCCCGGTCCGCTTCAGCGATTTGCCGTTGAAGGAGAACACCTGGATTTCGTTCTCGATCATGCACTGGACCAGAACCTTCTTGTTGTCCTTGTTGAAGGTCACGCCCTGGCACCAATGGCCGACATCCGCCTGTGTCACGAAGGTCAGGCGCTTGTTCTTGAGGCGATAGATTTTCAGAAGACCATGGTCGTTGTAGATCGGCGCGGCCTTGGCCTTGTTCGAGCCATTCATGACGGCGAGCGCGAGGTATTGGCCGTCACGGGACAGCGTCATGCCTTCCGGAGTGGTTCCAACTGTCACGGTGTCGATCAGGCGTGGCGGCTTGGCCTGCACGTCGATGATGCTCACCGTATCGGCATCGCCGTTGCCGTTGTTGAGACCAAGATCCGCCACCAGCGCCACGTCACCCTTCGGCGACATGCTGATGCCGTAAGGCCGCAGGCCCGCGGCGACGTCGCGTTTGGTGTATTCGACCTTGTCCCCGTCGATCTTCAGCACCGAGACCTTGTGGTCGCCATCGCGTGTGACGAAAGCGAGCTTGCCGTCGGGAGTAAACGCCACCGCGCAGGGGCCGGACTTCGGTTCGCCGAAATCAATCTTGCCTGCGGGCGTCAGCGTCTTGCCGCTGATCTTGAAGATCGAAACGGTGCCTTCGGCGCGGTTCGCTACCAGCGCGAGATCGCCCGCAGGACTGATCGAGACCCCCGCAGCGCCCGCTCCCGCCTCCAGTGTCGCGGAAACCGCCGGCGGCTCCGCCTTCAGGTCGATCACCGAAAGCTTGTTGTCGGCAACGGCTTTCTTCGGATCGGCCGGATCGATCTTCATGGCGCCGGTGACCAGCGCGAACGATTCGTCCTTCGCAACCGCGACGCTGGTCGGCGGACCCACCGCGCTGGCGGGCGCCTTGACCTCGCCGACGATCTTCGGCGGCGTCTGATCGAGGTCGATCACAAAGACGGTATCCGGCGCGAGCGGATTGCGCACCTCGGGCTTGCCGTCATTGAGGGCTGATTTTCCGTCGTTGGCGGAAACGGCGATCTGGGCCGTCGCCACCACCGGCGTCAACAAGACGAGCGCCAGAACAAGGGCGCACTTATGTGGCACTTGATAAAACATGGATGCTCTCTCCCACCGGTGTTTTTTTCACAGACCGGCATCCGGGTAGCCGGCGTGACAGACCAGCTAACACCGCAGCGGGCAAATTCGTCCACTGCGAAGTTGGAGGGAGGGTTTTATTCCGCCGCCTGACGGACGTGGCGTTCGGTCGGGGTGCGCATGGTCACCAGTTCCTCGGCGGAGGTTGGGTGCAGCGCCATGGTGGCGTCGAAGTCGGCCTTGGTGGCCTTCATCCGAACCGCGATCGCCACCGCCTGGATGATCTCCGCCGCCTCGGGGCCGACGATATGACAGCCCAGCACGCGGTCGGACTGACCATCGACGATCAGTTTCATCAGGATGCGGCTCTCGCTGCCGGACAAGGTCGCCTTCAGCGGCCGGAAGTCGGCCTTGTAGATGTCGATGTGGGTGAACTGCGCCCGCGCCTCGGCTTCGGTCAGTCCCACTGTGGCAACCTGCGGCTGCGAGAACACCGCAGTCGGGATGGTCGCATGATCCACCCGCACGGTCCGCTTGCCGAACACGGTGTCGGCGAAAGCATGCCCTTCGCGGATCGCTACCGGCGTCAGGTTGATGCGATGGGTGACGTCGCCGACCGCATAGATGTTCGGCACGCTGGTCTGCGAGAAGTCATCGACGGCGATGCCGCCATTGGTCGGAGAGAGCGCGACGCCAGCCTTCTCCAGCCCGAGGCCCTTGACGTTGGGATGGCGGCCGATCGCGAACATCACCTGATCTGCGGCGACGCTCGATCCGCCGGACAGATGCGCGGTGAAGCTCTCGCCGTGCTTCTCGACCTTGTCGACCGTGCAGCCGGTGAGAATGGTGATGCCTGACTTCTCCATCTCGCGGCGAACGTGCGTGCGCACATCCTCATCGAAACCGCGCAGGACGTTGTCGCCGCGGTAGACCAGCGTCACGTCGGAGCCCAACCCTGCGAAGATGCAGGCGAATTCCAGCGCGATGTAACCGCCCCCCTGAATCACGATGCGTTTCGGGAATTTCGGCAGATGGAAGACTTCGTTGGACGAGATGACATGCTCGATGCCCGGAATCGCGGCGCCGTGGTTCGGCGCGCCGCCGGTGGCGATCAGGATGGTTTTCGCCCGTACCGTCTCGCCGGTCGAAAGACGCAGCGTGTGCGCGTCCTCGAACACCGCACGGGCCTTGACGATTGTCACACCCGCCTTCTCGGCGTTTGAGGTGTAGGCACCTTCAAGCCGGGCGATTTCCTTGTCCTTGTTGGCGACCAGCGTCGGCCAGTCAAACGTCGCGGACGGGATGGTCCATCCGAACCCAGCGGCGTCCCTGATCTCCTCGTGAACATGCGAGGCATAGACGAACAGCTTCTTCGGCACGCAACCGCGGATCACGCAGGTGCCGCCCATGCGGTACTCTTCGGCCAGCATGACCCTGGCGCCGTAACCGGCGGCGATCCGGGCGGCGCGAACGCCCCCGGAGCCACCGCCGATCACAAACAGATCAACGTCGAAATCAGCCATGCGTCAAAGCCCTCATTGACGGACAACCGACTCCGTCAGATTTCCTTGCCGCGAGCGCGCATCTCGGCGCGGAACTTGCTGTTGATTTCCTCGGCCACCTTCTGCGCCCACACGTCCATGAACTGACGGCTGGCGTTGAAGGCCTTCGGCTCCTGCTCGATCGACTTCTTGCCGACCGGCGACCGATAAAACGCAGCAAGCTCCTTCAGCTCGGCTTCGGTGAACTCCCCGGCGTAAATCTTCGCCATCTCGTCGCCGATTTCCTTCTCGCGGCCATTGAGCTCCTTGGCGATCTTGATCGCGACCTCGTTCAGATCCTTCTGATAGTTGAGATTGCTCTGGAGCAGCGCATTCTTCACGCGCTGAACCAGTCCCGGAATGGCCTCGTCGTAGATCGTCGAGACATGCTTCGCGCTCAGGATTTCCTTGGCGAGTGCGATGGCAGCAGGGGTCGATGCCTTGGCGGCGGTGGCCGGAGCCTTTGCGGCAGGAGCCTGAGCCTGCGCCGGAGTGAACGCCAGCATCGCGGCGCAGGTCATGGCGGCGATAGCCGCCACATCGACAAATCTCTTCATTCCAATTCTCCAAATTGCGGCGCTAGCGCCGTTGAACGACACGAATTCCCTGAGCCCCCGCGAGGATCGCCGTGCTTGCCAGCCCGATGAACAAGCCATGCTCCACCACGCCCGGGATCGATGCCAGCGATGCGGCCAGGGCCGGAGCATCGGGAATACGTCCCAGATGGGCGTCCATAATCCAGTGGCCGCCATCGGTGACAAAAGCATGGCCGTCCTTGCCCTTGCGGATGGTTATTTCCCCTGCGGCCCCCACGGAAACGAAGGATTTTTCGATGGCGTGGCGCGTCGCGCCGAGCCCGAACGGCACGACTTCGATCGGCAGCGGGAAACGCCCGAGCGTCTCGACCCATTTGCTGTCGTCGGCAATGACGATCATGCGATCGGACGCAGCCGCAACGATCTTCTCGCGCAACAGCGCACCACCGCCACCCTTGATCAGATTGAGCGCCGGGTCGACCTCATCGGCACCATCGACCGTCAGGTCCAGCCGGTCGATTTGATCGAGCGTCGTCAATGGCACGCCGCAGCGCTCGGCATCGGCACGCGTCGCCTCCGACGTCGGCACGCCGATCACCTTGAGTCCGGCGCTCACCTTCTCGCCCAGCAGTTCAACGAAATGTTTCGCGGTCGAGCCGGTGCCAAGGCCAAGCTTCATGCCGTCGCGAACGTCTTCGAGGGCGCGGGCGGCCGCCTGCCTTTTCAACATATCCATCGACATCGTGGCGCTTTCAATTCCGCCGCGAGTGGCCGCGACCGGCGCAGCATATCTAGCGTCGATTGGCGGCGAGGAACAGGGTTGCCGGAGGCCTTTCGGCAATTTGACAACCCGTACTTGCATCGCCCCACGGCGCGCGTTAGCCAGCCTGAATGACAGATTTCCCTCTTCTTGTGTTCGATCTGGACGGCACCCTGGTCGATACCGCGCCCGACCTCGTCGGCGCGCTCAATTTCATTCTCGCCCGCGAAGGGCTGCCGCCGGTCCCCGTCGAATCGGCCCGCAAGCTGATCGGCTCCGGCGCCCGCGCGCTGATCGAGCGCGGCCTCGAACAGGAAGGCCGCGTCATGGGTGCGGCGGATGTCGCGCGCCTGACCGCCGATTTCATCGATTATTACCGGGAGCACATCGCCGACGAGTCGCGCCCGTTCGACGGTCTCGACGATGCGCTGGACATGCTGGCCGCCGACGGTTTCCGCTTCGCGGTCTGCACCAACAAGCTCGAGGGCCTGTCCCGGCTGCTGCTCGACAAGCTGGCCATGACCCCCCGTTTTGCCGCGATCTGCGGTGCCGACACTTTCGGCGTCGCCAAGCCCGATCCGACCTCGCTGCGCGAAACGGTGTCGCGCGCAGGCGGAATGCTGTCGACGGCGATCATGGTCGGGGATTCGGGAACCGACATCGGGGCAGCCCGGCGTGCCGGAATTCCGGTGATCGGCGTCACGTTCGGCTACACTCAGGTACCGATCGAGGAATTGAAGCCGGACCTGTTGATCTCGCATATGAGAGATTTACCGGTGGCCGTTGCCGAAATCGCCATGGCTCGAACAAAGTCAAATCACTGATTTGATTGATATTATCAGATCTGTTCGAACACTAACCTCACCTGGAATGAATATTCCACCGGTTGCGCGCCCTTCCGGACGCTCCTATGGTCGCGCCGGGGACTGTGGCGGCTCGCCGCATTACAAGACGGATGTATCATGCGTGTTATCGCGATCGTTGCAGCAGGGCTTAGCCTTGCAAGCTGTTCCTCAATGTCATCGATGGACCTGTTCAAATCGACCCCTGTCGAGGTCGAATTGCAGCTCGATTCCGTTCCTCAGGGCGCGGATGCGGTGACGTCCGCCGGACCGGGCTGCAAGACACCTTGCGTGGTCAAGGTTGCGGCCGCCGAAAATCTGTCCGTCACCTACACGCTTGCCAAATATGAACAGGAGACGGTTCCGGTTCAGGTCATCAAGCAGACCGGCGCAGCTCCGGTCCTCGACCCCAATCCGGTGGTCGCAGAACTGAGGCCTGCGGTGCCCCCGAAGAAGACGCGCAAACGGGCCCCGGCGAAGCGGGCTCCGAAGGCGGCGGCAGCGCCAGCCGCGGCTCCGGCTGCGGCCGCACCGGCGGCTCAGGCGAATTCGCCCTTCCCGCCACCGCCGCCCCCGCAAAACCGCTGAACGATCTACGATATTCGCGTTGTGTCCGCTCCATCCGGTGCCTACATTGGCAGGTGAGCGATGAGAATTCCGCGTGATGCGGGCACCTCGCGACATCAGGACGCGATCTGGGACATGACCACGAACGTCGACACGGCACTTCACGAATCTTCGGCCATGACGGATCCGTTTGGCCGCCGCATCAGCTATCTCCGCGTTTCGGTGACCGACCGCTGCGACCTGCGCTGCTTCTATTGCATGTCGGAAGACATGACCTTCCTGCCCAAGGCCGACCTGCTAACCCTGGAAGAGCTTGACCGGCTGTGCTCGGCGTTCATCGCCAAGGGCGTGCGGAAACTCCGGCTGACCGGCGGCGAACCGCTGGTCCGGCGCAATATGATGTCGCTGGTGCGCTCGCTGTCGCGCCATCTCGACACCGGCGCGCTGGACGAACTCACCCTCACCACCAACGGTTCGCAGCTTGCGCGCCATGCCGCCGAGCTGAGCGATTGCGGCGTTCGCCGGATCAACGTCTCCCTCGACACGCTCGACCCCGACAAGTTCCGGACGATCACCCGATGGGGCGATCTCGACAAGGTTCTCGCCGGTATCGAAGCGGCCCGGGCGGCAGGGTTGAAAGTGAAGATCAACGCGGTCGCGCTGAAGAACATGAACGAGGAGGAAATCCCCTCGCTGATGGACTGGGCGCACCGCAAGGGCATGGACCTGACCCTGATCGAGGTCATGCCGATGGGCGACATCGCCGGCGGGCGGATCGACCAGTACGTTCCGCTGTCGCTGGTCCGTGCCCGGCTTTCGGCGCAATATACCCTGACCGACATCGACGATAACACCGGCGGCCCGGCCCGCTATGTCCGCGTCAGCGAGACCGGTGGCCGGCTCGGCTTCATCACGCCGATGACCCATAATTTCTGTGAATCCTGCAACCGCGTCCGCATCACCTGTACCGGCACGCTCCATACCTGCCTCGGCCACGAAGACGCGTCCGATCTGCGCAAGCCGCTTCGTGCCTCCGCCGACAACGAACTGCTCGCGGCGACAATCGACCGGGCCATCGGACTCAAACCGAAAGGCCACGATTTCATCATCGACCGCCGCCACAATCGCCCGAGCGTCAGCCGCCATATGAGCGTCACCGGCGGTTGAAACGTCCGATTGTTGCGCGGACTGCCCCCTTCTTTGACATAGATTGCCCGGCCGCAAAGCCGGGCTTTTTTTGCTTTGAAATCAACAAACTTCCAATTGACGGCGGCTTGGGGCGCTGGTTTGGTGAGATGGCTTCGTGCACAATCGGCTGCAAAAGTCACCATGCCCGGGACGCATGGATAAGCGCCGAAGCGATCTTGGGGAGGACCTGACTTGCAAGCGCTCCTGAAATTGAGCCGCGGCATCGACACGTTCATGACGTGGGTCGGCCGCTGGATATCGTGGCTAATCCTGATCGCCGTGATCATCTCGTCGGTGAACGCCACCGTTCGCAAGATCTTCGACGTCTCGTCGAATTCCTATCTCGAACTGCAGTGGGTGTTGTTCTCGGTCGTGTTTCTGATGTGTTCGCCGTGGACGCTGCTGAACAACGAGCACATCAAGATCGACATCATCAATCATCTGTTTCCGCTGAAAGTCCGCAGCTGGATCGACATGATCGGTCACGTCTTCTTCCTGGTGCCGTTCTGCGTGATCCTGATCTGGACCTCGATCCCGTTCTTCCTCGTCTCCTATCAGCAGAACGAACAATCGTTCAACGCCAACGGCCTGCCGCAGTGGCCGGCCAAATCGCTCATCATGATCGGGATGGCGCTGCTGCTGGTTCAGGCGGTTTCCGAGATCATCAAGCGCGCTGCGATCATGAAGGGACTGCTGCCCGACCCGAACACGCTTGCGCTGAGCGCGCAGGAAATCGCGGCGTTGGAAGCCACCCGCCTCGTCGACGCGATCTCGGCTGATAAACAATAATGATGACCGCTCTGTTCATTCACTACATGGCGCCGATCATGTTCGCGTCGCTGGTGTTTTTCCTGTTGCTGGGATACCCGGTCGCGTTCTCGCTCGCCGCCAACGGCCTGTTGTTCGCCTTCATCGGCATCGAGCTCGGCTTATTCCGGCCGGACTTCCTGCAGGCGCTTCCCGAACGCGTCTATGGCGTCATGAGCAACGAGACGCTGCTGGCGATCCCATTTTTTACATTCATGGGATTAATCCTCGAACGATCAGGCATGGCCGAGGACCTGCTCGAAACCATCGGGCAGCTCTTCGGCAGCATCCGCGGCGGCATCGCCTATGCCGTGGTGTTTGTCGGCGCGCTGCTGGCCGCGACCACCGGCGTGGTTGCCGCATCGGTGATCTCGATGGGCCTGATCTCGCTGCCGATCATGCTGCGCTACGGCTATGACCGCCGCGTCGCCACCGGCATCATCGCGGCCTCCGGTACCCTTGCCCAGATCATCCCGCCATCGCTGGTCCTGATCGTGATGGCCGACCAGCTCGGCCGCTCGGTTGGCGACATGTACGAAGGGGCGTTTATTCCGGGTATCGTGCTGTCGTTGCTCTACGCGGGCTACATCTTCCTGCTGACAGTGTTTGCGCCGAAAGCCGTTCCCGGCCTGCCGCTGGAAGCCCAGACCTTGCGCGAACCCGAAACCGCGGAACATCCGCTGATCCTGCCGTTGGCCGGACTGTCGGCCGCGGCGACCGCCTATTTCTTCGCGGTCAAGCTCGGCCTGTTCGACTGGACCGCGCCGGTGTTCGACACGATTTCGACGGACGCCGCGATCCGGCACTGGTTCTGGTTCGTGATCCTGCTCGGCATCCTGACCAAGCCCTTCATCGGCATCATCCGCACCATGACGATATCGCTGTTTTTGGTGCTGGTCGGCTCGACAGCTGCCGCCATCGAGATCATGCAGATGACCACGGTCAAGGGCGGCGCCGACTTCGTCGTTCTGACCATGACCATTGTCGTGGCGCTGGCATTCACGGTCGCCGTCCTCAACAAGATCCTGCCGTTCAAACTCCTGTCGAAGCTGGCCGAACAGGTCGTGTTCGTCATGGTGCCGCCACTCGGCCTGATCTTCCTCGTTCTCGGAACGATCTTCATCGGCGTCGCAACACCGACCGAGGGCGGTGCGATGGGCGCTGCCGGTGCCTTGCTCCTTGCCATCGGCAAAAGGCGGCTGTCGTTCGACCTGACCCGCCAGGCCGTGGAATCGACCGCCAAGTTGTCGGCCTTCGTCATCTTCATTCTGCTCGGCGCCCGCGTGTTCTCCCTCACCTTCTACGGCGTCGACGGCCATCGCTGGGTCGAGGAGATGCTGGTCTCGCTGCCGGGCGGGCAGACCGGCTTCCTGATCTTCGTCAACGCGTTCGTGTTCGTCCTCGCCTTCTTCCTGGACTTCTTCGAACTCGCCTTCATCATTATCCCCCTGCTTGGGCCAGCCGCGGAAAAACTCGGAATCGATCTGATCTGGTTCGGCGTCATTCTCGGCGTCAACATGCAGACCTCGTTCATGCATCCACCGTTCGGCTTCGCCCTGTTCTACCTGCGGTCGGTGGCGCCGAAGGAAGCCTATACCGATCGCATCAGCGGCAAGCGCATGGAGCCGGTAACGACCGGGCAGATCTACTGGGGCTCGGTGCCGTTCGTGATCATCCAGGTGATCATGGTCCTCCTCGTGATCCTGTTCCCCTCGATGGTCATGCACTACAAAGGCGCGCTCTCGACCGTCGATCCCAACAAGGTCAAGATCGAAATCCCGCAGATCGATATCCCGCAACTCGATCTCGGACCACCCGCCGGCTTCAAGTAGCGCCAACGGCCATAGTGTTTTCGAGCGACGCGGGCACCGGCTCGCGTCAAGAAAACGCGTCAAGGCAAAGCCCGAGGCTTCACCTCACTCCATCGGCAGCAAAAGCTCCAAGACAACAAAAAACCCGGCCTTCTCGCGAAGGCCGGGTTCTTGCATCACGGGATCAATGCACGATCAGCCGCGCGTCCGATTGCGGATCTGATAAGAGTCGAAGGCGTATTCGGCGACCTGCCACCACAGATACTGGTCGTTGCGGAACGCCGCCATGTGATCGTAGAGCTTCTTGAAGTCGGGATTGCTCGCCGACGTTTCAGCGTAGATCTCATTCGACGCTTTCGATGCGGCGTCGAGGATCGCTGTCGAGAACGGCTGCAACTTGGTGCCGCCGGCCACCAGCCGCTTCAGCGCCGGTGGATTGTAGGCGTCGTAACGCGCCTGCATGGTCTCGTTGGCGAGCGACGATGCGGTCTTGATGATCGACTTGTAGCTGGCCGGCAGCGATTCCCACTTGTCAATATTGACGATGTTGTGGAGCGTCGGCCCGCCTTCCCAGAAGCCGGGATAGTAGTAGTACGGCGCGACCTTCTGGAAGCCGAGCTTCTCGTCGTCGTAGGGACCGACCCACTCGGCGGCATCGATGGTGCCCTTTTCCAGCGACGGATAGATGTCACCGCCGGCGACCTGCTGCGGCACCACGCCGAGCTTCGACATGATCTTGCCGGCAAAGCCGCCGATGCGCATCTTGAGTCCGTTGAGGTCGGCCGGAGTCTTGATCTCCTTGCGGAACCAGCCCCCCATCTGACAACCGGTATTGCCGGCCGCGAAACCGATCACGTGGTGCTTCTTGAGAAATTCATTGAACAACTCGGCACCGCCACCGACCTGCAGCCAGGCGGTCTGCATGCGGCTGTTCAGACCGAACGGCACGGAGGTGCCGATCGCGAAGGTCGGATCCTTGCCGACATAGTAGTAGCAAGCGGTATGGGCCATTTCGACGGTGCCGTTGGAGGCCGCATCGAGCGCCTGCAGACCGGGAACGATTTCGCCGGCTGCGAACACCTGAATCTGAAACTTGTTGTCGGTGCCCTCGGCGACAGCCTTGGCGAATACTTCGGCGGCGCCATAAATGGTGTCGAGCGATTTCGGAAAACTCGACGTCATACGCCATTTGATCTGCGGCGATGACTGAGCGATCGCCGGGGCGGCAACCGCAACACCGACAGCACCCAGGCCGGCGGTCTTGATAAACTCACGTCGTTTCATGTTTCTCTCCCTATGGGGTCATTGTGCTCGCCCTTTTTTGCTTAAACCTGCTGAGGCTTGGCCGAAGAATGGAACAAACGCCGACCGGAATCTATCGGGATTTATCGGCCGGACACGAAAAGCCCGGCCTTCTTACGAAGGCCGGGCTTGACGTGATCGGCTGAAGCCGGATCAGCCGCGGGTGCGCGACCGGATCTGGAAGCTGTCGAAGGTGTACTCCGCCACCTGCCACCACAGATACTCATCCGAGCGGTAGGCCTGCATCGCTTCGATCGCCTTCTTGAACTCGGCGTTCTTGCCCGAGATTTCGGCCCACAGTTCGTTGGTGGCCTTGAGGCAGGCGTCCAGCACTTCGTTGTTGAACGGACGAAGCTGCGTACCGTTGGCGACCAGCCGCTTCAGCGCGCCGGGGTTCTGCATGTCGTAGCGCGCGGCCATCCACGAGTTGGTGTTGGCTGCGGCGTTGGCGAGAACCGCCTGATAGTTCTTCGGAAGCGCGTTGAACTTCTCGAGGTTGGTGAAGGTGTGAACCGTCGGTCCGCCTTCCCAGAAGCCTGGATAGTAGTAGAACGGCGCAACCTTGTTGAAGCCGAGCTTCTCGTCGTCATACGGACCGACCCACTCGGCCGCGTCGATGGTGCCCTTCTCGAGCGACGGATAAATGTCGCCGCCGGCGAGCTGCTGCGGCACGACGCCGAGCTTCGCCAGAACCTGACCGGCGATGCCGCCGATACGCATCTTCAGGCCCTGCAGGTCGGCAACGGTCTTGATTTCCTTGCGGAACCAGCCGCCCATCTGGGTGCCGGTGTTGCCGGCCGGATGCGCAATGACGCCGTACTTCTTGAAGAAGGCGTTGGCGAGCTGTTCGCCGCCGCCTTGGTACCACCACGAATTCTGCTGGCGGGCATTCAGGCCGAACGGCACCGACGCGAAGATCGCGAAGGTCGGGTCCTTGCCGACATAGTAGTACGAAACGGTGTGGCTCATTTCGACGGTGCCGTTGGAGGTCGCGTCGAGCGCCTGCAGACCGGGAACGACTTCACCGGCAGCAAACACCTGAATCTGGAACTTGTTGTCGGTCATTTCGGCGACCTGCTTCGCCATAAACTCCGCGCCGCCATAGATCGTATCGAGCGACTTCGGGAAGCTCGAGGTCAAACGCCATTTGATCTCAGGCGAGGACTGGGCGATGGCCGGCGAGGCAACTGCGGCTGCCGCCGCGCCTGCTGCCGAAACTTTCAAAAACTCACGACGCTTCATAAGGCATCTCCTGATTGGGGACTTTTCTTGTTCTGTCCCAAGAGCGGGCTCTGTACCACGGAACCCCGCGCCGGAAAACGCGGCAACATGCACACACCGTCCGATTCAACGAAAGTCGAATAAATCGGGGAAGCAAGGCGATCCCCCGCTCCCGGGATGGTGGATCAGCCCGCGGCCTTCAGGCCTTGCAGCTGATCCCTGATCTTTTCCCCGATCGCCCGATAGATCTTCGCGTGGGGACCGTCAGGTTCGCTTTCCATCACCGGCTGGCCGGAGTCGGATGCGACACGAATCGCCATGTGCAACGGAACCTCGCCGAGGAAGGGCACCGCGAGGCGCTCGGCCTCATGGCGCGCACCGCCATGGCCAAAGATGTCGGACCGGGTGCCGCATTCGGGGCACTGGAAATAACTCATGTTCTCCACGATCCCGAGCGTCGGGACATTGACCTTGGCGAACATCGCGATGCCGCGACGGGCATCGATCAGCGCCAGATCCTGAGGTGTGGAAACGATCACCGCCCCCTTGAGCGGCACCTGCTGGGCCAGGGTCAGCTGTGCATCGCCGGTGCCCGGCGGCATATCGACCACCAGCACGTCGAGAGTGCCCCATGCCACTTCCCACAGCATCTGCCGGATCGCCGACATCACCATCGGCCCGCGCCAGACCATCGGCGTTTCCTCTTCGACGAGGAATCCGATCGACATCAGCGGCAGGCCGAAGCGCTGCAGCGGGATCATTTTCTTGCTGTCGTTGAGTTGCGGTTTTTCGTGAATCCCGGTCAGGCGCGGCACCGACGGACCGTAGATGTCGGCATCGAGCAGACCGACCTTCAAACCAAGGTCGCGCAGCGCCAGCGCGATGTTGAGCGCCGTGGTCGACTTGCCGACGCCGCCCTTGCCGGATGCAACTGCGATGATCGACGTGATGCCGGGGATCGCCGCCTGCTTGCCCATCGGCGAATCCGCCGGCGCACCATGCAGCCGATGGCTGGCCACCGGCTTCACCCCTTGCGGGGCCGGACGCGGCGCGGGCGCACTGCCCGGCTTGCGCTCGGCGGTCAGCGCGATCAGCGCCGACGTCACACCGGGCGTCGCGCGCACGACGGCTTCAGCACGGCCGCGCACATCCTCCCACGCACGCGCCTCAGCGGCATCGACATTGATCGAGAAGAACACCTTGCCGTCGGTCACGACGACCTCGGACAACACGTTGGCGGCGGTCAGCGGCACGCCCCGCGGCGTCATGATTTTGGCGAGACTATCGAGAACCTGCTGTTTGGTGACGCTCAACTTGCACTCTCCTTCTGCCCGGCTCGATCGCAGACAAGATCGCGCCGGCATTCGCGCGCAATCCCGCCGGTCGGCCCGCCATGTATCCAGAAATCAAACCTGAAATCGGTGGGTTCGTTCGCAGCCCGCAACCGGACGCGCGCGTGGTCTGGATAGACTCTCCGCTCCGTCCTCATCCTAGCACCTGGCGCCCGGCACGGTCACCCTCCAAAAGACGGGACAGCGGCGCGGCCGAAGGCGTTGCCCTTCATGTCGATGCGGTTATGGTGCCGGCGCGCAGCCGCGGAAACTACCGTTCCGCGACAAACACTCGAATTAAAAAACAAGGTTCTGGATATGGCGAAAGTCGCATTTCTCGGTCTCGGCGTCATGGGTTTCCCGATGGCTGGACATCTCGCGGCCAAGGGCGGCCATGACGTCACGGTCTACAATCGCACCGCCGCGAAGGCGAAGAGCTGGGCCGAGAAATTCGGCGGCCGCGCCGCGGCGACGCCCGCTGCCGCAGCCGAAGGGCAGGATTTTGTGATGGCCTGCGTCGGCAACGACGACGATCTGCGCGCGGTGACGCTCGGTCCCGACGGCGCCTTTGGCAATATGAAGTCGGGCGCCATTTTCGTCGATCACACCACCGCCTCCGCCGAAGTGGCGCGCCAGCTCGACGCCGAAGCGACAAAACGCGGCTTCCAGTTCGTCGACGCGCCGGTATCCGGCGGCCAGGCTGGGGCGGAGAATGGCGTCCTGACCGTGATGTGCGGCGGCTCGGAGGCGGCCTACAAGCGCGCCGAACCGGTGATCGCGGCCTATGCCCGGATGTGCAAGCTGCTCGGCCCCGCCGGCTCGGGCCAGCTCACCAAGATGGTCAATCAGATCTGCATCGCCGGGCTGGTCGAAGGCCTTGCCGAGGGCATCCATTTCGCCAAGAAGGCCGGGCTCGACATCCAGTCGGTGATCGAGACGATCTCCAAGGGCGCCGCGCAATCCTGGCAGATGGAAAACCGCTACAAGACCATGAATGACGGCAAATACGACCACGGTTTTGCCGTCGAATGGATGCGCAAGGACCTGTCGATCTGCCTCTCCGAAGCCCGCCGCAACGGCGCCAGCCTGCCGGTGACCGCACTGGTCGACAATTTTTACGCCGAAGTGGAGAAAATGGGTGGACAGCGCTGGGATACCTCCAGCCTGCTGGCCCGGCTGCAGCGCTGACCGTCGCCGCAGCCGATCCAGTCCCGTCGGCTAAACCGGTGGATGACCCTTTTGCAGGGGCAAAAAATCAGTCATCCCACTGTCAAAATGCTCTAACAACGGGGCTATTCGGGGTTCGGCGGGAGCGGCAGAAATGCGTTGGTTCAGGGCGTTGTTACCGAAAGAGGATCAATTCTTCGAACTCTTCGCCCGCCACTCCCTAACCCTGGTTGATGGGGCCCAGGCCCTCGAAGGCATGTTGCGCGGTGGCGACGAGATCGACGCCTATTGCGAGAAGATCAACAAGCATGAGAACGAGGCGGACGCCATCACCCGCGAGGTGATGATGGCGGTCCGCCGCTCGTTCATCACCCCGTTCGACCGCGGCGACATCAAGAACCTCATCACCTCGATGGACGACGCCATCGACCAGATGCAGCAGACCGCGAAGGCGGTGACGCTGTTCGAGGTCCGTGAGTTCGAACTCCCGATGCGGGAGATGGGAAACATCATCGCTCACTGCGCGGCGCTGGTGGTGCGCGCGATTCCGCTGCTGCAATCGATCGGCACCAACGTCGCGACGCTCTCGGCCATCACCGAGGAACTGACGCGACTGGAAGGAAAAGTGGACGACCTCCACGACCTCGGACTGAAAGAGCTGTTCCTGCGTTATCGCGACGCCAACACGATGGACTTCATCGTCGGCGCCGAAATCTACGATCACCTTGAGAAGGTTGCCGACCGTTTCGACGACGTCGCCAACGAGATCAATAGTATCGTGATTGAACAGGTCTAGAAGGCCAGCTCGGTGGACCCCACACTCGCCCTTCCCTTGCTGGTCGTCCTGATCGGGATCGCGCTCGTCTTCGATTTTCTCAACGGCCTGCACGACGCCGCGAACTCGATCGCCACCATCGTGTCGACGCGGGTGCTGAAGCCGCAATATGCGGTGTTCTGGGCCGCCTTCTTCAACTTCATTGCATTCCTGTTCTTCGGTCTCCATGTCGCCGAAACGCTGGGCACCGGCATCATCGACCCCGGCATCGTCGATCCGCAGGTGATTTTCGCGGCCCTGATGGGCGCGATCGTCTGGAACCTCGTCACCTGGTATTTCGGAATCCCGTCGTCGAGTTCGCACGCGCTGATCGGCGGGCTGGTTGGCGCGGGCCTCGCCAAAGCCGGATTGTCGGCGATGCAGTGGACCGGGCTGACGAAGACCATTGCCGCCATTTTCGTGTCGCCGCTGGTCGGATTCGTCCTGGCACTGATCCTGATCGCGATCGTGTCGTGGTTGTCGGCGCGTTCGACGCCGTTCATGGTCGATCGCGCGTTTCGCATCCTGCAATTCGGCTCGGCCTCGCTCTACTCGCTCGGGCACGGCGGCAACGATGCCCAGAAAACCATGGGCATCATCGCCGTGCTGCTGTTCTCGCAAGGCTATGGCGGCGCGACCTTTCACGTCCCGTTCTGGGTGGTGCTCGCCTGCCAGTCGGCGATGGCGCTCGGCACGCTGATGGGCGGCTGGCGCATCGTCCGCACCATGGGCAGTCGCATCACCCACCTGACGCCGATGCAGGGCTTTTGTGCTGAAACCGGCGGCGCCCTGACGCTGTTCGCCGCTACCGGATTCGGTATTCCGGTTTCGACCACGCACACCATCACCGGCGCGATTGTCGGCGTCGGCTCGGCGCGGCGCCTGTCCGCCGTGCGGTGGAATGTCGCGAGTTCGATCGTGGTTGCCTGGGTCATCACGATCCCCGCCTCTGCGATCGTCGCGATCCTCGTCTACGAGCTTCTCCCGATTTTCAACTAGGCCTTCGTCCGGCTCCGTTTTCGTGCGGCCAGACCCGCCCGGGACGGCTGAAATGCGTCCACACGCATCGCGCGACGGGGCTGAAAGCAGTTCGCACGACAGTTGAAAATTTACTGTCTGTTAACCCAAGTGGATTGCTCTTTAAGGCACCTCTTAATCATTTGTCGTAAGAAATAAGCGGCAGCGACAAGCGCCGTGCGTAAGCGTTCAGGATTTGTAGTGGTCGATGAGTAAGCCCGCCGAAAACCCCGATATCGCTTCGATTCCGGGTGAAACAGCTGTTGCTGGTTCATCGCGGAACAGGCGGGCGGCCTCGCAGCGCGTGCGGGAAGCACGCGACCGGCTGACCTCGACCAGCGGAACGCGCCCCGCCTTCGACCACGAACTGCTGCGCCAGTACGCGCAGACCCGCCTCTCCGCCTCGCTGGTGGTGATGCTGCTGGTCGTGGCGACAGGCCTGCTGTCGAGCTTCTGGGTCCCGGCGGTCAGCGCCGCGGTATGGACCTGCGGCATTCTCGCGATCCACGCCGTCGTCATCCGCTACTGCACCAAATTCCTGAACGTCGCGCCCTCGCCGGCCAATACTCAGAAATGGCGCCGGCGTTTCGTGATCCTCGATCTGCTGTACGGCCTGTCGTGGACGCTGATCCTGATTCATCCATCGGGCATCGACGTCGTCTCCAACACGCTGATGCTGTTCGTCATGCTGCTGGTGGTGGCCGTCTCCAGCATGATGGCGGCAAGCCTGCCGATCGCCGCCTTCGCCGCGACCATTCCGGTGACAACCGCGATCGCCGTGAACTTCGTGCTTCGCGGCACCTTCGACGACTATATCCTTGCCGCACTTGCGGTTACGGCCGAATGTTATTTCGCCCTGCTCGCCCACCGCCTCCATTCGACGACGCTGGCGACGCTCGAGGCGCGCGCCGAAAAGGATGCGCTGATCGGCGAGCTCGAACAGGCCAAAGCGATTTCCGACGAAGCGCGGCATCGCGCCGAAGCCGCCAACGTCTCCAAATCGCGCTTTCTCGCCCAGATGAGCCACGAACTGCGCACGCCATTGAACGCCATTCTCGGCTTCTCCGAGGTGATGCAGAGCGAGATTTTCGGCGCCCATGCGGTCGAGGCCTACAAGGATTACTCCGCCGACATCCACAATTCCGGTGTCCACCTGCTCAACCTCATCAACGAGATCCTCGATCTGTCGCGCATCGAGGCCGGCCGGTACGAATTGAACGAGGAGCCGGTGTCGCTGGTGCATGTCGTCGCCGACTGCCACCATTTGCTCAAGCTGCGGGCGTCGAGCCGCGGCATCACCATCCATGAAGTGTTCGAAAGGGACATGCCGAAGCTGTGGGGCGACGAGCGCGCCACCCGCCAGATCGTGCTCAATCTGCTGTCGAACTCGATCAAGTTCACCCCGCAGGGCGGCGATATCTGGCTGAAGGCGGGCTGGACAGCGTCCGGCGGCCAGTATCTCAGCGTCAAGGACAGCGGCTCGGGCATCCCCGAAGACGAGATTCCGATCGTGCTGGCGTCGTTCGGTCAGGGGTCGAATTCGATCAAGTCCGCCGAACAGGGCGCCGGGCTCGGACTGCCGATCGCCAAAAGCCTGATCGACATGCATGGCGGCACCTTCACCCTCAAGTCGAAGCTGCGCATCGGCACCGAGGTCATCATCACCTTCCCGCCCGAGCGCGTCATGACCGCGCTTGCGCCGATGCAGGAAACCGCGCCGCCGCTGCAGCCCGAACGGCCGGATGGTATCGTCAACGACAAGAGCCGGCCACGTCACAAGCCGATCATGAGCGCGGGCACGGGGCTTTGAACGATGAGCCCACGGATGGCTTGCACAATCGATCCAATCCTTCTTTATGTCGCCGATGGCCAACGAGACGCCTTGCATCGCGGTGTGCATGATCGATCCCCGGACCAGCCTGTGCATGGGCTGCGGCCGCACCCTGCCCGAGATCGCCAAATGGCACGGAATGGATTCGGCTGGGCGACTCGCGATCATGGCGACGCTGACGCAGCGGATGACCGGCGCCGGCATGGACGTGCTGCCGGCGCTGACCAAGCGACTGCAGGAAACATCTCAAGATTCGTAACGTTTGCCGTGGCAGGTGCGCAGTGACCCGGTTTCTTCTTGTGATGATCGTTCTGGTGGCGACCGGAAGCTCGCTGTTCGCGATCCAGGATCCGAAAGGATTCCAGAATGCGAAGCATTCGCTGCTGAATGCGGTGTATCAGCACAAGCACCGCAGCGCGCGCGTGGTCGAGGTTTCACGATCCCACAACGGCGACTTCGCACTCCGGGCCCGGATCAACGGCGTCGCGACGCCGATGGTGATCGACACCGGCGCGACATCGGTGGTGCTGACCTATGAGACTGCGAAAGCCGCCGGCCTGCCGATCGAGCTTGCCCACTACAATGTGGACGTCGAAACCGCCGGCGGCCGCGTCCGCGCAGCGCGGTTGACGCTCGATCGCCTGGCCATCGGCAAGCTGGTTGAACTGTCGGTCCCCGCGCTGGTGGTGCCGCGCGGCCAGATGAAAACCAACCTGCTCGGCATGAGCTTCCTGAACCGGCTGGAAAGCTGGGAAGTCCGCCCGGAAAAACTGGTGCTGCAGGGCTATCCGTAGCCGAGGCGATCAGGCGGCGACCGGCGACAATTCACGCGAACTCACCAGGCTAACCGCCTGACGCAACGAATCGATTCCGGCGTCAGCCGGGGTGCACCTCTCCGCAAGCGCCCGGCGAAATGCCCGTGCACCGGGCACGCCATGAAACGCGCCGACCATGTGCCGCGTGATGGCATGGAGCCGCACGCCGCGCGCAAGCTGATCTTCGATATAGGGAATGAAGGCCTCGATCGCCTCATGCATCGACGCGTGCGGTGCCGGTGCGCCGAACAGTTCAGGATCCACATCAAGCAACTGCCACGGCTCCTGATAGGCCGCACGGCCGAGCATCGCGCCATCGACATGCGCGAGATGGTCTTTCGCGGCAGCGATGGTGGGGATACCGCCATTGATGACGATCGGCGTTGCCGGCAACGCCGCCTTTAGCCGATAGACGCGATCGTAGTCGAGCGGCGGGATGTCGCGATTTTCCTTCGGCGACAATCCATCAAGCCATGCCTTGCGGGCGTGAACGATCACCGCATCGGCACCGGCGTCGACCACCGCACGCGCCAGCGTATCGAGCGCGATCTCCGGATCCTGATTGTCGACTCCGATCCGGCATTTCACTGTGACCGGAACTTGCACAGAGGCTTTCATCGCAGCAACGCAGTCGGCAACCAGCTGCGGCTCGGCCATCAGGCAGGCACCGAACCGGCCGTCCTTTACACGATCCGACGGGCAGCCGACATTGAGATTGATTTCGTCGTAGCCGAAATCCTCGCCGATCCGCGCACTTGCAGCGAGATCTTGCGGATTCGATCCACCGAGTTGAAGCGCCACCGGATGCTCACAAGCATCGAACCCAAGCAGCCGCTCGCGGTCGCCATGGATGATCGCCCCCGTGGTCAGCATCTCGGTATAGAGCAGCGCATGGCGCGTCAGCTCACGATGGAACGCCCGGCAATGCCGGTCGGTCCAATCCATCATGGGCGCTACACTAAATCTAGTGACCGTATTTTTGCGAGGTATCATATATTTCAACGCTATCGACGACTTTTCTCACAACTTAGTCGTCATTTATACCCGCTATATATAGCTAGAACACGCGAAATCGTCGAGCCTGTGGTTACGCTATAGCTTCCAGACTAGCCGAGCGACAGCCCCCCTCATGACTGAACAGGTAGACCCTGTTGCGGCCAGCGGCCTTCGCGTCATACAGCGCAGTGTCGGCCTCTGCGAACAACTCGGTGATCCGTCGGCGATGGGGGCGACCGACGAGAGTGGCTCCGACGGAAGCTCCGATCTCGAGGCGAAGACCGTTCCAGAACAACGGCCGGCACAGCATGACAACCGTCTCCTGCAGCACACGCACGATTTGGGCCGGAACCACCGGAGCACGCAAGATAAGCGCGAACTCATCACCACCAATGCGCGCGACCAGGCCGGCATTACAAAACGCCCGACTCAATCGCATCGCGACCTCGCGCAGGCATGCGTCTCCAGCCGCGTGACCGAACGTGTCGTTCAGTTCCTTAAAACGGTCGAGATCGATCAGAACCAGCGCCGAGGCTGAACCATAGTTCAGACTGTCATGAGTGACTTCGAGATACCGCGCCTGAAAAACAGAGCGATTCGCGAGCCCGGTGAGTGAATCGGTTTCGGCCTGCCGCCGCAAGTTCTCCAGTGCATGACGATCGGAGGTAATGTCCTGCTTCGAGCCAAAGATCCGAACGGTCCGTCCAGCTTCCCCGATCGCGTTGATGGAAAGTCGCATCCAGCGCCTTTCGCCGCGCCAGGTCATGATCTCGGCGTCAAGGCATCCCGCATTGCCGGTTCGAATCACTTCCGCCCGAGCGAGTTCCATATTGCGCCGGGACTCGTCGGTGTAGAGATCGACGATGCTGGCGCGTCGCAGAGGATTGCCCATCGGATAACCGAAGATGTCGTAGACGCCCGAAGTCCAGGTCAGGCGCTCCGTCGCAAGCTCGCATTCCCATACGCCAATGCGGGCAAAACCTAACGCCTGATCGTAGAGACGTGCCCGAACGTCGGCCGACGGAAGTATAGCGGCGTGGTCTGCCTCATCTCTCATCAGTGATCCAGCAGCCTAGCGGGTTTGACTCCTCTCTTTGCACTATAGCTGCGGCGTTAAGGAATTCTATACCTGCAAGTGCGGCCAACTGGCATTCAGGGAAACAGTAAAACCGGTTCAGCTAACCCGCGGCGAGGTCAATGCACGGCCGTAGCCGAAGCCGAATGTCAGGAATGCTGCCGACCACAGCGCAGCCGCGATCACGAGGCAGTGGGCGCCCCATTCCGGCGCAAAAGCCGCGACACCCCGCAGCAGCGCTGCAAGGATGATGGCAGCATAAATCACGCAGGTGAGTACGTCGGCCTTCAGGGCGCGGCCGGTGTGGCCCAGCGTCGCACGGGTCATCACCGCAAGCGTCATGCCGCCGACCGCGCCGACGGTCCAGACATGCAATCCCGCGGTCGGCGGCGCGAGCCCGAAGGCAGCCGCGGCCAGCACGATGAACCCGACCGGAATGAAGGCGTAGGCGATGTGCAGGATCAGCACCAGCGGATCGCGCGTGGTGCGATAGCCCTGCCAGCGGTAGAGCCGCACGAGATGCAGACCACCGGCGAGCAGCAGGAGGCAGCCGGTGACACGGCTGTCCTCCGCGATCACCCAGCCAATGAGCGACACAAGCCCGGCCACAAGAGCGATCATGTCGACCTTGCCGAACGGTGCCGGCAGATTTTTGGACTGATTGCGGGCCAGCCAGTTGCGCGTGAAGCTTGGCACGATCCGCCCGCCGATCAGCGTGATCAGCATGATCGCTGCAGCGACGCCAACCTTGCGGCCATAGAGGGCCGTGCCCGTAAAATGAAGTTCAAGATGAAATGCAACATTCCCGGCGATGAAGATGCCGACAAGGATCAGCACCTTGAGATTCGACCAGTTCTTCCCGGCGACGATCTCGCGCAGCATCGCCAACGCGACGACGACGAGAAACGCGCAGTCGATCATCGCTGTCGCCGCCCAGCCGAGTTTCGCCGACATCGCAACTGCGACGCGCCCGGCGAGCCACACCGTCAGCAACAAGACCAGAGGCCAGCCGTTGAGCGGCAGCCGCCCCGTCCAGTTCGGGACCGCGGTGAGCAGAAAGCCGGTCACGACCGCGGCGAGATAGCCGTAGATCATTTCGTGGGCGTGCCACTCCACCGCGGGAAACAGTACCGGCAGGTCCAGATGGCCGAGATAGGTCAGAATCCAGAGAGGAACGGCGATGGCGCCGTAGAGCGCGCCGAACAGGAAGAACGGACGGAATCCGTAGCTGAAGAGCGGAATTCCTTCGTAGGCGCGCAAACGCGGAATGGCCATCACGAGTCCTCGTTTTCGGACGACGCGCGGGTTCACCGGTGCGCGTGCTTCGCTGACACTAGCCGCGACCGCATCGACGATTCATTGATGTTGCGCAAACATCCAGCCGATCTGATTCACGGCCTTAGTCGATGTAAAACGCGTCAGCGAACGATCCCCGCGCCCGCCGCAACACCGCGAAGACGATCGGGGTTGAGCACCCCGACGCGACGGCGGCCGCACTGGACGATCCCGGCCCGCTCCCACACTTGCAGGATACGGCTGACCGTGAACAGTGTCGTTCCGCAAAGATCGGCAAGATCGCGGCGCGACATGCTGATATCACGGGCTTCCGCCTCGCCGGGAGCGACGGCTGCCTGCTTCTCGACGATCCGGATGAGATTGCGCGCCAGCCGCCGGTCGACAGGCTCCTGCGCCATTTCACGCATCCGCGACATGAATTCGTCGGCGCGGTCGCTGACGATCGCGAGCGCGTTGGACGAGAGTTGCGGGATACCAGCGATCGCGTCGAATATGTAGCTGGCGTGCCATGAGATGACGAGGGTATCGCTCGCCGCCACCGCCGTTGCGGGGTACGGCCGCTTGCGGAAAACCGCCGCGCAGCCGACGAGATCGCCGGGCAATTGCAACCCAAGCACCACCTGGCCGCCTTCCGGCGTCAGATAGATGAGCTTCACATTCCCTTCCAGGATCATCAGGAGCGTCGACGACGGATCGTCCTGCCTGAAAAGTTCGGTATCGCGGGCCACACGCCTGCGCGTACCGTCAGCCGCCAGTTGCCGCAGCAACTCCGGGGCAACCCCCTGAAAGAATCGGGATCGCCCGAACATCGGCACACAATCGTACTGGATGGCCCCGGACTCTCCCGGACCCCGCACTTGGCCATAATTGCCACGCGTATCATGCATCAGGCGCTGCATCTGGACTCATCCTCACCCGGTCCGCCGTGTGAGTGGCGCCGCCGACCGGTTCGTGCCAGCATCATGGGCGCAGCGCGTTCCTGTCACATTGATCCAGATCAAAGACGCCTGTATCATTTAGGAGTGTTTCGTTGAGGTTCTCATACTCAAGGTCTTTGCGAAATGTCCGAAGTCTTGACCAGGGCCGCTGATGTTTGCGCGCATCATCGGCCCAACGGATGCACCCGCTGCAAGGCTCGCCTGATCAGTGTGTGTTCGGTCCTGAATCCGTCGGATCTCAGCGAACTCGAGGCCATGAACCGCCCCCGAAAGTTCGGCGTCCGTGAAAACATCGCGACCGAGAACGAAACGGCCGAGAATGTTTTCAGCATCACCGAAGGGATGGTGCGAATCTATCGGATGCTTCCCGGCGGCCGTCGGCACATTCTCGGGTTCGGATTACCCGGCGACTTCCTCGGACTCTCGCTGCTCAGCATATTCGACTTTTCGGCGGATGCCGTCACCGACGTGTCGGTTTGCCAGTTTCCGCGCAAGGTCTTCGCCAGTTTCGTCGATCGAAAGCCTTACTTCCTGAAACGGCTGCATGAGTTTTCCAACAACGAACTGCGGCTGGCTCAGCACCAGATCGTGATGCTCGGCCGCAAATCCGCCGACGAGCGCGTCAGCGCCTTCATCATCATGTTGCGCGACCGGACGCGCGGCGCGGGCTATTCTTCCGCGACATTGCCGCTCCCGATGAACCGGCAAGATATCGCCGATTATCTCGGCCTGACCATCGAAACGGTGAGCCGGACCCTGACGAGGCTCGCCAAGGAAAAACTCATCCTCATTGTCCCCGGCGGCGTGCGCCTGCTGCGTGCGGACCGCCTCGAGGAATTTGCCGCAGCGTAATCCGAAACAACGGACTCCTTTCAAACCATACCTGGCGTTCCCGCTATTTGATCCAAATCAATGTTGCAACCGGTCGGTTTGCTATGCATTCCGACAGTGCTCTCTCAGGGCACGTCACTGCTGATGGACAGGATTTTCCGCGCATGATCGCCCAACTCACCCGCTCCGAGCGACAATTTGCCATCATGATCAGCATGGCGCTCGCGGTCTGCGGATTGGTCTTTGCCATTCTTGGCCGGAACGATCCGCTCGGCGCTCACGGCGCCCTGGTCTTGGTCGCAGGCCTTCTCGGCGTTTTCTGGGTCGGCTCGGGCTACTACGACTCTGAGCCCTTAGAGAATCGGCTCGCCCTCTATTATGACGATCCGAGCCGCGTCGGAATCATCCTCGCGATGGTCTGGGCGGTGTTCGGCCTCGCCATCGGTGACTGGGTGGCGTGGCTTCTGGTCAATCCCGATCTCACGTTCGATGCGGGATGGTCGAGCTTCGGCCGTCTCCGGCCGGTGCATACTACATCGGTGATCTTCGGCTTCGGCGGCAACGGACTGATCGCGACCTCGTTCTACGTCATGCAGCGCACCTCGCGCGCGCGCATGCCTGATCAGCTCAGCCCGTGGTTCGTGCTGCTCGGCTACAACCTGTTCTGCGTGCTCGCCATCACCGGCTACATGATGGGCATCACCCAGTCGAAGGAATATGCCGAGCCGGAATGGTACGCCGACATCTGGCTGGTGATCGTCTGGGTCGCGTATTTCGTGCTTTACCTGCGGACGCTGGCGCGCCGCAAGGAGCCGCACATCTACGTCGCCAACTGGTACTACCTCGCGTTCATCCTGGTCGTTGCGATGCTGCACATCGTCAACAACCTCGCTGTGCCGGTGTCGATCGGCAGCGCCAAAAGCTATTCGCTGTTCGCCGGCGTTCAGGACGCGATGACGGAATGGTGGTACGGCCACAACGCGGTGGCGTTTTTCCTGACCTCCGGCTTCCTCGGCATGATGTACTACTACCTGCCGATCCGCGCAGGGCGCCCGATCTTCTCCTACCGGCTGTCGATCATCAGCTTCTGGGGCATCACGTTCTTCTACATGTGGGCGGGTTCGCATCACCTGCACTACACGGCCCTGCCGCAATGGGTTCAGACACTCGGCATGACCTTCTCGGTGATGTTGCTGGTGCCATCATGGGCGTCCGCAGCCAACGCTTTGCTGACGCTCAACGGCGCCTGGCACAAGGTGCGTGACGACGCGACGCTGCGCTTCATGATGGTCGCTGCAGTGTTCTACGGCCTGACCACGTTCGAGGGATCGTTCATGGCGATCCGTTCGGTCAACTCGCTGTCGCACTACACCGATTGGACGGTCGGCCACGTTCACGCCGGCGCACTCGGCTGGGTCGCGATGATCACCTTCGGCTCGATCTACGCATCGGTGCCGTGGCTATGGAAACGCGAGAGCATGTATTCGGCCGCTCTCGTCGAGGCGCACTTCTGGCTCGCCCTCGCCGGCACGGTGGTCTACGTGTTCGCGATGTGGAATTCCGGCATCATCCAGGGGCTGATGTGGCGGACCTACAACGAGAGCGGCACCCTCGCCTATTCCTTCACCGACTCCCTGGTCGCGATGCATCCCTACTACATCGCGCGCGCCGTCGGCGGTCTGCTGTTCCTGATCGGCGCAGTGATCGGCTGCTACAACATCTGGATGACGATCCGCACAGCTCCGGAAGGCGCGGTGGAGAAGGTCAGTGACAAACCCGATGCCGTCCTTGCCGGCGGCGTACCCGCCCTGCAGCCGGGGGAGTGACGAACATGTTCGGGTTTCACTATCGGCTGGAACGCAAGACCATCGGACTGGTGCTGGGCATCATCGGCGTCGCAAGCATCGGCGGCATCGTCGAGATCGCACCCCTCTTCACGATTCACCAGACCGTGGAAGACGCGCCGAACATGCGGCTCTATACGCCGCTCGAACTCGCCGGGCGTAATATCTACATCCGCGAGGGCTGCTACGCTTGCCACTCACAAATGATCCGTACCCTGCGCGATGAGGTCGACCGCTACGGTCCCTACTCGCTCGCGGTTGAGTCCAAATACGATCACCCGATGCTGTGGGGCTCCAAGCGCACCGGACCCGATCTCGCCCGCATCGGCGGCAAGTATACCGACGAGTGGCAAACGGCACATCTCAACAACCCGCGCGACGTGGTGCCTGAATCCGTCATGCCGGCCTATGCCTGGCTGAAGCGGACCGAGCTGCGGGTTGATGACCTCAGCAACCATCTCAAGGCGCAACGCGCGGTGGGCGTGCCATACACCGACGACATGATCGCGAATGCGCGAGCCGATGCTTACGGACAGGCGGCGCCGGATTCATCCGATGCCGATGGCGTAACCAAACGCTATGGTGCTGCGACCAACGTGCGCGCGTTCGACGGCAACCCCGGAAGCGTCACCGAGATGGATGCTCTGGTTGCTTACCTGCAGATTCTCGGGCGGCTGACCGATGCCGCCACCAAGCCAGTCGCTGATGCCGGAGGAACGAAATGACCGTCGAGCATGACTTTCTCGTTGGTTTCTCGAAGTCCTTCGGACTGTTCTATCTGATCGCGCTGTCGATCGGCGTGCTGATCTACGCCTATTGGCCTTCGAACCGGAAACGTTTCGATCATGCAGCCCAGTCGATCCTCACCAAGGAGGACAAGCCATGGGTGTGATCGAGCGCGATCCCTACACCGGACAGGCCACCACCGGGCATGAATGGAACGGCATCAAGGAACTGAATACGCCGGTGCCGCGGCCGGTCTACTTCTTCCTGATCATCACCTTCCTGTTCTCGGTCGGTTACTGGGTGCTGATGCCCGCATGGCCGGTAGGCGTGACCTACACCAAGGGGCTTCTCGGCATCGACCAGCGCGAGATTCTCGCAGACAGCCTCAAGGAAGCGGCCCTCGATCGCGGAACATGGACGCAGCGGGTCGAAAGCGAGAGTTACAAGGATATTCTCGCCGACAAGACTCTGATGCGGTCGGTCCGCGAAACCGGACACACCCTGTTCGGCGACAATTGCGCCGCCTGCCACGGCGCCAAGGCGCTCGGCAACAAGGGCTACCCCAATCTCACCACCGCGTCGTGGCTGTGGGGCGGCGACCCAGAGGCGATTGCCGAAACCATCCGCGTCGGCATCAACACGGCCCACCCTCAAACCCGCACGTCGCAGATGGTCGCCTTCGGCCGCGACGGCGTGCTGAAATCCGGCGAGGTCGATGATGTCGTGGCTTATGTCCGGTCGCTGTCCGATCCGGCATCGGCGAAGGGCATCGATGCAAAGAAGCTCGCCGCCGGCAAGGCGCTGTTCGCAACCAACTGTGCGTCATGTCATGGCGACAACGCCACCGGCAACACCGAACTAGGCGCGCCCAACCTCACCGACAAATTCTGGATCTATGGTGGCGATCTGCAGTCGGTCACCGACACGGTCTGGAGCGGCCGACAGGGACACATGCCGTCATGGGAAGGCCGGTTGTCGCCGCTCGACCGCAAAATCCTCACCCTCCACCTCACCGATTTGAGGAATCCGAAATAATGAACGGGGCCGCACCAGCAACATCGCACAAATCCAGAGCGATGATCTGGACGCTGGTCGGCGCCGGCCTGCTGCTTCTGGTCGCCGCCAATTCGCATCTCGTTTATGTGGCGACGACCTCACAACCCGATTGCGTCACGCATGTCAGACGCGGCGAGACGGCCACAAGCGGCCAGTACAGCGCCGCATCATCGTCATGCTCACCGGCACGATCCGGAGGATAGGCAATAACAATGGCGAAAGAGACCATCATTATCCCCCCCTACGTTCCGCCGCTGCCGCGTGAGAACGTCTGGCGCCGCAACCTGCCGCGCGAAGCCGCGTTCGACTGGCTGGCCGCCGGATGGCGCGACCTCAAAATCGACCCTGCGCCAAGCCTGATTTACGGCCTGATCGTGTGCGCCGTGTCGATCGTTATTGTCGGCGGCCTGTTCTGGCTGGGCCTGGACTACATCCTGTTTCCCGCATTCGCGGGGTTCATGGTGGTGGGCCCGATCGGCGCCATCGGCTTGTACGAGAAAAGCCGGCGCATCGAAGCCGGCGAACCGGTGACGCTGGCGAGGATGGTGTTCGTGAAGGCGAGATCCGGAGGGCAGATCCTGTTCACCGGCGTGCTGCTCTGCGGCTTGATGCTGCTGTGGATGCGGGCCGCCGTGATCATCTACGCGCTGTTCTTCGGCCTGCGCCCGTTCCCCGGTCTCGATCATATCGCGGAGATGCTGTTCTCGACGCCGGTCGGCTGGGCGATGCTGATCGTCGGCAGCGCGGTCGGCGGATTGTTCGCAGCATTCTCTTTCGCCATCAGCGCGTTTTCGATTCCGATGCTGCTCAACGAACGCCTCGATGCACTCACCGCGATGGGCAGCAGCATGGCGCTGGTCTGGAACAATCTTCCGGTGATGCTGACCTGGGCCGCGATCGTGCTTGCGCTGTTCGTCGCGAGCGTCGCCACCGGCCTGCTCGGCCTGATTATCGTTTTCCCGCTGCTCGGCCACGGCACCTGGCACGCCTACCGCGCCGTGTGCCCTGACACTTCAGCTCAGCCGGCATAACACCGGCGAGACCCTGACACCGGTCGCGCGCGGCCGGGAGGAATGGAGCGATCCATGAGCTGCTGCGCCCCCGGCGCCGAACTCGACCGGATCCAGATCGGCACCTCGGACGAGGAAATTCTGCTCGCCAGCCGGCCGATCAGTGACGGCCTGCGCCAGACCGATCTGTCAGTGCCCGATATTCATTGCGGCGGCTGCCTGCGCACGATCGAGACCGCGCTTGGTGCGCTTGACGGAGTCGTCTTTGCACGGGCCAACCTCTCGGCCCGCCGCGCGACTATCCACTGGCGCGGCGACACGCCGCCGCCGGTCATCAAGACGCTTCACGATATCGGTTACGACGCCCACATTCACGACATTCGCGCCACCGCCGATGATCCGGTGCTATCGCGATTGCTGCGCGCGCTGGCCGTCGCCGGGTTCGCCGCCAGCAATATCATGCTGCTGTCGGTTTCGATCTGGTCCGGTGCGGCCGCGGAGACGCGCGATCTGTTCCACTGGATCTCGGCGCTGATCGCCCTGCCCGCGCTGGCCTATTCAGGACAGGTTTTCTTTGCTTCTGCATGGCGCAGCCTGCGGCACGGGCGCACCAACATGGACGTGCCGATCTCGATCGGCGTCCTGCTCGCCTTCGGGATGAGCCTGTACGAAACCATCCATCACGGTCCGCATGCCTATTTTGATGCGTCGGTATCGCTGCTGTTCTTTCTCCTGATCGGCCGCACGCTCGATCACATGATGCGCGCACGGGCACGGCGGGCGGTGGAAGGGCTGGAACGATTGTCGGCGCGCGGCGCGCTGGTGCTCCAGTCCGATGGCAGCCGGCTCTATCTCTCCGTCAACGAGATCGAACCCGGCATGACCATTCTGCTTGCCGCCGGCGAACGTGTTCCAGTCAACGCGACAATCATCAAAGGACAATCCGAACTCGACCGCTCGCTGGTATCCGGCGAAAGCGTGCCACAACCGGCGACCATCGGCATGCGATTGCAAGCGGGCATCCTTAATCTGACCGGGCCGCTGACCATTGTCGCCACCGCCGCAGCGAAAGACTCCTTCCTTGCCGACATGATGCGGATGATGGAAGCCGCCGAAGCCGGCCGCTCCGCCTATCGCCGCATCGCGGATCGCGCCTCCCAACTCTATGCCCCCGTCGTTCACACCGCCGCGCTGCTGACCATGATCGGATGGGTAATCGCGACCGGTGACTGGCATCGCGCGATCACCATTGCCGTCGCGGTTCTCATCATCACCTGCCCATGCGCTCTCGGCCTCGCGGTGCCGATGGTCCACGTCGTCGCGGCAAAACGGCTGTTCGAGAACGGCATCATGATGAAGGACGGCAGCGCGCTCGAGCGGCTCGCGACCATCGACGCGGTGGTGTTCGACAAGACCGGCACCTTGACACTGGGCCGTCCGCGCCTGATCGACAGCGGCACGATCGACTCGGACGCGCTGGCGCTGGCGCTGGCGGGTGCGATCGCCGCTCATTCGCGGCACCCCTATTCGATGGCGCTTGCCGAGGCGGCGGGCAACACGTCGGCGATGTCCTTCGAGTCGGTCTCCGAACGTCCGGGGTTTGGATTGGAAGCAATCGCCGGGGCAACCATCTATCGGCTTGGCAGGGCGGAATGGGCGCTCGGCGGCGCAATGCCGAGCACATCCCCGAATAACGCCGCGGTCGTGCTGTCGATCAACGGCATCCAGGCAGCGGGCTTCCGTTTCGACGATCGTCTGCGCGCCGGCGTGCGGGAGACCGTCGCCGCGCTCGCCGCCGACGGTTTCTCGGTCGAGATTTTGTCAGGCGATGCCGAGCAGCGCGTGCACGATCTCGCGGCCCCACTCGGCGTCGTCTATCTCGCCGGATTACAGCCGGGCGACAAGGTGCGTCACGTCGCGGACATGAAAAAGGCTGGCCGGAAAGTGCTGATGGTCGGCGACGGGCTGAACGACGCGCCGGTTCTCGCGGCCGCCGATATTTCGATGGCTCCCGGCTCCGCTGCGGACATCAGCCGCAATGCCGCCGATCTGGTGTTCCTGCGGGAGAATCTCAGCGCCGTGCCGCAGGCGATTGAAATTTCACGGCGCGCCGGCGCGCTGGTCCGCCAGAATCTCGGACTGGCCGTGATCTACAACCTGATCGCCGTGCCCGTGGCCGTGCTCGGCCATGTCACACCCCTGGTCGCGGCGATTGCGATGTCGCTGTCGTCGATCCTTGTCGTCGCCAATGCCATGCGTCTCGGCGGCTGGCGCAAGCGCGATCAGGTGATCGAGACGGTACGTCATCCCAAGGCGCAGAATGGACCGCTCATCGCGGAGGCCGCCGAATGATGGATTTTTTCTATCTCATTCCGATTGCGCTGGCACTTGGCGCGATTGCGCTGGCCGCCTTCATGTGGTCGATGGCGAACGGTCAATACGACGACCTCGACGGTGCTGCCGAGCGCATCCTGTTCGAGGACCGCGATCACCCGATGCCCGACCACCCTCATAAGGAACATCCTGCGCCACGCGCGTGACCCGGTCACACGCCAGCCTCCGGAAGCCGGGCATTTAACCCGGCCTCCGGCATTGCCGTTTACGCCAATGCGCGCGCCTGCCTCGCCGCCTCGACCATGTTGGCGAGCGCCAGCTTGACCTCAGGCCACCCGCGCGTCTTGAGACCGCAATCAGGATTAACCCACAGCTGCTCCGCCGCGAGGTTGTGGCGCGCCTTGCCAATCAGCTCCATCATCTCGGGCACATCCGGCACCCGGGGCGAATGGATATCGTAGACTCCCGGCCCGATCTCGTTCGGGTACTTGTAGGTTACGAAAGCGTCGAGCAACTCCATCTTCGAGCGCGACGTCTCGATCGAGATCACGTCGGCATCCATCGCACCGATCGCATCAATGATGTCGTTGAACTCGGCGTAACACATGTGGGTGTGGATCAGGGTATCGTCCTTTACGCCGGCCGCCGAGATGCTGAAACACTCCACCGCCCAGCCGAGATAGGTTGCCCAGTCACCGTTGCGCAGCGGCAGGCCTTCCCGCAACGCCGGCTCGTCGATCTGGATGACGCTGATCCCGGCCTTTTCGAGATCGGTCACTTCGTCGCGCAGGGCGAACGCGATCTGGCGGCAGACCTGATCGCGGGACAAGTCGTCGCGCACGAACGACCATTGCAGCATCGTCACCGGCCCGGTCAGCATCCCCTTCATCGGACGTTTGGTCAGCGACTGCGCGTAGGACGACCATTCCACAGTCATCTGCTTGGGGCGGGACACGTCGCCAAAAATGATCGGCGGGCGGACATAGCGTGAGCCATAGCTCTGAACCCAGCCACGCTTGGTGAAGGCATAGCCGGACAGTTGCTCGCCGAAATACTGCACCATGTAATTGCGCTCGAACTCGCCGTGAACCAGCACGTCGATCCCGATCTCTTCCTGCCAGCGCACCGCCTGCTCGGTTTCCCTGCGCAGAAAAATTCGTATTCGGCATCGTTCAGCTGACCCTTGGCATGAGCCGCCCTCGCCTTGCGCACATCCTCGGTTTGCGGAAACGATCCGATCGTGGTGGTCGGAAACGCCGGCAAGCCGAGAACATCGACCTGCAGTTTGCGGCGCACCGCGAACGGACTCCGCCGTCGCGCGACATCGGCCGACACATTAAGAGTGCGCAATTGCACCGACGGATCGTGGATCTTTGGCGACGATCTGCGTTGCGCAGCGGCTTTGTCGGAAGCAGCCAAGGCATCCTTGACCGCGCCACGGCCAAGCAACAGCGCCTTGCTGAGAGTTGCCAGTTCCTCGGTTTTCTGAACCGAGAACGCGAGCCAGTTTTTCAGGTCTGGATCGAGTTCTTCTTCCTGATCGAGATCGATCGGCACATGGAGCATCGAACAGGACGGCGCCAGTTCGAGACGATCCAGCGGACGAGTGGCAACAATGCCGTCGAGCGAATCCAGAACCTGCGACAGGTCGGCTCGCCAGACATTGCGGCCATCGATGACGCCTAGCGACAGCACCAGATCGTCGGGCGCTCTGGCGGCCACGGACGCGATCAGGCCGGGCCCCCGGACCAGGTCGATATGCAGCCCGGCGACCGGCAGCGACACCGCCAGATCGGCATTATCGCCAAGATCGCCGAAATAGGTTGCGAGCATGATCCTGATGCCGGGCACTCTGCGCGCGAACTCCGTGTAAGCGGTTGTCAGCGCGGTCTTCGCTGCAACATCGAGATCCAGCGCAAGGCACGGCTCATCGATCTGCACCCAGTCCGCGCCCTCGGAGGCGAGTCGCGACAGCACCTCGGCATAGACGGGCAGCAGCTTCGGCAACAAGGACAACCGATCGAATGAAGGATCGCTGCACTTGCCGAGTTTCAGGAATGTCACCGGCCCGACGAGAACCGGATGGGTCTGATAGCCGAGCGACTTCGCTTCGCGGTACTCGTCGATCGCCTTCGTGCTCGCCAACGCCTGATCCTTGGTGAATTCCGGCACCATGTAGTGATAGTTGGTGTCGAACCACTTCGTCATTTCCTGCGCCGGCACGCCGTGTCCGTGCGATCCATGACCGCAGCCGTCGCGGTCACCGACCTGCCCCTGGCTGCCGCGCGCCATCGCGAAGTAGGTCGCAAGCGAAACGCTGCCGCCCGACCAGCCATAGATCGCAGGGACGGCGCCGACCATCACGCTGGTGTCGAGGACATGGTCGTAGAGCGAGAAATCATTGGACGGGATGTTGGTGACGCCGAGCGCACGCTGACGCGCCCAATTCGCGACCCGGAGTCCGGCCGCGGTTTCGAGCAATGAGGCTTCGGTGATTTTTCCCGACCAGAACTTTTCGAGTGCGGTCTTCAATTCCCGTCGTGGGCCGATGCGCGGCACTCCGAGCGTACTGACGGAAACTGAAGGCTTCGTGAGAGAAGATAAACCAGACATCGGCAACCCCGTGATGTTGGGGCAAGGGCCGAGCGGACGCGCGCGAACAATCGCGATGGCAACGCCATCAACTGCAAGCGACACACCGGGGCACCCCGCCCGTGGACGTTACAATGTCGCGGCAGGTCTCCTGGCTCACGGGTCGTCGCCTGTGTCCGGCCTTCCCGAGGCTTTCGCCCCAGTGACACTGGTGGACAAGGCTCGCCGTTTACAGTTGCGGGGGCAGCTGCGGCATTGCGCGGATCGCAGGCGATCGCACGCGCACCGTATTCCCTCTTAGCTCCAGACAAGCAGGTCTGAAGAACCACGACGCTGCGACTATGGGCAATCGCAACCGCATGTCAACGCAACGCCGGAGTGACGATCGTGGGCAGCGAGCACGCACGACACGCTGACCGCGCCTGGCTCGTGCGGGTTGGGATGAATCCCATCTGGATACCTTTATGGGCTCACAGGCTGCTCGCCCGCACTGCTCCATGCCCGAAATCTCGCAGGAAAAGCCGTTGCATAAGGGGTTTTACCGCCACGCAGGGTAACGTTTACGGCGTTTTATCCATTCTGCTCTAACTTGAATCACCGCTTTCGGGGCCACTAGGGCTGCCGGAGACGATCATTTTTGGGGAATGGAGGCCGCAAGTGGGTTGGTTGAACGCTGTCCGGCAGAAGCCGGTGTCCGCAATGATCCCAACGCTGAGATTCCGTGGGAAAGTGATGTTCGGCTTCGCCGTGGTCCTCTGCATTTCCGCGATCAGTATGGGAATTGCCTATATCGGCTTCGAACGTGTTTCGACCGGTATGGAAGCCTATCGCCGCAGCGTCGCCGAGGCCGACCTCGCCCGCAACATCGACCAGGAACTGATCACCTATCAGTCCCTCGTTCGTTACTATGTCGTCACCGGCAAGGAAGATGATGCCCAGGCGGCGGCGATCGCTGAGGGCAACCTGCAGAATGCCATCACCCAGTCGATGAGGATGACCATCGATCGTGGGCGCCTGGATAAGATCTCCCGGCTGTCGCGTGACTTCCAGATTTTCACCAAAATCTTCGCGGACGTTCTGGAGGTCAAAAAAGAAATTGCACGGCTCTCCGAAAACAGCATCGTTCTCGGTGGAACCAAGCTGCAGTACAAATTCGACGACCTCATCAATATGGCAACCGAGGACGACATAGCCACCGTCGAACTTGCCGCAAAGCAGGCCAAAGCCCAGTTCATGGCGACTTCGGCCATGGCCAGTACGTTCATTATCAACTTCGACCAGACCACCGCAAAAAACGTGTCGGCACGACTGAAGTTTGCTGATTTTTCGATCAAGGCGATTTCAGCCGACAATGAGAAGATCAAGTCGCGCCTCGACGAGATCGGCGCGCTGTTCAATACCTATCGCTCGGGGTTCGACCAGCTTGTCGAAAAATCGGTGGCCATCTCGAAGCTCATGACGGAAATGAGTGAGTCCGCGGCTCTGATCACCCAGGGCTCGCAGGCGATGAAGGCTGACATGGTGAATGAGCAGCAGCGGCTCGAGGCACAATCGAACACCACCATCCACGAGATCGAGCGTCTGGTGGCGATACTCGCCATCGGCGGATTTATTCTTGGCGGCCTGTGGGCCTTCGTACTCGGCAAGCAGATTTCGCGGCCGATCGTCAGGATGTGCGCGGCGATGCGCGAACTGGCCGGCGGCAATTTCGATGTCGTTCTACCGGGACTTGGCCGCAAGGACGAACTCGGCGAAATGGCTTCCGCAGTGGAAGAGTTCAAGGTTCAGGCCGTCGCCAAGGCTGAACGCGAAGCTGCGCAACACGAAGAGCAGAACCGGGCCAGCAGTGCGGCGCGTCGGGCTGAGCTGATCGGCTTCGCGGATACCTTCGAAGCCGCTGTCGGGGCCATCGTCTCGAACGTCTCGACGTCGGCGGTTCAACTCGAAGCCGCTGCCGGAACGCTGACGCGAACTGCGGAAACGACCGAAACTCTCTCTGGAGAAGTCGCGGGCGCATCGGAAGAAGCATCGGCCAATATGCAGTCGGTAGTGGCAGCAACCGAAGAATTGTCCGCGTCAGTCGACGAAATCCGCCGTCAGGTCCGCGAGTCCAACCGGATCGCCGAAGGCGCTGTCGAACAGGCACAGCACACCGATAACCGCATCGGCAAGCTGTCCCGTGCGGCGGGTCAGATCGGCGACGTCGTCAAGCTGATCACCGCGATTGCGGAACAAACCAACCTGCTCGCCCTGAACGCCACCATCGAGGCTGCCCGCGCCGGCGAAGCCGGACGCGGTTTCGCAGTGGTCGCCTCAGAGGTGAAATCGCTCGCAACCCAGACCGCGAAAGCGACCGACGAGATTTCGTCGCACATCGCCGGGATGCAGGAAGCCACGCAGGAGTCAGTGGCGGCGATCAAGGAGATCGGCAGCACAATCGGCCAGATCTCGACCATCGCCGGAACGATCACCAACGCCATCGAGCAGCAGAGCGCGGCAACTCAGGAGATCGCCCACAGCATCCAGAACGTTGCGGCCGGAACCCAGCAAGTCGCCGGCAACATCACCGAGGTCAATCGCGGCGCCTCCGAAACCGGCGAAGCCTCGGCCGAAGTCCTCAACTCGGCGCAAACGCTGTCGGCCGAAAGCACCCGGCTCCGTCAGGAGCTCGACCGCTTCATGGCGAATATCCGCGCGGCCTGATCTGCGGGACACCGGTAAACCAAAAAAAGGCGGCTCCGCCGATGCGGAGCCGCCTTTTCTTTTGTCAGCGTAGCCGGCTGCGGGCAAAAAAGTGCCGGGGCTACTGCCCCGGCGTAGTCGTCCTCGGGGGAAACCCCTTACCTCATTCGGCAGCCTCGCGTGCCCCGCCAATCGCGCCCGACTGGCGAATGTCGCCGATCTGGCCCGGGCTCAACTTCAGAACATCGCGCAGGATTTCTTCGGTGTGCTCGCCAAGCAGCGGCGAGCGCTTCACCTCCGACACCGAGTCGGACAGCTTGATCGGATTGCCGACAGACAGATACTTGCCGCGGGTCGGATGATCGACCTCGACAACTGTGCCGGTGTTGCGCAGGGACGCGTCCTCCGCCAATTCCTTCATCGACAGGATCGGCCCGCACGGGATGTCGTACTTGTTGAGGATGTCCATGGCCTCGAACTTGGTCATGCTCATGGTCCACGCCTCGATGCGCGCGAAGATCTCGTTGAGCTTCGGCAGACGCGCCTTCGGGGTGGCGTATTCCGGATCGGTCTTCCAGGTTGGCTCGCCGATGACATCGCAAATCTTCTCCCAGACCGGAGCCTGGGTGATGAAGTAGATGTAGGCGTTCGGATCGTCCGGTGCGCCCTTGCACTTGAGGATGCGACCGGGTTGACCACCGCCGGAATCATTGCCGGCGCGTGGCGTGGCATCGCCAAACGGAATGCCCTCGCCGAACTGGCTGTACTCGGTCAGCGGACCGGCCTTGAGGCGCTGCTGGTCGCGCAGCTTGACCCGGCAAAGATTGAGAACGCTGTCTTGCATCGCGACGCTGACCCGCTGACCCTTGCCGCTATGGGTGCGATGATAGAGCGCGGTGACGATACCGAGCGCGAGATGGAGGCCGGTGCCGGAATCGCCGATCTGCGCGCCGGTGACGAGCGGCGGGCCATCGCGGAAGCCGGTGGTCGAGGCGGAGCCGCCGGTGCACTGCGCGACGTTCTCGTAGACCTTGCAATCCTCATACGGGCCGGGGCCGAAACCCTTGATCGACGCCACGATGATCCGCGGGTTGAGGCTGCTGATATGTTCCCAGGTGAAGCCCATGCGATCGAGGGCACCGGGTGCGAAGTTCTCGACCAGCACGTCGCAGGTCTTGATCAGCTCTTCGATCACGAACTTGCCTTGCGGATTCTTGCTGTCGACAGTGATCGAGCGCTTGTTGTGATTCAGCATCGTGAAGTACAGCGAGTCTGCGCCTTTCACATCCACAAGCTGACCGCGAGTGATGTCGCCGCCACCCGGACGCTCGATCTTGATGACGTCAGCACCGAACCAGGCCAGCAACTGCGTGCAGGTCGGGCCGGATTGAACGTGCGTGAAATCCAGGATACGAACGCCTTCAAGCGCTTTAGTCATAACTGCCTCCAGTTTCGATTCTTGTTTCCCTCGGTCTCGTTGCCTCGCCTGCACTGGGCAAGGCAACGAGAGGTGTTCTCACTTCTTTTTGCCAACCACGCTCTGCGGGTTGAGATTTCCGATACGGCCGCTCTCGGTGCCGGCGGCCGGATCGATCACTGCGTTGATCAGCGTCGGCGTGCCGGAGTCCATCGCGGCGTCCACCGCACGCTTCAGCTCGTCCGGCGTCGTCACATTGACGCCGACACCGCCGAACGCTTCCATCATCTTGTCGTAGCGCGCGCCCTTGACGAACATTGTGGTCGCCGGGTCCGCGCCGCCCGACGTATTGAGGTCGGTGCCGCGATAGATTCCGTTATTGTTGAAAATAACAATGCAGACCGGCAGGTCGTAACGGCAGATCGTCTCGACTTCCATGCCGGAAAAGCCGAAGGCGCTATCGCCCTCAACCGCCAACACCGGCTTGCCGGTTTCGATCGCCGCGGCGATGGCGAAGCCCATGCCGATGCCCATCACGCCCCAGGTGCCGACGTCGAGACGTTTGCGCGGCTGGTACATGTCGATGACGCCGCGCGCAAGATCGAGCGTATTGGCGCCTTCGTTGACGAGAATCGCATCCGGCCGCTCCTTAACGACGGTGCGCAACGCGCCAAGCGCACCGTGGAAATCCATCGGCGCGGTATTCTTCATCAGCTTCGGCGCCATTTTGGCGACGTTCTCTTCGCGCTTCGTCTTGATCGCACCGGTCCAGTCGGATGGCGCTGCCGGCCACTTGTCACCCATGCCATCGAGCAGCGCGGACACACAGGACCCGATGTCGCCGACCAGTGGCGCAACGATCTCGACGTTCGAGTCCATTTCCTTGGGCTCGATGTCGATCTGGATGAACTTCTTGGGTGCGTCGCCCCAGGTCTTTCCCTTGCCGTGCGAGAGCAGCCAGTTCAGGCGCGCGCCGACCAACATCACGACGTCGGCATCTTTCAACGCTGTCGAGCGCGCCGCGCCCGCGCACTGCGGATGCGTATCGGGCAAAAGGCCCTTGGCCATGCTCATCGGCAGGAACGGTATGCCGCTTTTCTCAACCAGCGCGCGGACCGCATCGTCGGCCTGTGCATAGGCAGCGCCCTTGCCGAGAATGATTAGCGGCCGCTTGGCGCTTTTCAACACGTCGAGCGCACGCTTGACCGCAGCCGGCGCGGGAATCTGTGCCGGTGCGGCGTCGATGACCTTCACGAGAGACTTCTGCCCGGCGTCCGCATTCATCACCTGCCCGAACAGCTTGGCGGGCAGATCGAGATAAACACCGCCTGGACGCCCCGAGACGGCAGCGCGGATCGCGCGCGCCACGCCGATGCCGATGTCGGCGGCGTGCAGCACGCGAAAAGCCGCCTTGCAGAGCGGTTTGGCAATGGCGAGTTGGTCCATCTCCTCATAGTCGCCCTGCTGCAGGTCGACGATCTCGCGCTCGGACGAGCCGGAGATGAGGATCATGGGAAAACAGTTGGTGGTGGCGTTGGCGAGCGCCGTCAGACCGTTCAGAAAACCGGGCGCCGAAACTGTGAGGCAGATGCCCGGTTTTTTTGTCAGGAAGCCCGCGATGGCCGCGGCGTTGCCGGCGTTCTGTTCGTGCCGGAACGAAATGATACGAATGCCGGCGCCCTGCGCCATGCGTCCAAAATCCGTGATCGGAATGCCCGGCACACCGTAGATCGTCTCGACGCCGTTGAGTTTGAGCGCATCGATGATGAGGTGAAAACCGTCCGTCAATTCCTGCTCTGCGCCGGCTGTGCTTGCACCAACGCTTTGTGCGACTGCTGTGACTGACATCATAACCCTCCCAGGCTTTCGCCGCTTTTTTGCGACTTTGCTATTGAACGAGTGGTTCGAGACTTCCTGCTGGCGAACCGCCGGCATCTATTCTTCTACTTCGGACCCTTATTGCGATGGCCCATCGACCTTGCAATTACGAAACCCGATAGCTGCGACTCAAAACCCGCTGCGACACCGGGATACACATCACAGTCGGGACGCGTTGAACGTGAAAACTGACCACGCCGGGTTTTCATCAACCGCTCTCAAAACAATGCGTCCGGCGATCCGACCCGCGCGTAAACCGCGCCTGCCGAGAGCCGACCCGTTACGTTAAAAAATTGGCATACCAAATACCAACTGTCAATCAACTCAGTCAAAAACACACAAGACCCTATGTTGCCATGCAAAACGGCATTATGGCGTTGCAGTATAATAGCTGCCTCTTATCTCTGGCATACCGTATACAAGACGCATCGACGGTTTTCTGAAAGGCAATGAAATGACCACCACATCCTATGACCTGCGCCAGTCCAGCTTCCTCGCCCGCCTGTTCGGGTCGCTGTTTGCAGCGATCGGATCCTTCTTTCACGAGGTGGTCGAAGTCACTGCCCGCAACGGCAATGTGGAGCCTTTCGGCCTTTAATCTCGCAGCTTTTCTCTTCTCCCAAACGCTGTGACTTTTAAAAACCGGATGCCCTCTGTGGTATCCGGTTTTTTGTATTTCGTATTCTTTAACGCTTGCGCATTGGCATATCATATACCAATATCCAGCCTTACGTGCTCCGGCAGAGAGTGCGATTGGGAGGATAGACATGGCGGTATCGGCTTATAATGACGCTACACGTGTAAGCGACGGCTATCGATGGACCCAGCTCGCCATCGGCGTCGGCTGCATGGTGATGATTGCAAACCTGCAATATGGCTGGACGTTCTTCGTCCCCGACATTCAGAAACAATTCGGTTGGGACCGCGCGGCGATCCAGTGGGCTTTCACGCTGTTCGTGCTGTTCGAAACCTGGCTGGTCCCGTTCGAGGGCTGGATCGTCGACAAATACGGTCCACGCATTGTCATCATGATGGGCGGTGCGTTCTGCGCAATCGGCTGGATCATCAACTCCTACGCGACAAGCCTCAGCGGATTTTACGTCGGCCAGATCATTGCCGGCGTGGGCGCCGGTGCGGTGTACGGCACCTGTGTCGGCAACGCGCTGAAGTGGTTTCCCGATAAACGCGGCCTTGCCGCGGGCATCACCGCCGCCGGCTTCGGTGCTGGTTCAGCGCTGACAGTCGCGCCTATTCAGCACATGATCAAGAATGACGGCTTCCAGGCTGCATTCTTCAATTTCGGTATCGGCCAGGGAATCATCTGCATGATCCTTGCGATCTTCATTATCGCTCCCAAGGCCGGTCAAACCCCTCCCCCTGTGGTCAACGCCGCGATTCAGCAGACCCGCCACGACTACAATCCCGGGCAAGTCATCAAGCATCCCGTGTTCTGGCTGATGTACTTCATGTTCGTGATCGTCGGCGCGGGCGGCCTTCTGGTGACGGCCAATCTCAAGCCGATCGCTGCCGACTGGAAGCTGACCGACATCCCGGTGACCCTGATGGGCATCACCATGATGACCGTAACCTTCGCGGCGACGATCGACCGCGTCCTCAACGGACTGACAAGGCCGTTCTTCGGCTGGATCTCGGACAGGATCGGACGCGAGAACACGATGTTTCTCGCTTTCGGCTTCGAAGGCATCGGCATCGTGATGCTGTATATGTGGGGTCACAACCCGGTGGGCTTCGTGATCCTGACCGGTCTGGTGTTCTTCGCGTGGGGTGAAATCTACAGCCTGTTCCCAGCGGTCTGCACCGACACGTTCGGCTCGAAGTTCGCAACGACCAATGCCGGTTTGCTCTATACGGCCAAAGGTACGGCGGCACTTCTGGTCCCCTTCGGCAACTACATGCAGCAGGCGACCGGCAGTTGGGACGGTGTATTCCTGCTCGCCGCTGGCGCCAATATCCTGGCGTCGCTGCTCGCGGTCTTCGTTCTCAAGCCCTGGCGAAAATCGGTTGTCGAAAAGAGCCGGACCGTGAGCGCGGCCGGTCAGTTCGCAACCTGACCCAACGACAGACCCGCCGGCACATCCGGCGGGTCATTCTTTCAACGCATACAATAATAAGGTCACGGCGGTATGTTTGATTACCCCCGAAATCGACCAGAACCTCGGACGTAAAACGATAATCGGCAGAGTGCCGCATTTCAATTAAGCAGCAAGGCTGGATAGTATCCGGCCACGACAAACGAACATCACAACATCGGAGAGAAACCCATGGCAGTCGACAAAGCATCGGTCCGCAAGATCCTCGATATGGTCAAGGCCGATGGCCGCACAAGCCTCACCGCGCCTGAAGGCAAACTGGTGTGCGATGCTTACGGCATCAGCGTCCCCGGCGAAGGGCTTGCGAAATCAGCCGCGGAGGCCGCCAAGCTCGCGTCCGGCATGGGTTACCCGGTGGTGATGAAAATCGTCTCGCCCGACATCCTGCACAAGACGGAAGCCGGCGGCGTGGTGGTCGGCGTCAAGGATGACGCCGCGGCGAAGGCCGCCTACGACACCATCCTGGCCAATGCCAAGAAGTACAAGGCCGATGCTAAAATCGAAGGCATTCAGGTTCAGCAGATGCTGATGGGCGGTACCGAAGTCATCATCGGCTCGATCACCGATGGCTCGTTCGGCAAACTGGTGGCGTTTGGCCTCGGTGGCGTGCTGGTCGAAGTGCTGAAGGACGTGACCTTCCGCCTCGCTCCCACCACCAAGGACGAAGCGCTGACGATGCTCGACGGCATCCAGGCTCATGAGATGCTGAAAGGCGTGCGCGGCGGCGACCCGGTCAACCGCGAGGCTCTCGCCAAGATCATCGTCAGCGTGTCGCAACTCGTCAGCGATTTCCCTGAAATCATCGAACTCGATCTCAACCCGGTGTTCGCGACCAAGAAGGACGCCATCGCGGCTGACGTACGCATCGTCGTCGACTTCGCCTACAAGCCGCGCCCTGCTCCGCGCTCGAACGAAGAAATCGTCACCGCGATGAACCGGATCATGATGCCGAAGGCTGTGGCGGTGATCGGCGCGTCCGCCGAAGCCGGCAAGATCGGCAACTCGGTGATGAAGAATCTCATCAACGGCGGCTACAAGGGTGAGATCTATCCGATCCATCCGAAGGCCGACGAAATTCTCGGCTACAAGGCCTACAAGAGCGTCAAGGACGTCCCCGGCACCATCGACACCGCGGTGTTCGCGATCCCCGCGAAATTCGTCGCGGGCGCACTCAAGGAATGCGGCGAGAAGAAAATTCCCGGCGCGGTTCTGATTCCGTCGGGCTTTGCCGAGGCGAACGAGCCTGCGTTGCAGGAAGAGATCGTCGAGATCGGCAACAAGTACAATGTGCGCCTGATGGGGCCGAACATTTACGGCTTCTACTACACCCCAGCCAATCTCTGCGCGACCTTCTGCACCGCCTACGACGTCAAGGGATCGACGGCGCTGTCGTCGCAGTCGGGCGGCATCGGCATGGCGATCATTGGCTTCTCACGCTCCGCGAAGATGGGCGTGTCGGCGATCGTCGGTCTCGGCAACAAATCCGACATCGACGAGGACGATCTGCTCGCTTTCTTTGAGCAGGACAAGAACACCAACATCATCGCGATGCACTGCGAAGACCTGAAGGATGGCCGCGCCTTTGCCGACGCAGCCAAGCGCGTCTCCAAGAACAAGCCGGTCGTGGTGCTGAAGGGCGGCCGCACGTCGGCGGGTGCCAAGGCAGCGGCGTCGCATACCGGCGCGCTCGCGGGTAACGACAAGATCTATGAGGACGTTCTCAAGCAGTCGGGTGTTATCCGCGCCCGCTCGCTGCGCCAGCTTCTCGAGTTCGCGCGCGGCATCCCCGTGCTGCCGACTCCGAAGGGCGAGAACGTGCTCATCATCACCGGTGCCGGTGGCTCAGGCGTGCTGCTGTCGGACTCGGTGGTCGATAACGGCATGGCACTGATGAAGATGCCGGACGATCTCGATGCGGCGTTCCGCAAGTTCATCCCGCCGTTCGGCGCGGCCGGCAATCCGGTCGACATCACCGGCGGCGAACCGCCGATCACTTACGTCAACACCGTCAAGCTCGGCCTCACCGACGAACGCATTCACTCGCTCATCCTCGGCTACTGGCACACCATCGTCACGCCGCCGATGGTGTTCGCCAAGAACATGATCGAGGTGAAGAACGAAATGAAGGCCAAGGGCTTCGACAAGCCGATGGTCGCCTCGCTTGCAGGTGACGTCGAGGTCGAGGAAGCCGCCGAATATCTCTACCAGAACGGCATTCCGGCCTACGCCTATTCGACCGAACTTCCGGTCGAGTTGCTCGGTGCCAAGTACAAGTGGGCGCGCGGCGCCGGTCTGATCAAGTGAGGCCGCACGCGTCATGAACATTCACGAGTATCAGGCGAAGGCGGTGCTGAAGGAGTTTGGCGTTCCTGTGTCGAAGGGGGTGCCGATCTTCAAGGCGTCGGAGGCGGAGGCTGCGGCGAANCACGAGTATCAGGCGAAGGCGGTGCTGAAGGAGTTTGGCGTTCCTGTGTCGAAGGGGGTGCCGATCTTCAAGGCGTCGGAGGCGGAGGCTGCGGCGAAGCAGCTCGGCGGTCCGGTGTGGGTGGTGAAGAGCCAGATCCACGCCGGCGGCCGCGGCAAGGGCAAGTTCAAGGAAGCCTCGGCCGGAACGCAGGGCGGCGTGCGGCTGGCCAAATCCGTCGACGAGGTCAAGACGTTCGCCGGCGAGATGCTCGGCGCCACGCTGGTGACGGCGCAGACCGGGCCTGCCGGCAAGCAGGTCAACCGGCTCTACATCGAGGACGGCTCGGCGATCGAGAAGGAGTTCTATCTCTCGGCGCTGGTCGACCGCGAAACCTCGCGGATCTCGTTCGTGGTTTCGACCGAAGGCGGCATGGACATCGAAAAGGTCGCCCATGACACGCCAGAGAAGATCGTGACCTTCTCGGTCGATCCGGCGACCGGGATCATGCCGCACCACGGCCGCACCGTGGCGCAGGCGCTCGGGCTCACCGGCGATCTCGCCAAGCAGGCCGGCAAGCTGGTGGCGCAGCTTTATGACGCGTTCGTCGCCCGCGACATGGAGATGCTCGAGATCAACCCGCTGATCGTCTCCAAGGACGGCCAGCTGCGCTGCCTCGACGCCAAGGTGTCGTTCGACTCCAACGCGCTCTACCGCCACCCCGACATCGTCGCGCTGCGCGACACCACCGAGGAGGACGCCAAGGAGATCGAGGCGTCGAAGTACGACCTCGCTTATATCGCGCTCGACGGCACCATCGGCTGCATGGTCAACGGTGCCGGTCTGGCGATGGCGACGCTGGACATCATCAAGCTCTATGGCGAGAGCCCCGCGAACTTCCTCGACGTCGGCGGCGGCGCCAGTGAAGAGAAGGTGACGGCGGCGTTCAAGATCATCACCGCCGATCCCAATGTGAAGGGCATCCTGGTCAACATCTTCGGCGGCATCATGAAGTGCGATGTGATCGCCGCCGGCGTCGTCGCCGCGGTCAAGGCGGTCGGGCTCAAGGTGCCGCTGGTGGTGCGGCTCGAGGGCACCAATGTCGAGGAAGGCAAGACCATCATCCGCGAGAGCGGCCTCAACGTGCTGCCGGCCGACGATCTCGACGATGCCGCGCAGAAGATCGTCAACGCCGTGAAGGGAAAGTAAGCCGATGTCCGTGCTGATAGACAAGAACACCAAAGTCATCTGCCAGGGCTTCACCGGCAAGAACGGCACCTTCCACTCCGAGGGCGCGATCGCCTACGGCACAAAAATGGTCGGCGGCACCTCGCCGGGCAAGGGCGGCACCACCCATCTCGGCCTCCCGGTGTTCGACACCGTCGCCGAGGCCCGCGCTAAGACCGGCGCCGAGGCGTCCGTGATCTATGTGCCGCCGCCGGGCGCGGCGGACGCGATCTGCGAGGCGATCGACGCCGAGGTTCCGCTGATCGTGTGCATCACCGAGGGCATCCCGGTGCTCGACATGGTGCGGGTCAAGCGCTCGCTGAGCGGCTCGAAGTCGCGGCTGATCGGCCCGAACTGTCCCGGCGTGGTCACCGCCGGCGAATCCAAGATCGGGATCATGCCGGCCAACATCTTCAAGCCGGGCAATGTCGGCATCGTGTCGCGCTCCGGCACCCTGACTTATGAAGCGGTGTTCCAGACCACCCAGGCCGGGCTTGGCCAGACCACGGCGGTCGGCATCGGCGGCGACCCGGTCAAGGGCACCGAGTTCATCGACGTGCTGGAGATGTTCCTGGCCGACGACAAAACCACCTCGATCATCATGATCGGCGAGATCGGCGGTTCGGCCGAGGAGGACGCCGCCCAGTTCCTCAAGGACGAGGCCAGGCGCGGCCGCAAGAAGCCGATGGTCGGCTTCATCGCCGGGCGCACCGCCCCTCCCGGCCGCCGCATGGGCCATGCCGGCGCCATCGTGTCCGGCGGAAAGGGCGACGCCGAGTCCAAGATCACCGCCATGGAAGCCGCCGGCATCATCGTCTCCCCGTCCCCCGCAAGACTCGGCACAACTCTTGTCGA